>JBFWZH010000067.1:0-2771 GCA_050185585.1 Sphingomonadales bacterium | reverse complement strand
AATGACCAGGACAGCGAATCAGACTTCACCACTCCCTTCAATACATTCTCAAATCACATGTGTGAATGTCGTAGCCCTTTGGGAGAGGGAGGGACCCGCGGCCGCAGGCCGTGGGAGGGTGAGGGGCGCTGTCGGGGAAGAAACGGGACCAATTGGCAACAGAGCCGGAACGCTGTCAGGCAACGCTCTTCACCCTGACCCTCTCCCACGGGGAAGGGAAGGCAGGCGCCTATCCTTTCACCGCGTGCCGGTTGCGGCAGCTTTCCGGCAGGCCGCCTTCGGCCAGGGTTTTCAGGACGCCGGCGGTCAGGCCGGGGCCGGCTTCCTTGGCTTCCTCGTTGTGGCCGATGCAGTGCGGGGTGAGGATGACGTTGGGCAGGTCGCGCAGAGGGTGGTCGGGCGGGCAGGGCTCGGTGGCGAAGACGTCGATGGCGGCGGCGCCGATCCGGCCGGACTTCAGCGCCTCGACCAGCGCGGCCTCGTCGATGATCGCGCCGCGGGCGGTGTTGACCAGCAGGGTGCCGGGGCGGACCTTGGCGAACTGTTCGCGGCCCAGCATGTGCCGCGTCGCCGGGCTGAGGCTGGTCAGCACCAGGATGGCGTCGCTCCGCGCCAGCAGGTCGTCCAGGTCGGTGAACGCCAGGTTCGGCTCGGGCTCGGTCGCCGAGCGGCTGTGGATCAGGAAGGTGCAGCCCCAGGCCGCCAGCCGGGCGATCACCGCGCGGGTGATGCCGCCATAGCCGATGATGCCGACGGTGCGGCCCTTCAGGATGTGGCGCTTCAGCGGGTCGCCCGCCGCGTTGGTGCGCAGCAGCGCTTCGGTGTCCTTGAGGCGGTAGAGCAGGGCGAGCAGCAGCATGATGGTCGCCTCGGCCATGCCCTCGCGGTTCTCGGCCGCCTCGGTGTTGCACACGGCGATGCCGCGCCGGCTGGCCTCGGCCTCGTCGATCCAGTCATAGCCCAACACCGGCGAGACCACGGCGCGCAGCCTGGGCATCCGGTCCATCTCGGCCGCGCCGCATTTCACCCCGGTCGACAACAGCACCTCGACCCCTGACAGGTCCGCGATCTCGTCCATGCGCGCGACGTCGTGGCTGACGCAGTCGAGGCCCAGCTCGCCCAGCGCCCTGGCGATGGCCGCGTTGAGCTCGGCCGCCCGCGGGATGCCTGCGAGGGCGATTGTGCCCGTCTTCGTTCGGGTGTCCGGATCGCGTGCCGTGCTCATATGTGCTCCTTCCCCGGGAGCGGCGCCGCGCCATTGGCGGCGCGCGCCGCAGGACTAAGTGTAGACTTGCGCCGGCGATGCTGTCGCCCGACGATGCAGGAAGTCCAGCCATTTGATCCCGCCGGGACGGAGGCATGCCATGAGCCAGATCGAGCTTGACGTCGCAACCGAGCGGAAACGGGCCTGGGTGCCGCCGCTCGAGCGCACCGCGGGTCAGCCTGAGCCCATCGCCGCCCATGGCGGCTTGTCCTACATGGCGCTCGACAAGGACGGCGACGCCGGCACCGAGGCGGCGCTGCAGGACGCGCTCGACCTGATCGAGGAGGGCGAGGGTCACCGGGTCGCCGAGATGATCGCGGGCGCGCCGCCCGGCCCGATCGCGACCAGATGGGGCGACGGCTTTCGCAACTACGCCGAGTGCATGGATCATATCCGCGCCAAGGGCATCACCGCGCCCGAGGGCGGGCTGGCGCTGCCGCTGCCCTATACGGTCTACGAGCGGCCGACCTATTCGGTCGTCACGTCCAACGCCATCTGGCGCGATCCGGCGCGATCCGAGCAGGCGCGGCTGCTGCGGCGGAACGAGGAGGAGAATTTGCGGCGCGACCTCTATTTTCCGCAGATCATGCGCGATGCGCGGCGCATCGGCGAGTATTACCCCGGCCTGTCGCCCGAGAGCCCGGAATGCATGGACCGGCTGGGCGTGTCGCTCGCCCACCTCGAGTCGAAATGCGCCAATTTCTACGATGCCGCCGAGGTCGAGGCCGTGTTCTATCCGGAAATCGAGAAGCTGCTGCTCGACTTCTTCCCCGGCGCCACCGATGCGCTGGTCTACAACCACGACGTCTTCGACAAGGACTACGCCGGCGACCGCACCGAGAACCAGGAGGCGAAGAATCCCGGCGTCAACGCGCGCTACGCCAACATCGTCCACAACGATCTCAACGACAACAGCGGCAAGGTCCGGTGCCGCGAGCTGCTGACCCGGAACCTGCGCAATTTCGGGCGCGAGCAGCGCTATACCGAGGAGGAGGCCGACCGGAAGATGTCGCGCCGCTTCATGTCGATCAACCTGGCCAAGCCCATGGAGACGGTGGAGCAGTATCCGTTCGTGCTCTGCGCCTGGCCGTCCTTCGCCGACCAGCCCTACATCACCAACTACCGCATCTATGACGACCGGGTCGGCGAGACGCAGCGCTTCACCTACCGGCCGGACCACGAATGGTACTGGTTCCCGAGGCAGCGGCCCGACGAGGTGTCCATGCTGAAATGCTACGACTCGGTGACCGACGGCTCGGTCTCGCGCTGGTCGTTCCACACCGCCTGCATCGACCCGACCGCGCCGGCCGATGCCCGCTGCCGCAAGAACGTGGTGGTGCGGTCGTTCGTGTTCTTCTAGGGCACCTTTCCCTCTCCCTCTGGGCTAACAGATTCACACATTGAGTTTGATGCCGAGTTTGTTGATGGCGCGTTTTGCGGCTTGGAGTTCGAGCCATCCTTCGAGCATGACGACGGGACCGGGTTTCCCGTAGTAGCCGGTCCATCC
>JBFWZH010000066.1:0-2878 GCA_050185585.1 Sphingomonadales bacterium | reverse complement strand
GCCGCGCAGCTCCCTGCCTGGCTCCATCGATACAACTGGCATCGACCGCACGGCGGGATAAAATCACAGACACCCATCAGCCGCCTCGGCCTGGATCAGGACAACCTGTTGACGCTCCACAGCTAGACCACCCTTGCCAGGCTCCGCCTTTCGGCGCCCGCGACCCCGCGACTGCGCAGCTCGGCCATGAGCTGCTGGAAACCGGTTCGGTATTTCGACATGTAGAGCCGGCCCGAGCCGGTGCGCAGGTAGGTGCCCAATACCGGATGATCGACGACCTGGTTGACGTCGTCCCACGGCACGATGCGGCGGCGGAAGGCGCTGCGATATAGAATTCCGTCCCGGCCGAAGCTGATGCCGATGCAGAACACGCCGTAGACCGCGGCGCCGCCCAGCACGAACAGCAGCGAGCCGACCGCCGGAAATACCGCCGTGCCGACGTCCCACGGATGGGGATCGATCAGCATCTGCACGATAAGCCACGCGATGGCGAGGCAGAATGCGGCGCAGCACATGCCGAGCACCACCAGTCCCATGGTGAGGCCGACGATGGTCCGGCCGTCGCCGTCGACCTCGGGCGCGCGTTTGCTCGCGCGCATCAGCATGACGAGGAAGAAGGGCGACAGAACCGCCGTGATGACGATCGTCGCCAGCAGAATGATCAGCCCCATATTGGCTACCGTCGGCTCGGCGTGAACTCGATATGCAGTTCCTTCAGAATCCGCAGATGATAGTTGGGCTGGTGCCGGAGATCGTTCCTGCCCTCGGGCAGCCAAACCTCGTCGATGCGGTCGACGAAAGCCTTGAACCCCCAGTAAAGCTCCCGCCGCGCCAATGGTGCGCCGAGACAATGATGAACGCCAGAACTGAATCCGAGGTGCGATCCGGCGTTCTTGCGCTCCAGGTCGATTTCGTGCGGGCACTCGAAATGCCTCGGGTCGCGGTTGGCGGCGGCGAAGCGCACCTGGACGATGGAGCCCTTCGGCACGTGCACGCCCCGGATTTCCGTATCCTTGACCGCCATGCGGGTGAGGCCCTGCACAGGCCCTTCCAGCCGCACGACCTCCTCGCAGAACGTCTTCAGGTACTTGTCCGGATCGGACTTCAGCTTGCGCCAGACATCCGGGTTGCGCGCCAGCATCATGATGCCGGCCGAAAGCGCGTTGGTGGTGGTCTCCGAGCCGCCGACGAACGTGTCCTGCATCATGTGGGCGTGGAGTTCGTTGTCGTTGAGCGGCCTGCCCCATTCGGGAATGACGTTGTTGACCAGGTCGGACAGCAGGGTTCCGTCGGGCTCCCGGCGCAGCCGCTCGAAGATCGGCTGGAAATAGTGCTGGGCCTCGATCTCCATGTCGGTGGCCCACATCACCTCCTCTTCCGAGAGCCCGATTCCCCGCCCCTTGATCCAGGCGTCCGTCCAGCGCTTGATCTTCCAGACGTCCTCGTCGGCGGCGCCCATCTGGCGGCAGATGACGATCAGCGGCAGCGGGATGGCGAACTGCTGGACGTATTCGCACCGTCCATCGGCGACGAACCGGTCGACCAACTCGCAGGCGAGCCCCGACACCAGCGGCTCCAGGTCCCTGATCCGTCCGGCGCGGAACGCCTTGTCGAAGGTCGCGCGCATCTCGGCGTGATTGGGGTCGTCGCGGGCGGCGAGCGACGGCGCCGGCACCCAGCCCCTCTCCAGGAACCGCTCATGGGCCTTGCGCGCGTTGCCGGTGAGTTGGTCATGGTCGTGCTCCACCCGCCAGTTGCTGAAGGTGTCCGTGTCCTTCAGCACCGCCCGCAGATCGTCGTAGCGGCTGACCACATACATGCCTGTCGCCGGATCGCGCCAGACCGGTGCCTCCTCGAGCAGCAGCGCGTAGGTGGGATACGGACACTCCAGCACCTCGGCATCGGCCAGCGCGGCCTCGCCCAGGCTCGCCGGGCGCACCGGATTGTCCATGCGGTTGATTGGCTTCATCACGTCCTCCCCGGCGGCAGCATAGCACGGAGGCTAGCCGCCGGTAGAGAAGGCCGTCACCTGTCTGAACGGGCAGGGTTGACCAACTTGACCAAGAAGGAATGTCGTACCATATTGAGGATGACGCGAACGGTGATGCGATGACGGCCCAATACAACATCTACGAAGCCAAGACCAAGCTGTCGGAACTGGTCGAGAAGGCCGCCGAGGGCGAGGAGATCATCATCTGCAAGGCCGGCAAGCCGCGCGCCCGGCTCGTGTCCCTGCCGGAAAAGCCCAAGGAACCCCGCAAGCCGGGATTGTTGAAAGGCAAAATCTGGCTCGCTGACGATTGGGACGCACCGTTGCCGGACGATATCCTGGCAATGATGGAAGGCGAACGGGATCCGTGGCTCGACGAGAATAAGGATTGAGTGGCTTTCTACTCGATACCCACACTTTTCTGTGGTGGGTTGACGGAGGCGCCAAGTTGAAAGGCAGCACCCGCGAGTTGATCGCCTCGCCGTCGAACATGCTCTACCTGAGCATCGCTTCTGCTTGGGAGATATCGATAAAGGAAGCCATCGGCAAGCTGTCGTTCAACACCCAGTTTCGCGACGCGCTGGAAATCAATGAGTTCGCATTGCTGCCGATTGAAATCCAACATGTGGAACGAACGAAAACCCTACCCTTGGTCCATCGCGATCCATTCGATCGGATGCTGGTAGCGCAAGCGCTGGTGGAAGACCTGACCCTAATCACCCGGGATCCTTCCCTGGCGCGCTACGGCGTCAGGACAGAGCCGGCCTAGGGTCTGTTGAGATTCACCGGGCATTGATGACGGCGGCAGCGAGGTAGATGTTCGCCGCGAAGCTGGCGTCGGTTTTGTCAGCGCGCATGGCGATCCGTTTGAACTCTTTGAGTTTACAG
>JBFWZH010000065.1:0-3435 GCA_050185585.1 Sphingomonadales bacterium | reverse complement strand
GGCGGCTGGAACTGCTATGGAAAACCGCCAGGACCCAAAACCATGGCACAAGGCTGGAACCGCTTCACAGCCGTCCTCGCAGGCTTCAGCCTCGCACAAGAAACACTTCCGTGAATCCCGTAGCCCACGGGGAGAGGGAACTTGTCCTGCGTGGGTTGGAAAACCTGGCCGTCTACCGATCTAGGGTGCAGCCTTATCCACCAGCGCCAGAACCTCGGCCGCGGTCATGCCCGCCGCCCGCAAGTCCCGCAGCGCGGGGGCGCCCTTGGACTTGGCGAGGCGCACGCCGTGGGCGTCCTTGATCAACCCGTGATGCCAGTAGTCCGGTACCGGCAGGTCGAGCAGTTCCTGCAGCAGCCGGTGGATGTGAGTGGCGTGGAACAGGTCCTCGCCTCGGGTGACCAGGGTCACGCCCTGCAGCGCGTCGTCCAATGTCACCGCCAGGTGATAGGAGGTGGGAATATCCTTGCGCGCCAGTACCACGTCGCCCAGCGAGGCGGGGTCGGCGGCGATCTCGCCCTTCAGCCGGTCGTGCCAGAACAATTTGCCGGTCAGGGAGACCGCCCGTGCGGTGTCGAGGCGAATGGCGAACTTGTCGCCCGCGTCGAGCCGCCTTCGCCGCTCCGCGTCGCCGAGGTGGCGGCAGATGCCGGGATAGAGCGCGCCTTCCGGGCCGTGCGGCGCGGCTGGGCTTCGGGCGATCTCGGCCTCGATGTCCTTACGGGTGCAAAAGCACGGATAGGTCAGGCCGTGACGCTGAAGCTTCGCCAGCGCCACGGCGTAGTCGGAAAAGTGCTCCGACTGGCGGCGCACCGGTTGCTCCCACGACAAGCCCAGCCAGGCCAGGTCCTCGAAGATCGCCGCCTCGAACTCGGACCGGGCGCGCGTCAGGTCGATGTCCTCGATGCGCAGGAGGAAATGGCCGCCCGCTTCCCGCGCCGCCCGGTATCCGGTCAGCGCCGACAGGGCATGGCCCAGATGCAGGTAGCCGTTGGGACTGGGGGCGAAGCGGGTTACGGTGTCGGCCATTTCGACACTAAAGCCGCAACGTCGCCCGACCGCAAGGAAGCTCCATGTCCGACCTGCCGAAACTGTCCGGTCCCGCGCTGCCGCCCTTCGCCGGCGGCCGGCCCGCCAAGATCGTCGTGCTGCTGCACGGCTTCGGCGCGAGCGGACAGGACCTGAACGGGCTGGCGCTGGGCTGGCGCATGGTGTTTCCGCACACCGCGTTCTATTCGCCCGACGGGCCCGACCGGGTGCCGGGCATGGAGGACGGCTACCAGATCGGCTACCAGTGGTGGCCGATCCGTAATTTTTCCGCGGCCGAGAGCGAGGCGGGGCTGGCCTATGCGGCGCCGATCCTCAACCATTTCCTCGACCGGATCCTGGAGAAGGCCGGGCTCGACGAGGCCGACATGGCGCTGCTGGGGTTCTCGCAGGGCACCATGCTGGCGCTGCATGTGGGCCTGACGCGGGAGCGGCCCGTGGCCGGCATCCTCGGCTATTCGGGCGCCATCGCCGCGCCGAAGCTGCTGGAGCCGGCGATCCGCTCGCGGCCGCCGGTACAGCTCGTCCACGGCGACCTCGACACCATGATCCCGCCCATGGCGATGGATTCCGCTGCCAATTTCCTGCGGCGGAACCATGTACCTGTCGAAACGCACCTGTCGGCGCATATGGGACACGGCATCGGCCCGGACGGCATCGACCTGGGCGAGCGGTTCCTGTCGGAGGTGCTGGGGCCCGAGAGATAGGTGCTTGAAAATAGTGGCGGAGCCAATTCGCCCGTGCAAAACTTGGTGGTGTCATAACGCCGTCATACCCGATCTGGTATTAAGGCGATGACTGAGGAAGCGGAACGCCTGTGGAAACTGCCGTACCGACCCTGGAGAGTTGCCCCGCGCTGGTGCTGAACGCGGACTATCGTCCCCTCAGCTACTACCCGCTCTCGCTCTGGTGCTGGCAGGACGCCGTGAAGGCGGTCTTCATGGACCGGGTGGTGATCGTCGCCGAATACGACCGGGTGATCCGCTCCCCCAGCTTCGAGTTCAAGCTGCCCAGCGTCATCTGCCTGAAGCGCTATGTGAAGCCGGCGCCGTTCCCGGCCTTCACCCGGTTCAACCTGTTCCTGCGCGACGAGTTCGCCTGCCAGTATTGCGGCAACCGCCACGATCTGACCTTCGACCATCTGGTGCCGCGCGCCTATGGCGGCATCACCACCTGGGAGAACGTCATCACCGCCTGCGCGCCGTGCAATCTGCGCAAGGGCGGCCGCACGCCGGGCGAGGCCGGAATGCACCCGCGCACCATGCCGTTCCGGCCGTCCCAGCACGATCTGCAGGACAGGGGCCGGCGCTTCCCGCCCAACTATTTGCACGAAAGCTGGCGGGATTATCTCTACTGGGATGCGGTGCTGGAGCCCTAGGCGCCTACTTCGCCATGTACCCGCCATCCACCACCAGCGACGAGCCGGTGATGTAGCTGGCCATGTCGGACATCAGGAAGATCACCGCGTTCGCCACGTCCTGGCCGGTGCCGAAGCGGCCGATGGGGTGGAGGTCGAGCAGCATCTTCTGGAATTCCTCGGGCAGCGGGCCCGAGCCCAGCCGGCCGTCGGAGATCACGGCGGGCGAGACCGCGGCGATGCGGATGCCGTCGCCGGCATATTCCTGCGCCGCCATCTTGGTGTAGCCCTCGACGGCGTGCTTGGTGGCCGGATAGTGGCCCGAACCGGCGATGCTCACATGGCCCTGCACCGAGCTGCAATTGACGATGACGCCGCCGGTACCCTGCTTCAGGAACTGGCGGATCTCGTGCTTCATCGACAGGAACACGCCCTTGACGTTGATGTTGAACATGTCGTCGAAGCTGTCGGCGTCCATGTCGGCCAGCCTGCCGCCCGCCGCGCCGATGCCGGCGTTGTTGAAGGCGGCATCGAGCCGGCCGAATTTCTTCACCGTCTCGGCGACGGCCTTCTCGATGTCGGCCTCGTTGGAGACATCACCCTGCACGAACAGCGCCTGTCCGCCCGCCTGCTCGATCAGCGCGACGCATTCGGCGCCTTCCTCGGGCCGCCTGCCGGTGACGGCGACTTTCGCGCCGGCCTTCGAGATCGCCTGCGCGGTGATGCGGCCGATGCCGCTGGAGCCGCCGGTCACGAGCACGACCTTGCCTTCGAGCATTCACTGTCTCCCCTTGGTTCGCGGGGGAGTTTAGGGGGAAAGGAAGGTTTTGTGGAGCGGCGAGAACGCCCCTCACCCTAACCCTCTCCCAAGGGGAGAGGGGATCGGCCGGCGTGGCCCATCGAACCCTCTCCCCTTGGGCTACGACATTCACACATCGTGATTTGAGAATGTATTGAAGGGAGTGGTGAAGTCTGATTCGCTGTCCTGGTCATTGAGAGGAGATCGGGATGGACGTGACGCTTGGGCGCTT
>JBFWZH010000064.1:0-3504 GCA_050185585.1 Sphingomonadales bacterium | reverse complement strand
TCGACGAGGTCCTGAAGTACAAGCGGCTGGACGGCGTGGCGGCGGCCCTGCAGGCGATCGCCGCCGCCGCCTTTCCCGGCGGCCGCCAGCGCGACGACCTGCGCCACGTCCTGGCGGACGCGACGGTGCCGCGCCAGGTCGTCTGGGGCCGCGCCGACCGGATCATCCCGCCGGCCCACGCCGAGGGCCTGCCGGTGGGCGTCGCGTGCCATCTCCTCGACCAGGTCGGCCATCTGGTGCACATGGAGAGGAGCGGCGAGGTCAACCGGCTGATCGCCGAGCTGATCGCGGCGGTTCCGGACGCCTGATGTCGGGAGCGTGCCACTCGAGGGGGGTAACCTCTCCCGTCAGCGCCGCTCATGGGCCTGCGTGACGACGCGCTTGGCGCAGGTTCAGTGCCGTGAGAATGCGCGCTTTGTGGGACTGCTGACACCACGGACCTGATGCCATGCTTCGCTGGATCGTGCTGCTGGCTACCCACGCTCTCGCGCTGGGTCTCGGCTTCGGGCTCGGCATCTACGCGCTGCCGATCCTCACGGCCCCGCCCAGCCCGGACAAGGCGGCGCTCCAGGCGATTGGCGGTCCCGTGCTGTTCAAGGGCCGCTTCGAGCGCAATCTGAAGGGCAGCGACTTCCTCCACTGGGGCGAGGGCGAACTGCGGGTGACGCCGGAGAGGATCGCACATGAAGGGCGTCTGGCACCGGGCCCGGACTACAAGCTCTACCTCGCTCCCTCGTTCGTCGACACCAAGGAAGGTTTCCTTGCCATCAAGGATCGGTCACGCCGGATCGGCGACGTCAAGACGTTCGACGGCTTCCTGGTCGACGTGCCGTCCGGCGTCGACGTCGGCGCCTACACGACCGCGGTCGTCTGGTGCGAGGCTTTCAGCCAGTTCATAAGCGCCGCCCGCTATCGTTAGAGTCGAGGGCGGAGCAGCGCGGGGGCCGGCCCCCACGGTGAGGCGCGCCGGCACGCAAACGGGCTGACCTGCACGGCGCAACGACCGCGATCCGGATCGTCGGCTGAAAGCCCGCTGCACGGGCCTCGAGCCGCCGCCTGTTGATGGCATAGAAGCCGTTGCTGAACAGATTGAGGAACACGCTCATGATGTCCTGCGACACCACCTCGAACGGCTCGGATGCATCTACTGCATCTACATCGCGCCGGACGAGGCCGCCGTCCGCGCGCATGGCCAAATGGGTGGCTTCCCGGTCAACAGGGTCGCACAAGTCCTCTCCGTGATCGACCCGACCACGGCGGAAGCGACTTAGCGATCGCCCTCCCTTCTCCGCTTCAAGCAAAATCTGGGCGGCGAGGAGACGGTCGCTGGTCCACTGTCATGTCCTCAGGGCATGGAGCTCGATCGGATGAGGCTGGCCGTCGAAGACGACGGCGCCGAAGGGTTCCGTGGCGACGGCCGTCCCGAGCCGCCGGAACACGGTGTCGGAGATCAGGATCGGGCGGCCGCTCGTCTTGCAGGCGCGCTCGATGCGGCTCGCGACGTTCACCGTGTCGCCGATCACCGTGTATTCGAGCCTCTGGGCGGTGCCGACATTGCCGACCAGGGCGGGGCCGGCATGGATGCCGATGCGCTGGACCAGGGCGGGCTGACCGCGCGCGGTGCGGTCGCGGTTGAGCGCGGCCAGGGCGGCCGTCATGGCGAGCGCGGCGCGCACCGCGCGGTCGGCGGCGTCGGGCGCAGGATCGGGCGTCCCGAACGTCGCCATCAGCCCGTCGCCGGTGAACTTGTCGAGCGTGCCGCCGGCGGCAAAGATCTCGGCGACCATGCGGGCGTGGTACTCGGCCAGCAGGGCGAAGGCCTCGGTCGCGGGCATGCCCGCGCACAGGCGGGTAAAGCCCTGGAGGTCGGCGAACAGCACAGCGATCTCCTGCTCGCGGCCGCCCGGTTGCAGGAAGTCCTCGCCGGCGCCGGCGATCTCGGCGGCGACCTCGGGCGAGAAGTAGCGGCTGAGATGATCGCGCGTGCGCTGCAGCGCCACCGCCTCGCGGACGGTGCGGCGTGCGAGATGCGTGGCGAAGGCGGTGGCTGCCGTGGCGCTGGCGACGAACAGGCCGTCGATGGCGAAGCGCACGCGACCCAGCGCTGGGCCCATGTAGGAGTCCATGGGCCGTGTCGCGACCACGGTGGCGCCGTCGTTCGCCGCCAGGAGGTAGAAGACGAGCTGCGTCAGCAGCACGCCGGCGCCGGTGATCACGACGTAGAGCGGGCGCAGGGTCAGTGCCATGCCGGCTATGGCCACGAGGTCGGCGACAGTGACAGGCAGCTTGGTCAGCAGCACGACCGGGGCATCGGGCGCGTAGCCCTGCCACATGACCACGCCCGCGGTGGCGGCGAACGAGGCGGCGAAGAATGCGGCGACGAGACCGATGCCGTCGATCCACTGGCGGCGATGCAGCAGGTAGAGCAGCACCGCCGAGCTCAGCGTGCTCACGACGAGGTAGGCAGTCATGATGTCCGGCTTGCCGCCGAGATCCGGCCTGACGAGGTGCTGGAGCCAGAAGTTGATCGTCTGGGCGACGAAGCTCGCCAGCACGACGGTGAGCAGCAGGACGAGGCTGCGCGCCTCGCGCTCGCGCAGAAGGCTGGTCGCGAGGTCGGTGTGGGCTGTCGCCATGTGTTCGCTCCCCGGTTTTGCGATGCGACGCCACGCACGCTCCCCACGCAGCTCTTCTCCAGCCCATCTCTCTAACCGCAATCTTCCGGCGGCGCATAAGGTATTGAAATCACCGGAAAGCGACAGCGATCGCCTCCCCCAGGGATGCCGCGGCACCGAATACTCACGACGAGGGGCATGCGCAATCTGTCGCGGTCAACGTTGATCTGCATCAAATGCGGTCCTTGCACCCGCCGCCAGTCTTGACGACCGAATGCGCAGAGGACACGAGTGGCGCATGGAGGAACGAACGAGATGAGCGCTGTCGCGCAGACCGAGAGCCGGCCCGTATCCGCACCGGCGCCCATGGCCGCGGCCGGCCTGGACTACGATGCCATCGTCATCGGCGCCGGCATGTCCGGCCTGTACCAGCTGATCAAGCTCCGCGACCTGGGCTTGCGGACGCGCGTGTTCGAGGCGGGGACGGGAGTGGGCGGCACCTGGTACTGGAACCGCTATCCCGGCTGCCGTTTCGATTCGGAAAGCTATTCCTACGGTTTCTCCTTCGACAAGGAACTGCTGAAGGAGTGGAGCTGGACGGAGCATTTCGCTCCGCAGCCCGAGACCGAGCGCTACCTCAACCTGATTGCCGACAAGTACGACCTGCGCCGCGACATCCAGTTCCGCGCCCGGGTCGTGGCGGCGCGCTGGGACGAGCCGGGCCGGCGCTGGAAGGTCGAGCTGGAAGACGGCAGCAGCCATACGGCGCGGTTCCTGATCACGGCGATCGGCGCCCTGTCGGCGCCGACCATGCCCAACTTCCCCGGCATGGCCGACTTCAAGGGCCAGTCCTTCCATACCGGAATGTGGCCCAAGCAGCCGGTCGACT
>JBFWZH010000063.1:0-4393 GCA_050185585.1 Sphingomonadales bacterium | reverse complement strand
GCCGCACGGTCATATGACGACCTCTGGAAGGCCGTCGGCGCCGTCTGCGATCTCTTCTCAAGCCAGGAGTGCGAGAACTTCTTCGCTGCCGCAGGGTATGAGGCTAATTAAATGCGACACGCTCTAGCGACAGCGGAACTTGGCGGGCAGCACCCCCGACGGCCCCCCAAAACAAACCCCCGCACATGGCGGGGGTTCGGAGCCTTCTGCGGTGAAACCGGCGCTTACTTGGGCGCCATCACCATGGTCATCTGCTTGCCTTCCAGGCGGGGGAAGCTTTCCACCTTGGCCTGTTCGGAAACGTCTTCCTGCACGCGGCGGAGCAGGTCGGCGCCGATGTCCTGGTGGGCCATCTCGCGGCCGCGGAAGCGCAGGGTCACCTTCACCTTGTCGCCTTCCTCGAAGAACCGGTGCATGGCGCGCAGCTTGACCTGGTAGTCGTGCTCGTCGATGCCCGGGCGCATCTTGATCTCCTTGACCTCGATGACCTTCTGGTTCTTGCGGGCGATGTTGGCCTTCTTCTGCGCCTCGTACTTGAACTTGCCATAGTCGAGGATCTTGCAGACGGGCGGATCGGCATTGGGCGAGATCTCGACCAGGTCGAGGCCGGCGGCAACCGCCGCGGCGAGCGCCTTGTCGATGGCGACGACTCCGACATTGTCTCCGGCGGCGTCGATCAGGCGGACCTTGGGAACCCTGATCTCGTCATTGGCGCGCGGACCCTCCCGGTTCGGCGGCGCCTGCATAGGTGGTCTAGGTATGTAGGTCTCTCCATTCGTGTTCAAAAGCAGTCACGCGGCGCGCGGGCGCCGCGTTGCGAGCCTTGAAGATAGGCTCAACCCCCCGGCAAGTCCAGCCGTTCGGCGGTATTCCTAGTTGTGCGACTGTTGAGCGTTGAGAACAGCGTTCATCGCGGTCTGGAAGCGCCGCCTCATCTCGTGAGGGTCGCGCCGCCAGCCGTCCTCGTCCTCCATGATGGCGAGCAGGGCCTGCTTCAGTTCGCCTTCCTGTTCAGGGGTGACCTGCGGATGATTGACACCCATCTCCATCAAAATCATGTCCAGCAGGTCGTCAATCGATTTGGAAACTTTGGGCGGATGCGACATGGCGCGCTCCTGTCCGGGTAACGGCGGGAGCACTGTCGTGTCTCTCAGGCAGCGGAGCCGAAGGGGTCTCGTCCGCCGATGAAGGTGATCCTGAGCCCAAATTGGGCGCATGGCAAGGTGCGGTTCAGAAATTCAAACTGACCCGTTGCCCGTTCGGCGATCCGGGTCAGGCCGGCGGCGCCGCCTCGGCGCGCAGGGCGGCGATCACCGCGTCGACGCCCTCGACCTTCTGGTCGCCCGAGCCGAGCCGGCGCACCGACACGGTCCGCTCCTCGGCCTCCTTGCGGCCGATCACCAGGATCACCGGCACCTTGGCGACGGAATGCTCGCGCACCTTGTAGTTGATCTTCTCGTTGCGCAGATCGGCCTCGGCGCGGATGCCCGCCTGCTTCAGCAGGCCGACGACCTCGTTGGCGTATGGATCGCCGTCCTGGGTGATGGTGGCGACCACTGCCTGCACCGGCGCCAGCCACAGCGGGAACTTGCCCGCATAGTGCTCGACCAGCATGCCGATGAAGCGCTCGAACGAGCCCAGGATGGCGCGGTGGAGCATCACCGGCCGGTGCTTGGCGCCGTCCTCGCCGATATAGTTGGCGTCGAGCCGCTCGGGCAGCACGAAGTCGAGCTGCAAGGTGCCGCACTGCCACGACCGGCCGATGGCGTCGCGCAGGTGGAACTCCAGCTTGGGGCCGTAGAACGCGCCCTCGCCGGGCGAATAGGTGAACTCCAGGCCGGCGGCGGTGACCGCCTCGGCCAGCAGCGTCTCCGACAGGTCCCAGGTCTCGTCGGTGCCGCCGCGCAGATCCGGATTGTCCGGCCGGGTCGCCAGCTTGACCCGCACGTCGGTGAAGCCCAGATGCTCGTAGACGCTGGCCAGCAGCTCGCAGAACCCGCGTGTCTCCTCGACGATCTGGTCGACGCGGCAGAAGATGTGCGCGTCGTCCTGGGTCATCTGGCGCACGCGCATCAGGCCGTGCAGCGCCCCGTGCGCCTCGTTGCGGTGGCAGCAGCCGAACTCGGCCATGCGGATCGGCAGGTCGCGGTAGGAGCGGATGTCGTTCTTGAAGATCTGGATGTGCGCCGGGCAGTTCATCGGCTTCAACGCCATCAGCCGCGCGTCCGACGACACGATCGGCTGGTCGTCCTCGGTGCTGGGGATCTCGTCCGGCACCACGAACATGTTCTCGCGGAACTTCGACCAGTGGCCCGACTGCTCCCAGAACCGGGAGTCCAGCAGCTGCGGGGTCTTCACCTCCACATAGCCGTGGGCGGTCAGCCGGCGGCGCAGATACTGCTCCAGCGCCTGCCAGATGACATAGCCCTTCGGGTGCCAGAACACCGAGCCCTGCGCCTCTTCCTGCAGATGGTACAGGTCCATCTCGCGGCCGATGCGGCGATGGTCGCGCTTCTCGGCCTCCTCGATGCGGAACAGGTAGTCCTTCAGCTCCTTCTCGTCGCGCCAGGCGGTGCCGTAGATGCGCTGGAGCATCTCGTTATCCGAATTCCCGCGCCAGTAGGCGCCGGCCAGCTTCATCAGCTTGAACGCCTTGCCGAGCTTGCCGGTCGACGGCAGATGCGGGCCGCGGCACAGATCGATGAAATCGCCCTGGCGGTAGAGGCCGATGGCCTCGCCCTCGGGGATCGAGGCGATGATCTCGGCCTTGTAGTCCTCGCCGATGCTCTTGAAGAACGCGACCGCGGCGTCGCGGTCCCATTCCTCGCGCACGATCTCCTCGTCCCGGTCGACGATCTCGCGCATGCGCTGCTCGATCTTCTCCAGGTCCTCGGGGGTGAACGGCTCGTCGCGGGCGAAATCGTAGTAGAAGCCGTCCTCGATCGCCGGGCCGATGGTCACCTGGGTGTCGGGATAGAGCTCCTTGACCGCCTCGGCCATCACATGCGCGGCGTCGTGGCGCAGCAGCTCCAGCCCCGCCTCGTCGCGGCGGGTGATGATCGACACCTTCGCATCCCGTGCGATCGTGCGCGTCAGATCCCACTCCTGGCCGTCCACCAGGACGGCGAGGGCGGCCTTGGCGAGGCCGGGGCCGATATCGGCGGCCAGCGCGGCGCCGGTCACGGGCCCGTCGAACTGGCGGGCGCTGCCGTCGGGCAGGGTGATCTTCACGGGATTTTCTACGGTCTGGTCCATGTGTCGCGCGCTTGTCGGTGGAGGCCGGAACCGTAGTCCGATTTGTTGGGGTGTCAAGCGGGCGAGGGCGCAGGGCGGTTCCCGGCGGCGCCATCCATTGATCCGCATCAAGGAACCCCGCCGGCCGGCGGCTAGGATGTCCCCATCACCGCAAGCAACGGAACCTGCCATGAAATCGCACAAGACCCTCTTCGTCATCGCCGACGGCGGACACGTCCGGTTCGTCTCCAAGCGCATCGGCGAAATGGCGTTCGACACCGTCCGCGAGATCGTCGCCGACAACCGCCACGACCATTCCCACGACCATTCGGGGCGGGTGCACGAGAGCGCGACCTCCGCGCGCCACGGCATCGAGGCGCGCCACCACGTCAACCAGCTCCGCAAGGAGGACTTCCTGCGCGCCATCGGCGAGGAGCTGAACAAGGCGCGGCGGCGCGGCGAGTTCGAGCGCCTCGTGCTGGTCGCGCCGGCCCGGCCGCTCGGCCAGCTGGTGAACGCCCTCGACCTCGAGACCGAGGCCAGCGTGGTCAGCCGCCTGCGCAAGGACCTCACCCGCGTCCCGGACGGCCACCTGCACGAGCACCTGGCCGAGATCGTCTACGCCTGGCGGGTGATGTCGCCCAGCGCGTCCTAGGCCCGAACCCGGCAAGCCTGAACCCGGCAGGCTGACCCTCGCCCCTTGGGAGAGGGAGGGGCCCGCGGCCGAAGGCCGTGGGAGGGTGAGGGGCGTTGCATGGGAAGGGATTCAGGCCGGCGGACGGCATCGACAACGCCCCTCACCCCGACCCTCTCCCAATGGGAGAGGGAACAATCCCCTGCGGAGAGGCCAAACTGAGTGACTACCGCTCCAGGCCGTTCCCCGCCGCCAGCGGCTACCCGAACCCGGCAAGGTCGACCCTCGCCCCCTGGGAGAGGGAGGGGCCCGCGGCCGAAGGCCGTGGGAGGGTGAGGGGCGTTGCATGGGAAGGGATTCAGGCCGGCGGACGGCATCGACAACGCCCCTCACCCCGACCCTCTCCCAAGGGGCTAACAGATTCACACATTGAGTTTGATGCCGAGTTTGTTGATGGCGCGTTTTGCGGCTTGGAGTTCGAGCCATCCTTCGAGCATGACGACGGGACCGGGTTTCCCGTAGTAG
>JBFWZH010000062.1:0-5332 GCA_050185585.1 Sphingomonadales bacterium | reverse complement strand
ACCTCGCCGAATAAAGACGAGATTCTCTAACCGGAAATCCAGCCAAACAGAAGCATGGCCTGATAAAGGCCGTAAACTAGTCCAGCTCCGACGGCCACGATTAACGCAACGAGACTTAGCTTAATGACGACCGTGGCGAGCGGCAGAATCAAGAGGCCCGCAACAAAACCCAGTAGCGCGCCGACCCACGCGTGTTCCCCGCCTTCTCGGGCAATAAGACCGTATCCTACTGCAGCGCCAGCGCCACCCAGCACGTAATAAGACCAACTCGGTACTTTGCTAAGCCATAAATCAACGAATGGAAAAATTGGCTTGGCCGTTGAGCGATCCCCTCTGGGAGTTGATTGGGTCTGGATCACAAACGCTTTTCGAGTTTCCGCCTCACGCTTCTTCTTCGCTTCGTATTCTTGATTGGCAACCATGCCAGCAACACCGCGGCCTTGGCCGGTTTGGCTTCCAACGTAACTTTCCCAAACCCAGTTTTTGTTCGGATCATATTCATCGTTCGGCATTTCCAGACACTCCACTTAGCGGGAGGAAAAACGTCCGAATTTGATGCAGTTTGATAATTCTAATGGAACTGGCAATATTTGTCAGCAGGATAGACCGAAGCGGGGTCAGAGCAATTCGTGATTGATGCAACCTCGCCAAGGATTTTCGGCTGACAGTGGCGAGAAGTTACGTTGAGGCGGGCCAAGGGCATCGACATCGACCGCACCGGCAGCGTGGTCGCGCTGACCTGCCGCGAGATGCGGTTGGCGTTCTTCACCCTGGATTCGATGGTGAACGCGCACTGACCGGCGCGGCGGATCGTCAGTCGCCCGTTTCGGCCCGCGCGCGCTGGTAGGCGCTGCGGCCCGCGAACGACATGGCACAGCCGACGGCGACGACCAGCGGCAGCAGCACCATCAGCGATTGGCGCACGCCCCCGTCCACGAACACGTTGTCGTTCGCCGCCGCGATGACCAGCGGCCCCAGCGCCGTTCCCATGATGCCGTTCGCCAGATAGAGCACGGCGGTCATCCGGCCGCGCAGCCGGTTCGGCACGATGGCGTGCAGCGTGCTGGGAATGCTGGCGATGATCAGCGGGAAGCTGAACTGGCACAGCGCGAGGAACACCAGGCTGACGGCGTAGGAGCCCACATAGGGCCAGAGGAACAGCGGCAGGATGCAGAACAGGCTGCCCAGGCACATCACGTTCATGCGCCCGCCCCGGCCCGGGCGGGAGGCGAACCAGTCGCTGAGATAGCCGCCCGCCAGGCCGCCGGGCAGGCCGATCAGGATGTTGATGAAGCCCAGCGTGAAGCCCAGTTCGGCGACGGTGAGGCCGAAGTGCCGGATGTAGAGCGCCGCCATCCACGCCACCAGCGCGTTGGACGCGAGGGCGAACAGCCCCGCCGCGCCGATCAGCAGCAGCAGGATTTTCAGGTTGCGCCGCGCATAGCTCCAGACGCCTGCGGCGGCAGCCTCGTCATGGGCACCCGCGCCTTCCCGGCGCGGCGGCTCGCGCACGAGCAACAGCATCCCGGCGATCGCGAGCCCCGGCAGGCCCGCGGCGAAGAACGTCAGCTGCCAGCCATAGACGGCGCCGAGCAACGGCAGGTCGACCTGCGCGGCGCCCGGCACCACCATGGCGACCGCGCCGGCCAGCAGGAAGGAGGAGCCCGAGCCCATGGTGGTCGACATGACGATGAGCGCCATGGCCCGGCCCCGCAGCCGCTGGGGAAAGTAATCGGCGATGATCGAGAACGCCGCCGGGGCGAGGACCGCCTCGCCGATGCCCACGCCCGCGCGGGCGGCGAACAGCGTCCAGAAGTCGTCGGCGAGGCCGCAGGCGACGGTCATGACGCTCCAGGTGAGCACGCCGAGGATCATGATGTTGCGCCGGTTCCGGCGATCGAGCAGCCAGCCGACGGGCAGGCTGAACACCAGGTAGAACAGGATGAACGCCATGCCCTGCAGCAGGCTGATCTCGGTGTCGGTGATACCCAGCGTCTGGCGCACCGGCTCGAGCAGGATGTTGAGCAGCAGCCGGTCGATGAAGGCGAACACCGTGGCGACAGCCAGCACGCCGGCCGCCGTCCAGGCGCGCGACAGCGGCGGATAGGGCGCGTCGGCGGAGACCGTTCCGCTCATTCGCACGCGCTTCCCGAGGGGCCGCTGCCGTCGATTCCGGCGGCGGACCAATACATCTCGCGGATTTCCATCGCTCCTCCCCGCATGGACGCTAGCATATCGGCGCGTGAGGCGCTGCGCGCGCATGCATCAACTCGGAGGAGGAATGTCCGCTGGCGCTCCCTAGGGGACTCGAACCCCTGTTTTCGCCGTGAGAGGGCGACGTCCTGGGCCGCTAGACGAAGGGAGCATGGCCGCGAACAGGCGCACTAGATAGGCGGGATGGCCCCCGGCTTTCAAGGGAAAAGTGACGGCTCAGGCGAGCATCACCACCGGCACCGGCTGGAACCGGCCGGCGGCCTCGTCCAGCCGGAAGGCGCCAAGTTCGCCCGCCTTGCCCCGCACGACGGCGACGATCAGCCACACCATGTCCGGCTCCCAGGCCTGGGCGCGGTCGCGCTCGGACGGGGCCGCGGGTGCGTCCGGGTGGGAATGGTAGTGGCCGACGATGTCGCGGCCGGTGCCGCGCAACTCCTTCTGCAGCTTGAGGCGCAGGCGCAGGTCGACCTCGAAGCTGTCATGGGGCCGGGCGGACAGGTTGGCGCTTTCGGCGATCCCGTCGATCACGAGCGCCGCGCCTTCAGCATGGCCGATCAGCAGGCCGCAGCACTCGTTGGGATAGGCGGCAGCCGCCGCCCCGCGGATGCTCCCTGCAAGCTCGGGCGAGAGACGGATCACGGCGTCGTCGCTTCCGGCACGAAGCGCAGCGTACCCAGCACGGCGCCGGTCCTGCGGTCGACCAGCATCAGCGCCTGGCCCCCGGGCGTCTCCAGCAGCACGCGCAGTTCCTTGCCGTCGCCGGTGACCGCGACAACGCGGGCGCCAGTCGGGATCGGCACGTCCATCTCTCCCGCCACCCTCGCCGCGCCGGGCACCGGCGCAGCCGCGTCCAGCGGCTTGGGCTTGCCCAGCTTTGCCGCGTTCATGGCGATGCCGGCGACGATGACGCCGAGCGAGATCAGGATCAGGATGCCGAGCACGATCACGATGATCTTGAGCACGCGCTGCTTTTGGTCCACTTGTTCGCTCATGTCCCAGATTCCCGATCAGACGGTCGAGGCGGTCATCGGCGAGGACGCCGCCGGCGACCGGCTCGACAAGGCGCTCGCGGCGGCCCTCTCCGGCATGTCCCGCGCCCGCATCCAGCAGCTGCTGGCGGCGGGCATGGTCGCGCGCATGGACGGCCCGGTGGCGCGGACGATAGACAACGCCTCGGCCAAGGTCAAACCGGGGGAACGCTACGTTCTGACGGTGCCACCGGCGATCGAGGCCCAGCCGCGCGGCGAGGCCATCCCGCTGAACATCGCCTACGAGGACGCCCACCTCATCGTCATCGACAAGCCGGCGGGGCTGGTGGTGCATCCGGCGGCGGGCCATGCGGGCGGCACCCTGGTCAACGCACTGATCGCCCATTGCGGCGACAGCCTGTCGGGCATCGGCGGCGTGAGGCGCCCGGGCATCGTCCACCGGCTCGACAAGGACACCTCGGGGCTGATGGTGGCGGCCAAGACCGACGCCGCCCACAACGGCCTGGCCGCCCAGTTCCACGACCACAGCATCGAGCGGGCATACAAGGCCGTCTGCTGGGGTGCGCCCCGTCCGCGCGAGGGCACCATCGACACCCAGATCGGCCGCAGCACCGCCAACCGCCAGAAGCGGGCGGTGCTGAAGGCGGGCGGCAAGCATGCGGTGACGCACTATTCAGTCGAGGCGGTCTTCGGCGATCCGCTGGCGCCGGTCGCCAGCCTGATCGAATGCCGGCTGGAGACCGGGCGCACCCACCAGATCCGGGTGCACATGGCCCATATCGGGCACACGGTGATCGGCGATCCGATGTACGGCGCCGGCCGCCGCGCCAGGGGGCTGACGGCCGAAGCCCAGGAGTTCCTGAGGACGTTCCGCCGCCAAGCGCTGCATGCGGGCGTCCTCGGCTTCGAGCATCCGGTTACCGGCTGCGTCTTGAACTTTACGAGCGAACTCCCAAGTGACATGGATGCGTTGACGCGGGTGCTCGCCGCCTGAGTCCGCGTGGTCGATGGATCGTTTGGTTCGTCGGGGGGTTAAGGGGTGGAGTTGGTGTTTCCCGCGCCGTCCCCTAGAATGACGAGATGAACGAGAGAACAGAGATGTCGACCGCACAGCTTCCTACCCTGCTGAGTCCCGAAGGCAGCCTGTCGCGCTACCTGCAGGAAATCCGCAAGTTCCCCATGCTGGCGCAGGAGGAGGAGTACATGCTCGCCCGCGCCTGGCGCGAACATGGCGACACCGACGCCGCCCACAAGCTGGTGACCAGCCATCTGCGGCTCGTCGCCAAGATCGCCATGGGATACCGGGGATACGGCCTGCCGCTGGGCGAGCTGATCTCGGAAGGCAATGTGGGCATGATGCAGGCGGTGAAGCGGTTCGACCCGGACAAGGGCTTCCGCCTCGCCACCTACGCCATGTGGTGGATCCGCGCCTCGATCCAGGAATATGTGCTGCGCTCGTGGTCGCTGGTGAAGATGGGCACCACGGCGGCGCAGAAGAAGCTGTTCTTCAACCTGCGCCGCGTGAAGGGCCAGATCGAGGCCATCGAGGAAGGCGACCTGAAGCCCGAGAACGTGACCGAGATCGCCCGCCGCCTGGGCGTGACCGAGGACGAGGTCGTCTCCATGAACCGGCGCCTCACCGCGCCGGACAGCTCGCTGAACGCCCCGCTGCGCGATGACTCCGACTCCGAGTGGCAGGACATGCTGGTCGACGAGGACATGGATCAGGAGGAGCGCCTTGCCGAACGCGACGAGATGTCGCTGCGGCAGCAGCTGCTGACCGAGGCCATGTCGGTGCTGAACGACCGGGAGAAGCACATCCTCACCGAGCGGCGCCTGAAGGACGAGCCGGCAACGCTCGAGGATCTGAGCCAGGAATACAACATCTCGCGCGAGCGGGTGCGCCAGATCGAGGTCCGCGCCTTCGAGAAGCTGCAAAAGGCCATGAAGAACGCCATGAAGGACCGCCAGATCGCCGCCGGAGAGCAGCGGGCGATCGCCAGCTAGCTGTGATCTCTCAACAGGTTGTCCACTCGGTCTGATCCGAGGAAGCTGAGGTTTGCGAAGCTTCAGTGTTCCCAGGGAGAGCCGAGTGGACGTGCACAAGAATGCCCGACTGACCCCGCTAG
>JBFWZH010000061.1:0-5453 GCA_050185585.1 Sphingomonadales bacterium | reverse complement strand
CGTTCTCGGTCGCCGTCTGCCCCTCCTTCGCCCCGGCGCTCGTCGTGCTGCTGGGCGTGGCGGCGGGTAGCGGCTCGCCGCTGTTCGGCGCGGCGATGTTGACCAGTTTCGCCATCGGACGCGCGATTCCCCTGGCTCTGGCGGCGGCCGCGCTGGAGCGGATCGAGCATATGAAACCGCTCGGACGCTACCAAAGGACTTTCGAACTGGCCGGCAGCATCCTGCTGATGCTCACCGGCCTGTATCTGCTCAATGGCTGGTTCGCCTTTTTCCCCTGGCTCACCTGGTAGGGCGCGCTATGAAGACCGACCCCTCGCGGCTTCGGCAAAACACGGTCAGTTGGCTGACGCTGTTCGCCGCAAGCGGCACGCTGATCTGCTGCGCCCTGCCGATCCTGTTCGTCACGCTGGGCCTGGGTGCCGCCGTGGCGGCCGTCACCAGCGCCGTGCCGTTCCTGGTCACGCTGGCCCTGCACAAGACCTGGGCGTTCGCGGGCTCTGGGCTGATGCTGCTGGCCTCCGGCTGGCTGCTCTACCGGCCTGGTCGCGCCTGCCCGAGCGATCCCGAGCTGGGGCGCTTGTGCGAGCGCGCCCAGCGCTGGAACCGGCGGATTCATGGTGTCTCGGCCGCCATCTGGGGCATCGGCTTCTTCGCCGCCTATCTGGCGCTGCCGATCCGTATCTGGCTCGGGGTCTGAGCCTCCCATCCTCGAAGGAGATCATCGTCATGCAAAGACCCTATCTGAAACACCTGGCAGCAGCCTTGGCGCTTTGCCTGCCACTCATGGCCTTCGGCGCGGAGCGCCAGGTGGTGGACATTGCCGTCAAGGGCATGACCTGCCCGTTCTGCGCCTATGGGTTGGAGAAGAGCCTCCGCAAGGCGGACGAAGTCGATCACGCGGCTGCGAGCCTGAAAGACCAGAACGTGCGTATTGAACTCAAGCCGGGCACGCAGCCCGACATCGCCCGCTACAAGCAGCTTATCCATGACGCCGGCTTTACGCCCGGCGAGGCGAAGGTATCCAGGGAAGAAACCAAATGAAGCCCCGGCCCGGATGCATCGCGACGGCGGCGCTGCTGTGCGCTGCGGCGGGGGCCGCCAACGCAGCGCCGCTGACCTTCAACACAGCCTTGCCCATCTCCAAGGACGAGTGGATTCTGCGCGAGCAGTTCGTCTACATGAAGAGCACCGACGATCCATCACCGATGAACCGCCGCATGGAGGTTTCCGGTCTGATGTCCGTGCTGGGCTACGGCGTCACCCGCGACTTTGCCGTGTTCGCGGTGCTGCCTTATGCAGACAAGCGGCTGTCGATGAACGTGGGCGGGGCGGACGCGACGCGCAGCCAGTCGGGCTTTGGCGATGCGATGTTCATGGGCCGCTACACGGCCTTTGAAGCCAACGCGACGGGGCATACCTTCCGCATCGCGCCGTTTCTCGGCGTCAAGGCGCCGACCGGGGATGACCACGCTTCCGACCGCCTTGGACGGCTGCCGCCGATGCTCCAGCCGGGTTCTGGCTCTTGGGACTGGCAAGGCGGCGCGGTGGCGTCGTTCCAATCCCTGGATTGGGGCTGGGACGTCCAGCTCGCCCATCAGCGCAACGGCGAGGCCAACAGCTTCCGCGCCGGCGCGGTCAGCCGCCTCGATCTGTCGGTCCAGCGCCGGCTGTGGCCCGGCACGTTGGGCGAAGGCGTCCCCAGCTTTCTCTACGGCGGGCTGGAGGCCAACCTGATTCATGTCGCCAAGGATCGGGTCAATGGGGCTGACGATCCGAACTCGGGCGGCACGACGCTGTTCCTGACGCCGACCGTGCAGTATGTGACCCGCAAATGGGTGCTCGAAGCGGGCATTCAGATACCGGTCTCGCAGCACCTGAACGGCAGCGCGCTGCGAAACGACTACATCCTGACCACCGGCTTCCGTCTCAATTTCTAGCCGGCGCAGCAGGACAGCGCCTTCACGTCCTTCTTGAAGGTTTGCGCCGCCAGCTTCAGCCCCTCGACCATCGTGAGGTAGGGGAACAACTGGTCGGCCAGTTCTTCCACCGTCATCCGGGCACGGATCGCCAGCGCGGCCGCCTGGATCAGTTCGCCCGCCTCCGGCGCGACCGCCTGCACGCCGATCAGCCGGCGCGTGCCTTCCTCCATCACCAGCTTGATGAAACCGCGCGTGTCGAAGTTGGCGAGCGCGCGCGGTACGTTGTCGAGCGTGAGGGTGCGGTTGTCGGTCTCGATTCCCTTGAGGTGGGCCTCGGCTTCGGACAGCCCGACCGTGGCGACCTGCGGGTCGGTGAAGACCACGGCCGGCATCGCGGTCAGGTCGAGCGCCGCTTTGCCGCCGGTCATGTTGATCGCCGAACGGGTGCCGGCCGCCGCCGCCACATAGACGAACTGCGGCTGGTCGGTGCAGTCGCCGGCAGCGTAGATGTCCGGCGCGCTGGTGCGCATCGCCGCGTCGATGACGATGGCCCCCTGCTTGTTTACCGCCACGCCCGCCGCTGCCAGATTCATTGCCTGCGTATTCGGGCTGCGGCCGGTGGCGATCAGCAGCTTGTCGGCGGAGAGCTCGCCTTGCCCGGTCATGAGCACGAATCCGCCGTCCCGATAAGCCACCTGACTCGCCTGCGTATGTTCCAGCACCTTGATCCCTTCGGCGCGGAAGGCATCGGTGACGGCCGCACCGATGGCCGGGTCCTCACGGAAGAACAGCGTACTGCGCGCCAGGATCGTGACCCGGCTGCCCAGCCGGGCGAAAGCTTGCGCCAGTTCGACGGCCACCACCGACGAGCCGATCACTGCCAGCCGCTCAGGGAGCGTGTCGCTCGCCAGCGCCTCGGTCGAGGTCCAGTACGGCGTGTCCTTCAAGCCGGGGATCGGCGGGATCGCCGGACTCGCGCCGGTCGCGATCAGGCAGCGGTCGAAACTCACTTCGCGTGTGCCGCCGTCTGCAGTCGCCACGGTCAGCGTGCGCGCGTCCTTGAACCGGGCCTCGCCCGCCAGCCGCGTGATGGATGGATTGCCGTCCAGGATGCTTTCGTACTTGGCGCGGCGCAGTTCCTCGACGCGCGCTTGCTGCTGGGCAAGCAACCGCTCGCGCAGGATGGCCGGCGTTGCTGCCGCGATGCCGTCGTCGAACGGGCTCGCCGCGCGCAGATGAGCGATGTGCGCGGCGCGGATCATGATCTTGGACGGCACGCAGCCGACATTGACGCAGGTGCCGCCGAGGGTGCCGCGTTCGATGAGCGTCACCCGCGCGCCCTGCTCGACGGCCTTGAGCGCCGCGGCCATCGCCGCGCCGCCGCTGCCGATAACGGCGATATGCAGCTTGCCGTCGTCGTGGCCGGTCTTGTCCCCGCCGCCAACCCATTCGCGCACCTTGTCGAACAGCCCTCCACGCGGCGGCGCAGTCGGTGAATCAGCCAGCGCGGCCCGGTATCCGAGTCCGGCGACGGCAGCGAGCAGAGCTTTGGTCGAAGTCTCTGCGGTCATGGCCAGGGTTGCATTGCCCTTGGCGTAGGACACCTCCACCGAACGCACGCCGGGCACCCGCTTCAGCGCTTCCTTGACGTGGGCCGCGCACGATTCGCAGGTCATGCCGGTGATTTGCAGTTGCGTCATGGTCTCATTCCTCTCGTGGCGACCGCTTCATCCGTGTTTCGCGGGGAGTTCGCAGCCGTCCGGCCCGCAGCGGCGGTTGGCCGGTGACACCAGATCCCAGACCGACAACGCCAGCATCAGCCCGATCCCGGTGTAAGTGGCGTAGCTGCTCCAGCCGTACTGGAACCAGGGATAGAGCGAGAGCAGCAGGATCGTCGGCCCCAGCATGCCGAGCGCACTGCGATGCCATTGCCGGTGGCTGAACCAGCCCAGCGCGTTGATGACCAACGCCAGCCAAGCGAAGGCCGGCAGCAGCGTATTGACGAACAGCCCTTCCCAGCGGCTCAGGAAGCCGAGGCCGATCGCGGCTCCCAAACTGGCGATAGCGGGAAAGCACATCGCACAGCCCATGGCGGACACCAGCGCGCCGAGCGAGCCGGTTTTGTCGGCGAGACGCATGATCGGATTCATGGCGACACGCCTCGGTGACTAGCGCACCGCGCTGGACGAATAGCCGGCGTTGGTGGTGGCCTCGGTCAGCTTCTGGATCGTTGTCTTGGCGTCGTCGAACGTCACGACCGCCTCGCGCTTGTCGAAGCTCACGTCGACCTGGTTGACGCCCTCGACCTTGGAGAGCGCCTTCTTGACCGTGATCGGGCAGGCGGCGCAGGTCATGCCGGGCACGGACAGCGTGACGGTCTGGATGGCGGCCCAAGCGGGCGTGGCGACGATGGCGGCCAGGGCCACGAGTGCGGCAAGTTTCTTCATGATGATCTCCTGTCAGTAGAACAGCGGAAGGACATAGGGAAAGGCGAGCGCGACCACCACCAAGGCGGCCACGATCCAGAAAATGAGCTTGTAGGTCGTGCGAACTTGCGGAATCGCGCAGACCTCGCCCGGCTTGCAGGCATGGGCCGGCCGGAAGATGGCGCGCCAGGCGAAGAACAGCGCGACGAGCGCCGCACCGATGAAGATCGGCCGGTACGGTTCCAGCGCGGTGAGGTTGCCGATCCAGGCGCCGGAAAAGCCGAGCGCGACCAGCACCAGCGGGCCGAGGCAGCAGGTCGAGGCGAGGACGGCGGCGAGGCCACCGGCGGCCAAGGCACCACGCCCGGATTGCGGTTCCGACATGAGGTTCTCCTTTCGAGGTTTCGCTTGATGCTGTAACGTTACTTCCGTAGTTAACTACGGACTCAAGCGTGATGAACACCGAACCGGATAGCCTGACCATCGGCGCCTTCGCCAAGGCGGCCGGGGTCAATGTCGAGACGATCCGCTTCTATCAGCTCAGGGGGCTACTGCCGACACCGGACCGGCCCTACGGCAGCATCCGCCGCTACGGCAGCGCCGATGTGGCGCGGGTGAAGTTCGTGAAAGCGGCGCAGCGGCTGGGCTTCAGCCTGGACGAGATCGGGCAGCTTCTGAAACTGGAGGATGGCACCCATTGCAGCGAGGCGGCGGAACTGGCTGCCTTACGGCTGGACGACGTGCGCGCCAAGCTGTCCGACCTGAGCCGGATCGAGGCAGCCTTATCCAAGCTGGTCGGTGAGTGCCATGCGCACCAAGGCAATGTGTCCTGTCCGCTGATCGCCGCCCTGCATTGCCGATAGGTCATGGATTGGCCTGGGCGTCAGGGAAGCGCCATGGACTTCGGACATCTCGGGCAATCGTCTTCTGAAAGCGGCGGCCGCCACCGACTTCGATGAAAAGGAAGAGCCCCGACATGGGGGCTCGAATGGGTTGCGGGTTACTCGTCGTAGTAGAGCGTCAGCCCGTCCAGCACGGGCGCGTCGGCATCGAAGATCAGCAGGCGCACGTCGGCGAGGGCGGCCAGGTGGAGCACCTCGACGAGGGA
>JBFWZH010000060.1:0-5884 GCA_050185585.1 Sphingomonadales bacterium | reverse complement strand
GGTAGGTCTTGACCGGCACCAGCTAGCGGTTGTGCTTCTCGTCGAGGTCGCTCTGGATGTCGACGTCGTCGATGGTGTAGGACAGCTCCGGGTGGATGCACTGCACGTGGTACACCTCGTTGAAGGCGTCCACCGAGGTCTTCCAGTTGCAGTCCCAGTTGACGGTGACATTCATCACCATCGCCATGTTCTCGAAGTGGTACGGGTCGAGGTGCTGCGGCACCATGCCGAGATAGTCCTTCAGCGGCTCGGCGTTCGGATCGAGATTGAAGAAGACGAAGCCGCCCCAGGTGTCCGTCTTGATCGCCTTGAGCGACAGTTGGTCCTTCGGACAGCCCTGGGTGAAGTCCTGCTCGTCCGGCACGTTGATCAGCTTGCCGGTCAGGTCGTACTCCCAGAAATGGTACGCGCACTGCAGGGTGCGCGAGTTGCCGCACTGGTCGAACTTCACCTGGTTGCCGCGGTGGTTGCAGACATTGTAGAAGGCCCGCGCCTTGCCGTCCTCGCCGCGGACGATCAGGATCGACTCATTGCCGATGTCGGTGGTGATGTAGTCGCCGGTTTCCGGGATTTCCTGCTCGCGGCAGCCCACCAGCCAGACCTTGGACCACATGCGGTCCCATTCCAGCTGCATGAATTCCTTGGAGATGTAGCGCTCCTTCGGAATGATCTCGCCGCCGAGATTGGGCTCGGGCGCCTTCTCGGCCGGGGTGTAGACGCTTTCCTTGACCCGGGTAATCGCAACCATCTGAAACTCCTTCTGAACCTCGTTTCCCCAAGCGGGGAGCTGCTTACTCGGCAGCCTTCATCCCATCCCTGAACTGCTCCGGCACCCCTTCCCGGCGGACCGCGCGCGTCTCCATCTCGTAGTTGTGCGCATGGCACATATGGTGCAGGGCGAGGACGGTGTCCATGGTTGCCTGCTGTCCCATGTTGTTCTGGGCCGTATTCACTGCCTGTTTGGTCAACTTAAGCGCGAACGCCGGTTTTTCCGCAATTCTTTTCGCCATGGCAAGGCTGAATTCCTCCAGCTCGGCGCGCGGCACCACATGATTGACCATGCCGAGACGCTTCGCCTCCTCGGCGTTCCACCAATCGGCGGTGAACAGCAGTTCCTTGGCCTTGCGGATGCCCAGCTCGTAGGGATGGTTGAAATACTCCACGCCGCAGACGCCCATATTGACCACCGGATCCATGAACTGGGCGTCGTCGCTGGCGATGATGATGTCGCACACCCAGGCCAGCATCAGGCCGCCGGCGATGGTCTTGCCCTGCACCATGGCGATGGTTGGCTTGGGAAAGTCGCGCCAGCGGCGGCACATGCCCAGGAACACTTCCTGCTCGAAGCTGTAGCGGCTGTGCACGCCGCCCTCGGTCGAGGGAACCCAGGTGCCGACCGGCGTGTCCTCGCGCGGACCGAAGCCGCGCAGGTCGTGGCCGGACGAGAAGTGCGGCCCCTCGCCGCCGAACAGCACCACCTTGATGTCCTCGTCCCGCGCCGCCAGGTCGAAGCAGGCGTTGAGGTCGTAGGTCATCCGGTTGTTCTGCGCGTTCCGGGCATTGGGCCGGTTCTGCATGATCTTGGCGATGTGCGGCGCCACGACTTCATAGGTCGTGGTCTCGAATTCCGTCTTCATTCCCCGAACTCCTGTCAATTATGGCGCCGCCCGCCGCGCTTCCCGTCAGAGGGCGACGGCCACCGATTTCACCTCAGTATAGGCCTCGATGCCGTCGAAGCCCATCTCCCGGCCCCAGCCGGATTCCTTGTAGCCGCCGAACGGCAGCGACATGTCGGACGCGCCGTGGGCGTTGATCCAGACGCTGCCCGCGCGGATCTGCGCCGCCAGCCGGTGCGCCCGGCTGATGTCGCGGGTCCAGATGCTGGCCGCGAGGCCGTAGCGGGTGTCGTTGGCGAGCCGGGCGACCTCGTCGAGGTCGGCCACCGGCTGCGCGGTGATGACCGGGCCGAAGATCTCCTCGCGGTTCACGCGCATGCTCTGGGTGGTGTTCACCAGGATGGTCGGCTCGATGAAATAGCCCGAATTGCCGACGCGCTTGCCGCCGGTGACGACCTCGGCGCCCTCGTCGAGTCCGGCCTGGATCATGGCCGAAACCTTGTCGTGCTGCTCCTGCGAGACCAGCGGGCCCATGCGGGTGTCGGCGGCCATGCCCGGGCCGACCTTGAACTGCTGGGCCGCGGCCGACAGGCCCTCGACCACGCTGTCGAACGCCGACTTCTCGACATAAAGGCGTGTGGCGGCGATGCAGACCTGTCCGCTGTTGAAGAAGGCGGCATTGGCGAGGCCGGGCACCGTGCGCTTCATGTCGGCGTCGGCGAAGACGATGGTCGGCGACTTGCCGCCCAGCTCCAGCGTCACCTTCTTCAAATTGCTCTGCGCGGCGGAGGCGGCGATCAGCCGGCCCACCTCGGTCGAGCCGGTGAAGGCGACCTTGTCGATGTCCGGGTGCGACGAGATCGCCGCGCCGGCGGTGTGGCCGAATCCGGTGACGATGTTGACGACGCCCGGCGGGAAGCCGGCCTCGACGATCAGTTCGCCCAGCTTGACGGCGGTCAGCGGCGTCTGCTCGGCGGGCTTCAGCACGATGGTGCAGCCGGTCGCCAGCGCCGGCGCCAGCTTCCACGAGGCCATCAGCAGCGGGAAGTTCCACGGCACGATCTGGCCGCAGACGCCGATCGGCTCGCGGCGCACATAGGCGTGGAACTGCTGGAACGGGTTCGACGGGGTAACCGTCTTGCCCTCGATCTTGGTGCAATAGCCGGCGTAGTAGCGGAACGCCTCGGCCGACGACATGACGTCGACCATCTTCGACAGCGAGAACGGCTTGCCGTTGTCGAGCGTCTCGAGCTCGGCCAGTTCTTCGAGATTTTCCTCGATCAGGTCGGCAAGCTTCCAGATCAGGCGGGCGCGCTTGGCCGGCGGCATGGCCGCCCAGTCCGGCGTCTCGAAGGCGCGGCGGGCGGCCTTCACCGCCTCGTCCACGTCGGCCTTGTCGGACGCGGCGCAGCGCGCGAACACGCCGCCGGTCGCCGGGTTGATGACGTCGAAGGTCGCGCCGCTCTTCGCGTCGACCCACTCGTTGTTGATCAGGTTCTTGCGGTTCTGGGCCAGGAACGCGCCCACCTTGGGGTTCGTCGCCGCCTGTTCGAGCGCTGCATCCGCCATCGTCTTCTCCACGTTATAGGGGAAGCGTACCTTCCCTCTGCCAATGTCTGGAAAAGCCGGCGTGGGTCTTCCCTCCCCACCCCGCTTCGCGCGGCAGTCTACGGCCCGAAACGGCCAAATTCCATATTTATCGCCTCGCCGGCCTCGCCTAGGCTGTTGCCGGTTTCCCTGGCAAACTAGGCCACGGAGAACAAAAGTCAAGCGTGAATGGAAATATCAGGGGAGAGAGTTCAATGGTCGGCAAACCCATCATTCCAGACGCCATGCGCGGCAGTTACGACGCGTTCCAGTTCGCGCCGGCGACGCGGACCGGCGACCTGCTGATCCTGTCCGGCCAGATTGGCGTCGGCCCCGACGGCAAGGCCATCGCCGATCTGGAGGCCCAGTTCACCCGCGCCTTCGAACTGGTCGGCCAGATCCTGCACGAGGCCGGGCTGTCGTTCGACAACATCGTCGACCTGCACACGTTCCATGTGGGCCTGCAGGCGCATCTGCGCACCTTCATGAAGGTGAAGTCGAAATACATCACCGAGCCGTTCCCGTCCTGGACGGCGATCGGCGTGGTCGAGCTGGCGCTGCCGGGGATAGCGGTCGAGATCAAGGCGACGGCGGCTTATTAAACCGCTGCCCTACCCACCACTCAGACTGTCACCCCGGACTTGTTCCGGGGTCTATCTATCCGCGTGGCGTGCCTTCTCCCGCTCCCGTTACCCTCACAGAATTCGCGAGCGCAGCGACGCGACCCAGCCGGCCCGTCAAGCACCCGTCACCGGATGGGCTGGATCGCGTCGCTGCGCTCGCGAATCCACGCAGAGGAATGAGAAAACCTGGCACCAGGCCGTCACGCGGATAGACAGACCCCGGAATAAATCCGGGGTGACAACTTGAGTCTTGCCTCGAAACTCTACCCCACCCGCCTCACATGTCCGGCCCAATAGGGCTCGCGCAATTCCTTCTTCAGCAACTTGCCCGACGGGTTGCGCGGCAGGGCGTCCATGAAATCCACCGATTTGGGCACCTTGTAGCCGCCGATGAGGGTGCGGGCGAAGGCGATGACCTCCTGCTCGGTCAGGCTCGTCCCGGGCTCGAGCACCACGACGGCCTTGACCTCCTCTCCCCAGCGTTCACTGGGCACGCCGATCACGGCGACGTCCGAGATGGCGGGATGGTGCGACAGGGCACTTTCCACCTCGGCGGGATAGATGTTCTCGCCGCCGGAGACGATCATGTCCTTCACCCGGTCGTGGATGTAGATGAAGCCTTCCTCGTCCATGTAGCCGGCGTCGCCGGAATGGTACCAGCCGTTGCGCATGGCCTGGGCGGTCGCCTCGGGCATGTTCCAGTAGCCCTTCATCAGCCAGGGCGCCTTGATCAGGATTTCGCCCACCTGGCCGCGCGGCAGCTCGACGTCGTTCTCGTCGCCGATGATCACCCGCGAGCCGGGGAACGGGATGCCGCAACTGCGCAGCCGCTTCGAGCCCGGCACGTGCTGCTCCGGCGGCAGGTAGGTGATGGTGCCGCTCGCCTCGGTCATGCCGTAGCGCTGCACGAACGGGCAGTCGAAGGTGGCCATGGCGCGCACCAGCACGTCCTCGGGGATCGGCGAGGCGCCGTAATGCACCACGCGGACGTGGGAGAAATCGGCGGTTTTCGCCGCCTCGTGCAGCAGCATGGTGCGCAGCACGGCCGGCACCACGAACACGTTGTTGACCTTGTGCTGCTGGATCGCGTCGATGATCGCGCCGGCCTCGGCCTGGGCCAGGATCACCTGCGTCGCGCCATGGTAGAAGCCCTGGAAGCCCCAGCCCGTGCCGCCCACATGGAAGACCGGCATGGGGATCATCGCGACCTCGTCGTCGCTCCACTGCGCCCAGGCCTCGCCGGTCGCCAGATAGCCCAGCCGTTGGGCGATAAGGCCCAGATGCATGATCTGAACGCCCTTGGGCAGTCCGGTGGTGCCGGAGGTGTAGAGCTGGACGCAGACGTCCTCGGGCACGGACGGCACCATGGGATCGGTGTCCGACTGCCGGTCGCGCCAGGAGGCATAATCCTCCAGCCCGTCCCGCGCTTCGCCCATGACGATAATCTTGCGCACGCTGGGCGCGGCGGTACGGACGAGCGCCAGGAACTCGGGCTCGACGAACAGGATTTCCGCCTGCGCGTCGCCGCAGATGTACTCGATCTCGGGCGCCGCGAGGCGTGAATTGATCGCGACCATGGTCACGTTCGCCTTGGCCGCGCCGAACAGCAGCTGGAAGTAGAGGTCGGAATTCTTGCCCAGATAGCCGATCCGCCCCTGCGGCCCGACGCCTTCCGATATCAGGCCCGTGGCGACGCGGGTGCAGGCGCGGTCGAACTCGGCCCAGGACATGAACCGGTCCTCGAAGATGGTGCAGATCCGCTCCGGGCGGCGGCGCGCCCAATGGCGGGGAATGTCGGCGAGCACGTTGATGCCGTCGATGAGCATCGGCTGTTACCTGCGGGAAGTGTCGGTTGGACGTTATTACGGGCAGGTTCTGGCGACTGCAATAGGCAGGCGTGACTAAAGCTGACGTTTCGGCCCGGTGGAGGGAACGCCCCTCACCCTAACCCTTGTGTCTTTGATTTCTGGCATTCTTACGGTTGCCGGTTGACCGGGGAATGCCCCGGTCAACCGGCCGGCCGCGAGCCCGATTGACCCTTGGATTGCAGACCGTGGG
>JBFWZH010000059.1:0-6336 GCA_050185585.1 Sphingomonadales bacterium | reverse complement strand
TACGACGACATCCTCGACGCCGCCTGCCGCGCTTGGAGCAACCTCACCCAGCAGCCCGAAACCATCACTTCCATCGGTCTGCGAGACTGGGCTCACATCGGTCAATCATCATGACCGTTGGTATTAGCGAAAATTCGTAACGAAATTAGCCATTTAGGGCGCATCGCTTCGAATTCCGACCACAATTGTCCTCGCTGGCCGAATCTCACCAATGAGGCGGCACGAACGTTACGATGGAAATATATCTTGGCGAAACTGTGATCTGGTGAGATTAATAGGGCGTTATTATCCCATGTAGATAGGTTTCAGACATTTGAGAACGCTGACGCGGTCCAGAATTCAAAAAGGTGGTACCCCATTTTTATTTTTAATACAGATTATTAACTTTTGTTAATATTTTAGATGTCTGCATATGGGTGCTCGAATCAATGAATCTCGCGACTTAATATAAATCATACAGTGTGAATATTTGCATCCGCAAACGGCGTCGAATGGTCACAGGACGTGCGGCCTTCATCCCACCGGGAAGCTGCCGCATTCATCCCTGGCGCGCGTCGTGCTATGAGGGAACGGGAAGATGACGGAGGCGGCGATGAAACGCGCGGATTTCGATCGGGTCGCGGAGAAGCTCCGCAACTGGGGGCGCTGGGGCGACGACGACCAGCGCGGCACGCTCAACCACATCGGTCCGGAGACGCTGAGGAACGCGGCGGCGACGGTCCGGTCCGGCAAGCTGTTCAACCTGGGCCTCAATTTCGACAAGGACGGCCCGCAACTCAACATGAAGCGCTTCAACCCGAAGCTCTATCCCACCGACCTGTTCACGCCGCTCAATCCCGCGGTGCCGAACGTGGTCTATTCGGACGATGTCATCCACATGCCGCTGCAGGCCGCGACCCAGTGGGATGCGCTGGCGCATGTGCATTACGACGGCGTGCTCTACAACAACTGCAAGGCGTGCGACACGCTGAGCGAGAAGGGCGCGTCTCGCCTCGGCATCGAGAACCTCGCCCAGCCCGGCATCATGTCGCGCGGCGTGCTGCTCGACATCCTCAGGCTGAAGAAGGCGGACCGGCTGCCCGACGACTACGCCATCACCGTCGACGACCTCAACGCCGCCTGCGAGGCGCAGGGCGTCAGCATGGCGACGGGCGACATCGTGCTGGTGCGCACCGGCCACATCCAGCGCTTCACGCTTGAGCAGGACAGGGCGGCGTTCAACGGCGCCCAGCCGGGCCTCGATCCTAGCTGCGCCGAGTGGGTGCACCAACATTCGCTGGCGGCGGTCTGCGCCGACAATCTCGGCGTCGAGATCCTGGGGCCGCAGATCATGCGTTCGGAAGTGCCGCTGGCCTTCCACATGTATTGTTTGCGTGACATGGGCTGCCCGCTGGGCGAGATGTTCAATCTCGACGCGCTGGCGGCCGACTGCGCCCAGGACGGCCGCTACACCTTCCTGCTGTCGGCGCCGCCGATCCCGTTCACCAATGCGGTGGGCTCGCCGGTCAATCCGCTGGCGCTGAAATAGCCGGACGCCTGCGCCGCGTACATGTCACGGTCAACCGATCGTGGCTTGAGGGAAATGTCGTGGACGAATAGCTTTTCACAGGCTTTTATTCGGCCGGCCCCGGTCGCGGGCCCGCTCCCGTCATCATTCTCAAGGATATCCAATGGCTTCTGGACTGGCCGCACTGCTCGACGATATCGCCGGCATCGCCAAGCTGGCCGCCGCCTCGGTCGACGATGTGGGCGCCGCCGCCGGCAAGGCGAGCTCGAAGGCCGTGGGCGTCGTGGTCGACGACACCGCGGTCACGCCCGGCTACGCCATGGGCTTCTCGCCCGAGCGCGAGTTGCCGATCATCTGGAAAATCGCCCGCGGGTCGCTGCGCAACAAGCTGCTGTTCCTGCTGCCCGGCGCGGTGGCGCTCAGCGCCTTCGCGCCCTGGGCGATCACGCCGATCCTGATGGCGGGCGGCACCTATCTCTGCTTCGAGGCGGCCGAGAAGATCATCGAGGCGCTGAGCGGACACGAAGCGGGCGAGGAGATCGGCGAGCTCGCCCAGAATTCGGCGGAGCTGGAGGCGCAGAAGGTTGCCGGCGCGATCCGCACGGACTTCATCCTGTCGGCCGAGATCATGGCCATCGCGCTCGCCGACGTGGCGGACCGGCCGCTTGCCGTCCAGGCGGCGGCGCTGGCGGTGGTGGGCGTGCTCCTCACCATCGTCGTCTACGGCGCGGTCGGCTTCATCGTGAAGATGGACGACATCGGCCTCCACCTGTCCGAGCGCAGCCAGCCGACGCTGCAGCGGATCGGCCGCGCGCTGGTGCATGCCATGCCGCCGCTGCTCAGTGGGCTGGCGGTGGTGGGCACCGCCGCCATGCTCTGGGTGGGCGGCGGCATCATCGTCCACGGGCTGCACCACTATCACCTGGAGACGGTGCCGCACATGGTGGACGCGTTCTCGGGTTGGGCCGGGCTCGCACCCGGCGTCGGGCCGGTGACGGCGTGGCTGGCCTACGCGCTCGGCTCGGCGGCCGTGGGCTTCGTCGTCGGCGGTATCGCCGTCGCGGTGATGCACTTCGTTCCGCGCAAGGGCCACGGCCCGACGCATCCCCCGGCTGCCGCCTGATCCGCCGATCGGCGGGCGCTACCTGCGCATGCCGGCGCGGCCCGCTCCGGCGACATAGGCGGCGGGCACGATGGGCGTGGGGGCGCCGCCCTGCCTCGCCGCGGCAACGGCGGCTGCGATGGAGGCGTCGTCCGGCGCTTCCGCGCCGGCGGGCTTCATCTCGTCCGAAAAGCGCGGCTCCCAGGGTATCCCCGGCGCGGCGGCGGGGACGGCGGCGGCATGGACGGACATCTCCTGCGCGCCGGCGGCGAATGGCAGGGCGGCCGCGGCGATGGCCAGGATCGCGGCGAAATAGTTCATGGCGTTGCTCCCTTCGGGTCCGGGACCTCGCGTCCCTTCCGCCGTCAACGCGCGAAGGCGCGGGGAATTCCCGGCCCGGCGTCAGTTGATGACGGCCCGGCTCCGCGGCGTGCCGCTGATGTATTCGTGCAGCGGGTTCAGCGACGGGATGTGGCTGAAGATCACATTCATCACCACGGTCATGGGCACCGCCATCAGCGCGCCGGGGATGCCCCACAGCCAGGTCCAGATCACCACCGAGAAGAACATGATGATCGGATTGATGGTGAAGCGACGCCCCAGCAGGCTCGGCGTGATGAAGCTGCCTTCCAGGATATGGCAGGCGAAATAGATCAGCGGCACCATCAGGGCGCGCTCGGCATCGGGAAACTGTAGCAGGGCCGCGACGGTGACGAGACCGATGCCGACGATGGCGCCCACATAGGGAATGAAGTTCAGCACCGCTATCACCATGCCCCAGAACAGCGCGTTCTCAAGTCCGAGCAGGTAGAGGCCGGCGCCCACCACGGCGCCCAGCGCCAGGTTTATGGCGGTGATGGTCAGCAGGTAGGACGAGACCTCCCGCTCGATGGTGGTGACGATTTCCACCACCGCGCGCTTGTCCCGGAATGTCGGCATGAGCCGGACCGTCTTCTCCTTGAACATGTCGCCCGATGCGAGCAGGAAGTACAGCAGCACCATGACCAGGAACAGGCTCACGCCGATCTGCTGGATACCGGTCAGCAGGCGACCCATCACAGGCGGGCTGGCGGCGGCCATCGTGGCCGATGGCTTCTTGTCGAAATCGGCGATCTTCGCGACCTCGTTCGATGCCTTCTCGAGGTCGGCGAAGGAGTCGATCACCGGGCGGAACTTCTCGCGCAACTGGCTGCTGACCCGCGGCGCCCGGTCGACCCATTCCATTGCCGGCGTGCTGACCGCTATCACCACCAGGATACCCATGGTGACCAGCGTGACGAGCGTGAAGGCGGCCAGTATGGGCGCGGGAAAGCCCTTGCGCACCAGCGGACGCTGCAATGGCGCGACCGCGAAGCTGACCAGAAGCGCCGCGGCGAGCGGAATGAGGACGGTGGAGGCGAGGTAGAGGCAGACCACGATCAGGATGATGAAGATGCCGATCATGCTGACATGCGCCCAGTTCCGCAGCTTGGCCGAACCGGGCGGATCGAACGGGTTGAACGGGGGAAGGGCGTACATGGTCCACCTCGGCGCGACGCAGCGGTAACGGCGCCCGCACCCGGCGGTTCCGCCAAGGCCTGCTATTAACAGCGGCCGAACCAGCATTTATGCTGAATCGCCGCTGGGGAGACGGAGCAACTACCATGGGCCTGTACGACAAGCTGTTCGAGCCGATCCGGGTTGGCGGCGTCACCATACCCAACCGCATCGTGCGCACGGCCCACGGCATGCCGTACGACGAGGAGCCGCTGACGGCCTATCTGGTCGCGCGGGCCAAGGGCGGCGTGGGCATGTCGACCATCTCCGCCAGCAGTGTCCACCCCAGCGCCCGGTTCAGCGCCCACCGGCTTTGGGACGACGATTACATGCCGACCCTGGAGCGGATCGGCAAGGCGGTGCATGCGCACGGCATGAAACTGCTGCACCAGATATTCCATCCGGGCGCCGGGCATTATCCGGGCGCCGAGGAGCCGGAGTACTGGTCGGCCAGCGAGATCGCCAATCCCATGACCGGCATCGTGCCGGTCGAGATCACCAAGACCCAGATCGACGACCTCGTCGCGCATTTCGCGGCGGCGGCGCGCCGGCTCCGCGACGCGGGCCTCGACGGCGTCGACATCCATGCGTCGTCGGGCTACCTGCTGCACGAGTTCCTGTCGCCCGCCCTCAACCAGCGCACTGACGAGTATGGCGGCACGCCCGAGAACCGCATGCGGCTGCTGATGGAGGTGATCCACGCCGTTCGCGCCGAGGTGGGCGACAGCGATTTCGCGGTGGGCGTGCGGCTTCCCAACGAGGATTACGTGCCTGACGGGCTGACCGCCGAGCTCAACCGGCAGATCGCCGAGGCGGTCGACCCCCTGGTCGACTACGTGTCGCTGCACATGGGCTCGTACTGGCGCTTCCACAAGCTGATCGCGCCGGCCGACGATCCACTGGGCGTCGAGATGCCGTTCAACGAGGTGATCACGCCCAGCCTCACCAAGCCGGTGATCGTGGTCGGCCGCATCGCCACCATGGACCACGCCAACTATCTGGTTACCTCGGGCCAGGCCGACATGGTGTCCATGGTCCGGGCGCTGATGGCCGATCCGGAGCTGGTCAACAAGGCGCGGCGCGGCGAGGAAGCGCGGATTCGTCCCTGCATCGGCACCAACCAGGGCTGCGTCGGCCGGTCGTTCCAGAAGCTCGGCCTGAGCTGCGTTGTCAACATGGCCAATGGACGGGAATCGCGGGTGACGCTCGAACCGGAAAATCCGACCGACCGGCCGAAGGAAATCCTGGTGGTCGGCGGCGGTCCGGCGGGCATGGAGTTCGCCCGCGCGGCGGCGTTGCGGGGACACCGGGTGCAACTCCACGAGGCGACCAAGTCGCTCGGCGGCCAAGTCAGCATCGCCGCCAGCGCGCCCAAGCGGGCCGACCTTGGCGCCATCACCCGCTGGCTGGCGGACGAGCTGGAGCATCTCCAGGTGCCGGTAAGACTGAATTCGCTGGTCGACTTGGAAACGGTGCGCCGGATCGCGCCGGACGAGGTGGTGATCGCTACCGGCAGCACGCCGCGCACCGACGGCTTCCAGGTCTCCACCCCCGCCCGCCCGATCCCGGGCCACGAGCTGCCGCATGTCCACACGTCGTGGGACGTGCTCGGGTTCGGCGACAAGATCGCGATCGAGGGCCCGGCGCTGGTCTATGACGACACCGGGTCGTTCGAGGCGATCTCGGCGGCCGAGGTGCTGTTGAAGGCGGGAGTGAAGGTCACCACCGTATCGCGGTTCAGCGACGTGGGCGGCAACCTGCCGTTCCCGCCGGTTACCGCCGGCGCCGCGCGCGAGCGGCTGATGTCGGCCGATTTCGACTTCATCGGGGGCCACTATCTGCGTGAGATCAGGGAAGGCGAGGTGGTGCTGGGCGTGCTGCACACCGACCGCGAGCGCATCGTCCCGGCCCGGACGGTGATCCTTGTCACCGTCAACCAGCCCAACAGGTCGCTCGCCAACGAACTGCGCGAGGCGGGCTATGCGCCGCACGTGATCGGCGACGCGCAGGGCAAGGACACCCTGCTCAACGCCATCCACACCGGCGAGGCGCTGGGCCGGACGATCTAGCAGGCTGCTGAAAAACCCTCTCGCGTTGTTTTGCTGGAGATGATTCCCTGTGTGGGCATGCAGGGAGTTACGGATGCGAGGCGAGGATCGAGAGAGTGGTGCGCTGTTTTCGTATGTGAGCT
>JBFWZH010000058.1:0-7711 GCA_050185585.1 Sphingomonadales bacterium | reverse complement strand
CGGATGGACCGGCTACTACGGGAAACCCGGTCCCGTCGTCATGCTCGAAGGATGGCTCGAACTCCAAGCCGCAAAACGCGCCATCAACAAACTCGGCATCAAACTCAATGTGTGAATCTGTTAGCCCTCTGGGAGAGGGTTCCATAGGTGCGCGGCAAGTTCCCTCTCCCCGTGGGAGAGGGTTAGGGTGAGGGGCGTTGCCTCAGCCCGCTCCAACCCAAACAAAAACCCCCGCCTTTCGGGCGGGGGTTTTGGTGTTCCAGGCCGGAGCCGGAAAGACTAGTTGCGGGCCTTGTCGACCAGCTTGTTCTTGGCGATCCAGGGCATCATGGCGCGCAGCTTCTCGCCGGTCTCCTCGATCTGGTGGCGGGCCTGGTTGGCGCGCATGGCCTTGAAGCTGGGATAGCCGGCCTTGTTCTCGAGCACGAAATCGCGCACGAACTTGCCGTCCTGGATGTCCTTCAGGATGCGCTTCATCTCGGCCTTGGTATCGTCGTTGATCACCCGCGGGCCCGAGCTGTAGTCGCCGTACTCGGCGGTGTTCGAGATCGAGTATCGCATGTTGGCGATGCCGCCCTCATACATCAGGTCGACGATCAGCTTCACTTCGTGCAGGCACTCGAAATAGGCCATCTCGGGCGCGTAGCCGGCGTCGACCAGCGTCTCGAAGCCGGCCATGATCAGGTGCGACAGGCCGCCGCACAGCACCGCCTGCTCGCCGAACAGGTCGGTCTCGCATTCCTCGCGGAAGTTGGTCTCGATCACGCCGGCCCGGCCGCCGCCGATGGCCGAGGCATAGGACAGCGACAGGTCGAGCGCGTTGCCCGACGGATTCTGGTGCACGGCAACCAGGCAGGGCACGCCGCCGCCGCGCTGGTACTCCGAGCGCACCGTATGGCCCGGGCCCTTCGGCGCCACCATGGCGACGTCGAGGTCGGGGCGCGGCTCGATCAGGCGGAAATGGATGTTGAGGCCGTGGGCGAACAGCAGGGTGGCGCCCTGCTTCATGTTGGCGGCCAGATCGTCGGCATAGAGCGCGGCCTGGTTCTCGTCCGGTGTCAGGATCATCATCACGTCGGCCCACTTGGCGGCCTCGGCCGGGCTCATCACCTTGAGGCCCTCGTTCTCGGCCTTCTTGGCCGTGGCCGAGCCGGGGCGCAGCGCCACGGCCACATCCTTCACGCCGCTGTCGCGCAGGTTCAGCGCATGGGCATGGCCCTGGCTGCCATAGCCGACGATGACGACCTTCTTGGTCTTGATCAGATTCACATCCGCGTCGCGGTCGTAATACACCCGCATGGTGGCTTCCCCTGTGGACTGGTTCGTTGGGTTGATCAGGTGCGCATTGCCTTAGCGTCGTCGAGGCGGTAGCGCAAGGTTTAGAGTCTTTACATCGCCCCCGCGCCGCGCCTGATGGCGACGACGCCGGTGCGCGACACGTCGACGAGGCCGAGCGGCTTCATCAGCTCGACGAAGGCGTCGATCTTCTCCGAGCTGCCGGTGATCTCGAAGGTGAAGCTGTCGGTCGTGGTGTCGAGCACCCGCGCCCGGAACGCATCGGCCAGGCGCAAACTCTCCACACGCGGATCGCCGGTGGCGGCAACCTTCACCAGCGCCATCTCGCGCTCCACCGACGGCCCTTCCGTCGTCAGGTTGGAGACCTTGTGCACCGGCACCAGCCGCTCGAGCTGGGCCTCGATCTGGTCGATCACCTGCGGCGTGCCGCGGGTGACGATGGTGATGCGCGACAGGCCGTCCGCATGGTTCACCTCGGCCACGGTCAGGCTCTCGATGTTGTAGCCGCGGCCAGAGAACAGGCCGACGACACGGGCGAGAACGCCGGCTTCGTTGTCGACGAGCACGGCGATGGTGTGCCGCTCTATGGGTTGCTGCGGACGCATATGGGCCTCTTCTTCCGGAAACCTTGTTGAACTCAGACCAGCGCCAGGTCGTCGGAACGCGCCAGGCCCGCATCCTTGTCGTTGAGCAGGATCTCGTTGTGGGCGGCGCCCGAGGGCACCATGGGGAAGCAGTTGGCGAGCTTGGCCACCTGGCAGTCGACGATTACCGGCCGGCGGATTTCCATCATCTCGTTGATGACGTCGTCGAGCTCGTCCGGCTTGGTCGCGCGCAGACCCACGCCGTGCATGGCGTCGGCCAGCTTGACGAAGTCCGGCAGCGAGGCCGAGTAGGAATGCGAATAGCGGCCATCATAGGAGATGTCCTGCCACTGGCGGACCATGCCCATATATTCGTTGTTGAGGATGAACACCTTCACCGGCAGCTCGTGCTGAACGGCGGTGGTGAACTCCTGGATGTTCATCAGGATCGAGGCCTCGCCCGCCACGTCGATCACCAGCGCGTCCGGATGGGCGAGCTGCACGCCGACGGCGGCCGGCAGGCCGTAGCCCATGGTGCCCAGGCCGCCCGAGGTCATCCAGTGGTTCGGATCCTCGAAGCCGATGAACTGGGCCGCCCACATCTGGTGCTGGCCCACCTCGGTGGTGAAGAACGGCTTCTTGTCCTTGGTCAGGGCGTGCAGCCGCTGCAACGCGTGCTGCGGCATGATGACGTCCGTGCGGTTGTCGAATTTCAGGCAGTCCTTGCCCCGCCACTTGTCGATCTGCTTCCACCAGTCGGCGAGAGCGGCCTTGTCGGGTCGGTAGGCGCCCGCCTTCCAGACCTTGATCATGTCCTCGAGCACGTAGCCGGCATCGCCGACGATGGCGATGTCCGCATGCACGTTCTTGTTGATGCTCGACCGGTCGATGTCGACGTGGATCTTCTTGGAATTCGGCGAGAACGCATTCAGGCGGCCGGTGATGCGATCGTCGAAGCGGGCGCCGATATTGATCATGACGTCGCAGTCATGCATCGCCCAGTTGGCCTCGTAGGTGCCGTGCATGCCCAGCATGCCCAGCCACTGCGGATCGGACGCCGGGAACGAGCCCAGGCCCATCAGGGTGCTGGTGATCGGATAGCCGGTCATGCGCACGAACTCGCGCAGCAGCTGCGAGGCGCCGGGGCCCGAATTGATGACGCCGCCGCCGGTGTAGAACACCGGCTTCTTCGCCGACGCGATCAGCTCGACCGCCTGCTTGATGGCGCCGAGATCGCCCTTCACCTGCGGCTGGTAGCTGCGGTGCTTGGTCTTGGGCGAGCCGGTATAGACGCCGGCCTCTACCTGGATGTCCTTGGGCATGTCGACGACGACCGGGCCCGGGCGGCCATGGGTCGCCACGTAGAATGCCTCGTGCATCACCGGGCCGACGTCGGCGATGTTCTTCACCAGGTAATTGTGCTTGGTGGCCGGCCGTGTGATGCCGACCGTGTCGGCCTCCTGGAACGCGTCGGAACCGATCAGGTGTGTCGGCACCTGGCCGGTGATGCAGACAATCGGGATCGAATCCATCAGCGCGTCGACCAGGCCGGTAACCGCGTTGGTCGCGCCCGGGCCCGAGGTGACGAGCACGACGCCCGGCTTGCCGGTCGAGCGGGCATAGCCTTCCGCCGCGTGCACCGCGCCGCCTTCCTGGCGCACCAGGATGTGGCGGATCTGGTTCTGCTTGAACAGCGCATCGTAGATCGGCAGCACGGCGCCGCCCGGATAACCGAAGATGGTATCGACGCCCTGTTCCTTCAGCGCCCGGATGATCATCTCGGCGCCCGTCATGGTGTTGGCCTGTGCTTCCGGCGGCATGCCCTGTCCTCGCTCCTTCGGATCCGCGCACGGCGGACCCCGATCCAGCGCGGCCCAATACCATCCGGGACCAGGCCACGCAATGCTTTCCCCGCCCCCGGAAGGGCGGAAGGCGCGCACCCTACTGATGGTTTATTACTCCGTCAACCCACCATCTGAAATTTTCGAAAAGATCGTATCCTCAATTCTTTCCGTTTGTTTCTCCTCGATGTGGGTCCAGTCCGCGCACTGATTGCGGAACCAGGTCATCTGCCGCTTGGCGTATTGTCGCGTCGCGGTCTTGGCGAGGCGCACGGCCTCCTCCATGGCCATCTCGCCGGCCAGCGCCGCCCGGAGCTGCGGCACGCCCAGCGCCTTGAGCGCGGCAATATTGGGATTGGCGGGCGGCAGCGCCGCCACCTCGTCCAGCACGCCCTTCTCCATCATCCGATCGAAGCGCAGGTCGCATCGCTCATAGAGCCAGTCACGCGGTGGCAGCAGCACGAACTTTGCCACCCTACCGGCCTGGTCCAGTTTGGCCAGCGGCCCGTCCACCACGGTCTCCTGCCACGACGCCAACGAACGGCCGGTCGAACGCACCACCTCGAGCGCCCTCGCGACGCGCTGGGCATCGCTCGGGCGCAGCCGTTCGGCCATGACCGGATCCTCGGCCGCCAGCGCCGCATGCCCCGCCGCCGCGCCTTCGGCCAGCACCAGCTCGCGCACCTCGCCCCTGATGGCCTCGTCGATCTCGGGCACTTCCGAGAGACCGCCCAGCAGGGTGCGGAAATAGAGGCCGGTGCCGCCCGTCACGATCGGCAGGTTGCCACGCCCGATGATGTCCGCGATGACGGGACCCGCGATCTGCGCCCAACGCATCGCCGAGAACGGGTCGGCGACGCTGGCGACACCATAGAGATGATGGCGCACACGGGCCATGTCGGCCGCCTCCGGCGCGGCGCTGAGCAGCGGCAGTTCGCGGTATAATTGCATGCTGTCGGCGTTGACGATTTCGCCGCCCAGACGCGCCGCGAGAACCAGCGCCACCGCCGATTTGCCGCTTGCGGTCGGCCCGGCAATAAGCATAACTTGAGGCCGCGTCTCGGGTGTCATCGCACCATACTTCGGTAAATTCGGAACGGGGACAAGCCGCTGAAGACGAGAGCAGGGAATCGCTCGGCGGCGCGCCCTCGAGGAGAGGACAGAAATGGCTAATGTATTGACCTTCCAGGCCACGCCGGGCATCGCCCGCCTGACGCCGGTGCATCTGGAACTGGTTTCGGCCGCCCTGCTGCGCGCGGGCGCGTCGGGCCTGAAGCCCAAGTGGGTGACCAAGAACGTGGCTGCCGAGCTGCGCTATGACGGCATCGAGGGCGACAAGGCCATCGAGGTCGCCGAGGGCGCGGTGAAGGGTTCGGGTCTCAAGATCGCGAACAAGGACTAGTGTCCGTCCGCCTGCTGGTCGCGGACATGGACTCCACGATCATCGAGAACGAGTGCATCGACGAACTCGCCGACGCCATCGGCATCAAGGATCGGGTCGCCGCCATCACCGAAAGGGCGATGCGCGGCGAACTTGATTTCGAGGCGGCGTTGCGCGAGAGGGTCGGCATGCTCAAGGGACTGCCCGAGGCGGCGCTGCAGGATGTCTATGACACCCGCATCCGCCTCACCAAAGGTGCCCGCGAGATGACCGATGCACTGCACGCGAAAGGCGTCCGGTGCATCCTGGTCTCGGGTGGCTTCACCTTCTTCACCAGCCGGGTGGCGAAGGCCGCCGGCTTCGACGCCGACCACGCCAACACGCTGAACGTGGAGCACGGCTCGCTCTCCGGGACGGTCGCCGAGCCGATCCTGGGCGCCGACGCCAAGCTCGCGACCATGAAGCGCTACGCCGCCGGCATGGGCATCGGCCTCGATAAGGTCATCGCCATCGGCGACGGCGCCAACGACCTGCCCATGATCCAGGCCGCCGGCTACGGCATCGGCTTCTGCGCCAAGCCCAAGGTGGCCGAGGCGGCGAAATACCGCATCGACGAACGCGACCTCACCAGGGTGCTGGATATTGTCGGTTTGAGGTAAAGCTAACCCGTCTGTCCGAGTTCCTTCAGCAGTTCCGGATGCTTATCGAGCAGCCTGAGCAAATTTACCACGGCCGGCAGCGGTGTCGCCTCGCCGCGTTCATAACGCGAGAATGCGTTGTGTCCGCCGCCGGTCAGCCGCGATGCCTCGACCTGCGTCAGCCGGAGCTTGCGCCTGATGCGCCTGATCTCCTTTTGCTGACGGCTCCGGGCTGCAAGGACCAGCCGGTCACCCGCCTCGGCATAGCGCCGCGCGCTGTCGGCATCGAACACCACGTCACCGCAAACGCCGCAGCGATGGCCGGACAATCCCTTCACGGCCTCCGAAGCACCGTCATGCTCGACCACCAGGGTTTCGTCCCGGAACGGTAGCCTCTCCTTGGCGCCGCATTCAGCACATGTCTTCCTTGCCGGCATCTACTTCTCCTTGAACTGGATCACAGGCGCGTCGTCTCGGAGGGTGACCTTGATATAGGCCGTCCGGCCGATCGGCGTCGGTGCGTGATAGACGTCCTGCCATATCCGATGATCCGCATATGTCGTCATCGACTTGTAGAACATCGAACGGGTCAGACCGCCAACCACCGCCAGCATCTCGGACGACGTGAGACCCATGGCCCTGCCGCCGTCAAACGCCGTCTTGCTGAACGAGGCCACCCCCAAGTCCTCGACCATTGCGAGAATGGCCCTGAGATCATAATGGGGCGTCCACTTGTCCATTCAATTATATTACCCGATAAGGGTATAATTCAATACACCGAATCCAAGCTCTCTGGCATCTGGCCGGGATCGGCAATACCTTCCCCTCAATAGTGGCAGGAGATTGTCATGGCCCGCGTACCATATCTCGACAAGCAGGACCTGCCGGCAGAATACCAGGAACTGCTGAACCGCAGCATCAACGTCACCCGCGCGCTCGCGCACAGCCCCAGGGCGGCGCGCAGGTTCGGCGCACTGGGCAATTATATCCGTAACGGGAGTACACTGGATTCGCGCCTCAGCGAGATGGCGATCATCCAGGTCGGCTACCTCACCCGCTCGCCCTACGAATACTCCCATCACGTGAAGATCGGCATGGACATGGGCGTGAGCGAGGACGACATCCGCGCCATCGCCGACGAGACCGCCGGCAAGACCACCGGCCTCGATCCGCTGGCGAAAGCGGCAATCCGTGCCGCCCGCGAGATGACGACCGACCTCACCGTCTCGGACGACACCTTCGCGCTCCTGCTCGGCGAACTCGGCACCGAACGGCTGGTCGACCTGATCCTCGCGATCGCCACCTATAACGGCGTGGTCCGCATCCTCGGCGCCCTGCAGATCGACGTTGAGGACGACTACCAGGTTTATCTCGAGAAATTCCCGCTTCCCATGGCATGAGGCGGAGCAGCATTCGCCGCCCGCCCCTCAATGCCGATCTTGTTGCCTAGGCAGCCCGCGCCGCCCGTGAGGCCTCGACGATCTCATCCACCTGACGCTCCGCATCGGCGATGCTGCCCCTGGCGAAATCAGGACCGAAGGCCAGCTTTTCGGCGCGGATCACGGTGACGTCGATCAGGCCCATGAAGCGCAGCACATGGACCAGCTGGGCTTCCTGGAAATCCGCCGCCTCACTGCCTGAGCCGGCGCTGTAGAACCCGCCGCGCGTGATGACCACATAGACCGGCCGGTCGGCCAGCAGACCCTTGGGACCCGCCTCCGAATAGCTGAAGGTCTTGCCGGCGCGGGCGACGTGGTCGATCCAGGTCTTGAGTCCCGACGGCGTCGAGAAGTTGTGCATCGGCGCACCGATGACCACCACATCGGCGTCAGCCAGCTCGTCGACTAGCTGTGGAGCGTCAACAGGTTGTCCTGATCCAGGCCGAGGCGGCTGATGGGTGTCTGTGATTTTATCCCGCCGTGCGGTCGATGCCAGTTGTATCGATGGAGCCAGGCAGGGAGCTGCGCGGCG
>JBFWZH010000057.1:0-8285 GCA_050185585.1 Sphingomonadales bacterium | reverse complement strand
TTTCTGCGGGTGCCGGCCGATGCGGCGACTGGCGAGGCCTTCGGGAAGTGGCTGGCGACCATCTTGCCTGGCTTCTTGGAGAAGAATCCCTGAGCCATTGACTTGGGCGACATCAGGTAACATCATATTTGAAGCGAATTCTCGTCAAACTGGAAGGGACGATCACGATGCATAGCCACCACATCTGGGTGGTCGACAAGAGCAAGCTCTTCCGGGAGGGCTTGAAGATGCTGCTGAAGGACTCGCCGTTCGAGGTCACGTGCGAAGTGGCGAACATGGCCATGCTCGAGGACAACGTTGACTGCTGGGACAAGCCGGCCCTCATCCTCGTCGCGCTGCAGACTGCGTTGTCGCCGGGAAGCGAGGAGGAGATCGTGCTGAACCGCATTTGCCACGTTTCCGGCGACGCGCCGGTGGTGGTGCTGTCGGACGCCATGTCGATCAGTCAGCTCAAGGCCGCCATGAAGGCCGGCGCCAGCGGGTATCTGCTGCGCGACATCACGCCCGATGCGCTGAAGCAATCGCTGCTGCTCGTCATGCTGGGAGAAAAAGTGCTGCCGACCGACCTGGTGAGGATTCTGGTCGACGGCTGCGAGTTGCGCATTCCCGCCAACGGCGACGTCGCCGTCACCGACCTGTCGCCGCGGGAGATGAAGATCCTCAGCTGCCTCGCGCACGGGAGGCCGAACAAGGTGATCGCCAACGAACTCAGCATCACCGAAGGCACGGTAAAGGTCCACATCAAGGCGGTTTTCAAGAAGATCCGCGCCCGCAACCGCACTGAAGCGGCGATCTGGGCGCTCAATCATGGCTTCGACGCCGAAGCCTGAGGCGGCCGGCACAGCGCGCGAGGCGATCCGCCCGGGGCGATTCAGGGGACGATCTGGGAACCCATGCCGCTCGGGTTCCGGCCCGGCGCTTCTGGGGGCGCCTGCTTGTTCGGCGGCGGTGCCAGGGACGGAAGCGCCTCCGAATCCAGCTGATCGGTCCACTCGTTGACCGCCTCTCCGGAATCGCCGTGTGCGTCGGGCTGGTCGGGATCATTCCGGGCGGCGGCGACGATCTCGGGCAGCGACACGTCGTCGATGCCGTCCCGCAGGTCGAATTCGCGGCGAAGCGCCGCGCCGGTCGTGCCGTCGGCCTCGTCCGTCCCACCCGGCGAGGTAGCGAGGGTGCGCGGGAAAGGCTTGATGGCGAAATCGCCGGGTCCAGGGATGCTACCGGTTCCTACGGAGATATCCGTGCTCGACATGCCGACCGAGACCGTGGGACCGACGTCGTCGGCGGCCTGCGCCGCCGAGACGTGCAAGGCGGTCGCCACGCACGCCCATGCGGTTGATTTCAAGGAACGCTTCATCGAACACCTCAGCGACTGCACACCGGGGAACTGTAGACCTCATTTCGGCCACGAAGCCCCTGATTCAACGCCGCTACCTCGTAATTTCCGCGCCCTTCGCCTTTCGGCGACCGCGCCGCCGCGGGAATCGGCCTTGCTGCAGAAGCGGTAACGCGAACGGGCATGCACCCACCTGATCAGGTATGGCCCTATTTCCAATGATCCAGTAACCCGGACCCTTTTGGATAGAAGTTTGGCTTAAATCGGGCAAATGGGGCCTTAACGGCATACTCCCTATGCCCGTCTTCCCCCCTTCCGCCCCCTTTCATATCGTTCCGGACAGAAAGTGACGGGGTGAATACGCCTCGTCGAGGCGGGGCTTACAAGCACCAAACATGCGTCAGCGGTTTCGTTCGCTTTCGAGTAGGCGACATCAGTCTGGCTGAGTAGGAGGGGTCCTCATGTCAACTTCAAGACTACTTATGATCATTTTGATGACGGGCACGGTTGCCGCATGCGGCGCGCAGGACATCTACGGCAGCAAGGGCGTCAAGCCCACCTTCTCGTTCCCGGTCACCAACAACGACACACCGTATACCCGCTGCCTGGGAGATCTGGCCGCGTTGCCCGGCGATCACCTGCCGGTGATCTCGGTCGGCGAGGTGGCCGACAAGACCGGCCAGCGCGAGGGGCTGGCCGAGAGCTCGGTGGTCAGCCAGGGCATCAGCGAGATGGTGATGAGCGCGTTCTACAAGACCGGCAAGACCCGGATGGTGGAGCGCTTCGACCTGCGCATCCCGCTGGCCGAGAACAAGATGGCCGAGACCAAGATGATCACGCAGGCGAACCAGAAAGTCGGCCCGGTCCGCGCCAGCGACTTCGTGGTGCTCGGTGCGCTGACCGAACTCAACTACAACATCCTCAGCGAGGGCGCCGGACTGTTCGTCCAAGGCGCGGGCGCCAGGGGGCGCACCGTCATCATCAATGTGGGGCTCGATCTGCGCATGGTCAACGCGCAGACCTTCGACGTCGTCTATGTGAGCTCCCTTCAAAAGCAGATTTATGGATTTGAGGTCGAGGCAAACGTGTTCCGTTTCTTCGGCTCTCAACTCGTCGAGTTCGAAGCGGGTCGTATCAAGAACGAACCGCTCCAGCTCGGCGTCCGATCCGTCGTGGAGATGGCCGTATACCAGTTCATGACGGAATACCTCGGCCTGCCCGGCAAGCCAGAGTGCACGCTCGAGCGGGTCGATTTCATGAGCACATACCTCGACAAGAGAAAGGGACTCTAAGATGAACAGGTACGTGAAGAAAATGGGTCTGTTGGTGGGTGCGTCCGCCTTCGCCCTGGGAGTGTTCGCATCGGCTCCGGCCATTGCGTTCGACGACGTGGACTGGACGTGGACCGCCGTGGTCAACGAGCGGGTCACGAAGCGGGTCGACATCAATATCGACATCGACCCGACCGGCATGATCATGCTGGAAGATCTGCAGATCCAGATCGGCGACGTGACCGCCTCCTCGACGGTCAACGGCATCTACAACCACCAGCCGACCGGCGGCACCGAAGGTGGCCCGGTCGAGGTGGACCTCGGCGAGATCGTTTTCTCGACCGAGTACGACGCTCCTGACGGCGGCGGCGCCGTGCCGGACGACTTCGTCGATCCCATGAGCGTGACCAGCCAGAACGGCGACGTCACGGTCGACGCCGAGATCATCGAAGGCCAGGTCGACGAAGCCAACACCGCCAACGGCAACAACGGCACCGTCACCGGCACCATCGACCTCGGCACCATCCTCGTCGAAGTCGAGCCGATGGAAGGCGTCGAGTTCGATGCCCTCACCGAACTGCCGGAAGTCATCAGCGCGGCGACGGCGGTCGGCAACAACACCAGCATCGAAGCCGATACGGCCGTGCAGCTGCATGAAGCCCAGGTGCTGGTCGGCAGCATCGAGTACCCGACCAACGGCGAAGACGGCGAGATCGGCGGCATCGACGTGCTCGGTCTCGGCGTGACGCCGGCGAGCGTGTCCGCGACCTCGACCGTGTACGACATCCTCAACGCCACGGTGGACAGCAGCGCCACCGCGGTCGGCAACAACCTGAGCGTGTCGGTCGAAGCCGAGGGTCCGGATCGTTTGCTGATGGCCGACGTGATTCAGGTCTCGGTCGCCGACGTCACGGCGACCTCCTCGGTCTACGACGTCGATCTGTACAACTACACCAACCTCGGCGCGCTCGATCGTCCGATCGTGAACTCGGTCGCGACCGCGGTCGGCAACAACAAGAGCATCAGCGTCAATGCGCCTGACGTGGATGTGGATCCGGGCAACGGCGGCACTGAGCCGTAATACCGGCGACTTGCCATCCGTCCAGGGACGGGGAGCGACTTCGGCCGCTCCCCGCACCGGACACAAAGAGAGGGACCTGAAGATGACCATGATCAACCGCACGCGCGAAGTCGTGATTGCCTGCACGCTCCTGGCAGGCATCGCCGCGGCCGGCGCCGCATCCGCGCAGCAGATCGGAAGGGAAGGCTGGAGCCCGCAGGCGCGCTCGCAGAGCCTCGCCTCGCAGTTCCAGTTCCAGAAGAAGCATGGCGGCGGCAGCGGGGGCGGCATGGACGCGCTGACCCAGTACGTCACCAACTACAATTCCTCGTCCACCTCGATCGGCAACTACACCGAGGTGATCCAGAACCTGGGCGACGGCGCGACCGGCACGGTGACGCAGTCCGCGACCCAGGACAGCTCGGGAACGCAGGACTCGGTGTCGAACACCCACGACAACCAGACCAGCAACACGAATGTCAGCGCGGCCGGCAAGGGCAAGGGCGACCGGAACGCCGTCGTCACGCCCACCCAGCCCGCGCAGTAATCCGAGGACCGTGTCATGCGTCTTCCCGCAAGCCTCCCCCACACCCTCCTCTGCCTGAGTTTGGTTGCCTCCCCTCTGGCGACCATCCCACTGGAAGCCGGCCTGGCGCAGACCCCCTCCGCCAGGGCACCGGCTTCCAGTGGACCCGGCAAGCCGGATCTCCAGGCCGTCGCCGACGACCTCGTGGTCCGTGCGGAGCGCGGCGAGCCGGATGCGCAGTTCAAGCTCGCGATCCTGGGGCTGTCCGGCAAGCTGGGAACGCAGGACGCCAGGGATGTGGTCAGGCTGCTCAACGCGGCGGCCTCCAAGGGACACCGCGAGGCCACCTTCACGCTGGGCACGCTCGTCCTGAAGGGATGGAACATGCCCGCGGACCCCGCCAAGGCCGCGGCGCTGTTCCGGCGCGGCGCCGACGCCGGCCACATCCAGTCGCAGGTCGCGCTCGCCAACCTGCTCTATGCGGGCACCGGCGCGGCGCAGGACAAGGCCGAGGCGGCGGAGTGGTTTCGCAAGGCAGCCGACAAGGGATCGGCGACCGCACAGGCGAATCTGGGCCTGATGTATCTGCGGGGAGACGGCTTGCAGCAGGATACGGCGCAGGGGGTCAGCTTGCTCAGCCGCGCCGCCGAAGGCGGGCTCGTCGGGGCGCAATACAATCTGGCCACGGCCTACGCCACCGGGAATGGCGTAGCCCAGGACGCCGCCAAGGCCATGCAGTGGTTCCTCAAGGCCGCCGAATCCGGCGACCAGGGGGCCCAGTATGACCTTGGCGTGCGTCTGGTCACCGGCAAGGGCGTGGATCCCGATGCGGGCGAAGGCCTGAAATGGCTGATGATTGCGGCGGTCGGGCCCGATCCCAAGCTGCGCGGCGCGGCGCGCGGCACCATCGAGAAGGTGTCGCCCGTCGCCGGAAACAAGGCGGTGATCGATGCCGGCGAGGCATCGAAACTGTGGCTGATGAAACGCCAATGGCAACCCCGGTCCGGCTGACCTCGCAGGCGCTGCTGGTCTGCGGCCTCGGGCTCGGCTGGCTCTCGTCGCCGGCCGGTCCGCCGCTGGCGCTGATCGGCGCCCTCGGCCTCGTCGTCGATCTGGTGATCGACGCCCGCCGGTTGCTGGCGACCGTCACCGATGGCGGATCGGGCGGGGAAGACCGCTAGCCGAACTTGAAGGCGCAGACCTTGTTGCCGTCCAGGTCGCGGAAATAGGCAAAATAGGCGCCCGGCGCGCGTTCGCCCGGTGCGCCCTCGTCGGTGCCGCCCAGCTCCAGCGCCTTGGCGTGGAAGGCAGCGACCTCGTCGGCCGACTCGAAGCTGAAGCCGACCATGGAACCGTTGCCCACGGTGGCGGGCTGTTTGTCGTAGGGGCCCAGCACGCCGAACATGCCGGCTTCGCCGGTGTAGAGCCGGCCGCCCGAGGGATGTTCGAAGCGGGGCTTCATGCCGATGCTGCCGAGCAGCGCGTCGTAGAACGCCTTGGCCTCCTCGAGACGATTGGACCCGACGGTGGTGTAGCTGATCTTGGCCATGGCGGCGTGCTCCCCGGACTGTGTTTGCCGGGCCACCTATAGCATGGCGGCGGTCGGACCAAGAAGGCGCTTCGGCGGCGCTACTTGATCTCGACCATGATTTCCCGATACCGGCAGGACCCGATATTCCTGGCGTCGTGGGTGGCCGTGGTCCGCATCCCGCCGGACGAGGCGATGCCGTCCGCCACGCTGAAACAGAACGTGTCGCCGTCCCTGAGCGTGACCTCGGCCGGATTGGCGCCGTCGCCATCGGTCGCCAGCAGGGTGGAGCCTTCGATCACATGCACCACATAGTCCAGCTCGTGCCGGTGCACACCGGTGCTCTCGCCGGGCTCGAGCACCAGTTCCCAGACCACGACTTTCTCGTTCTCGAGCAGCTTGCGCGTCGCCACGTCGCCCATGACAGTCTCCCGCCCGTCACCGTTCCGTCGCCATCATGCCATGGCGGACCGTGATCAAGGAGAAATCATGCGCGCCGACTTACCGCCACACGGACCTGCGTTCCACCACCCGTTGCAGGTCGGCAGCAAAGGACATTGACCGCGCCCTCAGCAGGACTTTCCGGTTTTCCCCGGTGCGGGTGAACATCAGCGTCGCGCTGCCGACATGGGCACGCCAGCGTTCAACAAAGGTTTCCGCGTCGTTCTTGCGCTCGCCGAAAACCGCAGGCACGGCATGGAAGTCGGTCCGTCGCCAGCCGAACATGCTGCGGCGGCGCAGCAGTTTGCGCGGCGCCCAAGCGACCTGCCGAAGGCTTCGCTCGGGTGTGCCGTTGCAGAAAAACTGGGCGGCCTTCAGGAACTTTGGAAGGCGTTTCGAGTCCGATCGGGGGAGCACATCCTCCAGCGTCCGCCGGCACCCAATCAGGAGTTGGCGAACCGCTCGCGGTTGACGAGCCGGCGCATCTGGAACAGTGAATCGCGCTGGCGCTCCGTCAACCAGCGGATACGGCTTTCCGTGTGGGATGCCTTGCGCAGGCAGACCGTCATGAGCGGGCCCGCCACCTGCAGGGTCTCGAGGCCCGGCCCGGGCGCGACCGCCCCGGCGGCGCAGGCGTAGGCCAGCTGGAGGCGTCCGCCCTCGGAATCGTGGAAGCTGCCGATCACGCCGTCCTCGATGCCGAACCGGGCCGCCTCCTGCATGAACTCCTGCTGGGCGGGCTGGAGCGTATCGAGCTGGTGCCACTCCACGACGCCCTCCTGCGCGATGCCGAAAAGCCGTACCGGATCGATATCGTAGTAGCTCTGGTCCACATAGCGGACAAGCCAGGCCTGCGGATAGTTGCACTGCACCAGACCGGCGAAGTTGCGGTCGCCGTACTCCTCGCCGCCCGGCCAGTATTGATACCCGTAATAGGCGTATCCCAGCGCCTCGCCTACGCTGACGATGACCTGGTGGACGTCCGCATAGGTTTCCGCGCCCAGCAACGCCCCAAGTGAACTTTCCACGATCTGACGCACCGCCGGAGCCCCTTGTCCAAACCCGGAACGAGGATAGCGTAGGCACGTGCGGCCATTCAACGCCAACCAGATGGCCGGCGGCGGGAAATCCGCCCTCAAGCGCGCCGGAAACGGCGATTGGGAGCCGATGTTGCACGAATGTCATACCGGTCCCCGCGCATGCGCCATGGCGACGCTTCGGGCTGACCGGACGGCGAAACTGCGGGCGTCACGATCACCGGGCCCGGCAGACCCGTCTCCGCCCGGACGCGCGCCAGGGTGGCCGGGGTGATCATGTGCTTCAGGGCGACCACCTCGCTCCCGTCGGCAAGCGGGAGCGGCGGGCCCAGCACGTCCACCACCAGGCCTCGCTTCAGCCAGCGGGGGAATTCGGACGCGTTGATCTGGGCGGTCAGCGCGCCGATACCGGTCTTGAGGGCGTACTCGTAGCCCGAGGCGAAGATGTGGTCGAGGACCTTCGAGCGCACCTCGTGGGGTTCGTCAGGCTTCACGTGCCCCCGCGACCATTCCCAGATCGCCGGGCTCTCGGGCGGCCCATCCTTGCACAGGCCGGGAAAGACATCGCGCATCAGGTTGGGGCCGGTCGTCGGCACCAGGCGGGAGGCGCCCAGGACGTCGCCTTCCCTGATGACGAGCAGATAGACGGTGTCCTCCCCGTCGAACTGGTCCTGTTCCCTGCAGCGGCGGTGATCGACGCCGGGAATCTCCCACTTCAGGATGCGCACGAACACGTCGTAGCGCTGCCGAAACATCTGATCGAACTGGCGGGCGTAGGCGGTGTCGGTCGGAGACCGGACGGCATGAACTTCGAACATGGCAATACCTCTCGCGTTATGGACGGAACCACTGCGGAGGGAGGGGCGCCAAAATCATGGCGCTCTCGTTCCCTATATGTTCTAGTTTTCGCTCGAAAACGGCACGGCTTCAAGCACCGGGGAATTCGTAAGGTTTCTCGGGAAGTTATACGGGCCCTTCGTGCGCCGCCCGACGGATCGCCCGGCCGAGTCGGCTGCCCTAGATGTGATCTCTCAACAGGTTGTCCACTCGGTCTGATCCGAGGAAGCTGAGGTTTGCGAAGCTTCA
>JBFWZH010000056.1:0-8996 GCA_050185585.1 Sphingomonadales bacterium | reverse complement strand
TCCGATCTGATGCCCGGAAACCTGATTACCGCCCGGTAAAATCTTGGACAAGCCCAGCCTCACCTATCCGTTCGACGATCTGCCGCCTTCCGGCACCACCCGCGACATCGCGCCCGGCATCCGGTGGCTGCAGATGCCGCTGCCCTTCGCGCTCGACCACATCAACCTCTACCTGATCGCCGACGGCGACGGCTGGGTGCTGGTGGACACGGGCATCCGCGGCGACAAGACCCGCGAGCACTGGATGGAGGTGATCGAGAACGGGCTGGACGGCAAGCCGATCACCCGCGTCGTCGCCACCCACATGCACCCGGACCATCTGGGCCAGGCGGGCTGGCTGTGCCGGCACTTCGACGCGCCGCTGCTGATGAGCCGGACCGAGTATTTCTACGCCCGCACCTTCTCGAACGAGAACGCTCGGGTGCTGCCGCCCGAAGCGATCCTGTTCTACGAGCGCGGCGGCGTGCCGGAATCGATAATGGCCGACATCCGCGCCCGCGGCTGGGGCGGCTTCAGCAACAACGTCGAGCCGCTTCCGGTGGGCTATCACCGGCTGATCGACGGCCAGGAACTCACCATCGGCGGGCGCATCTGGCGCGTCGTCACCGGCAGCGGGCACTCGCCCGAACATGTCTGCCTCTATTGCGACGAGCTCGACGTGCTGATCTCGGGCGACCAGGTGCTGCCGCGCATCACCTCGAACGTCAGCGTCAACGCCAACGAGCCCGAGGAAGACCCGCTGCACTACTGGCTGGACTCGCACCAGAAATTCCTGGGACTCCCCGACACGGCCCTGGTCCTGCCGTCGCACAACCGCCCGTTCTACGGGCTGCACGCGCGCCTGCTCTACCTGATCGAGCATCACGAGGACCGCATGCTCGCCTGCGAGGAGAAGTGCGTGACCCCGCAGACCGCGTTCGACCTGCTGCCGGTCATGTTCTCGCGCGAGCTGGATTCGTTCCAGACCATGCTGGCTCTGGGCGAGTGCATCGCCCATCTGCACTGCCTGATGGGCCGCGGGCGCCTGGCCCGCACCCTGGACCAGGAGGGCCGCTACCGGTACCGAAGTATCGATCCCAGCCTCGCCCAGCGCGCCCATCCGGGCCAGCACGAAAGCCCCGATCCGGCGCCGCTTCAGGTCTAGCCCGGTTCGACCCGAAGCACTTCCAGCGCCCGTTCGCTGCCGGCCCGGCTGCGCCACGCGATGCGCTGTCCTTCCCGCAGGCCAATCAGCGCCGCACCCACCGGGGCGGCCACGGAAATCCGTCCGAGATCGATGTCCTCTTCCCGGGGATAGACCAGCATGACCGTCCTTTCGTTGCCGGCGGTCAGGTCGCGGTAGGCGACGCGCGAGCCCAACCGGACCGCGTCGAGCGGAAGATAGCAATCGGGCACCACGTCGGCGCGGTCCAGTTCCTGCGCAAGGAAGGTCAGCACCTCGGACGGCCCGCCGCGGCGCGCGCTGGCGAGGTTGACGAGATAGTCGAAGTCGGTTTCGGCGATGATGATGGGCGGCAAGGTGTCGTTCAATGTCATGCTCCGTCTGCGCGCATGGGTCGTCGCGGTCAGCGCGTGTTTCCATAGGGCGTCGGTGGACGCCGGCTTTTTGAGGTGTCGGTGGGTTGGGCGCCCCGGAAGCGGAAGGCGCCGTCAGGCGCGGCTTTCCGGGGCGGGCGTGCCGGATCTGATGTGACCGGCGCGGGCGCAGCAGCGGATATGTCGGTTGGGCCTGGACATGTAGACAAGATGGTTCCGCGGACGCGCCGTGGCAAGCACTCCGCGGCGCGTGGAAAACATTGGCAAAATGTAGGTTCGGCTACATCTTCCAGAAGAGCGGCACCATTGCCGGAAACGGGAGGAGACCATCGTGACGGAAGAGGCGCCGGAGCATAGCCGGCGGGGCAGGGCCTAGGCATGGAGCGTCCCTGGCTCGCGCACTATCCGCCCAACGTGGACTGGCATCAGACGTTCGAGGCCCGCCCGATCCACGCGGCGCTCGATTCAGCTGCGGCCCTGTGGCCGGACAATGTTCATCTCGACTTCTTCGGCCGCGAATTCACCTATCGCCAGACCCTGGACATGGTGGCCCGCGCCGCCAGGGGCTTGCAGAAGCTGGGCGTCGGCAAGGGCGTCAAGGTCGGCCTGTTCCTGCCCAACTGTCCGCAGCAGGTGATCTCCTACTTCGCCGTGCTCAAGGCCGGCGGCACCGTGGTCAACTACAGCCCGCTCTATTCCGAGCACGAGCTGCTCGGCCAGATCGAGGACTCCCATACCGACATCATGGTGACGCTCGACCTGTCGCTGCTCTATCCCAAGGCGCGCGACATGATCGACAAGAGCCGGCTGCGCACGCTGGTGGTGTCGCGGCTGTCCGACACCATGCCGCTGATCAAGGGCACCGCGTTCCGGCTCCTCAAGCGGGACGCCATCGCCGCCCGCCATTGGGACGAGCGCCAGGTGACGTGGCGCGACCTGCTCGACAATGACGGCGCCGCCGAGCCGGTCGCCATCGACCCGCTCGAGGACGTGGCCGTGCTGCAATATACCGGCGGCACCACCGGCGTGCCCAAGGGCGCCATGCTCACCCACGCCAACGTCTACATCAATGGCTGCCAGAACAAGGCCTGGTTCCCCGACTTCATCCCGGGCGAGGAGACCACCATCGGCGCGCTGCCGTTCTTCCACGCCTTCGCCATGACCACCATCCTGGTGATGGGCACCATGGCCGGCTGCCGCATCGTGCTCCACCCCAAGTTCGAGCTGGACGCGGTGATCGACGACGTCATCGCCAAGAAGCCCAGTTCGCTGCCGGGTGTACCGACCATGTTCACCGCCCTTGCCAATCACCCCAAGGTGAACCGGGACTCCTTCGCGTCGGTGCGGTGGGCCATGTCGGGCGGCGCGCCGCTGCCCAACGAGGTGCGCCACCACTTCGAATCCGTCACCGGCGTGAAGATACTGGAGGGCTACGGCCTCACCGAATGCTCGCCGACGGCCACTTGCGGTCCCGAGGTCGGCGTCAACAAGGAAGGCTCCATCGGCCTGCCGCTGCCGGCGACCGACATCGTCATCGTCGACCGCGACGACCCGCACCGGGTGCTGCCCGTCGGCGAGACCGGCGAGATCTGCATCGCCGGGCCGCAGGTGATGAAGGGTTACTGGAACAATCCCGACGCCACCAGCGCCGCGATCGTCGACGGCCGGCTGCGCTCCGGCGACGTCGGTTACATGGATGCCGACGGCTACACATTCATCATCGACCGGATGAAGGACCTGATCCTGGTCGGCGGCTTCAACGTCTTCCCGCGCTTCGTCGAGGAGGCGATCCACAAGCATCCGGCGGTCAAGGAGGTCACGGTCATCGGCGTCCCGGACGAGTATCTCGGCGAGGCGCCCAAGGCCTTCGTCGTGCTGAAGGACGGCGATACGCTCGATGCCGCCAAGCTCACCGAGTTCCTGCGCGGCGAGATCGGCAAGCACGAGATGCCCCGGGAAATCGAGTTCCGCGACGAACTGCCCAAGACCGCCGTCGGCAAGCTGTCGAAGAAGGAGCTGGTGGCGGAGGAGGCCGAGAAGCGGGAGAAGGCGGGCTGATCCCGTTTTGTCGACAGGCTTCGCAATGATCGATGTTCAGGAAGTGCACCTGGCGCCGGGGGACAATTTCGTCGCCGACGGACTGCGTATCGTTGCCGCCATTACCGAGTTAGGTCGGCCCGCTAGGATCGCGATCCATAGCGCTGGTAACATTTTAGAAATTGAAGGTTTTGCGTCTGCTAGGCCCGTAGACCTCATTCAACCAGCGGGTATTCGGCATTCGAGCTGTGAGGTTGTTTCGTGGGATGATGTACGCATCGTCACTGGACTGCCCTCTTGCCGTCGGTCGGGTCTGAGTTTCGCGTGAACGGAAGACCCGGCATCTAGCTTCTTTTGTGCGCGAACTGTTTGCCGGCCCTAAAACTTGTCCGGCCAGCGCATGGTGCCGTGATAGACGCGGAGAATTTCGACGGTTTGTCCGTTGATTCGGTAGGGAATCACATACAGCGTACCGGTCACGACAAGTTCCCGGGTGCCCTCCACGCGCCCCCTTCGACCGACATGAGGGAACTCACCCAACGCCTTGGCGGCGGCTTGGATGCGCCGAATGACTCGTCCCGCGGCTTCAGGGTTTTGACTTTGCAGGTACTCCCCGACGTCAATCAGATCGAGTTGGGCCAGCATCAGCCACCTGACCCTCATTTCGCGTATTTATCGAAGATCGCCTCGATCTCGGCATCATCGGCGAACTCACCGCGATCGGCGGCCGCCAAGGCTTCCTTGATACCGTTGATCTGCCATTCCTGAACATCGAGATATTGCTGGAATGCCTCACGCGCCATCTCTGACTGATCACGTCCGGTGTCTTCGGCAAGACGGCGCAGTCTGGTCTTGTTTTCCGCTTCTATCCGGAAATTGATTGCTTCGAGTTTTTGCATCCATCTATTCCAGTGCATTACAACGCAATACATTGTAATGCGCGTCGGCCTCAAAGCCAAGAGGGGTGGATGAAATTGTTCAGATCACTCTGGCTGCAGCTGAACCGACACCGCTCGTTCAAAAACTGCGCCGAGCGAGTTGAAATTCGCCCGCCTGAATATCGAGCTTAAGGGCCATCGATTTTGAATAGGGCGGTATTGCCCTCTATGATCGGCTTATGACCACGCTGCTGATTTCGCATCGCGACTGTCTGGACCACGACACCTCGCCGGGCCATCCAGAATCGCCGGACCGGTTGCGGGCCGTTATGGCGGCGCTGGACGCGGGCGAATTCGGCGCGCTCTGGCGCGAGGACGCGCCCGAGGCGACAGATGCCCAACTCCTGCGGGCCCATCCGGAACAGATTCTGGAGTTGATCGCCTCTGCCGCCGACCAGGCCGGCGACGGCTATGTCAGGATCGACGCCGACACCATCATGTCCAGTGGCTCCGAGCGAGCCGCGCGGCGGGCGGCAGGCGCCGTATGCCGTGCCGTCGCGGCGGTGGCGCGGGGCGAGGCGCGCAATGCGTTCTGCGCCGTCCGTCCGCCGGGCCATCATGCGGAATCGGCCAGGCCCATGGGCTTCTGCCTCTACAACAACGTCGCCGTCGGCGCACTGGAAGCGCGCGCGGTCCATGGGCTGGACCGGGTCGCGGTGGTCGATTTCGACGTCCACCACGGCAACGGCACGCAGGAATTGTTCGAGGCCGATCCGCGCCTGTTCTATGCATCGACCCACCAGTCGCCGCTCTATCCCGGCACGGGCAGCGCGGACGAGACCGGAGTCGGCAACATCCTGAACGTGCCGCTGGCGCCGGGGAGCGGCGGCGCCGCGCTGCTGCAGGCGCTCCGCGAGCGAGTCGTCCCGGCGCTCGAGGCGTTCCGCCCCGACCTGCTGATGATTTCTGCCGGGTTCGATGCCCATGAGAACGATCCGCTGGCGGGGCTCAATGTCGCCACGGCGGATTTCGAATCGGCCACTGATCTTCTCTGCGTCGCTGCGGAACGCTTGTGCGAGGGCCGAGTCGTCTCTACTTTGGAAGGCGGTTACAACTTGAAAGACCTGGCGGCGAGCACAGCCGGGCATGTCCGTTCACTCATGCGGCACGGCTGATCGTCGCGGGCCGGACGGGCAAAGGAAACGTGATGGCGGATACGCAGACGAAATTACCCGACGACATCGCCAGCATGACTTTCGAGAAGGCCCTTCAGGAACTGGAGACGGTTGTCTCCCGGCTCGAGGGCGGCAATGTCGGTCTGGAGGAGTCGATCGAAATGTACACGCGGGGCGCGTTGCTGAGGATGCACTGCGAAGCCAAGCTGGCGGATGCCAAGGCCAGGATCGACAAGGTGATCGTCGCCGCCGACGGCAGCCTTTCGGCACAGCCGGCCGAGATAGGTTGAGCCGGTGAGGCAGAGCGTGAACACAATTCCGGACATAGCGGTGCTGCAGGCCGAAATGGGCAAGGTGGCTGAAGCCATCGACGGCGCGCTCGAGCGCATCCTGCCGGCCGTCGAGGGTACCGAGGGGCGCCTCATGGAGGCCATGCGCTACGCGACGCTGGCCGGCGGCAAGCGGCTGCGCCCGTTCCTGGTGCTGGCGAGCGGCGCCCTCTTCGAGGTGCCGACAGACCGGTCTACCCGTGTCGCCTGCGCCCTCGAATGCATACATACCTATTCGCTGGTGCACGACGATCTGCCCTGCATGGACGACGACGATCTGCGGCGCGGCATGCCGACGACCCACAGGAAGTTCGACGAGGCGACGGCGGTGCTGGCGGGCGACGCGCTGCTGACCTACGCATTCGAGATCGTCTCGGATCCGCGCACCCATCACGACCCGCTGGTTCGCGCCGAGCTGGTGCACGCCCTGGCGCGCGAAGCCGGCGCCCACGGCATGGTCGGCGGCCAGATGATCGACCTGCTGGCCGAGACCACCGAACTCGACGTCGGCGCGGTGACCCGGTTGCAGCAGATGAAGACCGGCGCCCTCATCCGTTTTGCCGTCGAGGCGGGCGCCATCATGGGCCGCGCCACCGAGGACCAGCGCCAGGCGCTGCAGAACTACGCCCACGATTTGGGCCTCGCCTTCCAGATCGTCGATGACCTGCTCGACGTCGAGGGCACCGAGGAAGAGGTCGGCAAGAAGGTGGGCAAGGACCAGGGCGCCGGCAAGGCCACCTTCGTCTCGCTGCTGGGCGTCGAGCGCGCCCGCACCCAGGCGCAGATGCTCGCCGACCAGGCGGGCCTGCACCTGGAGATTTTCGACGACAAGGCCGAGCTGCTCCGCCTGCTGCCCCATTTCGTCATCAACCGCCGGCACTGAAGGTTCGCCGCACGATGAGCCAGACACCCCTACTCGACACCATCCAGACACCGGAAGACCTGCGCAAGTTGCCGTCGAGGCAGCTGCGGCAGGTGGCCGACGAGCTGCGCACCGCGACCATCGACACGGTCTCGCGCACCGGCGGTCACCTGGGCGCGGGACTTGGCGTGGTCGAGCTCACCACCGTGTTGCACTACGTGTTCGACACGCCGCGCGACCGCCTGATCTGGGACGTTGGCCATCAGTGCTATCCGCACAAGATCCTCACGGGCCGACGCGACCGTATGCTCACACTCCGCTCCGGCGGCGGCCTGTCGGGCTTTACCAAACGCGCGGAGAGCGAATATGACCCGTTCGGGGCCGCGCACAGTTCCACCTCGATCTCGGCTGGCCTGGGCATGGCCGTGGCGCGCGATCTCTCGGGCGGCAGGAACAACGTCGTCGCGGTGATCGGCGACGGCGCCATGAGCGCGGGCATGGCCTACGAGGCCATGAACAACGCCGGCTCCATGGACGCGCGCCTGATCGTCATTCTCAACGACAACGACATGTCGATCGCGCCGCCGGTCGGCGCCATGAGCGCCTACCTCGCCCGGCTGCTGTCGTCGCGCCAGTATCTGGGCCTGCGGGACTTCGCCAAGCAGATCGCCAGCCGCCTCCCCAAGTCCATCGAGCGCCGCGCCAGGCAGGTCGAGGAATATGCCCGCGGGATGGCGACGGGCGGGACCCTGTTCGAGGAACTGGGCTTCTATTACGTCGGGCCCATCGACGGCCACAATGTCGACCACCTGCTGCCGGTGCTGAAGAACGTCCGCGACGAGATAGACGGCCCGGTGCTGGTCCATGTGGTGACCAAGAAGGGCAAGGGCTATCCGCCGGCCGAGGCCGCCGCCGACAAGTATCACGGCGTCTCCAAGTTCGACGTGGTGACCGGCGCGCAGGTGAAGGCCAAGGCCAACGCGCCCAGCTACACCCGCGTGTTCGCCGACGCGCTGATGAAGGAGGCCGAGGCCGACGACAGGATCGTCGCCGTCACAGCCGCCATGCCGTCGGGCACCGGCCTCGACCTGTTCGCGGAAAAATTCCCGGAGCGCTGCTTCGACGTGGGCATCGCCGAGCAGCATGGCGTCACCTTCGCCGCGGGCCTCGCCTCGGAAGGCTACCGTCCGTTCGCCGCCATCTACTCCACCTTCCTGCAGCGCGCCTACGACCAGGTGGTGCACGACGTCGCCATCCAGTCGCTGCCGGTGCGCTTCGCCATCGACCGCGCCGGCCTGGTCGGCGCGGACGGGCCGACCCATGCCGGCTCGTTCGACGTGACCTATCTGGCGACCCTGCCGGGCTTCGTGGTCATGGCCGCCGCCGACGAGGCTGAGCTGGTGCACATGGTCGCGACCGCCGCCGCCATCGACGACCGTCCCTCGGCGTTCCGCTATCCGCGGGGCGAGGGTGTCGGCGTGGAGATGCCGGAAAAGGGCATCCCGCTCGAGATCGGCAAGGGCCGCGTGGTCCGCGAGGGCTCGTCGGTCGCGATCCTGTCGTTCGGCACGCGGCTGCAGGAATCGCTGCTGGCCGCCGATCTGCTGGCCGCGCGCGGCTTCTCGACCACGGTCGCAGATGCCCGCTTCGCCAAGCCGCTGGACCACGACCTGATCCGGCGACTCGCGAAAGAGCACGAGGTGCTACTCACCATCGAGGAAGGCGCTGTCGGCGGCTTCGGCTCGCACGTGCTCCAGTTCCTCGCCGAGGACGGACGGCTGGACAAGGGCCTCAAGGTGAGGTCCATGGTCCTGCCCGACATCTTCATCGACCAGGACAAGCCCGAGGTGATGTACGCCGTCGCCGGCCTCAACGCCCAACACATCGTCGAGAAGGCGCTCGGCGCCATGGGCCTGGACGCAGCCTCGATCCGCCAGGAAATCGCTTAGGCCTCGCCTCGCTGAACCCTCTCCCATTGGGAGAGGGCAGGGTGAGGGGCGTTGCCGATGAAGGAATGGGGCCGGAGTGCTATGCACACAAGGCCCTCACCCCAACCCTCTCCCTGTATGGACCGGGGACATGGGTAACAGGTGTTCGGAGACATGGGTGACACAATGAAGGCTTTGGATTGTTCAGCGGAGGAGCTGATCGATGCCGTGGCCGGAGGTGTCCGTGATGG
>JBFWZH010000055.1:0-10563 GCA_050185585.1 Sphingomonadales bacterium | reverse complement strand
CGCGGTCAAGCTGGTCAACGTCTCGCTGCGCTACGTCGCCGACACCAACCAGGTCGACGAGCGCAAGGACCTGATCTTCAAGCAGGGCGAGCAGGCGAAGAACTGGACCGTCGACCTGAAGAACAAGGCGGCCCGCGACTACAAGTGGAGCGCTCGCTTCTTCATGGCCGACGGCAGCCGCAAGGAGGTCACCGACCAGCCTGGCCAGGGCGAGACCGTGATCCTGGAAGTGCCGGCCTGATCAACGCCTGAACGAGGAGACGAGCCATGCTTCTGCTCGACAGCAAGCAGCGGGAAATCGACGGCATCACCGTGTTCCCCGACCACGCGGACCCGCAGCAGTACTACTACCTGCCGCTGGCGCCGCATCTGACCACGGTGAGGGACCCGGCGGCCGGCAACGCCGAGGTGCCCCAGTTCTCGCTGATCCGCTTCCGCGGCCGTGCGGGCACCGGCGGTTTCCTCAACTTCGACGTCAACATCGGCGCCAGCGAGCGGCAGATCGACGAGATCAGGCGCACGATCATGAACGAGGAGCGGCTGCGCGACCTGCCGCGGGTCGCGCCCGTCACCACAGTCAGCGGCACGGTCAAGCTGCTGATGCTGGGCAAGCAGTCGCCCGATCCGGCCGCAAGCACCAAGGCATCGACGACGCCGGCGCCCGCGATCGAGGGGCCGGAGTTCGTGCTGAAGATGGACCACAGCGCCACGCCCTCGCTCTACGGCAACAACCAGGCGGCGTTCTCGGTGCGGCTCGACGCCGCCGGCGTCACCGTCATCGAGAAGTCGCTGAACGGCGAGATACTGCCCATCGCCATCGTCTACTCGCTCAACTATCTGGGCCTGCGCCCAGCCTATTCGGTGCGTCTCAACATCGACTGGAACCGGGTCCAGAACCACATGGACGAGAGCTTCTCGACCGGCTTCCTGTTCTCGTCGGTCGAGATCGGCAACGCCGTCGACAAGCTGGTCGAGAACCGGGCCATCGTGCTCGAGGCCGACACCTTCGTCACCGAGGACGACGAGAACAAGCCGATCACCGCCCGGCGCGACGCGGCGCTCAATCAGGTCCGCGCCATGATCACCGAGGCGTTCTTCCAGCCGACCCTGCCGCCTATCGAGCCGGGCAAGGAGGAGGACTGGGAGAAGGCGCTGCGCGTCGCCTCGGGTGTCGCGGGCGCCATCGGCATGGGGCCGGCCGGCATGATGGCGTCCTCGACCTTCTTCTCCTATTCCAAGAACACCTACCAGCGGACCGACCGCAAGGCGCTCAACGTCAACTTCTCCGAGCGGGTCACGGTGCAGCGGTCGATCCATCCGCAGGGCCACCTGGCCGGCATGTTCCGGCTGCTGCGCGACACGCCGCTCCCCCGCGAACGGTTCATCACCGACGTCGATCTCGACGATCCGTGGTTCGAGAAGCGGCGGCTCAACGTGGTCAGCCGCGCCGATTTCGACATGGACGCCATCGGCTCCATCAACGTGCAGGCCCGCTACGGCACAGAACCCAAGAACGTCCTCTTGTCCAAGGGTGGGCCGACGGGTGCGTTCGAGTGGATGAGCGTGCTCGACAACGGCGTGATGCGCCGGCCCGTCGACCTGCAATACGAGGTCAACTTCACCGGGGTGGACGCGACGGAGCGTCCGCGCCGGGTGACCTCGGCGCCGTTCCAGAGCGAGGTCGAGAACGTCGAGATCGACCCGCGCGAGCTCTATGCGGTCTCGACCGTGCCGATCGTGGCGGTGAACTTTCCGTTCGAGGCCTATCCCATGGTCGAGGCGCATGTCCGCTACCAGGACGAGGCGAGCGGCCTCGACGAGAAGGACGTGTTCCAGCTCACCAAGGAGAAGCAGGACGCGACCTGGCGCATGTTCATCCTCGACACCCGCAAGCGCGACTTCTTCTACCGGCTGGTTTACCGCGCCGCCGACAACCGCGACGTGGACACCGGCTGGCGCAGCACCGACGAGGAGCAGATCACCGTCCGCGATCCGTTCCCGCGCAAGCGCACCCTCGACGTGGTCGCCAATGTGGACTGGAACCAGGTGGATCAGGTGTTCGTCGACCTGCGCTACGAGGACCGGGCCAACGACATCTTCGAGGAGGCGTCGTTCAACTTCAACCAGGGCAGCACGCCCCAGAAGTTCGTCGTCGACGTCGAGGACCCGGAACTGAAGCAGGTGTTCTTCAAGGTCACCTTCCTGTTCAAGGACGGACGCATGATCGAGGTGCCCGAGTCCGTCACCATGGAGCGGCGCATCGTCGTGCGGCCCGACATGAAGGGCAGGCGCATCGTCGAGGTCAGGCCTCCGGCCGACTTCGCCGCCCGCAACCTCAAGCGCACCACCGCCGAGGTCCGCTACGAGGACTTCGCCGCCGGCCTGTCTTTCAACGACAGCTTCGTGTTCGAGGACGCCTCGGCCCGCGGCTACTTCGAGTTCGACTATGTCGACGAGGCGCGGGACCGCTACGAGGCGCGGTCCACCTTCGTGTTTCAGAACGGGCTCGAGCAGGGCACCGACTGGACCGCGTCGGAAGCCGCCGTGCTGCAGCTCAAAGCACCATGAAGTCGGGCGCCGTGAGAGGGGAATAGATCATGCTCAGTCTCGACAAGCCGCTCAACGTCGGCGGCACCGCCGTCTTCCGCGACCACGCCGATCCGAACCAGTTCTGGTACCTGCCGGGTCCGGTCCAGCTCGCCCGCCGTCCCGACAGTAACCGGGCCGCGTTCAGCTTCATCAAGTACAAGCCCGCGGTGGCCGGCGCGGGCATCAAGGGCGGCGGCTTCGCCATGTTCGAGACCACGCTCGAGCTCAGTCCCAACAAGGAGCAGACGATCAAGGCGGCGGTGCTGACCGAGCCGGGCGTGACCCAGCCGCGACTGTCGCCGGTGATTTTCGAATCGGGCGCGGTGCAGTGCGTGGCGCTGAATGTTCAAGGTGCCGGCGGGACTGCCGCAGCGGCACCGCCGCCCGGCGCGTTCAACGCCGTCGAGACCATCCTGGGCACGGCGACGCCGTCCATGGACGCGCAGAACCGGGCGGCCTTCAGCCTTACCCTGTCGCAGGAGGGCGCGATCATTCTCGAGCAGGCGTTCGAGCAGGGTCTTGCGCCCATCGGCGTGCTCTACACCTTCGTATACACCGGCATGCGCCCGGCGCTCGAGGTCGAGATCACCGCCGACCTGGAGATGATCTTCAACCATTTCAGCGCCAGCCTGGAGGCCCAGTACCAATGGGTGCGCGCCGGCATCGATGCGGCGTTCGAGAGCCTGAAGCAGACCGGCGCCATCAAGATCAAGATCCTTAACTTCACCGGCGACGCCGACGAGGCCGAGCAGGAGAAATGGGCGCTCGCCTTCTTCAAGGACGAACTGCTGGCCAAGTGGTTCGAGCCCACCTTCACGCCGGGCCAGCTTGCCGCGCCACAGGCCCAGGCCGATCCGCTGGCCGAGGTCGCCAAGTTCACCCGCGAGGCGCTGCGCGGCGAGAGGCCGGCCGACGGCGGCGGCACCAAGCAGGGTGAGACCAAGGCCGATACCAAGCAGGGTGAGACCAAAGCCGGCGAAACCAAGCAGGCCGAGACAAAAGCGGGAGAAACCAAGACCGACACGAAGGGCGGCTCCAAGGCCGGCGAAACGAAGGCGGGCGGCGGCAGCGGCGCGACCAAGGCGAGCGACGCCACCTCGGGCGCCTCGACTACCGGCAACACCAAGGCGGGACTGTCCGGCGGCCTTGGCGATACCATGGCGACCACCGTCGCCGGCAGCAGCGGCGCCATCGGACGGGCGGTCGGCGGCGCGGTGGGGGGCGAGACCGGCGCCACGGTCGGCGGCGCGGTCGGACAGGCCGTGGGCGGCCAGGTCACCTGCCCGCCGACGACGGGGCAGGGCGGACGCGCGCCGGCGGTCCTGACGAAGACCAGCGAGACGCCGACGCCCCAGGTGTCCGGACGCGGCGTCAGCCACACGCCGTCCGCCACCGGCGACAGCGAGACCGTCACGGTCACCGGCGAAGGCGCGGTGGTGAAGGCGAACGGCGTCATCCAGACCCTCGACCAGCAAGGCCGATTCAGCGTCAACGTGACGCCCACCGGGCCCGTGAACATCGAGGTCGACTGGCCTGCCGCCACACGAGACGAGACGTTCCACCTGTTTTTCGACTTCGACGAGCCGGTCGCGGCCGGTTGGTCCACAAGCCCGCCGAGCGCGGCGTACAAGCTCTACGTCGGGGACCAGAACAACAGCGGCGAGCCCGCCGACGATCGCTTCAACAATGCCAGCGGCATCGCCCAGGGCGACGGTGCGACCTGGACCGGCCCGGAGCGGGGCAGAGCCCGGCTGAAGCGGTGGCTGGATACGCTCGCCTCGCCCAAGGCCGTCGAGATCGATGCCCATGCCAGCTTCGAGACCCAACCCCAACCCGGCAGTGGCAACCGCATCCTGACCGGCTCGGAACAGAGTGATCACAACATGCGCCTGTCGATCCGGCGCAAGGAGGCCGCCGAGGGCATCGTCGGCCGCCATGGCGGCATCGGCCTGACCAACCCGCCGCAGGCCTGGGGAGATACCGAGGCGCGCGGCACGCCGGGAAATCCGGCCACGGGCGACCCCAATGATCGCGTCGCCAAGATCAAGGGCAAGGTGACGGGCGGCCCGACCTCGTCGTATCGCGGCACGCTTTCGCGGCCGCATACGCCTGTGCCGACACCAACCCCGACGCCCACGCCTACCCCGACGCCGACTCCTACCCCGACGCCCACACCCACACCCACTCCCACTCCGACACCCACGCCGCCTCCCACGCCGACACCGACGCCCAGCACCATGCCGGGCGTGGTCAGTCTGAAGCTGAAATTCATCCGGCAGGAGGAACGCAAGAAGATGACGTTCCACTACAACCGGGCCGAGGCGACGCGCCGCACCTATGCGCCGCAGGGCTTCTTCGGGCTTCTGCTGGGAGACCTTGCCGACAAGGACAGCTACTTCACCGAGGTGGATCTCGACGATCCGTTCTTCCGCGAGTTCAAGGTGCAGGCGGAGGTGCCCATCGACTTCGCCCGCATCGGGCTGTCGTCGGCCCAGGTGGCGCTCGACTACGGCGATCCCAACGACGCCCAGGACCACAAGCACGGCGATTTCGTGTTCCGCGAGGGCGACAAGGGACCCAAGGACTTCACCGTGTTCCTCAATTCCACCCACGACGTGGACTACCAGCAGCAGCAGCAGTTCCATTTCAGTCCGGATTCCGGCTGGGATTCCGACCGGTTCAGCGTCGAGCTCCCGGCGTCGCGCACGGCCGACCGGACCCTGTTCGTCAATCCCTACGACGTGCTCGACTTCCTCGAGATATCGGTGACGCCCGGTGACATCGACGCCGGCATCATCACCTCGACCGAGGTGACCCTGCGCGCCGTCGGCCCGGCAGGGTTCGATATGAAGAAGACCTTCATCGTGCTGCCGGACTCGCCGCCGCAGCTGTGGCGGGTGAGGGCGCCCAAGCCGGTTGCCCCGGAGACCCGCACGGTGACCTATGCCCTGAAGCACCACCTGAAGGACGGTACGGTGCGCGAGCAGCTTCCCACCGAGCTGACCTCCTCGGCGCTGCTGGTCCACGATCCGTTCGACCAGGCGCTCAGCATCGAATTCATTCCGCTGTTCGACATCACCGCCGTCCGCCAGGTGTTCATCGATGTGGAATATGACGACCCGGCGAACAATTACCGGCGGTCGGAACGGCTCGATATCCGCGGCGACCAGACCGACAATGTCAAGCTCCGGATCGCCCTGCTCGACCCCGATCAGCGGCAGTTCCGGTTCCGCTACACCGTGGTGGGAACAAACGGCGATTTCAGGCGTCTAGCCTTCCAGACGTCAGACGAAGAAGTGGTTCCGATTCAGCTATGACCTTCGCAGCACGCATCGCGCCGGAAGCGGCGCCCCTCGACGCCGCTCTCACCCGTCTCCGGCCGGTCGTGCCCCATGCGACCCGCAGCGCCCGCAGGGCGCTGGGGGCGGCGCTCGACGGCATGCGCCGATCCCGCTGGCCCGAGGTCGCCTGGAAAGCGAGCAGCCTGACCAATACGGGGTTTCCGGTGGAAATGTCGTGGTCCTCTCGCGACTCCTCAGTCCGCTGGACCTCGGAGACGTCGGGGCCGGACACTCCCGAAAACGAACGCCTCCAGCACGCCATGCAGGTGCTGCAGGGCCTCGGCGTCAACACCGGCGTCCCCGATTGGCTGATGCCGCAGCCGGGGCAGGCGCTGCGCTTCGGCGCCTGGGTCGGCGGTCGGCACGACGGCGAGCGGGACCGCTACAAGCTCTATGTGGACATGGCCGGCACCGAGCTGCCGGCCGAGTTGCTCCGCCCGTCAATCCTGCACTCGATTCCCTCCCGCGTCGTCTGGCGCATGGCCGGCATCGACGGCAGCGGCACCGTGGAATTCTACGGCAGGCTGCAGCGCCCCGAGATCTGGGAGACCGAGCGCCTGTTGATCCGCTGCGGGCTCGATGCCGCCGCGGTGATCGACCTGGCCGCGCGTCTCACCGGGCGGCCGGTCGACGAGTACCTGCTGCCGGGCACCGCCGGGCTGAGCCTCGCCACCCTCGACGGAAGGCCGATCGCGGCCGGCTTCTTCGTCCAGGCAGGTCCCGTGCTGGGCGGGGACGAGGCGGTCAGCCGCAAGCTGCGCGATCTCGCGGGGCGTTACGGCTGGGACACGGCCATCTATGAAGCCATGCTGGGAACCGGCGCGCCGGACAAGTCGGGCCGGCACGGCATGATCGGGTTCGGTGTCACCGAGGACGGCAGGCCATGGCTGCAAGTGGGCTTGCGTCCCTGAAAGTCATTCCGCACCGGTTCGACGATCACCGCGACGGCTTTTATCTCTGCCGCGTCGCCGGCAGCGGCATCGACGCCGACGACAGGAACGGCTTCGCCACGGCGCAGGTATTGCGCGCGCTGGGCGGCGGCGCGCGCCGGATACTGGGACCGGCAGGACACGACGCATCGCTCGATGCGCTCGAGGCGTGCCGCAACGCGGGCACCGGCGGCTTCCGCTTCTGGCCCCTCGCATCCCGTCCGGGCTGGGCGCCCGACCTGCCGGACGATGCGGACGACACGGCACTGTTCGCGGTGCTGCTCTGGAAGGCCGACCGAATCGGCCTCGACGATCTGCGCAGCACCGCCTGCCGCACGGTGGTCAGCCACCGGCTGGCCGATACCGTCCGGCCCGGCCCGCCCTGGCCGCGGATCGGCGCGTTCAAGACCTGGATAAGGCCGGGTATCGAGCCGGATATGGCCGATTGCACGGTCAACGCCAACGTGCTGGCCATGCTCGCCGCCGCGGGACTGAAGTCGGTGCCCGGCTATCAGGATGCCGTAGGCATGATCTACGACGCCGTGCTCTGGGCCGCCGAGGACGCCGGGCGCGCCGAGACCCTGTCGCCCTTCTACCCGGAACCCGGCGAGCTGGCGCTGGCGGTCGAGGCCGCCGCCGCCGAGGGCGTCCGCGAGCTGCGGCCGGTGCTCGCCGCCATGAACGCATCCCCCATGTGGCGACGGCTGCGCGCGCGGTCGTGCGCCGACGAGCCGGTGATCTGCGGCAGCCCCTATGGCCTGATGCGCTGGACCTGCCCGTCGGTAGGCGCAGCGCGGCGCATGGCGGGCATGGCCTGAGTCCGGAACCCATTCACCGGTCGTCGGTTGATGCGGTCGAGGGCCGGACAATTCAGGAAACAGTGCCATGACCGATATTGCCGACGCGAAAGTGCTTATCCTCGCCACCGATGGCTTCGAGAAATCCGAGCTCATGGAGCCCCGGCGCCAGCTCAGAGAGAAGGGTGCGACGGTCCACGTGGCCTCGCCCAAATCGGGTGAGATCAAAAGCTGGGACAAGACGGACTGGGGCGAGAGCGTGCCCGTCGACATGGGGCTCGATGCCGTGAAGGCGGAGGACTATGACGCGCTGGTGCTGCCTGGCGGCGTCATCAACCCGGACAAACTGCGAACCGAGCAGAAAGCGGTGCAGCTCGTCCGCGACTTCGTCGGCAAAGGCAAGACCGTCGCCGCAATCTGCCACGGTCCCTGGATGCTGGCCGAGGCGGGCGTGATCGAGGGCCGCGACGTCACCTCCTACGGATCGATCCGCACCGACGTGGAGAACGCCGGCGGAAAGTGGCACGACAGCGAGGTGGTGGTCGACCGCGGCATGATCACCAGCCGCTCGCCCGACGACCTGCCGGCATTCATCGCCAGGATCGTCGAAGAGATCGGCGAGGGCAGCCACGCCCGCTGATCATCGGCAGATGCGCGCCGGACCCAGGTCCAGGTGGAAGTGGTCGGCGTGGGCGGCGTTGTAGCCGGGTCCCAGGACGGTGTTGAAGAACCGGCAGGCCTCGCCATGCGCCTCGGCGAGGAACCTGCCCTCGGGCGTGTCCGCGCCCCAGTCTCGCCGAACCGAGACGGTCTCGCCATTGCTCAGTCGAAAACCGGCGATGTCGAGCGCGTTGGCGGTGGCGTGCTGGCTGCGGCGCGTCCCGCCCGATCCCCCGATGTTGCGGCAGGCATAGGAGCCGAGGTGCTCGACGCGGGCGATGCCGCGGCCCAGGTGCCGACGGGCCGCTTCCTCCAGCGCCGCCTCGTACCAGTAGAGACCGGCGGCCATGGCGCAGGTTGTCTGGAAGCCGCTGCTGTAGGGCAGGCGCGACTTGTCCATGCGAACGCCCGTCGTCAGGCCGCAGCCGTTCTTCAGGGGTCGGTCCGGAAGCGTTGCATATGTCAGTTTCGATCCGTCGAGCGCCGCCCGGCAGGCGCTCGGATCCGCCGCGAGGCTGTTGATCTGGAGCCTGGCGAACCAACTCGGCTCGGCGTCGAGGGACACCTCGCCCCAGGGCGCCCAGTTCGGCGGAATTCTGATCCAGGCCAGGTGGATCGACGACGCCAGCACCGCGGAGGCGAGGGTCAGAATGCCCAGGATCCAGCCGATGGCCCGCAATTTTGATCTCCCTCCGCTCGGACGCCGGGAACTCTCCCGGCCACGACCCGGTTGAATGGAGATAGGCGTCCGGCGTCCGAGTAGTCGCCCGGCGCGGAACGGGAGAGGCGTTCATGGACATGACCCGCATCCTTTGTGCAACCCTGCTGCCACCCGTGGCCATCTACCGCGAGCGTGGATTCGACGGTAGTTTCTGGATGAACCTGCTCCTCACGGCCGGCGGATTTTTCCCCGGGGTATTCCATTCGCTCTGGATCATGGCAGAGGTAGAGGACGAGGCGGTGAATCGGATCAGGGCCAGGAACCTTTCCACGGCCGGATCGTAGTTACAGGCACGCCGGCCGCGGGGAGGCGCCAGACGGACCGGCCGAATCCTGTAATCGCACGCGTCGATGACGCGTCATCGAATTGGGCCAGTCACATGAACGATGTGTCCTCCGTCTATGTCAGGAAGCAGCTCATGCAGATTCGCGTCGGCTACGAGTTGATCTACGAGTGTTGCCAGCCGACGCCGATGATCGTCATCCTGAACGTCCACAAGGACCGCGCCGGCGACCTCATCGTACCGGATACCATGCGAACCGATCCCGAGTTGGAGCTGACGAGCTACATGGACGGGTTCGGCAACAAGTGCACCCGGCTGATCGCCCCAGCGGGCCAGATCCGTATCTTCACCGACGCGGTGGTGCGCGACAGCGGCCTCCCCGACGTGCTCGCTCCCGATGCCCGGCAAACGCCGGTCGAGGACCTCCCGGATGAGGCGCTCGTCTATCTGCTCGGCAGCCGTTACTGCGAGACCGACCGGCTTGCCGGTTTTGCCTGGGCCCGCTTCGGCGACATTGAGGGCGGCTGGGCGAAGGTCCAGGCTGTGGTCGATTTCGTCCACGACCACCTGCGGTTCTCCTATCCCGACGCGCGGCCGACCCGCACCGCGTTCGATGCCTTCACCGAGGGCAAGGCGGTGTGCCGCGACTTCGCGCACCTGTCGATCACCCTGTGCCGCGCCCTCAACATTCCGGCGCGCTACTGCACCGGCTACCTGGGCGACATCGGCGTGCCGCCCGATCCGGCGCCGATGGATTTCTCCGCCTGGTTCGAGGTTTATCTGGACGGCAACTGGTACACCTTCGATGCCCGCCACAACACGCCGCGCATCGGCCGCATCGTCATCGCCCGCGGCCGCGACGCCTCCGACGTGGCGATCACCAGCACTTTCGGCCCGCACAACCTCGTCCAGTTCAAGGTCTGGACCGACGAAGTGACATGACAGCCTTGTAAGCGCGCCGTCCGGCATGACATCCGCCCTCCGATGATGGATGATCGGGCCGGGCGTGGGGCTTTCTTGGGTTGGTCTTGGGCATGCTGCCGTCAGGCGTGGATACAGAAATCTTTCGTGGCTATTTCATCGGCACCTTCCACATGAACCACTTCTACCCCGAAGGTGTTTGGACCGGGGACATAGGTTACACCTGTTCGGAGACATGGGTGACAGTTTGCACTGTTCCATCGCGCAGGTTGATCTGGGCGATGGGGCGACTTGCGAAGATGACGGTCCATTGGCCATCGGT
>JBFWZH010000054.1:0-14244 GCA_050185585.1 Sphingomonadales bacterium | reverse complement strand
TACTACGGGAAACCCGGTCCCGTCGTCATGCTCGAAGGATGGCTCGAACTCCAAGCCGCAAAACGCGCCATCAACAAACTCGGCATCAAACTCAATGTGTGAATCTGTTAGCCCCTTGGGAGAGGGTTAGGGTGAGGGGCGTTGATGCCGCCTCCCTGACCTGCCAGCCGCTCGCGCGCCCGCTTCGGGCCGATCAACGGCAGCAGGGACTTCATCTCCGGGCCCTGCTCGCGGCCGGTCAGCGCCAACCGCAGCGGATGGAACAGCTCGCGGCCTTTCCGACCGGTGGCCTGCTTGATCGCCGCTGTCCATTCGCCCCAGGACTCTTCGCCCCAAGGCAGCGGCGGCAGCATTTCGGCGGCCTGACCGAGAAAAGCCACGTCCTCAATCACCGGCACCATCGCGCCCTCGACGATCTCCCGCCACGCCAGCGCATCGGCCACCTTCGTCAGGTTCGGCCGCACCACCTCCCACAATTCCTCGCTGACTTCGGGAATCCGCGCGGCCACGTTGGCGTAGTGCATCTGGTGGACGATGCGGGCGTTCAGCATCTCCAGCTCGTGCGGGTCGAACCGGGCGGCCGAGCGGCCGAACTTGCCGAGGTCGAAGCCGTAGACCAGCGGGGCAAGGTCGGTGAACGGCTCGATGGGATCGGACGTGCCGATGCGCGCCAGCAGGCTGTTGATCGCCATGGGCTCGAGCCCCTGCTCGCGCAGATCGCGGATGGCGAGCGAGCCCATGCGTTTCGAGAGGCCCTCGCCGCCCGTGCCGGTCAGCAGCGCGAAATGGGCGAAGGTGGGTGGCGCGGCGCCCAGCGCCTCGAACAGCTCGATCTGCACGGCGGTGTTGGTGACGTGGTCCTCGCCCCGGAACACGTGGGTCACATGGTGATCGATGTCGTCGACGCAGGACGGCAGGGTGTAGAGCAGGCTGCCGTCCTCGCGCACCAGCACCGGATCGGACAGGCTGGCGGTGTCGAACGTCACCGCGCCGCGCACGCCGTCCTGCCAGGTGACCGGCCGGCCATTCAGCCTGAAGCGCCAGTGCGGCCGGCGGCCCTGCGCCTCGAAGGCATCCTTCTGCTCCTGGGTCAGCGCCAGCGCGCCGCGCTCGTAGACCGGCGGCTTGCCCATGGACAGCAGCACCTTGCGGCGCAGCTCCAGCTCGTGCTCGGTCTCGTAGCAGGCGTACAGGCGGCCCGCTTGCTTCAGCCGGGCGATGGCCGCGTCATAGGCTTCCTGGCGGTGCGACTGGTGCGACGAGGTGTTCCATTTGAGGCCCAGCCAACGCAGATCCTCCTCGATGGCATCCGCGAATTCCTCCGTCGACCGCTCAGGGTCGGTATCGTCGAAGCGCAGCATGAAGATTCCGCCCTGCTGCCGGGCGTAGAGGAAGTTGACCAGCGCCGTCCGGACGTTGCCGACGTGCAGGTACCCCGTCGGGCTCGGCGCGAAGCGCAGCCGCACGCTCACGGATTGAATTCCCGCTTGCGGTTGGCCGAAGTGGCGTTGCGGAACCCGTTGGTGATGGGATAGCGCCGGTCGCGACCGAAATTGCGCCGTGTGATCTTGACGCCGGGCGGCGCCTGCCGGCGCTTGTATTCGGCGATGTAGAGCAGGTGCTCGATGCGCTTCACCGTCGCCGGATCGTGGCCGCGCGCGACGATCTCCTCGAAGGTCATCTCGTTCTCGATCAGACACTCTAGGATGTCGTCGAGCACGTCATAGGGCGGCAGGTTGTCCTGGTCGGTCTGGTTCTCGCGCAGCTCCGCCGAGGGCGGGCGGATGATGATGTTCTCGGGGATCACCGTCTGCGCCGGCCCCAGCGCCCCTTCCGGGACATTGGCGTTGCGCCAGCGCGAAAGCTCGAACACCGTCGTCTTGTAGACGTCCTTCAGCACCGAATAGCCGCCGCACATGTCGCCATAGAGCGTGGCGTAGCCCACCGACATCTCGGACTTGTTGCCGGTGGTCAGCACCATGTGGCCGAACTTGTTGGACAGCGCCATCAGGGTGATGCCGCGGGCGCGGGCCTGCAGGTTTTCCTCGGTGGTGTCGGCCTCACGGCCCTCGAAGGCCGGCGCCAGCATGTCGAGGAAGCCGCTCACCGCCGGCTCGATGGCGATGACCTCATGCCGCGCACCCAGGGCGCGCGAGCACAGCTCGGCGTCGCGGACGCTTTCCGAGCTGGTATAGCGATAGGGCATCATCACGCAGCGGACCCGGTCGGCGCCCAGCGCATCGACGGCGACTGCCGCCGAAAGGGCGCTGTCGATGCCACCCGACATGCCGAGGACGACGCCGGGAAACCGGTTCTTGTTCACGTAGTCGCGCAAGCCCAGCATCATGGCGCTGTAGATTTCCTCGAGGCCCTCCGGATAGCGGACCTTCTCGCCTTCCTCGCAACGCCAGACCGCGCCCTCGCGGTGCCACTTGGTGATCGCCACGGATTCGCGCCAGCCGGCCATGCGCACCGGAACCTTGTGGTCGGTGTTCATCACGAACGAGATGCCGTCGAACACGATCTCGTCCTGGCCGCCGATCTGATTGACGTAGATCAGCGGCAGGCCGCTTTCGCTGACCCGCTGGGCGGCGAGCTGGGTGCGGGTGTCGACCTTGCCCAGCTCGTAAGGTGAGCCGTTGGGCACGACGAGGATTTCCGCGCCGGTCTCCTGCAGACATTCTGTCACGTCCGCGAACCACATGTCCTCGCAGACCATGACGCCCAGCCGCACGCCCCGAAAGTTGATCGGGCCGGGCAGCGGGCCGGGCGAGAAGATGCGAATCTCGTCGAACACACCGTAATTGGGCAGGTGGTACTTGTAGCGCTTGGCCGCGATGTTGCCGCCGTCGAGCAGGATGGCCGCGTTATAGGGCTTGGCGCCGCCCTCGTCCCAGCTCGCGCCGATCAGCATGGCCGGGCCGCCGTCGGCGGTATCGCTCGCCAGTTCCTCGATCGCCGCGTTCACCGCTTCCTGGAAGGCCGGCTTGGCCATCAGGTCCTCGGGCGGATAGCCGTTGAGCACCAGCTCGGCATAGATCACCAGATCGGCGCCCGCCGCGGCCGCCTCGGCCCGCGCCGCGCGGATTTTCGCCACGTTGCCGGTCACGTCCCCAAGGGTGGGATTGAGCTGGGCCAGCGCGATGGTGAGCGTGTCGGTCATGGGAACCTGCGAGTGGTGTGTGGCAAGTATCCGTGCGGGAACGCGCTTGTCCAGCGTCGGTGCCTGCGGCCGGCGACCCCCTCACCCTAACCTCTCCCACAAGGGGAGAGGGGACGGCGGCGGTGCGCGCCACCAACCCTTCTCCCCTTGTGGGAGAAGGTGGCGCGAAGCGCCGGATGAGGGGTCGCCGCGAAGCGGCTTACGACGCCGCCGCGAAGCGGGCGATGCCGCCGCGTTCCTTGCGGATGCCTTCGGCGATGATGAAGGCCAGCTCCAGCGCCTGGCTGCCATTGAGTCGCGGATCGCAGTGGGTGTGGTAGCGGTCCTTCAGGCCTTCGGCGGTGATCTCCTGGGCGCCGCCCATGCACTCGGTCACGTCCTGGCCGGTCATCTCGAAATGGACGCCGCCCGCATAGGTGCCCTCGGCCTGGTGGACGGCGAAGAAGCCGCGCACCTCGGCCAGCACCTTGTCGAACGGCCGGGTCTTGTAGCCCGAGGTCGAGATGGTGTTGCCGTGCATGGGATCGCACGACCAGACCACCGTGCGGCCTTCCTGCTTCACCTTGCGCACCAGCGCCGGCAGCACGTTCTCGACCTTGTCGGCGCCCATGCGCGCGATCAGGGTCAGGCGGCCGGCCTCGTTCTGCGGGTTGAGCGCGTCGATCAGCCGGATCAGCTCGTCCGGGTTCATGGTCGGGCCGACCTTGCAGCCGATCGGGTTCCGGATGCCGCGCATGAACTCGACGTGCGCATGATCTAGCTGGCGGGTGCGCTCGCCGATCCACAGCATGTGGGCCGACGTGTCGTACCAGTCGCCGGTGGTCGAATCGACGCGGGTCATGGCCTGCTCGTAGCCCAGCAGCAACGCCTCGTGCGAGGTGTAGAAGCTGGTGCCGCGCAGCACCGGCGCGGTCTCCGAGGTGACGCCGCACGCCTCCATGAACGACAGCGCCTCGGAGATGCGCGAGGCCATCTCCTGGTAGCGGCTGCCCGACGGGCTCTCGGCGATGAAGCCCTGCATCCAGCCATGAACGCGGTGCAAATCGGCATAGCCGCCCTGGGCGAAGGCGCGGATCAGATTGAGCGTCGCCGCCGACTGCGAGTAGGCGCGCACCAGGCGCTGCGGATCGGGCCGGCGCGCCTCGGGCGTGAACTCCATGCCGTTGATGTTGTCGCCCTTGTAGCTTTCGAGGGTGACGCCATCGATGGTCTCGGTGTCGCTCGAGCGCGGCTTGGCGAACTGGCCGGCGATGCGGCCGACCTTGACGACCGGGCACGACGCGGCCCAGGTCAGCGCCACGGCCATCTGCAGCAGCACGCGGAACGTGTCGCGGATGTTGTCCGGATGGAACTCGGCAAAGCTCTCGGCGCAGTCACCGCCCTGCAGCAGGAAAGCACGGCCTTCGGCAACCTCGGCGAGGTCCTGCTTGAGGCTGCGCGCTTCACCGGCGAACACCAGCGGCGGATAGGACTTCAGCGTCTTCTCCACCTCGGCGAGGCCCGCCGGGTCCGGGTAGGTCGGGATGTGCTTGGCCGGCAGCGCTCTCCAGCTGTCCGGCGACCACTTCTTGGTCATGGCTCCGCCTTGTCGTTCAGGTTCGTTTCAAGGGCGCCTGATATACGCCGAGTGGCGGGATTTGGCCAGATTTTAGAATCGCCGACCCGATCAGCCCGCCTACTCCGCCGCCTGCTTCATCCGGGGGACCGGCGTGCGCATGGTGACGAACTCCTCGGCGGCGGTGGGATGGATGGCAACCGTCGCGTCGAACTGGGCCTTGGTGGCGCCGCATTTGATGGCGATGCCGACGCCCTGGATGATCTCGCCGGCGTCGTGCCCGACCATGTGGGCGCCCAGCACCCGGTCGGTTCTCGCGTCGACGATCAGCTTCATCATGGTGCGCTCGCTGGAGCCGCCCAGCGTATGGATCATCGGCCGGAAGTCGGCCTTGTAGATGTCGATGTCGTCGCCGTGGCGCTCGCGCGCCTCCTCCTCGGTCAGGCCGCAGGTGCCGACCGGCGGCTGGGTGAACACCGCCGTCGGAATGTCGCGGTAGTCCATGCGTGTCGGCCGGCCCGCGAACTGGGTGGCTGTGAACGCCATCGCCTCGGCGATGGCGACCGGCGTGAGCTGGAACCGGTGGGTGACGTCGCCCAGCGCGAAGATGTTGGGCACCGAGGTACGGAAGTCATCGTCGATGACGATGGCGCCGATGTCGTCCATTGCGACGCCGACCCTCTCCAATCCAAGCCCGTGCGTCAGCGGGTTGCGGCCGACGGCGTACATGACCGCGTCGGTCTCGATGGTCTCGCCGCTCTCCTGGGTGACCAGCAGGCTGCCGTCGGCCTGTTTGTCGATGCGGGCGATCAGCGAGCAGTTCACCCGGATGTCGATGCCTTTCCTGCGCATCTCGACGGCGACGGTGTCGCGGATGTCGCGGTCGAAGCCGCGCAGTATCTGCTCGCCCCGGTAGAGCTGAACGACCTGCGATCCCATGCCGTTGAAGATGCACGCGAACTCCACGGCGATGTAACCGGCGCCGGCGACCACGATGCGCTTCGGCAACACGGGCAGATGGAACGCCTCGTTGGAACTGATGGCGTGCTCGATGCCGGGAATCTTCGGCATGTGGGGCCAGCCGCCCGTGGCGATGAGTATCCTGTCCGCGGTGACCCGGCCGACCTCGGCGCCGTCCTTACTCAGTATGATGGTGTGGGCGTCGGCCAGTTCGGCACGCGCCTCGTGCAGCGCGACGTTGTTGTTCCTCAACGTCTGGAGGTAGAGACCGTTGAGCCGGTCGATCTCCCGGTCCTTGTTGGCGATCAGGGTCGGCCAGTCGAACGACTTGCCCTCCACGGTCCAGCCGTAGCCGTGCGCCCACTCGAACTCCTCGGCGAACTGCGAGGCGTAGACCAGCAGCTTCTTGGGTACGCAGCCGCGGATCACGCAGGTGCCGCCGACCCGACTCTCCTCGGCGATGCCGACCCGCGCCCCATAGCTCGCCGCCATCCGCGCCGCCCGAACCCCGCCCGAGCCCGCGCCGATGATGAACAGGTCGTAATCGTAGTCAGCCATGGACGTCTCTCCGCAAAGGTCGCGGTAATATGGAGGGGCGTGGGGGATTACTCAACAGGGGCGGGTGTATGCACAAATTTCGCCTCCCTCACGTTGTCACCCCGGATTCATTCCGGGGTCTGTCTCACCGCGTGACGACGCCTATGGTGTGAGGACGATCTCTTCCCAATGAGGATTGCGTTCTTCGATCAGGTTGTACTTCCACTGCCGCACATACCGCTTGAGCTGTTTCTCCCGCGCGATCGCCGCGCGAACATCGTAGAAGACTTCGTAATAAACCAACCGGTCGATGCCGTACTTCTTGGTGTGGCCCGGCACTACCTTATTCTTGTGCTGCCAAACGCGGCCCAGAAGATTCGAAGTCACGCCCACATACAGTGCGCCCCGGGGAAGATTGGCGAGGATATAGACGTAGTACTGCTTGTACATACGACGTTACCGATATCTAGACAGACCCCGGAACAAGTCCGGGGTGACAATTGAGAAGTGAAACCGATCTAGAATACGAGCGGCAAATCCTTATTCCACCGTCACCGATTTCGCCAGATTGCGCGGCTGGTCCACGTCGGTGCCCTTGCTGACCGCCGCATGATAGGCCAGCAGCTGCACCGGGATCGCCTGCAGGATCGGGGCGACGAACTCGTGCATGTCCGGCAGCACCAGCTTCCAGGCGACGCCGTCGCCCGCAGATTTCTCGCCTTCCACGTCGGTGATCAGCAGGATGCGGCCGCCGCGGGCGATCACCTCGTGCATGTTGGAGACGGTCTTGGCGAACAGCCGGTCGGTGGGCGCGACCACGACCACGGGCACGGCCGGGTCGATCAGCGCGATGGGGCCGTGCTTCATCTCGCCGGCGGCGTAGCCTTCGGCATGGATGTAGGAAATCTCCTTCAGCTTCAGCGCGCCCTCGAGCGCCAGCGGATAGAGCGCGCCGCGGCCCAGATAGAGCACGTCGCGGGCCTTGGCGATATCCGCGGCGATGGTCTCGATCCGGTCGTCGTGCTTCAGCACTTCGGTCGCCGCCATGGGAAGTTCGACCAGCGCGGTGGTCAGCTCGGCCTCCATCGCCGCGCCGATGGCGCCGCGGGCCCTGGCCGCGCAGATGGCGAGGCAGGCCAGCACCACCAGCTGGCAGGTGAATGCCTTGGTCGAGGCGACGCCGATCTCGGGACCGGCATGGGTCGCCAGCACCACGTCGGATTCCCGTGCGATGGAGCTTTCCGGCACGTTGACCACGCTGAGGATGTGCTGGCCCTGCTCGCGGCAATAGCGCAGCGCCGCCAGCGTGTCGGCGGTCTCGCCCGACTGGGACACGAAGACGGCGAGCCCTCCGGTGGGAAGCGCCGCCTCGCGGTAGCGGAATTCGGACGCCACGTCGATCTCGACGCTGACCCTCGCGACCCGCTCGAACCAGTACTTGGCGACCATGCAGGCATAGAACGCCGTGCCGCAGGCGACCATGGTAATTTTCGGGACGCCCCCGATGTCGAACGGCATCGCCGGCATCACCACCTCGCGGCTGAGCTGGTTGTAGTAGGTGCCGAGCGTGTCGCCGATCACCGCCGGCTGTTCGTAGATCTCCTTCTGCATGAAGTGCCGGTAGTTGCCCTTCTCGATCAGGCCGCCGACCAGCTTGGCCAGTTTGATCTCGCGCTGGACCACCGCGCCGCTCTCGTCGTGGATCACGGCAGAAGTAGGCGTCAGTTCAACCCAGTCGCCTTCGGCCAGGTAGCAGATGCGGTTGGACAGCGGCCCGATGGCGAGCGCGTCCGAGCCCAGATACATCTCGCCGTCGCCATAGCCGACGACCAGCGGGCTGCCCCGCCGCGCGCCGATCAGCAGGTCGCCGTGGCCGGCGAACAGGATGCCGATGGCGAAGGCGCCGTCGAGCCGCGCCAGCGCCGCCGCCGCCGCCTGCTGCGGCGACAGTCCCGCGTCGAGCCCGGCGGTGATCAGGTGGGCGATCACCTCGGAATCGGTCTCCGTCGCCATCACATGGCCCTGCGCGGTCAGTTCCTCGCGCAGCTCGCGGAAGTTCTCGATGATGCCGTTGTGGACCACCGCCACCTTGCCCGTGGCGTGGGGGTGGGCGTTGTTCTCGTTGGGCGCGCCGTGGGTGGCCCAGCGGGTGTGGGCGATGCCGACGGTGCCCGGCAGCGGATTCGCGTCCAGCACCTTGCGCAGATTGGCCAGCTTGCCCTCGGCGCGGCGGCGGTCGATGCCCCTGCCGTCCGGCAACGTCGCCACGCCCGCCGAGTCATAGCCGCGATATTCCAGCCGCTGGAGTCCTTCCACCAGCCGGGGCGTCACCGCCTCCCGGCCGACGATGCCGACGATGCCGCACATTCAGCCCTTAACCTTCCGCTTCGCGTTCTTCGACCTGAACTTGGCTGCCCCGCCCGGAATCTGCTTCTGCGGGGCGCGGGTGACGGCGATGGCGTCCTTCCCGACCTCGCTGGTGATGACGCTGCCCGCGCCCACGAGCGCGCCGTCGCCGATCTTCACCGGCGCCACCAGCGCCGCGTTCGAGCCGATGAAGGCGCCGGCGCCGATGTCGGTGAAGTGCTTGGCGAAGCCGTCATAGTTGCAGGTGATGGTGCCGGCGCCGATATTGGCCCCGGCGCCCACCCGCGCGTCGCCGATGTAGGAGAGGTGGTTGGCCTTGGCGCCCTTCTCGATCACGGCCTTCTTGATCTCGACGAAATTTCCGATATGGGCGTCCTCGCCGATGTCGGCGCCGGGACGCAGGCGGGCGAACGGGCCGATCCGCGCGCCCGAGGCCACATGCGCCCCCTCGATGTGGCAGAACGCCTCGATCCGCACGCCGTCCTCGATGCTGGCGCCGGGGCCGAACACCACGTTGGGGCCGATGGCGACGTCGCGCCCCAGGATGGTGTCGGCGCTGAACCAGACGGTGTCCGGATCGGCGAGGGTCACGCCCTCGTCCATGAAGTGCTCGCGGCGGCGGCGCTGCCAGACGGCTTCCGCCTTGGCCAGCTCGGCGCGGGAATTGACCCCCATCACCTCGTCCTCGGACGCCTCGACCACGGCGCAGTGCATGCCCCGGTCGCGGGCGATCTCGACGATGTCGGTCAGGTAGAACTCGCCCTTGGCGTTGTCGTTGCCGATGGCGCGCAGCAGCTCGATTGCATGTTTTCCGTCGAGCGCCATCAGGCCGGCGTTGCACAGGCCGATCGCCAGTTCCTTCTCGTCGGCGTCGCGGGCCTCGACGATGCGCTTCAGCTTGCCGTGCTTCATCACCAGGCGGCCATAGGCGGCCGGATCGGGCGGCCGGAAGCCCAGCACCACCACCGCCGGGTCGACCTTCGAACGGCGGCGCTCGATCATCATCCGGTAGGTGGCAGCCGTCACCAGCGGCGTGTCGGCGAAAGCCACGATCACGTCGCCGCTGAAGCCCTCGAGCGCCTCGGCGGCGGCCAGCACGGCGTGGCCGGTGCCCAGCGGCGGGTCCTGGATGGCGACGGCGGCAGGCGCGACCGCCTTCGCCACCTCGTCCATGCCCGGCGACAGCACCACGATGGTGCGCTCGGGCGCCAACTCGGCGGCGGCCCCCAGCACGTGATGCACCATGGCGCGGCCGGCGATGGGGTGGAGCACCTTGGGCAGGCTGGATTTCATCCGCGTACCCTTGCCCGCGGCAAGGACGACGACGGCGGTTTTCCGGGCTGTCATGGAGGGTGTTCTCGCTTCCGCGCGGGTCTTTGCTTTCAACGGGAAAACCTGCCACAAAGGCCGCCGCTTTGCCACCCAAGGATGCAGACGCCCTTCCATGCGCCTTCCCGACACCGTGATATTCGACCTCGACGGCACCCTGGTCGACAGCGCCCCGGACCTGACCGCCGCGCTCAACCACACCATGCGGACCATGGGCCTGCCCGAGATCGGCGCGGACGAGGTACGGCACATGGTGGGTCACGGCGCCCGCGCGCTGATCCTGAAGGCGGTGACCGCCGCCGGCACCACGCTAGACGACACAACCTTCGACGCCGCTTTCGATACCTTCATCGCCTGGTATGCCGACCACGTGGCCGACGGTACCCTGCCCTTCCCCAACGTGATCGAGACGCTCGCCCTGCTGCGCGAGAACGGCGTGAAGCTGGGCGTGTGCACCAACAAGCCCCAGCGCCTCACCGACCTGCTGCTGGACCGCCTGGGCATGCACCACTGGTTCGGCGCCGTCCTCGGCGCCGACGCGGTAACCGAGAAGAAGCCCCACGCCGGCCACCTAACCGCCACCGTCGACCGCCTGGGCGGCGATCTGAGGCGCACCGTCATGGTGGGCGACAGCCAGACCGACGTGGACACCGCCAGGAACGCCGGCACGCCGGTGGTGGCCGTGAGCTTCGGCTATTCCACCGTGCCCGCGGCAAGCCTACTGGCCGACCGGCTGATCGACGATTTCAGGGAGCTGCCCGAGGCGCTCTCGGCGCTGATGGCGGCAAGGTCGTAGCCCGCTTGACACCCGCGACCCGTAACCGTATTACGGCGCGTCCTCGCGAGAGGGGCGAATAGCTCAGTTGGTAGAGCGCCACGTTCACATCGTGGATGTCGGGGGTTCGAGTCCCTCTTCGCCCACCATCCTTCGCTCGCGAAGCGTGCGAAGGATGTCACGCCGAAGCCCAACGGGCGAAGGCGGACCACCGCCTCAGCGAGCTACGGCTTGGCACGCCACGCGGAGGCCGTTAGGCCGAAGCAGTGCCGGGCGTAGCCGAAGGCGAAGACGGGCTGTCGCCGCACCTACGAACCAAACTTACGCCCCCTGCACCAGCCGCGCGTGCCGCGCCTCGATCTCGTGGTTGCAGTCCTCGCAGGTCACCGCCCAGTCGTGCGGCTCGGTCGCGAGCGGCGGCGGTTGCTGCCCGCAGAGCGTGACCGCGATCGGCACCTTGCGGTCGCCGATCCTGAGCCACTCGCATTTGTGGACCGTGCCCTCGGCGTCCTTCCACATCTTGTGGAGACGCGTGTCTTCCCGTTTGGCGGCGTCCGGCATGAGCACTCCCCTTGATCAGGCCCGATGCCCCAACGCTAGACCCGTTCGCGGCGCCGCGCCACCCGCATGCGGCCGGCCGGCCCGCTTGGCGCTTGTCCCGATGCCTGACCGGGCCTACTCTTGACCTGTGATGGCCGCCTGGGCGGCGATCCGGGGGACAGTCGGCCGAGCGCGTCGCTCATCGATGCGCACCCCGAGGCTGGCGATCGACTCGATGCTACCGCGATGACCCGCCTGCGGCCGGAATGGCGCTTGCGCCACCAAGGAGGCGGTCATGCCAACCTACATCCTCTGCAGCTCGCTGACGTCGCTCGGCGGGGAAACTCTCCACGCCAACCCCGACCGGATGCTCCAGGTCAACAGGGAGATCGCCGACTTCGGCTGCAAGCTGATCGGCCAGTACGCGACCCTGGGCGTCTACGACTTCGTGACCATCGTCGAGGCCCCCGACAACGAGACGATCGCGCACCTGTCGATCGACCTGGGATCGCGGGGCACGGTCAGGATCACGACGCTGCCCGCCATGCTGGTCGACGATCTGGTCGGCAAGCTGAAGGGCCCGAAGCAGATGGGGCATGCCGCGAGGAAGCCCAGGAAACCCGCCAAACCGGGGGACGGGAAACCCTACCTGGAGGAACCCACCCACACCGTCGTGGTATAGGCGGCGTTCCAATTCCGCACCGCGAGCCGGGCCCGCCGGATCGCGGGTTCCCCGGCTTGCCGATCACCTGTAGCACGCAGGAGCTGTGGGACCCGTCGCCGGTAACGCTGGAGACGATGATGGGGAGGCTACGGTACGAGTTGGACAGGCGGGGGCAGTCGATTCCTGCAACGCCCTTTACAATTCCGCAGCTGACCGAAGGCGCGCAGCTACGCACAGTCGCCCTTACCGCACGCGCTCAAACCCGACAACCTACATAGTTGCGATAGGCAACAAAACTGAGATCATGTTGGTCTGACCGTTGGAGTCGCTGACCCGGCGGATCGATTAGGGTGGGGGCCCGGTATGAAATTCGTTGGCGTCCTATTGTCTGCGCTTCTGGTCTTTGCCTCGCCATCATATGCGGCGATTTTCAAGGTTACCCCTGTCGGCCCCGAGAGCGTAAAGGTGCGCTATAGCCAAGGGCAGCCAACGCTATATTCGGATGGCCCGAACGGGACCATTCTAATTTTCGGGAGCTATCCGGTTGACGTACCATCGACTCGATGGGGTGTCATGTGACGGATACTCCCAAGCATCCCGAGGATGAGATTGAAGTAACGCCCGAGATGATCGAGGCTGGCGTTTCGGAGTTACGCCGTTATGACGAACGATTTGAGGGTTACAAGAGTGCAGTAGAGAGAATATTCCGCGCTATGTATGGCGCATCACCTGCCACGGATCGCTAGAACCTTCAGATAATTGTTTCTCCCTTTAACCCATGCTTTCAGATCGTGATCGGCTGCTTTATTGAGAATATCAAACGCCTCCAAAACTACCCTGATAAAAATGACACGTTCAATCGAAAGATTGTGTGATTTGGCTTCGGGGTCCATTTTGTCTTTTGCCTCTATCACTTTCGCTGCAATCGGGTTGTTAAACTGGTAGCACAGTCGCGAGATATCCTCCTCTTTAAAGGAGGAGGCATTCAAACGATGAGCAAATTTATTGCGGATATTTCTAAGGGTGTCCAAGTCCTCTTTGGTCTTCCAATCGTATAATCCCATCGAATATCCCAGGATTGTTTTTGCGCACAGCGAATGCATTGGACCGGACGCTTTCGTCAATTCCTGATATGCCTCCTCGTCTATGTTCGTTAGGTGCGTGACGATGGCGACGTCGAGCATGGTTTCGACATAGGACGCGCCGACGACAGCGGCGGCCCTGTCAGAGCCAGCTATCATTTCTTGCCGGAAGGCCTCCCACTGATCTCCGGGCAGCCGATCTTCAGTGAGTATCTTGGCAAGGCTGTCGGGATCGCGTGGTGAACCATCCTTCTTGCGCTTCGCCTTCTCTCTCACGTTTGGCTCTACGCTATCGGGCTTCGGAGGCTTGGGAGCCTTTGGCTTCCCGCCGCGCTTGCGTATGCGTTTCGGTTTGGCGCCCCCTTCTTTGTGTGGCTCATCATCCATGGTATTCTCCCCTCTATGAGCAAGCCGAAATCAGATGATGATACGTTTGACGAGATAGACCAGGCACGACGCGATAGCCTGCTATTGAGGCTGCTGACAACGCCCCCCGATCAGCGCCCCAAGCGCGAGCGTCACACAAAGCCTGCGCGAGAGTCCAGCAACGAGTCAAAATCGGGTCGCCGGTAGCTGGGCGCGCCGCCCTAAGTGCTTGATACCAAATGTTGTAGACCAAAACGGGAACGCATGGTTGATATAGACCGGCGAGTCCGCGTAATATGCCTGTTGCCCAAAAAGGAAAGGGCCGGTGCTGGTAACACCGACCCTTGGCCTTTTAACCCTGCAATTCCGTGGCGGGTGCCGCAGGGCTGAGTTGTAAGCGTTCGTGTTTTTGGCACGAAAACCCCTCATTGGTCAAGGCACCAGCCACTTTTGCGTTGCAAAACAGCGACGAGAAAGCGAGAGAAAATGGTTAGCCTAACCTGGGTTAAATGCAACGGAGGGAATTGGTGCCCTCTGAATTCGGTCAATCTTGACGGCGTGAAAGGTGATGGCGTTTACATCATCTGGCACGAGGGAAATCCTAGCCGAGTCGTATACATCGGTCAGGGAGCACCAATCTCGGCACGGCTAGCGGCCCATCGCAGCAACGCCAGCATTCAGGCGTATGCCAGGTACGGCACGCTTCGCGTCACATGGGCAGCGGTATCTGCTGCTCAGAGGGATGCTGTGGAACGTCATCTTGCGGACAAGTGGAGCCCACTAGGGCCTGTTGAGATTCAGGATTCCCCCTGAGGCTTGAATGTGATTCAAGCTTTGGATGGAACGCTACGTACTGACGGACGCCCAATGGGCGAAGATGGAGCCGCACTGTCTGGGGAAGCCGAC
>JBFWZH010000053.1:0-14466 GCA_050185585.1 Sphingomonadales bacterium | reverse complement strand
CGAGCCGCCACCCGTGGATCCCCAATCCCAACCCGCTTCAACCGCGCCTCCCGCAAATCACCCGCAGGAAACTTGAATCACAAACACAACCTCAACAGAACAAACTTCCGTGCATCCCGTAGCCCAAAGGGAGAGGGAACGCGGCCAGCGCGTTAGACCGGCGGCGGCAGCTCGTCCATCAGGCGGCGCTTGCGGCGCTCCTCGGCCAGGATGTCCCAGCCGGCGATGAACATGGCGGCGAGCAGCGGGCCCAGGATGATGCCGTTGAACCCGAACAGGGCGATGCCGCCCAGGGTGGTGATCAGCACCAGGTAGTCGGGCATCTTGGTGTCCTTGCCGACCAGGATCGGGCGCAGCACGTTGTCGACCATGCCGATGAGGAAGATGCCCAGGATCACCAGGATGACCGCCTTCGCCACCGCACCGGTCGCGATCAGGTAGAGCGCCACCGGCACCCAGACGAAGCCGGCGCCGACCGCCGGCAGCAGCGAGAAGAACCCCATCAGCACGCCCAGCAGCAGCGGCGCGTGCACGCCCAGCGCCCACAGCGCCAGGCCGCCGATGGTGCCCTGGACGATGGCGACGACGAAGCTGCCCTTCATGGTGGCGCGCATCACGGTGAGGAACTTGTCGAACAGGAGGCCGCGGGTGTCGGCCGGCAGCGGTACGTCCTCGCCGATCCGGTGGGTCAGCTTCTGGCCGTCGCGCAGCAGGAAGAAGGTCAGGTAGAGCATCACGCCCAGGCTGACCATGAAGCTGAGCGCGCCCTGGCCGATGTTGAGGATCTGGCCGGCGAAGGACTGCAGCCGCCCCGCCAGACCCTCGGACAGCTTCGCGCGGATCGATTCCATGTCGCCCCAGCCGAAGCGGTCGAGCTGGCTGGTGGCCCAGTCCGGCAGGGTATCCTGCATGCCGCGCAGCCAGCCGATGGGATCGAACTGGCCGGACTGGATGCGCTCGTAGACCCGCGACGCCTCCTGCATCAGGGAGATGGTGATCAGCGTGGCCGGCAGGATGACGATGGCGATGATCAGCAGCAGGGTCAGCAGCGCCGCCAGGTTGCGCCGGTGGGTGCGGATGGCGATGCGGCGCTCGATGGGCCGGAACACCACGGTTACCGCGATCGCCCACAGGATCGCCCCGTAGAACTGCCACAGCACCGCGAAGAACGCCACGGTGACGGCGATCAGCAGGAACAGGAACGTCGATCTTTCGAGGCTGCGGGGCTCGGACATGCGGTGCTTTTACGGCGTGTGTTCGGTGGCGGGAGTGTATGGCGGTTTAACGTTTGATGAAAACGGTTTGCGGGGTGACTGGTGCCGATCTCGCTACACCGTTCATGCCGTCCATGCCTCGCGCGTGGATCCGTCACGCCGCGGGCAAGTTGCAAGCGAAGTCGAACGGCCGATCCGGCAATACGCCGACAACCTGCCTGCATCCGCATGGATCCGCGCGCGCTTCGCCTGGCGGGGATGACGGGAGGGGAGAATTATTCCGCCGCGCCGCGCTGCGCTTCGAGCTCGGCTTCCAGTTCGGTGCGCATCTTGAATTTCTGGATCTTGCTGGTCGACATGGGCCATGCGGTCACGAAGCGCACATGGCGGGGGATCTTGAAGCTGGCGACCTGGCCCTTGCACCAGGCGATCAAGTCCGCCTCGCCGACGCTCTGGCCCGGCTTCAACTCGACGAAGGCGGCGGGCACCTCGACGAGGCGCGCGTCGGGCACGCCGACGACCTGGGCCAGCTTCACCGCCGGGTGCTGCTGCAGCAAGGTCTCGATCTCGGCGGCGGCGACGTTCTCGCCGCCCACCTTCAGCATGTCCTTGAAGCGGCCGTGGAACATGATGGTGCCGTGCTCGTCGAGGCTGCCGATGTCGCCGGTGTGCAGCCAGCCGTCCCTGATGGTCGAGGCGCTCTTTTCCGGGTCCTTGTAGTAGCCCTTCAGGATGTTGACGCCCTTGACGCAGATCTCGCCGCGCTGGCCGGTGGGAACCGCTTTGCCCGTGTCGGGGTCGCGGATTTCCACCTGCTGGCCGGGCATGGGCGAGCCGAGGCGGGTGTGGCGCAAATGCTCCGAGCTGTCGACGGGCGAGGTGCAGACCGTGCCGGAGGCCTCGCTGAGGCCGTAGGTGCCCACCTGGATGCAGTTGGGCATGGCCTTGGTCAGCCGTTCGGTGAAGCCCGGCGGCTGCATGGCGAGGCTCGAGTTCATCAGCCTTATGGCGGACAGATCGGTCTTCTCGAAGTCCGGGTGGTTGATCAGGTCGCCGATGATGGTGACGAAGCAGGCGTAGTTGATGGTCGCGCGCGAGTCCTCCAGCAGCTTCAGCGCCACGCCGGCGTCGAAATAGCCCATGGTCACATAGGCGCTGCCCATGTCGAAACAGGCGGCGATGGGGAAGGTGGCGGCGATGTGGAACATGGGCAGCGGCGACCAGAAGCTGTCCTTCTCGGTCATGCCATAGGCCTTGGCCATGGCGCGGCCGTTGCCGATGATCGATCGGCCGGTGATCATGCAGCCCTTCGGGTTCGAGGTGGTGCCCGAGGTGTACAGGATCATGCAGAGGTCGTCGTCGCCGACCGCCCCGGTGCGGCGCGCCACCTCGGACTCGGCGACAGCGTTGGCGTCGGCGTCCAGGTCGGGCATGGCGGTGAAGCCCGGTGCACGCTCGTCGCCCAGCAGCAGCACGTTGCGAAGCTGCGGCGCCGCCGGCAGGTTCAGGGCGCGCGCATCCTTCTGGGCGGACAGGCCCGGCAGGCCCTCGTTCAGCCGCTCGATGAAGTTGACGCCTTCCGCCACCTTGCCGGTGGTGACGATGGTGACGATGTCGGCGTTCTCGGCGACATAGGCGATCTCGCTGCCGCGGTAGCGGGCGTTGATCGGCACCATCACCGCGCCGGCCATGGCGATGCCGAACATCACCTCGACGAATTCGAAGCTGGTCGGCAGCAGGATGCCGACATGCTCGCCAGGCTTCACACCGAGGGCGATGAGCTGCCTTGCCCGGTAGGTCGCCCGCTCGCTCAACTCGGCGAAGCTCTGGCGGCGCTCGGGAAAGATCACCGCGTCGCGCTCCGGCCAGGTTTGCGCCGCGCGCGCCAGCAGCCGCCCGAAGGTGTTGATTTCCGTCATGGTCTTCCCCGTTGTCTCATCCGTCATCCCGCCCTTCGCGACGCCGCTTCGCGGCTGCTCAGGGCTCTCGGTAGATCTTGGTGTTGCTGTGCAGGTCCGATCGTCCTGAGGAAGCCCGAAGGGCCGTCACTTTTCCCCTTCGATGTACCGGTCCAGCTCGTTGTGGAAGTGGCGCAGGCGCTGCTCCTGCTCGCTCCACAGCGGGCCCCTGAACGCCTTTGAGCGCAGGCCTTTCTGGACGATGGGCAGCAGCTCGGAATCCTGGTCGAGAACGAGGCCGAGTTCGGGCGGCTCGCCGATGCCCTTGACCTCGATCTCCGGGCGCTCGCGGCCCGAGCAGTCGGTGCCCTCGGGCAGGCCCATCCAGTCCGGCACCCGGAAGCTGGGGTCGTCCACGTGGCGCACCAGGGTCATGGTGTCGTAGGTGAAGCGCTGCGGGTCGTCGGGGTGCGGCATGAAGCGCATCAGGAACGCGCCTTCCGGGTGCATGCCGAACTGCACGTTGGGGAAGATTCCGGTGGCGAAGCTGTCGGTCAGCTGGACGTCCGACAGCCTCTCCCAACCGAGGCCGAACCGCCTGGAGACCTCCCGCTTGGCGGCGGCGAGGGCAGGGCGCACGTCCTGCGGGCCGCCGGTGAACTGCTCCGGCTTCAGCCCGACCGAGCCCAGCATGTATTGCTGGCCGGGATTGACCGAGGCCTGGTCGGGGAAATGCGGGCTGGGCACCCCGATCGGCACGATCATGCGGCTCATGCCGTTCGGGTAGCAGTCCTGCTGGGTGGTGATGTCGCCCATGATCGGCTGGGTCTGCGGATGCACCGAGCCCAAATGATAGGTCTCGTAGAACGCGTCGATGCCGGTCTTCCAGTTGGCGGCCCATTCGCTGCGCACGTGGCGCACCACGTTCATCCGATCGACCTGGAAGGCTTCCATGTGGGACGCGACCGGGCCGAGGAACTCGCGCAGCGGCAGGGGATCGTCGTCCATGGTCACGAAGATCACGCCGGCGACGATGTCCATGGCGACGGGCACCAGGTCGGGCGCGCAGGCCAGCACCTCGGGCCGGAACGATTCAGGGTCGCTGACATGGGCCAATTCCCCGTCGATCGTCCATTGCCACGCGTGGAAGTTGCAGGTGAAGCGGTCGGTGACGTGGCCAAAGCTCTGGTGCACCAGGCGGTTGCCGCGGTGGCCGCACACATTGTACCAGGCCTTGATATCCCTCGGCCCGGCGCCGGTGCGCACGATAACGAAGGATTCGTGGAGCAGGTCGTAGGACAGGAAGTCGCCGACCTCGGGAATGTCCGAGACCACGCCGGCGATGGTCCAGACGCGGCTCCACAGCCGGTCCCATTCCTTCGCCTTCCAGGCGGCGCTGTGATAACGCGTCGGATCCTTGATGTCGGCGCCGTTGTCCACATAGGGCGCCTTCCAGTCGGCGGCCTCGGGCGAGGCGTCCGGGTTGAGCACCGGCCCGCCCTGTTCCAGGTTGTAGTCCATGGATCACTCCTCGAGTCTGCCCGGCGCGCCGTCGGCCGCGGGCTCCTTCCCGTCTGGGGAGACTAGCATGGGCCCAGGCGACGATGAAGGTTCAAAAGAAACAATCTTTACGGCTTATTATGGAAGGGCTAGGCCCTTGTATTCATTGCGCTTTGCGACTTGAAAGATCACATGTGAATGCGCGTATTGGAGACTCATGGCATTGATTTAACGTCGGAAAAACGCGGAAAAGTTGATTAAGGCAAGCAGTAATGTCTTTTTTAAACCAGGCAACCGTCGTACGATCCCACCCAGCCTGAATGGCTGCTGCGGCAGCCCGTGTCCGGCGAATTTTGGGGAGGGAAATATGAAGGCAGGCATTTTTTCTTCGGCCTTGGCGGTGTCGTCGCTGGCACTGGTCGCGGGCGAGGCGCTCGCCCAGGATGACGCACCGGCCGCTCGGCCGCCGGTGACGCGGAGCAGCAGCGGTCCGGTCGAGAACGTCTACGTCTCGGCAACGCGCCGCGGCGAAACCGACATCAGCACCACGCCCATCGCCGTCTCGTCGGTGGACGCGGCCGCCATCGCCACCATGGTGCCGCAGAACATCGGCGACATTGCCACCCTGGTGCCCAACTTCTCGGCGGCGCAGATCACCGGCTTCAACGCTGCATCCTTCGCCATCCGCGGCATCGGCCTCACCGACATCATCGTGTACCTGGACGCCCCGGTGGCGGTGATGGTCGACGACTTCGTCATGCCCAGTGTTCAGACCCAGCTGCTCGACACCTTCGACATCGAGCGGGTCGAAGTGCTGCGCGGTCCGCAGGGCACGCTGTTCGGCAAGAACACCACGGGCGGCGTGGTGCAGATATTCACCAAGCGCCCCGAGCTCGACAAGTTCGGCGCCGAGGGCCAGTTCCGCTACGGCAATTTCGACACGGTGGGTGCACGGCTCGCGGTCAACGTCCCGATTGTCCCCGGCAAGCTCGCCCTGCGCGCCAACGTGCTCTACGACAACAATCACGGTTACTACCGGAACGGCGCCACCTTCGGTCCGGTTACGCCGCTCGACCCCGGCAATCCCTATGACGGCGTAACCGGGCAGGGCGACGGCCGGCACATCGGCGGCAAGGACGTCTGGGGCGGCCGGGTCAAGCTGCTGTGGCAGCCGGCCGACAATTTCGAGGCGCTGCTGCAATACGAGATCTCGCGCGACCACTCGGACTCGGTTCCGTCCATCAACGAAACGCCGATCGGCGATCCGCGCTTCACCTGGAACCTGCTGGGCCTGACCCAGGACGCGGGAGGCGACCCCATCGACCGCGCCGCCGTCACCGACCGTCACGACGCGCTGCTGAAGATGGACGAGGGGCACCGGGTCGACGTGGACGGCGTCTACCTCAACATGCAGCTCGAGGTCGGCGACCTGACGTTCAATTCGGTCACCGGCTATCGCTACCAGAAATCCCGGTTGCCGAGCACGTATACGGGCGAGGTGGGTCCGGTGTCGCTGTTCGACGCCAACCGGGCGGACAACCGCAACACCTTCCAGCAGGAACTGCGGGTGTCGTCCAACTTCGACGGTGCGTTCAACTTCGTGGGGGGCGCGTTCTACCAAAAGAACGACGCCCGCTTCTGCGTTGTCCAGGTGCTGGGCTTCCTCGACCTGATCGGCCTGATCGGCGCGGTGCCCGGCGGTTTCAACGAGAACCCTCAGGTGTTGTGCAACCGCCAGGACGCCGATGCCTTCGCCCTCTTCACCGACATGACCGTCGACATCACCGACCGGCTGCAGCTGACCGGCGGCTTCCGCTACACCTGGGAGAAGAAGAAGTGGGCCGGACGCCACCAGATCTTCTACCAGCAGCTGGAGGGCGGGTTCGATCCGGACCTGACCTGGGAAGATTTCGACGACGCGCTCGATGCCGGCGACTTCGACGCCTACCCGTTCGGCGTGGTGCGCAACGAGCGCAAGTGGAGCAAGCCCACCTGGCGCGGCACCCTGTCCTATGAAATCTCCGACGAGTGGTACAGCTACTTCACCGTGTCGCGGGGCTTCAAGTCGGGCGGCTACAACGACCAGACCGGCACCACGGGCATTCCGCTCGACGAGGCGACCAGCCAGCCCTACGACCCGGAATACGCCACCTCGTTCGAGCTGGGCGTGAAGGCTGACCTGATGGAGAACCGGTGGAGCTTCGCGCTGACCGGTTTCTATGTCGACTACAACGACGCCCAGCGCGGCCTGGTCGCCACGCTGACCAACAGCTTCGGCCAGCAGTTCCAGGAGACCCGGTTCTTCAATGCCGCCAAGATCGAGGTGAAGGGTTTCGAGTTCGAGACCACGATCCGGCCGATGGACGGCCTGACCATCCGCGGCAATGTGGGTTTCCAGGACGGCCAGTACAAACGGTTCGAGGCCGACACGGACTTCGACGGCGATATCGACGTGGACTTCTCGAACCGGCCCCTGAACCGGTCGCCGAAGTGGATGGCGAGCATCGACGCAACCTATGTCCATCCGGTCGGCAATTTCGGCACGCTGACGTGGAACCTCAGCTACAACTATGAAGCCCGCAACGCCTTCATCTATTCCGACGTGGATCCGGACTTCGACACCTATCTGGACCCGCGCAACCTGCTCAATGCCAGCCTGACCTTCGACGACATCAAGAGCAGCTGGTACGTGCGGGTGTTCGGCAAGAACCTGACCGATGACCGGTACCGCATCTCGTCGCAGCCCGTCGCGGCGCTGTGGACCTTCACCCAGTACGGCCAGCCGCGTCACTATGGGATCGAGGTCGGCTTCAAGTTGTAGAGGGTGCCGGCAGGAAACAGTACGGGTGGTTCAAGCGAACCACCCGGAGTGCCGATAAACTGTTTCGAAACAGATGGTTTAAAACAGACGGCGTTGCTTTTATTGGGCGTCGCGGTTAGGTTCTTGCCGAGGTTCCGCGCCAGAACGGAGCCGGCGCCGCCTGCCGTGGCGCACGCAGGGAAGAACAGGTAAACAGCTTTTGCGGTGTTCCGCGCCCTGGCCGCGCCTCGCGCCTCGGCGGCAGGGACCCGCGCCGGATTATCCGAGCCCCTTCGGATATCCTTGGGGACCGGTGCCCAGGCATCGGCCCCTCTTTTTTGCGGGCGCATTGACGCGGCCCCGCGCGGCCCGCACTCTGGCGGAACACCGGTTGGGGAGAGGTGATGACGGGACTGCTGGAAGGAAAGACCGCGATCGTGACCGGCGCGGCAAGCGGCATCGGCGAGGCGTCCGCGCGCCTGCTGGCCGAGGAGGGCGCGAAGGTGCTGGCGGTCGACCTGCCGGGCAAGCCGCTCCGCGACGTGCATCAGGGACGCGCCGGTATCGTCTGCATGGACATGGACGTCACCGAGGACGGCGCCGCGGACCGGATCGTCAAGGCCGCCATCGACACCTTCGGCAGGCTGGACATCCTGTTCAACAACGCCGGTACCGTCGGCAAGGGCGGGCCGTTCGAGACCCATGACGAGGCGGACTGGGACTTCGTCATCGGCCTCAACCTCACCTCGGTCTACCGCCTGTCGAAGGCGGCGTTCCCTTTCCTGAAGCAGAGCGGCGCGGCTCGGATCATCAATGTGGGGTCGGTTCGCTCGGAATTCGCCGACGCCAATGCCGTCGCCTACACCTCGACCAAGCACGGCGTCGCCGGCCTGACCAAGGTGCTGGCCGTCGAACTGGGACGCCACGGCACCGCCAACTACATCCAGCCGGGCGCGATCCTGACCGGCATCACCGCGCCGGCCTTCGATCGCATGCCCGACTATGCGGCGTACTGGAAGGGACGGGCATCGGTCGGCCGGCTGGGCGTTCCGGAGGACATCGCCAACGCGGTGCTGTTCCTCGCATCCGACGAGGCCAGCTATGTCAGCGGCGTCGGCCTGTGGGTCGACGGCGGCGCCATGTCGCACGGTTGAGGAGGGGGCCATGCCACGGGAAAACCGGCTTCAGGGCAAGGTCGCCATCATCACCGGCGCGGCGAGCGGCATCGGCGCCGCCGCCGTCGACCTGTTCACCGCGCAGGGCGCCAGGGTGCTGGCCAACGATATCTCGCAGGAAACGCTCGAAAAGCGCCATGCCGGCAACGGGTCGGTCGTGTGTGTCGGCCGCGACCTCACGGATGCGGATGCGCCCGCGGCGGTGGTCGATGCGGCGATCGCGGCGTTCGGCAAGCTCGACATCCTGTTCAACAACGCCGGCGTCGCGCCCTACGACCCCTATCTGGAGCAGCAGCCCGGCACCTGGGAGAAGGTGCTGGCGGTCAACGTCACCGCCGTCAACCGGCTGACCCTGGCCGCCGTTCCCCACCTGCGCCGGTCGGACAACGGCAGGGTCATCAACACCGCCTCGGTGGCGTCGAATTTCGCGGCGCCGGGGCTGAGCGCCTACGTGATGTCGAAGCACGCCGTCGCCGGCCTCACCAAGCAGCAGGCGCTGGAACTGGGACCGCTGGGCATCACCGCCAACTATGTCCAGCCCGGCTTCATCGTCACCGGCATGACCGAGCGCTACGTCGAGACCGCGCCGCCCGGCGAGATCGACTATTGGCGCGACAAGACCACGGTGGGCCGCCTCGGCGAGGCGATCGACGTGGCCAAAGTGGCGCTGTTCTTCGCCCTCGACAGCTCGGCCTTCGTCAATGGCACCGGCATCAAGGTCGACGGAGGTGCAAGTATCAAGATGTGAGTTCAGCCGGCATACTGAGCCGGCATTTTTCCGGGGGATAATGCATGCGGTTGTTTTTCAGGATTTTTCTCTTTGCCTGTGTCTTCGCCACGGAACCCGCCTTCGCGGCGATGGAAGATGACGATTGGAACGAGGTTCGCAGCGAGAATTTTCGGATATTGACCAACGGCGACCTCGCCCAGGCCAGGCAACTGGCCCGAGACCTCGAGCAGTTTCGCGCATCGGTGATCTATGTCGTGGGGTCGAAGAACATCGTCAGCGACATTCCCTTCCGCATCCTCGCACTCAAGTCCCAGGCCGATCTGCGCCGGTTCATGAACAAGAGAGCGGGGCGCGGGGTCGCCTATAGCGGCGGATTCAACTCATCGCTTCGTGGCAACTTTGCCGTGATCGACATGAGTGTGAAGGAGTTCGATATTGACGCCAAACGGGTCTCCGCCGCCGACAGCATCATCAAGCACGAATACGTCCACTACATCCTCCGGGCGAAGTCGCGGCTCCGGTATCCTTACTGGTACGAGGAAGGTTTCGCCGAATACCTGTCGACACTGCAGTATGAAAACGGCGAGGTGCGGGTCGGCTTTCCCGTGGCCAGCTGGCATTTTTCACTGAACGTAGGCGGCGGCCGCGCCGATCTCGAGAAGATGCTCACCGCCACGCGCGAGAACAACCTGGTGGGCAATCGGGCGCTCTATGGCTCCGCCTGGTTGCTGGTGCACTATCTGAACGACGATCAGGCTCTCGCGCCGAAGGTGCAGGCGTATCTCAGCGAATACGACAAGACCGGGGATTCTCTCGGTGCATTTAACCGCATCTTCCAGCTGGATCTGGACCGGCTTACGACCGACCTCAGAAAGCGCGCCAATGCCGGCAAATATGGATATCGCCGACTGTTGCTGCCTGTGCCCATCGCCGAACCAGCCGTGACTGAGGCACCGGTTCCGAAAACCGAGGCGAGGCTTCAGGTTGCCGGCGTGCTGCGGGTATTCCGCCGCGATCCTGACGGCCTCGACGACGTGGCGGGAATTTACCAGGACGTCCTGAAGGCCGAGCCCACCAATTCGCGGGCCCTGGCTGGACTGGCTGAAATCGACATGACGAAACGGCAACTTGCGCCGGCCGAGGCCAGGCTGGCCTCGATACCCGACAACGTCGATGAGGTTTCCGTACTCATCGCGCGTGGCGATGCGCTGGTGATGAAGGCATTCGCGGCGGCGCGGTCGCCCGCCGAGTTGTCGGCACCTTTGCTTGAGCAGGCACGAGACAGCTATATCGCGGCGCTGCGCAAGGACAACAAATGCGCCGAGGCGTATTACAGCTACGGCATCACCTATGCGGGCGCGGAAAATAACGCCCGGGAAGGCGTGCTGGCGATCGCCGAGGCCAGCAGGCTCGTACCCAGCAGCGCTGAAATGCTGCTGTACCATGCCATGATGCTGCTGCAGGTTGGTTCGTACGACGAGGCAGCCGCCCTGTCTTCCACCGCCGGGCAACTGCTCGACAGCAAGATCGGCAGGGACTTCGCGCAGGCCGTCGGCCGGCTGGCGCGCGAGCGTAACGCCGATGCCGCGAGAACTGCGGTATTCACGTTCGCCGCAGAACGGTTGATGAACATCAACAAGGAGTTCGACGAGGAAGAGGACTAGGCCTGCGCCATGATGGCACTTCCGATGCACAGCCGGAGCGCTGTAAGTTGAATCCGGCATCGGAAACCCGAGGATCGGTCTTGTGGATCTCACCGCGTACCTTCATCCCGGCTGGACGCCGCTGATCCGGCCGGCGCCGGCCACGCGGCCGTGGATGGACGCGACGCCCGAATCCTTCGCCTATCGCTGCCTGCCGCTCAACATCGCCAACGCCCATGGCTGGGAGGTGCTGGCGCCGTTCGGGTTTTCGGCGGTGTGGGACGGCGGCGCCGGCACCGAGGCGGTCACCGTCACGCCGGACGCGGGCGCCGATCCGGCGCGCGTCGCCGTATCCCTGTTCGGCCAGGGCGTGCTGACCTTCCATGTCGAGGCGATCATGCGCACGCCGCCGGGCTGGGACCTGTGGGTTAGCGGCTCGCCCAACCGGCAGAAGGACGGGATCCAGCCGCTGACCGGCGTGGTCGAGACCGACTGGTCGCCCTTCACCTTCACCATGAACTGGCGCTTCACCCGCCCCGGCCAGCCGATCCGGTTCGAGTCGATGGAGCCGTTCTGCTTCCTGTTCCCGGTGCAGCGCGGCGCCGTCGAGGCGTTCGAGCCCAGATTCGCGCCGCTGGGCGCCGACCCCGCGACCGAGCGTCGGTTCCGTACCTGGAGCGAGGCCCGCGACGCGTTCCACGCCAGGATGCAGCGCGAGCCGCCGAAGGCGCCCGCCGACCGCTGGCAGAAGCACTATTACCGGGGAACGGACGTCGCCGGCGAGGCGCTGGCGCCCGACCACCGCGCCAAGCTGCGGGCCAGGGCGTTCGACCGCTCGGCCGCGCCGCAGGTTCCGGCGCCGCCGGCCGAAGACCCGCCCCAGCCGCCGCCCGCCTTGCCACCGGCGGCCGCGGCCGATGCGGCGGAGACGGCGGCGCTGCGCACGGCCCTCGCAAAACGCGAGTGGCTGCTCGAGACGCTGGAGCGCCAGCGCGCCATGGCCCCGGCGGTCGCCGGCATTCCCCGCCGCGAGAACCTCGACCCCGACGAGTTCCTCGAGCGGTTCTACGCCGTGAACCGGCCGGTGATCCTGGTGGGCGAGATGAAGGACTGGCCGGCGCTGGACCGCTGGACGCCCGACTACCTCAAGGCGAAGGTCGGCTCGGCCGTCGTCGAGTACCAGGGCGGACGCAGCGGCAACGAGCGCTTCGAGATGGACAAGGACCTGCATCGCCGCGAAGGTCCGTTCGACGGCTTCATGGAGCTGATCGGCGCGGCCGACGGCAACGACGCCTACATCACCGCCTACAACTCGGCCCCTAACCGCCAGGCGCTGGCGCCGCTGTTCGACGACATGGGCTATCTGGAGAAGTTCCTGACCACCGACCACCCCGCGGCCGAGGGCATGATGTGGATCGGACCCGCCGGCACGACGACCTCGCTGCATCACGACCTCACCAACAACTTCATCGGCCAGCTGGTGGGTCGCAAGCGGCTTCAGGTGCTGCCGGCGTCGGAGGTGGGCAGGCTCTACAACCACCAGCACGTGTTCAGCCGCATCGCCGACCTGGAGGACCCCGCCCTCGACGCCGCCCGGTGGCCCCGCCTGCCCGGCGCGCATGTCTACGAGGTGATCCTGGAGCCCGGCGAGATCATGTTCATGCCGCTCGCCTGGTGGCACCAGGTCAAGTCGCTGGACTTCAGCGTGACGGTGACATGGACCAATTTCCGTTGGCCGAACGACGGCTACGCGACCTATCCGCAGGGATAGGCCGGCGCGGCCGGAAACCGGCCTGCCTCCACATAGGACACGCCGGGCTCGCCGCCGCGGGTGACGGGCACGCCGAAGTGCCGGCCGTCATCCAGGATGGCGAAGTGCTCCGGCCACGCCGCGAGCGGCACGAACAGGCCGTCGTCCGCGCGCGGCTCGGGGCGCCCGTCCAGGCACTTCACGAGCAGGATGTTGTCGCCGTCCGCATCCGGGTGGTTGGCGACCGGCAGGCAGCCCGCGCGCAGCGTGATCTTCAGGCTCCCGATGTTGCCCCGCGCCACAAGGAACGCGACCAGGGGCACCCGGAGCGCCCTCAGATGGCGGAAGCGCTCGGCGAACAGCAGCGGGAACACGCCGTGGCGCTGGTGGTCCGGATCGACGGCGGCGCCGGCCGTCTCGGCGATGTCCGCCGCCGACAGGCCGAGATGGCGGACATCGGCGGCGAAGCCGTTCACCTCCCTGGCGCGGGCGAACATCGCCGCGTAGCCGACCAGGCACCCCTCGGCCTCGGCGCCGACGACGATGCCGCCCCCTTCCAGCAGGTCCTCGAAGAAGCGCAACTCGCGGGCATAGAGGAAGCCGGGGTCCTCGAGCGCCCGCAGCGCGGCCAGGTGAACCCGATGGACCGCGGCGGCGTCGCCCGGCTCCAGCAGCCTGAGCGCGTAGCGTTCCCGGGAATCGGTCGGGCTCACCGATCCTGCTCCGGTTCGGTGTGCCTGAGCCGGATCCGGGCGGCGGCGCGGAGGGCGTTCACCGCCAGCATGCTGGCGTGGGCCTCGCCCGGTGCATCGGGGCGGATCATGGCGGCGAGGTCCTGCAGCTGGAGCATCAGCGAGAACTTTGTCCGCCGCGACCGGTTGGGCACCGAGGCGTGGAAGATCATCGGGTCGAACAGTACGCCGCCGCCCGCCGGCAGGTCGAGGTCGAGGGGTTCCACACCGGCGTAGTGGCGTGGTTCCAGATGGGGATCGAGCGGGTCGTCCACATTGTGCTCGACGAAGCCGCGCCCGTGGGTGCCGGGGTAGAGCCGCAAGGTGCCGGTCTCGGGGCCGGACGGGCGCAGCGCGATCCACAGCCGCCAGGCGCGCGCGCAATGGGTCGAGCCGAAATCCTGGTGCACCGGAAGCTGCCGGACCGTGTCGCCCGGGATGTCGGCGCGGATGTCCGGCCACAGCAGCGGCGCCTCGAAGCCGGCCCAGCGCAGGAATCCGGCTTGCCGCAGTTCGTCGCCCAGCCGCGCGCCGATCCGCTGCAGCACCATCAGTCGCTCCATCAGCGTGTAGAGCCTGTCGGTATGGGCGCCGCCGACCTCGAACAGGTCGATGAACGGGTCGGGATGGACGGGCGTCAGGCCGAGGGCGGCCAGCTGCGACGCCACCAGCGCGGCGATGTCCGCCTCGAAGTCGGCGATCTCCTGCGGATGCAGCAGCCCCGGCAGCACGACGAACCCGTCGCGCAGCAGCCTGTCCGTATCGATTGGCGCGAGCGTCGCGGCCGTCACCGGCCGTGCCAGGGTCATCGCCCCCTCCTGCGAACCCATTCCGGGGAATGTTACTGGTTTGAGGGGAGCGCCGCCATCGGATTTGGCCGTCATTTTCCCTCTCCCCGTGGGCTAACAGATTCACACATTGAGTTTGATGCCGAGTTTGTTGATGGCGCGTTTTGCGGCTTGGAGTTCGAGCCATCCTTCGAGCATGACGACGGGACCGGGTTTCCCGTAGTAGCCGGTCCATCC
>JBFWZH010000052.1:0-15495 GCA_050185585.1 Sphingomonadales bacterium | reverse complement strand
GTTGCGCGGATCGTCTTCCGGAATGCCGGCCTCGACCTTGCCGACCAGGTCGGCGCCGACGTCGGCGCCCTTGGTGAAGATGCCGCCGCCGAGACGGCGAAGATGGAGATCAGCGACGCGCCGAAGCCGAGGGCCACGAGGCCGTCGGTCAGTTGGCGGTCGCCGTCGGGAAGAATCTTCAGCAGAATGCCGTAGTATCCGGCGACGCCCAGAAGCGCCAGGCCCGCGACCAGCATGCCGGTGACGGCGCCGGAACGGAACGCCAGGCTCAGGCCTGCGGCGAGGCCGGTCCGCGAGGCTTCGGCGGTGCGCACATTGGCGCGCACGGAAACGATCATGCCGATATAGCCGGCGGCGCCTGACAGCACGGCGCCGATCACGAAGCCCAGCGCGGCATATTTGTTGAGCACGACCAACAGCAGGATGGCGATGACGACGCCGACCATGCCGATGGTGGTGTATTGACGGTTCAGATAGGCCTTCGCCCCTTCCTGGATCGCGGCGGCGATGTCCTGCATCCGCTGATTGCCGGCGCTGGCGGCGAGAATGCTGCGCCCGGTCACGATGCCGTAGAGCACGGCCAGAAGCCCGCAGCCGATTACCAGCCAGAGCCAAAGTTCAAATGACATTCTTGACTTCCCTCAGTTCGAAGTGGTTGGCCTTCTTCTTCGGTGGATACCTTGGAAGGCTTACGGAATCGTCCTTTTTCCGGACGTTGGTACGGGCGGAACTGTGACGTATCCATGCCGCAAACGCAAGCATTCGGCCCGGCTTTCCGGGGCATGCGCGCAACCGACATGGCGACATTCTGGAAAAGTGAACGCCGGGTTTCGATCGGGGAAAATACCCGCCTCGAAACCCGGCGCTGATGCCGGCCCAATGTTCCCGGCAGAAACTTCCGGAGGTTGCCGCCCCGAGGAGCGGCGACGTCCTGTCTTAATTCGCGGAACCGCGAATCCACTTCGAGATGTCGTTGATCGCGTCGTCGAGGATCTGGGCGACCTCGCTCAACTCGGCCCAACGGGCCTCACGAGCCAGGTACTGCAGACCCGGGAGAAGCGACTGGGCGTTCTCCTGCGCGGTCTCGGCCACCAAACCACTGATACGAGTTTCCGGGGTCATGTTAAGCCACCTTTTCCTGGGTTTCGACGGCCACGAGGTCGTCGGCGGTCTGAAGAACGGAGTACGTGATGCCGAGCTTGCTCCGGACACGGGCAAGAATTTCCGGCGATACCTTGGGAGCCACGGCGCGGACGGCTTCGCCGCCGATCATCCGGGTCTCGCCCAGGACCGTCACCGGCCAGCCGGTGCGCTCCATCAGGATCGTCTGCAACGCGACGGGCATCAGGATGTAGAATTCGTCGATGCCCTGGCTGATGCCGAACTCGAGATAGCCGCACATCATCTCGCCAACCGCGCGCGCCTTCTCGGCGTCTTCGAGGTCGGGATCGACGGCGAGCCGCGTGCCTTCCCAGACCCGGTCGGACTTCACGAGCGGCGCGAAGGTGACCATGTCGGGGAACACCTCCTCGAGCATGTACGGCATGCTGGTGGGGCTGAGCCGCGTCACCGCGCGCACGACGCCCTGCTTGTCGCGATAGGTCAGATAGGTCGCAGCCGGCGTGTCGAACTGGTCGAACTCCATGCCCCGATAGCTCGGGACATCGTAGCCCTGCTGCTGGATGAAAACTTTATAACGAAGACGGTGTTGCGACGCGATCGCGTCACCGAAGTGATGGGCCGTTTCGCAGGTTATGCAGTCGATCATGGTTGTGTCATCAGTTTATGGTTGAAGCCTGATGACGTTACTCCGGCGGCGCACTCCCCACACCTACGGGGGTCCGTAGGGTTTTGCGGAAAACTGCTTACGCCTTGTATTCAAACGGAGAATCGGACCAGGCGTCGCACTTTCGAGCTCCTGAACGGCAATTTTGGAGCTTTGGACCCTGGATGCATAAAACTTGAATTAGAATAAAGTGAGGCTTAGGTGGCGCGGATTTATGAACGCGCATCGACCCGAACGACACAATTCCGGATCATCGCCAGCGGGCGCAGCTCACCCGCAAGTCACGAAAACGCGAAGGGCCGCGACGTCTCCGTCGCGGCCCTTTGAAACGTGCGTGTCGAATCCTACGGGAGGATGAGGCCGAGATGCAGCGCCTTCACGACCGCGGTGATGCGGCTGTCCACGTCCAGCTTCTTCAGGATGTTGCGGACATGGAATTCGACGCCGTGCTCGGAGATCCCGATGATCTCGCCGATCGTCCAGTTGCTCTTCCCCTGGGCGCACCAGTGCAGTACCTCGCGCTCGCGGGCGGTCAAGGAAACGGCGATCTGGTCGCGGCTGCCCGGTTCCTCGAAGGACCAGTAGTTCAGGTGGAACTGGTGAACCAGGGCATTCAGCACGCCCAGGTGCCGAGGCGCATCGGTGTCGCCGGCGCTGCTGCACAGGCCGACGCCCGAGCTTTCGCCGCGCGGGCCGTGCAGCGGGATACCGACGCCGTCGAGCAGGCCCGCGTCCTTGGCGCCTTCCATCAGGTTACGCTGCTGCTTGGTCAGATGCATGTGCTTGGGCAGCGCGTCCCAGCAGAAAGGCCGGGGCGCGACGATGCCGTAGCGCACCACCGGATCGAACTTGTCCCAGCGGTTGGCGGCGTACTGGCCGAGCCAGTCATTGGAGTAGTTGGTCAGCACGACGGAGGAGCCTTCCTCCTCGCCTTCGCCGACAGCACGGGTGCTGTGATACATCACCCGGTCGAAGCCGTACTGTCCGACCGCCTGACGGAAGAGGACCAAGGCCTCGTCCCGCGACTTGGCGGCGTTTGAACGTTCGATGTACTCCAGGATCTCCATGGTCCTATCCGATCTCAGGAGAAATCAGGTGCAGCCGTAGCGCGATGACGACCGCGTGAACTTCGTTCTGCGCCCGCAGGCTCTTGGTGGCGGTGCGCATGTGGCGGCGGAAATCATCGGTCATCATGCCGTAGGTCTTGAGCCGCGCCGGGGTCACCGCGCCTTCGGCCTGGAGCCGCAGGCAGCACTTTTCTTCCTCGGACAGCTGCGGCACCGGCGGAATGAAGCCGTGAGCCTTCAGCGCCCGCGAGGCAAGGTCATAGAACTCGCGCCCCCGATCCAGCAGATCGCCGGTGGCCACCTCGCCCAGGGCATGCGGCATCAGGGTCAGCAGGGCCTTTTCGTCGTCGCCACCGCGATAGGGCAGAACCAGGACCGGGGACTGGCTTCCGGCCGGGTCCGACCACCAGAACGCGCCGCGCCCCATGGACTCGCCGATGGACAGCGGCGCCAGAACCGTCGCCATGCGGGCCAGGTAGCCCGGCTGGTCGACGATGGAAAGGCTGGTCAGCGTGATATCGGGGCACTCACCATCATTCCAGACGGTGTAGAGATGGAATCCGAAGTGCGCGAAGCCACGCGTTCTCACGAACGCGCCGAACTTGCGCTTGATCCCTTCCAGTTCGCCCACTTGCTCGTACTCGGTCATTCGGATCTTCAAGGCCCAGTCCCACGTCAGCGGGATACTAGGATGGATTTTGCGCCCGCACAATGAATCTCGGGGCAAAATCTGTCCCCAGCCCATGATTATGACACTTTATGGCCCGATTTGACGTCAGAAGGGCGAATGGATCGCAACAATCGTCCAGAATCGGGCCGCCATTCATCCAACTCCGGCGCCGGGATGGCGATTTGTCGAATCGTTCCAGACAATTTGAAGTAATTTCAACGATGCCGGAACCCCGGCACTTCCGGCGTGATGTCGCGTCCTTCGCCGTCCCTCACTCGCACGCCCTCGCCTTCCTCTATGGAACCGATCCGGGTGACCGCAACACCGGCCCGGGCGGACAGCGTCTCGATCGCAGGCACCGCCGACGGCGGCGCGCTGAACACGAGTTCGTAATCGTCGCCCCCCGTCAGGACCGAGGCCATCAGCGCCGGCCGGCCTTCCACCAGGCGCCGCACGGAATCCGAAAGCGGGATCCGCGCGGCCTCGATGATCGCGCCCATGCCCGACGCCGCGCACAGATGCCCCAGATCGGCGACAAGGCCGTCGGATATGTCGAGGCCCGCCGAAGCGACGCCGGGCAGTCCGCCTCCGAGGGCGAGGCGCGGAACCGGCAACCGGTAACGGCCCGCGAGGTAGCCGTCCCGATCCTCGACCTCGCCGCGCAGCGCGAGCAATCCCAGCGCGCCATCGCCGATGGTGCCCGACACGAAGACGGCATCGCCGGGCGACGCGCCGGCCCGCCGCAATATCTTTCCCCGGCTGACAACGCCCAGCGCCGTGAGCGAGAGGGTCAGCGGCCCAGGTGTCGAGGTGGTGTCGCCGCCGAGCAGCGCGATGCCGAACTCAGCCTGGTCGCGGGCCAGTCCGGCGGCGAAGGCGATAAGCCAGTCGTCGCCGATTTCCGGAGGCAAGCTCAACCCCAGGAGATAGCCTTGAGGCGACGCGCCCATGGCGGCCAGGTCGGACAGGTTGACACGAAGCAGCTTGCGCGCCACCAGATCCGCCGGATCGTCCGGCAGGAAATGGACGCCGGAGACCGTCATGTCCTTGGTGGCGACGAGGTCGCAGCCGTCGGGAGGCTCGATCAGCGCAGCGTCATCCTCGAGGCCGAGGCCTCCGGGCCCGGCGAGGGGCGCGAACAGCCGGCCGATGAGCTCGAATTCACCCAGCCGCCGCGAGCCCTCCGGCACGACGCCCTCTCAGCGCGACGGCCCGGAGCGAACCTGCCGGGACACGTTGTCGAGCACGCCGTTGACGAATCCCGGCTCCTTGCCGGTGAAGAAGGCGTGGGCCACGTCCATGTACTCGTTGATGATCACGGGTGTCGGCACATCCGGCCGGGCGATCATCTCGAAGGCGCCGGCACGCAGCACGGCCAGCACCAGGCGCTCCAGACGATCGATCGTACGGCCGGTCAATGCCTTCTCGATATGGCCGTCGACCTCGGCGCGGCGGTCCCAGGCACCGGTGACGATGTCGGAGAACAGGGCTTCGTCGGCCGGCGCGTAGACGTCGCCGTCCATCTCCTTGCCCAAGCGCCAGGCGCGGAACTCGGAGACCACCAGCTGCGGCACGGAGTCCTCGGTCGAGGCGAGCTGGTACAGCGCCTGGACGGCGGCGAGACGGGACGCGCTGCGCGAGCCGCCCTTTTCTTTCGGCGTGGGGATGGTCTCGGCCATCATGCGGGCCCGAATTCCCGCTTCAGCTCGATCATCCGAAGCGCCGCGTTGGCGACCTCGGCGCCCTTGTTCTTGCGGTCGACCGACGCCCTGGCCCAGGCCTGCTCGCCGTTCTCGCAGGTCAGCACGCCGAAGCCGATGGCGAGCCGGTCGCGGAACGCCAGTTCCTGCAGACCGCGGGCGCTCTCGCCGCAGACATAGTCGTAATGGGTGGTCTCGCCGCGGATGACGCAGCCCAGGGCGACGTAACCGTCATAGGATTTCGTCATGGAGGCTTCCGCCATGGCGATGGCCGCCGGGATTTCGAAGGCGCCCGGCACGTCGATGATCTCGTAGCTGGCGCCGGCCGCGTCGAGCGCCAGGACCGCGCCGCGCGTCAACTCGGTGATGATGTCCTCGTAGAACGGCGCCCGGACGACGAGTAGATGGGGACTAGCGGGCATCGACGGTCTCGACCTCGAGGGGAATCTGGTCGACCACGGTCAGGCCGTAGCCCTCGATGCCGACGATGGTGTGGTGGGTGTTGGACAGCAGGATCATGTCCTTGACGCCCACGTCCAGCAGGATCTGAGCGCCGATGCCGTAGTCCAGCAGCCTGGGCGACGAGGTGCCGCCCGGCCGCATCGAGCGGGCGGCGACGGCGCGCGACAGCACGTTGGGCTGGATGCGGGTCAGGATCACGACCACGCCGCGGCCGATCTCGCCGATCTTCTTCATGGCGTTGTGGAGTTGGCCCGGACGGGCGGTCACGTCGCCGACGATGTCGGCGAAGGTGTCGAGCAGGTGCATGCGCACCGGCACCGGATCGTCGCCGCGGATGTCGCCCTTGATCAGCACCACGTGCTCGGAATATTCGGCGGTGTTGGCGTAGACCTTCATCTGCCACTCACCACCATAGACGCTGTTGATCGCCGTTTCCGAGACGCATTCCACGAGACTGTCGTGCTTGCGGCGATAGGCGATCAGGTCGGCGATGGTGCCAACCTTCAGATTGTGGCGCTGGGCGAAGGAAATCAGGTCCGGCAGGCGGGCCATGCTGCCGTCGTCGTTCATCACCTCGCAGATCACGCCGGCCGGGATCAGGCCGGCGAGCCGCGCGACGTCGACCGCCGCTTCGGTGTGGCCGGCGCGCACCAGCACGCCGCCGTCGCGCGCCATCAGCGGAAAGATGTGGCCGGGCACGGCGATGTCGTTCGGGCCCTTTGTCGGATCGATGGCCACCGAAATGGTGCGCGCCCGATCGCGCGCCGAGATGCCGGTGGTCACGCCCTGGCGCGCCTCGATGGAGACCGTGAACGCGGTCTGGTGCCGGGACAGGTTCTCGGTCGCCATCATCGGCAGGCCGAGGGACTCGATGCGCTCGCGGGTAAGCGAGAGGCAGATCAGCCCGCGGCCATGGGTGGCCATGAAGTTCACCGCGTCCGGCGTCGCCATCTGCGCCGGAATGACGAGGTCGCCCTCGTTCTCGCGGTCCTCGTCGTCGACCAGGATGAACATGCGCCCGTTGCGCGCGTCGTCGATGACTTCCTCGATGCTGGACAGACCCGGATGACGGTCCATGCCCTTACTCCCGTTCGTTCAGGCGCGCTACATAGCGCGCGAGCACGTCCACTTCCAGATTGATCCGGTCGCCCGCCGCCATCTTGCCGAAGGTCGTCATCTGCTGGGTATGCGGGATGATGTTGACGCCGAAGGCGTTTCCCTCGACCTCGTTGACGGTGAGCGAGACGCCGTTCACCGCGATGGACCCCTTCGAAGCGACGAAGCCGCCGAGATGGGCCGGCACCTCGAAGAGGAACCGCAGCGAATCCCCTTCCGGCGCTACGCCGGCGACCGTGCCGACGCCGTCGACGTGGCCCAGCACGATGTGGCCGCCCAGTTCGTCGCCCAGTCGCAGCGAGCGCTCCAGGTTGATCGCCGTGCCCTCGCGCCACAAGCCCAGATTGGTCTTGGCGAGGGTCTCCGCGGAGACGTCGACGGCGAACCAGCCGGCACCCTTGTCGACGACGGTCAGGCAGGCGCCCGAGCAGGCGATCGACGCGCCGATCTCGATTGTCGAGGTATCGTAGCCGGTCTCGATCTCGAACCGCGTGTCGCCGCGCGGCTTGATGCTTCGGACCCGTCCGATATCGGTGATGATGCCGGTAAACATGGCGCCATTAATAGGTGCTGCGGCGGTAGGTTTCCAGCACATCTTGGCCCAGGCTCACCCGGCCATCGGAAACGAAGCGGGGCATGGCCGACACCTTGACGATGCCGAGCGACCGGAGGGCGCTGATGCCGTCGCCGCCGATCACGGCGGGCGCGCGAAACCATGCCAGTCGGTCGACGAGACCTGCCTGCAGCAAGCTCCCCGCCACCGCCCGGCCGGACTCCGCCAGCACGCGAGTGATGCCGCGTTCGGCGAGAAGTCGCAGCACTGCCGGCATGTCGAGCCCGCCGCTGGATGTCGGCACCGCCAACACCTCGGCACCAGCTTCGCGGAAGGGCTCGGCATGCTGTTCGGCGGCATGGCCGCTTGCGACCAGCCACAGCGGCACCTGCCTTGCGCTGAGCACCAGACGGCTGTCGATGGGCGTGCGCAGGGTACTATCAAGGACAATTCGGATCGGGCTCCGGGCCCCAAGGCCCTCGATGCGGCAGTCGAGCATCGGGTCGTCGGCGAGAACGGTGCCGACGCCGGTCAGCACCGCGTCGTGGCGGGCGCGCAGCAGGTGACCGGCGCGGCGGGCCTCCTCACCGGTGATCCAGCGGCTGTCGCCGCCCAGCGCGGCGATCATGCCGTCGAGCGAGGTGGCAAGCTTCAGGGTGACCATGGGGCGCTCCTCGCCGACCTTGCGAAAGAAGCCATCATTGAGCGCCCTCGCTTCGTCCGCGCAGACACCCTCGGTCACCTCGATGCCAGCCTCGCGCAGCCGCGCCACGCCGCGGCCGGACACCCGCGGATCGGGGTCGGTTACCGCAACGACGACGCGGGCCACGCCGGACGCGACCAGCGCCTCGGCGCAGGGCGGCGTTCTGCCATGATGGGAACAGGGCTCCAGGCTCACATAGGCTGTCGCGCCGCAAGCCAGATCGCCTGCTTCGCGCAGCGCTTCCGTTTCCGCGTGGGGACGTCCGCCGGGCTGGGTGAAGCCGCGTCCGACGATCCGGCCGTCGTTGACGATGACGCAGCCTACCGCCGGATTGGGGGCAACGGTTCCCAGGCCCCGCGACGCGAGGCCGAGGGCCGCGCGCATATGCCAGCGGTCGACGTCAGTCGTCGGCGTCGCCATCCAGGGCACCGATGAACTCCCCGAAATCCTTGGCTTCGCGGAAGTTCTTGTAGACCGAGGCGAAACGGACATAGGCGACGGGGTCGAGCCCGGCGAGACCCTCCATCACCAGTTCGCCAACCAGATCCGAGGACACGTCGCTTTCGCCCATGCTCTCGAGCCGCCTGACGATGCCGTTGATCAGGCGCTCCACGCGCTCGGGTTCCACCGGCCGCTTGCGCAGGGCGATGTTGATGGAGCGCGCCAGCTTGTCGCGGTCGAACGGTACACGGCGGCCGGTCTTCTTGATCACCGTCAGTTCGCGAAGCTGGACCCGCTCGAACGTGGTGAAGCGTGCGCCGCAAGCGGGACAGTGCCGCCGCCTGCGGATGGCCGATCCGTCCTCGCTGGGACGGGAGTCCTTCACCTGGGTCTCTTCGTTACCGCAGAACGGACAGCGCATGGGTCCCCCTCCCTCAGTGAGCCGTTCAGGAATTGTAGATGGGATAGGCCTTGGTCAGCTCGGCGACCTGCGCGCGGGCTTCCGCCTCGGCCGCGCTGTTGTCGTCGGGATTGGCGGCGAGCCCTTCCAGCACGTCGCTGATCAGGTCGCCGATCTTCTGGAATTCGCGGATGCCAAAGCCGCGGGTAGTGCCGGCGGGCGTGCCGAGGCGGATGCCCGAGGTCACCATCGGCTTTTCCGGATCGAACGGGATGCCGTTCTTGTTGCAGGTGATGTTCGCCCGCTCCAGCGTCTGCTCGGCGGTGTTGCCCTTGACGCCCTTCGGCCGGAGGTCGACCAGCATCAGATGGGTGTCGGTGCCGCCCGAGACGATGTCGAAGCCGCGCGACAGAAGCCTGTCGGCCAGCGCCTTCGCGTTGGCGACCACGTTCTGGGCATAGAGCTTGAATTCCGGCCTCAGGTCCTCGCCGAAAGCGACGGCCTTGGCCGCGATCACGTGCATGAGCGGGCCGCCCTGCAGGCCGGGGAACACGGCGGAGTTGATCTTCTTGCCCAAATCCTCGTCCATGGACAGGATCATGCCGCCGCGCGGGCCGCGCAGGGTCTTGTGGGTCGTGGTTGTGACGATGTGCGCGTGCGGCAGCGGGCTGGGATGCACCCCGCCCGCGACCAAGCCGGCGAAGTGCGCCATGTCGACCATGAAGTAGGCGCCGACGCTGTCCGCGATCCTGCGGAAACGGGCGAAATCGATGATGCGCGGATAGGCCGAGCCGCCGGCGATGATCAGCTTCGGCTTGTGTTCCTTCGCCAGCGCCTCGATCTCGTCGAAGTCGATCAGGTGATCCTGCTGGCGCACGCCGTACTGCACGGCGTTGAACCACTTGCCCGACTGGGCCGGCGGCGCGCCATGGGTCAGGTGGCCGCCGGCGGCCAGCGACATGCCCATGATGGTGTCGCCCGGCTTCACCAGCGCCATCATCACCGCGCCGTTGGCCTGCGCGCCGGAATGGGGCTGCACATTGGCGAAGTCGCAGCCGAACAGCCGCTTGGCGCGGTCGATGGCCAGCTCCTCGGCGATGTCCACGTACTCGCAGCCACCGTAATAGCGCTTGCCCGGATAGCCTTCCGCGTACTTGTTGGTGAGCACCGAGCCCTGAGCCTCCAGCACCGCTTTGGAGACGATGTTCTCGCTGGCGATCAGCTCGATCTGGTCCTGCTCGCGCTTCAGCTCGCTGGTGATCGACCGGAGCAGCTCCGGATCGGCCTCGGCGAGACCGGCGGTGAAGAAGCCCGAGGGGGCGAATGCCTTGGAAATTGCGTTTGTCGACATGGGAACGTCCCTGTTCTAGTGCGTCGAAAGCTTGGCGACCCGGCCGGCATGGCGGCCGCCAGCGAAGTCGGTGTTCAGAAAGGCGTGCAGCGCGTCGCGCGCGGCCTCCACGCCGATGATGCGCGCGCCCATCGCCAGGACGTTGGCGTCGTTGTGCTCCCGCGCCAGCCGCGCCTCGAGACCCGAATGGACGAGCGCCGCGCGTATGCCGGGATTGCGGTTGGCGGCAATGGAAATGCCGATGCCGGTGCCGCAGACGATTACGCCCAGGTCGGCGCGCCCCGACGCCACCGCCTCGGCGACGGCCTTGCCGAAATCGGGATAGTCGACGGAATCCGGGCCCGACGTGCCGAGATCGAGCACGTCGTAACCGCCTTCCGCGAGGTCGGCCTTGAGCGCATCCTTCAACTGGAAGCCGGCGTGATCGGCGCCCAGCGCGATCACCCGCTTCGACGTAACGTCCGCCATTTCCGCCGCCGTTCTGCCTGTCCGGGTCATGGCCGAAACCGCGCCGACCCGAAACGAGGGGTTCCTACCATATATCGGAACCGCACGCCAAGCACGCGCTAGGTGTCGTGCGGATAATCCGGCAATGCGATTTTGCGGGGCTTCCCCGTCAGTCCGGCAGATACCTGTAATGGCCGGTGATCCGGTAATCGAACAGCATGTCTTCCAGCTGGGGGCCGGCGCCGATGTTGTGGACGATCAGCGGCCGTCGCCCGTCGGCCGATTTCCGGTTCGTCACCATGCCGATGTGAGGCACGTTTCCGCCCAGATCCCAGGTGACGACGTCGCCGGGCGCATAGTCCGCCCCACGGTCGGTCACGGGCTGCGCGATGCCGTGCCGGGTAAAGAAGACCTGCAGGTTCGGCACCCGGCGATGATCGATGTTCCTGTCCGGCCGGACGAGACCCCAGTTCGCCGGATAGGACCGGAACGATGCCTTCATGTCCTCGTGCACCAACTGCTGCAGATCGACGCCTACGGCGCGGTAGGCGCGGATCACCTCGTCGGTGCAGACGCCGGTCCCGGCCGGCACGTCGCCCATGGGATAGGCGATGGTGCGGTAGGCCGGATCGTAGACGACCTCGTATCGCAGGCGATCGAGCGCGGCCGCGGCAAGCGCGTCGGCCGTAACCGCATGGGCGGACACGGAAACCAGCAGCCATGCGGCGGCAAGCGCCGGAAGCAGGAACGTCGGCCTCATGGACAGAAGATGTGGGCGCCTGGACGTGGTATCCAGCGGCCGCCGCCAAACGTGATCAGGCGGCGCGGCTGATCTGCCGGCGTTCCCAGACCGCGTTCAGAGCCTTCACCAGCTCGTCCATCATCTCGTCGGTGTGGAACGGACTGGGCGTGAAGCGCAGGCGCTCGGTGCCGCGCGGCACGGTCGGATAGTTGATCGGCTGAACGTAGATGCCGAATTCGTCCATCAGCTCGTCGGACACCTGCTTGCACAGAGCCGCCTCGCCCACCCACAGCGGGACGATGTGGCTGGCGGACTCCATCACCGGCAGGCCGGCGTCGCGGAACAGCTGCTTGAGCCGGGCCGCACGCTCCTGATGCCGAATCCGCAGGTCGTTGGCCTGCTTCAGGTAGCGGATGCTCGCCCAGGCGCCCGCGGCCAGCACCGGCGCCAGCGAGGTGGTGAAGATGAAGCCCGAGGCATAGGACCGCACCACGTCGACCATGGTCGCCGAGCCGGCGATGTATCCGCCCATCACCCCGAACGCCTTGGCTAGGGTGCCCTCGATGATGGTGAGACGATGCATCGCCCCTTCCCGCTCGGCGACGCCGCCGCCGCGCTCGCCGTAGAGGCCGACGGCGTGGACTTCATCGAGATAGGTAAGGGCGTTGTACCGATCGGCGAGATCGCAGATGGCGTGGATCGGCGAGATGTCGCCGTCCATGGAATAGACGGATTCGAAGGCAATGACCTTCGGGGCATCGGGGTCGGCCTGCTTCAGCAGGGTTTCGAGATGCGCCAGGTCGTTGTGCCGGAACACCCGTTTGGCCTGTCCGGACTGCCGCACGCCCTCGATCATCGAGGCATGGTTGAGCTCGTCGGAGAACAGGATGCAGCCCGGCAGGATGCGCCCGATGGTGCTGAGCGTCGCCTCGTTGGAGATGTAGCCCGACGTGAACAGCAGCGCCGCTTCCTTGCCGTGCAGGTCGGCCAGTTCCTGTTCTAGGAGCACGTGGTAGTGGTTGGTGCCGCTGATGTTGCGGGTGCCGCCGGCGCCGGCGCCGCACTCGTGGAGCGCCTTTTCCATGGCCGCGATCACGTCCGGATGCTGGCCCATGCCGAGATAATCGTTCGAACACCAGACCGTGATATCGCGCTCGCCCGCGTCGCCGTAGTGACGGGCGCGCGGGAAATTGCCGCGCTCGCGCGCGATATCCATGAATACCCGGTAGCGCCCCTCGGTCCTCAGCGAATCGATGGCCTGCCGGAATCTGGCCTCATAGTCCATGTCGGCTCCTGAGCCTTCTTGCCGTAACGGATGCTTATCGTATGCCGCCGTTGCCGCCAAGTCCCTGATGGAAATCAATCTAGGCTGAATTGAATTATCGGAAAACCATTATCGGCCCAGCCGGGCATAGCGGAGCGCCTCGGGAAGACCGAGCAACGATATCTTGTGGCTGTCCTTGCGCGCGGTACCTTTTGTCTTCAGTTCAACGAACACATAAAGGGTCGCGGACTCCGGCGCCTGGAGCACTGCTTCCAGCGCACGGCGGCCAAGCGCCAGCCGCAAGCCGCCCTCGTCGAACTGGCGGTTGCGGCCGATGAACTGGAGCCACTCCTCTGGTCGCCGATCGTCGCTGCGCAGGGAGATGATGACCTGGGCGCTGTCGTCCTCGCGCGCAGGCGACACCCTGATGCCGAGCCGCGGCCGATTGCCCGGGGAGTCGATGATGGTCTCGACGACGGCGTCGGTCTTGCCGGTTCGGCCGGTGTAGACCACGCGCCAGCCCTCGTCGATCTTCTCCCGGTCGAGGGTCCAGGCGCACCAGGCGTCGCCCGGGCCGAAGCAGTGCGCGCCCTCCGCCCGCGCGGCGGGCACGGCAATCAGCATCGTCAAAACAGCGGCGAGGAACAGACGCAAGAAACGAGCCCCGGAATGGTTTCAAGCAGGATATAGGACCGCAGGGCCGGTCGTCTAAATTTCGCCCAGTTCGCCGAGCATGGCGTCCACAGTGTCGAAGGATGCGACGCTGCGAAATCCGCTGAGGTCGAACTTGTTTCCGGGCCGGTCAAGCCCGACGACCACCATGCCGGCATCGCGTGCCGCGGCCAGTTCTTCCGGATTGTCGGACAGGAACACCACCTCGCCCGCGGCGACGGACAGTTCCCGCGCGATCGCCGTGTAGGACGACGGCTCCTTCTTGCCTCCGGTCGTGGTGTCGAACCAGGCGGTGAACAAGGTGGTGAGGTCGCCGGCCTTCGAGTGCCCGAACAGCAGCCGCTGCGCCTCGACCGATCCGGAGGAGTAGACCGCGAGAGCGATCCCCTTTTCCTTCCAGCGGCGCAGGCATGGCGCCACATCCGGGTAGAGGTGTCCGCGCGCGCCGCCTTGCTCGTATCCCTTGCGCCAGACCAGTCCCTGGAGGGTCTTCAGCGGCGCCACCTTGCGGTCCTCGTCCATCCACTGGAGCAGGCGGGCGATGCAGCCTTCGAGATCGAGCGTGACATCCCCTGCCTCGCGGCGCATGTCGTCCAGCAGATTCCCGAGTTCATCCTGATGGCCGCGCACATAGGCGGGAATGTGCTCGCGCGCATAGGGGAACAGCACGTCATAGACGAAGGATACCGATGTGGTCGTGCCCTCGATGTCGGTGACGACGGCGCGGATCGCCATCAGGCGGTTTCGTATCTCGGAAATCGGGCGCTGTAGTCGGTGCCGGTGAAATCCGCCACCCAACCGTCCGGAGACATGAACAGGCGCAGGGCGGTGAAATGCGGGCGCGGGCCCATGTCGAACCAGTGGGTAGTGCCGGCGGGGACGCTGATGAAGTCGGCGGTCTCGCACAGCACCATGTACACTTTCGAACCGACATGGAGGTAGAACATCCCCGAGCCTTCGGCGAAGAATCTCACCTCGTCTTCGGCATGGGTGTGCTCGTCGAGGAACTTGCCGCGCATGGCGATCCGGTTCTCGTTGTCCGGCAGCACGCGGACCACGTCCCAGGACTTGTAGCCTTCCTCGGCGACCAGCCTGTCGATGTCGGGCTGGTATGCGGCGAGCACCGCGTCATTGTCGGCGTCTGCCGGAATGTCGCGCAGCGCGGTCCACTGCTCGAACCGGATGCCGATCTCCTTCAGCTTGACGGCGATGGCGGCGTCGTCCGCGGAATGGAACAGCGGCGTCGCCGGATCGGCGTCGTCATAGATCGTCAGCGTGCCCATCGTGAACGCTCCAGCTCGTAGGCCATCAGTTCCTCGACAGCTTCGGTGGTGTACCGCGCCTCGTCAACCGTCGCGGCGCCCACGGTCAAACCGTGCCCGCGCACCAGATAGACGGCGGGCGCGGCAGGATTGTTCTCGAACCAGCCGTCGACCTTCCGCTGCAGCGCGCGCATGTCCTGGGTATTCCCGTAGATCGGTAGTGCCACCACGGCCTCGTGCGTTTTCACACCGGGAAACGCCTTCAGGAATTCGTAGCCCTGCATGGTCACCACCACTGCATCGGGGTGCATCAGGCTGTAGAGCACGCTCGAGCGCGGATGGCTGTGCAGGATGGCGTGAACGTCGGGGCGCACCCGGTAGAGGCCGGTATGCAGCAGGGTTTCCGCGGACGGCTTCTTGCCGTCGAGAGAGGCGCCGTCCATGTCGACACGCATGATGTCGTCAGCGACAAGGTCGCCCTTGTGGCGGCCGGAGACGGAGATGGCGACGCTGCCGTCGTCCAGCCGCGCCGACAGGTTGCCGCCGGTCGCCGCCACCCAGCCGCGCGCGTCGAGCCGCCTGCCGGCGTCGAGGAGCTGTTCGATGGCCTGATCGTAGGAAAGGGTCATGGAGCCGCTTTTACCATTTCGGGCCCATGAACACAGCCGTCATCCCGCTGAAGAGCGGGGTCCAGACCTGGACGAAGAAACCGGCGCGAATCGCGCGTGAACTGCCTAGGGTCTGTTGAGATTCACCGGGCATTGATGACGGCGGCAGCGAGGTAGATGTTCGCCGCGAAGCTGGCGTCGGTTTTGTCAGCGCGCATGGCGATCCGTTTGAACTCTTTGAGTTTACAGAA
>JBFWZH010000051.1:0-18137 GCA_050185585.1 Sphingomonadales bacterium | reverse complement strand
TCCCATGGTGTGACGGGCGGTGTGTACAAGGCCCGGGAACGTATTCACCGTGGCATGCTGATCCACGATTACTAGCGATTCCAACTTCATGCTCTCGAGTTGCAGAGAACAATCCGAACTGAGACGGCTTTTGGAGATTTGCTCAGGCTCGCGCCCTTGCTTCCCACTGTCACCGCCATTGTAGCACGTGTGTAGCCCATCCCATAAGGGCCATGAGGACTTGACGTCATCCCCACCTTCCTCCGGCTTATCACCGGCAGTTCTCTTAGAGTGCCCAGCTTTACCTGATGGCAACTAAGAGCGAGGGTTGCGCTCGTTGCGGGACTTAACCCAACATCTCACGACACGAGCTGACGACAGCCATGCAGCACCTGTCACCGGTCCAGCCGAGCTGAAGGAATCCATCTCTGGAAACCGCGACCGGGATGTCAAGGGATGGTAAGGTTCTGCGCGTTGCTTCGAATTAAACCACATGCTCCACCGCTTGTGCGGGCCCCCGTCAATTCCTTTGAGTTTTAACCTTGCGGCCGTACTCCCCAGGCGGAGTGCTTAATGCGTTAGCTGCGACACTGAGAAGTAAACCTCCCAACATCTAGCACTCATAGTTTACGGCGTGGACTACCAGGGTATCTAATCCTGTTTGCTCCCCACGCTTTCGCGCCTTAGCGTCAGATCAGGGCCAGAGAGCCGCCTTCGCCACCGGTGTTCCACCCAATATCTACGAATTTCACCTCTACACTGGGTATTCCGCTCTCCTCTCCCTGCCTCGAGCGAGACAGTCTTGAAGGCAATTCCGAAGTTGAGCTCCGGGCTTTCACCTCCAACTTGTCAAGCCGCCTACGCGCGCTTTACGCCCAGTAATTCCGAACAACGCTAGCCCCCTCCGTATTACCGCGGCTGCTGGCACGGAGTTAGCCGGGGCTTCTTCTCCGGGTACCGTCATTATCTTCCCCGGTGAAAGAGCTTTACAACCCTAGGGCCTTCATCACTCACGCGGCATTGCTGGATCAGGCTTGCGCCCATTGTCCAATATTCCCCACTGCTGCCTCCCGTAGGAGTCTGGGCCGTGTCTCAGTCCCAGTGTGGCTGATCATCCTCTCAGACCAGCTACGGATCGCAGGCTTGGTAGGCCTTTACCCCACCAACTACCTAATCCGACGCAGGCCCATCTATGGGCGATAAATCTTTGGCCCGGAGGCATCATACGGTATTAGCTCAAGTTTCCCTGAGTTATCCCGTACCCAAAGGTAGGTTCCTACGCGTTACTCACCCGTCCGCCACTTTCACCTGGCCGAAGCCAGGATCACGTTCGACTTGCATGTGTTAAGCATGCCGCCAGCGTTCGTTCTGAGCCAGGATCAAACTCTCAAGTTGAGCCGGCCACGGTCCGAAGACCAGGCCAGATCCTGCGCACATTACTTTCGTTACTCGATCCAACCGAAGCCGGATCGAAACTGACGAGAGTGTGAATTGTACGCGGCAGACCGCCGCCCACAATTCCCTTCTAACAAACCACAATGTCAAAGAGCACTTCACGTCGCGTCGGCTTTCGCCTTGTTTCCCGGCTATCGCCTTGTTTCCGTCAGCGTGTCCGCCGCGTCGTGGAGGCGCTTTATATGGACCTGACCGACCCCTGTCAAACATCATTTTTCAAAAAAATGACGAGACCGGTCGATTTGTCCGAAGCGCCCCTTCGACCCTGAGTCGAAGAGGATAAGTGTACCAAAAATCAACCCTTTCGCCCAGCACCGAAGCTCACGGACGCTGCAAGCGGCCGCCCGAGGTCATTCGCGCCACCACTTCCGGCGCCACCGGCGTCACCGCCATGCCCCGCCGGAAGCCGGGCCGCGCCTCGAGTTCGTCGAACCAGCGCTTCAGCGAGGGAAAGTCCTCGAGCGCAATGCCGGCGAATCCGTGGAACCAGATCCAGGTCCAGTTGGCCACGTCCGCCAGGCTGAAGTCGCTCCCGGCCAGGTAACAGCTGTCGGCGAGCCGGGAATCGAGAATCCCGTAAAGCCGGCGGGTTTCGTTCTGATACCGCTCTATGGCGTAGGGAATCGCCTCCGGCGCCGAATGCAGGAAGACATGGGCCTGCCCCTGCATCGGCCCGATTCCCGCCATCTGGAACATCAGCCATTGGATGACAAGCGACCGGCCCTTGCGGTCGGCGGGAATCAGCTTTCCCGTCTTTTCGGCCAGGTAGAGGAGAATCGCGCCGGATTCGAACACGGCGAAATTTCCCTCGTCCCGGTCGACGATGGCGGGAATCCGCCCGTTGGGATTGATCCTCAGGAATTCAGGCGCCTTCTGCTCGCCCTTCGAAAGGTCGAGCCGGTGCAGCTCGTAGGGCAGCGCGAGTTCCTCGAGCATGATGGAGGCCTTCCAGCCGTTCGGGGTCGAGGCGCTGTAGAGATCGATCATGCTGCTTTTCCTGTCCGTTGCCGTTTAGGGCAGGATAAGCCGAAGCGGAGGGAAGCAAAGGCCCAAGCTCGAACGAATCGCGTGCGCGCCCGCACGCGAGCCGTGCCTGGCGGGCGGACGGCTCAATTGGCCGCGATGTATTCCTTGAGGGCGCTGGCCTCGAGTTCGGCCTCGGCGATACGGGCCTTCACCGCGTCGCCGATGCTGACGATGCCGAGCAGGGTGCCGTTCTCGATGACCGGGATGTGCCGGATACGCCGGCGGGTCATCATTTCCATGACCTCGTTGACCGTGTGGCTGCGGGTGCAGCTGTGGATGACCTCGGTCATCACGTCGCTCACCGGCTGGTCGAGTACGCGCGGCCCGATTTCGGCGATGCCGCGGACCAGGTCGCGCTCGGAGAAGATGCCCGCCACGCTCTGGTCCGCGTTGGCGATCACAACCGCGCCGATCCGGCGCTTGTGAATCATGTCGACGGCCTCGGCGACCGTGACGCTGGGAGCGAGGGTGATGACTTCCCGCCCCTTGCCGTGGAGTACAGCTTCAACTTTCATCGCCGCCTTCCCCGTTCGCTGAATGGGTTCCCATTGTGGACCCGAACCGGGGCGGGCGCAAGGCACCCACGCGGCGGCGCAACGACGGGTCGCGGCCAAAACGCCCCTATCCTGCACGGCTTCTGCCGCTAGAATAGCGCACCTCGAGCAGGGGAGAGCCGTTCCATGCCGCCAACGGGCGCCATGTCGCCGTCCAATCACGTCGAGCTGCCGCAGCCGGTGTCGCTGGCGTCGCGCATGGCCGGCTGGTTCGCGGTCGGGGCGATGTTCATGCTGCTGGGCGCACCCTTCGCCTACCGTATCGGCCTGCTGGGCGAACTGATGTCCATCGCCCTGTTCATCGTCGGCGCCACGCTCGCGTTCTGCGCCTTCGCCGCCGGCCTGGTGGGCATCGTCCTCGCCCTGCGACCCTCGAACCGGCTCAAGGGTGGCTGGAACGCGCTGGTCAGCACGCTCATCGGCGGTATGGCGCTCGCCGCCATCCTGCACTGGATGGTGCTGCCAGGCTGGGACGCGCCGCAGATCCACGACGTGACGACCTCTCCCAGGGATCCCCCGGAGTTCGACGTGGCGCGGGTCGCCCACTATGCGAGGCGCGACTACAGCTCCTACCGGGAATACGACCGGCGGATGAACGGCAAGGTCGCGTCGGCCTACCCGGCGCTCCGCACCCTGGTGTTCGACCGGTCGCTGCGCCAGGTTTTCACCGCGGCCGAGGCCGCGGCCGCCGATCTGCACTGGACCGTGTTCAGCGCCGATTCCACCCATGGCCGTATCGAGGCAGGCGACTGGGCGACCATCTTCGGCTTCGTCGACGACATCGTCATCCGGGTCAGGCTCAACGCCGCCGGCTATACGGTGCTCGACATCCGCTCGGCGTCGCGTACGGGCAGCGTCGACATGGGGCGCAACGCCCGCCGCATCGAGCGATTCATCGAGGCGCTGCACGGTCATCTGCCGCATTATCCCGCGCCGAGGATCTCGGATCCGACCGCGGCACCCCCTTGAACCGGAGAACCCCATGAAGACGAAAGCCGCCGTGGCGTGGCAAGCAGGCCAGAAGCTGAGCATCGAGACCGTCGATCTTGACGGACCGCGCCAGGGCGAGGTCCTGGTCGAGATCAAGGCGACCGGCATCTGCCACACCGACGCGTTCACATTGTCGGGCGCCGACCCGGAAGGCCTCTTCCCGGCAATCCTGGGTCATGAGGGCGCAGGCGTCGTCGTCGACGTGGGTCCGGGCGTGACCTCGCTGAAGAAGGGCGATCACGTGATCCCGCTCTACACGCCCGAGTGCCGGGAGTGCGAATACTGCACCTCGGGCAAGACCAATCTGTGCCAGAAGATCCGCGAGACCCAGGGCAAGGGTCTGATGCCCGACGGCACCAGCCGGTTCTCGCTGGGCAAGGACCGGATCATCCACCACTACATGGGCACCTCGACCTTCGCCAACCACACGGTGCTGCCCGAGATCGCCCTGGCCAAGGTCCGCGAGGACGCGCCGTTCGAGAAGATCTGCTACATCGGCTGCGGCGTGACCACCGGCATCGGCGCTGTGATCAACACCGCGAAGGTGAAGCCAGGCTCGAACGTCGTGGTGTTCGGGCTGGGCGGCATCGGTCTCAACGTCATCCAGGGCGCCCGTCTGGTGGGCGCGAACATGATCGTGGGCGTCGACATCAATCCGGCGCGCAAGACGATCGGCGAGCGCTTCGGCATGACCCATTTCGTCAATCCCAACGAAGTCGAGGGCGATCTCGTTCCCTATCTGGTCAACCTGACGAAGGGCGGCGCAGACTACAGCTTCGAATGCATCGGCAACGTGAACGTGATGCGCCAGGCGCTGGAGTGCTGCCACAAGGGCTGGGGCGAGAGCATCATCATCGGCGTCGCCGGCGCCGGCCAGGAGATATCGACGCGCCCGTTCCAGCTTGTCACCGGCCGGGTCTGGCGCGGCAGCGCCTTCGGCGGCGCCAAGGGCCGCACCGACGTGCCGAGGATCGTCGACTGGTACATGGACGGCCGCATCAACATCGACGACCTGATCACCCATACCCTGCCCTTCGAGCAGATCAACGAGGGCTTCGACCTGATGCACCGCGGCGAATCGATCCGCGGCGTGCTCACCTACAACTGAGGAGACGGACATGAAGATCGCCATCATGGGCTCGGGCGGCGTCGGCGGCTATTTCGGCGCCAAGCTGGCGCTCGCCGGCAACGACGTCACCTTCATCGCCCGCGGCGCGCACCTGGACGCCATCAGGAAGAACGGCCTGCGGGTCAAGACCGACGACGGTGAGATGCTGGTGAAGCCGGCGCAGGCGACCGACGACCCCGCCACCATCGGCCCGGTCGACGTGGTGCTGTTCACCACCAAGCTCTACGATACCCTCGAGGCCGCCGAGCAGCTCAAGCCGGTGATGGGCCCCGGCACGTTCATCATCACCATCCAGAACGGGATCAGCGGCGCCGACCTGATCGGCCAGGTGCTGGGCCGCGACAACGTGCTGGCCGGCTCCACCTACATCGTCTCGCACCTGGAGGGGCCGGGCGTCATCCATCACATGGGCCAGTATCAGCGCATCGTGTTCGGCGAGCTCGACGGCCGCATGAGCAACCGCGGCCGGTCGTTCGAGACGGCCTGCCGCGAAGCCGGAATCAGCGTCGAGTTCAGCGACAAGGTGCAGACGACCATGTGGGAAAAGTTCATCCCGCTGACGGTGATGAGCGGCATGACCTCGGTGACCCGCCTGCCGATCGGCCCGATCCTCGACGACCCGGCGCTGGCCGCCATGGTCGACGCGGCGGTCGCCGAGGCCGTGAGCGTTGCCCGCGCCAGGGGCATCGAGCTTCAGGAGGGCACCGCCGAGCGGGTGCAGAAGACCGTGCGGCTCGCGCCCTACGACACCAAGTCCTCCATGCTGGTCGACCTTGAGCGCGGCAAGAAAATGGAGCTGCCCTGGCTCTCCGCCACGGTCGCCAGCCTGGGCGAGGAACTGGGCGTGCCGACTCCCACCCACAAGTTCATCGCCACGGTGCTGAAGCTGCACGCGGCCGGCACGCCGAAGGCCTGATCGTGGCAGGCAACGGCTACAAGCTGCGCCAGATCGCGCTGGTGGCGCGCGAGCTGGCGCCGGTGGAGGACGACCTGCTTTCGATCTTCGGCCTCGCGGTCGCCTACCGGGATCCGGTGGTGCACCAGTGGGGTCTGGAGAACATCGTCGTGCCGGTGGGCAACCAGTTCCTCGAGGTGGTGGCGCCGACGCAGGACGGCACCACCGCCGGCCGTTATCTGGACCGGCGCGGCGGCGACGGCGGTTACATGGTGATCCTCCAGTGCGAGGACCCGCGGGGCCGCGACGCCCGCGCCGAGCGCCTGGGCCTGCGCATCGTCCACAGGAGCCTCCACGCCGATTACGACGGAAGGCAGTTCCACCCGCGCGACACCGGCGGCTCGTTCCTCGAGGTGGACTGGGCGCCCGGCTTCGAGCAGGACGACGGCTCATGGCACCCGGCCAGCGAGAACTGGCGCCCTGCCCGCCGTACCGACGTGGTGACTGGCATCGCCGCCTGCGAGGTGCAGACGCCCGACGTGGGCGCGCTGCAGGCGCGCTGGGCCGCAATCCTCGGCCGGCCCATGGAAGGCGCGACCATTCCCCTCGACCTGGGCGCAATCCGGTTCGCGCCGGACAGGGACGGCCGCGGCGAAGGGCTGGGCGGCGTCGACATCGTCGTCGCCGACAAGGCCCATGTGCTGCGCGAGGCCGAGAAGCGCGGCCGGGTCGCCGGCAAGGACATGCTGCTGATTGGCGGCACCCGCTTCAATCTGATCTCATAAGCAGGAGACGAGGGATGTATCAGGAAATCTTCTATTCGGTGACCGGCCCGGTCGCCGAGATCCGGTTCAACCGGCCCGACCGGCTGAACGCGCTCACCCGCCGCATGCTCGCCGAGATGAAGCACGCCATCGGCGAGGCCGAGAAGGACGACGCCGTGATCGGCATCGTCGTCACCGGCGAAGGCCGCGGGTTCTGCGCCGGCATGGACATGCAGGCGCTGTCGGCGCTGGGCGCATCCGGCGGGACCGGCAACCGGGTCGACGAGGACTACGGTCTCGATGCCCAGCCGGGCGATCCCGAGATGGGCGAGGAGTTCCTGCAGGGCCATTCCTACCTCATGGCGGTGCGCAAGCCGATCATCGCGGCCGTCAACGGTCCCTGCGCCGGCCTGGGCTTCGTGCTCGCCATGCTGTGCGACCTGCGCTTCATGGGCGAGGAAGCGGTGATGACGGCGTCGTTCTCCCAGCGCGGCCTCGTCGCCGAATATGGCGTCAGCTGGATCCTGCCGCGCCTGATCGGCGTCTCGAAGACCCTCGACCTGCTGTGGACCTCGCGCAAGATCAAGGCGGCCGAGGCGAAGGAAATGGGCCTCGTCGACAAGGTGTTCCCGGCCGCCGACGTGGCGGCCCAGGCCCGCGCCTATATCGAGGACCTAGCCTCGAACGCCGCGCCCTACTCGCTGATGATGATGAAGCGGCAGGTCTACCGGCATCTCGCCATGCCGCTGGGCGAGGCGGTCGGCGAGACCACGCGGTGGATCGCCGAGAGCACGGCGCGCGACGACTTCAAGGAAGGCGTGAAGGCCTATCTGGAACAGCGTCCGCCTCAGTTCAGCCGCGTCAAGGTCGGCTGACGGCCACGAAGCGCCGCAGGGCCGCCGCGAGAGTCGCGGCGGCCCTTTTCACGTGCCCCGCCGGTGGCAAGTCCGCCTGCGCTTTCCGCCTATTGCTTGATCTTTCTGACCAATCATGCGTCACAATGGGGGTGGAACAGTGCCCCATACGCCCGATCCACCGGGTTTCAACGCTGGCACGGAGCTTGCTTCGACCATGCAGGACACTGAACCGCAGGGCCGACCAAGGTAACCGACGAATTCGCATGACCAAACCGCAAGCCTTCGATGAAATGACCCTCCCCGACGGGTCGGTGCGCTCGATCTATGACAATGTCGACACCTGGCTTCGCGAGTCCGACACCGACAGGCTGGACCTGAAGCGGCGGGAGGCCGACACCATATTCCGGCGCCTGGGCATCACCTTCTCCGTCTATACGGAAGGCGGTGATCCGGAGCGGCTGATTCCGTTCGACATCATTCCGCGGGTGTTCGGCGCCGATGAATGGGCGCGGCTCTCGAAAGGCGCCGTCCAGCGCGTCAAGGGCATCAACGCCTTCATACGCGACATCTATCATGAACAGGAGATTCTGCGCGCCGGCGTCGTGCCGTCCGAGCAGGTGCTGAAGAACGACCAGTTCCGCCCCGAAATGCGCGGCATCGACGTCCCTCGCGACATCTACGCGCACATCGTCGGCATCGACATGGTACGGACCGGCAAGGACGAGTTCTACGTCCTCGAGGACAACGCCCGCACGCCCTCGGGCGTGGCCTACATGCTGGAAAACCGCGAAGTGATGATGCGGCTGTTTCCCGAGCTGTTCGCCTCGCAGCGGATCGCCCCGGTCGACACCTACGCCACCGAACTGCTTCGTACCCTGTCCAGCGTGGCGCCGACCGGCGTCTCCGAGCCGACGATCGCCGTGCTCACGCCCGGCATCTTCAATAGCGCCTATTTCGAGCACGCCTTCCTCGCCGAGGGGATGGGCGTCGAGTTGGTCGAAGGCCAGGACCTGTTCGTCGAGGACAAGAAGGTCTTCATGCGTACGCCGGCCGGGCCCAGGCGGGTCGACGTGCTTTACCGGCGTATCGACGACAGCTTCCTCGACCCGCTCGCGTTCCGCCCCGATTCGGTACTCGGCGTCCCCGGCCTGATGAGCGCCTACCGGGCAGGCAACATCAACGTCGCCAACGCGGTGGGCACGGGCATCTCGGACGACAAGTCGATCTACACCTACATGCCCGAGATCATCCGCTTCTACCTGGGCGAGGAACCGATTCTCAACAACGTGCCCACCTATTCGTGCCGCAACGCGGACGACTGCAGATACGTGCTCGAGCATCTGCACGAGCTGGTGGTGAAGGAAGTACACGGATCGGGCGGCTACGGCATGCTGATCGGACCGACGGCGACCAGGGAACAGCGCGACGAGTTCGCCAAGCGCATCAAGGCCACGCCCCACGTCTACATCGCCCAGCCGACCCTGGCGCTGAGCACCTGCCCAACCTTTGTCGAGAGCGGCGTGGCGCCGCGCCATGTCGACCTGCGGCCCTTCGTGCTGTCGGGCGACCAGGTGCGCATGGTGCCGGGCGGCCTCACCCGGGTGGCGCTTCCCGAGGGATCGCTGGTGGTGAATTCCAGCCAGGGCGGCGGGACCAAGGACACCTGGGTGCTGGAGGGTTGACCATGCTGAGCCGCACCGCCGACAGCCTCTATTGGATGGGCCGCTACATCGAGCGGTCGGAGAACAACGCCCGTATCCTCGACGTCGCGCACCGCATGTCGCTGCTGCCGTCGCTGACCGGCGAGCACCGGACCGAATGGCAGTCGGCCATCACCATTTCCGGCGGCGAGGCCCATTTCGCCGAGCATTACGGCACGCCGAACGAGACCAACGCGGTCTACTACATGGCGCTGGACCGCGACAATGCCTCGTCGATCTATTCCTGCCTGAGGGCGGCGCGGGAGAACTGCCGCGCGATTCGGCACGCGGTGCCGACCGAGGTCTGGGAAGCGGTTAACACCACCTGGTTCGAGATCCGCGACATGACCCAGAACCGGCTGCTGAGCCGGGGCGCCCAGCAGTTCTTCGACTGGGTGAAGGAGCGCTCCAGCCTGTTCCGCGGCGTGACCGTCGGCACCATGCTGCAGGACGAGTCGTTCCATTTCGCCCGGCTGGGCACCTTCATGGAGCGCGGCGACAACACCGCGCGAATCCTCGATGTGAAATTCCACATCCTGCTGCCCATGGGCGAGCAGGTCGGCGGCGCGCTCGACTACTATCAGTGGACCGCCCTGCTCCGTTCCGTGTCGGCGCTGCGCAACTACCGCCGGGTGTTCGGCTCGGAAGTGGTGCCTTCGCGGGTCGCGCAACTGCTGATCCTCATGGACTCCATGCCCCGGTCGCTGCATCACTGCCAGGCGGAGATCGTCACCCACCTCGATGCCCTGGGCGTGGCCTACGGCAAGCGCCATGAATGCCACCGCATGGCGGGCGAAGCCCATGCCAAGCTGCGCTTCGGCAAGATCGAGCACATATTCGATGTCGGCCTGCACGAATATCTGACCGACTATGTGGAGCGGAACGCCCGGCTCGGCATCGAGATCGCCCGCGACTTCCTGCTGACCCGCGAACCCGTGGAGCCTGCGACTCCGGTTCAGGGACAGGCGCCGGGGATGCAGACCCAGACCCTGGGCGGGATGACCCAGACCCAGTCCCACTGATTCTTCCGCCTGCATGCATTGCGCGCTGCAGCATGGCGCGGCATAGTCTGTCGTCCCGTCTTGAGCGAAGGAGTTACCCCCATTGACCTATTGCGTCGGCATGCTGCTCGGCACAGGCATGGTGATGGTATCGGACTCGCGCACCAATGCGGGCATGGATCACATCTCGACCTTCCGCAAGATGCATGTCTGGGACAGGCCCGGCGAGCGGGTGATCGTGCTGATGACGGCCGGCAACCTGTCGATCAGCCAGACGGTGGTGAACCTGCTGAAGGAAGGCATCGCCGATTCGGACGGCACCAACGAGACGCTGCTGACCGTGCCCTCCATGTTCCGGGCCGCCCAACTCGTCGGCGCGGCCGTCCGGCAGGTCCACACCATGTATGGCGAGGCGCTCGAGGCCGAATCGCGCAGCTTCAACGTATCGATCATCCTCGGCGGCCAGATCGCCGGCCGCGGCCTGCGCCTGTTCCAGATCTATTCGGCGGGCAACTTCATCGAGGCGACGGTGGAGACGCCGTTCTTCCAGATCGGCGAGACCAAATACGGCAAGCCGATCCTGGACCGGGTGCTGCATTTCGACACGCCGCTCACCGGCGCCATGAAGATCGGCCTCATTTCCATGGATTCCACCCTGCGCTCCAACACCTCGGTGGGCCTGCCGCTCAATCTGGTGGTCTATGAGCGTGACAAGATGGAATTGACCATCAACCGGACGATCCGCGAGGACGACCCCTACTTCAACACCATCCGCCACATGTGGTCGGACGCGCTCCACAACGCCTATGTGGACCTGCCCGAGCCGGACTGGCGGCAGACCGCGCTGCAGGTATAGCCGCGCTCAGCGCTTCTTCTTCTTCGGCTTCTCCTCTGCCTCCTCGCTGGGCTGGTCATCGGGTTCTACCAGCATATGCAGCACCGTCCGGGTGTCCGGCAGACCGGTCTGGTCGAGCTTTCGCCGTTTCTGGTACTTCTTGAGCGCATCGGACGTCTTGTCGCCGAACTGGCCGTCCACTGGCCCCTTGTACAGCCTGGCCTCCGTCAGCTTCCTTTGCATGGCTGACAGAGTCGCTGCCCGAACGAGCACCTTCCTGCCGTCCTCCGACGCTTCCACCATGGGCGATGCGCCCCCGATTCGCGCCGCGCTCAGGCTTTGGACCATGCGCGCCACCACCTCCTCCATGCTGGACCGAGGACTGGCGGAACACATGCCGCCGACGATCTGCACCAGCGCGGTGACGTCGGTAATCGGCAGCAGGTCGTATGTTCCGGGGGTGACACGGTTAAGAGCGGTGACGTAGCCGGTGATCCAGGATGCCAGGTCCGCGGCGTTGCGCTGGTCCGCCTTGACCATGGCGAGCCCGCTTTCGCACGACTGGGCGCCTATTCCGCGCAGCACGAACTCTCCCCTTGCATCGGCCGCTTCGGTGCCCCGTCCGGCGCCGGCGAGGGCCGCCAGGGCCAGCAGGACGGTCACTCCCCATCTCGTCATCACACTCTCCTGCCCAATAAAAAGGGGGCGCCGACGCGCCCCCGAGGGACAGGGTAAACCATTGAGCCTTGCCGAAAAAGCGCGGGAAACGGAGAGGGCCGGAACCTCGCGGTTCCGGCCCCCGGTTTCCGTAACCTGTGGTGCGATCAGTCGCCGCCCGAGATGATGTTGACGGCCGAGTTGCCGATCGCCGTGGCGTTGACGCTGTTGCCGCGGACGCGGAACGAGCTGTTGGAGCTGGTCGCATTCAGCTGCGCCAGCCCGCCGATGCCGATGGCCACGCCATCGACCGTGGCGGAGATCGTGCTGCCGTCGTTGGTCTGGACGTTGGCGATGACCGAGCTCGGATGCTGGAACGTGCCCGTGTTGAGGACCAGCTGGTTCACGGTCTCGTTGCCGATGGCAACGGCCTGGACCTGGTTGCCCTCGACGCCGATGCTGCTCTGGTCGACGCCGGTGACCGCGTTCAGGCCGTCCACCGTGATGCCGACGAAGCTGACATTCGCTGTGACGGAGGTGCCCTCGGTGCTCTGGTCGTTGAGGATGGCGTAGTCGGCGCCGGTGACCACCAGGCGGGAAACGCCCGCCGGATCGATGACGGCGCCCGCGCCCGAGCTCTCCTGCAGCGTCGCGCCGGCCTCGGCGATCAGCGTATTCGCCGACCGGTTGGCGCCGGCGATCGCCTGGACGGTGTTGCCCTCGACGGTCAGCGAGCTGTTGATCGCGCCTTCGTCCAGGTTACCGGTCAGGATGGCCACCCCGAACACGTCGGCGTCGACCTCGCTGGAGTCCAGCTGCTGCACGTTGGCGACGGTGCCCATGGCGTTGCTCGCTGCGCCCGCGTCGACGAGCAGCAGGTTGTCGGAGACGAAGCCGCGGGCCTCGGCGCTCACCAGGTTGTCGCTGACGGTGATCGCGTCGTTGTTGTAGTCCTCGGCCGAGCCGGCGAAGATCAGCGCGCCGATCACGTCCGCATCCATCTCGGCGCCTTCGCCCAGCTGGATATTCAGCACGTTGAGGCCGGCGTTCAGCTCGATCGTCGGATCGGTGCCGCCGGTGATCGGGCTGGAGCCGCCCGCGCCCACATCGATCGACGCGCCGGCCCGCGCGACCAGCGCGTTGAGGGCGGTGGCGCCGATCGCCGAGGCGACGATCTGGTTGTCGCTGGCCGAGGCCGCGAAGCTGCCGTCGCTGCGCGGATCGCCGCCATAGGCGGTGATGCCGGTGAGCGCGACCGAGGCTTCGGTCAGATCGCCGTCGAAGATGGTCTGCAGCGAGACCACCGTCGCGCCGGGCGTATTGTCGGCGTTGCCGATCTGGTCGATGTTGGCCGACGCGGTGATGTTCAGCGTGTTGCTGGCGCTGTGCTGGCTGGCCTGCGCCAGGACCAAATTGTCGTCGGCGGTGATGGAGCCGCTCTCGACCAGGCCTTCGGAGATCACGCCGATGAGCGTGCCGACGGTGGACGCCGAGACGTCGCTCACCGCGCCCACGTCGCCCGGATCGCCCTGCACGTTGAGCACCGCCAGGTGGCCATCGGTCGTAATCGGGAAGGCCGCCACCGGATCGTACGTCACCACGTTGTTGCCGCTGCGCAGGTCGACATTGGTGCCGCTGCTGTTCAGCACGTTGGTGGCCCGGTTGGCCGACGCCAGCGAGGCGACGGCGTTGCCGCTGGCCGACAGCGCGCTGTCGACCAGTTCACCGTCGACGTTGCTCAGCACGGAGATTTCCGTGCCCGTTGTCGAGGCCACGTAGCTCACGTCCTCGTCGGCATATTGAAGATTGGTCAGGTAGGCCTGGCCCTCGTTCTGGACGAAGGCGAGCGCCAGGAGGTTGGCGGCGTCGCTGCCGCGGGCTTCCGAGACCACCAGGTTGCTGTTGGCGGTCAGGCTGCTGTCGATGATGCTGTCGCCCAGCAGACCGCCGCCGAAGACCGAGCCGGCCTCGACCGAGATCGCCGTATCGTCGACGTTGGAGGAAATGTCCACCGAGTTGACCTGGCGGGACGCCAGCGTGATCGAGGTATCGTCGTAGAGAACCTGGCCGATGGCGCTGACGGAGGCGCTGGGGCTCGAGGGCGCATCGTTCTCCAGCGTGGTGCCGGCGGCCGACAGCGTGTTGGTCACGTTGTTGGCGCGCGACAGGGCGCGGATGGTGTTGCCGCTCGCGCTGAGCTGCGAGTCCTCGATGTCCGTCGTCGAGCCGGTGACCGGAAGGGCGTCGATGGCGATGGTGGTGTCCGTGATGTTGGTGGTGAAGCCGGCATCCTCGCCGCCCAGGCCCCACTGGTTCGACACCAGGTTGGCGATCGGGCCGTTCGCGGCCTGGTTGCCCTGCTCGTCGGTGTTCGACAGGTCGAACGTGCCGACGTTCAGTTCCATGGTGTTGGCAGCATCGTTGCCGGCTGCCAGCGCGTTGACGCTGTTGCCGTTGACCTCGGCGACGGTGTTCTCGATGTCGTCGTCAACCACCGACAGGTCGATGGTGATGTCGTTGTCGGTGATGTTGACCACGACCCCGTCGACGCCAAGGTTCAGGAACGCCTGGTCGTTGACCAGCAGGTTGGCGCCGCGGGTGAACGGCGTGGTGTCGAGGTCGACGCTGACCTGGTTGACGCCGCTGTGGAAAACGTCGTCGACGATCTGGGTCTGCGCGTCCACCTTGAACGAGTTGGTCGCCAGGTTGACGCGGGCCGACGCCAGCATGCTGTTGCCGTTGGCGGTGATGTCCAGTTCGGACAGGGCCTCGTCGCCGGCAATCACGTCGATGACGATGTCGAGATCCGTCTGGTCCACCAGCATCTCGGCGGAACCGGCGATGCCGTCCTCGTCGGTGAGCGTCTGGACGTTGGCGAGGGAAGCGCCGGCGCTGGTGGTGACCGCATCGATGGTGACCGACGACGTCGCCTGGTTCAGGACGGCGCTGGTGGTGGCCTCGTTGCTGTCGGCGCTGATGTCGCTGTTGGTCACGGACGAGGCGAGATCGGTGTCGTCGCCGACCGTGATGTTGATCAGGTCGCCGGAGGCGGTGGCCGTCACCGTCGCGGTGTTGAGATCCTCGACCGACTGGTCGTTGAGGAGCGCAAAGCCGCCATTGATCTCGACGTCGGTCACCGGATCGCTGTCGCGGTCGACGAAGACGTCGTTGAACGGAATGTCCGCGTCGCCCACGGTCACGCCCGTCACGTTGATCGAGTTGGTCGTCGAGTCGGCCAGGTTGCCCCAGACGCGGCTGGTGAAGCTGTTGTCGTTGGCGCTGATCGCGGCGTTGGAGACCGTGATCGGATCGAGGCCGTTCCCGGCGGCCACGTCGACGTCGATGAACACACCGCCCGAGGCAATGATCACCGAAGACAGCAGCGCGTCGTCCTCGACGGTCTGCGAATTCACCACGCCGATGGAGCCGTCGATGGTGACGGCGTCGATGCTGATGCTCGCCTCGGTCGACAGGTTGCCGATGGCCATGCCGTGGATGTCGTTCTCGGACACGCTCAGGCTGGCGGTAGTGAACTCGATATCCGCCACGTCGACGTCGATGCCCGTGGTCAGCAGGGCGTCGGCCGAGCCGCCGTCGAGCACCTGGGCGCTCAGGATGCTCCAGTCGGCATCGATGGAGCCCGACGTGCTCGCGCGCTCGGAATCGATCAGGTTGGTCGAGTCGTCGCTGGGGCCGGTGACCGTGGTGCCCTTGATGTCGATGGCGCTGGAATGGCTGTTGCCGATGGCCTCGGCGGATTCCTCGTTGCCGTCGACGGTGAGGCTGCTGTTGGTGACGACACCCGCCGAAGCCGGGGCGGTCGAGGCCACGTCCACCGTGATCAGGCTCTCGTTGGTCGCCGTCTGCGTGCCTTCGGTGTACTGGACGCTGTTGATGCCGACCAGCGAGTTGAACTCGGTGGCATTCCCGACCTCGATCGTGTTGACCACGGCCGAGCCCATGGCCGCGGCGGTGATCAGGTTGTCGTCGGCGAGGATGGTCGAGCCGGTCACATCCTCGGTCAGGACGTTGATGCTCGAGTCGCGGTTCAGCAGGTCGACCGTCGCGCTGACGGGGACCGCGCTGTACTGGCCGTTGGCGATGAACAGGTCGCCATTGACGCTGGAACTGTCGATCGCGCCAAAGTCGACAACGTTGAGCTGGTCGCCGAGGCCGGCCTCGCCGTCCTGGCTCAGATTGTCGGCCAGCTTGACGGTGTTGGTGGCGTTGTTGCTGGTGGCGGTGGCGGAAATCTCGCTGTCGGTCAGGGTCAACGTGCTGCCGTCGAGATCGGCGATGTACTCTGTGCCGCCATAGTTGACGGTGTCGCCGGCCTCGATGGTGACGTCGCGGACTTCCGCGGTGAGGTCGAAGTCGCCCACATTGGTCTGCACGTTGGCGGCGCCGGCGGTGCCCACCAGGCTCACCGCCTCGTCGGCGCCCAGATCCACCAGGGTGGCCGCGTTGTTGCCGGTGAAGCTGGCGGCGATGACGTTGCCGACGATGTCGAGCGGCACGCCGACGATCGCCGTGGCGTCGTCGTCGACCCGGGCCAGCAGGCCGATGCGCGAGTCGCTGACCAGCGCGCTCATGTCCTGCGCGCCCAGATTGGCCTGCACGCTGCCCGACAGGGCGGTGGCGCCGGCCGAAAGGGTCGGGCTGCCCGTGGTGATGTCGGCCTGGCCGAACTCGGTGCTGACCTGGAGCTGGTTGACGTTACCGACCACCGAGACGGCGGCGTCGTTGCCGATGCCGTCGGCCCGCATGCTGTTGTCGCTGACGGTGACCGCACTGCCGTCGCCCAGGTCGATCACGTCGGCATGGATGTCGGCATTGTCGACCAGCGCCGTGACGTCGTTGTTCAGGATGTACTGGAGCGATCCGTTGGTCGCCGCGGCGTCGTCGCCGGCCACGCCGCCATTCTCGGCGACGAAGAAGTTGATGGAGGCCACTTCCTGGTTGCCGATGGCCAGCGCGAACACCGCGTTTTCCTCGTCGACGAGGATGGTGTCGGTGCCGCCGCCCAGGTCATGGGAGGTGCCCGTCGCAATGGGGAAGCCGATCGCGATGTTCTGCGCGATGGCGGGAACGCCGCCGTTCTCGTTGACCTGCTCGTTGGCGATCGCCGCCGCGCTCGAACCGGCCGCGACCTCGATAGTCGGCGGCAGCGCGGTCAGGTCGATGATCAGGTTGTCGGCCTTGGCGCCGGTGACGCCGGCGGCAGTGGCAAGCGCCACCACGCTCACGCTCGTGAGTACGCGCAACTTCAGCATAGGTGTTCCCCCTCTTATGCGTAATGCTCGCCGAAAGCCCTTCGGCGCAGCCCCCTCCAAAACGCCATATGGCGCCGCCCCAACGACCGCCCTCCCAAATCTGGACAAGCCGTATCGGGCATTACGATGGTTGAAACCTACCCCAATAAACCGGGGGCGTCCAGACGTAAGTGGTCAAAAATCCTCGGAAAAACATGTCAGACCTGTGACGCGCCATCGTGCACGCACGGTCCCTGCCTACCGCCGATGGTCGGTACGAATCCGTTATGGTCTCCGGCGATCGGCGGGGTGTGCTTCGCGTCCCGCTGCCTTCACGCGACTTCGGCCAGACGGCGGGCATCCTCGGAATTCGACGAAAGGTTCCGCAGGGCATAGAGGACGAACTCCTTCTTGAGCTCGACCGGCACATCCATGTAGCGGCACATGTCCTGCACCCTCTCGCAAATGAACTTGGGGTGGTGCGCGGCCAGGGGCTTGCCGTTCCGCGAATAGTAGACGTCATGGATGAAGGGGATCAGATCCTCCGGCAGCGACAATTTGAAGTTGCGGCAAACCAGCTTGAAAATCTCCTCGTACATGTATCGAGACGGGTGATCGATCTCGATCTTGTAGGGAATACGGCGCAGGAACGCGTCGTCCATCAGGTTCTCGGGGATCAGGTTGGTGGAGAACACCAGCAGTTCGTCGAACGGGATCTGGAAAGTCTTGCCGGTCTGCAGGCTAAGGTAGTCGAACCGCTTCTCCAGCGGCACGATCCAGCGGTTCAGCAGGTCCTTGGGCTCCACCCGCTGACGCCCGAAATCGTCGATCAGCATGACGCCGTTGGTGGCTTTCATGTGGAGCGGCGCCTCGTAGAACTTCGGGATCTGGTTGAACGACATGTCGAGCATGTCGAGGGACAGTTCGCCGCCCACGACGATCACCGGGCGCTTGCATGCCACCCAGCGTTCGTCCAGCGTCTCGGTGCGGCGCCGGATCAGGCTGCGCGGCGCCGCCGCGTCCTCCGGAGTCTCGCGCTTGTG
>JBFWZH010000050.1:0-18495 GCA_050185585.1 Sphingomonadales bacterium | reverse complement strand
GGATCCTGCCTCAGCACCCCCTGGACCAGCATCGCCAGCCCATCCAATCCCTTGCGCATATCCGTCGGCCCGCAGGCGATATGCACCCGGACGCCCGATGGCAGCAGTATCATGGGTGCTGCTCCTCGAGCAGGGTGACCAGTCTCCGTACGGTCTCCGGATCCACGTCGCGGTCGAAGCGCACCCGGCGGCCGCCGGCCAACTCGACCTCGATGCCTGGTGGTCGCTCCACGACGATCGGTGGCGCGGGCACAGATGGTGCGGTGACTGTCGCCGCAGAGGGTTCATCCGCAATCATAACCGGCAGGAACGTCGTTGCGGATTCCTCTACCAGTCCCAGCGCGTGCTTCCAACGGAACAGCAACCGCGTGTCGATCCCATACCGTCGCGCGACGGCCGACACAGACGCGCCGGGTCGATCGGCCTCCGCGACAATGCGCTTCTTGTCCGCCTTGCTGAACCGCCGGCGTGCCCCCGGTGGCATCGCCAGCGCCGATGGCACATAACCCGTCGAGACCGGCTCGATTTCCCTATTAACCATATGGCTAGCCATATGTCTTAGGCCCCTGCCACGGCGATAAAGCAGCTTTGGCGGCCGCTCCGCACCGTCGTCTTTGAACTTGGCCCGCCAGTTCCCGAACCGCTTCAACGGCAACCCGTGCAGCTCGCAATACTCGCGCTGATTCAACTCGCTACGACGCCAGCCATCCAGATGGGATCGCCAGAACGTCTCCAGTTCCAACTGTTTAGTCGCTGCCACCCTCGGCATAACACTCCTCCCAGCACAGATTCAGCCGTGAGAAGGAGGTCGGCTCCAAGGCCAGTCGGGCAAGCGTGCGATCACCGGACGCTTACAAGGAGTTTGCTGTTTATCAGATTCAATTCCCTGATGCGTTCTCTGGGTTTCCCTGTTCTCAATTCAGGGAATTTGTGAAAATAAGGTCGATACGCCAGCGGCTTGCAGGGCTTTGGCAGCCCCGAATTGCGCGGTGACGGCGGAAGTTCCCTGTAATTTCCCGGTTATCAGGGAATTTGGCGGAGAGCGGTTCGCTCCGGACTGCGTCCACCTCCATGGGTAAGTTATTGTTAATATTATGGTTTTCAGAATTTTAGCCGCCCGGAATTGCCGCGAGTTTTCGGCCGCTTAGCGGCTCTCCCGCCCGCATCAGCGCAAAACGGAGAAGACATACCGGTGCGCCTCGGCGCCTGTGTGAGAGAAATTCTCCGCATCAGAAATCGTCGGTTCGCTTGCAGTGGCATCGCCCTCGACACCCACAAGATCTGGGCCGATTGCAGGATATGCCGCAAATACAATTCCCCTTAACTGAGCTCTTCTGAGGCAAACTGAGCCATCAGCTGGCTCGGCCGATGATGTCAGCCCACGACATTCCATGCCGGCGTGCCTTGACAGGAATACCCTCTTACCGGGGGCTCGAAACGGGAGAACATCATGAGGCTTCCAGTATTGGCATTTGCCTTTTCTTTCGCCGCGCTGGCGGGTCATGCTGCGGTCGCGGCAGAAGGCGCCGCCTCAGCACCGGCCAGTCCGCCCGCTGCGGCTACACATGGCTGCCCGCATCAGGGCGGCATGGACCGGTGTGCCATGCATGGCAAGGGCGGCGGTGACTGTGACGACCCTGTCCCTGAAACTCGCGCTGGAACCAGTCGGCTTCGGGCCCTGCTATCACATGATAGAGGTGCTCAAGAATCAGCACTTCGCCGCCTACTGGAAAAGGGCCGCCTATGATGAGCACATGGACTGGGATCAGGTGTTCGATGGTTATCGGGCGACTATCGACTGGCAGGCTGTTCCTGCTGGAGGGAACTGTCGATCACCTATGCCAAGGCCAAGGCAGTCCTGAGCGTCCGTGATCCGGTTCGCTGGTATGAAAGCACGCAGAACACAATTTTCTCTGCGGACATGATGAAGCGCGCTGCCGAGTCACCTCCTGACCAAAACCGCGCCGGAGTGGTGAAAAAGATCCTGGGGGGCACGTTCGGAGGCCGGGTCGCGGATCGCGATCACGCGATCGCTGCCTTCAACGCTCACATCGCAGCTGTGAAAAACGCCATCAATTCAGATCGCCTGCTGGTGTTTGAAGTTGCTGATGGCTCGGAGCCTCTCTGTGCATTTCTTGATGTCGATGTTCCCGATGCGGCGTTCCCCCGGACCAACGGCACAGATGAGTTTGGCGACATCTTTCCGGCCCTGATAAAAGGATGCCATAGACCGTGAACTTCACGAGAGCCCACATATGACTAAACCTCTGGAATAACTTACAAGCCAACTCAATTGCCGACTATTAGCCCAAACACCGAAAGCCTCGCACCACGCGACGCGCTCCGCGGCGTGCTGAAGCGATGGGAACCACCCGCCGGCCCGAGTGGCTTCGAGGGGCTCGTTGCACAGGCCTTGGCAACGCTGACAGGCTACACGTTCCGCTTAGCACGATCAGGGGCGCAGTTCGGCAGGGACGCCGCCACGCCAAACGCACCGTTCTCGATCGCGATGGAGGCGAAGCGTTACAATGACTCCGTACCGCTCCAGGAGCTCGTCGGCAAGGCTGGGCTCGCCACGTTCGAGTTGGCCGAGGGTGTGGACGTGTGGGCGCTCGCGGCAACTGTCGAGGTTAGCGAGCCCACCCAGCGCAAGCTCGTCGAGATTCTCGATACCGGCGGCATCACCCTTGTGGCGCTCGATTGGACGGAGGCAGGTGTTCCGCCTATCGCTGTGCTCCTTGCCGCAACCAGGGCGGACATCCTGCCGTGGGCCGAGGCGCGTCTGTCTCCCCCAGACTACCTGGCGTTCAGGGATGGTCTGGAAGATGTTGCCACCGACGCAGCCTTCGAACGGCACCGAGACACGCTGTTGGCGAACCTCTCGCCGGCACTCGTGGGAATCGATGCGTTTCGGGAGCGCAACGCCGAGTGGTGCGAAGAGCGCTTCGGTAGCCATAGGCTCGCCCAGCGCGCATTCTCGCAATTCCTCTCCCCGCTCGAATCACCAGAGTTTACCGTTTCCCGGCTATCGATAGAGAACGGAATCGCCGGTGCGGTAGAGAACGCCCGCTCGGATCCCGAGGGTGAGTCACTGGTCGCCGTGCTTGGCGGCGAGGGCTCCGGCAAGAGCTGGGCGGTCGCCAAGTGGTGGCACGGATCGGCCCCCCGCCCCATTCTGTTGCTCTCGGCAGGGCGGATGGCGGACCTTCTCTCCAGCAATGACGAGCCGCTCGACATGCTGGCCCGGCTTGCGGCGCACCAGCAAGACCGGCGGGACGAGGTGACAGTCGCCCGGTGGCGGCGGCGGCTTGAGCGCTGGTCCAGTGGAGACGCCCCAGCCAGCCGGTTCGCGATCGTTATCGACGGCCTCAACGAAACGAGCGGCAAGGCCTGGTCGACGATCCTAAGGTCGCTCCTACCAGCGGCACGGCAACTAGGGGGGGTGGTCATTGCGACCTGCCGCGAAGCCTATTGGAGTCGCGAGATCGGGGCGCGCCTGGCTTTTATCACGTGCCACAGTGTGCACGTCGGGGATTATGACGACGCAGAGTTCGCTGACCTGCTGAGCAAGCACAATGTCGATCCCACGGAGCTGCCCGAGCGGCTTAACAGGTTCATGCGCAACCCACGGATTTGCGCGTTAGCGCTGACCCTGCGTTCCCGGCTCTCCAACGTAGACGACCTCAGCGTCGACCGACTGTTGGTAGAATATTGGCGCGCCCGCCTGCTGGAACGGGGCGACCTCCTCGGCCACGATGACATCGACTTTCGAAACCTCCTGATGGAGCACGCGCGCGAGTACCGCAAACAACCAGGAACGAACTTCAACCGCGATGAGTGGCGCGCCCGATCGGGCGCAGCCAGGCGCGACGACGGACGCAACCTCGCGAATGACCTGAGCGACATTGAGGAGGGCCGCTTCTTCGACGCCGAGTGCGGCACTTACAGATTCCGCGAAGACACTCTCCACTTCGCATTGGGCCTTCTCCTCGCGAACGAGATCCGGGTGGCCGTGCGGAGCACTCCACAAAGGGCTGACGAGGCAATCGCAGCAGCAATCGATCCCGTGAGAGGTTTCGACGCTGTAGTAGACATCATGACGTCCGCGATCGCAGTCGCGAGCTTGGACGATGGATATCCCGACAGTGGCATCTCGGCCCTCATGTCCGGGTGGCTGTCCCTTCAAAACGTGACCGACGACAAGTTTGAGGCGCTGGTGCCCTATGTCGCCGCTCGCCCGGAGCCGTTCCTTGACGCGTTCGAGCAGAGGGACCTAAACAACGACGACGAAAGATTCCTGCAGCTGCTTTTGCTCGCTTCCCGGCGTGACTCGGTATCTGAAGCAGTCGATGCTCGGCTGAACCGATGGCTCGGGTGCTGGTCTCGCGCCGTAGACGGTTGGGGCGATCGCGACGAACGTCAACGTCGTCTGGAAGCGCACAACACGAAGATCGACGAACAACTCGGTCAGCTCACCGGGAGCGAACTGGACTACGTACGGCAGAACTGCCCAGAGTTGGCCAGCACCGCCGGACTGGCTGGCGCGGCAGCGATGTTCCTGAGCGGCATCGCGCAGGCTCGCTTCGCGCGCGGCATCGTTGCATTCGCATTCGCCCGCACGATCACGGGCCCTCACCAGTCACCATTCGACGACATCGCATGGGTGCTGCGGCTCAACCGCATCGACTTTGAGGAGCTCACCGCGGCCGTCCGGGCGGAGATCGCACCCTTCACCACCGAAACCGCATCTACAACCGCGCGTGAGGCCGCCGCACGTGCGCTGAGGTTGCTCGGGTCGCTGGAGGCCCAGCAGGAAGCGGAGACCCTCAGCCCCCCGTTGCCGCCTGAGGTACGCGACCGGCCGATCAATCCGCTCGATCCAGCGTCCGAGGCGCCGCCGGGAATTGCCGTAGCCGCGGGCAGGGTCGGAGGGATCGATCCGGCGGCCATCTGGACCCACATGAGCACGACCTCCGTGGACCATGACCTCGAGCGTAGCCATGAACTCCTGGTGCGATTCGAACCCGAAAGCATCATGGCGTTCCTCGACCGGATTGCAGCGACGGTGAGCTCGCGCACCGCGATGCCACTGAGACAGCTCGGATGGCGCCTGCCGTGGCTCAGTCCGATCATGGGCGCCGATACGGTGAAAGCCGTCGAACGCAGGATTCGGGAGGTCATCGCCCACCCCGAGCTCATCCCAGACGGCGACGTGGACTTCGTCACCGGCATGATGGTGGAGGGCGCTATGCCGCGGCTCGGCGCCGAGGCGCAGCTTGACCTCCTTCAGTCTCTGCCAACCGAAGCTCCCTTCTACATGCGTTACTCGACGCTAGCGAAGCCACTTTCGGCGGAGGCGGCGGAGCGGCGGCTTAGGGATGTGTTAACCGGGCATCCGCGCATTCTGGAGCGCACGCTGCTGTTTCTCTCTGCGAACGCGGGTGCGGTCACCGACACACTGCGACACATGCTCGTATCGTGCCTTGGCGCTGACGATCTGGAGGTCCGCGCGGCAGCCGCCGATTTCGCCAGGGGCAGCGGGGACGTCGGGCTGGACGAAGCGATAATCCGCCTCGAGTCTCCGGATGACAACGACGGCAGCTGGCGCGCGGCCGTGATACGCAGCGCTCTCGCGAGTGCCATCTGTCGCCTGGGCCGTCCCGAGCTCGTTGACCGTATCCCCGCCGAGCACATCGACTGGGTCGCGGCACGTATGCCGGCAGCCCGCGAGAGGCTCGCAGACATGGTCGAATTGACCGTCGAGAGGTTCCTCCAGCCGATCGCAGCCGACGAGCCAACCGACGCCGTCGTCCTGCTGGAGGTCAGCGATGACCTCGCGGACACGCGGATCAATCTCGTCGACAGGGGAGAGAAGGTGAAGGATCCGATCGCTGCGCTCAACGCCCAGCTGGCGGACATGACTGGGGAAAGCTTCAGCCGACGGCAGAAGTTGCTCCGCGAGCAGTTCGAGCGGTTCGTCGACAGCCTCACGAGCGAGCGGGCACTAATGGTCGCGAGGCGCCCTTACCAGGTCGGCCTTGAGGAGGTCGCGCGCGACCAGCCCAAACGTTATGCGGCGTGGCTGCGGAGCATCCTCCAAGTCACGGACGAGAGCAGGATGCGCAACCTTCAGAACCTAGGCTTCGCGCTCGCGCAAAACTACGCGGGGGTCGATGGTGACCTTGCCGCCAGGGCGTTCGCGCACCTATGGAAGGTGGAACCTCATGTGACTGTCCAGATCGGGGCAGCCAAACATGCCATTCGCGACTTGGCGCTCTTCACCGCCGCTCCATCACCCGAAATCGACGCGCTTCGCGAGCAGGTATTCGAGGAGGCACTGGACGACGCGCGCATCGAGCGGCTTGTCGTGGCTGCAGAGGCTGCCGGGCTAAAGGATTGGCTCGACGGCTTCGTCGCATCCCGCTCATCCTCCGTGCTTCCATCGGACCAAGCACTCGCGCTCACGGTGGCCTCCTTCCGTCCCGAGAACCTCAGCTCGGCTGATCTTCTCGGTCGAGACTGGCTGACAGGCTTCTTGGGCAATGCGGCGCGTGATGGGAGGGCGCGCTACAGGGGAGCGAACTATGCCGCGCACTGGTTCAATCTGGCAGCCGAGACGAATGATCCGCGCGAGCAGTGGCGGCTCATCGAACTCGGCATCGCCGCCGCTGACCTACGGCAACTTATCTGGTGGGATCGCCGCCTGCAGGTCGCATTACGTGAAATCGGCGGTGACGTACCGCAGCGCCTCAGGAAGTCGATCGAGAAAGCGAGCAAGGAGAACGAGAAAACATTATACGGCATGCGAAAGCCGACTGGCCTGCTGGCAAGGATGGTCGGAGCATAGGGTCGATCGCAGCTGGATTGTCGCATCTTATGGGATCGTTGTAAGCGCGCCGCAGTGTCGAGCTACTCGGCTTCGGATTGATGAAGGTAGCAGGTCAGGTCGAATGACGGTTATTTCGCCGGCGCAGCCATAAACCCGACGGTCTGAAAGCGGCCACCTCCGGTCGTTGCAGGAGCGGACCGCGAAATGCCCGATGTTGGCCGATAGCAGACTGACCGCATTAGGCGATTGCGTGCCCGAAAATGGACGTTAGACGTCGACGCCAGACGGCGAGCTCCTCGCCGCGCGAACGAGGAGCTCTGACCGCTAGACTTCGGTTGCTTCGGATAGAGCGAGAGCATCTTCTATATCGACACCAAGGTACCGTACTGTGCTCTCGATCTTCGTGTGGCCGAGCAGGATCTGCACCGCTCGAAGATTGCCGGTTTGCTTATAGATCAGCGCGGCCTTCGTGCGTCTAAGTGAATGCGTCCCATAATCCTCGCGACGCAACCCGATCCCTGTCACCCATTCATCCACCAGCCGAGCGTACTGTCTGGTGCTAATGTGCTCGGCATGATCAATCCGGCTTGGAAACACGAAGTCCTCGAGAGCGCCGCCTCTTCGCTCAAGCCACGCAACGAGACTACCGCGGGCTGGCTCGAGCAACTCAAACTGGACAGGGCGCCCGGTTTTCTGCTGGACGATGATTGCCCTCGATCGGACATTGCCGCCGGTGACGAGATCACCGATCTTGATCTTCACCAGGTCGCAACCTCGCAACTTGGAATCCACCGCGAGATCGAAAAGCGCACGATCACGTAGGCGTCGTTCTGTATCCAGCCAAAACCTAATTGCCCATACCTGCTTTAGCTTCAGCGGGCGTTTTGCGCCTGGCTTCCGACCGGCATTCCAGGGGCGTCTAAGGCTGGCACCAGGGTCAAACTGTGAGTGTCCCATAATCCTTCTCCTTTGCGGCCACCATGGCCAGGAGAGGATCTACCGCGACTCCTCAGCGTGACCGCCGCAATCAACGACCAGTTTGGGATTCGCGGCATTTGGAGAAGGGCCGCTAACGACCCATAGAGGACAGTCAGTAGCCTGTCGGTCAAACGCTGCCGATGGTATTGAACCGAAGCTCCATGTTCGATTTATAATTGGAACGAACTAGGAATTGGCGATGCTCTTTGCCTTTGCCGCCCAGATTGCCTCGAGTTTCACTGGCAATTCTGTTGGCTCGAAGGGCTTGGCGATCACATCCACCGCGCCCATCGACTTGAGGCGATCGACTTCCTCTGGCCTTACCTTGGCGGTCAAGAATACAACAGGTGTTTGTGCTAATGTCGGCATCTCCCGCAGGCCGGCAAGTACCTGTCCGCCGTCCATGCCCGGCATCATGTAGTCCATCAGCACCAGGTCCGGCGCGGTGTTCAGCGCGATAGCCAGCGCCTCGAGCCCCGAGGCGGCGACCGCGACCTGATAGCCACCGAGTGCCTCGAGCGTCATCTGTGCGATTTCCCGGATATCCGGATCGTCCTCCACCAGCAGGATGGACTGCAACGGCTTCATGGCTTGCTTTCCGTATCGATCAGGCCGCGAACCACGGCGGCCAGTTCCTCTACCGAGGTCTTGCCCTTGGTCAGGCTGCAGGTGACCAGCCCCTCAATTGAATTCGCCGGTTCCGAAGCCGAGAAGATGATGATGGGTATGTCGCGCCCGGCCGCCGCGATGTCCGGCAGCAGATCCAGGCCGCTCTCGTCGCCGAGCTTCAGGTCGAGGATGACGAGGTCGTGCCCCCCGGCGGCAAGCAGTTTGCGCGCGGTGTCGAGATCGGGGGCCGCGTCCAGGTCGGCCGACTCGCCCAGCGCCAGAGCGGTCACACGGAGCAAGTCGGCGTCATCCTCCACATGCAACACACGCGGACGGCTTCCCCGTCTTCCCTGCGCCAGCCGATGGACGACCTCCGACAGAGCCTCGTTCTCGATCGGCCGTGCCATCCGGTCGACGACCCTGGCCACGGTCCAGGCTTCCTCGCCATCCCCGCCTTTGCGGGCCAGCAGCAGGATCGGGACGTTGGAGGTCGCCGGCATGTAGAACAGCTCCGGCACTTCGGAAGGCCGGGCGTCGTCACGAACCGCCGCGTCGAGCAGCACGGCCGCATAGCTGCTCCGATCCAGCTGTTGCCTGGCCGCCGACAACGATACGGCCACATCGATGTCGAACGTCGCCCGCAGGCGCTCGCCGATGGATGCGCCGCTCCTCTCGTCGGCGGCGCAGATCAGCAGGCGTTGCCGTATCCCGATCACGGGCTCGGCCCGGTTTTCCGAGCCGTCGCGCAACGCCGGCAGGGTGAACTCGAACACCGTTCCTTCGCCCTCGCTGGTCTCGAATCCGATCTGCCCGCCATGGCGCTGGATGATCGCCCTGGTGATGGCAAGGCCGAGCCCGGTTCCCTGCTGGCTCCGTTGGTCCGATCCGTCGGCCTGGGAGAACCGCTTGAATATCTGCGAGCGGAAATGTTCCGGGATTCCCGGTCCCTTGTCCGCCACGGACACCAATACATCGCCGCCACGTCTCGACAGTTCGATGGTCACCGCGCCCCCGGAGGGCGAATACTTGACCGCGTTGGAGAGCAGGTTTGCCATGACTTGCAGAAGCCGGTCCATGTCGGCCCGAACCCAGTATTCCGCGGCCGGTCGCTCGAAGGCGATGGTGACGCCGAATTTCTCGGCATAGGGCTGGTTCTGCTCCGCGGCCTGATTCAGCAACGCGCCCAGCTCCACCTCACCGAACTGGAACTGGCCCTGGCCCGCCTCCAGCTTGTCGACGTCGAGCAGGTCGTTGATCAGCAGGTTGAGCCGCTTGCCGTTCTTGTGCGCGATGTCGACCAACTGCGCTGCCCGTGCCGGTAGCGCACCCGCGGCGCCGCTCCCCAGCAGCCCGAGAGAGCCGACGATGGAGGTCAGCGGTGTGCGCAGCTCGTGGCTCACGGTGGATACGAATTCATCCTTCAGGCGCGCGAGCTTCAGCTGTTCCGTGACGTCGGTCGAGATCAGGATCACCAATCCGTCAGGCATGGTGCTGCGCGTTACCTCGAGCGCCCGCCCATCCGGATAGCGCACCTGCACCCGCCGGGTGTCGCGGGTGCCGTCGTCGTCCAGCAATCCTGCAATCAGCGAATCCGGATCATCCGCGTCGGTGCGAGGCGAGCGTCGGCGGGCGCGCAGCAGTTCGACCGCGGCAAGGCCGGCGCGCGCGCGCTCGGGCGGAAACTGGAACATGCCCAGGATCAACTCGTTCCACAGCACCAGGCGCATCTCCGGATCGAACACGGCAAGGCCGTGGCCGATGCTCTCGACGGTGGTGCGCAGCAACTGCTGCTGGAGGCCAAGCGCGGCGCCGCGCGCCTCGGCCTCCAGGCTGCCCACTCGAAGCTCGATCAGGTCCGCAACGGCGTCGGCGTAATCCCTGAGGTCCTGCTTGTCCGCATCGGTGAAGATCCTCGGCTGGCGGTCGATCAGGCACAGGGTGCCCAGGGCGGGCGATCCCTGGATCGTCAACGGTGCGCCGGCGTAGAAGCGGATGAAGGGCTCGCCGGTGACCAGCGGATTGTCGACGAACCGCGGGTCCTCCAGCGCATTCGCGACCACCATGACCTCGTTCTCGAGGATGGCGAAGGCGCAGAACGCAACGTCCCGAGACGTCGACAGGGCATCGATCCCGCAGGCGCCGCGGAAGCACTGCACGTCCTCGCCGACGATCGATACCAGCACGATCGGTACGTCGAACCGCTTTGCCGCCAAGTGCGAAATGCGATCAAACGCCGCCTCCCGCCCCAACCCGCCGAGCCGGTAGTGGTCGATGGCTGCAAGGCGCTCGGGCTCGTTCCCGGGGATCGGCGGCTTGATCAGAACCCGGTCTCCTTCAATCCGTATCCGTCGCGGGCGCCTGCAGCGCAGCCCGGAGCGCCGCGCCTGCTGACTCGACAGCCTCCTGCCCGGCGCCGTCACTGCACAGCCGCTCGAGTGTGCCGGCGAGCGTGGCGATCCGGGTGAACCCGAACGTCCCCGCCGTGCCGACAAGCTGATGTGCGATAGCGCGCAGCGCGGTCCTGGACTCCCCGGGGGCCGAGGCAAGTCCGGCAAGATGCGAATCCAGGTCGGCGGCGTGTCCGGCGCAACGATCCGCGAACCGGGCGCGCAGCGCATCCAGACGGCTTTCGAACTCGGTCGCCATTAACCCTCGCGCCCCTCGGCCTGATAGACCCGAACGTAGTCTATCTCCAGCCGTGCCGGAAATCCCGCGTCGTCTATGCCGTCCCGGCCGGCCCATGTGCCACCGACGGCAAGGTTGAGGATCAGGTACATGGGATGCCGGAACGGCCATTCCCCGCCGGCCTCGCGCCGGGCCGCCGCGAACGCGGCGCGGCCGTCCACGCCCATCACGATGCGGTCCTGCGTCCACAGCAGCTGGTACCGGTGAAACGCGGTGCAGGCATCGGGCACCGCCGACCGGGCGGTCGGATGATCCCCGGTCAGGAAGTTCCGCGCCGAGGTGTGCACCGAATGATGCACCACGCCAGGCTCCAGCCCCACATGCTCGGCTAGGTCGATTTCTCCCGCGCCCCAGACGCCATCGTCGTCGAGCGGAAACAGCCAGATGCCGGGCCACGTGCCCCGCGTGCAGGGCATCCTGGCGCTGACCTCGAAGAAGCCATAGGTCCAGCCCGCCCGGCCGCGGGTGACGAGCCTGCCGGAGCTGTAGCGCTGGCCCCCCCAGTCCCGGAACCGCTTCCGGTCAAGCGTCTCGGCATGCGCCTCGATGACCAGCCTGCCGTCCTCGACCCGCGTGTTGTCGGCGCGCGCCCTGGCGTAATACTGCGCCTCCGCGTTGTACCAGCCGCTCCGGTTCCTGTGGGTGTCGTAAGTCCACTTGTCGGGAGCCGGAAGGCTCGGCCGGTCGAACTCGTCCGACCAGACCAGCTGGTATCCGGCCGGCAGCTCCAGCGTTTCAGGGGGCATCGTCACGACGATCAGGCTATCCGGGGTCCGCGCCGGCGCGCAGGACGCCAGCAGCGCCAGGAAGGCGAGGCATGCCGCGGCGCCGAGACGGCAGAGGCCCATCCGGTTCAGAACAGCTTGCTGAGGCCGATGGTGACATAGGCCCTGGCGCCGCGTCCCGCCTGCTCGGTGGCGCCGGCAGCGATCTGGATCTCCACGTCCTTCATCAGGCTGGTCGAGACGAAGGCGCCGAGATTGCCTTTCGTGTAAACAGAATCGCCCTGGATACCACCTTCGACGCCTATGCGCGTGCCGCTCCGCTCGGCCACGAGATAGCCCAGCTGCAGCTTGGCCAGGTAGCTCTCGTTGGCGATGCCGTAGGAACCGAACCAGGATATGTGCCACTTCTCGATGTTGTAGGCGCCGTCGCTCTGGATGCCGGCATCGACCTTGGTGCCCTGTAGCTTGTTGCCGGGATCGTTGGGCGTAAGGTTCAGATAGCTGACGCGCGGGCCCGCGGAGAAGTTGGCCCAGCCCCAACCGCCCGAGATCTGATAGACCAGTGCCAATTCGCCGCCCACATATTCGGCGGCGATCCGGGTGCCGCTGGCGTCGTACTTGTACTCGCCACCATTGGTGCCGACACGGACACCCAGACCGCGGCCCAGCGCCGCGCCGGGCAGTGAGATCATGCCTCCCGCATATCCGCCGGAACTCTCGCTGACCGTGCCGCCGGCGAACAGCACGCCCTTGTAAGGCTCGGCATGGGCAGGAACGGCAATCAGCAGCGCGACAAGGGCAAGGTAAAGGCGTCTCAAGCAGGTCTCCGTTCAGTCAGCGCCGCCGCCATCGGGCGGACTTCATGCGCAAACGATGCTGCGCAATTTCTTTGAATGAAATATACCATTTGATACCGGTCCGGCACTCCGGATGCCCCACGCGCCATGAACGATATCGTGAAGTTGGCTGGTTCGCTGTCGCAAGGAAAGCCCCTGAGCCTGCTGATCGTCGATGACGACGAGCTGTTCGGCGAGTATCTGACGCTGGAAATGGAGGCTCTCGGCTGCCTGGTCACCCGGGTGGAAGACGGCGATACAGCGCTCGACCTCCTGTCCCGCCAGAGCTTCGACGTGCTGATCACCGATTGGCAGATGCCTCGCATGAACGGCATCGAGCTGGTCCTCCGCGCACGCGCCATACTGCCTCCCGACGACTTCATCCACATCATCCTGATGACGGCCCGCGGCGAGACCCGAACCATTCACGAGGCTTTGGCCGCCGGCGTCGACGATTTCATCTACAAGCCGCTCGAGCGGATTCAGATCGAACTCCGCATCAGTTCCGCCCGGCGCACCGTCGAGCTCCAGCGGAGGCTGAAACGCCGCAACCGGCATCTGAACGACGCCAACAAGCGTACGCGCGAGGCCTATCGCCGGATCAGAGACGACCTCGAGGCTGCGGGCGACCTTCAGCGGCGGTTGCTGCCACCTCCTGGCGCCTCGGGAGGCCTGCAATGGGCCTGGTCCTATGAGCCCGCCCTGGAGATCGGCGGCGACACCCTCGGCCTGGTGCCGCTCGGCGAGGGCGAGGCGCTGGTTTTCCTTGCCGATGTCCGCGGGCACGGCGTGCCCGCCGCGCTCGAATCGTTCCATCTTCATCACCGCATGCAGCAACTGTCTCCTGCCGATCCGGCCGCGCTTTCGGAAGCCGTCGCGACGCTCAACCGCGAAATCGAGGCGCAGGACCGCGACAGCTATTTCACCCTGATCTGCGGGCTGGTCAGCGCGCCGCGCGGGCGGGCATGGATGATCCGGGCGGGCCATCCCTCGCCGATTCGGGTCGGATCCAACGGCTCGGTCGCCCCTTGCGAGGTCGAGGGCGGATACCCGGTCGGGATGTTTCCCTTAGCCGACTATCCCGTCACGGAAGTCCCGCTTGCGCCGGGCGACAGGCTGATCATGTATTCGGACGGCGTGACCGATTGCCGGGGCATCGACGGGCAAGCATTCGGTCAGGAGCGCCTCGAGGCATTGCTCGCCGGCGCGGCAGGCGGAAATCTGGAGGCCCTGGTCGCTCGAATAGAGTCGGGTCTTCGCCCGTTCCGGGGACGCGGCGGATTCGACGACGACATATCGCTGCTGGCCCTGGAGTGTGCCGGCGGCGCCTGAGGAGGGAGACACCATTGACGACTTTCGAAACCCGCAACGGCGTGACCTACATCAAGGTGGGCGTGCCCAGACTGGACGCCGCCGCGGCTCCCGCCTTCAAGACCGACCTGGTGCAGAACGTCACCGGTCAGCCCGACCGCGTGGTTGTCGACGTCTCCGAGGTGGAGTTCATGGACAGCACCGGCCTTGGCGTGTTCGTATCGCTGCTCAAGCTGATGAGCAAGGAAGGGCGGATCGCGGTCGCGGGGCCGAGCCCGGGCGTGCGCAAGCTGATCGAGGTCACCAGGCTGGACAGGCTGTTCCCGCTGCATGCGACGATTGGCGAGGCGGAGGCCGCAGTAGGTGGCTGACGCGCGCGTACTCATTTCGGTACGCGTACCCGCCGAACTGGAAGCCGTGCGGCTGCTCGGCCAGGAATTGCGCAAGGCCTGCGAGCAGGCCGGCATGAGCGAAGCGGCGGCATTCGAGATCGAGCTGGCGATGGTCGAGGCGGCCAACAACATCGTCATCCACGGCTATGCCGGCCGCGAAGGCGCCGAGATCGGCATGGACGTTCGCGTGGAACACGGCGCCATGGAAGTCGCGCTCACCGACACCGGATCGCCGATCCCTGCCGAGGCCATCGCGCAGACCGGCGCGGTCGGTGACGACAGCGAGCACGGGCGAGGCATCGCCATCATCCTGGCCTTCGTCGACAGCATGGACTACCGGTCCAGCGATGGCTTCAACCGCTTGCTGCTGCGCAAGGCGCTGGCAAGCTGATCATTCCGGCGCGGCCGTTTCGGCGGCAGGCGCGCGTTGACCCGGGACGGCGTTGAGATCCCGGTCCTCGAGCTTCAGCACGATCCAGGTTGCCACCAGCAGCACCAGCGCGAAGATGATATGGCTGCGGCCGCGCCGAAGGTTTTCCCTGAAGCTCATGCCTCGTCCTCCGGCTTCCAGAACGCGGCCCGCGCCATCACCGCCATCGCCAGGATGTTGTTCAGGCCCCACAGGCCGTTGGCGATCAGGCCGCCCAGCGTGTAGTGCCCGGTGCCCAGCGCCACATGCACCGACGCATAGGCCAAGCCCGCGATCGTTAGGACGACGATCGCCAGCTGCGGCCAGACCAGGTTCACGAAGTTGCCGCCCTGCCGCTCCTTCGGGGTCACCGGGAACTTGATCTTCTGGTTGCGGATCACCGCCCACAGCGCCCGCAGCGACAGCGGGAACGTGGCCAGATAGGTCACCTTGGCCTTGTAGCCGGAAACACCCCACGTGCCCGCAAGGAAGGCTATTTCGTTGGCGACGAGGAACGGAATGGCGTGGATGAAGAAGTCGGTCGTGTAGGCGTCGATCGGCGGCACCGCCAGGAAGAGGTAGACGATGGGCGCCACCAGGAACACCAGGTTCCACAATGCGCCCAGATACGACCAGAAGGTGGTCAGGTACATCAGCCGCTGGCCCAGCGACATACCCGGCTTGGTGACCGGATTGTCGTGGAAGAAGATGTCGAGGCTGCCGCCGGCATATTTGAAGCGCTGGATCGTCCAGGTCAGCAGGTCCTGCGGCGACAGCATCTTCGACTCTATTTCCGGATGCAGCACCGACTTCCAGCGCCGCTCCTGGTCTTGATGCAGCACGATCGAGGTGTAGATGTCCTCGGACACATGGAACTTGTAGGGGGTCAGTTCCTCGTCCTGCGCGGCCTGCCACAGCGCCAGCGCCTCGGCGTCCGGGTTGGCGCGCCGTCCCACCAGGCGCGCGAGCCGCGAACGCTTGTCGCTGCTGGCGTGGGCGATCGCCTCGGCATAGGCCTTCAGCGCCACGAACATCACCGCCTCGCGCCGGTGGATCGAGGCGGCGCCGCAGCAGAACGCAGCGTTCCAGGGATTCCGGCGCCGCTGGATGATGTCGTAGAAGATCTGCGGGTCGTTCACGAACGGATCCTCGCCTATCAGGATCTTGCCGAACACCGTCTCGACGGCGTTGCCGAACCAGTAGCCGACACGGCCGATCTTTGCCTGTAGCGCATCGCGCAGCCGCACCCCTTCCGGCAGGTCGAAGAACCATTGCGGCGTCTGCACGAACGCCACATCCGGGTCACGGAAATAGCCCAGCGTGTGCTCCAGCAGGGTCGTAAACGGCCGCGTGTCGGCGTCGCAGATCACGATGAAATCGCCGCCGGTCTGCTCCATGGCGTTGCGCATGTTGCCCGCCTTGAAGCCGACATTGTTGCTGCGGGTGATGTAGGAGGCGCCCTCCTCCTCGGCGACCTGGCGCATCAGGTCACGCCGGCCGTCGTCCAGCACGAAAACCTTCATGTCGATGGGATGCGGGTAGGTCATCGCCATGGCGTCGCGGATGCTGAGCCGCACCAACTCGACATCCTCGTTGTAGGTGGCGATGAACACGTCAACGGACACCGGCCTGTCCGGCCCCGTCAGCGCGGCCTCACACTCGCCGACCGTGCGGGGCGGCGGCCGCCTGGGATAGTCCCGTGTCTTCCACAGGTTCAGCGTGAACAGGATCAGGCCGAAATAGGCACAGGTCTCCGCGACCAGCAGCGGCACCGAGAACCACAAGGCATGGAAGTTGACGGAACCCGTCCAGCGCCACCAGATGTACCAGGCGCCGAGCGCCAAGCTGATAACTGCTACGATCTGCCAAACGACTTCCACCGGGCGCGAATGCGGCAGCGGTGGCGGGGGCTTGCGGTCTTCGAACTTCGAGAAATAGAAGGTTTGAGAGGTTTGCATTCGTTTCACGGTCGTGAGCGCTCCAGAACCTCTCATGCGCACCACATCCGGGCAAGCCCTTGAGCTACCGTTCGCTGCAAAGGTCCGGCTCACCTCACAGCCTTGTCATCGCGCCGTGCGTCCGCCGCTGGTTCAACTTCCGCAACGGGGCGCTCACAACCTCCTGCAAACGCTATTGCTTCAACTTCTGCTATCCCCCCAACTCCGTCATAGCGGCGGTCCTCTCCGGCGATCCAAACCGGACATTCCGCCACCTAGTTCTCAAGGTCCGCTTTTGGGAACGCTCGCAATCAGTCCGAAAGGCGACAATGGGCGCAGACGCGCCATGACCTCGGCTCAGGACGTCGCCGGGAAACCAAACTGACGCCGCTGCGCATCCCACCGCTCCGGAATATCCTCACACCGCGTGAGCGTTTCAGCCGTCAGATTGATCGGCTGACGACCATTCAGGATCGCTGCGGTGATGTCAGGAGCAAGGAAGGCGACCTCAAGTAGCCGGCGCACATAGGGCGCGCTGGTGTTCTCGCGCTGGGCTACTTCATTGAGCGTGGCGGCATCCCCGTTGAGCAGCATCTCCCGCCACCGGCGCGCCTTAACGACAGCCTTGATCAATGCCGGATCCGGGATTGGAGAAGCCTCTGCACTTCCTTCGATGACGAACTTGAGTTCGACGCCCCGTCTCCTGAGCCGGGCTGGCACGATGAGGTCCAACGTCTTCTCGTCTTTGGAAGCTGGTGCGCGCAGGCCAAAGGTAGTTGCGAGCACCCCGCGGTTTAGCAGGATCTGAAGCTCTGTTTCAGCAAACGCGACTTTGTCGAGCAACGATGCTATCAACTCCCGGCCTTCCTGCATGTCGGGCTGAAGCTGTTCGGCCACATGGGCGGCTGCTACGGTGGCGCGGCGAATCTCTTCAGGCGATGCCTGGCTCAGCGACAACATCTCGACAACGCGCGCCGGCGATCGCAAGAACTCCTGCAACGCTCTGACCACCAGGCTTTCAAGCTCGCTGGCGGCTATCCGTTTGCGCCGGAGCCGCCGGCCGGGCGGTGAGGGCACATCGCCGCGCTCGATGTAGTAGCGGTACCGTTTGCCGTTCTTGACCGCATGGCTAGGCGTGAAGGGATGGCCGGCGTCATCGAACACCTTGCCGACGAGAAGGCTGGGGTGCTTTGCATGCTTGCCGTTCTTCCGATCCACACGGTTCTGTTCCAGAAGCTGCTGCACTTTGTCCCATGCTTTCTGGTCGACGATCGGGGGGTGCAGGCCGGGATAGGTTTTCTCCTTGTGCTTGATCCGTCCGATATAGACCGGGTTTTTGAGCAGGGTGTAGAGCGCGCCGGCTTCAATGACGACGCCTGTCTTACTCTTCAGGCCCAGGCGTTCGGCCTCATCGCGAACACCGCGGACGTGTCGGTGTTTAAGGTACAGCCGGTATAGTGTCCGAACCGTTTCCGCCTCGGGCTCGAGGATAACCAGCGTGCGGTCTTTGGCGGCATAGCCGAGGGGGACGCTGCCGCCCATCCACATGCCCTTCTTCTTGGATGCAGCCAGCTTGTCCCTGATGCGCTCGCCGGTAACCTCCCGCTCGAACTGGGCGAACGAGAGCAGCACGTTCAGGGTCAACCGTCCCATGGAGCTGGTGGTGTTGAACTGCTGGGTGACCGAGACGAACGACACGCCATGCCCGTCGAAGGTTTCGACGATCTTTGCAAAATCCGCCAGCGACCGGGTCAGGCGATCGACCTTGTAGACAACGACCACGT
>JBFWZH010000049.1:0-31181 GCA_050185585.1 Sphingomonadales bacterium | reverse complement strand
GGCGGCTGGAACTGCTATGGAAAACCGCCAGGACCCAAAACCATGGCACAAGGCTGGAACCGCTTCACAGCCGTCCTCGCAGGCTTCAGCCTCGCACAAGAAACACTTCCGTGAATCCCGTAGCCCAAGGGGAGAGGGAACGTGCCGAAGCGCTCCATCGAATCCTCACCTTCTGGGAGAGGGCAGGGTGAGGGGCGTTCTATCGGTCCCATCACCACCTCGGAAGCAGGCGGTCAGCTCACCTGGCGCTCGCGGCCTTCCCAGTAGGGCGCGCGCAGCACGTGCTTCATCAGCTTTCCGGTGCCGTTGCGCGGCAGCTCGGGGACGAAGTCTACCGACTTCGGCACCTTGTAGCCGGCGATGTGGGAGCGGGCGAAGCTGATCAGCTCGTCGGCGGTCAGTGTCTTGCCGGGCTCGAGCGCCACGACCGCCTTGACCTCCTCGCCCCAGCGCTCGCTGGGGATGCCGATCACGGCGGCTTCCTTGACGGCGGGATGCTCGTAGAGCGCGGCCTCGACCTCGGCCGAGTAGACGTTCTCGCCGCCGGTCACGATCATGTCCTTCAGCCGGTCCTGGATGTAGACGTAGCCTTCCTCGTCGACCATGCCCACGTCGCCGGTGTAGTACCAGCCCTCGCTGTCCAGCACCTGGGCGGTCGCGTCCGGCTTCTTGTAATAGCCGATCATCGGCGCCGCGGTCCGGATCGCCACCTCGCCCGGCGTACGCGCGGGCAGTTCCTTGCGGGTCACCGGATCGACGATCCTGAGTTCGTGCAGCTCGCTGGGCTTGCCGCAGCTCTTCATCTTCTCGGTGGGCGTCAGCGTGTGGTCCGCCGGCTCGAGGAAGGTGGCCGTGCCGGCGATCTCGGTCATGCCGTACATCTGCACGAAGCCGCAGCCGATCACCTCGACCGCCTCGCGCATCAGCTCGGGCGGAATCGGCGAGGCGCCGTAGCTGATCAGCTTGATCGAGGTGAGGTCGGCGCCCTGGCGGGCCTTGTCGAGGAGGATCTTCAGCACCGCGGGCACCATGAAGATCTTGGCGACCTTGTAGTTCAGCACCGCATCGACCATGCGCTGGGCGTCGAAGTCGGGGTGGATCACCACCGTGGTGCCCATGCGCAAATTGCCCAGGATCGAGCCGTTGCCCGACAGGTGGAAGTTGGGCGCGATGCACAGCGACACCTCGTCCGGATTGTAGGCCTTCCAGGTGCCCTCGAGCAGCGCCGGATCCGGCGGCTCGCCGGTCCAGCCCAGATAGGCGGCGTCGTTGGGGATCTGCACGCCCTTGGGACGGCCGGTCGTGCCGCTGGTGTAGAGCTGGATGTAGACGTCGCGCGGGGCGGAGTGGATGCCGGTGTCCTTGTCGTCCTGGGCGTCGCGCCACTCGGCGAAGTCGCCCCAGTCCTTGTACGGCCCCTCGAGCACGAACACCTTTTCGAGCATCGGCAGCTTGTCCTTGAGTTGCGCGACGAGCGGCGCGAACTCGCTGGAAACGAACAGCACCTTCACGTCCGCGTCTTCCATGACGTACTGGACCTCGGGCGGCGCCAGGCGCCAGTTCACCGGCACCAGCACGCCGTTGACCTTGCTGACGCCGGCAAGGATCTGCGGATGGTAATCCATGTTCTTGCCGTAGTAGCCGACCCGCTCCTGCGGCTTGACGCCCAGCTTCAGCAGGCCGTTGGCGACCTGGTTGCTGTAGCGGTCGACCTGCGCGAACGTGGTGACGCGATCCTCGTAGATCGTCGCGATCTTGTCGGGCGTGCGCTCGGCGTGATAGCGGACGCTGTCGCCGACGTTGAACGCCTCCTTCATCTTGTATTCGGGCATGACTGCCAGTGCTCCCGTCTAGATGTCGTCTTCCCAGGTGGGCGGGATTTTAGCGAGAAGCCGCCGGCGGGCAACCAGCAACCTCGCATGTTCCGTTTCGCCCTGTTATGTAGCGAGTCGAGGGAGACATACCATGAATCTGCTGATCTACGCTCCAGCTTACGAACGTATCCGCGACCGAATGCCGCCGGGCGTCACGCCGCTGCTGGTTCATTCCGACGAAACCCTGACCCTGGACGGCCGGAAGGTGGCGCCCGAGGACGCCGAGTTCGATATCGCCTGGGCGTCGAGCGACCTCTATGTGAAGGGTCCCAGCCGGTTCAATTTCAGCCTGCTGACCGCCGCGAAGTCGCTGAAATGGTTCCAGTCGGGCGCAGCCGGCTTCGATCACCCGATCTTCCGGAAGGTAGCGGCCACCGGCGCGCTGATGACGCGCAGCGACGCGCAGGGCGTGTCCATGGCCGAGTTCACCATGGCCCGGGTGCTCGAGGCCTTCCACGACGTCCCCGGCCGTATCGCCAAGCAGAGCGCGCACCAGTGGGCGCGGCACGACTTCCGCGACATCTTCGGCACCACCTGGCTGGTGATCGGCTTCGGCGCCATCGGCAGCGCGGTCGGCGTCCGCGCGAAGGCGTTCGGCGCCACCGTGATCGGCGTGCGCCGCACGCCGGACGGCAGTGATCCGGCCGACGAGATGATCACCCCGGATCGGGTCCTGGCCTCGGTGCCGCGCGCCGACGTGGTGGTGATTGCCGCGCCGCATTCGGGCGAGACCGACAAGCTGGTCGACGGGGCGTTCCTCGATGCCATGAAGGAGCGCAGCGTACTGGTCAACATCGCCCGCGGCCGGCTGGTCGACGAGCCGGCTCTGCTGGCGGCGCTCGATCGGGGCAAGCCCGCAACGGCCATTCTCGACGTGTTCGAGAAGGAGCCGCTGCCCGAGGACAGCCCGTTCTGGAACCACCCGCGCGTGCTGCTGAGCGCCCATTGCGCCGCCGAGAGCCCGATGAACCAGGCTCGGGGAGACGAGGTTTTCCTCGGCAACCTTCGGCGCTATCTGAAGGGTGAACCGCTGCGGCTCGTGGTCACCGACATCTAGGCCGGCTTCGCCGCGACGTTCGCAGAGCGCATTGCATGGCGGCGGGAGCGGTCATTGACGCTGGTTCCGGCCGGCCTCACAATGCGCCGACTCAGGGAACTGGAGACCAAGATGACCAAGCAATCCGTGGCGATGAAGGTGGACCGCGCCACCCTGGCGCCGTTCGACCGCGGCGCGTGCTCGGCGGCCGAGTGGCAGATCCGGGTGGACCTGGCCGCGACCTACCGGCTGGTGGCGCTGTATAGATGGGACGATCTGGTGTTCACCCACATCTCGGCCCGCGTGCCGGGACCGGAGCATCACTTCCTCATCAACCCCTATGGCCTGGGTTTCGACGAGATCACCGCATCGAGTCTCGTGAAGATCGATCTCGAGGGCAAGCCGCTGCACTCGACGCCGCACTACGTCAACGCGGCCGGCTTCACCATCCACAGCGCCATGCACATGCACAGCGAGAGCGCCAACTGCGTCATCCACACCCATTCCGACGACGGCGTGGCGGTAGCCGCGCAGAAGCACGGCATCCTGCCGATCTCGCAGACCGCCATGATCATGTGGGGCGACATCGCCTATCACGACTACGAGGGCGTCGCGCTCGACCTCGACGAGCGCGAGCGCCTGCTGGCCGACATGGGCGACAAGCACTGCATGGTGCTGCGCAACCACGGCCTGCTGACCGTGGGCAGGAACTGCGCCGACGCCTTCCTGCGGCTCTATTACATGGAGCGGGCGTGTACCTACCAGGTGAAGGCGCTGTCGGCCGGCATCGAGAACATCAACATGCCCAACCAGGGCATGCCCGAGCACACCGCCGACATGGTGCAGTGGAGCTTCGACGGCGGCGCCGGCAAGCTGAGTTGGCCGGCGCTGCTGCGCAAGCTCGACCGCGAGAATCCGGGCTACGCCGAATAGCGACCGCACCGGCTGCAAAGGAAAAGGGGAGCCGCGCGGCTCCCCTTCATCGTTTCGCCTCGAGCGATCACTTCGGATCGACCGGCTTGTCCTGGGCCTTGTCGAGTTCGCGCTCGCCGGCCTTGCCGATGCTTTCGACGTCTTCGCCCGCACCCTGCACGGTATTGCAGGCGCCCAGCGCGGCGACGACGGCCACGATCATCAGCTTCTTGACGGTATCCGACTTCATGTTCCGAACCTCCTTGGATGCAACGGTAACTTCGCCGCCACGTCCCGATCGGGAGGCAGCACATCTCCACAACGCCGGGAATCGGGAATAGTTCGGGGCCGGCAGGAAATTCGCGGTATCTTGGCACCAAGGAAAAGGCCGCGCCGGTGACGGCGCGGCCTTTGCTGTTGCCGCCTAAACGAGCTACATGCCTTCCTTGGCCTTGTCGAGGGTGCGCTCGCCGGCCTTGCCGATGCTTTCGACGTCCTGACCGGCGCCCTGCACGGTGTTGCAGGCGGCTACCAGGGTCACGAGCGCGGCGATGGCGAGCTTCTTGATGGTATCGGTCTTCATTGTTCCTGCCCTCCAGGTTGTTGGTTTTTCGTAGTCGCCCCGAAACTCTGAGGCACGCAGGCGTCACGATCAACGCCGGTAGTGAGGCACCGGTTCTCGTTCACGAAAACTTTAGGCCCGGCCATCCGGAAGAATGGCCGATTCCCGCGTACCAGAGCAGCTTATCTGCGTTCAATTGAACGCAGGCTGCTCTAGACTGGCGCCGCAAAACGGGATTTGGAGGCGGAATTGGACGTTTTTGAGGCGATGGAAACCTGCCGGGCCGTGCGGTTCTTCAGGAAGGACCCGGTACCCGACGAACTGGTCGACAAGATCCTCTATGCCGCGACGCGCGCGCCCAGCCCGGGCAACTCGCAGGGCTGGGACTTCATCGTGGTCACCGATCGGGCGATCAAGGAGAAGCTTTCGGAGAAGATCACCGAGGTGATCGACGCCACGGTCGACAGCATCCAGGAGAGCATGGGCGGCCTCGATGCGCTCGACGACGTCACGCGGCGCATGCTGCAGGGCACGCAGAACATGGCGCACACCCTGGCCGACATCCCGGTGATCATCCTGGTGTGCGGCAAGAAGGTCTATCCGCCCCAGGCGCCCACCGAGCAGTTCGTCTGGTCGGCGCTCTACCCGGCGGCGCAGAACATCACCGTCGCCGCCCGCGCGCTAGGGCTCGGCACCTGCTTCACCACCTACCAGAACACCTGCGAGAAGGAGTTGCGCGAGCTGCTGGACATCCCCTCGGACGTCTACATCGCCGCGTTCATACCGGTGGGCTGGCCGGCGATCAATTTCGGCCCGCTGGCGCGGCGGCCGGTGAGCGACTTCGTCCACCGCAATGGCTGGCAAGGGGATTTGCGGGGGTAGTTGGGCCATCCAACCTTAATCCTGTCATCCCGGCGAAAGCCGGTACCAGACTCGATGCAGGAATAACCCTGTCCGCGTCCCTGAGCTTGTCGAAGGGCCTTGCATCAGCGCTCGTGCAAGGCCCTTCGACAAGCTCAGGGGCTCGGTGAATTTTGAGCGTCGCACCGCTGGGTCCCGGCCATTCGCCGGGATGACAATCTATCTTGGCGCCCTACCCGAACTTCCGCTTCAGCCACGGGATCATGATGTCGCACAGCTCGTCCGGGCGCTCGTGGCCGGTCCAGTGGCCGCAGTCTTCCAGCACGGCCACTTCCAGGTCCCGCACATAGGGCTTCATGGGTTCGGAGCAGCCGGGCGGCCCGGACGGGTCGTCGGTCGCCTCGATCATCAGGCACGGGACGTAGATGTTCGGGTCCAAATCCTTCGTCGCCCGCCAGTTGGCCGAGATGTTCCTGTACCAGTTCAGGCCCGGCGTGATGCCGGTGCGGCGGAACGCGGCGAGGAAATAGTCCAGCTCGTCCTGGGTCAGCACGAACTCGCCGCGCGGGTTCTCGGCGAACACCAGATTCTCCATGGTGAGGATGCGCTTCTCCTTGGGCAGCGCCTGGAAGTCGCTCATCCTGAACAGCGCCTTGCGGTAGAGGCCGGTGAACAGCTTGTCGAGGTGGGCGTTGAACTTGGCGTCCGACGAATCCGGATTGTCCGGGCCCTTGTTGTGGAAGTTCACCACATATTGCTCGTCGCCCCATTCCTCGCGCAGCGCCACCAGCGGATCGCGCGGGATCAGCGGCGCCGGCCGATACGGCGTGTTGACGCCGACCACGCCGGCCACATGGTCCCGTTGCAGCAGCGCCGACGACCACACGACCGGGCCGCCCCAGTCATGGCCCACATAGACCGCCTTCGAAAGTCCCAGCGCGCCCAGCAGGCCGGCCATGTCGGCGGCCAGCTCGGTGACGGCGTAATCCTCGGTGCGCGGCGGGCAGTCGCTTCGGCCGTAGCCGCGCTGGTCGGCGGCGATGGCGCGAAAGCCAGCCTCGGCGAGCCGCGGCATCACCCGGTGCCACGAGAACGCCAGTTCGGGAAAGCCATGGCACAGCAGCACCGGCACGCCCTCGCCCATCTCGTAATAGGCGATGCGGATGCCGTTGGTGTCGGCGAATTTCGGTTCCGGAAAATCAGCCATCGGGCTCCCCTCCGCTTAGGCTGGAAGAGGATGGCTGACGTAATGTTGTGAATCAATGCGCTTTGGATTCAGTCCCTCGGCGAATTTGCGAGCGGAGCGAAGCAATCCAGCCCCTCCGCCACAAAGCCATCAACGGCACGGCTGGATCGCTTCGCGTTGCTCGCGAATTCTTGGGATTACGCCGCCAGCCCCGGAATCACCAGCTTCATCAGGTGTTCCTTGCGTTCCTCGGGTAGCGGCACCACTTTCCGCTCCTGCAAATCCAGCGTGATGCCGATGGCTTCCGAGGCCGAGACCAGCTCGCCGGTCTCGCCGTTGAAGGTCCAGTGGATGATGTGGTTGGCCTTCTCGCCCACATGCTTCAGGCCCGAGCGGACGACGACGATGTTGCCGCGGTGCAAGGGCTTGTGGAATCGCAGCCGGTATTCCAGCACGGCGCCGCCATACTTGCCGGTCGAGCGCTCCTTGCCGGTGTCCTTGGGCCGGTAGTGGCGCGCCAGGTGCACCACACCGTCGGAGATGCGGCCGATATAATATTCGGGCAGCATCACGCCGGCCTCGTCGCACTCGACGGGCTGGACGACGCCGCGGGTGATCTCGATCAGGCCCATGCCGTCGGTCTGCGCCAGGGTAGGCGCGCCCTTCGCGAAGATTCCCGGCTCATCGATGGCGATGGAGCGCGGCGCGCCGTGGGCCGGCAACTCCATCATCAGCGCCTCGGCGCGGGCACGCACCGGGCCGGCGATGGGCATGGGCTGGCCGGTGTTCCGGTCGCGCGAGACGATCAGCATGTTGAAGGTGGCCGAGACCGCGTCGGTGTGGCCGTTGACCATCTCCACATAGACCCGCATCCAGTCCTCGCCGACGCCGAGGATGCCGGCGCGGCCGGCGAGGCCCCAGCCCGGATGCATCTCGCGCAGGAACCGCAAATGCTGGTCGACGACGGCCATCTCGAGCCCGGTGGCGCGGCGCGCCGTGCGCGACAGGCCGAGATGATGCCAGAGCGTGGCCAGTCCCTCGCCCACCTTCGATGCGTAGTAGCGCACGTTGAGGTGGCCGTTCTCGTCGCACTCCCAGGTATTGGCCATGCCCTTGAAGACGTCGATCATCGCATTCCCCGCTCCTTGCTCCGGACAGAAGGGTTATCGCGGGCCTGGAAACAAGTAAACGCCGTAAATCCCCTCGCCCCTTGGGAGAGGGAGGGACCCGCGCGCGAAGCGCGTGGGAGGGTGAGGGGCGTTGTGCGTGAAGGGCTGGGCTGGAGAATGGCATAGGCAACGCCCCTCACCCTAACCCACTCCCAGCGGGAGAGGGAAAGGGGGAAAATCAGCGCCGCCGCTTGCGACCGCGCTGGCGACCGCCTAACCTCGCACACCGAATCGACAACTCCTGAACCGAGGTGGGGAATGACGAAGTACGCGGAAGACTACGAGGACGTGACCCAGTATCCGCTGGACCCGGACCGCGAGGCCCAGCTGCGCAAGATGCAGCGCGAGTGCACCTTCATCTGGACCAACAAGGAAGGCGAGCCGGTCGGCGTCATCATGTCGTATCTCGACACCGACGACGGCCGCATCTGGCTGACCGGCGCCGAGCAGCGCGCCCGCTTCCCCGCCATCAAGCGCGACCCGCGCAGCTGCGTGGTGATCACCAGCGCCGGCACCGAGTGGGGCGCGGGCAAGACCGTGACCTACAAGGGCATCTCGGTCATCCACGACAAGGCCAACCGCGAGATCAAGGACTGGTTCTACCCGACCTTCGCCCGCAAACTGTACGGCCACGTCAGCGAGGAGAAGGTGGAGCAGTTCGTGAAGTTCCTCGACTCGCCGGCCCGCGTGGTCATGGAATTCATCCCGACCAAGAAGATCGTCTATGACGGCGACAAGATGGCCCGCGCCACGCCGATCGTGAAGGGCGTCGTCGCGCGCTGAACCGCAATCCGAAATGGGGAAACCACATGCCAAGTGACATCGAAGACAAGCTGGAGATCCAGCAGCTCGCCCAGACCTACGCCGACGGCGTGATGCAGCGCGACGTGGAGATCTGGGGCAATACCTGGGCCGAGAACGGCGAATGGGCGCTGCCCGGCATGCCGGCGCCGATGAAGGGCCGCGACACGCTGAAGCCGTTCTGGTCGAAGGTGATGGAAGGCTACCCGCATGTGCTGCACTGGGTGCAGCCGGGCCTGATCACCGTCAATGGCGACAAGGCGACCGCCCGGTTCTACGTGCAGGAGAACATCAAGGACGCCAAGGGCGACCAGGTGCGCGTGGCCGGCGTCTACGACGACGAGCTGGTGCGCGAGAACGGCAAGTGGAAGTTCTCCAAGCGGAACTTCGCCGTGCTCTATCGCGGCCCGACCGACCTGACCGGCAACTTCGCCCCCTATCAGGCGGGCGCGCACGTCTGAGGCTTTCGCCAAGGTTAAAGAGGGCCGTGCGGGCGACCGCGCGGCCCTTTGCTTTTCGGGGTCGGAGATCGTGTATGCCGACAGCCACGTCACGCGGAGGGTTACCCCTCACCCTGACCCCACAAGGGGAGAGGGAACTAAGTTGTTGCCCTGCATACCCTTCTCCCCTTGTGGGAGAAGGTGGCGTCCTGAGCTTGCCGAAGGCGCCGGATGAGGGGTAGCCGCGCCAGCGGCACCCTTTCTCAGGGCCGGATGATGGTGGTGCCGGTGAGCAACCGCGCCTCGGCGTCGCGGTGGAGCTGAACCACGTCGGCCAGCCGGTATTCCCGGCCATGCGGCGGCCTGACCGCGCCGCTCGTCATCACGGCGAGGACGGCGGCGATGGCTTCGGCTCGTTCGGCGGGTTCGGTCATGTAGGTGGAGAGCGCCGGCCGCGTGACGTAGAGCGAGCCCTTCGCCGCCAGCACGCCGAGGGCTACATCGCCCACCGCGCCCGATGAATTGCCGTAGCTCACCATCAGCCCGCGCGGGCGCAGGCAATCCAGCGAAGCCGTCCAGGTATCCTTGCCTACGGAATCATAGACCACGTCGACGCCCCTGCCGCCGGTGAGCGCGCGGACCCGTTCGGCCAGCGTTGCCGCATCCAGCACCAGCACATCATGGCAGCCATTGGCCGCTGCCTCGGCGACCTTCGCCTGCGATCCGACCACGCCGATGACGGTCGCGCCCAGGTGCCGCGCCCACTGCGCCAGCATGGCGCCGGTGGCGCCCGCCGCCGCGTGGGCGAGGACCGTGTCGCCCGGCTTCACCGCCCAGGTGCGCCGGACCAGATATTCGACCGTCAGCGCCTTCATGATCGAGGTGGCCGCCCAGTCGTCGATCGCGTTGGGCAGCTTCAGCAGCGCGCCAGTGTCTGCGTTGGACGCTTCGGCATAGGCGCCCTGCAGATAGACGCCTTTGAGCGCACCGGCGTAAAGCGCCCGGTCGCCGGGCGCAAACCCGTCGACCCCCTCGCCCAGCGTCTCGATCACGCCGACCGCCTCGGTGCCCAGTCCGCTGGGCAGCGTCGCCGGATAGAGGCCGGTGCGGAAATAGATCTCGCCGAAATTGAAGCCGATGGCGGTATGCCGCAGCCGCACCTCGCCCGGGCCGGGCGGCGGCAGCTCCATATCGACCAGCTGCATGACCTCGGGACCGCCGGTGCGCTCGATGCGGACGGCCTTGACCATGATCAGCGCCTCAGCGCCGTGGCAAAGTCCAGCACGGCGCGGGCAAGCCCGGTGCGGTCGTCGATCGACTTCATCACCGTGTTGGTGACGTAGGTGGAGACGCCGAGCGCATCGGCCATGCCTGCGTCCTCGCTGTCGAGCATCAGGCCGTCGATCAGGTCGCGGTAATGGTGCGCGATGGTGGCCTGCGTCACGTCGAGCCCCAGCTCGGCCATCAGCTTGGCGGTCGGGCCCTTGATCGCCTTGCCGCCGACGATGGGCGAGACGGCGATCACCGGCGCCCCGTGGCCCGCCAGCGCCTCGCGCACGCCGGGGATGGCGAGCAGCGGATCGACGCTCAGATAGGGGTTGGACGGGCAGATGACGATGGCGTCGAGTTCACCCCGCAGCGCCGCCATGAAGGCCGGGCTCGGCATGGCCGCCTCGGCGCCCTCGAAGCGGATGCCGCGCACCTCGGGCTGGCACCGGTCGCGCACGAAATAGTGCTGGAACGCCAGGTCGCCGCCATCGGTCTCGATGATGGTCGCCACCTCGTCGTCGGTCATGGGCGCGAGCAGCGGGCCGATGCCGAAGCTGCGGGCGAAATCGGCGGTGATCCGGCTCAGGCTCTCGCCCTGCATCAGCCGCCTGGTGCGCTCCACATGGGTCGCCATGTCCTTGTCGCCCAGGTTGAACCAGGCCGGGCCGCCAAGGGTCCGCAGGCTCTCCATGAACTCCCAGGTCTCGCCGGCGCGGCCCCAGCCCAGTTCGGTGTTGGAGAGACCGCCCAGCGTATAGGTGACGGTGTCGATGTCCGGGCAGATGCGCACGCCCAGATGGGTGAAGTCGTCGCCGGTGTTGACGATGACGGTGAGGTCCTCGGGCGGCAGGATCAGCGACAGGCCCAGCGCCAGCTTGGCGCCGCCGACGCCGCCGCACAATGCGAGCACCTTGCCGCTCACCGGAACATGTCCCAATCGCGAGGCCGGATCAGCACCGCGGCCGGCCGCTCGTCGCGCGGCGCGGTCAGGCCGCGGACGATGGCGACGGGCGTACCCTCGGTCGCCTCGCCCATGACCAAATTCGCCGCCGCGGCGACCTGGTCGGCCACCGCCACCTCGGTCACCTCGAGCACCTTGCCGAACATGTCCACATCGCCGCGCTGGTCCCAGAGCGGCTCGAGCCCGGCGCATCCGATGGCGAGCGCCACGGTGCCGAGGCGCCACGCGCGGCCGACGCTGTCGGCGATCACCACACCCACATCGGCGCCGGCGCGATTTTGAAGGGTCGCCCTGATGTCGCGGGCGCTGGCATCCGGGTCGACCGGCAGCAGCAGCGCCATGTCGTCGTCGCCGCCTTCCACGTTCGACCGGTCGATGCCCGCATTGGCGATGACGAGACCGAGTTTCTGCTCGACGACGAGGACGTTGGTCTTGGCGCGCAACACCTCGTTCGACTCCTGCAGCACCAGCTCGACCACGCGGGGATCCTTGCCGGTGATCCCGGCCAGCTTCAACGCCTTGTCCGACGGGGTCACGCCCGACAACGACACCAGCCGTCCTTCGGATTTGGAGACGATCTTCTGGGCGACGACCACGACATCGCCGTCAACGAGCGTCTCGCCCATCGCCGCCAGGCCGCCGAGAACGAGCGCGGCGATGTCGTCGCCCGGCTTCACCATCGGGATGCCGGGCACCGCGAAGATGTTCAGCCGAGCGGTCATGGACCGAACCTTCCCGAGATCAGTGGGCTTCGCCGGGGGTGCCGGTGATCCTGATGCCGGAGCCGTTGATCTTGTAGCGCCGGTTGATGGTGATCAGCACCGAGGTCAGCGCCTCGGCGGCGGTGGAGTTGGCCAGCGGGCCGGCGTGCCAGCCCTTCATGCCCGCGTCCGCCACCAGCCCGACGACGATCTCGCGGGCGTCCTGGTCGTCGCCCGAGACCAGCACGTCGCATTCGATGGCGTGGTCGCTGTTGAGGTGCTCGGCACCGATGTTCTGGAACGCGGCGACGACCTTCACGTGCTCGCCGACGAAGGCCTGGGCGCGCATGGCGGCGCTGTCCTCGGGCGGCAGCTGGACCCGGCCCACCTTGGGCGGCACCAGCGGCACGGTGGCGTCGATCAGGATCTTGCCCTGCACGCCGGTCCTGATCACTTCCAGCATGGGCTGCTGGTTGGAGAACGGCACGGTCAGCGCGACGATCTCGGCCGAGGCCGCCGCCGCGCCATTGTCCATGCCGATCACATCGCCGCCGACGTCCGCACGCAGTGCGTCGGCGGCTTCCTGCGCCTTGCCCGCCTCACGCGAGCCGATGATCACGCTGTGACCCGCCTTCGCCCAGCGGCGCGCCAGGCCGCCGCCGAGGGCGCCGGTTCCGCCGATCACGGCGATGGTCTTCCTGTTCTCCACCACGTCTTTCCCTTTCGGTTCTGCCGGTTTTTTCGGTTGTGTAGCACGGTTGTCGAGGCTGGCAGCACCAAAAAAGATGTGCCAAGGTACCGCCACGCCAGAAGCCGCCGGTGAACCGTCCGGCCGCCAATCCGAACAGGGGAGACACGCATGAAAGTCGGATTCAACATGCCGCAGCTGACGCAGTTCGCCAGCCAGAAGGCGGTCTTCGAGTTCGCCACCATCGCCGACAAGATGGGATACGACTCGCTGTGGGTGCAGGATCACTTCCTGTATCCGGACAATCCGGTGCAGAGCCATCCGGTCCACCAGCACCGCCTGGGCAAGGACAAGATCGTGCAGTGGCCGGACGCCTATGCCAGCATGCTGGCGCCGCTGGAGGCGCTGGCCTATTGCGCCGGCATCACCAAGAACATCCGCCTCGGCACCTCGATCCTGGTGTTCGGCTACCATCGCCCGGTGACGCTGGCCAAGCAGGTCGCCACCATCGACGTGCTGTCGAACGGCAGGTTCGACCTAGGCCTCGGCCTGGGCTGGGCGACCGAGGAGTTCGCCCACATGGATACGCCGTTCGGCAAGCGCGGCGAGCGCTGCTCGGACTTTATTCGTGCCCTTCGGGCGGCCTGGGCCGACAATCCCACCGAGTACAACGGTCCGTACTACAACTTCCCAAAGGGTCAGACCACGCCCAAGCCGGTGCAGAAGGACTGGAACGGCAATCCGGGCGTGCCGATCCTCGGCGCGTTCCTCAACGACCAGGGCTTCGACCGCGTGGCGGAACTTTGCGACAAGTGGCACCCGGCCGGCCATCCGCCCGAACTGGCGGCCATGCGGCTGGCCCAGATCAACAAGCTGGCGAAGGAAAAGTACGGCCGCGAGCCCATGAAGTGCGTCATGCGCGTGTTCGCCGCTCCCAAGCTGCCGGGCATCAAGGAGATCGGCGAGCAGCTGATGCAGCCGAACTGGATCGGCACCGTCGACGACATGATGCCGCACCTGAAGGCCGCCAAGGAGGCGGGCATGGACGAGATCGTCATCGACTGCAGCTTCTTCCACGAGATGAAGAGCGACGAGGACTGGATTTCCCAGCCCGAGTTCTTCCGCCCGCTGCTGGAAGAAGCCAAGAGCTAGGCTGGCCCCGTCCTTCGCGACGGGCCTTGCGGCCCTCCTCAGGACTTTCGGTTATTCTTTCCACCGAGAGCCCTGAGGAGCGCGCCAGCGCGTCGCGAAGGGCGGTTCCAGACGCTCAGGAGGCGGAGGCCACTATCCGCGAGACGTCCGACATCTGGGCGCTGCTGCCGGTGAAGCGCCTGAAGGGCGCCAAGCAGCGGCTGTCGCCCGTGCTCAGCGAGCCGGAACGCACCGAGCTGGCGCGCGCCATGCTGCTCGACGTGCTCAACGCGCTGCGCCACAGCTGGGGCCTGGCCGGCATCGCCGTGGTGACCGAGGACATGGAAGCCCGTGCGCTGGCCAGGGAGCATGGCGCGGCGCTGATCCGCGAGGCCGAGGGCGGCCTGAACGCGGCGCTGACCGGCGCCTTGGGAACGCTCGCCACCTACGGCGCCAACGGCGCGCTGATCATCCACGGCGACTTGCCGCTCGCCTCGGCCGGCGAGATCGCCGCGCTGGTCGCCGCCCATCCGCCGGCGCCGGCGGCGAGTTTCGTCCCCGCCCGCGACGGCGGCACCAACGTGATGCTGATCTCGCCCGTCGACGCCATGCCGCTGGCCTATGGCGCGGGGAGCTTCGAGAAACACCGGGCGCAGGCCGAGGCGCGCGGTCTGGCGGTCACCTATCTGGGCTTGCCGGGGCTGGAGCTGGACATAGATACGCCTGAGGATCTGCGGCTGCTGTTGGCGCGCGGTGCGCACGGGCATACCATGGATTATTTGCTGGCGACGGATGTTGCCACCCGGTTACAACAGTCCCACGCCAATTCATCGGGAACCGAACCGTGAACCGCGAAGTCGTGTCCTACCTGGAAAAGGTCGAAGCCGGCCAACGGCCGACGCGCGAGGAAGCCCTGCTGCTCGCCGCCGAGACCGATATTCCCCGGCTGATGGCGACCGCCGCGTTCCTGCGCGACCAGGCCCACCGCAACATCATCACCTTCTCGAAGAAGGTGTTCATCCCGCTCACCCATCTGTGCCGGGACGTCTGCCACTACTGCACCTTCGCCAAGCCGCCGAAAAAGGGCGAGCAGGTCTATATGACGCCGGAGCAGGTGCTGGAGATCGCGCGGCAGGGCGCGGCGATGGGCTGCAAGGAAGCCCTGTTCACCCTCGGCGACAAGCCCGAGCTGCGCTACAAGGCCGCCCGCGAGGCGCTGGCGGCGCTGGGCCACGAGACCACCCTTTCCTATCTCGCCGCCATGGCGAAGCTGGTGCATGAGGAGACGGGCCTGTTCCCGCACCTCAATCCCGGCCTGATGACCGACGCGGACTTGGCTATGCTGCGGCCGCTGGCGCCGTCCATGGGCATCATGCTGGAGAGCTCGGCGAAAAGCCTGACCGCGAAGGGCATGCCGCACTACGGCAGCCCGGACAAGGACCCCGAGGTGCGTCTCGAGGCGCTGCGCCGCGCCGGCCGCGCCCAGGTGCCGTTCACCTCGGGCATCCTGATCGGCATCGGCGAGAGCCGCGAGGAGCGGATCGAGAGCCTGCTGGCGCTGCGCGATATCCAGGACGAATTCGGCAACATCCAGGAAATCATCGTCCAGAATTTCCGCGCCAAGCCTGACACCAGGATGGCCGATGCCCCGGAGCCGGATCTGGACGAGTTGCTGTGGACGCTGGCGGTGACCCGCATCCTGTTCGGCCCGTCCATGAGCATCCAGGTGCCGCCGAACCTCAGCCCCGGCCAGCTGCAGCCGCTGGTCGCCGCCGGCATCAACGACTGGGGCGGCGTGTCGCCGCTGACGCCGGACTTCGTCAATCCGGAAGCCCCGTGGCCCCATCTGGACAAGCTGGCCGCCGAGACCGCCGCCACCGGCAAGCTGCTGGTCGAGCGCCTCACCATCTATCCGGAATATGCGCTTCAGCCCGAGCGCTGGCTCGATCCGGCCATGCGTACGCCGATCATCCAGGCCATCGACAGCGAAGGCTATCCGCGCACCGAGGAATGGTCGCCGGGCGAGGACATCCCGCCGCCGGAGACAGACCTGGCGCTGCTCGCCGCGCCCATGCCGGCGCGGATCGATCCGTGGCTGAAAGCCATCCTCGATCGGGCGGTGAAAGGCGAGCGGCTGGCCGAAAGCGACGTGGCCCGTCTGTTCCAGGCCCGCGGCGACGAGTTCACCGCCGTCTGCCGCACCGCCGACGATCTGCGGCGCGCGGTGAAGGGCGACACGGTGACCTATGTGGTCAACCGCAACATCAACTACACCAATGTCTGCTACTTCAAGTGCCAGTTCTGCGCCTTCTCGAAGGGCAAGCTGACCGAGAATCTGCGCGGCAAGCCCTATGTGCTGGGCATGGACGAGATCCAGCGCCGCACCCGGGAAGCCTGGTCGCGCGGGGCGACGGAAGTGTGCATGCAGGGCGGCATCCATCCGTCCTATACCGGCCAGACCTATATCGACATCACCCGCGCGGTGAAGGACGCGGTGCCGGGCATGCATGTCCACGCCTTCTCGCCGCTGGAAGTGTGGCAGGGCGCTGAAACCTTGGGCATCTCGCTGAAGGAGTTCCTGTCGCGGCTGCTGGACGCCGGCCTCGGCACCTTGCCCGGCACGGCCGGCGAGGTGCTGGACGACGAGGTCCGCAACATCCTGTGCCCGGACAAGATCAACACCGCGCAGTGGTTCGAGGTGATGGAAACGGCCCATTCGCTGGGCATCCGCACCACGTCGACGATCATGTACGGCCATGTGGACGGCCCCATAAACTGGGCGCGGCATCTGCTGGGGCTGCGTGACCTGCAGGCGCGCACCGGCGGCTTCACCGAATTCGTGCCGCTGCCCTTCGTGCACATGGAAGCGCCGATCTACCTGAAGGGCCGCGCCCGCAAGGGCCCGACCTTCCGCGAGGCGGTGCTGATGCACGCCGTCGCCCGCCTCACCCTCAACGGGCTGATCGACAACATCCAGACCAGCTGGGTGAAGATGGGCCCCGAGGGCGTGAAGGCCTGCCTCGAGGCCGGCGTCAACGACCTGGGCGGCACGCTGATGAACGAGACCATCACCCGCTCGGCCGGCGCCAGCCACGGCCAGGAGATGGAGCCCTACCGGATGGACGAGATCATCCGCGGCAACGGCCGGTCGCCGAAGCAGCGCTCGACGCCCTATGGCGAGGTGGCCGAGGAACGGGTGCGCGTGTCGTTCCAGGCCGCGCCGCTGGAAGATCTGCGCTTCACGGCGGCGAAAGAGTACGAGCGGAGCTAGCTGGATCCGTCCTTCGCGACGCGCTTCGCGCTCCTCAGGACTTTCGGTTTTTCCCTATACAAACCAATGCCGAGAACCCTGAGGAGGGCCGAAGGCCCGTCGCGAAGGGTGGTTCCAGCGCGCGCAATCACCGCCTGATCGTGGCAATCTCGTCGGCCAACACGGCGCGCTGTCGCTCCGGCGGCCATTGCTCGGGGTCGAACACGGTTTCGGTGGCGAGACCGGTCACCATGGTGAGGAGGCGGCGCGCGCGCAGTTCGACGGTGCGTTCGTCGATGTCGAGGCCCCTGTATTCCCGCTCGAGCACCCGGCGGCACATGTCGAGCGCCTCGCGGCCACGGCGCTGCTGCTCCTCCAGCATCTCGGGATCGTTGGCGACGTGGCCCCAGAAGGCGATCCAGACCTGCCAGTCGCGGGTGCGCGCCTCGTCGAGCGGCAGCAGCCATTCGACGCATTCCTGCATGGGCTTGCCGGCCGCCAGCTCCTCGTCGACCTTGGCCACGGTGCCCTGGGCCGCCGAGCGGAAGATGTAGGTCATCAGCTCGCGCTTGTTGTGGAAGTAGTGCGAGACGATGGCCGTGCTGTAGCCCGCCGCCTTGGCGATGTCGCGAAAGGTGACGCCCTCCAGGCCGGACTTGGCCAGCAGGGTCGCGGCGATGGCGGCGACCTGCTTGCGGCGGGCTTCGTGATCGACGGGTGGCGGCATGGAGGCAGTCGTCGGGTGCGCTGTTTCTATATCAATCGTTGTCTATCAAACCGTTCCGGCCAAGTCACGGACCATGCTTGCCGGGCTCAGCGGCCGGGCGCCTCGAACACCAGCAGCACGTTGCCCGGCATGTGGCCGGCGAAATTGTAGCCGGAGCTGACGAAGAGCTGGCCCCGGTCGGGCAGCGCCGCTGCGGCGCCGTCCATCGACCCACCATGCGCCATCTCGCCGGAGACGGTCCTGACGGGCTCGGTGGTGTCGAGTTTCCACAGGATCTTGCCGGTCGACGCGTCATGGGCCCGGAACCAGCCGTCCAGCGCGCCCGCGAACACCAGCTCGGGCGTCGCCGTGATCGCCGCGGCGTTGCCCACGGCGCAGAACTCGCGGCCGTCACATTCGTCCTTCAGCGGCATCTGCCAGACCTGCGCGCCGGTTTCCAGGTCGAGCGCGAACAGGCCGGGGTTGGGCTTTTCCTCGTAGGTCACCGTATCGGGCGCGTCGGAGATGGGCACGAACACCCGGCTGTCGTCGGCGGCGACGCCGAAATGCACGCCGCCATGCAGGCCGCCGCGGCCCAGCTTGACCTGCCAGACCAGCTTGCCCGTATCCGGATCGACGGCGTGCACCACGCCCGATTTCTGCGGACCCAGCACCAGCTCGCGCCCCGTGGCGGTGCGCGCCAGCACCATGGCCGCGCCGAAATCGAAATCCGGGCCGTTCTCCTCGGGGCAGTTGTGCCGGGGCTCGGCGACGCAGGCGGAATTCCAGGCATCGCCCGCGGTGGCCTGGTAGATCCACTTCTTCCTGCCGGTCTTCAGGTCCATGGCGATGATGGAATCGCTGGTCGCCGTCGCGGGCGACGAATAGTTCTCGCCGGTGCCCACATAGAGTTGGCCGCGTTTCTCGTCGATGGCCGGGCTGTTCCAGATCGGCGCGCCGGAGGGGCCGATCCGGTCGGTGCCGACCGCGTTCTTGCCGCGCACGGCGGGTGTCTCGTCGATGGTGTAGGTCTGCCAGACCGGCTTGCCGGTCGCCGCCTCGAGTGCCGCCACCGATCCGCGGAAGGTGCAGCAGGCATAGGCCGGGTCGGTCGCCGGTACGACCTCGAGCGAGGACACCGGCACGTAGAGCCTGCCGTTATGGAGGGTGGGCGTGCCGGTGATGGTGGCGCTGGGATGCTCGTCCGGATGGGCGCGCCAGACCTGCTTGCCGGTGACGGCGTCGAGCGAATAGACGTTGCCGATCAGGTCGCCGAAATAGAGCCTTGGCTGGGCCGCCGCGTCGCCCGCCTTCCACGGACTGACGACGATGCCCGTGCGCACCTCGGCCGAAGCCCGGAACATCCAGCGGACGCAGCCCGTCGCCCGGTCGAGCGCATAGACCGTGCCGTCCTGGCTGCCCACATAGATCGCGCCGCCGGCCAGTCCCGGATGGGACCGGGCGCGCAGGGCGCCCGGGAACGCGAAGGCCCATTTCAGCTTCAGCGATCCCACGTTGCCGCGGGTGATGCCCGCCCGCTCGGTGGGCACGAACCGGTTGTTGCGGTAGCCCAGGCCCCAGTTCGGCGCCGGCGGCGGCCTGCCGTAGTCGAAGACGGCCGCCTGTCCCTCGCATTGCGGCGCCTTGGCCGCCGCGGACTTGCTGCCCAGCTTCCGATTGGTGAGATATTCCGCGACCTGGCGCTTCTCCGCATCGGACAGGTGCGCCGCCTGCGGCTTCATTACTCCTTCGGTCATCGCCCGGTAGATGGAGTCGGGCGACAGGAACTGGAGCATCCGGGGATGCGGCGCGCGCGAGACGCCGGTCTCGTGGCAGCTGGCGCAGCTCGCGGCGTAGAGCTTGCCGCCGGGCGAGTCCTTCTTCTGCTCGGTGAGGCCCAGGGACGAATGCTCGGGCGCGCCCGCCGCGCCTGCCGCCGACGCGCCGAGGACGGCGGCAAGCGCCGCCGCAAGGCCCATCAAGTTCCGCATTCCCTTCCCTCCCCAGAAGGCAGCGCCGCCGGCCTGTTACCTGCCTGCGGTGTAAAGCCGGTCTGTCCTGTCGCGCGTCCCCACGGGACCGCGCGCGTTGGCCGGCCAACCCCGCGCATCCGCCGCCTCCCAGCGGCACCAGTCCTGCACGCCGGTGCGGTGGGCGACCTTCCAGACGCCGCCGCGCCGTTCGAACCGGTCGATGTAGCGGCCGCAGATGAAGACGTCCTCGTCGACACCGGGCGTGTGCGCCTCGAAAGAACCGGTCGCCGCCTGGTCGGCCGCCACGCGATGGTAAGCCTGGAAGTAGCTTTCCACATAGGCGGTGTCGCCATCCAGTTCGATCTGCACGTTGCCGAGGAAATGCTGCGTGGTCTCGAGTTCGGACAGCACGTCGAAGGCGAACTGGCAGAACTGGGCGGACGGGCCCACATAGCCGCCCATCTCGTGGGTCGAGTCCGGATGGAACACGGATTCGAGCAGCGCCCGGTCGCGCCGGTCGAGCGCGCGGCAATAGCGGTGGACGACGGTGGTGATCTCCTGCCGGTCCGCCACCTGCCGGACCAGCGCCAAGTTTATCCCGTCGCTCACGCTCCCGGCTCGCCGCGCAGATAGGCATCCAGGGTGTTGTTGAGGTGGCGGATGCGCACCTCCTGGTAGGACGCGAGCGTCTGCCCCGGCTTCTTGCTGGTGGCGAGGCCCTCCTGCTGCATGCCCAGGTTCCAGGTGTCCTGGTCGTAGACATGGCCCATCCCCGGATCCATGCCGGGCACGGTCGCATAGGACACCTCGATGGGGATGCGAACCGGCTCGGCCGGCTCGGGACGCTCGCCCGAGCGCGGGATGGGGCGCAGGAACAGCAGGTCGAACAGCGACTTTTCCGGGTCGTTCCCGATCGGCCGGAAGCGGTAGACCATGGGCAGCGACAGACCCGGGAACAGGAACATGTTGGGGAACAGGGTGTACTCGATGGTGTCGAGTATCTCGGCGTCGGACAGGCTCTCGGTGCCCACGTCCATCGCCTTGTCGAACTGCTCGCGCAAATAGCCAGCCATCGCGCGGCGCGCGTTGCTGCCTTCCTCGACGATCACCGGCTTGTCCACCACGGAGCGGTCGCCCATCATCAGACCGTCGACGATCTCCTGCTGGGTCAGCGTCTTGCCCAGGTGCGGGCTGGGGACGCCGGCCAGGCAGTGGAAGCGCGACAGGTGCTTGTCGCAGATGTCGTACTGGGTGCTTGGCTCGGAGACGCTCGACAGCAGCTGCGGATGGGTGACGCGCGTGTGGTAGTTCTCCATGAACGCCTCGGCCGCCAGCTTCCAGTTGCAGGGCAACTCCTTCTGGATATGGACCGTAACGTAGCGGTCCCTCATGTTCCAGTTGGCGAAGTGCTCGGGCAGCACGCCCAGATACTCCATCAACGGCGGCGCGTTTTCATCCATGTTGATGAAGACGAAGCCGCCCCACGTCTCGACCCGCACTTCGGGAAGCCTGAATTCCTCGGCGTCCACATGGCTGAAATCCCAGGCGCTGGGGATGTTCTTCAGCGACCCGTCCAGGTTCCACTGCCAGCCGTGATAGATGCAGGTGAAGTCGTCCTTCGACCCCTGGGTGTGCGACGGACACAGCTTGGTGCCGCGGTGCAGGCAGGAGTTCCAGAACCCCTTGATCGCGCCGGTCTCGGTGCGGGTCACGACGATGGAATATTTGCCGATGTCGTAGACCACGTAGTCGCCCGGTTCGGGGATGTGCTCCTCGCGGCACGCCCATTGCCAGACCTTGGTCCACATCCGCTCCATCTCCAGGTCGAAGAACGCCTGCGAGGTGTAGCGCTCGTAGGGGATGTCCTCGTTGCCGAGGAACTCGTAGGTGGACCGGTCGAGCGGTGGCGGCACCGTCTCGTTCAGGGTTTTCAGGATCGCCTGCAGGCTCGGCTCGGGCGAAGCCTCGGCATAGCGGCGGGCAGTGTCGGACAGGTCGTTCATCGCGCTTCCCCAGTTTCTGCCGGGCCGACGCCGTCGCGCCCGGATCGGTTCAGGGGCGCAAGCATAGCGGTCATCGGCCGGTGTGTAAATAAAAACTGACCAAACTGTCAGTTTTAAATCAGCGCCCCCAGAATTTGTAGAGCGGATCGTCGGGATATTTCCCACCCCGCGTCGTCAGCGTCTCGTACATGCCCTTTCCCGTCTGGTCGGTTGTCGGCTGGGACATCAGCCAGTCCATGACGAAGGTGCGGTGGGTGAACTTCCAGTCCCCGCCGCGCCGCTCGAACCGGTCGATATAGCGGCCGCCGGTGAGGTCGTCGGTGAAGCCGGTCTCCGCCGGCACCTTGGTGAAGGCAATGACGTAGCTCTCCGCCACGGCCACGTCGCCCTTCACGTCGATCCATTCGTTGGCGACGCTGTGGGACATGCCCTGGCGATCGGCGGTGGCGCCGATGATCATGCCGCAGAATTCATCGGCCGAGCCGGCGAACACGCCCACGTCGATGGTGGCGCCGCGATGCCAGACCGAGCGCAGCAGCGCCTCGTCGCCCCGGTCGGTGGCGCGGGCCTGGGCCATGATCAACTCGTGGATGTCCTGCTTGGCCAACGCCGCCTCGGCCCTGGCGGCGAGGTCGCCGGAAACCTGCATGGTCTCGTCTCCCTGTTGCATGTCCTCGCGCCATTCGGCGAGCAGTTTCGAGCCCGGATCGTCCGGTCCCTGGGCGCCGCGGATGAAGGGCGGCCCGTCATAGCCGGGCGCGGCGGTGCCGGACGGCGGGCGGTTGATGTTCCAGTCGAGCACGTAGAGCCGGTGGGTCATCTTCCAGACGCCCCCGCGCTTCTCATGGCGGTCCAGATAGCGGCCGCCGACCAGCGTCTGGTATGCGGGATCCTCGCCGGTGCGCTCCAGATAGGCGATGACGTAGCACTCGGACACGGCGCGATCGCCGTCGATCCGGATCCACTGGTTGCACGGGCGGTGGAGCGAGATGGCGCGGCTGCCGATCAGCCGGACAATGATTTCGGCGAATTCCGCCGCCGGGCCGTCGAACATGCCGTAGGAAACGGTGGCGTCCGGGTGATAGACCGATTTGATCAGCGCCGCGTCGCAGCGGTCGATGCCGCGGCTGTGATTGGCCAGGTTGGCGGCGATCGCCTGGCGGTCCTCGATGGCGGCGATGGCGGCGGCGAGATCGATGGCCATGCCGGACTTCCTTCAGGCAGAAGGCGTGCCCGGCGCCGATGCCGGGCACGCTTCCTTGTACTAGATCTTCAGCTTCACCGTCACGCCGAACATGCGCGGATCGGCATAGTTGACGAGGCCGAGCACGCCCGGCGCATCGAAGACGCTGGAAATGTAGCGGTTGTCGAACAGGTTGCGGGCCCAGAAGCCCACGCTCCACTTGCCGTCAGACGGCCCGACGTCGATGTTGAGGTCGACGAGATGGGTCGGCTGGATTTCCGCGCGCGCGGTGTTCAGAAGGTTGTTGTTGTACTTCTTGCCGACATATTTGTATTGGATGCCGCTGCGAATCTCCAGGTCGTCGGAGATCAGGAACACGTATTCGGCGCCCACGGTAGCGGTCCACTTCGGAGAGTTCTGCAGCCGGAAACCGGACAGATCGACGAAATCCCCGACGGTTGCATCAAAGTACAGGAACTCGTTGTAGGTAGCGTTCAGATAGCCGAACGACGCGTTGAGCGTGAGGCCGTCGACCGGCACGGCGACGATCTCACCCTCGAAACCCCAGGTATCGGCCGACGCGGCGTTCTGGATGGTGTTGCCGTTGATGGTGTTGCCGAAATCGTCCTGGATGAAGTAGATCGAGGCGAGCTGGATGTCCGAATACCAGTTGTAGAAGAACGTGCCGTTCAGGCGCAGGCGGTTGTCGAACCAGTCGCTCTTGATGCCGACTTCGATGGTGTCGACATATTCCGGGTTGTAGGGGCCGATGTCCTGCGGAATGCCGATACGGCCGACGAAGCCGCCCGACTTGAAGCCGTGCGCGTAGTAGCCGTAGATCATCGCATCGTCGCTGGCGTCGAACTCGAAGCCCACCTTGCCGCCCACATTGCTCCAGCCGCGCTTGCCATAGACTTCCGTCACGCCGAGCGTGATCTCGGTCGGCCCCGCCTCGAGATTGAACGGACGGCCGCGCAACTGAGCGATGCCGGAGGTATCGATGAACACCGGCTGGTAGATGTCCATGTCGGTCTTTTCATGGGTGAACCGCACGCCGCCCTGCAGGCGGAACCGGTCGGTGATGTCCACATAGGCCTGCATGAAGGCCGACATCGTCGTGGTCGACGAGTTGAAGTCGGTCAGCTGGCGCAGGCCCGGCGCCGAGAACTGGATGCGGAAATCCTGATAGTGGTCATAGGAATAGTCGGCGAAGAAGCCGCCGACGAGAACCTCGACGCCGTCCCACGGGCGGAATGTGCCACGGAGTTCCTGGCTGAACTGGTGGCCTTCGGTACGGCGGTCCGTATCGTCCTGGAACTTGGGCGTGAAATCCTGGTCGGTGTATTCACGCAGCCGGAAGTGCTTGTAGCCGGTGATCGAGGCGATATCGACCGCATCCGTCGACCAGTTCATCTTGTAGGTCACCGAATAGGTGTCCATGTTCGACTGATCGGGGCTGAACAGGTCCCGGGCCGAGAAGTACTTCTTCGGCGCCTTGCAGCGCTGGCCTGCCGGCATGCACGGCGATTCGTACATGGGCAGCACCGAGACCGCGTCGGGCGCGTCCGGGTTCGGATAGACCGTGCCCGGCGCCTGCCACTGCACGTCGGCCGGCGTGTCGCCGGCGATCGACGGCGCCGAACCGTCCCGCGCCATGTGGTAGGAGGTGATCAGGCTGGCGGTAAAGTCGGTGCCCTTATCGTAGGTGAGATTGAGACGGAACCCGGTGCGGTTCCGGTCGCCCATGGGCTTGCCGGTGACGATGTTGGTGATGTAGCCGTCGCGCTGGTGGTGCGACACGGTGAGGCGACCGGCCAGTACGTCCTGGACGATCGGAAAGTCCATGCCGGCCTTGATTTCGAACGTGTCGTAATTGCCGTAGCTGGCTTCGGCGTTGACGCCGAAGTCGCCTGACGGCCCGCGCGTCACCACCTGGACCACGCCGCCGGTGCTGTTGGCGCCGAACAGGGTGCCCTGCGGGCCGCGCAGGATTTCCACGCGCTCCAGGTCGTAGGTATCGAGCAGCGAGGTCATGTTGAAGAACTGCGGCACCTCGTCCTCGACCACGACCACGGTCGTTCCGGCATAGGGATCAGGCTCGATCACGCCCATGCCGCGGATGTTGAAGACGGCGCCGTGCGGCGTGTTGGCGAACTGCTGGATCTGCACGTTCGGCACATAGCCCTGCAGTGCCTCCAGCGTCACCGCCTTGATGGCCTCCATCTTGGCGCCGGTGACCGCGGCGACCGAGATCGGCACCTCCTGGATGCTTTCCTCTTTCTTCTGCGACGTCACCGTCACGGTCTCGACGCCGCTCCTAGGCGCCTCGGCCGGCGGGTCCTGGGCCTGCGCCGCACCCGTATGTAGTCCGAGCAGGCTCATGCACAGAGCCGTACTCAGCCGCAATTTCGTGATTGTCATATGTTAACTCCCCGCTGTGTCGACCGGTTCTCCGGCCTGATTGGTCGCTCAACGTGAAACTATGCACGGCCTCAACGGTTGTGTAAATATTTTCCTGACCATATGATCAAAAACATACCGTCCTGTCGCAGAATTACCACATATGGGCGGATTATCCGTCCAATCGGGGTTGCTTTTGCCGCCAGAGACTCGTTTGTTTCAAATCATCGGCGTATGGGGCAATATTCCAATTCAACAAGCGTTGATGACTTTAGGAGCCCGCAGAAACGAGCCGAGGGCAAGAAAGCCGCCAACTCCAGGCTACCAAATCGAGGACTCCGGGCATGAATGCTCCCCACATCGCGCCGACCACCCGAGACCGCATCCTCAACGCGGCCGAACGCCTGTTCGCCCGTCGGGGCTTTTACGGCGTGACGATCAGGCAGATCACCCGCGAGGCTGGAGTCGACGTGGCGCTGGCCAGCTACTATTTCGGACCCAAGGCCGACATGTTCCGAGCCGTGCTCGAGCGCCGGGCGGGCGAGCTTCACGGCGCCATCCTGCACTCGCTGAATCAGGTGGCGGACCGGACGGACGGCAAGCCGCCCTCGATCGAGACGCTGATCCGCGCATTCACCCAGCCGTCCATCGACCGGCTGGTGCGCGGCGGCGAGGGCTGGCGCGACTACATTCATCTGATGGCCGACCTCTACACCTCGCAGCAGAGCGAGTTCCTGGTGGCCATGCACGAGATGTATCTGCCGGCGCTGGGCCGTTTCATGGAACTTGCCGGGCGCTCGATCCCGACGGCCAGCGAACGCGGCATCACCCTGTCGTTCTACATGCTGCTGACGGCGGTGATCGGCATCTATTCCGAGGCGGCCGGGCTGCGCGGCCTGGCGAGGACGGATGTCGGCCCGACCGACTTCGAGGCCATACTGGACCACCTCGCGCCGTTCTTCGCCGCGGGCTTCCACCGGATGGCGTCCGTCTAGGGTATCTTGTCGCGGCTTGCGCACGGCAAGGCGAACCCGCCTTGCCTGCAAGCGCTCTGGAGGTCCTCCCCAGGACCGTACCGTCGCGGGCATTTCCCCGTCCTCGCATGAATGGTACGTGACATCTGTCATGCAAACTGTATCATCGCTTGATGACATCTGTCATGCACAATCATGAAGACATGGGGCATGGCGCAAACGGGAGAGGAAGCAATGTCCGAAATTCGTGATTCGCGGATCAATCGCCGTCAGATCCTGGCCGGCGCGGGCGTGGCCGCGGGCGCCGCGGCGGCGATCGCCGTGACCGGGCAGGCCGCGTCGGCCGAGCCGAAGGCGGCGTGGGACCGGGAGGCCGACATCGTCGTGGTCGGCGGCGGCTCGGCGGCCTGCTCGGCGGCGGTGACCGCGGCCAGCCTGGGCGACAAGGTCGTGCTGCTGGAGAAGGAGGCGATCCTGGGCGGCACCACCAACAAGTCCGGCGGCGTCGCCTGGGTGCCGAACAATCCGCTGATGCGCAAGGCCGGAATGACCGACGCGCGCGCCGACTGCCTCGGATACATGGCGCGCTTCTCGTTCCCGCAGCAATTCTCTCCGGACAGCCCGACCCTGGGACTGGACGCGCTGACCTACCGCCAGCTCGAGGCGTTCTACGACAACGGTTCGGCGACCATCGAGCTGCTCGACAAGCTCGGCGCGGCGAAATACGCGACCTTCACCGTGGGCGGCAATCCGTCGCCCGACTATGCCGACCACCTGCCGCAGAACAAGGCGCCCAAGGGCCGCTCGCTGACGCCGGTCAACGACAAGGGCGAGGCGACCACGGGCGACATCGGCGACGGCACGGTGCTGATCGGCGCCATGGAAGCCTGGCTGACCAGGAACAATGTGCCGCTGCTGACCGAGCACCGGGTGACCGCCGTCGTCAAGGAGAACGGTCGCGTGGTCGGGGTCGAGGCCGAGACCGGCGGCAAGACGGTGCGCATCAAGGCGCGCAAGGGCGTGATCTTCGGCACCGGCGGCTATTCCCACAACACCGACCTGGTCGCCCTGCACCAGAAGGCGCTGTACGGCGCCTGCGCCATGCCGGGCTCGACCGGCGACTTCATCGCCATCGCCGGCGCGGCGGGCGCCAAGATGGGCACGCTGGGCACGGCCTGGCGCACCCAGGTGGTGTTCGAGGAAGCGCTGCAGAACCGGGTGCTGCCGCAAGGGGTGTTCTTCATCCCGGCCGACGCCATGTTCGTGGTCAACAAGTACGGCCGACGCGTCGTGAACGAGAAGCGCAACTACAACGACCGCACCGAGGTCCACTTCGTCTACGACCCGGTGGCCGAGGATTATCCCAACCAGTTGCTGTTCATGGTGTTCGACGGCCGGGTCGTCGACGCGTTCGGCGGCGCCTATCCGATCCCGGCGCCCGGAAATCTGGGACCCTACGTCATCGAGGCCGCCGACCTGCCGTCGCTGGCCGCGGCGATCGGCAAGCGGCTGGACGGGCTGAAGGACAAGACCGGCGGCGTTACCCTGGCCGGCGATTTCCCGGCGGCGCTCCAGGCGACCTTCGAGAAATTCAACGGCTACGCCAAATCCGGCAAGGACCCGGACTTCAAGCGCGGCGACCAGTCCTACGACAGGGAATGGCAGGCGTTCTTCTCGAAGATGCGCGACGGCAGCACGGAAAAGCCCAATGCCATGCCCAACTCCACCTTGCACCCGCTGCGCGATAAGGGGCCCTATTACTGCATCATCCTGGCGGCGGGCGCGCTCGACACCAGCGGCGGGCCGCAGATCAACGAGAAGGCGCAGGTGCTGGGTGCGGGCGGCGAGCCGATCCCCGGCCTCTACGGCGCCGGCAACTGCATCGCCAGCCCGTCGCGCGAAGCCTACTACGGCGCCGGCGGCACCATCGGCCTGTGCCTGACCTTCGGCTACATCGCCGCCCAGACCGCCCACAAGGAGACGCCGGCGGGCTGATTCTTCGCTGCGCGGGCCAACCAGGGCGCGGGTCGGCCTTGCGCCAGTCCGCGCCTTTCTCTACATTCATTTATGACATTTGTCATGCACGGCACGGGGAGGTGTCCGATGAACCAGCAAACCAAGCCCGGCTCCTATGCCCAGCGCTTCGCCGACGAGATCTTTCCGGCGCGCTACAAGCGCGGCGCCCTGCCCGGCGAGCGCTACACCTCGCCCGAATTCTTCGCGCGCGAGTGGGAGAATGTCTGGACCAAGGTCTGGCTGGTGATCGGCCGCGCCTCGGAAATCCCCGAGCCCGGCGATTTCGTGGTCGAGGACATCGGCCCCGAATCCATCCTGGTCGTCCGCCAGCAGGACGGCGGCATCAGGGCCTTCTACAACGTCTGCCAGCACCGGGGGAACCGGCTGGTGCAGCCGGCCGAGGGCTCCATGCCGTCCTTCACCTGCGACTACCACAGCTGGACCTGGGGCATCGACGGCACGCTCGTCGCGCTGCAGGACGAGGAGGATTTCTCCGAGGGCAGCCCCTGCGGCCGCGTGCGGCTTGAGGAGATGAAGTGCGAAACCTTCGCCGGTTTCGTCTTCGTCAACATGGACCCCGGCAGCGTCAGCCTGAAGGACTATCTCGGCCCGGTCTGGGACCGCTGGCAGGTCTATCCGGTCGACCGGATGACGCGGGTGCAGGCGCTGACCGTCAGCCTGCCCAGCAACTGGAAGGCGCTGCACGACAATTTCAGCGAGGTCTACCACTTCGCCACCGTGCACGCGCCCTATCTCGACTATCTCGAGGACGATTTCCGCGACATCGCCTGCGAGATCTTCGACCAAGGCCATACCGTCATGCACATGAAGGGCGCCCTGCCCTCTTCGCGCTACCTGAACTCGAACCTGCCGCCGATCAGCGAGCAGCTCGGCGCCGAGCTGAAACGCTGGGACCTGGCACCGGCTGACTTCGCGGGCAATCCCACGGCAACGCGCAAGGCCCTGCAGCAGCAGAAGCGCAAGCTGGGCCCGGCGCGCGGCCACGCCCATTACGAGAAGATGAGCGACAGCCAGCTGACCGACAGCCACCACTACACCATCTTCCCGAACTTCTCGGCCGGCATGCTGGCCGACGGCATCCTGTTCCACCGGCTGCGCCCGCATTCCAGCGATCCGAACCGCTCCTACTACGACGTGTTCTACTACGCGGTGGGCGACGACGCGTTCAGCGGCATGTCGACGGCCAGCGGCGGCGGCCTCGCCGCGGCCGAGAGGGAATATGTCGAATTCGGCGAGAAGAGCCTGGGCGCCCTGCTCGACGGCGACGTGGGCACCATGGCCACCCAGCAAAAGGGCCTGCGCTCGCGCGGCTACCGCGGCGGCATCCTGGCCGACCAGGAATACCGCCTGGCCTTCTACCACCACATGATCGACCGCTACATGGCGGGGTTCAGGCCGGGGAAGGAGTAGGATTTCGCCTCTCCATCCTTTCCCCAACCCAATCTTGTCATCCAGGCGGGAGCCCATAGGCGTCAACTTAAGCTGTTGCCTTCCCTCAGCTGTCATCCCCGCCAAGCGAAGCGCGAGCGGGGATCCATGTCAGGGCAAGACCTTGTGCGCCCGGAGACTGGTACGAACGGCAGTGCAGGACCTTTTTCGCCGCATACGACGGAGACATGGATCGCCGCGCAAGTGGCGGGGATGACAATGTCAAACAGTGCTTCTGCTAAGTTGACGCCCATGGGCGAAGGCCGGGATGACAATGATTTTAGAGGGAAAGGATTCTCAGAACTGCGCCGCCGGCAGCCGCACCACCAGACCCTCCAGCTCCGGCGTCATCTCGATCTGGCAGGTGAGCCGGCTGTTCGCCTCGACGTCGACGGCGCAGGACAGCATGTCGACTTCGGATTCCGACGGCGGCGCGAGCTTCGGCGCCCACGCCTCGTCCACATAGCCGTGGCAGGTGGCGCAGGACAGGCAGCCGCCGCATTCGCCCATGATTCCCGGAATGAGCGCGTCGGTCGCGGCTTTCATGACCGAGCGGCCGGCCTCGGCGTCAAGCACATGTTCGGCGCCCGAGGCGTCGATGACGATCAGCTTCACCATGCGCTCAAACCTGCCACACCAGCGGCAGGTCGACCACCGTGCCGACGATGCCAAACAGCACCTTGGGCGTGCGGCCCGGCGCAATGTCGAAGTCCGGGATGCGCGACAGCCACTCCTCGAGGAAGATCCGCAGCTCGGCCCGCGCCAGCAGCGAGCCGGGGCAGCGGTGCACGCCCGCGCCGAAGGTGGAATGGATGCCGATGCGGCGGTTGAAGTCCACGTCCAGCGGGCATTGATAGGCCCGGTCGTCGAGGCCGTGCAGCATGGTGGGAACGAGGATCAGGTCGCCTTCCCGGAAGGCGACGCCCTGGAACTCCATGTCGCGGATCACCGTGCGCGGGATGGCGACCAGCGGGAAGCGGCGCAGGAACTCCTCGACCGCCGGCGGGATCATGGCCGGGTCCTCGACCAGCTGTCGGCGGTGCGCCGGATTGCGGGCAAGGAACATCATCAGGAAACCCAGCACCGACACCACCGTGTCGAGCCCGGCGATCAGCACCTGCATGCAGAGTTCGAAGGCCTCGCCGTCGGTCATCGGACGGCCGTCGATGCTGCCGGCGAGGAACTGGCTGAACAGATCGTCGCCCGGATAGGCGCGGCGCTCCAGCAGCACCGGCATCAGGTAGTCGTGGAAGCCCTGGTTCACCTCCTCCGGCGTCATCGAGCCGTCGGGCCGGTTCACCTGCTCGGACAACGCCTTGAGCTTGAGCCGATCCTCGACCGGCAGGTTCACCATCCTCAGGAACAGGCTGATCGGCAGCAACTCGGCGAATTCGGAAGCGAACTCGCAATGGCCGCGCGCCCGGAATGCCTCGATCAGCGACACGGTGAGCTCGCGGATCGACGGCTCGAGCCCGCGCACTACCTTGGGCGACAGGCCATGGTTGATCAGGTTGCGGAACGGCCGGTGCTCGGGCGGATCGAGGCTGGTCGGCAGCACCCGGATCGCCTCGTTGCGCTCGACCGGCAGCAGGATGTTGCGCGAGGAGAACAGGTCGTGGTCGGCATAGATGGTATG
>JBFWZH010000048.1:0-32073 GCA_050185585.1 Sphingomonadales bacterium | reverse complement strand
CCGAGAAGGCGGGGAACACGCGTGGGTCGGCGCGCTACTGGGTTTTGTTGCGGGCCTCTTGATTCTGCCGCTCGCCACGGTCGTCATTAAGCTAAGTCTCGTTGCGTTAATCGTGGCCGTCGGAGCAGGACTAGTTTACGGCCTTTATCAGGCCATGCTTCTGTTTGGCTGGATTTCCGGTTAGAGAATCTCGTCTTTATTCGGCGAGGTGTGCTTTCTCGCTGCAAAAAATTAATTTTGCGCGCGCTATAATGTACTGAATTACAGCGCAGCAAGAGATAGCAATCATATTATTTAATTCAACGATACAGTTCACCCGAAAGGCGCGGAATGATGTTTTCCATCCGGTGCGTTGGCTTTGGAGTTGCATTACTCATTGGTGCGGCGCTGGCAGGCTGCGGCGGGAGGGAATGGACCGATCACTGTAGGACACTGGCAGGTTCGCCGGACGAACCTGGCAGCCGGGGTACGGGGGTGGCGCTTGAGCAAATCGACGCCAAGGTTGCCATACCGGCTTGTGAAAAAGCACTAGCCGAAGAGGAAAGTAAAGAGAATCACTACAGATTGGGTCGCGCTTTGTACAAAAAGGAAGATTACGCCCGCGCGCAACTCAACTTTAGGGCATCGGCGGGAAAGGGCTATGCGCCTGCACAGCATTCCTTGGGCGTAATGCACACATATGGTTACGGACTTGCTCAAGATTACAACAAGGCTGTGAACTTGTTTCGAACGGCCGCTGATCAGGGGCATCGAACCGCCCAAGCGGCGATGGGGTGGATGTATCAGAATGGAAACGGTGTTGCTAAGAATGACCAAGAAGCGGTGAAGTGGTACAGAAAAGCCGCCGATCAGGGAGACGCATCTGCTCAGTACAATTTGGGTGCGATGTATGAGTTCGGGAAGGGTGTTGCCCAAGACGAAGCGGCTGCGGTGTCGTGGTATGGACGATCTGCCGATCTCGAATACGCGGATGGCCAGTTCGCCTTGGGTACGATGTATGCGCACGGGAAAGGTGTTCCCAAGGATTTTGTTGCCGCGGAAAGGTGGTACAGAAAGTCCGCTGATCAGGGCAATGCAAGAGCGCAGTTCGCTTTGGGTTGGCTATATGAAAATGGAAAAGGAGTTCCTAACGACGATACGGCAGCGGTGAGGTGGTACAGAAAATCCGCCGAGCAGGGAAACGCATCTGCTCAGTATAGCTTGGGTAAGATGTACGCAACCGGAAGGGGTGTTGCGCGGGACGAAGCGGCGGCGGCGATGTGGTACAGAAAATCTGCCGATCAAGGGTTGGAGTTTGCTCAGTACGCGATCGGCCACATTTACGAGAGGGGTATTGGTGTTATTCGGAACAAAGCTGAAGCAGTAAACTGGTACAAAAAAGCTGCGGCTCAAGGAAACGCAGAAGCCCAGAGAGCCCTCAGTCGGATCAAGGAGGGGTCCTCATCTCATGCCAAAGCGAACAGCAATCTGTCGGGTGGGGCCAAACTTGCGATTGGTATTCTGGCGCTGGCGGCGCTTGCCTCAGCATCGTCTGATTCAAGTTCTGACGATGGGACTGCGCCCAAATGCGGGCAGGATTTTAAAGTTATTCCCGCAAAAATGCCGTGTGGGCGATACTGGCGCCCTCGAGGAGAGTGGAAGGGCCAAATTTGGTGCTACACGGACTTTAACTGGGACGAGCCGGGGGAACATGATGGAACCACGTTCTGCACCGATGGTTCTGGCATCGAGCAACGTTGGGCGTTGACTGACCCGTGCGAGGGCGTAGAGGGTTGGTGCAAGGGATCATGGTGGTGATCAGTCGGATCATGATCCCGGTTCTTCGAAGAGCTCGTTAGGCGGCCCCCTACCGATTGTGATGAAAGGCTGGTTGAGACAATCTTGGTGGTGGCTGGTCGCTTGCGGTAGAGCACAGGGGGACTTATCGGGCGCACGCCGAAATGAGAAGTTTGATGTTCCCTGGAAAAAAGTGCAGTCCGTGGCCCCGCCGCGCCGGTCAATCCGCGTTCACCATCGAATCCAGGGTGAAGAACGCCAACCGCATCTCGCGGCAGGTCAGCGCGACCACGCTGCCGGTGCGGTCGATGTCGATGCCCTTGGGTCCGCCCTCGGTGGGATCGAACCTCCCTCGCAGATAGGTGTCCTCGTCCATCACCGCGATGCTCCGCAGGGGATCGCGGCTTCCTTCCCAGCCGTTGCCCCGTGCGAACACGCGAACCAGCGGCCCGCCCGCGTCGGCGACGAGCAGATGGCCGCCGTCCGGCGTGAAGCGCAGGCCGTGCGGATAGGTAATGCCCCGAAGCGTCCCGGCGGGTGCGGCCCGGCGGTCCAGGTCGTCCGAGGCCCGGAACAGCGCGACCTCCTTGCTGTCGTGATTGCTGACGGCGATCCAGTCGCCGTCCGGACTCAGCGCGATGCCGTCCGGGGTGCAGAGCCCTCGCGCCAGCATCACCTCGCTGCGCCGCACCCGGTGGCCGTTCCCCGGTTCGAGCACGTGGCGCGTCACCCGGTCCACATAGTTGTTGCAGACCAGCAGGCTCGCGGCGCCGTCCGGTTCCCGCGCGACGGCGACCGAACCGGGCGATCTCAGCAGGCTCAGCGGACCGGCGCGTCTCAGCACGCGCACCGGCTCCAGCCGGAGGTGCCTGCCGTCCGGCGCGCCGCCTGGCAGGGCGAAGATCGTCACCCATCCCTCGCGGTTGGCCACGGCCAGGGTCCGGTCGTCGATGAAGTCGACGCCGTGCACACCCCGCAGCCGCGGCGACGACAGCACCATGAAATCGTCGACCGTCACGCGCGCGCCGTCCGGATCGGGCTCGATGGCCACCCGCACGATCAGGCAGAGCCGCTTCTTGAAGCCGGCGAGCGCGATCAGGCTGCCGCCCGGCGAGAACCGCAGGTCCTCGGTCCGGCCGATATCCTCGATCGCGGCGCGGACGGGTTGGCTGATCTGTGCGTCGAGGGGTGTGGGCATGATGCGGCCTGATCGCGCTGGAATCCGGGGGGCGGGTCAGGCGCCCGGACGCTGCCGCAAAGGGTGCCTCCACCACCTTCTCGCCGTCAACCCCGGCGCCCCGTCCGTGACATGGTCCTGCCACGTTGCCGTGTATTCTGCGCGCACCGCAACTTTCGCGGTTCTGCCGCGTTGACTGCACTGACCAGGAAGCGTCCTTGAAGGGCGCCCCGACAAGCCAAGGAGTGAAGCGTCATGAAAACAGCCATCCTGACCGCGGTCCTGGCGGTATGCGTCGCCGCTCCGGCGGTGGCCGGCGACCGCTACCATCGTGATTATCACCGTGACGGCCATCGTTATCACCACGATCACGGTCGCCATTACGACGACGGCTATTACTGCAAGCGCGACAAGGGCACCGGCGGCGCCATCGCCGGCGCCGTGGGCGGCGCCATCTTCGGCAATGCGGTCGCCGGCCACGGCGACAAGGCGCTGGGCACCGTCGTCGGCGCGGGCGCGGGTGCGCTCGTGGGCCGCGAACTGGACCGCGGCGACGTGAAATGCCGCTACCGGTAGGCACCTGATTACGCAGCCTGGAAGGCCCGCCCATGGCGGGCCTTTTTGTGTCCGGCGCGCGATAGTTGGTGACCCCAGTCCCGGCACCAGCCATGCTCGGCGCGGGAATTCGCGGCGACGAGGGATGCTTGGGCAGCAGATTCGCGATCTTCGGGCCGGCGCATCTCGGTGGCATCAACAGTTTCTGTGCCCGCCTCACGGCCGGCCTCGCGCCCCACGGCATCGAACTCCACCGCATCGGCGTGCTCGACCGCAAGCCGCTTCACGGCTCCCCGGAGGGCACGCTGATCAACCGCGCCGACCTCGGCGACCGCCAGCTGTCCGAGGCGCTTTACCAGACGGTGATGGAAGGCGGCTATGACGGTGCGATCTTCAACATCCTCGTCGAGCCCTACACCGCCAACCTCGCCCGTTACCTGCCTTCCGGCATGGCCAAGATCCTGGTGCTTCACGGCATCACCACCGGCATGTACAGCTGGGCGCGCGCGATCCGGGACTGGCTGCATCACACCGTCGTCATCGCGCCCCGGATGCGGAGCGACCTGACAGGGCGCTGGGGCTTCGACCCCGGCCGGATGTCCCTCATTCCCCACGGCATCGGGGCGCCGTTCGGCGGCGGTGACCGCGCCGCGTCCGAGGGACCGCTCCGCGTGCTCGTCGCGAGCCGGCTGGCCGACGCGGACAAGGGCTGCCTCTGGATTCCCGGCATCCTCGCCGCGGTCCGAGACCTGCCGGTCGAGCTGACCGTCGCCGGCGACGGCGCCGATCGCAGCCGGCTGGAACACCGGCTCGCGGCGGCGCCCTGCAAGGTCACCTTCACCGGCGCAGTGCCGCAGCAGGTGCTGGCCGACCTCTATCGCGGACACGACGTGCTGCTGCTCCCGAGCCGCACCGAGGGTTTCGCGTTGTCGCTGCTGGAGGCGATGGCGTCCGGCTGCGTTCCGGTCGCCTCGAGGATCAAGGGCGTGACCGATGCGGCGGTCACCGACGGGCGCGACGGATACCTTTTTGCCATCGGCGATACGGCCACGGCGGCGGCGTGCCTGCGCCGGCTTGCCGGCGACAGGCAACTGCTGCGCCGCCTGTCTGCGGCGGCGATGGAAACCGCGGCGACCCGCTTCGCGCTCGGTGACCAGATGGCCGCCTATGCCGAACTCCTGGCCGGCCTCGGACGGTCGCTGCCGCCTGCCGCGCCGCCCGAGCGTATGGAGAAATGGACCATGGCGTCGGGATTCAAGCCGAGGCTGCGATCGCACGTTCCCGCGCCGCTGAGGATATGGCTGCGCACCGCCGCGGAAAGGTTGCGCTAGCCGGGGCGAGGGCGGCGGTGGGGCTCTGCACCCGATGCCGACGAAGAAAAATTCGCGTTCGGCGCGCCGCTTGATCCCGCTCAATGGGGTCCGTGCGAACGCCTGTCAATGTGCGGCAGTCCGAAGCCGGAGAAATCGCCATGTCGCCGATCAACGATCTCGTGGAACGCCACGTCGAAGCCATGCTGGCCGAAGCGCGGGTCCAGGGGCTGCCTGCCGACGTGCTGGGCCGCAAGCTGCTCGCCCAGGTGGTCCGCATCTATTCCATGACCAGAAGCTGGGACGACATCGCCGCCGAGCTTCAGTTCACGGCCGACAATCTGGACCCGGACACGGAGTTCGCCTTCATTCGGCCCTGACCGGACTCTTGCGGCGTTTCGAGGGCAGGCGACTCACAAATTCGCCACGTTGGCGAATAATTCTCGCACATGGCTTTCAAGCAGGTCGTCCGCTGGATGCGCTCCATCACCCGGCCCATGCCGGGAACTCCTGGATTGGAGGAGGACGCGCCGACCGTTCCGCCGCGTCCGGTCCCCGGCGCGGCGACGGGGGTTTGCGCGTTCGTCGGCGCGTTCTCGCATGGGCCAACCGGCAAGGCCGCGCCCGTATCGGGGCTGATCGAGTTCGAGCGTGACTTCGGCGGCGCGCATGGGTTGGGCGAGGCGCCGCAGGCGGTCTCGCGGTTTTTCGTCAATGGCGGCCGCGATGCCGTGCTGGTCCGTACGCCGAGCAATTCGCCGGCCTCGCTCGAGGATGGGCTCGGCGTGCTCGCCGCGGCGTCCGCCGACAGCTTCGACCTGCTGTGCGTGCCGGACGCCGCGCATGTGGGCGACCAAGTCGTCGCCCTGTACGAGAAGGCCCTTTCGGTATGCGCCCGGCACCGCGCGACCCTGCTGGTCGATCCGCCGCCCGGGCTCGCCGACGATGCGGCGGCGGTCGCCTGGCTGCGGGATGCCGCGCCGTTGCGTTCGCCGGACGCGGCGCTCTACTATCCCAGGCTCAGGCTCGATACCGGCGCCGATGCCGGACCTGGCGCAAGCGTGGCCGGCATCATCGCCCGCTTCGGCCGCGAGCGGGGTGTCTGGAAGGCGCCCGCGGGACCGGGCGCCGCGATAACCGGCGCGAGCCTCGACGTGGCGGTCAGCGCGCGCCGGCAGGAATTGCTCAATCCGCAGGGCATCAACGTGATCCGCGCCATGGGGTCGGCCGGCCCGCTGGTGTGGGGATCGCGCACCCTCTCGCTGCAGCCGGAATGGCGGCACCTGGCGGTGCGCCGAACCGTGCTCTATCTGGAGCGGTCGCTGCGCCAGGGCCTCGAATGGACCGCGCGGGAGCCGAACGACGAACCGCTCTGGGACGGCATGCGCGCCAGCGCCGACGGCTTCCTCGAGGATATGTGGCGCGCCGGGGCCCTGATGGGGCGCACGCCCCGCGACGCCTGGTTCGTCCAGTGCGGCCGTCACACCACCACCGACGTGGATATAGCCCAGGGCGCGATCAACATGGTGGTCGGGTTCGCCCCCGTGCGGCCCGGCGACTTCCTGACCTTCCGGCTGGCGCTGAACGCGGCGCCCGTCTCCGTTGCCTGAAGCCGGGGCTTTCCCCGGACGGCATTCCGGTCTAGCCTCCCGCCGAATTCGCGGGAGGCATCGATGAAGAACCTGTTCGACCTGACGGGCAAGGTGGCGCTGGTCACCGGCGGCAATGGCGGCATCGGCATCGGCATGGCGGAGGGCCTGGCCATGCACGGCGCCAGCGTCGTCATCTGGGGGACCAACGAGGACAAGAACGCCAGGGCCGTCGAGCGGCTGAAGCAGCAGGGCGGCGCGGTCCGCGCGGCCCGGATCGACGTTTCCGACGAGGATGCGGTCAAGGCGGGCGTGGCCGCCATCCTCGACGAGTTCGGCCGTCTCGACACAGCCATCGCCAATGCCGGCATCTCGATCCGCCGCAAGGACCTGTTCGACATCTCCATTGAGGATTTCCGCAAGATGGAGGGCGTCAACCTGCATGGCGTGCTGTTCACCCTGCGCGAAGCGGCCCGTCATATGGTCGAGCGGGCCAAGAGCGGCGACGCCGGCGGCTCGCTGGTGGGCATCGCCTCGACCGCCGCGGTCCACGGCGCGGCGCGGAACGAGCACTACGCGGCCACCAAGGGCGCCGTGGTCACCATGTGCCGCGCCATGGCCGTCGAACTGGCCCGCTGGAAGATCAGCGTCAACAGCATCTGCCCCGGCTGGGTCCGCTCCGAGATGACCGCCGGCGCCCAGTCCTGGGACAAGTTCAACGAGAACGTCATCAGCCGCGTGCCCATGGGCGGCTGGGCCGACGGCGAGGACTTCTCGGCCATCGCCGCCTACCTGGCCAGCCCGGCCGCGCGCTATCATACCGGCGACACCCTGGTGATCGACGGCGCCTATACGATCTATTGACCATGAGCGCCACCGACTGGGACGCCCTCGCGCGCCGAGAGAGCTACGCCGTTTTCAACCCGATCCTGGTGCGGATCCGCGACCTGGACCAGCAGGCCCACGTCAACAACAGCGTGATCGCGGCCTATCTGGAGGAAGGCCGGTACCGGTTGCTCAACTTCACCATCCGCCGTCGCCTGCCGGCCGAGGCCATCGGAGGCTTCGTCGTCGCCGAGCAGACCATCCGCTATCTCAAGGAGGTCCGCGAGGCCGGTGAGCTGACCGTCGGCACTCGGGTCGAGCGCATCGGCAATTCGTCGTTCGCCATGGGCCAGGGCATCTTCGCCGGCGACGTCTGCGTTACGGCTGCGCTGCTGACCATGGTCCACATCAGCCACGAGACCCGCAAGGGCGAGCGCCTGTCCGACGGCTTCCGCACCGCGCTGGCGGCCTATCTGCCAGGCGCCTGACGGTGCCGAGATTGTGGCATACCCGTGGCGAACACCTATATGATCGACAAGGGGCGGTAACGCAGCGTTGGGAGAGTCCATGAGGTCGATGGTCGGCATCGTCGTCGTCGTGCTGACCCTGGTAACGGGGATGCGCTCCGCCGTGGCCGACGCGCCGCCCGCGCCGGAGATCCAGCGCTTCGCCGATCTGCTGCTCTATCGGCTCGATCTGGGCGAGCACGTGGCGGCGTGGAAGTGGCGTCACAACCGGGCCATCGAGGATCTGGAGCAGGAGGCGCGCGTGCTCGACGCCGCCGCCGCCCAGGCGGAGGCTTCGGGCCTCGACTTCCCGTCGGCCCGGCCGTTCCTCGCCGCCCAGATGGAGGCGTCGAAGGCGGTGCAGCGCCGCTGGTTCGCGGTGTGGAAGGCCGGGGGCATGCCGGCCACCCAGCCGAACCTCGACCTCAACGCCGTTCTGCGGCCCTCGATCGCCCGCGCCGGCGACGCCATTCTCGCCCAGCTCGTGCTGGTGCGCCCGCTGCTCGACGTGCCGGACCAGCGCGACCACCTGCTGTCGATCCTCAACACGGCCGCCAGGCAGCGGGGCATCGCCCCCGAGGCGCTCACCGAGATCGCCCGCCAAGCGGGCAAGGTGGCCTATGCGCCGCAGGGCTCGTCCCTGCTCGACCGCATCGTCGCCCGCAAGCAGTTGCGCGTGGGCATGACCGGCGACTACGCGCCGTTCACGGTCAAGAGCGGCGACAGCTGGTCGGGGATCGACGTCGACATGGCGCACAGCCTTGCCGACAGCCTCGGCGTCGAGCTGGTGTTCGTGCAGACGACCTGGCCCACGCTGATGCAGGACCTGAAGTCGAGCAAGTTCGACATCGCCATGGGCGGTATCACCAAGACCCAGGAGCGCCAGCGCGAGGCGTTCCAGAGCCGTTCGTACCTGAACGACGGCAAGGCGCCGATCGTGCGATGCGGCGACGAGCGGAAATACGACACGGTGAACGAAATCAACCGCAAGGGCGTCAGGGTGATCGTCAATCCGGGCGGCACCAACGAGCGTTTCGTCCAGGCCAAGCTGCCCAACGCATCCGTCACCGTGTTCCCCGACAATACCAAGATCTTCGACGAACTCGCCGCGGGCCGCGCCGACGTCATGGTGACCGACAAGATCGAGGTGCAGTGGCAGGCCGCCCGGCATGCGGCCCTGTGCGCCGCGACGACCGGCACGTTCACGCTGACCGAGAAAGCCTACGTCATGCCCGAGGACGACGCGTTGCTCGCCGCGGTCGATGCGTGGCTGGAGAAGAACCAGGCGAACGGCACGCTGAAGGCGACGTTCGACAAATATCTGAAGAAGCAGCCCGACGGGGCCGCCGGCGGTACCGGCGATCGCAAGCCCGCAACGGCCCGGTAGCGCTTAGCCGGAACGCTCAGGGCGCCGCAGGGTCGACGGCGGGGTAGGTGTCGGCCACCCGGCTGTTGTCCTTCGCCAGCATCAGCACGTCTCCGTCCACCAGGCCGAAGCGGTAGCCTTCCGGGGCCAGCATGGCGTCTGCCAGCGCCTTCGGCAGCGGCTCGGCCTCGATGGCGGAGGGCAGCGGCTTGCCGACGCTGTAGCGCGGCGCCTTCGACGGGTCGCGGCGCGGGATGCAGCCGGCGACCGGTCCGGTGACGTCCGGGGCGCAGGCCTTTCCCTTGTAGTAGGCGCGGATCGACTCTTTCATCGCCGGGGTGAATCCGATCGTGGGCATGGTCTCCACGGTCGTCGGCTCGGAGATCGGCGCCGGTTTCGCGGGGTCGCCCTCCGGTTCGGCCGGCGCGGCCACGGCTGACAACGAAAGGCCCGCGGTCAGCGCCGCGGACAGCAGCAGGATTGACGGCTTCGCCATGTCTTCCTCCGGTTCGCTCTCGCCCCCTCACCACAGGATATGTGGTGCTCGCAGCCGCTTTCCCATCGGCGCGGCGATTTAGGTCTTGCGGGCGGCGGGTTATGCTAAGCTCCTAACGGGAAAGCACGGGGAGAGTTGCATGGGAGTTCTGGACCAGTACCGGCTGGACGGGCAGGTCGGCGTCGTCACCGGCGGCGGCCGCGGCCTGGGCGAGGGCATCGCACACGCCCTGTCCGACGCGGGCGCGGCTGTGGTCGTCGCCGCGCGGCGCGCGGCCGAGGTCGAAAAGGTGGCGGCCGACATCAACGCCAAGGGCGGCCGGGCGGTCGCGGTGCCGACCGACGTCACCAACTCCCAGGCGCTCGATGCTCTGGCCCAGGCCGCTATCGACAATTTCGGCAAGCTGACGATCTGGGTGAACAACGCGGGCGGCTCGAAGGCCATGGGTCCGCTCGCCGAGCTTTCGGCCCGAGACTGGCAGGACTGCGTCGACCTCAACATCACCGCCGTCTGGGCGGCGACGCTTGCGGCGGTGAAGCGCATGACCGAGGGCGGCTCGATCGTCAACATCTCGTCGCTCGTGGCACGGGGCCCGATCCCGGGCAGCGGCCACTACGGCGCCGCCAAGGCGGCGGTGAACAGCCTGACCGAGACTTTCGCCCGCGAACTGGCGCCCGCCATCCGGGTCAACGCGATCATGCCGGGCTACATTCCGACCGAGGTGATGATGACGGCGCTGGGCGTCGACGACGCCGGGCTGCCGGCGCTCGCCAAGCAACTCGCCATCCCCATGGGCAAGTTCGGCCGGCCGCAGGACATCGGCGCCGCCGTGGTCTATCTCAGCTCGCCCGCGGCCCAGTGGGTCACCGGCCAGATGCTTCCGGTCACCGGAGGCCATTGATGGGCATCCTCGACGAATACAGATTGGACGGGCAGGTGGCCGTGGTCACTGGCGGCGGCCGCGGCATCGGCGAGGGAATCGCGCATGCGCTGTCGGAAGCGGGCGCCGCCGTGGTCCTGGCCGCCCGCCGCAAGGGCGACGTGGACAAGGTGGCCGGCGACATTGCCGCCAAGGGCGGCAAGGCCGTCGCCGTGCCGACGGACGTGACCAATTCCCAGGCGCTCGAGGCGCTGGCCAATGCCGCCGTCGACACGTTCGGCAAGCTTTCCATCTGGGTGAACAATGCTGGCGGCTCGACCTATATGGGCCCGCTCACCGGCGCGGCGCCCGATGCCTGGCAGCACTGCATGGACACCAATCTCACCTCGGTCTGGATGGGGACGGTTGCCGCCGTGAAGCGCATGGACGACGGCGGCTCGGTCGTCAACATCTCGTCGCGGGCCGCGCGCGGCCCGGTGCCGGGCAGCGGCCATTACGGCGCGGCCAAGGCGGCGGTGAACAGCCTCACCGAAACCTTCGCCCGCGAACTGGCGCCGCGCATCAGGGTCAACGCCATCGAACCGGCATGGATTTCGACCGAGGTGGTGATGAACGCCCTCGGGATCGACGAATCCGGCCTGCCGGGCCTGCTCGAGCAGGCCAGGATTCCGGCGGGCCGCTTCGGTACGCCGATGGATATCGGCGCGGCCGTCGTCTATCTCAGCGCACCCGCGTCCGGCTGGATCACCGGACAGATCTGGCCGGTGACGGGAGGGCTCTAGCTTTCGATCATGCTCCGGCACCGCCTCATACCCGCGATTGCCGCCCTGGTCCTCGGACTGGCGGGACTCGCGGTGGCGGCCGACGGGCAAGGGCGGCGTATCGTCGTGCTGCCGGTTCAGGGCGCAATCGGACCGGCGATCGCCGAATTCGTCGAAACCGGGCTCGAGGACGCGGCCGCCGAGGGTGCAGCGCTGGTGGTGATCCGAATGGATACGCCCGGCGGCCTCGATACTGCCATGCGCGATATCATCCGGGCGATCCTTGCCTCGCCGGTGCCGGTCGCCACCTTTGTGTCTCCGTCCGGCGCGCGGGCGGCCAGTGCCGGCACGTACATCCTCTATGCCAGCCACGTGGCGGCTATGGCTCCTGGCACGAATCTGGGTGCCGCCACGCCCGTCGGCCTCGGCGGGTCCCCGACGAAGCTGCCTTCGCCAGCGGAATCAGACGGCGACAAGGACGACGCGAATGAGGGGGGCGGCAAAAAGGACGACAAGTCCGGTCCCTCCGGCGACGCGCAATCGTCAAAGGCAATCAACGACTCCGCAGCCTACATCCAGAGTCTCGCGGAAATGCGGGGGCGCAACGCCGAATGGGCGGTAAAGGCGGTGCGCGAGGCGGCGAGCCTGCCGGCGGCCGAAGCCCTCAGACTCCGCGTGATCGACCTCATGGCCGATGACATCGATGCTCTGGTCGCCGCCCTAGACGGTCGCACCGTTACGATGGGCGACGGCGTGCGTACCCTCAGGATTGCGGGGCTGCCGGTAGAGGCCGTCGCGCCCGGCTGGCGCATCAAACTCCTGTCAGTGATCACCAACCCGAACGTGGCCTTACTGTTGATGATGATCGGCTTTTACGGGCTGTTGCTCGAGTTCTACAGCCCTGGCACCTACGTACCCGGCACATTGGGCGCGATATCGTTGCTCCTGGGGCTCTATGCGCTGAACGTGCTTCCCGTGACCTTGGCAGGCGTTGCGATGGTCGTGCTGGGTCTGTTGCTGATGACAGCGGAGGCTCTCGCGCCATCGTTCGGCGTGCTGGGCATCGGTGGCGCCATAGCCTTCGTCGTCGGCGCAACCCTGCTGATGGAGACCGAGGCGCCCGGCTTCACAGTCTCGCTGCCGCTGGTGATCGGCATGACCGCCGTGCTGGGTGGCGGGCTGGCGGTCGTGCTGACGTTGGCGGTCCGCGCGCACCGGCGACCGGTCGCGGCGGGCGAGGAGGGGGCCGCCGGCCACCGCGTGACGGTGATCGACTGGGACGGCGCTGGCGGCACAGTCGATTACCGCGGCGAACGCTGGCGGGCCGTGGGCCCGGAAGGGCTGTCGGTCGGCGATGCCGCCTACATCCGCCGGCGCGACGGCCTGACCCTGACGATTGCCACCCAGCCCAAGGAAGGAGCATAGCGATGTTTGACATAAGCCTGATCGGCATGGCGGTCATCCTGGTTGCCGTCCTGCTGTTCGCAGCGATCAAGATCATGCGCGAATACGAGCGGGCGGTAGTGTTTACCCTCGGCCGGTTCAGCGGCGTGAAGGGGCCCGGCCTGATCATCTTGATCCCATTCGTGCAGACCATGCAGCGCGTCCAGCTGCGGGTCGTGGTGCTGGACGTGCCGCCCCAGGATGTCATCTCGCAGGACAACGTCTCGGTCTCGGTCAATGCGGTAGTCTATTTTCGCGTCGTCGATCCCGAGCGCGCGGTGCTGCAGGTGGAAGACTATCTTCTCGCCACCAGCCAGCTTGCCCAGACCACGCTGCGGTCCGTGCTGGGCAAGCACGACCTGGACGAAATGCTGTCGGGTCGCGAGCGGCTCAACCGCGACATCCAGGAAATCCTCGATCAGCAGACCGACGCCTGGGGCATCAAGGTCGCCAATGTGGAGATCAAGCAGGTTGACCTGAACGAGTCCATGGTCCGCGCCATCGCCAAGCAGGCCGAGGCGGAACGGTTGCGGCGGGCCAAGGTGATCAATGCCGAGGGCGAGAAGCAGGCCGCCGAGACCCTGGTCGAGGCTGCGCGGATGCTGGGCAGCGCGGAGCAGGGCATGCAGCTTCGCTACCTGTCGGCGCTGCACGAGATTGTCGGCGAGAAGAGCTCGACCGTGGTCCTGCCCTTGCCGATCGATGCGTTCAAGTATCTCAGCGGCCAAAGGGCCGCGTCATAAGGAGCGACAGCCATGGAAAAGCGCATGATCGTACCCGACCGGCTGAAGAGCCTGCACGACAACTGGCACTATTCGCCGGGCCTGCTGGTCGGCGACACCCTGTACATATCGGGTGCCATCGGCATCATGCCGGAAGGCCAGATACCCCGGAATCACGAGGCCCAGTTCCAGCTTTGCTTCGAGAACATGAAGGCGATCCTCGACGAGGTCGGCGCCACCTTCGACAACCTCGTCGACATGAAGAGCTATCATATCGAGCTGCAGCACAGCATAGCGCTGTTCGCCGAGGTGAAGGACCGTTACATCAACGACCCCTATCCGACCTGGACCGCCATCGGCGTCCGTGAACTGGCGCACCGGGACCTGATCGTGGAGATCGACGGGGTGGCCAAGCTGTAGGGACCTTTGCGTCCGCCCTATTTCTTCCACCAAACCGGCTTGGGAACCTTGGGCAGCAGCGCCATCAGCCGACGCTCCAGCGGCAGCCACAGCACCGAGCGCATCCAGATCAGCCACGGATCGAAGCGGCGGATCGAGCCCTCCGTGGGCTCGAGTTCGATGGCGACGCGCGTGACGCGGTCCTTCCTCGTCTCGGCCACGATCAGCTCGATGGCGCCGAGCCGCAGCCGCTTGCCGGCGGCGGGCCGGGACAGCATGTGCGTTTCCATGAACTCGCCCAGCGGCACGTCGTGCTGATTGGCCGGCACCTTGGCGTCGTAGAGCTCCGTCACCGCGCCCACCAACGTCTCGGCGGGAAAGGTGAACTCGCCGAGCAGCTCCACGGCGGTGTCGCGGGCGCCGCCCTTGGTGCCGAACACGCGGTCGAGCAGGGCAACGTGCTCGGACGGGGTCAGCAGCAGCACGTCGTCGCCGGGCGCCAGGTGTTCCAGCTCGTCCGGGCCGCGGATCGCGCCGTCGCGGATCACCGAGACCACGGACACCTCGTCGGGAAGCGGCAGGCGCGCCATCGACCGGCGCATGGCCAGGCTCTCGGGCTGGACGGTGTAGGCGATCATTCCCTTGCCGATGTCATGGGGCAGGTCGATGTCGACCCGAGGCGGCGCCGCAGGGCGCGGCGGCAGCACCACATTGAGCCAGCGTCCGGACAGACCGATGGTCCAGCCCTGTACCACCAGCGAGGTGATCACCACCATGTAGACCACCACGAACCATTCCTGCGAGCCGGGAATGCCGGACAGCACCGGTATGGTGCCGAGATAGATCGGCACGGCGCCGCGCAGGCCGACCCAAGACACGAAGCCGATCTCGCGCGGGCTGTACTTGAACGGCCACAGGCAGATGAAGCCCGCCACCGGCCGGGCGATGAAGATCAGCACCGCGGCGATGCCGATCGAGGCGGCGAGGACGGGCAGCATGCGCGACGGGGTGATCAGCAGCCCCAGGATCAGGAACATGGCGATCTGCGACAGCCAGGCCATGCCGTCGGTGAACCGCTCGATGATCTGCGTCGCCTTGTGCCGCCGCCGCCCGAACACGTAGCCCGCCAGATAGACGGCAAGAAATCCGCTGGCGCCGAAGCTTTGCGCGGCGGCGTAGACGAACAGCCCGCCGGCCACCGCCAGCACCGGATAGAGCCCCGCCGACAGGGTCAGCCGGTTGACCAGCCACAGCAGCACGGTGCCGCCCAGCACGCCGAATACGATGCCGCCCAGCAGTTGGACGATGGCATGGGTCATCAGCGTCTGCGCGGTGTCGAGTGGTGATTCCGCGCCAATCTGCAGGATGGTCAGGAAGGTGATGGTGAGGAACACCGCCATCGGGTCGTTGAGGCCGGCCTCGACCTCCAGCGTGGCGCGCAGGCGGTCGCGCAGGCGCACCCCGCGCACGTTCAGCAGGAAGAACACCGCCGCCGCATCCGTCGAGGCGACGATGGCGCCCACGACCAGACCCTCGATCCAGCCGATGCCCATGAACCATTTCGCGGCGAGGCCGGTGATGAGCGCGGTGACGACGACGCCCACGCTGGCCAGCGTCGCCGCCGGCCACATCACCTCGCGGAAATCCTTTCGCTCGGTGCGCAGGCCGCCGTCGAACAGGATGATCGCCAGCGCCAGCGAGCCGACCGTGAAGGCGACCTCGTAATTGTTGAAGACGATGCCGCCCGGCCCGTCCTCGCCCGCGAGCATGCCCAGGATCAGGAAGACCAGCAGCAACGGGGCGCCGAAGCGCGTCGACACCAGCCCGACCATGATGCTGAGCACGATCAGGCCGGAGGAGAGCAATATGATGTGGTCTATCCACTCCATCGGTCGACGGTCCTCAGCTTGCCGGGAATGGTAACATCGGCGCTCGCCGGTGCGCGAAATTATTAGGGAACAACGGGAAAGCCACGTTTCGGGAAGGGAACAATGGTGTGGGGTGCCAGGCGCACCTTTGCAACCACTTCATCGCGTGTTCCCTCTTCCCTTGGGAGAGGGGATTGGATCGGCGCTTGCGCGGGACCTTACCCAACCTCCATCGGTGCGGCCGGGTCGACAGCCCATTCGGACATGGAGCCGTCATAGACCGCCACGTTGTCGTGGCCCAGCCGGGCGAGGGCGAAGGCGGTCAGCGTGGCGGCGATGCCGCCGCCGCAATAGGTGATGATTCTTGTTCCTCTCTCCGCGCCGACGCCGCCCAGCCGCTCGCGCAGCACGCTGTCGTCCAGCAGCCTCAGATCCTCGCCCAGTAGCTCCATGGCCGGCAGGTTGACGCTGCCGGCGATGCGGCCGGGCCGCACGCCCGAGGCTACCTTGCCCGAGTGCATGTCGCGCGACAGGCTGTTCAGCACGCAGGTCTGCCCATCGGAGATGGCGGCGGCCACGTCGTCCTTGCCGGCGAACAGGCCCGGCCGCGGCTTGGGCGTGAAGGTTGCGGGCGGATAGGCCGGCGCGCGGGTCGCGATCTCGCGCCCTTCCGCCTTCCACCGGCCCCAGCCGCCGTTAAGCACCGCCGCGTTGTCGAACCCGAAGGCGCGCAGCATCCACCAGACCCGCGTCGCCCACATGGGCGGCCCGGCGCAGTAGAGCACCACGCGGCACTGGTCGCCGAGCCCGGCCTTGCCCATTGCCGCCGCGAACTTCTCGGCCGGCGGCATCATGAAGCGCAGCGACTGCCTGGTGTCCGACAGGTCGGAGATCAGGTCGAGGAAGCCGGCGCCCGGAACGTGGCCCTTGTCGAAATGGGCGCGGCCGCTCTCGATCTTCACCGTACCGTCGCCGGCCGGCGTCAGGAACACTGTGCAGTCGTAGACCCGCAGGTCCGGGTCGCCCAGATGCGCCGCCAGCCAGCCGGTTTCCACCAGTCCGCCATCTCCGATGCCCATCGCCGTCCTCCCGTTCTTCCGGTTAGCAGCATAGCGGCAATCGCCAGGCGAATCCCGCCCTCGGCGCTTGGTGACGCCGATTTCCGTGTGCTATGAACCCGGCGACCTTACCGAGCAGTAAAAACGGGGGAGACCGTGAGCAAGCAGAACGAAATCGTCGGCGTCCTGGGCGCGGGCGCCATGGGCCGCGGCATCGTGCAGATCGCGCTGCAGGCCGGCTGCCCGGTACGGCTGTTCGACATGAACCGGGCCGCCATGGAAGAGGCCGCCGGCTTCATCGGCAAGATGCTGGACCGCGCCGCCGAGAAGGGTCAGATGGACCAGGCCGCCGCCGACGCCGCCAAGGCCAACCTGAAGCTGGCCGACGACCTCTCGGGCTTTTCCGACTGCACCGTCGTCGTCGAGGCGATCCTGGAAAATCTCGACGTGAAGAAGCAGGTGTTCAAGGACCTCGAAGCTGTCGTCTCGGACGACTGCATCCTCACCACCAACACCTCCTCGCTCAGCGTCACCGCCATCGCCGCCGCCTGCAAGAAGCCGGGCCGGGTCGCCGGCTTCCACTTCTTCAACCCGGTGCCGCTGATGAAGGTGGTCGAGGTGGTGAAGGCGCTGATGACCGAGGATTCGGCCGTCGAGCGCCTCAACGATCTCGCCCGCGCCATGGGCCACCGTCCGGTCGGCGCCAAGGACACGCCCGGCTTCCTCGTCAACCATGCCGGCCGCGCCTATTACACCGAAGGCTTCCGCATCCTGTCGGAAGGCATCGCCGAATATCCGGTGATCGACGACGTGCTGCGCGACGCCTGCGGCTTCCGCATGGGCTGCTTCGAGCTTCTCGACCTCACCGGCCTCGACGTGTCGTTCCCGGTGATGGTCAGCATCTGGCAGCAGTTCTTCAATGAGCCGCGCTACGTGCCGAACCCGCTGGCGCCGCAGCGCGTCGCCGCCGGCCTCTACGGCCGCAAGACCGGGCGCGGCTTCTACGAATATGCCGACGGCAAGCGCAGCACCTTCCCGCGCGATCCCGCGCCCACGGCGTTGCCCAAGGCGGTCTGGGTCGCCAAGGCCACGACCGAGGTGCAGGACATCGTCACCGCGCTGGCCAAGGCCAATGGCGTCGCGGTCGCGTCCGAGCCGGGCGAGGGCGTCGTCAACGTGATCTCGCCCATCGGCAAGGACGCCACCACCACCGCGCTCGAGTTGGGCATCGATCCGGCGAACACGGTCGCCATCGACCCGCTGTTCGGCCTCGGCACCCACCGCACCCTGATGACCACGCCCGTGACGAAGCCGGAAATCCGCGACGGCGCCCATGCGCTGCTCGCGAGGGCTGCCGAGGCGGTGACCGTGATCCATGACAGCCCGGGCTTCATCGCCCAGCGGGTGATCGCCTGCATCGTCAATGTGGGCTGCGAGATCGCCCAGCAGCGCATCGCCACGCCGGACGACATCAACGCGGCCGTTCGGCTGGGCCTGGGCTATCCCAAGGGTCCGCTGGAGTTCGGCGACGCGCTGGGCGCCAGCACCGTGTTGGCGATCCTCGATGCCATGTATGCCTTCTACGGCGACCCACGCTACCGCGCCAGCGCCTGGCTGAAGCGCCGCGCCCTGCTCGGCGTGCCTCTCACCACGCCGGAAAGCTGATCGGTCGAGCACTGAAGGGGCCGCTTGCGCGGCTCCCCCTCATCGCCGCTACGCGCCACTTCTCCCCGTTGGGGAGAAGGGTTTACGGGGCCGGTGCTCAGTCCAAATCCCCTCGCCCCAACGGGAGAGGATGGCCCGAAGGGTCAGGTGAGGGGAACCGCGAAGCGGTTCTCTATCTGCTTGGCGGGGTTTAGCCTGGCTGCAACAAATTCAGCGTCTCCGGCGCCAGCGCGATGCGCGCGGGGCCTGGCCCGTGGAAGTCGCCGTCGATCTCGATCATGGCGCCCGGCGCGTTCGGCACCAGCACCTCGCGCGCCTCGATGAACGTCACGTCCATTTCCCGGTCCAGCCGGTCGCGGCCGATGGCGGCCAGGTAGCGGGCCATGTCGCTTCGGCGCGCCCCGGGCATCAGGCACACGGTCAGCGACGGCGCGTCGAGCCGCGCCATGGGTGCGACGATGTACCGTCCGGCATAGCGGCGGCCGTTGGCCACGATCATCCAGGCCGCCTCGAAAGACTTGCCGTCGATCACCGCTTCGAACGGCGCCGGCGGCTTCTCCAGCCATTCCATCAGGCCGGCGAGGCCGTAGGCCGCCTTGCCCCAGCGGTATTTGATCTTCGTATCGATCCGCGCCGTCACCCGCGCGTCGTAGCCGACGCCGGCCATCATCAAGAAGCGCCGCCCGTCGATCTCGCCCAAATGCACGGGCTTCGCGACGCCGTCGATGAGCGTCCGCGACACCGGTCCCGACCAGGCGCCGATCCCCAACTCGCTGGCCAGCACGTTGGCCGTGCCCATGGGGATGATGCCCATGATCATGCCGCTGCCGATCAGGCCGTTCGCCACCTCGTTGATGGTGCCGTCGCCGCCCGCCGCCACGACCACCTCCGGGCGGTCGGAACCGAGCGCCGCCTCGCGGGCCATGGCCTCGGCATCGCCGCGCTGCGTCGTCTCTCGGATGGAGACGATGAATCCCGCCTGTTCCAAGTGCTCGATGGTCTTGCGCAAGAATACCTCCCGACGCCGACCCGCGATCGGGTTCAGAATCACAAGAAACCGGCGGCCGTGTCCGCGTTGTTCTGCGTCGTACATAATTCTGTAACTGTCGGGAGGTATTTTGAAGATGTGGAATTAAGCGACCATCGGGATCATAGCAAGGAAGAATACGGCTTTATGATCCAGGCAGAAACCTCGCGGCGTGACATCTCGTCCGAAGGCTGGCAGTCCCGTGCTCCGGCGGGTTCGTTCCGGAACAGGTCGCGCGGCGTCGTTGCCGCCCTGCCCAAGCCGCCGCTGGAAGAGGGAGACCTCCGCTACCGCACCATCTGGGTTTCCGACATCCATCTCGGCACCAAGGGCTGCCAGGCGGATAAGCTGCTCGATTTCCTGAAGTTCTCCGAATGCGAGACGCTCTATCTGGTCGGCGACATCGTCGATGGCTGGCGCCTCAAGAAAAGCTGGTACTGGCCTCAGGCCCACAACGACGTGGTGCAGAAGGTGCTGCGCAAGGCGCGCAAGGGGACCGAGGTGATCTACATCACCGGCAATCACGACGAAGGGCTGCGCGACTTCGCCGGCCACTTCTTCGGCGGCGTGCTGGTGGCCAACGAGACCATTCACCAGATGGCCGACGGCCGCCGCTTCCTGGTGCTGCATGGCGACGCCTTCGACGCGGTGGTGAAGCATGCCCGCTGGCTGGCCTTCCTGGGGGATCATGCCTACAACGCGGCGCTGGTGGTGAACCGGCTGGTCAACGACGTGCGCCGGCGTCTCGGCTATTCCTACTGGTCCCTGTCCGCCTACCTGAAGCACAAGGTCAAGAACGCCGTCGAGTTCATCAGCCGCTTCGAGGAGGCCGTCGCCCACGAATGCGCCGAGCGCGGTCTCGACGGGGTGATCTGCGGCCACATCCATCATGCCGAGATGCGCGAGATGCAGGGCATCCTCTACTGCAACGACGGCGACTGGGTGGAAAGCTGCACCGCGCTGGTCGAGCACTTCGACGGCACCCTGGAGATCGTCCGCTGGACCGAGCTGACCGAACGCTACGATCTGGTCGGCAAGTCGGTGCCGGCTGATCCCGTCCCCGCCTGAGCCTGTCACCGCGAGATGGGCCGAGAATTCTCACCGCAACGCGATCCATACGAGGACCGTACATGAAGATCTGCATCGTCAGCGATGCCTGGTTCCCCCAGGTGAACGGCGTGGTGCGCACCCTGGAGACTACCCGCCGCGAGCTGCTCAAGCTCGGCCACGAGGTGCTGATGATCACCCCGGACCTGTTCCGCACCATGCCCATGCCGACCTACCCGGAAATCCGGCTGGCGGTGCTGCCGCGCCGGCGGCTGCGGGCAATGATCGTGAACTTCGCGCCCGACGCCATCCACATCGCAACCGAAGGCCCGCTGGGTTGGGCGGCAAGGCGCATCTGCCTGAAGAACGACCTGTCGTTCACCACCGCGTTCCACACGCGCTTTGCCGAGTACATCGCCGCCCGGTTCCATGTGCCGCTGTCGTGGGGCTACGCCATGCTGCGCCGCTTCCACAAGCCGTCCGACCGGGTGATGGCCGCCACCGAATCCCTGCGCAAGGAACTGGAGCAGCGCGGCTTCGGCCGCACCGCCCTGTTCTCGCGCGGCGTCGACATGACCGTGTTCCATCCGCGCGAGAAGACCGACCTGGGCATGCTGCGGCCGATCTACACCTATGTGGGCCGCGTCGCGGTCGAGAAGAACCTCGAGGCGTTCGTCGCCCTCGACCTGCCCGGCACCAAGGTGGTCGTCGGCGACGGCCCGCAGCTCGAGGAGCTGCGCGAGGAATATCCCGAGGTCGTGTTCACCGGCGTCAAGGAAGGCGCCGAGCTGGCCCAGTACTACGCCCAGAGCGACGTGTTCGTGTTCCCCAGCAAGACCGACACATTCGGTCTTGTCATCCTGGAGGCGCTGGCCTGCGGCGTGCCGGTCGCCGCCTATCCGGTGCCCGGACCGCTCGACGTGCTGGGCGAGAGGGCCTGCCGCGAGGATCATGCTTCGCGCGATGCCGTGGGCTGCCTGTCCGACGACCTGGCCGCCGCCATCGCCGGCGCGCTCCGGCTCGATCCCCAGGTCTGCCTCGCCTTCGCCGAGACCTTCAGCTGGGAGGCCTGCACAAGGCAGTTCGTGGAAAACCTGGCCCCTTTGGAGGTCGCCGCCTGACGCGCTGACGCGCGGCGGGCGGGAAGGGCTTCGCGCGACTTCTGGCCATCCCGGCGCATACCAGGACCGAAGTGCAACGGGCAACCTTCACCGTGTCCCTGAGTCTGTCGAAGGGCCTTTGCACGGACGCTGATGCAAGGGCCCTTCGAAAGCTCAGGGACACGGCTAGGCTTCTTGCTGCATCGATACCGGGTTCCGGCCTGCGCCGGGACGGCAAGTAAGGATATTGGAGGAGGTGGCACTTTCCCGCTTCTGCAAACCTCTTTAGAACTATCCCCCGAACCATGAGCGGGGGAGTTTCATGAAGATCTACGGGCCGTCCTATTCGCCCTTCACGGCGCGGGTGCGCGCGCTCCTTGCCTACAAGGGTATCGCCTACGAGCAGGAGCTGCCGCCGGGCGGCGGACCCAAGTCCGAGGAGTTCCTGAGGATCAATCCCATCGGCAAGGTGCCGGCGCTGGTCGACGGCGACCTGGTGCTGCCGGAATCCGAGGTGATCTGCGAATACCTGGAAGACAAGTTCCCCACGCCGACGCTGCGCCCGGCCGATCCGAAGGCCCGCGCGAAGGCCCGGCTGATCAACCGGGTGTGCGATTTCTATGTCATGGGACCGATGTTGCCGCTGTTTCCCCAGCTCAACCCGGAGACGCGCGACAACGCGGTGGCCGAATCGGGCGTCGCGGCGCTGCGGAACGGCGTGGCGCTGCTCGACGGCTTCATCGAGGGCGAGGATTTCGCCGTCGGCGGCAGCCTCAGCAGCGCCGATTGCGCGGTGGCGCCGGTGCTGTTCTTCGTCCACTACGTCATGGTGTTCTTCGGCGACCACGACCCGTTGCGCAACCACCCGAAGCTCGACGCCTACTGGATGAACATGAGCAGGCACCAGCTCGTTGGCCCCATCCTCGACGACATGGACACCACCTTCAAGGCCCTGCTGGCCACTCGCGCATAGGAGCAAACACATGACCGACTCCAACGGCAAGGTCGCCATCGTCACCGGCGCGGGCCGAAAGCGCGGCCTGGGACGCGCCATCGCCCTGAAGCTGGCCCGGGACGGCTTCGACGTGGCGGTTTCAGCCTATCCACGCGACCCCTCGACCTTCCCCGAGCACGAGCAGGCCGAAGGGTGGAAGGGCGCGGAAAGCGTCGCCGAGGAAATCCGCGCCATGGGCCGGAAGGCCGCCGGCATCCTGTGCGACGTCACCAAGCGCGACCAGGTCGAGACCCTGATCGCCGAGACCGAAAAGCAGCTCGGCGGCGTCTACGCGGTGGTCAACAACGCCGGCGTGCCCAGCGACGCGGGCGCGGCGCCGATCATCGATATGCCCGACGAGCTCTGGTACTCGACCGTCGACGTCAACCTCAACGGCGTCTACCTCGTCTCGAAGCTGGGCGCGAAGGCCATGCTGAAGACCAGGGAAGGCGGCGCCATCGTCAACATCTCGTCCATGGCCGGACGCGTCGGCCTGCCGCTCTACGGCGCCTATTGCGCCTCCAAGTTCGCGGTGATCGGCCTCACCCAGCAGATGGCGGTCGAGCTCGCCAAGCAGGGTATCCGCGTTAACTGCGTCTGCCCCGGCTCCACCGACACCGACATGATGGACAGCACTTTCAAGCGCACCGCCGACCTCTACCAGCGCGACTTCACCGACGTGAAGAAGGGCGTGCGCCTCGCCATCCCCATGGGCCGCCAGGGCAAGCCGTCGGAGCAGGCTGCCGCCGTGGCGTTCCTGTGCAGCCCCGAAGCGTCCTACATCACCGGCCAGACGCTCAATGTGGATGGCGGGCTGAGGATGGATTGATAGTCGCCATGTCGCGGGAGATGGTTTTTGCACGGAGGCGCCGCGAGGCTCCTTGATACAATCATTTTGAGTGCGCGAATTCTGGCTTTGATAGGGTTGGAGTGACTGCGCCATCCTCTGCTATCGTGCCGCCGTAACGACCATCGAGGGGGTTGAATATGAGCACCATCCGCAGCCGCGTGGCGCTTTCCGCCATCGCCCTGGCATTCACGGTGTCCGGTGCCCTGGCGCAGTACATCAACGATCCGTCCATGGTCGAGGCCAAGGGCAAGAAGGAAAAGGCCGCGCAGGAGGCCTGGGTGATGCTGCCGCCGAAGATGAAGGTGTGCATGGACCAGGCGCTGGCCATGAGCCAGATGACCTTCGCGACGGCGATCAAGCAGAAGCTGCCGCCGCACGACCCCAAATTCTCCACCCAGATGATGCGCTGCCAGCGCCTCGCCGGCCGCGACCTGCAGGCGAATTTCCCCTGCACCATCGAGGAGGCCGGGCGGCCGGTCGAGACCATGTGCGACGAGGTCTACGCCCAGCTCGGCGGCCGCCAGCCGGTGCCGCTGACCTTCCAGCAATATGTCGGCGCCGACCTGCACGCCCGGAAGGTCGACATCATCGAGATGGAAAGCCCGGCGGCCCGCGACGCGAGACTGGGCGGGCAGCGTCCGTACCGGTAGATTTCAGCCCTTCGCGTCCACGTCCCTGAGCAGTCGGTCGATCGCAGCCGTCGCCTCCGGCTCGTCGAGCAGCGGCACGTGGCCCCGATCGGGCACCAGCACCAGCCGGGCGTCCGGAATGCGCCGGCCCATCTCCTCGAACACGTCCTGCTCGAGGATGTCGCTCAGGGCGCCGCGCAGCACCACGGTGGGCACGTCCTTCAGCCTTTCGTAGAGCGGCCACGGGTCGGCGTCTGGGGCCGGTGGGGGCACCTCGCGGACGGCGTCGCCGATCCTGGGGTCGTAGTCCAGCCGGACCTTGCCGCCGTCCTCGCGGTAGCCGCGCCGGGCGAAGGCGTCCCATTCGGCGTCCGACAGGCCGGGCAGCGCCGGGCCGTAGACGAACTTCGCCTGCTCCACGGCCTGTTCCCAGTTCTTCACCGGCGCGGCCTTGCCGGTATAGGACGAGATGCGGGCGATGCCCGGGCCGAGGATCGGTCCCACGTCGTTCAGCACCGCGCCCGCCAGGCTGACCGTCCTGACGCCCGCCAGCACCATGGTCATTAGTCCGCCCAGCGAGGTGCCGATCGACACGAAGCGGCCGATGCCGAGTTCGCCGAGCAAGGTCACCACGTCCTTCACATAGGTGCCAGGCACGTAGTTCTTGTAGTTGGGATCGTATGCGGAAAAGCCTCGGCCGCGCAGATCGGGGCAGATCACCCGCCGCTGGTCGGCAAGCCGCGTGGCGAGCTTGATGAAGTCGCGGGAGTTGCGCGTCAGGCCGGGCAGGCAGACGACGGGCACGCCTTTCGCGTCCGGGTTGCCGAAGTCCCGGTAGAAAAGCTCCAGCCCGTCGGCCGAGTGATAGGTGGCGATGCGTTCGGAGAGTGTGGCGCTCGACATGGCTGGTTCCTTCCCTGCAGGTGTGCGAGTATGCCGTCACCGCCAACGGAGTGCGAGTTCCCGCTTGATCGAGTCCGCCACCGACCCCGCCATGGGCCGATGGGCCACCTTGAAGGATGCCGCAGGCGTGCTCGAAACGCCGCCTGTGGACCTTCTGAAGCAAGTGAAGAAGGGCAAGCGGCGCGCCACCAAGATCGGCAACAACTGGTTCGTCTATCTCGATGCCGCCGCGCAGGCCGCGGCTGCCGACCGGGCGCGCCATGCCGAGGAGCGCAAGGCGCTGCGCAAACAGGCGCTGAACCGGCTGAAGGAAGAAAACGAGCGGCTGCGGGCCGAACGCGACCGCGCCCTGGCCGAAGCGCCGTCGGAGCCGCCGCCTGAACCGCCGCAGGCGGGGCTGGGCCGCCAGCTGGCGCCGCTGCTCGAGGGCATCGAGCGGCATCACCGCAGCATGACCGCCGAGATCGAGTTCCTGCGCTCCGAGCTCGTCGCCACCCGACAGCAGCATGCCGAGGAAATGCGCCGCAAGGACATCCTGCTGCAGCAGGCGCACAAGACCCTGCAGGACGTGGTGAGGCTGGGATTGCCCGGCCAGAAACCTGCGGCGCCGCCTGCGCGCGACGTCGACGCGCTGCGCGAGGACCAGGCCCGGATGTCCAGGGTGATGGGCGAGATGTCCGAGCTGCTCGCGGTGATGTACCGCCGGCTGCGCAAGGACGCCTAGCGGCGCCCGTTCTTCATGTAGTAGTCGACCGGCACGATCTTCACCAGCGTATCGCCCGGCACTTCTTCCGGTACCGAAGGGAACGGCGAGGATCGCCGAACCAGCTTCACCGCGTCCTCGTCCAGCATCGGCTCGCCGCAGGACTTGTAGAGTCTGACGTCAAGCGCCCGGCCCTGGCGATCGAGCGTGAACTGGACAAGCGGCGTGCCCTCGAGGCGCTGCGTCCGTGCCTGGCTCGGATAACGGTGGTGCCGCAGCAGCCAGGCCTGCAGGCGCGCATTGTAGTCGGCCGTCGCCGCGGCGTTGCCGGGCTTTGGCGGCGGAGGCGGGGGCGGCGGCGGCGCTTCGGGCAGGGCGAACTCGGCGGCCGAGGTGGCGGCGCTGGCGATCACCTGCGGCGGCGGCTCGAAGACCGGTTCAGGCGGCGCGGGCGGCGGTGGCGGCGCTTCCTTCACCACCGGCTTGGGCTCCGGCTTGGGGTCGGGCTTGGGCACCTCGGCCGTGGGAGCAGGAGGCGGCGGCGCCAGAGTCAGGGTGATCGGAATTTCCCTGGGTTCGATGGGCGCGGTACTCGACGGCATGCTCATGGCGATGCCGATGCCCGCCGCATGCAGCGCGAGGGCGATCGCCGTCGAGAGATGGCGAACCATGGACATCGCGGCTACTGCCCCGCCGGCCGTTCGGCGATGAGCGAGATCTTGGCAAATCCTGCCTCGCCGACCTTGCCGAGCAGGTCCATCACCGAGCCGTAATCGACGCCCTTGTCCCCGCGCACGAAGATCACGTCGCCGCCGCGGGCCGGCGCCAGCGCGACGAGGCGCGCGCGCAATTCATCGGCGGTGAGTTCCTCGTCCTTCAGGAAGATCCGGCCGTCCTTGTCGAGGCTGACCACCAGCGGTTCCTCGGGACGGTCGACGTTCTCCGCCGTCAGCTTGGGAAGCTCGAGCGGCACGTTGGACAGCATCAGCGGCGCGGTGATCATGAAGATGATCAGCAACACCAGCATGACGTCGACCAGCGGCGTGACGTTGATCTCGGCCAGCGGCTTGTAGCCGCCGCCCTCCTCGAAACCCGGCGGATCGAGCAGCCCTCCCGCCATGTCAGGCGGTCCGGCGCAGCGCCGGGGGCGCCTCGGACCGGATGAGGCCCTTGGCGATGGCGACGATCTCGGTGTTGACCTCCTGGCCGACGCGGCCGAGGTCGATGGCCAGCTTGTTGTAGCCAAGCACCGCCGGAATGGCCGCGGCGAGGCCAATGGCGGTGGCGAACAGCGCCTCGGCGATGCCGGGAGCGACCACCGCGAGGCTGACGTTCTGCGCGCTGGCGATACCTGCGAAGCTGTGCATGATGCCCCAGACCGTGCCGAACAGACCGATGAACGGCGCGGCCGAGCCGACCGTCGCGAGGAACGGCAGGCCGGGCTCGACCTTTCGCAGTTCGGAGGCCAGGGCGAGTCGCATCGCCCGTTCGATGCGGTCGCGCAGTTCGGTGCGGGTCTCGTCGCTTATCCGGTCGGCCGCCTCGCCGTGGCCCGCATCCAGAATTACCCTGCCGATGCCGGTCACCCCGGTGGTCGCGCCGCTCGCCGCGGCCTGCCGCAACTGCTTGAGCTGCTTGCGCAAACCCGTCAGACGGATGGCCTTCTCGATGATCACGGACCAGCAGATCACCGACAACAGGACGAGCAGGAGGATGACGCCCTTGACGACGGGACTGGCCTGCCAGAACAGCGTCCAGAGGGACAGATCTTGGTGCATGGGCATGAAATCGGGGTTTCGAGCAGTTGATCGATCTCCTGCTTATTGTGTAAGTGCGAGTGATTTGCAACTATCAATTTCGACAGGGCGCTGGCCGCATATTGGATCGCTTCAGGTGTGAAAGCCGAAGCGCCAGGCGATGTGGCTCAGGGCCATGATCACGGCGTAACCCCCAAGCCCGAACACGATGGCGATCCCGATCACCTTCAGGTGCCGCCTGATGCGGGTCCACGGACTCATGGCATCACCGGCGCCAGGTCGGGCCGCGACACCCCGTTGAGCATGGCCCGGCCGTCGCGGAACCGCGCCTCGAGCACGTAGACATCGCCGTCCCGGCGCACCACGGCCTGGCGCTCCAGACGCGCCAGATCGGTGCGCGCCGACGTCGCCGCGAGCAGGGCGACGGTGTCCTCCGGCATGCTCCGCCCCTGCTCCCGCAAGCGCGCGCGGAGCTTGCGCGAGCTGTCGCGGGTCAGCGCCCAGACCAGCGCGTCCACCGATATCCGGGCCGTCAGCGACCCTTCCAGCCGCTTGATGATGCCGTCGGCCGATGAATAGTCGAGCGGCTCGTCCCCCGCGAAGCCGAGCTCGCCGCTCGCCGTCGCGTTGCCCATGGGCATGTTGATGGCCACGTTCTCCAGATAGAGCCGGGTCTGGGGCCGGATGATGGCCGGCGCTTTTTCGCCCACCAGGCGCTGCATCTCGGCCTCCTGCTGCGGCTCGGGCAGGCCGGTGGCGATGATCCGGACGAAATCGCCGTACAGTTCGCCCAGCATGTTGCCGTCGAGCCGCGCCAGTCGCAGGCGGCCCGTGCTGTCCGTCATCCTGATCTCGTCATAGTCCAGCGCGTCGATTTTCTGGTCGATGGCGATGTTGACGTCGCCGCCGCCGCCGTTCACGCCCAGCGTCGTGCGGCCCTTGTAGACCGCGAAGGGGCCGTCGACATCGACCGCGACGGCTGTGCGCAGCGCCACGGGCGACGAGAACAGGCCGGTCAGAGACTGATTGAGAAACCGGTCTAGAAGCGCCGCCTGCTCGGCGGGACGATCGCCGGAATCCAGGAACTCGTTATAGAGATGATAGGCGTTGTCCAGGGCATCGGCGGAGAGGTTGTCGACTTCGATGCTCCAAACGCTCGGGCCCAGCGTGCCGCCCTCGAACTCGGCGCCGCTGATCGCGAACGCCGCGCCGGCATCGATCCGGTCGGTGCCGTCCGGCAGCGCCTTGACCTCGTAGTCGAGACCCTGGAATCGGGCGGATTCGCCCGACTGGGGATTCATGAACCTGACTTCCTCGACCCGGGCGTCGGTCTTGCCGAGCCACAGGTGCCGGCCGCGCTTCTGCTGGTCGCTGCTGAGCGACATGCCGCGCACTAGCAGCAGGCGTTCGTCGGCCTCCCATTTGAACAGCGGCATGTCGAGGTGGACATTGAATGCCCGCCGCTCCGTGCCGATCCGGCCGGATGCGCCGTCCCACTGGACCGAGGTATGGGGGCCCATGGCGCCGGTGTAGTCCGGGTTGGTGACCAGCGTGGTGGAGCGGCCGAACAGGCCGAAGGTGGTGCGGAACGTCAGGAACGGCTTGCCCCGCAGGTATCTGGACAGCAATCCATCGACCAGGTCGGGCAGTCGCATCTCGGTCTCGGCATAGGCGAAGCCGATCTTGGGAAAGGCGCCGCGCAGCAGGATCGGGCCGTGGCTGATGCGATGGTCGAAGCGGACCTCGAAGGTGGTATCGGGCGAAAAGCCCAGCGCCGACTCGAGGGTCTCGGCATACTGTCCTTCCAGCACCAGCTTGCTCGCGGCGCGCGAGCTGAACCAGCCGCGATCGAAGCTGACCAGTTCGATCCGGTAGGCGCCCTGCTGGGAAATGGTCTTCAGGGTGGATCGCAGCGAATCCTCGGCCGAGTACCCGATCAGTCCCGGTATCATCAGCAGGATTGCCGCAACGATGCCCACGGCGGCCATGGCGCCCGCGACGCCACGCTTCATCGAATTCCTCCCAGCAGCGGGCCAGTTTTCCTCATTGTTACCCGGCTGCCCGCGGTTTGTCAGCGCGCGACCGGCGGCGGCCTGTCATTCGTCGCCGAGTGTGACAACTTTGCCCGGGTTGAGGATGCCGGAGGGATCGAGCGCTCGCTTGAGCCGGCGCATCAGGTCGATCTCGACCAGACTCTTGTAGCGGACGATCTCGTCCACCTTCAATTGGCCGACGCCGTGTTCGGCGCTGATGCTGCCGCCAAGCATGGCGGCGATCTCGTGCACCTTCTCGCTCATGACGTCCCAAGCATCGAGAAAGACCTGTTTGTCCGTGCCTGTGGGCTGGCTGACGTTGAAGTGGATGTTGCCGTCGCCCATGTGACCGAACGGCACCGGCCGGCAGCCGGGAACCAGCGCCTCGACCGCCGCGGACGCGCTGGCGATGAATTCGGGGATGCGGCCTATGGGCACCGAGATGTCGTGCTTGATGCTGCCGCCCTCGTATTTCTGCGATTCGGACAGGCCTTCCCGCAGCCGCCACAGGTCGTCGCGCTGGGCCTTGGTCTGCGCCAGCACGGCATCGGTCACGAGGCCCTCCGCGAGCGCCCGCTCCAGCAGCCGTTCCATGGCCTCCTTCAGGTCCGATCCCGCGGCGGCCGTGGTCAGGTCGATCAGCACGTACCAGGGCGACGGATCGCTCAGCGGATCCCGGTTGCCGGGCATGTGATCGACCACGAACCGCAGGCCGATGCGCGGGATCAGCTCGAAGCTGCTCACCCGGTCGCCGGATTCCTCCTTTGCCAGGGACAGCAGGGCGACGGCCTCGGCGGCGCCGGGCACCGCGGCCAGCGCTGTTTCCTGCTGCCTGGGTGCCGGAAACAGCTTCAGCACGGCGGCGGTAATAATGCCGAGCGTGCCTTCCGAACCCAGGAACAGCTGCTTCAGGTCGTAGCCGGTGTTGTCCTTGCGCAGCGCCTTGAGGCCGTTCCAGATCCGGCCGTCGGCCAGCACGACCTCGAGACCCAGCACCAGATCACGCGCGTTGCCGTAGCGCAGCACCGCATTGCCGCCCGCGTTGGTCGACAGCACGCCGCCGATCTGCGCCGAGCCTTCCGAGGCGAGGCTGAGCGGGAACATCCGGCCGGCGTCGGCCGCCGCCTGTTGTGCGGCGGCGAGGGTGCATCCGGCCTCTATGGTCATCGTGAAGCCCTGCGGATCGACGCCGCGCACGCGGTTCAGCCGGCCCAGCGACAGCACGATCTCGCCCGAACCGGCATGGGGCATGGCGCCGCCGCACAGACCGGTATGTCCTCCCTGCGGGACCAGCTTGAGCCCATGACGGGCGCAGTGGGCGACCACGTCTGCCACCTGATAGGTGTCGCGGGGCCGGGCCACCAGCGGCGTGTCGCCGTGCCACCTGTCGCGCCACTCGGTCAGGTAGGGCGCCATGTCGGCGGGATCCTCGATATAGCCGCCTGGTCCCAGCAATTCCTTGAGCGCGGCGAGGCTCACCGGCGGTCTCCGCGCGGCGCCGCAGCCCGGCGCAGCCGGTCGTTGACGGCAAGGCCGAGACCCTGCTCGGGAACGGGCATCACCGCGATGCAGGACACGCCCGGAAGATCGAGCGCCCGCAGCATGGCGAACAGGTTTGCGGCCGCCTCGGTCACGTCGCCGGCCGGGCTGAGATTCAGGCCGATCGGCGCGCCGGGAAGCGGCCGGCCGAAAGCCAGCAGCGCCTCGCCGGGCCGCACGTCGGCGGCGCCGAGGCGCACGGCGGCGCCGGGCGCATAGTGGCTGCCGAGCTGGCCGGGCGCGGAAACGGCGTCGCCTTCCTGACGGCGCGCCAACGCCACGCCGGCTAGGTCCTCGATGTCCTCGGCGGCGGTCCCGCCGGGGCGCAGGAGCACCGGCCGGTCCCCGTCGAACCCGACAATGGTCGATTCCAGCCCCACATGGCATGGCCCGCCGTCGACCACCAGCGCAACCGGCAGTTCCTCGACCACGTGCAGGGCGGTCGTCGGGCTGACATGGCCCGAGCGGTTGGCGCTGGGCGCGGCGAGCGGACCGCCGAACGCGCGCAGGATGTCGCGCGCCGCCGGATGCGCGGGCATGCGGATCGCCAGGGTGTCGAGGCCGGCAGAGGCCAGCAGCGAGACGCCGCAATCGGGCTTGCGCGGCAGCACCAGGGTCAGCGGCCCGGGCCAGAACCGGGCGGCGATCCGCCGGGCGAGCGGCGTCATTTCCACCAGCGCCTCGGCCATCCCCATGTCGGCGACGTGGATGATCAGCGGATTGAAGGTCGGCCGGCCCTTCATCTCGAAGATGCGCGCCACCGCCCGGTCGTCGCGTGCGTCGGCGGCCAGGCCGTAAACCGTCTCGGTGGGCAGGCCGATGGGCTGGCCGGCGCGCAGCAGCGCGACGGCGCGGGCGGTGGTCGCCGTACCGGCCTTGAAGATCGCGTGCTGCGCGGGCGCTGCTGTGCTCATGATGAGGGTATATCTAGATCAAAACGCGGTTGGTTTCGCGTTTCTTCCTCTCTACGATGCCCGGAAACCTGATTACCGCCCGGTAAAATCTTGGACAAGCCCAGCCTCACCTATCCGTTCGACGATCTGCCGCCTTCCGGCACCACCCGCGACATCGCGCCCGGCATCCGGTGGCTGCAGA
>JBFWZH010000047.1:0-32702 GCA_050185585.1 Sphingomonadales bacterium | reverse complement strand
TCCGCGACAAGAAACCCAAGGTCGCAACCGTCGCCCTCATGCGCAGGATGCTCACCATCCTCAACGCCATCCTCCGCGATGGAACCGCATGGCAAAACAGAGCCGCCTGAAAGACAGTTGCTCTCCCAACGGGAGAGGGTTCTCCAAGCGGACCCGCCTCGTTCCCTCTCCCGTTGGGAGAGGGTTAGGGTGAGGGGCGTTGTTGCAATCTGCACAACCGCCAGCACTTACCCAACCCTTCTCGTCCGTCCCGCCCAATAGGGCTCGCGCAACTCCTTCTTCAGCAGCTTGCCGGACGGATTGCGTGGCAGGCTGTCGACGAAATCGACGGATTTCGGCGTCTTGAAGCCGGCGATCTGGGTGCGGGCGAAGGCGATCAGTTCCTGTTCGGTGACATGGGAGCCCTTTTCCTTCACCACGACCGCCTTCACCTCCTCGCCCCAGCGGTCGCTGGGCACGCCGATCACGGCGATGTCGGCGACGGCCGGGTGCTTGGACAGGGCGCTTTCGACCTCGGCCGGATAGATGTTCTCGCCGCCAGAGACGATCATGTCCTTCACCCGGTCATAGACGTAGATGAAGCCCTCGTCGTCCATGTAGCCGGCGTCGCCGGAGTGATACCAGCCGTTCTTGACCGCCTCGGCGGTCGCGTCGGGCAGGTTCCAGTAGCCCTTCATGATGCCCGGCGCCTTGATCAGGATCTCGCCCACCTGGCCGGGCGGCTGGGCATTGCCCTGCGCGTCGCCGATGATGATCTCGATGCCGTGGAACGGGATGCCGCAGCTGCGCAGCTTGGGCGAGCCCGGCACATGCACCTCGGGCGGCAGATAGGTCACCGAGCCGCTGGTCTCGGTCATGCCGTACAGCTGCACGAACGGGCACTTGAAGGTCTCGAGCGCCCGCACCAGAACGTCCTCGGGAATCGGCGAGGCGCCGTAGAACACCACGCGGACGTGGGAGAAATCGGCGGTCTTCGAGGCCTCGTGCTGCAGCATGAACTGGAGCACGGCCGGCACCACGAACACCTTGGTCACCCGGTATTTCTGGATGGTCTCGATGATCAGGCCCGGATCGGCCTGCCCCAGGATCACCTGGGTCGCGCCGTTGTAGAATCCATGGAATCCCCAGCCGGTGCCGCCCACATGGAACACCGGCATGGGGATCATGATGACGTCGTCTTCGTTCCAGCTGTTGAACTCGCCGGCCATCTCGTCGCCGGCGCGCTGGGCGGTGAAGCCCCGGTTGGGCAGCTGGACGCCCTTCGGACGGCCGGTCGTGCCGGACGTGTAGAGCTGGACGCAGATGTCCTCGGCGTCGATCGGCAGCATGGGATCGGCAGCGGGCTGGCCGTCGCGCCAGGAGACGTAATCCTCCCAGCCGTGGCCCCTTCCCGACATGGCGACCCAGAGCCTCACCGTCGAAAGCCGGTCCCTGATCTCGCCGATCAGGCCGAAGAACTCCTCCTCGACGAACAGCACCTCGACCCTGGCGTCGTTGACGATGTACTCGACCTCGGGCGGGGCCAGCCGCCAGTTGATCCCGACCATGACCGTGTTGGCCTTGGCGGCGCCGAACAGCAGCTGGAAATAGAGGTCCGAGTTCTTGCCCAGAAAGGCGACCCGCGTCTGCGGCTGCACGCCCGCCTCGATGATGCCGTTGGCCACCTGGCTGGTGAAGCGGTCGAAGTCCCGCCAGGACACGGTGCGCTCCTCGAACACGGTCGCGGCCTTGTCCGGCCGGCGCGCCGCCCAGTAGCGAGGCACGTCCGCGAACGTCTTCAACTCGGCGATAGGCATCGGCGATTCCCCTTCAGTCTCCCTTCGCCGACTGTAGGATTTCGTCCACGTTCCGGCAACAATCGCCGGAAGCGCGGACCCTGAACTGCCAGATCTGCGGTGTCGTTCGTTCGAGCCTCCGGGGATTCCTCGCCGTTTATCCGCCGCCGGGTTTAAATTCGGCAATGATGCTTTTATCATGGACGACTGGCGTTCGGCGTAAAAAGCGCCGTGCACTCGCGCAGACGGATCGGGCGGAAATCGATCATTGCGCGCGTCCGGAGCCCGATGCAGGAATGTGGATCGCTGCTCGAAAAGGAGACCCTTATGACCGTCATCGTCGCCGGAACCCTCGAATTCGATCCGGCCAAGGCCGAGGAGGCGATCGTCGCCGGCCGGAAGCATATCGAGGGCGCCTACACCGAGAAGGGCTGCGTCCACTATGCCTGGACGCTGGATCCGCTCAATCCGGGCCGGGTCTACGTGTTCGAGGAGTGGGAGACCCAGGAGGACCTGGCCGTGCACCTGGCCGATCACTGGTATACGGACATGGCCGCCCATCTGGGCCAATCGGGCCTGATATCCGCCTCGGTGAAAAAGTACCGGGTCGACCTGTCCGAGCCGGTCTACGACCCGCAGGGCAAGCCCCGCGCGGACTTCTTCACCGAAAAATAGTCACCGGCATCCGTTCGCCTCGACGCGGGCGCGCATGGCGTCCGCGGCCGTAACCTGCTGCCCGGGGAGGAGCACTCTTGGACGACTTCATCTATGTCGGCATCGTCAGTTGCGTGGGACTGCTGGTCTACTATTTCACGCTATTCAAGTCGGGCAGCGCACGCTCGAAATTCAAGGTCATGGCGCCGTCGCACAGCGGTCCGCCCGAATACGAGTGCTACGTCCGGGCGCATCAGAACACGCTCGAGCACCTGGTGCTGTTCCTGCCCGGCCTGTGGCTGTTCGCCTGGGCCGTTGACCCGCTCTGGGCCGCCGGCATCGGCGCGGTCTGGCCGGTCGGCCGGCTGTGGTACGCGCTGGGCTACTATGCCGCGCCGGAGCGGCGGGTGAAGGGCCTGCTGCTGAGCATGCCGCCCATCTACATCCTGGTGCTGGGCTCGCTGGTCGGCTTCGTGCTGAAGCTGGCCTGAGGGCGTTCGGGCGGCGCGCCGCCCGCTGCCTCTTCCGCCTAGCCGATGCGGATCAGCTGCTTGCCGATATTGTCGCCGGTGAACAGCCGGATCAGTCCCCTGGGCAGGTTCTCGAAGCCCTCCAGCATGTCGATGCGGTATTTGAGCCTGCCGTCGGCGATCCACTTGCCCATGATCTCGGTCCATTCCCGGTAGCGATGGACGTGGTCGACGATGATGAAGCCGGTCATGGTGGCGCGCGAATAGACCAGGTTGAAGTAGTTCTTCGGCCCCTCGATCGGCCCCGACTTGTTGTAGCGCGAGATGCCGCCGCAGATGACGACACGGGCGTTCATCGCCAGGTTGGCAAGCGCGATGTCGAGGATCTCGCCGCCCACATTGTCGTAGTAGATGTCGAGGCCCTTGGGGAACAGCTCCTTCACCCGCGCGGCCACGTCCTCGGTCTTGTAGTTGATGGCGGCATCGAAGCCGAGTTCGTCCACCAGCCACCGGCACTTCTCGTCCGAGCCGGCGATGCCGACCACCTTGCCGGCACCGAGGATCTTGGCGATCTGGCCCGCCAGCGAGCCGACGGCGCCTGCCGCGCCCGAGACCAGCACGTTGCAGCCGGGCGTGGGTTTGCCGACCTCGGCCATGCCGTAATAGGCGGTGAAGCCGGTGCCGCCGAACACGTAGAGCGCCGCCTCGCCCGCGACGCCCTCGGGCACGCGGCTGACCATTCCCTTGCCGTCCGACACGATGTAGTCCTGGAAGCCGAACAGGCCCTGCACCCGCTGACCGACCTTCCAGTCAGGGTTGTTGGATTCGATCACAGTGCCCACGCCCAGCGCGCGCATCACGTCGCCGATCTGGAGCGGGGCCGCGTAGTTCGCCCGGTTCTCCATCTGGCCGCGCAGCGCCGGCTCGACGGCGACGATGTCCTGCCTGATCAGGAACTGTCCGGGGCCCGCCTCGGGCACTTCCGTCTCGACATACTCGAAGTCGCTTTCCTTGACCATGCCCTCGGGCCGGGCGGCGATCAGAAACTGGCGGTTAGGCATGATCAAACCCCTTCACACATGACTGTTCTTCCCTGCGGAAAACCTAGCATATGCGCGGGGTCGAACAAGGCGAATTGGCTTTCGTGGGCGGTAGCGCGTTGCCATACTCGCGGCGCGCAGAGTTCAGAAACCGGGAGACGAACATGGGACGCGTTCAGGGAAAAGTTGCGATCGTCACGGGTGCCGCCTCGAACCCGAGCCTCGGCCGAACGACGGCGATGACGCTCGCGCGCGAGGGCGCGAAGCTGGTGGTGACCGACGTCGACGAAGCCGGGGTGCAGGACTGCGCCCGGCAGATCAGGGACGCGGGCGGCGAGGTGCTCGCCCTGCGCCAGGACGTGGTCTCCGAGGAAGGCTGGAAGGAAGTGATCGCCAAGACGGTCGATGCCTATGGACGGCTCGACGTGCTGGTGAACAACGCCGGCATCGCGGTGCTGAAGCTGCTCGACGACCTGTCGCTCGACGACTGGAACCGGCAGGTGAACGTCAACCTCACCAGCGTCTTCCTGGGCTGCAAATACGCGGTGCCGGAAATGCGCAAGGCCGGCGGCGGCTCCATCGTCAACCTGTCGTCGGTGGCGGGCCTGGTCGGCCTGCAGCGCTGCATCGCCTACTCGGCCTCGAAGGGCGGCGTCAGGCTGATGACCAAGTCGGTTGCGCTCGAGGTGGGCCAGGACAACATCCGCTGCAATTCGGTCCATCCCGGCGTGATCTGGACCAACATGCAGGCGGGCGCGCGCGACAGCGTCAACAAGGAAGCCGGCCGCGCCGTGACCGCCGGATTCCCGATCTCCCGGCTCGGCGAGCCCGAGGACATCGCCAACTGCATCCTCTATCTGGCGTCCGACGAGTCCAGCTACGTGACCGGCACCGAGTTCATCGTCGACGGCGGCATGACGGCGATGTAGGCAGCCTTTCCAGTTGTCACCCGGACTTGTTCCCATCGGCGTCAACTTGGCAAGGGTCGTGGCTGAACAACTGCTTCCCAGGTATGGTCGAGCCGATAGAACGCCCCTCACCCCGCCCTCTCCCAAGGGGAGAGGTGCGATGGAGCACGCCGCAAATTCCCTCTCCCCTTGGGAGAGGGTTAGGGTGAGGGGCGTTGGTGCCGTTCATCCCGCCGACCGCGACAATCGCACCCTTAAGTTGACGCCGATGGGAACAAGTCCAGGGTGACGGTAGGGAAAGTGGCGAAGAGCGCCCTACTCCCTGCCGCCCAGCTTCTCCAGGCAATCGGCCGAGATGCGGTCGATCATCCGCGATGCCCTGGTCTCGAAGCGGCGGCCGGCGGTGAGCTTGAAGAAGAACTCGTCCATGTCCTCCTTCGGCACCTCGGCCTTGATGCCCTTCCACTGGCAGCGGCACAGGTCTTCGGCGTTGTCATATTTCTCGCCGATGTACTGGGTGCAGATCCTGACGTAGCGCCGCTCGTTCTTGGTTTCTCGGGGACCGACGTCACAGGCGGCCAGCGCCGCGCCGGCCGTCGCCACCAGGACCGCAATCCGAACTCCGCGAAGGTCCATCCGTTTCCCCAAAAAACGGCGCGATTGCTGCTGCTTAGCAGGCTACCCGATATCTAGAGCATACTTTCGCGGACGTCGCCAGATCATCGGCGTGCGATGCCCAGGCGTTTTGCGCAGTCGGTCGCGACGCGGGTCATGAACTCGCGCCGCTCGTCGTCCGTGCCGTTGTCGAGCGCCGTGAGGCGGCGCATCATTTCCAGTCGGCCCTCGCCGCTCACTTCCTCCCACAGGCAACCACAGAGCTCGTCCGCCCTGTTCACGTGACTGCCGAAGGCGCCGATGCACTGCCTGTGGAACTCGGCTTCGATCTCCTCGAACTTCTGGTCGGTCACGCCGATTCCGCGGATGCCGAGGGCCGCCACGACGGCGACCACCACCGCAAACCCGACCACGATCGCCAGCATCCGTCCAACCATCGCGCCCCGCCACAAGAAGAAGGGAGCCGGCAGGCTCCCTTCGGTCGCTCATCGCATCGAGCCGGTGTTATTCGGCGGCCTTCTTCGCGTTGTGCTCGCGAGCCCAGGCCTTGGCTTCGTCCGAACAGGCCCAGTTGATGGCCTGCCGCAGGATCTTGCGGAAGGTCTCGTTGCCGTAGGTGGCCGGGCCGTCGCCGAACTGCAGATAGACGATCGGGCTGTTCTTGTAGGTCTTGATCCAGCCGACCAGGTTGCTGCTCGGCGGGTGGGACCAGCCCTCGTTGGAGTAGTACTTGCCCTTCAGCGCCAGCGCCGAGGAGTAGAAGTTCTTGTCGGTGAACTCCCACGAGCTGCGGAACAACGGCACCACCGAGTCCTCGAACACCTCGGACATGTAGACTTCGTCGACGATGTCGAACGGCTCGATGCCCTCGGTGATCGGGTGCTTCATCACCGGCGACACCTTGTGCGGCACGTCGATGTTGTAGCCCGAGTCCTGCTTGTCGACGCCGCGCGACTTCATCGGCACGTAGAGGAAGTGGCCGCCGACGATCTCGGACCATTCCGGCCATGCCGGCCATGCGGCGCAGGTGTGGTGCATGATGACCAGCGGGAAGCCTTCCTCCATCATCGCCATGACGCCGTCCTTGTAGAACTGCGGCGGGTCAACGAAGCGCGGCATGCCGTTGCCGTTCGGGTCGCGGTTGAACTCGATGCCGGGCATGTCATACATGACGTAGCAGTCGAAGTTCTTCGCGAATTCCGGGTTGAACATGTACTGGGCGGCCGGATGCTCGACGGCCGAATACTCGATGTCCGGATTCGCCTCGAAGATCTTGTAGAAGTGGTCGCGGGCGAAGGGATGGCCGCGGGTTGTCAGCAGCACCTTCTTCTTGCCCGGCTGCCAGAACGTCATGCCGGTGGGCGACGAACGGCCACTCTCGTGATAGTCGGCGGGATCTACGTCGTCTGCCATTGGTCTTCCCCTTGGATGGTAACGGTTCGGCTGCAACGCTAGAACAAGCCGGGAAACGGCGCAACCGTCGCAGGCCGATTTCCGTCAGGCCCGCCGAAACCGCCGGGCGAGCGACGAGCGCGCGGCCCCGAGCTGCTCCAGCATGCCGCTCTCGGCGCCGTCGGGCCGGCCTGCCAGCTGCCAGAGCAGCAGCACCGCGGCCGCATAGACGGCCGCGCCCAGCGGGACGTTGACGGCCAGGGACAGGATCGGATCGAGCGGCGCGAGCGCCTGGCTCGCCCGGATCACCGCCACCATGGCGAGGCCCGCCAGCAGCGGCCGCGCGAACGAGCGCAGGACCGCGCCGAGCAGCCCCTTGTAGGGCGCGAATGCGAGCGTCATGGATACGCCGGCGGCGGCGATCTCGGCGGCGGCCCGCAGGCCCGCGACTCCTTCTTCCCCGCCCAGACGCCAGGACAGCGGCAGCAGCAGCGCGAGGCCCGCCACCTGCGCCCAGGACGCGATGCTGGTGGTACGCTGGCGGCCCTGGGCGGTGAGCAGCGGCAGCGTGACGGTGCGGATGCAGGCGCCCAGTGCCGACAGCGCCAGGATCTCCAGCAGCACCGCGCCGCCGGCCCATTGCGGGCCATAGACCGACAGGATGAACTCGCGGGCGACGGCATAGAGGCCGAGGCTGGCGCCGAAGCCCAGCAACGCCGCGGCGCCCACCGATTTCCTGACCGCGCCGAACATGCGCTCGCCATCCGCATGGATGCGGCTGTAGGCCGAATAGACCACCGGGCTCAGCGGCGCGACCAGCTCGCGCGTCGCCATCTCGGCCAGGTTGCTGGCCAGGTAGTAGAGGCCCAGCGTCGCCGGCCGGACGATGCCGCCCAGCACCAGCTGGTCGAGGCGCTGCTCAAGGAACCAGGCCAGATGGCTCGCCGAGACCTGCATGGAGAAGCCGAGCAGCTCGCCCCGCGCGGCCAGCGACGGCCGCGGCCTGAAGGGGTGCATCGCATAGCTGACGATCACCTGGGCGGCGGCCATGGCGAGCCCGCCCAGGATCAGCGCCCAGTAGGACCGCCAGAGAACGGCGAGGGTGACGGTGACGGCGAAGCCGGCGATGCGCGGCCAGAACTGCAGCCAGAATTGGCGGCCGAACCGGAAGTCGCGCCGGAAGTCGGCGGTACCGATATTGACAATGCCGAACACGACGGTGGTCAGCGCCGTCACAAGCAGCACGTCGGTGATGCGGGGATCGCCGAAGTAGAGCGGCGCGACCGGCGCCATCGCAGCGATCACCGCGCCGCCCGCCAGCCCCAGCAGCACGTTGATGGTCCAGGCCGTGTCGTAATGCACGCGCTGGGGATCGGGATGGCGGATCAGCGCCTGGGCGGCGCCCGCCTCGGTCAGCGCCATGACGAAGCCGGTCGCCAGCACGCTCATGGCGATCAGGCCGAAATCGTCGGGCGTCAGCAGCCGGGCGAGGATGACGGTGCTGACGAAGCCCAGCAGGCGCATGGACCAGCGCAGGCCGATCATCCAGATCGATCCTTTCACCACCTTCCCGGCCAGCGGCTCTACGTCGGTCATTCAATTCCAAAGTTCATCGTCATTCGGCGAAAGCCGGAACACTGCGATGCAACGCGCGGCCTTCCCCGGACCCGGTCAGGATATTAGCTGCATCGCGACTTGGTCCGGGCTTTCGCCGGGATGACGATGATGGTGGAGGGGAAAGGGAAAAGCACCCCAATACGACCTGCCCTCAATACGACTTGGGCAGCCCCAGCACACGCTCGCCGATGAAGTTCAGGATCATGTGCGGGCTGACCGGGGCGATGCGGCCCAGCATGCTTTCGCGCAGATAGCGCTCGACATGGAATTCCCTGGCGTAACCGAAACCGCCATGGGTCAGCACCGCGTTCTGGCAGGCGGTGAAGCCGGCCTCGGCGGCGAGATATTTCGCCGCATTGGCCTCGGCGCCGCAGGGTTCGCCGCGGTCGTAGAGGGTGGCCGCCTTCATGGTCATCAGGAACGCCGCCTCGAGGCTCATCCAGTCTTTCGCCAGCGGATGCTGGATGCCCTGGTTCTGGCCGATGGGCCGGCCGAACACCTCGCGCTCCCCGGCATAGTGGGCCGCCTTGGCGAGCGCGGCCTGCCCCAGGCCGATGCACTCTGCAGCGACCAGCACGCGTTCGGGATTCAGGCCGTGCAGCAGGTACTCGAAGCCCCTGCCCTCCTCGCCGATCCGGTCCTCCTCGGGCACCGGCAGGCCGTCGATGAAGACCTCGTTGGAGTCTACCGCGGCCCGGCCCAGCTTGTGGATCTCGCGCACGTCGCAATGGCGGCGGTCCAGGTCGGTGTAGAACAGGCTGAGGCCGAGCGTCGGCTTGGCGCATTGCTCGCGCGGCGTGGTGCGCACCAGGATCAGGATCTTGCTGGCGGTCTGCGCCGTCGAGGTCCACACCTTCTTGCCGTGGATGACGTAGCCGCCGCCCGGCGCGCGCTCGGCGCGGGTCTTGATCGCCGTCGTGTTGAGGCCCGCGTCGGGCTCGGTGACGCCGAAGCAGGCCCGGTCCTCGCCGGAAATGATCCGGGGCAGGATGCGCCGCCGCTGCTCGTCGCTGCCGAAAACCACCACCGGGTTGAGCCCGAAGATGTTCATGTGCACCGACGACGCGCCGGAGAAACCCGCGCCCGATCGGCTGATGGCGTGCATCATCAGCGCCGCCTCGGTGACGCCGAGGCCCGCGCCGCCCACCTCCTCGGGCATGGCGATGCCCAGCCAGCCGCCGCCGGCGACCGCGCGGACGAAGTCCTCGGGAAACTGGGCGTCGGTATCGCGGGCCAGCCAGTAGGCGTCGTCGAACGGCGCGCAGAGCTTTTCGATGGCGCGGCGGACGGCCTGCTGTTCGTCGGTCAGGGCGAAATCCAAGCCGTCCTCCGTTTGTTAGTGGTCGCGGCTTTCCGGGCGGCGAAGCGCAGGTACGCTTCGCCTGAAAGCGCTCCGCCTAGGCCGCATAGTTGGGCTTGCGCTTCTCCAGGAACGACTTGATGCCTTCGGCCACGTCGCCGTTGGAGACGGCGAGGATCTGGTTGCGGTCCTCCATGGCGATGGCGCTGTTGAGGTCGTTGCCGTCCACATTGGCCCAGAAACATTCCTTGGTCATGCGCAGGCCCAAGGGCGCCGTGGCGACCATGTCGTCGGCCAGCGACTTGCCGGCGGCGACCAGCTGGTCGGCCGGCACCACTTCCGACACGAGGCCGTGGCGCAGCGCCCGGTCGGCGTCGATGAAGCGGCCGGTCATCAGCAGTTCGGCGGCGATGGAGGTGCCGACGAGGCGCGGCAGGTGATAGGAGGCGCCCATCTCGCAGCCCGACAGGCCGATCTTGATGAAGGCGCAGTTCATCTTCGTTCCTTCGGCGGCGATGCGCACGTCGCAGCCCAGCGCGATCGAGAAGCCGCCGCCCGCGGCGTAGCCGTGCAGCAGGCCGATGATCGGCTGCGGGCAGCGACGCATGCGCATGACGATGCCCGAGAAGTTGCGCTGGCTCTTCATGCCGGTGTTGGTGGTGCTGTCGAGCGGCCGTTCCGGATCCTTCATGTCGAGGCCGGCGCAGAAGGCGCGCCCATTGCCCTTCAGTACCACGACGCGCACGTCGTAATTGGTCTCCAGACTGCCGAAATAGTGGTTGAGCTCACGCACGAACTGGCGGCTCAGCGCGTTCAGGTTATCCGGCCGGTTGAAGGTGACCCAGTCGACCGGGCCGTCCTTCTCGACGATCATGTTCTTGTATTCCACGATGAGTCCTTTCTCTCTTCCCTGAATTATCTAAAGGGCTTCGATACCCTTCTTCACCTCATTCAGCAGCTTGAGGTGGGCGTCTACGTCGGTGTTCAGCCCGATCATGGACGTGCCGACGGCGACGTGGGTCGCGCCCGCGTTCTTCCAGTTGGCGGCGTTCTTCAGCACCTGGTCGACGGTGGCGGCCGGCTTGTCGCGGAACGCGTTCTGGAAGCCGGTCATGGCCTCGAGCCCAATGCTTTTCGGATCGCGGCCGGCCGTTTCGGCGGCGTTGTACATGATCTCCATCTGGGGCTTGAGCTGCTCCGGCGTGCCGATGGGAATCCAGCCGTCGCCGATGCGCCCGACCCGGTCGGCGACCGCGTCTGACATGCCGCCGAACCACACCGGGATCGGCTTCTGCACCGAGTTCGGGTTGAGGCCGCCCTCGGCCATCCGGTGATACTTGCCCTCGAACGTCGTCGTGCGGTTCATCCATAGCGCCCGCATGATCTCGACCTGTTCCTCGGAACGTCTGCCGCGGGTGTGCCAGTCCATGCCCAGCGCCTCGAACTCCATGGCCTGCCAGCCGACGCCGATGCCGAGCCGCAGCCGGCCCTGGGACAGCACGTCGACCTCGGCGGCCTGCTTGGCGACCAGCACCGCCTGGCGCTGGGGCAGGATCAGGATGCCGGTGGCGAGGCCGATCCGCCTGGTGCAGGCGGCGATGAAGCCGTAGAGCACGAAGGGCTCGTGGAACGCGTCGCTGAGCTTGTAGGGCGCGAAGATCTTCGGGTCGCCCTTGGGATCGACGCCGAGGACATGGTCGGTCGTGGTCATGTAGTCGAAACCGAGTTCCTCCACGCCCTGCGCGAAGTCGCGGATGGCCGCCGGATCGTTGCCGATCTCGACGCTCGGAAAGCTGGCTCCGATCAGCATGGCATCTCCCCCGAAATGGCTTTCTATCGTCCCCGCGGCCGATACTATAGCCAACGGGAAAACGAATGCATGCCGGATTCAGCGACGGGGAGACGCACATGGCCGAGTTCGAGACCGACATCCAGACAGCCGACGGCAGGATGAGCAGCTTCGCCGCCTATCCGGACGGCAACGGCCCGTTCCCGGCGGTGATCCTCTACATGGACGCGCCCGGCATCCGCGAGGAGCTGCGGGATTTCGCCCGGCGGCTGGCCTCGCAGGGCTATTTCTGCCTGTTGCCGGACATGTACTACCGCAACGGCACCTTGCGCTTCGACCTGTCCATGGACCGGGACAACGCCTTCAAGGTGATGATGGCGGCCATGAACACGCTGAACGTCGAGCGGGTGATGCGCGACACGCGGGGGATGATCGACTGGCTGGCTGCGCGCCCCGAGGTGAAGGCGCCCTATGGCTGCGTCGGCTACTGCATGAGCGGCCAGTACGTGGTGGCGGCCGCCGGCACCTTCCCCGACGAGATCGTGGCGACGGCCTCGCTCTACGGCGTCGGCATCGTCACCGACCGGGAGGACTCGCCGCACCTGCGTATCCCCAACATCAAGGGCGAACTGTACCTTGGCTTCGCCGAGACCGACCATTGGGTGACCGAGGACGTCATTCCGACCGTGACCAAGGCGCTGGAGGACCACGGCGTCGCATATGAATGCGAAATCCATCCCGAGACCGAGCACGGCTTCTGCTTTCCGCGGCGCCCCGCCTATGTGGAAGACCGCGCCGAGATCGCCTGGCGCAAGATGTCGGACATGTTCGACCGGCGGCTCAAGATTTAGCGTAGCCTGTTACCGCAAAACGTCACGAACTGCTATTTAGCGCTGTTCCTGCAAGATTGGCGTCGACAAAACTACATGGGTGAATTCCAATTACCTCGACGACAGGAGGCCAATCAATGAACCGACCAAGACTGACGACGCTCGCCGCCATTGGGGTGGCGGCGTTTCTAGGGGCATGTGCGACTGAAGTGCCGACTCAGGTTACGGGCGCCCAGGCCACCGTGATCAATCGGACCGGGCAGCCGATAACGTCGATCAGCTACCAGCCGTGCGGATCGACAGCCAGCGCATGGGCGCCGCTCGCCATGCCTGTCATCGCCCCGCAAGCGAGCGTTGTGTTCACACTGCCCACGCCCTGCACCAACCTGCGCGCGCATTACGCCGACGGCAACGTCGCCGGCATGCACAGCGGTGTGAAGTGGAATTTCCCGTTTACCTGGGTCCTGTCCTAGCGGCAGGCCCTCAATGCTAGGGACCAACACGGCGGCACGCGCGCCGTGGCCAATCAGACCATCAGAAGGGGCTGACATGCTCACCATAAGAAACTGCCTCGTCCTGGCTGCCGCAGCGGCGGTCCTCGCAGCTTGCGCCGACGGGCCGTCCTACACCTATTACCGGGTCAGCTCGCGCTACATGGCCAGCGCGCAAGGCGAGCAGCCGCCGGAGATCATTCCGACGCCGGCCTACAGCCAGCTCGCGGGCTCGGCACGCACGGTGGCGGTGCGGGCGCCCGACCGCTGCAGCAACTCGACCGCCAACCAGGCGACGGGCAACGCTGCCTCGGCCGGAACCATCCTGCAGACAAACTGCGGCGTGGAGATGGGCGAGATCGAACGGGCGCTCACCCTCGCAGGATACAACGTCATCTCGTGGAACGTCCTTGATCGCGAGATGGCGGGCAACAATTCGCCGGTCGACACGGCGAGCAGGCTGGGCGCCCAAGTACTGTTCCAGATCAACTCGCTGGAGAATTCGCGCAAGACCCTCGGACAGGACGCACTGTGGGAACGCAGCTACTTCCAGAGCAACCCGTCCGGCGCCGTCGGCCAGCCGCTGTCGCTGGCGCCGGCACAGCGCTCGCTGGTGGCCAAGAACTACTTGACGGACATCGAAGCCCGGAGCATCCCGCGGGCTTATGCGGTAACACTGGACGCGGTGGCCGTGTGGGTAAGGACCGGCCAGTCGATCTGGTACTATCGGTGGACCCATTCCCGCGCACCGGGCGATATGGCCTCCGGCTACAACGTGTTGCTGGCGTGTCTGGACGGCGTGCTGAGTCAATGCCAGGTCAACCCGATCCGCAGTGTGGTCGCTTCCGCGCCCGGGCAGGCCGCCGCCGGCGAAACGGTCGCTGTAAGCATGTCCGAGCGGCCGGAGGATGCCGAGCGCGCCGTCTATTCGGCGCTCTACAAGGAAGTGGTCGCCGACTTCGTCACCGGCTTCGCCAAGAGCAGGTCGGGCGCCAGGCCAGCGCCAGCTCCGATGCAGGCCCCGGCGGCCCGGCCGATGCCGCCCGCAGCGCCTTCCGCGCCGGCTCCCGCTCCGAGCCTCCAGGACTGGTAGGCGTGGTGGCGGCGGTGATCCATCGAATGTGCGTCGGCGGCGCCGGCGCGGTGCTTTCGTTCGCTCTGATGCTCCCGGCTGCGACAGCCCAGCCTCATGACACGGCGCAGCAGGCACGCGACCTGATCGCCGCGGGACGTCCGACGGACGCTGTGCCGCTTCTGCAACAGGCCGTGCAGGCTGCGCCCCAGGATCCCCAAGCACACTATGCCCTTGCGGAAGCATATTTCCGCAGCGGCAATCTGGGGAGCGCACTGCTGTCGCTGCGGGCGGCCGAGGCCCGTTCGACCGACCCGGCCTTCCTGCAGAACGTGCAGGCCAAGGCGAAGGCGATCGAAGCGATGCTGTCCCAGCAGGGCATCGCGACGCCTGCGCCCGCCCAACCCGTAGTCCCTCCCGCCGCGCGCCCCATGCCGCAGCCGCCGCCGCCCTCGCCGCCCGTCGCGACGCCTTCGTCCGATTTCGATGCGGCCGATGCGGCTCTGCGCGCCGGGGACCTGGACAGGGCACATATCCTGGCGCTGACCGGCCTCAGGAACGATCCCCGCAGCGCCAGGGGCAACTATCTGCTGGCCGAGGTGCTGGTCGGCAAGAAGGATCTCGGCGGCGCCCGGAAAGCCTATGAAGAAGCCTTGAACGGTACGAACCTGCCACCCGCCCGTAAGGACGAGATCCAGCGCAAGCTGCTGCGGCTCGAGGTTGCCATGGAACCGGGACTCGGCGAGATGTCGGGCGCGCCTGAAAGCGCCGGGTCGCCGCCCTTGCCAGGCCCCCGACTTGCACCCTCACCCTCACAGGCGCCGACCAGTACGGACGACAACGCCTATCGATCGCCGGTCAACGCCGCCGCCTCCATGGCCGCATCCGGTAACCTGGACAGCGCCGTCGGCATATTGCGCGCCCATCTCGCCGGCAATCCTTCCGATGTCCAGGCTCGCATCGCCCTTGCCGGCTACCTGCGGAACGCCGGCGACGATGTCTCGGCCCTCGATGAGCTGGGCAAGGCGATATCGGGCGCGCCAAACAACGACAATGCCAGAAACATGCGGGTGCTGATCCTGATGCAGCGCGGAGAATACGGCGCGGCGCTCGCCGACCTCGACGCCATTGTGGTGGCCGGAAGAGCAACCGCGACCACCTACATCAACCGGGGCGTGGCAAACCAGCGCCTCGGCGAGATGTCGCTGGCCTTGCAGGACTACGACAAGGCGCTTGCCCTGGAGCCCACGAATACCGGCATCCATGTGAACAAGGCGACTGTGCTGATCGAACAACGCCAGGATCAGGCCGCCATCGATGTGCTGAGCGTGGCGATCGCGCGCGACGCATATTCGGCCAATGCCTTCCTCTACCGGGGAATGGCCTATTTCAACCTGGGCCGGTTCACGCTCGCCGTCGATGATTTCGGCCGGGCGCTTGCGCTGGATCCCAGTAATGCCCAGGCCGTCACCTACCGGGAAAACGCGCTGAAGGCAGCCGACGAACGCGCCAAGATGCAGATGCGCTCGAACGCTCCCTGACCGCGATCAGTGCTGAACCGAGCCGCGCCACTGTTCCTGGATGGCCTGGGTCCGGCGGTCGCGGTCCGCGTCGCGCTTGACCTTGCTCTCGGTAACCGGTTTGTCGTCTCCGGCCTTGGCGCTCAGTCCCTCATCGCTCTGACAGCCCATCAGCAGACAGGCCGAAACGGCGATCCACAACGGTTTCATGGGCATTCTCCTCACACCGGCGAACAGATCATCACCGGGATGTCCCGGTCGGTGCGGCGCTGGTAGGCGCCGTAGCTGGGGAAGTTGGCGACGATACGGGGCCACAGCGCGTCCTTCTCCTCGCGCGAGGCCTGGCGGCAGCGCATCCGGCGCTTGCGGGCGCCGTCCTGGATTTCCACGTCCGGATGAGCGACCAGATTATGGTACCAGAGCGGGTGCTGCGGCGCGCCGCCCAACGATGCGACGAGGATCACGTCCTCGCCGTGCGGGTTGTACATCAGCGGGATGGTGCGCCGCTTGCCCGACTTCGCCCCGGTCATGGTGACGAGGCAGATGGGCGTGCCGTACATGCTGCTCATCAGCCGCCCGCCCGACAGCCTGTAGACGATCACGTTGAGCCGCGTGAACAGGCGCATCAGGCCCTTGTTCATCACCGGCGCGACCTTCGGCTCGTTCATGCCAGCCTCCCCGCTGCCCCTGGGAAAACGCTGGCACCGCGACCCGCCGGCGTCAAGGAACTGTCCCAAAGAGTCCTTGCCCCTGCCGGTTCGGACACCTAGGTTCGACGTTCACTCACCGGCGGCCGCGCGGCGATCGCCACTGCGCAAGGAGGCATCATGGCCACCGCGAAACCGGGCGATACCGTCCAGATCCACTATACCGGCACCCTCGACGACGGCAGCCAGTTCGACAGCTCCGCCGGCCGGGAACCGCTGGAGTTCACGCTGGGCTCGGGCCAGGTGATCCCCGGCTTCGATGCCGCCGTGACCGGCCTCGAGGTGGGCGAGAGCCGCACCGTGCGCATCGAGCCCGAGGACGCCTATGGCGAGGTGGACGATCGTCTGGTCCAGCAGGTCGACCGCAAGCAGCTTCCGGCCCACATCCCGGTCGAGAAGGGCCTGCAACTGCAGGCCGGCCGCCCGGGCGCCAATCCGATGATCGTCACCGTCGTCGATTTCGACGACGATACCGTGACGCTCGACGGCAATCACGAGCTGGCCGGCAAGGCCCTCACCTTCGCGGTCGAACTGGTCAGGATCGTCTGACGCGCGGCTCGCGAACAAGTGTCCGTCCGAATCGCGAGAATTCATCAGCCTGCAATTCTGGTCGAGGAACGGGTGCGCTAAGATCGCGGCATGAAAGCGTTCCGCTGTATCTTCCCGCCCTTCATCTCCCTGCTGCTCGTCCTCGCATTGCCGCCGTCCGCGTCCCACGCCGGCAATGCGGGTGACGTCCTTCGGACGCTGGCGAACGGTCGGCCGGCGACGGTCGCCGGCGCGGCCATCGTCCAGCCCGACCTTCTCGCAACCTTCTATCGACAGCGCGACTTCAGGCCGGTGTGGCAGGGCAAGGACCTCCGGCAGCTGACCGACGCCATCGCCGCCGTAACCCTGGATGGTCTGCTGCCCGAGGACTACCACCTGTCGGCGCTCGCCGCGGCGGCGGCGTCGACCGACCGGACCGATCCGGAACAGGCCGCTCGGCTGGACATGCTGGCAACCGACGCGCTGGCTCGGCTCGCCATTCACCTGCACTACGGCAAGACCGATCCGCGCGCTTTCGACCGCAACTGGAACATCAGCGCGCCGATCGCGGAGGGCGACCATCTGACTCTGCTGGAGCAGGTGACCGCGCAGCCCGACATGGTCAAGGCCGCGCAGGACCTGGCGCCCCATCACTGGTTCTACGGCCAACTCAAGAAGGCCCTGGCCGCCCAGCGCGCCTATGTGGCCGATGGCGGCTGGGGTACGGTGGAGAGCGGCGAGACGCTGAAGCCGGGCATGACCGACCCGCGGGTTTCGGGCCTGCGCGCCCGGCTGGCCGCCTCGGGCGAGTACGGCGGCACCGCGCCGGCCGACGCCAACTTCTACGACGACGACCTGGCCAGGGCCGTCGCCCGGTTCCAGGAACTGCACGGCATCGATCCGGACGGCGCCGTCGGCAGGAAGACGCTGGCCGAGCTCAACATCACAGCCGAGCAGCGCGTCGACCAGCTCCGGGTCAACCTGGAGCGCGCCCGCTGGGTGCTGAACCAGCTCGGCGACGAGTTCATCGTCGTCAACATCTCGGGCTTCCACCTCTACGTGGTGAAGGACAGCGTGCCGGTGTGGGACACCCGCGTGGTCGTCGGCCGCACCTTCCGGCAGACCCCCATGTTCAAGTCGAACATGCGGACGATCGTGCTCAATCCCACCTGGACGGTGCCGCCGACCATTCTCAGGCAGGACATGCTGCCGAAAGTCGCCAGGGACCCCTCCTATCTCGCGGGCCAGAACATCGCGGTGGTCGGCGCGGACGGCGCCGAAATCGATCCCTCCACCATCGACTGGCAGCAGGCGCGGCGGCGATTCCCCTACAATCTGGTGCAGCGGCCGGGCGACACGAATGCACTGGGGCGGATCAAGTTCCTGTTCCCCAACGAACACGCGGTCTACCTGCACGATACGCCCAATCGGACCATCTTCGACCGGGCCGATCGGGCGGCAAGCTCGGGATGCATCCGCGTCGAGAACCCGATGGCGCTGGCGGATTATTTGCTCGCCGGCGACACGGACTGGCCCAAGGACCGGGTCGACGCAGCGCTGGCGATGGGGAAGACCCAGAACATCACCCTGAAGCGCACGATGCCGATCGTGATCATGTACTGGACCGCCCAGCTCGACCGCGACGGCGACATGCATTTCTATCCGGACCTCTATGGCCGCGACGCGCCGGTGCTGCGCGCGCTCGGCAGCGAGAAGGCCGCCTAGAGCAAAAGCCGATCAGAATTGAGTCAATCTGATCGGCGTCATTTGCTCCAGATTCCAGGAGATAGAGCATGATTTGCCGCTCAGGTCCTGAGCGGATCCTGCTCTAGCGGCCCGTTCAAGGCGGAACTGGATCCGCCAAAGGGCGTTCTTCGGGCAACCATCAAACAACGCCGGAGAGGACGCCTTGAGAGCATTCTCGAGCATGCCATCGCTTTCCCGGGCGCTGGCCGATTTCATCGAGGCAGCGGATTTTCCCTGCGTGGGCGCCAAGGCGGCGCTGGCCCGCCGACAGCTTACGGTCGTCGAGGCCGGGGACATGCGTGACGACGCCACGGACCAGGCCATCCTGCGAGCGGTCTATCACTTCATCGCCCGCTACCGGGCCGAACCCAGGCTGTTCAGCAGCTTCGCCGTGGCGTTCGAGGGTCCCGCGGACCTGAGCGAAATGGAATTCGAGACGGTGATGTGGCAACGGCTGGAGGCACTCCACCGTGTCGATGCGCTCTGCTACGACTGGAGCCCGGAGGTGAGCCGGAACCCGGAGTCGCCTCGATTCGGCTTCAGCCTCGGGAGCCTTGCCCTTTTCGTCGTCGGACTCCATCCCCGTGCCGGCCGCAGCGCGCGGCGGTTCTCCCGTCCGGCCCTGGTGTTCAATCCGCACCTGCAGTTCCAGACGTTGCGCGCCGGGGGACGCTATGACCAGATCAGGGATGCGATCCGCAAGCGCGACCGTGCGCTCGACGGCTTTCCAAACCCCATGCTCGCGGAACATGGTACGACCAGCGAGGCACCCCAATACAGCGGACGGATCGTCGGACCCGATTGGCGCTGCCCGTTCCGGCCCGTCTGACGCATTCATGTGAGCGAACCATGGTCAATGTCATTCCGCCACGATCCGGCACGGCGTTCGCGTTGCGCGAGGGCGAAGGGCTGAAGGTGATCGACCCGCAAGGCGAGCAGGTCGCCGACCTCGTCGCGTTCAACCGGCACGAGACGGCCGAAGCGATCTCCAACGGCCGCACCTTCGACTATCTCGGCAAGCTTCTGATCCGCGGGGGCGACTCCGTCTATTCCAATCGGAGCCGGGTGATGTTCGAGATCGTCGAGGATACCGTGGGCCGTCACGATTTCCTGCTGACGCCGTGTTCGGCCGACACGTTCCGGATCATCTATGGCCACGAGCATCCTCACCGGGGCTGCCTGGGCAACCTCGCCGAGGCGCTTGCCCCGTTCGGAATCGAAACCGACCGCATCCCCACGGCGTTCAACGTGTTCATGAACGTGCCGATCGACGGCAATTCCGGAGATTTGTGCGTGCGGCCGCCCCTGAGCAAGGCGGGAGACCATATCGTCATCCGCGCCCGCATGGACCTGATCGTCGGATTGACTGCGTGCTCGGCGGAACAGTCAAACAACTACGCCTTCAAGCCGATCCACTACGAGATCCTGCCCCGAGGCTGAAAAACACCACCAAGGAAACAACATGGTGCCGATGACGGCCAGCCTGGAAGACCTGACGGAGTTGGCCGGGCTGTTTCTGGCGCCGTTCCTGCACGAAAGCCTGGCGTTCGTGGGCGGCGCCTACCTGGTCCAGAGCGACCGCCTGGAGCTGATGCCGTGCCTCGCGGCATTACTCGCCGGCGTCGTCGCAAGCGATCTCGGAATCTATGGACTGGGCAGGCTGGCGCGCACCCATCGCCGGGTGGCGAGGCTTCTTCCCCATGCGGCCGGCCGAGGCGCGGCGCTCGATCGGAACCTGCTTTGGCTGATACCGCTTTGCCGGTTCGTGCCGGGCCTCCTGTTCACGACGTTTGCGGGCTGCGGCCTGATGGCCGTGGAATTCCGGCGCTTCACCGCCGTCACGGTGCTGACGGCGATGATCTATACGCCGGCGCTGCTATGGGCGGTGCTGAAGTCCGGTGCGGCGGTCGCCTCGCCGGGCCGGCTCTGGCCGTGGGCCGCCGTCGCGGCGAGCCTGTTGAGCCTGACAGCGCTGGGGCGCTGGCTGGTGCAACGGTGGATGGAAAGGAGCTCGCGGTGGCCCGTCCAAGCTGGCTGACCTGGCCCTTCGTCCGAAACAGGGCGCGGAACCCGATGCGGGTGACGCTCCCAAGCGCGCGGCGCCTCGTCGCGTCCGTCGAGATCCTGCCGAAGTGGCTGCTGTTCACCCCGATGACCATCCAGTGGTTCTGGCTGGGGTTCAGGTATGGCAGCGTCACCCTGCCCTCGGTGGTCAATCCCGCCATCGAGACCGGCGGTCTCGTGGGCGAATCCAAGTTCGCCTGCCTCGAACTGATCGCGCCGCGATTTCGCGACCGTGTGGCGGCCACCGCCCTCGTCGCGCCGGGCGCCGATCCCGAGTCGGCCCGGCGTTCCGCCGGAATTTCCTATCCACTCGTGGTCAAGCCCGACATCGGCTGGTGCGGATTCGGCGTGCGGCGGATCGAGAATGCGATGGAACTGGCCTCCTATGCCGCGGCTTTCCCGGCCGACGCCCGCTTTCTGGTGCAGCGGTTGGTCGACGAGCCGCACGAGGCAGCCCTGTTCTACGTGCGCCATCCCGCCAATCCGCGTGGACGGGTCATCGCCCTCACGGTCCGCCACCTGCCGCATGTGATCGGCGACGGCGTATCGGACGTCAGAACCCTCGTGGGCGCCGATCGGCGCCTGTGCCGGTATGCCCCGGCCTATGCCGAAATGCTGGGCGGGGCGGCCATGGCCCGCGTGCCACCCGCCGGAGAAAAGGTCACGCTCGCCAACATCGCCTCCATCAGGGCCGGTGGACGCTACGAGGAGGGTGACACCATGATCACGCCGGCCCTGGAGGAGGCCGTCGACGCGCTCGCCCGTTCCATGCAGGGCTTCCACTATGGCCGCTTCGATGTCAAATACGCATCGCCGGAGGCGCTGAAGGCCGGCGCGTTCACCATCCTCGAAGTGAACGGCGCAGGCGCCGAGGCGATACAGTACTGGGACCCCAAATACTCGTTCTTCGCCACGTTCCGGGGCGTGTTCGCCAAGCAGCGGGCCCTGTTCGCCATGGCCGACGACATGCGGCGCATGGGTCATGAGCCGATCGGCTGGCGCGCCCTCGCCCGCGCCCACCTGAAGCAGCAGAGGCTGATCGGCCGGTATCCACCCTCCAACTGAGCATTTCCCGTCGCTGCCTGGTCGGGTAGGGTTGCGCCAACACCGCGGAGGGAAGCGATGGACCTGAACCTGAGAGGCAAGACGGCGCTGGTCACCGGCGCATCGAAGGGCATCGGCCTCGCGGCCGCGGAGGCGCTGGCCGGGGAAGGCTGCGACCTCCATCTGGCCGCGCGAAGCGCCGATCTGCTGGCCTCCCATGTTGAAAGGTTGCGCGCGGCCCATCAGGTGCGGGTCACCGCCCACGTCGCCGACCTGCGCCAGCGCGACGACCTCGAGCGCCTCGCGGAGGCCTGCGCCGGCATCGACATCCTGGTGAACAACGCCGGCGACATCCCGCGCGGCTCGATCACCGAGATCGACGAAGCGCGCTGGCGCCATGCCTGGGAACTGAAGGTTTTCGGCTACATCAACCTGACCCGGCTGATCTACGGCCACATGAAGCAGCGCGGCGAGGGCGTGATCGTCAACGTCATCGGCGCCGCGGGTGAGCGGTTCGACTTCAACTACATCACCGGCTCGGCCGGCAACGCCTCGCTGATGGCATTCACCCGCGCGCTCGGCGGCCGCAGCCTGCTGGAGGACAACATCCGGGCCGTCGGCATCAATCCCGGTCCGGTCGAGACCGACCGAATGGTGACCCTGCTGAAAGGCCAGGCCAAGGCGAAGTGGGGCGACGAGGACCGCTGGCGCGAACTGACCGCCGCCATGCCGCAGGGCCGCGGCGCTTCGCCGCGCGAGATCGGCGACCTGGTGGCATTCCTCGCCTCGGAGAGGTCCGGCTACACCAGCGGCGTCATCGTCACCTGCGACGGCGGCATGAGCGCGCGGAACTAGGCATGCACGGCGCCGCCGACACGCTGGTCCTCAGGGGCGAATTCGGCCAGGCCGCGCTGGTGCAGGATCTGGAGGCTTCGTTCGGCGTCAGCCTGCCCTTCGCCGAAACCCAGATGTGGTACTTCGCCGGCGACATCCACCGCTCGCTGGTTGCCCGGCTCGGTCCCGCCACGGACGGCGGAACGGCGAATGCGGGCACTCTCGCCTATTACTATCTGAGGCGCGGCATCCGCGAGATGGGACGCGGCGAGACGGTGACGCCCGACATGCCCCTCCGGGAGCTCGAGCCCTTGCAGGCGCGGCGCTTCCTCAAGCTTCTCGCCGCCCGGACCGGACTGAAGATGCCCGAGCACGACGGCTCGCTATTGGGCTGGGCCGCCATGCTGGCGTGCTTCGCAGCGGCGGCAGGCATGATGTTCGGCATCGCACCGCTACCGGTCAACTGGCCCGGAGCCCTGCTCGCCCTCGCCCTGGGATTCTTCCTGCCGCTGTTCGATCCGGGCCGGTTCCCGCGCGGCTGCCGCACGGTACGCGACCTCGCCGAACGGGCCGCAGGCCTCAACTACGCCAAGTTGCGCGACAACGGCGCCTCAGGCGACGCCGACGCGGTCTGGAAGGCGCTGCTGGGCGTTATCTCGGTGCACACTGACAAGCCCATGCGGGAAATCACGCCGAACACACGATTGCAGACCAGCACCGGGCAGAAAGCGTGACGCTCGCACGCCGACGGGTGTATGCTGGAATTGTCAATTGGATAATGACACGATCATATGGAAATAACATTTCCAGTTGAATTTCTGGTTCAAGGAACTCCCGTCTCGCTGCAATCGAAACGGCCAGAATCCCTTTAGGCGTGGCGTCTTAGAGTGAAGGAAGGCGCATCCGCAGCTCTTCCAGAAGGGCACTTTGCGTCGGAAGATCGGATGGCGGTAACCCTCTTCTACTTCCCTGCGGATCGTATGCTGGGTGACATCGATAACATCGCTAAGCCAGTCCTGGATGCCATGTGCAGGCACGTCTACATGGACGATGTTCAAATCGAGAGACTTGTAGTTCAGAAGTTCGAGCCAGGAAACATTTTCGCGTTCGAAAGACCGTCGGAGGCTTTGACTCGTGCCGCAGCCGGGGCTAAACCCGTCTTGTATGTTCGGGTTTCCGATAACCCGTTCGAGGAACTTACATGAACGTATTAGCGACAGAGCATGAGGTTTTGGAACGCCTTCTGCTTGAACTGGAGGCGGATGGATATGAAGTTTTTCTTCGTCCCAGGCCTCCAATAGCACCGGAATTTCTTGATAAATTTACTCCTGACGCGATCGCACTCAGAGCTGACAAAAGTCTTGTCGTCGAAGTATTGCGCGAGTCGCGCAGCGCAGCCTCCAAAATCGAAAATCTGAGACATCTGTTGAAAGACCGCGATAACTGGGAACTCAGGGTTATCTGGATTTCACCGAATAGTACTCTCCAAACGCCGGAAGTCCAAACGACCGACACCATTCGAGCGCGTATCGCAGAGCTGCGTAGCCTGATCGAAACGGATCATCTGGCGGCTGCATTCCTCATTGGCTGGGCCATACTAGAGGCAATTGGCAGGGGACTTTCGTCCGAGAAGTTCAGGCATCCCCAAACAGCTGGACGTCTGGTCGAGACCCTCGCTTCAGACGGCTATCTGACCCCATCGGAAGCAGAGCATGTCCGGCGATTTGCTGAGAAAAGGAACCAACTCGTACATGGCGGCCTAAGCATCCCCCTCGCCAAGGACGAGGTTTCTGCTTTCGCCGACCTACTCGAGACTTTAGCGGCTTTGCTCGACAGTCAGTCCTAGCGAGCGGTCATGCCGCCGTCGACGACCAGCTCGGCGCCGGTCATGAAGGCGCTTTCGCCGGAGGCGAGGAACACGGCTGCGTCGGCGATGTCCTTGGGCCGGCCGAGGCGGCCGAGGGGATGGCCGCCCAGCATGAAGCGCTGGACCTTGTCGGCGTCCATGGCCCGAGCCTCCATCTGGCCGCGCGCGACCTCCGCCGCCATGTCGGTCTCGATCACGCCGGGATGGATGGAGTTGACCCTGATGTTCAGCTTCAGGTCGGCGCACTCCATGGCCAGCGACTTGGAGAACAGCCGCACCGCGCCCTTGGTCATGCTGTAGACGGTCTGGAACGAGGCGCCGATCAGGCCGGCGACGGACGACAGGTTGACGATCGACCCGCCGCCCTCCCAGCGCGACGCCCGCGCGGCGAGAAACGGCAAAGCCAGCTTGCTGCCCAGCATCAGGCCGACCACGTTGACCGACAGCATCCGGTTCATGTCGGCCACGCTGGTCTCGGCCAGCGGCTTGCCGAGGAACAGCCCGGCGTTGTTCACCAGCACGTCGATACCGCCGAACTCGTCGTTGGCGGCCTCGAGCGCCACGCGCCAGCCGTCTTCGGAGGTGACGTCATGGGAGACGTAAAGCGCCTGCCCGCCCTGGGTCCGCAATTCGGTGGCCGTAGCGTCGCCCTCGATGTCGAGGATGTCGGACAGGACGACCCGCGCGCCCTCGGCCGCCATGGCGCCGGCGATGGCGGCGCCGATGCCCCGGGCCGCCCCGGTGACCAGCGCGACCTTGCCGTCGAGCCGGCCCATCGGGATCAGGAGTGCTTCTTGCGCATATCGAGGCCCTTGCCGACCACGATGCGCGCCAGGTTGACCCCCGGAATCAGCAGATCGGCGGCCTCGGCGCCCGCGTCGAGGAGGAAACGGGTGTCCATGATCTTGCCCAGATAGGTCTCGAAGGTGGAGCCGCCGGCCTGGACGACTCCGGTCAGGCCGTCGAACTCGACCACGGCCTCCTTGTTCTGCCGCCGGTAGCGGAACGCATAGACCGGCCGGTAGTAGAGGTCGACGGCCGAGAACACGACCGTCTCCTCGATCATGCGGTCGGCCTCGACCTTGTTCATCAGCGTCCCCAGGACCTGGCGGACGATGACCGACGACGACGCCTGCGGCGGCACGATCACCGTGCCCTGTCCGGCGATGACCGCCATCCGCGCGTCGTCGACGTTCTCGACCTCGAAGGGCAGACGGGACGCGAGTTCGGGAGCCGACTGGCCGGTGATGGCATCGAAGGTGCTGTCGCGGCGGAATTCCTCGCGGCAGGTCTCGAGCACCTTCAGCGACACCTGCTGATTCGACACCACGTGTGTCTCGCCCTGCAAGGTCACCTGGCGAACTTCGGGCGCCAGCAGCAGCGCGTGCTCCCGCTGGCGCTCGTAGGCGAACACGGCCTCGCAGGTCACGTGCCAGAACGGCTGCAGGCGCCGTTCGCGGTAGACCAGCTCGAATTCGGATTCCTTGGGCTTGGACAGGAAACCCGCGACCTTGGCCATGGTGCCGAACGCATCCACCCGCTTGGTTGCGGCCCGGCCTTCCGCGTGGTCCATGCTGAACTTGTCCTGCAGGACCAGCATTCGCTCTTCGCTGAGTTGCACGTCCATGGTCTCGATCCGTTGCCTGTAGACCCCTCCGGGCGCAGCGAGCCCGACGGGCGAAGTTAAGGCCGCCGGCGGCCAAGCGTCCACTGCTAAGTGCCTGCCCGGGGCCAAGCCCCGGACTCCGGCATTCAGATAAAGTTCATCCTCATATTGCGATTGTGTCGGTTCTGTTACAACACTTGTGCGGCCCGAACAGCGTCTGCCCCTCCGCCGGCAGGTCAACAACACACTGGAACCCTTGATGAATCGACTGAAGCCCCTGTTGATGCACTGGGCTGCTCCCCTTGCCGCCGTCGCGGCGATCTACGGCCTCTTCCAGTGCATGACCTGGGCCTTCTTCGACGTGGTTCTCAGCCGCCACGCGCTCTGGATCGACCTGGGGCTTCACCTGGTGCTCGGCGCATTGCTGCTCGCCATGTCGCGCAACCGCTGGACCTTCCTGCTGCTGATGACCGCCGTCATGGCGCTGCTGCATGTGGGCAACGCGATCAAGATTTCCGTCCTGGGCGGACCGCTGATGCCCGACGACGTCCTGGCGCTGCGCTCGCTGCTGTTGCTGCTCAAGGGCTGGTGGCTGGCCATGGCGGTCGGATTCATGCTGCTGCTGGCCGGATCGCTGGCACTTGCGCTCAACCTGCGGCCCCGGCGCGCAAGCGTCGCCACGCTGGCGCTGACCGCGGCAATTGCCGGTGTGGCGCTGTGGCCGGCGCAGGTCACCGAGGCCATGGACGACGAGTTCGGCAACGTGGTCTGGAACCAGCGTGGCAACTATCTTTCCCGCGGCCCGATCGTGCATCTGGTGCAGGAAAGCGCCCGCTACGTGGTGCGGGGCGACGCGGTGCCGAGCCTCGCCAAGGTGGCCGAGGCTGCCCAGTCGCTGCAGCCGGTCGTGCACATGGCGGTCCTCAGCGGCGAGACGGCCGCGGTGCCGGTCGCGGCCGAGCCCAGGCTCCGCCGCAACGTGCATGTGATCCTGCTCGAATCCTTCTGGGACCCTTCGGTGCTGACCGAAGCCGACTTCTCGCGGGATCCGTTCGACAAGGAGTTTCGCGAGCTGTGGGAAGAAACCGGCGACTCCAGGGCGCTGGTTCCAGTATTCGGCGGCTATACCGCCAATTCGGAGTTCGAGGCACTCTGCGGTTTCCCCGTCACCGAGGACTGGGTGGTGTTCGAGGCGCGCCTGCGGAACGCCTCGCCCTGCCTGCCGCGCACCTTGCAGGAGGCGGGATACACCACGCTGGTGTCGCATCCCAACATCGCCGCCTTCTGGAACCGGGTGAACGCCTATGACCGGGCGGGCTTCAACCTTTACTGGTCGTCGAAGGACTTCAACCTGGACGACATGAACGGCGCGTTCCTGTCCGACTCATCGCTCTACCGTCAGGTGCTGGCCAAGATCGACCCGCTGATCGAGACGCAGACGCCCACCTTCAACTATATCCTGACCTTCTTCGGCCATCTGGAATATCCGCTGAACGGCGACCGGCCGGCCGTGGTGAAGGCCCGCGCCGCCGACGCCGACCCCGTGGTCGAGCGCTACGCCAACACGGTCTATTACAAGTCCCGCGAGCTGATGGCCTTCCTGAAAGAACTGCGCGCGAAGGATCCGGATGCCCTTATCGTGATGTTCGGCGACCATCTGCCGTTCCTCGGCGGCAACCTGGAGTCCTATGCCCGCTCCGGCGTGCTGGCCAGCGACCGCGCCGCGTTCGACGACCGCATGTTCCGCGACCAGTTTTCCACGCCGCTGATCGTCATCGACGGCCGCAACGGGCCGGTCAAGCTGGGCAGCGTGCCCCTCTACCGGCTGCCGTCCGTGGTGCTGACCCTGCTGGGCGAGCCCGCGCCGTCGGTCATGGACATGACCCGCATGCCGCGCGGCATGGTGGTGAGACCGCTTCCCGGCATGAACGTGGTGCTGACGCCGGACGGTGGAGTCTCCGCGTGCCGCGGCCTGCCCGGTGACGCCGAGGTCTGCGGCGAGGCGAAGGACTGGCTGGCCTCGGTGACGACCGTCAGCGCCGACCTGTTCTGGGGCAAGCAGCACATCCTGCGCGACGATCTCGTCCCCGCGGCGCCTGAAGGACGTCAGTCGGCCGACCTGAGCATGTAGCTATTTCTCGAACAGCTTTCCCAAGTCCCGAAACGCCTTGAATTCCAGGGCGTTGCCCGAGGGGTCGAGGAAGAACATGGTCGACTGTTCACCCGCCTCGCCCCGGAACCGTACATGGGGTTCGATGACGAACTCGATGCCGGCCCGCTTCAGCCGCGTCGCGAGCGCATCCCAAGCGCCTTGCGCCAGGACCACACCGAAATGCGGCACCGGGACGTCGTCGCCGTCGACCGGGTTGTGATGCCTGCGGGCTTCCAGGCCCGGATGCAGGTGGGCGACGATCTGGTGCCCGAAAAGGTTGAAGTCAACCCAGGTCTCGGCGCTGCGGCCTTCAGGGCACCCGAGCACGCCGCCATAGAATGCCCGCGCGACGGCGATGTCGTGGACGGGAAACGCCAGGTGAAACGGTTGAAGCGCGTCTGCCATCGGCCTGATCCGGGTCGGCTGGAGTTGGCGGATCATAGCCGGGAATGGCGCGCGCGCCATCCGGTCATATTGCCGCCCGATTCCCGCCCAAGACTTTCGGCCGGGACGAGGGGAAATCTCCATGGAACGAAAAGGCCAGGCGCAAGGATTGATGCTGGCGACTCTCGCGGCAGCGTGCCTCTGGTCTGCGCCGGCGATGGCCCAGGACGAGGCGCGACGGACACGGGATTTTTCGGCCGTCGAGGCGGTTCGTTCGCCCGAGGAGATGCGGGCGTTGCGCCAGCGCATCCTGCGCAACCGCGCGGTGATCATCGAGACGCCCGCCATAACCCCCGCCGAGCCGGTGAAGCCCGCCGAACCCGCGGCGCCCGAGGCGGCCGCCGTCGCGCCGACCGCGCCGCTGAAGCTGGGCGACACCCGCTACATCAAGCTCGACAGCGAGGCCGAGAAGACCACGAGCGATGTGGTGAAGCTGGCCATTCCGAGCACGCTCCGGGCGCAGGCCGCCGTCTTCCAGGGCGTCGTCCAGACCACCGACACGGCGGCGAAGGAGCTGATCCTGAAGGCCGTGGCGTTCCCGCGCGCGCCGCTTCGTCTCAACGGCGCGACCGGCCGCTTCGAGGGAGGGATCAGCGTCGGCGTGATCGAGGTCGACGGCAGCGGCACCAGGACCCTGTCGGCGCCCGTGGCGTTCCAGGTGCTGGGACCGGTGACCAGTGCGCCGGAGACCGTCAGCATCGACCGGACGGCGCCGCCCTACCGGGACATCCAGGTCGCCGCCGAGGCGCCGGACGCCGAAATCCGCGTCACCATCGTCTCGAACGTGGCGCCCGCCGGCGAGGAGATGGTGCTGCAGGTCCGCCCGTCGCTGGGCGTGACGGTCACGCCGCCGCGCATCCAGGGCTGGGGCCTGGAGACGGCCGACGTGCTTGTGAGCGCCCAGGCGGCAGAGGCCGGGCGCGACCACAGGCTTCAGCTGGCGAGCACGCTCGGGCGCCTGTCGGCCACCGAGGCGAGCCTCGGCGAAGGCGGCGCCGCCAAGGTATCGATCCGCTCGGAATCCGTCGGCACCGGCAAGGTCAGCGTACGCGGCGGCGGCCTCGACGGCGCGTCCGCCGACGTGGAGTACGTCTTCCCCTGGCGATTCCTCGGGGCCGCGCTGGTCGGCGGCGTGGTCGGCGGTCTGCTGCGCAAGCGGTCGCGGTCGCGCAGCCCCGGCGCCTTCGCCAAGTCGATCGGCATCGCCGTGCTCAGCGCCGCCGTGGTGGTTGGCCTCTACGTGCTTGGCATCAACCTGGTCGGCTTCGCCCTGCCCGCCCATGGCGGCGAGGTGCTGGTGTTCGTCGTCGCCGCCCTGGGCGCGCTCTACGGCACAAGGCTGCTGAACCCCGAGCCGCAGAAGCCCTGAGATCGGCAGCAACGAAAACTAGGTCGGCTTGGGACCGCTCGCGTGTTTGATAGGCCATGAACCGCTTCGCGGTCCCCCTCACCTGACCGCTGCGCGGTCATCCTCTCCCCGTTGGGGCGAGGGGATTTGGCACGAGCATCGGCGCGGCTGATCCCTTCTCCCCAACGGGGAGAAGATGGTGCGGCTTGTCCCGGCGTAGCCCAACGGGCGAAGCCGGAAGCACCAGATGAGGGGTGAGCCGCGCCAGCGGCTTCTCGCTCCGGTGATTCAACCAGACAGCTTTCGCGCTCAGATCGCGCCGGCCGCCTTCAGCTTCTCGATCTCGGCGGCGCTGAAGCCGCGGTCGGCCAGCACTTCCTCGCTGTGCTCGCCGGCGACAGGCGACGGGCGCTTCACCTCGGGCCTGGTGCGCGAGAAGCGCGGCGCCGGGCCGGGCTGGCGGATGCCGGCGACCTCGATGAAGGTGCCGCGCTCCTTGTTGTGGGGATGCTCGTGCACCTCGTTCATGGACAGCACCGGCGCGAAGCAGACGTCGGTGTATTCCATGATGGCGCACCACTCGTCGCGGGTTTTGGTCTTGAACACCTTTTCGAGGGTCTGCTTGTAGCCGCGCCACTTGTCCTTGTTGTGCTGGTCGGCAAACTCGGCGGCGTCGATGCCAGCCTTCTCGACCAGCAGCTTGTAGAACTGCGGCTCGATGGAGCCGACCGACACGTACTTGCCGTCCCTGGTCTCGTAGACCTCGTAGAAATGCGCGCCGGTGTCGAGGATGTTGACGCCGCGCCTGTCGCCGTCCCAGCGGCCCATGGCCTGCATGCCGTACATCGGCGCCATCAGCAGGGCGGCGCCGTCGACCATGGCGGTGTCGATCACCTGGCCCTTGCCCGACTTGCCGGCCTCGATCAGCGCGCAGGCGATGCCGTAGGCCAGCATCATGCCGCCGCCGCCGAAATCGCCGACCAGATTCATCGGCGGCACCGGCTTGCTGTCCTCGCGGCCCAGGCAGTGCAGCACGCCCGACAGCGCGATGTAGTTGATGTCGTGGCCGGCGACGGGCGCATACGGGCCTTCCTGGCCCCAGCCGGTCATGCGGCCATAGATGATCTTCGGGTTGCGCTTCATCACCTCGTCGGGGCCCAGGCCGAGGCGCTCCATGACGCCGGGACGGAACCCCTCGGTGATCACGTCGGCGGTCTCGCACAGCTTGAGCACGGTTTCGATCGCCTCGGGCTTCTTCAGGTCGAGCGCCAGCGAGCGGCGGCCCCGGTTCAGCACGTCGAAGCGGGCGTTGCCGCCGGCGGTGGTGCCGCCGCGGACATTGTCCTTGCGGTCGATGCGGATGACGTCGGCGCCCATGTCGGCCAGCATCATGGCGCAGAACGGGCCCGGACCGATGCCGGCGATTTCGATGACCTTGATCCCCTGGAGCGGACCCATTGCAGTCTCCCTTTTCCCTGAAGTTCCCTTGTTTTGCCGTTACCATAGAAAGCGACCCGGCCGAAACCAACAGGAATCGCCATGCCCGTACCGAGTGGTAAAATCACCTTCGATGGTGCTGATGGACAGGCGCTGGCGGCGCGGCTCGACCGTCCCGACGGCCCGGTTCGCGCCTATGCCCTGTTCGCCCACTGCTTCACCTGCACCAAGGACGTGCTTGCCGCCGGCCGCATCGCCCGCGGCCTGTCGGAGCGGGGCATCGCCGTGCTGCGCTTCGATTTCACAGGGCTGGGGTCGTCCGAGGGCGACTTCGCCAATACCAGCTTCAGCTCGAATGTCGAGGACTTGCTGGCGGCCGCCGACTACCTGCGCAGGGAGCACGAGGCGCCGGCCGTCCTGATCGGGCACAGCCTGGGCGGCGCGGCCGTGCTGCGCGCGGCGGGCGACATTCCCGAGGCACGGCTGGTGGCGACGATCGCAGCGCCCGCCGATCCGGCCCATGTGGAGCATCTGATCAAGGACGGCGAAGAGGAAATCCGCCGCAAGGGCAAGGCGGTGGTCGACATCGGCGGACGCCCGTTCGAAATCGGCGCGAAGTTCCTCGATGATCTGCGGCGGGAACGTCCAGCGGATTATCTGGGCAAGCTGCACAAGGCGCTGATCATATTCCATGCGCCACTCGACCAGACCGTCGGCATCGACAACGCGAGCGAGATATTCATGGCGGCGCGCCATCCCAAGAGCTTCGTCAGCCTCGACAGCGCCGACCACCTGCTGACCGATCCCGACGACGCCGCCTATGTGGCGGATATGCTGTCGGCCTGGGTGTCGCGCTATATCGGCGAGACCGAGCAGGCCGCCGAGGACCTGCCGCCCGAAGGATTCGTCAGGGTCTCGGAAACCGGCCGGAGCCTGCTGGAGCAGCGCATCCGCATCGGCCGGCATGTCATAACCGCCGACGAGCCGGCCAGCGCGCCCGGCGGCATGGACCTCGGCCCCTCGCCCTATGATCTGCTGTCGGCGGCGCTGGGCGCGTGCACCTCGATGACGCTGCGCTACTACGCCAGGAACAAGGGCTGGGACCTGGGGCGCATCACCGTCGACGTCATGCACGACAAGATTCACGCCGCCGACTGCGCCGACTGCGAGACGCGCGAGGGCAAGCTCGACATCATGAAGCGGATCGTCCGCGTGGACGGCGAGCTAACCGGCGAACAGCGGGCGAAGCTGGTCGAGATCGCCGACAAGTGTCCGGTTCACCGCACCCTGGAAAGCGAGATCAAGGTCATCACCAGCGCGGCCTAGCTAGCTGTGGAGCGTCAACAGGTTGTCCTGATCCAGGCCGAGGCGGCTGATGGGTGTCTGTGATTTTATCCCGCCGTGCGGTCGATGCCAGTTGTATCGATGGAGCCAGGCAGGGAGCTGCGCGGC
>JBFWZH010000046.1:0-36079 GCA_050185585.1 Sphingomonadales bacterium | reverse complement strand
GATCTACAATTTCGGCGCCGGCGCCGAGGTCTCCGAAGTCGGCCGCGTGCTGTCGGTGGGTGTCGGCTTTGCCCGCGTATACGGCCTCGATAACGTGCAGGCCGGCGAGCTGGTGGAATTCCCCGGCGGCATCAAGGGCATGGCGCTGAACCTGGAAGTCGACAATGTCGGCGTCGTGATCTTCGGCACCGACCGCGACATCAAGGAAGGCGACACGGTGAAGCGCACCGGCGACATCGTCGACGTGCCGGTGGGCCGCGGTCTGCTTGGCCGCGTGGTCGACGCGCTGGGCAATCCGATCGACGGCAAGGGCCCGATCGAGTCGACCGAGCGTCGCCTGGTGGATGTGAAGGCGCCCGGCATCATCCCGCGCAAGTCGGTGCACGAGCCCGTGCAGACCGGCCTGAAGGCCATCGACAGCCTGGTGCCGATCGGACGCGGCCAGCGCGAGCTGATCATCGGCGACCGCCAGACCGGCAAGACCGCCGTGGCGCTCGACACCATCCTCAACCAGAAGGTGGTGAACGCGGGCGACGACGAGTCGAAAAAGCTCTACTGCATCTACGTCGCCGTCGGCCAGAAGCGCTCGACCGTGGCGCAGATCGTCAAGGCGCTGCAGGACAATGGCGCGCTGGAATATTCCATCGTCGTCGCGGCCACCGCGTCCGACCCGGCCCCGCTGCAGTTCCTCGCGCCCTACGCCGGCTGCGCCATGGGCGAGTATTTCCGCGACAACGGCATGCACGCCCTGATGATCTATGACGATCTGTCGAAGCAGGCCGTGTCCTACCGCCAGATGTCGCTGCTGCTGCGCCGCCCGCCGGGCCGCGAGGCCTATCCGGGCGATGTGTTCTATCTCCACTCCCGCCTGCTGGAGCGCGCCGCGAAGCTGAATGACGCCAACGGCGCCGGCTCGCTGACCGCGCTGCCGGTCATCGAGACCCAGGCCGGCGACGTGTCGGCCTACATCCCGACCAACGTGATCTCGATCACCGACGGCCAGATCTTCCTCGAGACCGAGCTGTTCTATCGCGGCATCCGGCCGGCCATCAATGTCGGCCTGTCGGTGTCCCGCGTGGGCTCGGCCGCGCAGATCAAGGCGATGAAGCAGGTCGCCGGCACCATCAAGCTGGAGCTGGCCCAGTACCGCGAAATGGCGGCCTTCGCCCAGTTCGGTTCGGACCTTGACGCCGCCACCCAGCGCCTGCTGAACCGCGGCGCCCGCCTCACCGAGCTCCTGAAGCAGGGCCAGTACCAGCCTATGCCCGTCGAGGAGCAGGTGGCGGTGATCTTCGCCGGCGTGAACGGCTATCTCGACAAGATCGCCGTGGCCGATGTCGGCCGCTTCGAGAAGGGCTTCCTGGCCGAGATGCGCGGCGTCCACGCCGACACGCTGGCGGCGATCCGCGAGAAGCGCGAGATCACCGACGACATCCGCGCCAAGCTGCGCGAGGCGCTCGACCAGTATTCCAAGACCTTCGCCTGATCGCGGTAGAACGGCGGGACCGAGTTTATGGCTAGCCTCAAGGACCTGAGGAACCGGATCAACAGCGTCAAGTCGACGCAGAAGATCACCCGCGCCATGCAGATGGTGGCGGCCTCCAAGCTGCGCCGCGCCCAGGAAGCGGTGGAAGCGGGCCGTCCCTATGCCGAGCGCATGGAGAAGGTGCTGGCCTCGCTGGCCGGGTCGCTGATGAACCAGCCCGGCGCGCCGGCGCTGCTGGTCGGCAACGGCAAGGACGAGGTGCACCTGATCGTCGTCGCCACCGCCGAGCGCGGCCTGTGCGGCGCGTTCAACTCGTCGATCGTCCGCGCCGCGATCCAGAAGATCGAGCTGCTGAAGAAGCAGGGCAAGACGGTGAAGATCCTGGCGGTCGGCCGCAAGGGCGCCGTCCAGCTGCGCCGCAATTACGGCCACCTGATCGTCGACGTCATCGAATATCCCGGTATCCGCCAGGTCGGCTTCGCCCAGGCCCAGCCCGTCGCCGAGCGCATCCTCGCCATGTTCGAGGCCGGCGAGTTCGATGTCTGCTCGCTGTTCTACAACCGGTTCCAGTCGGTCATCAGCCAGATTGTCACCGAGATCCAGCTGATCCCGGCGCAGATCCCGGAAGCCGATGGCGCGTCGCTCAACGAAGGCCTCGGCCTCGCCGTCTACGAGTTCGAGCCCGACGAGGAAACCATCCTGCGCGAGCTGCTGCCTCGCAACCTGGCGGTCCAGGTGCTGCGGGCGCTGCTGGAGAACGCGGCGTCGGAGCAGGGCGCGCGGATGTCCGCCATGGACAACGCCACCCGCAACGCCGGCGATCTGATCAACAATCTGACGCTGACCTACAACCGCACCCGCCAGGCCGTCATCACGACGGAACTGATCGAAATCATCTCGGGCGCGGAAGCGCTTTAGACCCCGCATTGGGAGCTACGACATGACCACCACCTCCGGCAAAGTCACCCAGGTTATCGGCGCCGTCGTCGACGTGCAGTTCGACGGCCACCTGCCCGCCATCCTGAGCGCGCTCGAAACCGACAACCACGGCAACCGCCTGGTGCTCGAAGTGGCGCAGCATCTGGGCGAGGCCACCGTGCGCACCATCGCCATGGACACCACCGACGGCCTGGTCCGCGGCCAGGCCGTGAACGACACCGGCGCGCCGATCCAGGTGCCGGTCGGCGCCGCCACCCTGGGCCGCATTATGAACGTGATCGGCGAGCCGGTGGACGAGCGCGGCCCGATCGTGTCCGAGTTCAAGGCCCCGATCCACGCGGACGCCCCGGAATTCGTCAACCAGTCGACCGAGACCGAGATCCTCGTCACCGGCATCAAGGTCGTCGACCTGCTGGCGCCCTACGCCAAGGGCGGCAAGATCGGCCTGTTCGGCGGCGCCGGCGTGGGCAAGACCGTGCTGATCATGGAGCTGATCAACAACGTCGCCAAGGCCCATGGCGGCTACTCGGTGTTCGCCGGCGTGGGCGAGCGCACCCGCGAAGGCAATGACCTCTATCACGAGATGATCGAGTCCAAGGTCATCCAGCTCGACGGCGGCGAGTCCAAGGTGGCGCTGGTGTACGGCCAGATGAACGAGCCGCCGGGCGCCCGCGCCCGCGTCGCGCTGTCGGGCCTGACCGTCGCCGAGTACTTCCGCGACCAGGAAGGCCAGGACGTGCTGTTCTTCGTCGACAACATCTTCCGTTTCACCCAGGCGGGCTCGGAAGTCTCGGCGCTGCTCGGCCGCATTCCCTCGGCGGTGGGCTACCAGCCGACGCTGGCCACCGACATGGGCTCGATGCAGGAGCGCATCACCACCACCAACAAGGGTTCGATCACCTCGGTGCAGGCCATCTACGTGCCCGCCGACGACCTGACCGACCCGGCGCCGGCGACCTCGTTCTCGCATCTGGACGCCACCACCGTGCTGTCGCGCCAGATCGCCGAGCTGGGCATCTACCCGGCCGTGGACCCGCTCGACAGCACCTCGCGCATCCTCGACCCGCGCGTCGTCGGCGACGAGCACTACGCCGTCGCCCGCCGCGTGCAGGAGACGCTGCAGCGCTACAAGAACCTGCAGGACATCATCGCCATCCTGGGCATGGACGAGCTTTCGGAAGACGACAAGCTGGTGGTCAGCCGCGCCCGCAAGGTGCAGCGCTTCCTCAGCCAGCCCTTCCACGTGGCCGAGGTGTTCACCGGTTCGCCCGGCAAGCTGGTCTCGCTCGAGGACACCATCAAGGGCTTCAAGGCGCTGGTGAGCGGCGAGTATGACCACCTGCCCGAGGCCGCCTTCTACATGGTCGGCAACATCCAGGAAGCGGTGGCCAAAGCCGAGCGCATGGCGGCCGAAGCGGCCTGATAGCGCGCGCCGGAGAGCACCATCATGGCAGACAGACTTTCATTCGAACTGGTCTCCCCCGACCGGCTGCTGATGTCGGCGCAGGTCGAGGCGGTGATGGTGCCCGGCGGCGAAGGCGACTTCACGGTGATGCCGGGCCACATGCCGGTGATCTCCACCGTTCGTCCCGCCGTCGTCGACGTCTACGAGACCTGGGGCGGCGCGCCGTCGACCCGCATCTTCGTGCGCGGCGGCTTCGTCGACGTGACGCCCGAGCGGGTGACCCTGCTCGCCGAGCAGGCCACCAACCTGGCCGAGCTGGACCGCGGCGCGCTCGCCCAGCAGGTGCGCGACGCCGCCGAGGACATCACCCTCGCCAAGACCGACGCCGACCGCGCCCGCGCCCAGGCGCTGCATGACAGCTTGAACGAATTGCTCAGCGCCGTAGAATAGCGCGCAATTCCGCCAGCAGCAGCGAGACGGGGTGGTATGAGCCGGTATTGGACTCTCGACGATATCGACTGGAACGCATTCCGCCCCGATCTGGTGGATTCCCAGTTGCTCGCGACCATCAAGGCCGCCTCGCTCGTCGAAGCCAACGCGCCCGACTACGTCACCTATCTCTGCAACGTGTTTCGCGGCGACGACGCCCTGTGCGACTCCGTGCGGCTGTGGGGCGACGAGGAAGTCCAGCACGGCCGGGCGCTGGCCCGCTGGGCTGCACTGGCTGACCCGGACTACGACCTCGACCGGGCGCTCGGGACCTTCCGCGCCGGCTACCGGCAGCTGCCGCTGGACAGCGACCAGTCCACCCGCGGCTCGCGCCCCGGCGAGCTGTTCGCCCGCTGCATCGTCGAGAGCGGCACCACGTCGTTCTACTCGGCCATGCACGACACCGTCGCTGAGCCGGTGCTGAAGCAGATCGCCCGCAACATCGCCGCCGACGAGGTGCGCCACTACAAGCTGTTCCGCAGCTACCTGGACGACTACGAGGCGAAGGGCGACAGCATCACCCGCATGGCCCGGCTGAAGATCCTCGGCGAGCGCATTGCCGAAGTGGGCGACGACGAGTTCGGCTATGCCTACTACGCGGCCAACATCGCCCCGGCGGGCGCCGAGCCCTACGACCGCGACAAATGCTCGGCGGCGTACGAGAACGGCGCCTACGGCCTCTACCGCCGCGCCCATACCGACAAGGGCGTCCGCATGATGCTCCGCGCCGTCGGCTTCGGCACCGCAAGCCCGGTGGTCAAATTCAGCCTCCCCGTCGCCTGGCACCTGATGCGCCGCAAGCAGAAGAAGCTGCGGCTCGCGGTGGCGCTCGCCTGACCGGTCTGCCGTATTATCCAATGGATCCGTCAGGTATCCATTTCCGGGCCGAGCACCGCGAACACGGCGACCAGCAGCTCACCGAAGGCGGGCGAGTTGCGCAGCCTGCCGAATAGCAGGCGTATGGCGATGCCCTCATGGCCCTCGCGGGCCAACTGGGCGCCCATCATTCCGATCTGGGCGTCCTGGTTCCTCATGCCCGGCGTTTCGTCGTACAGGGCGATGGCCTTGTCCACCTCGCCGGCCTGGGCGAGCACCGGCGCCAGGGACATGGCGGAGATGGCGCGGCCGAACTCCGTGGTCTCTCGCTTGCCATCCTGTGCCAATGCGAGGTCGAGCATCTCGCGGCCCCCCGCCGCGTCACCCATGTCCATCAGCATCCTGGCGAGATCGAGCGCATGTCTGAACCCCTCCGCCCGCTCGCGGTCTCGCGCGGCATGAGCGATTTCCAGCGCCTTGGTATTCTCGCCCAGCTTTCGGTACAGCGTGGCGGTCACGCCGTACTGGGCCATCACCTGATTCTTCGGCGCTTTCGCCAGGCTCGCCTCCAGTTCCACGGCGATGGCGCGGGCGGCATCGAGCTGCTTCAGGGAAATGAAAGCCGTCGCCAGTTGCCACAGGTCGCCCCGTTCGCGCGCCGCCGCGACCATCTCCGGCATCCGGGCCTCGAAGGCCGGCCACTTGCCCAACTTGACGGCGTGCTTCCCGATGGACTTGATGGTCTGGGCGTATGCCCCGCCCGAGCCGATCTTCTCTGCGGCATCGAACGCACCGGCGAAGTCGCCGCGGAGCGCCAGGGCGCCGGCAACGCCCGTATACGCCTTGTCCCGGTGTCCGCTGTTCCACAGCGACTCCGCAGTGCTCATGGCCCGCTCGCGCTCGCCTAGCGCGGCCAGCAGGGCGGGAATCATCGGCTGCTCGTGCTCCGGCAGCAGGGCCGGCGTGATCTGCTCGAAAAGCTCCCATGCCCTGTCGCTGTCGCCGATCCCTGCCAGCATCAGGGCGGCGCCGAGCTTGACGGTGCCATTGGCGTCGGCAGGCACATTTTCCAGCGCCTTGCGCACGACTTCCCTGCTCCGGATATTGTCGCCCTGGTACTGGAATCCGGTAGCGATGGCCGCCAGTACATTCCGGCGCGCCTGCGTCCCCATCGGCTTCGATGCCGTGTCCAGCGCCGCGTCGAGACGGCCGTCCTCCGCCTGACCCATGGCCAGGACCACGTTCATCTCTGTTTCCGGAATCCCCATGCGCGCCGCCAGCGCCCGTGCCTCCTCGTCCCGGGTCTCGGACGCCAGCATCATGATGAGGCGGTGAACCGTGTCGGTGCGCGGCTTCGGCGACGGCTGCGCCTGCGCGGCCTCGGTTGCGTGTTGGATCAGGCAATCACGCGTGGGGGCGGCCATGCAATCGTTGAGCGATGCCGAGGTTCGGGAATCAGCCGGACCGCAGCCCGTGACCACCGCAGCCGCTAAAGTGAGCGTCTTGAAATGCCGATACAATGCAGCCCCCATGGAAAATTGCCGTCACGGAATCTGTTCGCCAGGGCAGTGTCGTCAGGGCGAGTGTGGTGGCTTTAATGTCGCCCAGGTTGAAGACCCGTCCGACCTGCTTTCCCTAATCAGCTAAGCCAGTTGCAACCGCCGCCATCAGCCAGCTGGCGCCAATTCGGATTCGTGTTCCTCGATCGTGCAGAAGCGGTTCTTGCTGCGGTCGAACAGCTTTTCCTCATCCTCGGCGATCTCGGCCGCGGTCTCGGGAACGGCGAGCGCCGCCATGCCGGCCGCGTAGGCTTCGCGGCTGTCGAACCAGATCTCGGTCAGCACGTCGTATTCGAGTTCCTCCACCTCGCCCGTGAGCGGGTTGGGCACCGGCCGCAGATAGCGGCGCATGTAGCGGCGGGCGGTGGGAAGCACCTTCTCGCCGATCTTGCGGTGATAGGTCTCGTAATAGGCGATGAAATCCTCGAACGACATTCCCGGCCTGCGCTTCAGCAGGCATACCGTCTTGAACATCCTGGTCTCCCCTTTCGCGAAGGATCGCCGACACCGAACCTCGTGCAGACGATAAACGATCCCGGTCCTGAATCTGTCCTGCGAAAACGTGTTACGCCACAGGTTTCGAGATCCGGGACCCGATGCTCCTAACGACGTCGCCGAAGGTCTCGACCAGTTCGCGGTACAGGTCGCGCTTGAACGGCACGATCAGGTCGGGAACGGTCTCGAACGGCACCCACTTCCAGTCGCGGAACTCGGGATGCTTCGTCTCGAGCTCGATGTCGCCGTCCTCGCCGGTGAAGCGCAGCACGAACCATTTCTGCTTCTGGCCGCGGTACTTGCCGCCCCACATGCGGCCGATCAGCTCGGCGGGCAGGTCGTATTCGTACCATCCCTCGCTCTCGGCAACGATCTCCACCTTGTCGGTGCCGATCTCCTCCTCGAGCTCGCGCACCGCCGCCACGCGCGGGTCCTCGCCCTTGTCGATGCCGCCCTGGGGCATCTGCCAGGCGTCGGCCGGGTTGTCGAGGCGCGCCGCGACGAACACCAGGCCGTCCCGGTTGACCAGGATGACGCCCACATTGGGACGGTAGGCGGTCGGCCCAGGCGTCATGGGGCGGCGGCGGGCGCGGTCGCGGGCACGGGCTTCTTCTGGGCGAACGCCAGGCCCTTGATCAGGTCGAGCGCGTAGGCCAGCTGATAGTCGTCCTCGGCCTCCTCGGTGCTGCTCTTCTTGCCGTCCTTGGGCTTGGTGTCCATGGGCGGCAGCGGCGCCTCCTCGTCCTCGTCCCGCGACTGGGGCGCGGGCTTGGCCGGGGCCTTCTTGCCGTCCTCCGCCTCGTCGTCCTTCTTGCCGTTCGGGTTCTCCAGATGGCCGCGCAGCGAGGCCTCGGTGCGCGCCGGGCCGCGCGGGCCCGCGTCGGCGACCTTCTCGATCTTGGCCTGCTCGATGACGATGTCGGGCTCGATGCCCTCGGCCTGGATCGACCGGCCCGACGGGGTGAAGTAGCGCGCGGTGGTGAGGCGCATGGCGCCGTTGCCCTGGCCCAGCGGGATGATGGTCTGGACCGATCCCTTGCCGAACGACTTGGTGCCGACGATGATCGCCCGGTGATAGTCCTGCAGCGCGCCGGCGACGATCTCCGAGGCCGAGGCCGAGCCGCCGTTGATCAGCACGATCATGGGCAGGCCCTTCAGGCTGTCGCCGCCATGGGCGTGATAGCGCTGCACGTCCTGCGGGTCGCGGCCCCGGGTCTGCACCACCTCGCCGTGATCGAGGAACGCGTCGCCCACGGCGACGGCCTGGTCGAGCAGGCCGCCGGGATTGTTGCGCAGGTCGAGGACCACGCCGTTGAGCTTGGGCCCGAGCTCCTTCCTGATCTCGTCCAGCGCCTTCTTCAGTCCGGGCTCGGTCTGCTCGTTGAAGCTGGAGATGCGGATGTAGCCGCTGTCGCCCTCGACGCGGGACTTCACCGACTGGATCTTGATGATGTCGCGGATGATCTCCACGTCGAACTGGGACTGCTCGCCGCGGCGGGCGATGGAGACGACGATCTTGGAGCCCGGCGCGCCGCGCATCTTCTCGACCGCCTCGTTGAGGGTGAGGCCCATGACCTGCTCGCCGTCGAGGGCGGTGATGTAGTCGCCGGCCTGGACGCCGGCCTTGTCGGCGGGCGTGCCGTCGATCGGCGAGATCACCTTGACCAGGCCGTTCTCCATGGTGACCTCGATGCCGAGGCCGCCGAACTCGCCCTTGGTCTGGACCTGCATGTCCTCGAAGTTCTCGGCGTTCATGTAGCTGGAATGCGGGTCGAGCGAGGTGAGCATGCCGTTGATGGCCGCCTCGATCATCTTCTTGTCGTCGACCTCCTCCACGTAGTTGGCGCGGATGCGGGTGAACACGTCGCTGAACAGGTTGAGCTGGCGGTAGGTCTCGGAGCGGTCCGCAGCGCGCGTCGCCGTGAGGCCGGCGGTCGCGGTCGCGATGCCGATGGCGGCGGTCAGGCCGATCCGGGCAAGCAGCTTGGAATTCATCCACACACCTTTCTTGTCACCGACCCGCCAGCCAGGGCAGCGGGTTTATCGAACGGCCGTTGCGCCGCAATTCAATATATAGTCTGGGTTTGGAGTCACGCGCGGACCCCGCGCGTTCGGGTCCCATCTGTCCGACGGGCTCGCCGGCGAGCACCCACTGCGACACGGCGGCGTCGATGTGCCCCAGACCCGCGAGGAGCGTATGATATCCTTCGCCGTGATCGATGATCAATAGCTGCCCGTAGTCGCGGAACGGGCCGGCGAACACCACCTTGCCGTCATGGGGCGCGATCACCTGCGCCGCGGCGCGCGCCTCCACATAGATGCCGTTCGACTCCCGGTTGGTGACGCCGTCCTTCTCCTGGAAGCTGCGGACGATCCGGCCCTGCACCGGCAGCGGCAGCTTGCCCTCGGCGCCCGAAAAGGACGGGCTTTCCGGCGGCTTCTGCTTCAGCGCCTTCTGCCGCTCGCGCTCCTTGCGGGCCTCCTCCTCGAGCTTCCTGAGCAGCGCCTCGATGGACTTGGCGTCCTTGGCCAGTTTCCGGGCGCGCTCGGCTTCCTTCTTCGCCTGACCCTCGGTGGTCGCGCGGTTGGCCTTCTTCTCGGCGAGCAGGCCGTCGACGTCCTTCTGGCGGGCCGCAAGTTCCTCGAGCTCGGTCCTCAGCGCCGCCTGCTGCACCTCGATGTCGCCGCGCAGCGCCTTCAGTTCCGCCATGCGGTGGCGCAGATCGGCGGCCTGGTCCAGCAGGGCGTCGCGCACCCGGTCGAGCACGATGGCGCTGCGGGCGGTGTCCTCGACGCTGGCCGGGCGCAGCACCAGCGCCGCCGTCGGTTGGCGCGACAGCCGCTGCATGGCCGCGAGCGAGCCGGCCAGGTCGTTGGACTTGCGCTCCAGCGTCTGCGCCGCCTCGGCCTCCTGGGCCTTCAGCGCGGCGAGCTCGTCCTCGAGCTTCTGGATCCTGGCTTCGTGGGCGCGGGTCCGGGCCGCGGCCTCGACCAGGGCGGCCGACAGCTTCTTTTCCTCCAGCCGCAGCGCGGCGGCTTCCTTTTCCAGCTGCTTCCGCTTTGCCGCGGCCTCGCCCATCTCCTGCTTGATGGACTTGAGCTGGTCCTCGGCGCCTTCCTTGTCCTTGGCGGCGAACGCCGATCCCGACGCGGCGAGCGTCAGCACGGCCGCCAGGCCTGCGGCGCGGGCGATGTCAGGCGCGCGCACGGGCCTCCCGCGGGGCGGAAACGAGCGGCGCTTTGGACACAAGCGATCGGCCCGTCATCTCGGCCGGCTGATCGAGACCCATCAGCGCCAGCATGGTGGGGGCCACGTCGGAGAGGGCTCCGTCGTGCAATGCCAGATTGCCGGCGTTCGACAGCAGCACTGGCACCTGGAACGTGGTGTGCTGGGTGAAGGCCTCGCCGCTGTCCGGGTCCTGCATCAGCTCCAGGTTGCCGTGATCGGCGGTGATCAGCACCACGCCGCCTTTCGAGCGCACCGCGGCGTCGAGCCGCCCGACCGCCTCGTCCACCGCCTCCATGGCCTTGATGGCGGCGGGCAGGATGCCGGTGTGGCCCACCATGTCCGGATTGGCGAAGTTCACCACGATCAGGTCGTACGTGCCGCTTGCGATCGCCTCGACCAGCCGGTCGGTGACCTCCGCCGCCGACATCTCCGGCTGCAGGTCGTAGGTCGCGACCTTGGGCGAAGGCACCAGGATACGGTCCTCGTTCTCGAACACCGCCTCCTCGCCGCCGTTGAAGAAGAAGGTGACGTGGGCGTATTTCTCGGTCTCGGCGATGCGCAGCTGCCTGAGCCCGGCCTTGGACACCACCTCGCCCAGGGTGTTCTCGACCTTTTCGGCGGGGAACAGCGCGGGTACGAAGCCGTTGAGCGCGCTGGAATACTCGACCATGCCGAGGACCGCGGCGAAGTTGACCAGCGGGTGGCGGTCGAAGCCGTCGAAGGCGGGGTCGACCAGCGCGGTCAGGATCTCGCGGGCCCGGTCGGCGCGGAAATTGGCCATGATCAGGCCGTCGCCGTCCTTCATCCCGGCATAGTCGCCGATCACCGCCGGCAGCATGAACTCGTCGGTCACGCCGGCCTCGTAGCTGGACGCGATGGCGGCGTCGGCCGTTACGGCGCGCGCGCCCTCGGCGCGGACGATGGCGGCATAGGCTTTCTCGACCCGGTCCCAGCGCTTGTCGCGGTCCATGGCGTAGAACCGGCCGCCCACGGTGCCGAAACGGGCGCCGGCCAGCGGCGCGATGGCCTTCTCCACCTCGGCGGCGAATTCGCGGCCGCTCGAGGGCGGCGTGTCGCGGCCGTCCATGAAGCCGTGCAGCACCACCGGCACGCCGGCGCCAGCGACGATCCGCGCCAGCGCCACCAGATGATCCTGGTGCGAATGCACGCCGCCTGGCGACAAGAGGCCCATGACATGGAACGTTCCGCCGACGGCCTTCACCTTCGCGATCGCGTCTTGCAGCCGGGCGTTGCGCGCCAGCGAGCCGTTCTCGATGGCCACGTCGATCTTCGGCAGGTCCTGCACCAGCACCCGGCCGCCGCCCAGGTTCATGTGGCCGACTTCCGAGTTGCCCATCTGGCCGGCCGGCAGCCCGACGGCCTTGCCCGAGGTGTCGAGCAGGGCGTGCGGCTCGGTCCGGAACAGCCGGTCGAGGTTCGGCGTGTGCGCCAGCAGGAAGGCGTTGTTCTCGCGCTCGGTCCGGTGGCCCCAGCCGTCCAGGATGCACAGAACGGCGGGTCGCGGCCGCCGGTTGGCAGAAAGGGTCGTTTCGGTCATCGGTCTTTCTAGGATCGTTTGCTACCGTAAATAGGCGTCAGCCGGCCCGGTGGTAGGGGTGGTTCGCCGCGATGCTCCAAGCCCGGTACAATTGCTCGGCCAACATAACGCGAACGAGCATGTGCGGCCATGTCAAATTGCCCAATGAAAACAGGAAATCCGCCCGTTCGCGCACCGCATCGCCGTGACCGCTGGCGCCGCCGATGAGGAAGCAGATGCGGGATTTTCCGGCATCCCGCCAGGCGACCAGCTTCTGGGAAAGCGCTTCGCTGGTCACCGCCTGGCCGCGCCCGTCCATGGCGACGACGAGGGCGCCGTCCGGAACCTTTGCGAGCAGCAAATCGGCCTCGCGCTGACGCAGGGTCGCGGCGTCCAGCGGCCGCTTCTCCTCGACCTCGATCAATTCGAGCTTCCACGGCAACCGCTTGCGGTAGTCGTCCAACAGGTCGCGCTCGGCGCCTGGCTTGCAACGGCCCACGGCGATGATGGAAAGGTTCATGGGGGTCCGGTGTGGTTGATGGATCGTCCTTCACCCTAACCCTCTCCCAAGGAGAGAGGGAACTCTGGCGGTGCGCACTCAAAGCCCCTCGCCCGCTTGCGGGAGAGGGAGGGACCCGCGCGCGTCAGCGCGTGGGAGGGTGAGGGTTCTTCCTTACGACGCCTCGAGCTCGTCGATCAGCGCGGGGGACCACATCTTTTCCAGGTTGTAGAACGAGCGGACCTCGGGCCGGAACAGGTGGACGATCACGTCGCCGGCGTCGATCAGCACCCAGTCGGCGGCCGGCAGGCCTTCGATCTGGAACTGGCGGTGGCCGGACGAGCGCAGGTTCTCGCCGAGGTGCTCGGCGACAGCCGTGACATGCCGCGCCGATCGCCCGCTGGCGATCAGCATGTAGTCGGCAAGGCTGGTCTTTCCGCGGAGGTCAATGGTGACGACGTCGGAGGCCTGATCGTCGTCGAGTGACTTCTGGATCAGCGAAAGCAGCGGATCGCTGGAAGCCGGACGTTGCTGTGTACTAATCTACACTGCTCCTGTTGCGGGCACGCCGGGCCGCGCGTATGGCGGTCGCCGAGGTGGGTTCGTGCCTCAAATGGATGAAGGTCCATGCCGGGGGAGACATCCCCGCCAATTCGCGCGCACGCTCCACCGGGATGCGCCGCGTGCCGAATCTTTTCGCCGCCGTGCTGGACATTGCCCCCAGAGAATAAGTGGGACGACCGAAAATCGCAACCGGAGCGAGACGGAAGATGTCCGGCCAGCGCTTCCAGCTTGTAACCTGCTGTAAATTATCGGCTCCCATCAGCCAGACGAAGCGGGTCAGCGGGAAGCGCCGGCGCAGCGCCTCGAGCGTGTCGACGGTGAAACGGGTGCCAAACGCCGATTCGATGTCCGTGGGGCGGATGCGCCGGTCGCGGGCCACCTTGCCCGCGGTCTTCAGCCGCCTGGCTTGCGGCGCCATGTCGTCGGGGGATTTCAGCGGGTTCTGCGGCGACACCAGCCACCATATCTCGTCCAGCGCCAGCTGCCGCAGCGCCGCCTGGCTGACGAGCACGTGCGCCCGGTGCGCCGGGTTGAACGAGCCCCCCAGCAGCCCGACCCTGCGTCCCCGCCAGATCGGGGAAAGCGGATTAGGGGCGAACTTGCCCGTCACCCCGGACCACGTATTTGAAGGTGGTGAGCTGCTCCACGCCTACCGGGCCGCGGGCGTGCATCTTGCCGGTGGAGATGCCGATCTCGGCACCCATGCCGAACTCGCCGCCGTCGGCGAACTGGGTCGAGGCGTTGTGCAGCAGGATTGCCGAGCCGACCTCGTTCAGGAACCGGGCGGCCGCCTCGGCGTCCTCGGTGACGATCGCCTCGGTGTGGCTGGAGCCGTAGCGGGCGATGTGGTCCATGGCCTCGTCGATCCCGCCGACGGTGCGCACGGCGATGATGGCGTCGAGAAACTCCTTGCCCCAATCCGCGTCGGTCGCCGCGACCATCCTGGGATCGACGGCTCGGGATTCGGCGTCGCCGCGCACCTCGCAGCCCTTCGCCAGCAGCGCCTCGACGATGGGCTTGAGGTGGGTGCCCAGCACCGCCCGGTCGATCAGCAGGCATTCGGTGGCGCCGCAGATGCCGGTGCGGCGCATCTTGGCGTTGACCACGATGTCGCGCGCCATGTCCGGGTCGGCGGCCGCGTGGACATAGGTGTGGCAGATGCCGTCGAGATGCGCGAACACGGGCACGCGCGCCTCGTTCTGCACCCGCTCGACCAGCGACCGGCCGCCGCGCGGCACGATAACGTCGATGGTGCCGGCCATGCCCAGCATGACGCCGACGGCGGCCCGGTCCTGGGTCGGCACCAGCTGGATCGCGGCGGCGGGCAATCCCGCCCGGGCCAGGCCTTCGGCGAGGCAGGCCATGATCGTATGGTTCGAATTCACCGCCTCGCTGCCGCCGCGCAGGATCGCTGCGTTGCCGGCCTTTAGCGCCAGCGCCCCGGCGTCGGCGGTCACGTTGGGCCGGCTTTCGTAGATGATGCCGATGACGCCGAGCGGCTGGCGTATCCGGGCGATGTCGAGGCCGTTGGGCCGCGTCCACTCGGCGATGGTCTCACCGACGGGATCGGTCAGCTCCGCCACCTCGTCGAGGCCATTGGCCATGCCCTCGATGCGCGCCTCGTCGAGGGTCAGCCGGTCGATCAGCGCGCCGGACAGGCCGCGCTCCTTCGCCGCCGCCAGATCCTTCGCGTTGGCGGCGAGGATCTCGGCGCGGCGGGCGCGCACGGCCCTGGCCGCCTCGAGCAGCGCGGTGTTCTTCTTCTCCGTCGGGACGGTCGCGAGCATGCGTGCGGCGTCCTTCGCCGCCGCGCCCAGCGCCTGCATGGTGCTTTCGATGTCGTTGCCGGCCTTGCGCAGTTCGGCGACGGTCATGGCCTTTTCTCCTGCAGCAGCACCAGATGATCCCGGTGGATCAGCGGCCCGCGTCCCTTGTAGCCCAGCAGTTCCTCGATGGCGTCGCTCCGGCGGCCCATGATACGGCGCGCCTCGTCGCTTGAATAGGCGACAAGCCCGCGCGCCAGGTCGCGGCCGGCGGCGCCCTGCACGGTCACGGTGTCGCCGCGCTCGAACACGCCGTTGATGGCGGTGACGCCCGCCGCCAGCAGGCTCTTGCCCTGGCGCAGCGCCTCCTCGGCGCCCGCGTCTACGGTCAGAACGGAAGTAGGCCGCAAAGTGCCGGCGATCCACTGCTTGCGCACGGTGAGCGGCGCCTCGTGGGCCTCGAACCAGGTGCCGATGCCGGTGTCACGGTAGCGGCCGACCGGATGGTCCGGCCCGCCATTGAGGATCAGCACGTGGCAGCCCGACGGCACCGCGATCTTGGCGGCGGCCATCTTGGTCACCATGCCGCCGCGCCCGACGCCGTCGGCCCTCGTGTCGCCGGCCATTTCCTCGATGTCGGCGGTGATGCGCGGCACGTGACGCAGCATGGTCGCCTCGGGATCGATGGTTGGATCGGCCGAGTAGAGGCCGTCCACATCCGAAAGGATGACGAGACAATCGGCCGAAATCATCTGCGCCACGCGCGCCGCGAGGCGGTCGTTGTCGCCGTAGCGCAGCTCGTGGGTGGCGACGGTGTCGTTCTCGTTGATGACGGGCAGCGCCCCCAGATGCACCAGCGCCTCGATGGTGTCGCGGGCGTTGAGGTAACGGCGCCGCACCTCGGTGTCGTCGAGGGTCAGCAGGATCTGCGCCACGGTGATGTCGTGGCGCGCCATGGTCTCCTGCCAGGCGTGGGCCAGCTTGATCTGGCCGACGGCGGCGGCGGCCTGGCTGTCGGCGAGGCGGGCGCGGTTGAACTCGGCGCCCAGATGGGGCGAGCCCAGCGCCACCGCGCCGGAGGAGACGATCACCACCTGGGTCCCGCGCGCCCGAAGCGCGACGATGTCCTCGGCCAGCGAGGCCAGCCAGCCGCGGCGCAGCCCGGTGCGCCGGTCGACGATGGTGGCCGAGCCGATCTTGATGACGATGCGCCGCGCGCCGGCAAAATCGTACTGCATGGCGGGCATCCTAGACCGGCTGCCACGGATCGTTGTAGGCATTCTCGTCCGCCGCCTCGCCCTTGCGCCTGGCGTCGATCACCTTCCACAGCGCGCGCAGCACGCCCTGGACGCCCTCGCCGGAGACGGTCGAGAGCGGATATACCGTCTTGCGGCTGGCCTTCTTCAGCGCCGCCAACTTCTCCTCGATCTCCTCGGGCATCATGGCGTCGGTCTTGTTGAGGCCGACGATCTCCTTCTTGTCCCCCAGCACCGCGTCGTAGCGTTTCAGCTCGCGGCGGATGGTCCGGTAGGCGTCCACGACATCCTCCTGGGTGCCGTCGACCAGGTGCAGCAGCACGCCGCAGCGCTCCACATGCCCGAGAAAGCGGGTTCCGAGCCCGAGGCCTTCCGAGGCGCCCTCGATCAGGCCGGGGATGTCGGCCATGACGAATTCCTTGCCGTCGACGCCGACCACGCCCAGGTTGGGCGTCAGGGTCGTGAACGGATAATCGGCGATCTTGGGCCGGGCCGCCGACACGGCGGCGAGGAACGACGACTTGCCGGCGTTGGGCAGGCCGACCAGGCCCGCATCGGCGATCAGCTTCAGGCGGAGCCAGACCCACAGCTCGTCGCCCTCCTGGCCCGGATTGGCTCGGCGCGGCGCCTGGTTGGTCGCGCTCTTGAAATAGGTGTTGCCGAAGCCGCCATTGCCGCCCGACAGCAGCCTGATCCGCTGGCCCACCTCGGTCAGGTCGGCGAGCAGGGTCTCCTTGTCGTCCTCGAACACCTGGGTGCCCACGGGCACGCGCAGCACCTCGTCCTCGCCATTGGCGCCCGTGCGGTTCTGGCCGGCGCCGGGGCGGCCGTTCTGGGCCTTGAAGTGCTGCTTGTAGCGGTAGTCGATCAGGGTGTTGAGGCCGTCGACCGCCTCGATCCAGACGCTGCCGCCGCGGCCGCCGTCGCCGCCGTTCGGCCCGCCGAACTCGATGAATTTCTCGCGCCGGAACGAGACGGCGCCGTTACCGCCGTTGCCGCTGCGCAGGAATATCTTGCATTCGTCGAGGAACTTCATGGGTCTTGCAGATGATTTGGCGCCGGAACGAAAAAAGGGGAATGGTCATCCATTCCCCTTCGGATCGGACAACCCTGTTGTCGACAGTCAGTTCGCCGGCTCGACCTTCACATACTGGCGGTCGTCGCGGCTGACGTAGAACTTCACCTTGCCCTCGGTCAGCGCGAACAGGGTGTGGTCCTTGCCCATGCCCACGTTCTCGCCCGGGTGCCACTTGGTGCCGCGCTGGCGGATGATGATGTTGCCCGCGACGACGGCTTCGTCGCCGAACTTCTTGACGCCGAGACGGCGGCCGGCGGTATCGCGACCGTTACGCGAGCTGCCGCCTGCTTTCTTGTGTGCCATGGGTGCTGCTCCTTCGGGCTTAGCTGGCCGAGACGCCGGTAATGCGCAGCACGGTCAGGTGCTGGCGGTGGCCGTTCTTGCGGCGGTAGTTCTGGCGGCGCTTCTTCTTGAAGACGATGATCTTCTTGGCGCGGGTCTGCTCCAGCACCTCGGCGGTGACCGAGGCGCCGTCGACCAGCGGCGCGCCCAGGGTGACGTTGTCGCCGTCACCCGTCGCCAGCACGTCGGAGAAGGTCACGGTGGCGCCCGCGTCGCCCTCCAGCTTCTCCACCTTGATCACGTCGCCGGCGGCGACCCGGTACTGCTTGCCGCCCGTCTTGATTACTGCGAACATTTTCGTCTCTTTCCGCGGGGCACTGGCCCCGTGCATGGATTCCGCGTCCGGGAGGCGAGGCCGCCCGAAAGAGCGCGCACTATAGCGATTCGGCTTTTCAAGTCAATATGCCCGGCCCCTTGAAACGCGGGCAAACGCGGGCATTTACATTGCACCCCGTTGCCGCTAGTTTCCCGCGCCGTCGGGACAGCCAATACCCCCAGCGGAGAGGTGCCGGAGTGGTCGATCGGGGCGGTCTCGAAAACCGTTGTGCGTGCAAGCGTACCGTGGGTTCGAATCCCACCCTCTCCGCCAAGGATAAGCCATTGTTTCCATTGTGTTTTTCGGCGTTTTAGGCTTCTGGAATTGCCGCGAAGTTACGGCCGCTTAGCGGCTATCCTGGCGACACCACCGGAAAACAGAGAAGAGTTGCCCTCACGCTCAGGCACCTACGAAAGAGAAATTCTCCGCATCGGAAGTTCTCGGTTCGCTTGCATGCGCATCGCTGCCGGACATCGGTTGAGCCCGACAATCCATGTGGGCGAATGCAATCCGACGGGCTTGGCAGCGCTGCCAAGATAGGAGAGGCGGCTCCTGGACGTCTCGACGTGATCACTGACCGACGACGTCATTTGCCGGAACGCCGAAGGGCGGCGGTAGGAGGCTGCGATCGGAATATCGGATCTGTGTTTCATTGCGTTGGGTGGCGATCAGTTTTTCGCTGGCGGAATGGTCCGGGATTCAAGAAAGGAGGGCGGGCGCTTTCGCCCGCCGTGAACGACGACTACAGGAGGTCCCTTGCCCACCGTCGATGAAAAGCTCGAGCCAATTCTTGCGGAAGTCCTGCGCCGCAACGCCGGTGAGGGGGAATTCCACCAAGCGGTCCTGGAAGTCTTCCACAGCCTTGGATGCGTCATTGCCAAGAAGCCCGAATATGCCAACCACGGCCTGATCGAGCGTCTGTGTGAACCCGAGCGCCAAATCATCTTCCGTGTGCCCTGGGTCGACGACGGCGGCCAGGTCCAGATCAATCGCGGCTTTCGCGTGCAGTTCAATTCGGCGCTCGGCCCCTACAAGGGCGGCCTGCGGTTCCATCCCTCGGTTAATTTGGGGATCATCAAGTTTCTTGGCTTCGAGCAGATCTTCAAGAATGCCTTGACCGGACTGCCGATCGGAGGCGGCAAGGGAGGGTCCGATTTCAATCCGCGCGGCCGTTCCGACGGCGAGATCATGCGCTTTTGTCAATCCTTCATGACGGAACTATACCGCCATCTGGGCGAATATACCGATGTGCCCGCCGGTGATATCGGCGTCGGCGGCCGCGAAATAGGCTTTCTGTTCGGCCAGTTTAAGCGGCTCACTAACAGGTACGAGGCCGGCGTTCTAACGGGCAAGGGACTGGTTTACGGCGGATCCCGAGCGCGAACCGAGGCCACGGGTTACGGTGCGACCTATTTCGTCGAGGCCATGCTGGCCATGAAGGGCGCTGGCTTCGAGGACAAGACGTTCACTGTTTCCGGCTCGGGCAATGTCGCGATCTACACCATCGAGAAGATCCGCCAGTTCGGCGGGGTCGTCACCAGCTGTTCGGACTCCAACGGCTACGTCGTCGACGAGAACGGCATCGATCTGGAACTGATCAAGCAGATCAAGCTGGTGCGCCGCGAGCGCATTGCCGAATACGCACGTCTCAGGGGCGCGGGCGCGCACTACATCGAGCGCGGCTCGATCTGGGACGTGCCCTGCGACGTGGCAATGCCGTCCGCGACGCAGAACGAGCTGACCGGCAAGGATGCTCGCACGCTTGTCGCGAATGGTGTCATGGCAGTGGGCGAGGGCGCGAACATGCCCTGCACGCCGGATGCGGTGCGAATATTCAGGGAGGCCGGCGTGCTATTCGCGCCGGGAAAGGCTGCCAATGCCGGCGGTGTCGCGACGTCCGCGCTTGAAATGCAGCAGAACGCCTCGCGCGATAGCTGGACATTCGAGGAAACCGAACAGCGACTGGCGGCGATCATGCGCAACATCCACGACACCTGCGCGCGGACGGCCGAGGAATACGGTGTGCCGGGCGACTATGTGATGGGCGCAAACATCGCCGCGTTCGAGCGCGTCGCGGCGGCCATGGCGGCGCTTGGGGTGATCTGAGTTTCCAGGCTTTCCGTGGCGGTTTAATCTCGAAGGAGCATTCGGTAAATCGTTACCCGGGGAACCGGGGACGCTCATCCGGCCCACCGGCGGCTGCCGATGCAAAGGACGGTCTCGACCAGCAGGAAGAGAAGGACCAGCGGGGCGCCGTTGGCCAGGGTCACCGCCTGGATCGTATCAATCCAGGGCGGGGTCGCCGGTGCGGCGGGATGCTGGGCAACGCCCAGCGTGAACGCATAGAACATCCCGAAGGTGAAGTTGCGCGACCATTGGGTCACGTTGTAGCTGAACGCTCCCCGCCGCCAGCCATAGGCGCGCACGCGAACCGACAATCGCGCGATTTCGACCGCTTCGACCGCGAGGAAGATGCAGAACACGCACACCCAGAGCACCAGCAGATGAAGGTGAGGGGCGGCATTCCACGTAACGAGGGTCAGCCCCGTTATCGAGAGGGCGCCGTGAAGAATGCAATTGGTGTTATCCCAGTCATCCGCAAGCCGCCATCCCGCGGCGCGGAAATGGCTGCGCGCCATCAGGGCAACGCCGCCGAGGTAGGATCCGGCCCCTATCCCCGACAGGATCGCGGCGACCGAGGCCCAGTCGGAAGGTTTCAACAGAAGATCGAACCCGGCAAGGACGATTGACTGCGTGCTCACGGTCAGCAGTAGGATCAAGCCAGGCACCGGCTGGGCGGAGGGCCTTTCAAGGAGGTCCCCAAGTCCCTGCACGGCGAGGGCCACGAACCATAGCCAGATTCCGCAGGCGAGCACTCCGAGCAGCACGGCCACGGGGCGCCATGCCGGATAAGCAAGTATCAGCATCCGCGCCAGCACGGCCGTTGCCGCGACCCAGCTACCGATGGCGAAGCGTCCGATCGGCGGTTGAACGTGGTCGTTGAGCCTGCCGCGCCGCCAGCACGCAAGATAGGAGCCCGAGAGAAGCATCCAGACGATGAGGAGGCCGATGGCGAGAGGCTGGGTGAACGCATGCTTCAGCAGCGGCATCTGCTGGAGCGCGGCCAGGCCGAAAATCCCGCCGGCCATGACGATCGACCCGGCTCCGGTAGGCGTGTCGGTCACGGAAAGCCGTGTCCCTTCAATCCGCATTACAGGACACGGCGGGACCGGCGCCGCGCGGGCCCGGTCAACGCTCGGCCGGGTCGGTCCGAGGCTGCAGGAGGATCGTCAGCAACAGCGAGGCGTCCTCGACAGCCTTGACGGAGTGCGGCATGCCGCCGTCGAGATATATCCACTGGTTCGCTTTCAGAGCAACGGGAGCGGCCGCGAGGCCCAACTCGACCTCGCCTTGCAGGCAGTGCAGGGTGATGCTGCCGCCAACCTGGTGCGGCGGGATTTCGGCGCCCGCTGGGATGATAAGCCGAATGGCCTCGAACTGACTGGTCTTCACGATCGCCGTAGACTGAGCGGTGTTCAGATCCCGGCCGATCGGCCGAAGGTCAACGACCTCGCCGGGTTTCGCATGGTGCAGCGCCATCGCCCTCGGTCCTCCTGTCCGTCAGCAGCGCCAGTAGTCGTTGGCGGCCGCCACTGTCTGAAAATGGATGGCGATCACGTGCGAGGACGCGATCAACTGAGCGGTGTCCTGCTCATAGGAAGCCCGCAGCTTGTCGCGAAGTTCAGCGGACGGCTGGGTCATCTTCACCCCCACGCGGGCCAGCTTGGCGGCCAGTTCGAAGCCCTCCTGCGGGGTCGATGTCCTGAGGGAAGCAAGCCAGGTTTCAGCCATCGTATCGTCCTTCGGTCAAGGCCGCGTTCCGGCCATTCGCACGGTTTCTATGCCACCATGCTGCCAAACGATGCCCAATCTGTCAAAAGAGATATATGAAATGCATATTTGAGATGAAGCGTCCAGTCATTGGCTTCGGAGGAGGGTCATCGTCATGAAACAACGCGAGGGTCTCGCGGCGTCGCTATCTGTCCCATCTTCTCCGTATCAGGAAGCGTCGGTTCGGCTTCCAGACATGCGCTGAGGTCGGCACTCGATGTGGCCCCAATGCAATCCAACCATCTCGTGCGGCTTTATTAAGAGAGGGGAGGGGAAATATCCCCACGGGCACTAGGTGAGAGAAATTCTCCGCATCGGAAGTCCTCGGTTCGCTTGCATGTGCATCGCTGCCGGACATCGGTTGAAGCCGGCAATCGATGTCGGCGAATGCCCTCCCAAACGTTACGATGTCGCTTCCGGCGAGAAGAGGATTGGATGTCTGCATGGGCTCTAAGTGACTGAAATGGAGCGAAATTTTCTCCATTTCCGTCTCCGCTGACCTTAGCAGCCGGAATAGCGGTGACATTTCAAAGGCTTGCCGCGCAACAATCATACCGAAAGTTCGAACGTTGGTCTCTCCGCCAGGGGTATCCTATTGTTTTTATTGGGTTTTTAGTCATTTTACCTTTCGGGAATTGCCGCGTGATTTCGGTCGCTTAGCGGCTCTCCCGGCGACACCGCCGCAAAACAGAGAAGACTTGCCGCCACGTCCAGGCGCTCACTTGAGAGAAATTCTCCGCATCGGAAGTCCTCGGTTCGCTTGCATGTGCATCGCTATTGGCGCTGGTTTGTATGGGCCTCCATCGAGGCGTACGTCCGTCCTGGATCTGAGCCCAAAGTAGAAGAGGCGGCCCCTCCGACCGCCTCTTCTTCCGCGAACGCCTTGTGGTCGAAGTGGCGTCGCGGTTTACTGCTGGACGCTGCCGCTGCCAGAAGTGGTGCCTGAGCCGCTGCCAGTCGCCGACGCACCTTGACCGGCCGTCTTGCGCACCTCGGCTCGGCTCATGGCGCTTAACAGGCCGTCGCCTGAGAACGACAGCTGATCAGCCGGAATCGCGGCGACACCGTCGCGGGTTTTGACCAGTACGCTGTCGACCGTTCCGCTGGCGGTACTGTTGACCGACTGGACCTTGCCGATGGTGCGGCCCGCCTGATCCTTTACCACCATCCCAGGGTTGACCTTGGTGGCGGTGCTACCGGCGGCATCGAAGGCGCCCATGGCGGTGGTCGATCCGCTGCTTGCGGCACTGCCCTGTCCCGATCCGGTTAACCCGTTCGTGCCAGTGATGCCGTTGGCGCCCGACAGAGCGCCCGACGCGGCGCCGGTCGCGTTGCCCGCGACTGAGCCCGCTGCGTTGGTGTCGGGCAGGATGGATGGGGTCGCGGCGCTGCCATTACCGGAAGCGTCGCCCGTGGCAGAGCCTATCCCGTCCACCGTCGACGTCGCGCTATCGAGAGTGCCGTTCGCGGTGCTGCCAACTGTTCCCTGGGCACCGCTCGCCACCGAGCCCAGCGCGTCGGTTCCGCCAATGGGCGAGATGACTGCGGCGTTGACGTCCTTCGAGCCGCTGGCGCCGCCGCTCAGGGAGGTGCCGGCACTCTGGCCAAGAGCCGAGCCCGTGCTGTCGACCGCGCCGGTTACCGATCCGGCAACCCCACCGGTGGCGTCCGCCGAACCCGAGCCGGTGTTAACCGACTTGGTGGCCGAAGCCTTGCCGTGGGCGCTTCCAGTACCGGCCACGGAACCGGACACGCTGCGGCCGACATTGTTGATGCCGCCGCCCACGTTGCCGACGCCCCCCAACGTACCATTCAAGGTGCCGCCAAGCCCGCCGCCCCCACCCAGCAGTTGGGCGGATGCTGGCGCCGAGATTGCGAGCGAGATGCCAAGTCCCGCGAGCAGGTAGAATCTGGAAGTGCGCATGGTCGCTTCTCCGTTGTTCAAGTGGGGACATTGCGTCCCTCAGGCTCGACAACGACCCGACCAGCGGGTTTCATCCATGCGGACTGATATTTTTCTGGATGTGTTCGATCGTCAGGGCGGCGGATTGCGGCAGCTGCCGCAGACCAAGCCGCGCCCGTAGACCGGATCGGGGCCCTTCTTGCCCAGGTCCAGGGCACTCCGCGCGAGCGCTTCGACGGCCGGCATGGCATCGCCGTGCGCGGGTGCGGCCAGAGCCAGCTTGCCAGCAACAAGTGGCGCGGCGTAGGAAGTGCCGCGCACCTTTACATAGCCGCCGCCGGCTGCAGCCGCGACCATGTCGGCGCCGGGCGCGGCGAAGTCAACGTGCTTGCTGCGTCCCGCCTCTATCAGGACCTTGTCATTGCGATCGACAGCCGTGACAGCGATGACGCCGTCATACGCGGCCGGATAGGCTGGCGCCGCGGCGGGTCCGTCGTTACCCACCGCCGCGACGACGACGATGCCTTGCCCGCCAAGCGCCTGGACCGCGGCTTCGACCAGCATGTTGGGCGGACCGACCAGGCTGACATTGACTACCGACACTTTCTGCTGCGCCATCCAGGCCAGCGCGTGGGCCAACGCTCTGGCTGAGCCGCCGGTGGGCCCGTTGCCATAGATGTCGGCCACCAGCAGCGTGAGCCCCGGCGCGGCACCGTTGAACCCGCGACTTCTGCCGGCAAGCAGCGATGCCACAGCGGTACCGTGCGCGCCTGCGACCACGCCGCCCGGAGCGAAACCCGCCTGCTCGGCGATCAGTCCGTCGACTGCTGGATGTGCCGCCACACCGGTATCGATCAGGCCGATGCGCGGTTCTCCGCCCGAGGCCGCTGCAGGCTGCGTGGCTGATGGTCCGGTCGGAGCGCCGGCACCGGTATAGAGGTGGTTGAGATCATAGCTTCCGGCGGGGTCGAGCTTGCGCAGCTTTTTGAGCGCACGGCGGGCGGACATACCCTCGGGCGTACGCAGGGTGACCAGCGTGATACCGAGGCCGTCCAGCGTCTCGCGGGAGGTCGGCTGGAAGCCCGCCCCCCGCGCCCGGTCAATCGCGGCGTCGGCGGGCGCCAGCGCGACCACTTCGCCACGCACCACCGGAAAGCCGTCGTCGTCCGCCTCGAGCGCCTTGGGGTTCTCGCGCAGCAGGCCCCTGAGCCGCGTGCCGGCAAGGTCTCGGACTGGCCGCGCGGCCGCATCCACCGTGCGGTCCAGGCCGGTATCTCGCAGCAGGGGGCCGCTGACCTGGTCCACGGTCTGTCCGACCGGGCCCAGGATCTGTGCCTGCGACGGCGCCGCCAGCAGCAGCGCGACGACGGAACCAGCTATCTTCAGCGTTTGCTTCATGGCCGTTGCGTTTAATTTTACGTCCATGGATGAAACGCATCAGCCTGGTCGTTTCATCCCTAGAAGAGCGTGGGAAGCCCGTGGACGAATTTCAAACCGCTCTCGTCGACTTACTGCCGCGGCTGCGCCGGTTCGCCCGGGCGCTGGCGCGCGACACTGCGCAGGCCGACGACGTGGTGCAGACCGCGGTAGAACGGGCGCTCCGGGCACGCCACCAGTGGCAGCGCGGCACGCGGCTAGATAGCTGGCTTTACCGGATCGTCCGCAATACCTGGATCGACGAAGTTCGCGCCAGCGGCCGCCGCGCGAAGGTGTTCGCGCCGGAAGCGGATGGCCTCGTCGTGGGTAGCGATCCGCTTCCTGTATTGGAGGCGCGCATCGAGGTGGGCAGGGCAAGGCAGGCGATGCAGCGCCTGCCCGATGAACAGCGTGAGGCGATCGCCCTCGTGCTGGTGGAAGGAATGGGATACGCCGAGGCGGCGGATGTGCTCGATATCCCCTTGGGTACGCTCACGAGCCGTCTCCTGCGCGGCCGGGCCACGTTGGCGCGGATGCTTGCGGAGAAGAAAAGAGAGGAGTTATGACGGTCGCCGATGAAAAGCTGATGGCCTACGCCGACGGTGAGCTGGGTGCCGCGGAGCGTGCCGTGGTTGAGGCCGCCATCGCCGCCGATCCGGCGCTTGCGGACCGGGTGGCCGCGCACCGCTCGCTGCGCGGCGCACTTTCCGCCTCGTTCGATCCGGTCCTTGACGAGCCGCTGCCCCCGGGCCTCGCCGCTCTCAAAGGTTCGTCCAGCGTCGTTGACCTGGCGGCTGAGCGCGAACGGCGTCGGCCTTCCGTGGTCATGCGCTGGGGTTCGCTTGCGGCGACGCTAGTGGTGGGCGTCGTGGCGGGATACCTAGCGGCCGGGCCTTCGGGCCTTGTCGGTATCAGCGACGGCACCCCGGTCGCTCGCGGCCAGCTCGCCCGGGCGCTCGACACCCAACTCGCCGCCGAGGATCCGACCGCGCTAGCCAGCCCGGTCAGGATCGGGCTGACGTTTCCTGATAGGATTGGCGCCTGGTGTCGCAGCTTCGACGCGGCGCAGGATGGTACTGTCTCTGGCATTGCGTGCCGCGAGGGCGACCGATGGCAGCTTCGTCTGGTGATCCCCACGAAAGCTCAGCCGGATGCTGAATACCGCATGGCTGGCAGCGACGAGCAAATCGTAAAGGCGGCCAAGGCCATGATGGCTGGCCAACCACTGGATTCTGCCGGTGAACGAGAAGTGCGCGACAACGGTTGGATGCGCAGTCAAGCCGCAGGAATCGGTAAGTAACTGAAAATAAAGGACTCTTTGTCGCAGCATTCTCCGAGGGCGTTCATCCTAAAAATAGTGCCGACAATTCAAAGGTTTATGGGGAAGCAATCATACCGGAAGTTCGAATGTTGGTCTCTCCGCCAGACATAAGTCATTGATTTCACTGTAGTATTTGACGATTTCTCTACCCCGAACTGCCGCGTCTTTTCGGCCGTTTAGCGGTGATATTGGCGGAGCCATCGCAAAACAGAGAAGAGTGGGCCCCACGCCTGGTCGCGCGTGGCAGAGGAATTCTCTGTATCGGAAGCCCTCGGTTCGTTTGCATATGCATCAGCGCGGAAGGCCCGTGCAGACGTCGCGTGTCCGTTTATTTCCATTGAGCCACACCTCGCCGATCAGCGGATCGGCGCCAACCTCTGGCGCCGAGAATGCGCCTCCCCTCGGTTGCAACAGCTGTTCGCACGCTGCACGCGCTAATGTCTCGATTGGCTGTGAGAAGCGCGACACGTCCCACACGCGATTGTCGGAAGCGTTGTCCCAGGATGTCGCGACGATGCGACCACCGTGGCCACTGAACGAGACGTCGCGCATTACACCGTCGCCGTTAAACACAGCAAGCTCGCGTCCGCTTGCTCCGTCCCAGATGCGCACGGTGCGATCCATAGACGCAGTAGCGATACTTTTGCCGTCCGGGCTAAAGGTTGCATCGAGGACCCGCTCCTGGTGTCCTCGCAATTGGCCCACCTGACGTCCCTGAAGGTCCCAAACGACCACTACGCCATCCCCCATTGCGGTGACGATGCGCTTACCATCTGGACTGAACTTGGCGCTGTAACCCAGGCCATGATCACTTTCGAGATCGGCAGTCTTGCGTCCGGTAGTCGCGTCCCAAAGGCTAATCGAGCCGTGTTTGGTGGAGGTGACCACACGTTCGCCGTCAGGGCTGAAATTGGCGGCGACAACTTCGGGCTCAGGCATACGAATGGCGCTAATCTTACGCCCCGACGGCGCTGCAAACACGATCACTGCTCCTTCGCCGTTCGACACGAGCACGCGTGAGCCGTCGAGCGCATAGGCTACGAGGTCCGCTGCAGAAAATGCAATGGCCCCTTCCGGCGAGCCATCGCCGGCTCGGAACATGTGTATGCCGTCCGAAGCCCCCGCGTAGATGGTGTCGCGTCCCACAAAGGCTAAGGATCCAGCTCCCTCAAGCCGTGCAAATTGGCGCAGCTTGGCGCCGCTGTCTGCGTTCCAAAGCGTAAGCGCGCCATCGTCACTACTGGACACTAAGCGCCGCCCGTCGGGGCTCAGTGATGCGCTCGTAAGAAGTTGATCGGTTTGCAGGCGAGAAACGTCGCGTCCGAGCGGCGCAGTCCATAACCGAATCTGGCCTAAGGCGCCGACAGTCACGATCTCGTTTCCGTTCGGGCTGAATGCGCCGTCATAGACTTCGTCCTCATGTCCGCGCAGCACGCCAATCTCTACACCAGTGCCTGCGTCCCAGAGGCGCGCGGTGTGGTCAAGCGATGCTGTCAGCACGCGGCCACCGTCAGCGCTGAACACTCCGCTTTGAATTCGTCCAGCATGGCCGTGCAGCTCGACGATGAGAGCCCCGGTATGGCCGTCCCACAACGCGGCGACGCCGTCATATGACGTGGTGAGAACCGTTTCGCCATTGGGGCTGAAGGACACCGTCGTGACGACTCCCCGGTGTGGCAGCTCCGCGATCATCTTGCGAGTACGCACATCCCACAACGCCGCCGTTTCGTCGGTCGAGGCTGTCACCAAGCGCGTGCCGTCAGGACTGAACTTCGCCTCGCCCGATGCGTGCTGGGGAAACACGCCAATCGACGCTCCAGAGGCTGTATCCCACAGGCGTGCTACACCTTCGGTTGCTTGTGTGGTGACCACGAGGCGTCCGTCTGGGCTGAACTCGATATAGCCAGCGCCCATTGGCGCATGCAGGGTGACGCGCATGGCGCCGCTGGTCGCATCCCAGATGTGGGCGGGAGAGTCCTCGCCCGTTGCTGCTAGCAGCTTGCCGTCTGGACTGAACGCCAAGTGCGCCGTCCCGACCTTCTCACGCGGCACGTTAATGACGAGCAGCCGGTGCCCGCTGGCGACGTCCCATACGCAGACCACTCCGTCCGAAGAGGCCGCGGCGATACGCGTGCTGTCCGGGCTGTACCGAATCTCGTCGATAGCGGCGGTTAGGTCGCTCAGGACAAATAGAATCTGACCGGACGCGCTCCATAGGCGCACCTTTCCATCGATCGACGTGGTGGCAAATTGTGCCCCATTATGCGCAAACGCGACTTGGTGGATCGGCCCTCCATCACTCGCACCCGTCAGCGCTCGGCTCTCATTGGCGCCGTGCAGCAGGCGGCTTAACGCCAGGCGATACTCGGCCTCGTTCTCCGGCGCAGCGTGCCAGCCGGCGAGCGCGTAGCGTGCTGCCAGTTGATAATTTTCGCGCTCCATTGCCTGCCAGCTTCGTTCGGCAAAAATGCGTGCGAGGCTATTGAATGTCTCTCGCCGCTGCTCTTCTGCTTCCAGGCCAAACCAAACTGAAGCAACTGCGAGGCACGCAAACACTATGGTCGCTGCACCAAACCCGAGCAGCGTCAAGCGCTGGCGGCGACGCTCCCGGCGGATCAGCGCATCAAGCGGCACTCCAAGGAGACCAGCTATGAGCTTTAGTCGGCCCATCTCGCGGCCGTCGCCGATCATCTGTCCGTTGGGTCTGCGGAGTTCGCGTAAGTCCGCGGCCAGAAGTCCCTTGCCGCGCAGAACCGGCGCGAAGCATTCGCGGCTTGGGTCGCTGCTATCTGGCTCGCCGTCGGCGATAACAGGGAAGATTCTGTCGGCTCGGCCGAGGCTCAGAAAGGTTTCGCACTCGTGATTGACCCAGTGGCTCCTGGCGCTGGTTGGCGTGCAGAGTACGATCAGCGTCTCACTCTCCTCGAGCGCCTGCTGCAGCGATTCGCTTACGGAGTTGCCAGCGGACAGGTCTGTACGGTCCCGGAAAATTGGGTGCAGCTTCGCCGGTACGGCGCCGAGCAATCCTTCGCTACCAACCAAAGCCTTGGGCGTGCGATAGCTGTCCAGTTGGCGATGAAGCCAATTCGCAGTTCTGTCATCGGCGCGCGCGTAACTAAAGAACGCTCGGTAACCCATGGCCCGCCCCCATGTGCGCCTAGCCGGCCCCTGTTAGCTGGTCCGACCGCGATTGTAGTTCATTGCTGTAATTTGCAGCAACGGGCGGGCGATGCGGGCAAATGCATCCCAAAAGGCTACGCCCTCGCTACCAGGCGAGAGGAGGGCGGGATATCGGCATGGGCTCTAAGTGATTGAAATAGAGCGAAATTTGCTCCGTTTCCGTCTCCACTCGTCTTTGCATCGGGAATAGTGGCGAAAATTCAAAGACTTGGCGGGCAACAATCATACCGAAAGTTCGAATGTTGGTCTCTCCGCCACACATAAGCCATTGACTGAAATACTGTTTTAGACACTTCCGCGGCTTGGAATTGCCACGAGATTTCGGCCGCTTAGCGGCTTTCTTGGCCACATCACCGCAAAACAGAGAAGATGTGTCCCCAAGCCTGGGCGCCGGTGTGAGAAAAATTCTCCGCATCGGAGGCCGTCGGTTCGCTTGGCATGCATCGTTGCCCGCGGGTGTTTTGGACGGTCCGTGAAGCGCCCGTATCGGTCGTTGCCGGAGGTCGTCGGCAGCCTTGAAACTAGAGCTTCGGTATTCGAGTACATCTGGATTGCTAACGGTCCCAAGCCCTCAATGTTATGGAGAGGCTTCCCTTTCACTGCCAAATCCCTCAAACTGATGTTCGATATTTGTTCGTGCCTATCCCGATTGGCAATGGGGCATTTTCGTCGTGGCAGCTACAGGGCCGGTGTCCGGCTTCAACGCATCAGAAATACAAAGCGCAGTGCCTGGCAGGCTTCGTTCGTTGCTGCGCGGTCAGCCCGAGCCAGTCCTTCTAATCGGTGCTGGCGCGTCCATTTCGTCGGGCATCCCTGCCGCTGGGGAGGCGGTCGAGCGAATCGCTAAGTGGCGATGGTGCCTCGACAATGATCGCCTGCCCAACGATCCCAGCGTTCGCCGCGCCGACTACTGGCCCTGGTTAACCGGGCAGCCGTGGTTCTCAGCCGATGTCCAACTTGCAGAATTGTATCCGGACGCCGTCAAGCATCTATTAAACGTCGCTAACGACAGGCGTGTCTTTTTCGAAGACATGATCCATCCGCCGGTGCATCCAAACCGTGGGTATAAGAGCCTCGCCAACATTCTGCACCAGGGTTGGATCACCACTGTTCTCACCACCAATTTCGACGAATGCATCCAGAATGCGCGAGTGCTGGTTACGCGCCCGCATCATCTCGTGGCGATCAAGACGCCCTCAGACCTAATCCGCTTCTCCTCCGCGCCAGAAAATCCACAACTCGTGTATCTGCATGGCTCGGTCGAGCACCTGACCGACAAGAATCTGTCGGTCGACGTCCAGCATATGGACGGTGAGATCGTAGAGCGGGTTCGACCGCTGCTTCGGGATCATCCGATTATCGTCGTCGGCTATCGGGGCGCCGAGCCTTCGATCATGCGAGGCTTGTTCCTCGACAACATCGGATATGCGAACAATTTCTATCACGGAATTTACTGGTGCGTTCTAGATCGTGAGATCGACGCGCCAATGCCTTCGATGGTGTTGGAGCTTGCGTCCGCGATCGGCGGCAACTTCACCAAGGTTCCGATTTCGGGCTTCGACGATCTGTTTGAGATTGAGCTGTACAATAGGCTGGTCGCCGAAGGAGCGCAGCCGACCCGACGCAGCCACGGTTATCGACCTCCCGAGTTGCCCCTTGATATGAGCCCGATCTCCGGTGGCGCACTCGATGGAGTGGATCGAGTGTTGCTATTCACGCGCTTGCGAGAATATGCAGCGGTCCTCAACAATTGGGCGCCGGAATCCTATCAGGAACAGTGGACGCTTCGGATAGCCAGCACCTTTAACCTGCTGATTGGCACAGACGGTGGGACTGTTCCAAGCATCGCAGGTTGGCTGTTGTTCGCCAATGACCCTTCTACTTTGATGCCCAACGCTTTCGTGCACTTCCGGGCGAAAGGGCCGGTGCTGTGGCTGCGCCAATGCATGGGCGACGATGTCGATGTCGTGCATGCCCCCCAAGATGGCAACGCGCTTGCCGAGGTGGAAATTCGCGGCAATTTGTGGTCGCAGCTCGACCAACTCACGGAGCTTCTCTCGCGTGTTAATAGGCAGTTTCGTCTAAAGCAGGAGGTGTCGCGGCAAGTCCGCTCCTATAGCCCGCTAGCTCTCAAGGAGATGATCGTGAATGCATTGGTGCACCGTGATTATGCCGTTGAGGGGCCGGTTAGAATCGAGGTCACACCTGAGCGGATCGTGACGCGCAGCCCAGGCGGCCTAGTAGATACTGTCGCAGCCCAGATCTACGATCAGGAGCTTCAATCTCTTATCAAGAGCGGCCGGCGCAGCATCAAAGGATACCGGAATCCGGTGATTTCCGATCTTTTCTATGGCGGAGGCCAAATGGACCATACCGGGTCTGGACTGTCGGACATGTGGAAGGAAACAATTAGCAATAATGGCGATGTGGATTTCGGTCCCGAAAACGAGAACAAGGTGTTCCTTGTCGAGATTCGGGCCCGCCCGGAGGCGGTAGATGAAATTACCAACACAGCCATCGCTGATGAATCGCAGGTTACACGCTTCACCACGAATCTTCTGCCGATCCACACGATGCCGGACCGGATCTGGCATGCTGGCACGGCTGCTACCTACACAGCCGGACTGTTCCGATCGGCGGGCGATTTGCCGGTGCCGCCCGGCCATGTGCAGGACGGTCGTTTCTACACCTTGTACGACCTCGACGAGATCACCGATGCTTTGGTAACGCCGTTTGATGCGGGGGACGTCGAGTCGGTCGCACTCGAGGAACTCGTCTCGCTTCCTAATGGCGAAAATATACTGATCAAGCTCCTCGTGGATGCTGTGCTTGGACATTGTCGTGCGCTTGGTATGCAAATTGATTTCAAGCGCAAGCGTGCACATTTCCCGCGGTTCGATGAAGAGCAAGAACGCAGGATCACCTACAAGGCCCGCTACAAACGTGCTACCAGAACGGTCGTTAAAGCGAGGACCAAGCGAGATACTGGGCAGATCTCCTATTACGAGCACAAGGCCCTCTCGATTACGGTCGCTCCCTACGGCGCCGAGTGGTGCATCATCCTTTCGCCAGGCTATGCTTTTACACGAAATGGCTTCGGCAAATTAATCGGCAACGAGCTTATCAACAGCCTGTCGACGCGGAGGGCGGCCAAGGATTTCAATTCGAATGTTCACAATGACCTTGCCTTCTGGCAGGCCATGCTAGCGGATCAAATGGAGGGGGTTTTCTCGCTCAAACCTGACGTCAAGGATGAACTATCATTATTTGCGCCCAACATCTTGATCAGCAACCAGCTTCCCGGCGCATCGCTGAATTCCCACGCTTTGGACGAGTTAGCGGACATAGAAGCCGACACGGATGAACTCGACGAGTTAGACGACGAGCTCGCCGCAATGGCAGAAATGCTAGAGCTCGATGAAGCGCGCGAGCGAGAGCCGGTGGGTATTCCCGACCGGGCAAAAGGCTATGACTGACCTCTCGCTTTTCGAGCTACGCCCCCCGCCACTGCAGTTCGGCGGTGCCGCATCGACGTCCGACCCTAAGTCTGGCCTCGATGGCGCCGGTCCGTTTGACCTACGGTTTGGATCGGCGCGAAAGGACTCGATTTATGTCGGCGTAATCGGTCCAGCAAACATGGTAAACAGCGCTCAGAACTGGTTGACTCGATGTTCAGCGGGAATTCCCTCCCTAGGATCGGCCACTTCGCTACGACGTCCATTTCCGGGCTTTTCGGCAGTCTTCCGAAAGAAGCTCGTCTTCTCCGCGCCTGGCGTTGTTGCTCTAGACAGCCCGAGCGCCGATCCGGTCGCCGTGGCGCTCTCGGGAACCGATGCATTTCAGCGATTTCAGACGATCGTCGACCTGTATGATGCCGCGCTTCAGAGACTCGCCGGACGGGATGCGAACCGACCTGATGTCGTGCTGGTCTGCTTGCCGCAGAATGTGCTGGACAAGTGCAAGACTGTCGAACGGCAAACCACGGAGACTGAACGTGAGCGCGCCAAGGAAATCCGAAAAGCGCGGAACAGTCGCCAGACCGACTTTTTCGACCTGCTCGACGAGGTCGAGGAAAGCGAGGACGACTTCCTCAAGCGCGATTTGAGGCATGCGCTCAAGGCGAAAGCCCTGGCCGCGCGGCTGCCAATCCAAATCGTCACACCGCGACTGCTTGAGGATGGACCTAAGAGCGAGGATCCTGCCACACGCGCTTGGAACTTTTCAGTCGGCTTGTATTACAAGGCGGGTGGTGTTCCTTGGCGTTTGAATCCGCCCGGTCCCGAGACCTGTTTTGTTGGCATTAGCTTCCACCATTTTCGCACGAAGCAGCGCCATATTGTGCAATCGAGCCTTGCCCAAGCCTTCTCAAGTGAGGGAGAGGGATTCGCGATCCGCGGCACGGGTGTGCCGGCCGAAGCTGATCAGCGACTGAATGTCCATCTTTCATACGATCAAGCATTTGACTTGGGCGAGCGGATCATTGCCGAATATGCATCACGAACCGGTCGCTCGCCTCTGCGTCTTGTGATCCATAAGACCAGCCAGTTTGATTCCGCTGAAATCAAGGGCTTTAATGCGGCGCTGAGCGACATTCCAATCCTTAGCCTCGTCACGATGATGCCAAGCGCTTTTCGCCTCGTGCGGTTCGGAATGTATCCCCCCAGGGTAGGTACGATCTGTACGGTAAACGGAGCACGGACATTCCTCTATACGTCTGGCTACATCCCCGAGATCGAGACCTATCCTGGCCCTCATGTTCCTCAGCCTTTCGAGGTACGCGCGATCGGCCCCGAGGATGCGTTGACCGCTGCCACCGATATCTTCAACTTGACGCGCATGAACTGGAATACGGCGGATATCCGCGGGAAATGGCCCGTAACGCTCTCGTTTGCGCGACGCGTCGGCGGCATTCTCAACGAATATGGCGAGCAAGACCCTGAGGAGACTTCCTTCCGATACTTCGTGTAGACGATCATAGATCCAGTCACGGCATCCATGATCTTCGATCTACATACAGCCGAATGTCGGGAACTGCGACGTTCTAACTGAACGAACGGTAGCCGTCCCGCGATGCTTGTCCAGGGCAGCCAGTCAGCAATCGGCCAGATCCCGTCGTCGAAAAGCGTGATTCAAAAAGGGGGCATCAGAGCGGCTCAGGCCAGACCAAACGATTGGTTGCGAACGAAACCAAACTGACGCCGCTGCGCATCCCACCGCTCCGGAATATCCTCACACCGCGTCAGCGTTTCAGCCGTCAGATTGATCGGCTGACGACCATCCAATATTGCTGCGGTGATATCCGGAGCAAGGAAGGCGACCTCCAGCAGCCGGCGCACATAAGGTGCGCTCGTGTTCTCGCGCTGGGCTACTTCATTGAGCGTGGCGGCATCTCCGCTGAGCAACATCTCCCACCACCGGCGCGCCTTGACCACAGCCTTGATCAATGCCGGATCTGGCTGCGTTGAAGCCTCTGAACTTCCTTCAATCACGAACTTTAGCTCGATGCCTCTTCTTTTGAGCCGGGCCGGCACGACGAGGTGCGGCGCTTTCTCGCTCCTGGAAGCCGGTCGGCGGACGCCGAAGGTGGTTTCCAGCATGCCGCGGTTGAGCCCGAGCTGAAGCTCTGTTTCCGAGATCGTTACTTTCGTCACTAAAGACTCTATCAGCTCCCGCCCTTCCTCCATCTCGGGCTGGATTTGTTCGGCCACGTGGGCTGCCGCCGCGGTGGCGCGGCGGATCTCTTCGGGCGAGGCCTGACCCAGGGACAACGTCTCAACAACGCGCGGCGGCGACCGTAAGAACTCCTGCAACGCTCTGACCACCAGGCCCTCGAGCTCGCTGGCGGCTATCCGTTTGCGCCGGAGCCGTCGACCAGGAGGTGACGGCAGGTCGCCGCGCTCGATGTAGTAGCGGTAGCGTTTGCCATTCTTGACGGCATGACTGGGCGTGAAGGGATGGCCGGCGTCATCGAACACCTTGCCGACGAGAAGGCTGGGGTGCTTTGCATGCTTGCCGTTCTTCCGGTCCACACGGTTCTGTTCCAGAAGCTGCTGCACCTGATCCCATGTCTTCTGGTCGACGATCGGCGGATGGAGGCCTGGGTAGGTTTTCTCCTTGTGCTTGATCCGGCCGATATAAACCGGGTTCTTGAGCAGCGTGTAAAACGCACCGGCTTCGATCACGCCGCCGGTCTTGCTCCGCAGGCCAAGACGCTCAGCCTCGTCTCGCACGCCACGCACGCATCGGTGTTTCAGGTACAGCCGATAAAGCGTACGCACGCTCTCCGCCTCCGGTTCAAGGATGACCAGTGTGCGGTCCTTGGCGGCGTAGCCGAGTGGGACGCTACCGCCCATCCACATGCCCTTTTTCTTGGATGCCGCCAGCTTGTCCCTGATGCGCTCGCCGGTAACCTCCCGCTCGAACTGGGCGAAGGAGAGCAGCACGTTGAGCGTCAGGCGCCCCATGGAACTGGTGGTGTTGAACTGCTGGGTGACCGAGACGAACGACACGCCATGCCCGTCGAAGGTTTCGACGATCTTTGCAAAATCCGCCAGCGACCGGGTCAGGCGATCGACCTTGTAGACAACGACCACGT
>JBFWZH010000045.1:0-36167 GCA_050185585.1 Sphingomonadales bacterium | reverse complement strand
ACAATCCGATTCATCGGCCTCCGCCGCGACGCGCACTGATATTTCAATTTTTATCTTTCCCGGAGCCGGCAGAATTCCTGCATATTCATAGTGTGGTATCATGGAGTGCAGGCTGCGAATCCGGGACCCGAAGGACCCTGACTCTTTCTCGGCGGCCCGAGTCGCGATAGTGTATCCGAGGGCAACGAGGAGCGGGACTGACGTGAAATTCGACCGGAACGGCCTGTTGGCGCGCCCCGCAGGAGCGTGTTTCGTGGCATGTGCGCTCCTTCTGGGGGCATGCCAGTCCGGCCAGAGGCCGCAGACCTCGGCGCAGGCCCTACCCCAGCCGGACAGGCACCTGGTCACGGCCACCTTGGCCAGCGCCGCCGAGCGATCCGGCGACCTGGTGTCGGCGCAGAATTTCTACGGCCAGATCATCGCCGGCGGCGGCGCCGGCGCCCAGGTGTACGAGCGCCGGGGAGACATCCTGCTGACGCTCGGCGCGCCGCAGGAGGCGTCGGCGGTCTATGCCGCGGCGCTGGCGGCCGGTCACGACAATCCGTCCATCCGGCGCGGCTACGGCCGGTCGCTGGCCTGGCTGGCAAGGCCCGCCGAAGCGCTGGCGCAGTACGACGCCGCCCTGGCCAGGAACCCGACCGACGTCAGGTCGATGAACGGCCGCGGCGTCAGCCTCGACATGCTGGGACGGAACGCGGAGGCCCAGGCTCAGTACCGGACCGCCATGGCGCAGGCTCCCTACGACCTCGCGGTCCGCAACAACCTCGCCATGTCCTATGCGCTGTCCGGCCGGGTGGACGAGGCGGTCGGCATGCTCGAGGTCATCCATCAGGGCGGTTCCTCGACTGTGCAGCACCGGCAGAACCTGGCCCTGCTCTACGGACTGCTGGGCAAGACCGACAAGGCGCAGGCGCTGGCCAGCCAGGACCTGCCGCCCCAGGACGCGGCGCGCAACATGGCGACCTACGCAACCATGCAGACGCTGTACGATTCCGGACAGCCGGCCGCCGCGGCGCTGCCGCGAGCGGCGGTCGCCGCGCCTGGCCCGCCGCCGCCGGTGACCGCGCAAGCCGCCCAATCGTCTCCGGCCGCCGTGCAAGCCGCCCTGCCGCCGGCGCGAGGCGCGGAGGCGGCTCGTCCAGCGGTCGAGGCGGTGCCGCAGGCGCCGTTGCCCGCGACCGCATCGGCCGCCTCCGCTCCCGAGACCCCGAACCCTGATCAGCCGGGACCCGCCGCGCCGCCGTCCGAAGCGGGCCCACCGAGAGCGGCCGCAGAGCCAGCCAGGCCGTCGCCGGTCGCCGTCGCCGAGCCTCCGGCGGCTGGGCCTGACAACTCACGGCAGTTGGCGACGAACCGGGATTCCGAACCCTCCGCGGCCACGCGGTCGGAAACCGCGGCAGCCGTTCAGGGTGCAGGCCCGGGCGCCGGGCGGCGAATGCCCGACAGCGCGCCGTCACAGCCGCTTGCGACGGTGGCTCCCGAAGTTGCTGGCGCCTCGTCTCCGACGCCGGCTGAAGCGTCAATCGCCGAGGTGGCGCCGGCGCCTGCGGCGCAACCCGAGGCGACAAACGATCCCGCGGCTTCCCCCGAGGCAGTGGCGCCCGTTCCCGCGCCGGACCCGACGAGGCCCGCCGGGGACGCTGTGACGCCGGTCGCCGCGGCAACGCCGCCCGCCGAGGAACCGGCCGCTCCGGAACCGGAGTCGAGCCGGACGGCGCCCGCCGTTGAGGCGTCATCGCCGCCGCCGGCCGCTCCGCCGTCCCCGGAAACGCCAGCCAATGCCGGTCCGGAGCCTGGCCAGGCGGCGCGGGCCGAGGAGATGCAAGTGCCGCCGGCCGCCGCCGCAGCATCGATCCCGGAAGCGTCACCCGCAGCCGTACCGGCGCCGAGCCAAGCGACGCGGGCCGAGGAGACCGAGCCTCCGCCGGCCGCCTCCGCCCCGCCGCCACCCGAAACGCCGGCCGCGACCGGAGCTGAGCCCCTTCAAACGGCAGGGCGAGCGGAAGCAGTCGGGTCCCCGATCGCCGCATCGGCGCCGCCGGCGGAACCACGTCCGATTCCCGCGCCGGAACCTGAACGCGCACCGAAGGCCGAGGAGGCGCCGCCCGCCCCCGCCGCCCCGTCCGCGCAAGCCACTCCCGTTCTCGTGTCTCTGCCGGAAAAGGCGGAGCCGGCTCCAGAGGATGCGCAGCCGGTTGCCGCTGCTTCGGCACCGGCAGCCGCGGCGACGCCCGTCATTGTGTCGCAGCCTGAAAGCGAGCCGGATCGTTCCCCGGACGAGACCGCGCGGCCTGAGGCCGCCTCACCGCCCGCCGAACCCCGGCCGGTGCCGGTGCGGCAGCCGTGGGTCGCCGATCTCGGAGTGTTCCCAACCGACTTGGCGGCGCGGGATGCCTGGCTGAAGCTCAAGCAGGACAAGGCTGAATTCGCGAAGCTGGTGCACTACCTCGAACCCGACACCAGCGGGCGGCGGCTCCTGGCGGGACCGTTCTGGGGGGAGGAATCCGCCCGGGGCGCCTGCGTCGCGGCCCTTGCCGAGGGCCTGGCCTGCCAGCCGATCCAGGCATCGGCGGTCCGCTCGACCTCCGCCAGCGCGCCAGCGACGGCCGCCGCCGAGACGTCGCAGCAATAGCAGCCGGGCAGCCGCTGTGACCGGAGCGGTCGCCCCGGTCAGAAGGCGTTGAGAGACTTGATCACCGCCGGGCCCAGCAGCACCGCGAATAGCGACGGCAGGATGAAGACCACGAGCGGCACGGTCAGAATGGCGGGAAGGCGCGCGGCCTTCGCTTCGGCCTTCAGCATCCGCTGTTCGCGGAAGTCGCTGGCCAGGACGCGAAACGACTGTCCCAGCGGGGTGCCGTAGCGTTCGGTCTGTCCCAGCGTGTTCACCACGGACTCGATGGCCGAGGTACCGGTTCGGTGCATCAGGTTGTCGAGGGCTTCCTGGCGGCGCGGCAGGATGTTGAGCTCCACCGAGGTCAGCATCAGTTCGTCGGCCAGAACCGGATGGCTGTGGCCGATCTCGTTGGAGACGCGCTGGAAGGCGGCGTCGAGACCAAGGCCGGCCTCGGTGCAGACCACCATCAGGTCGAGCGCGTCGGGAAGCGCGCGGTCGAGCTTCTCCTTGCGCTTCTTGACCACCCAGCGGACAGCCCATTCAGGCAGCTTCAGGCCGAGGAAGGCGCAGATGATGAGACCGCCCATCTTGATGATCTGCGGCCGGTCGTGCAGCGCCGGTATCGTATTGTAGAGCAGGAACGCGAGCACCACGCCGACCAGCGGCATGATCGCGCAGACGAAGATGTAGATGCCCAGCGCTTCGGTGGATCGCCAGCCCGCCTGCGAGAGGAACCGGCGCGTCTTCGTGGCCTGTTCGGTCTGGGCCCGCCGCAGGTTCGAGCCCAGCTTGTTGAACATGCTCTGGGTCTGGAACGGCCGCCGCAGGTTGCTCCTGGCCTCCGCGGCCCGTTCGCGGCGCTGCAGGTTCTGCCTGTGGGACTCGACCTCCTTCAGGCGCGCGGCCAGTTCGTCGCGTTCGACCAGGTTCATCCACACCAGGAACACGGCGATCATGATGATGACGATGGAGCCGAGCGCCGTCAGCTCGACGCTGGTCGCGTTGGCGAAGAAGTTGGCGATCGCGTTCAAAAGTCGAACTTTACGAGCTTGCCCATCACGAAGAACCCGATGCCCAGGCTGCCGCCGGCGAAGTACAGCACCTTGTGCCCGGTGGGATCGATGAAGAGCGTGTTGATGTAGTCGGGGTTCAGCACCATCAGTGCGCCCACGACGACGAAGGGCAGGCTGCCGACGATGATCGCCGAGGCGCGGGCCTCGGAAGTCAGCGCGTGGATCTTCAGGTGCATCTGTTGCCGCAACCGAAGCAGGCGCGACAGGTTGGTCAGGGTCTCGCCCAGGTTGCCGCCGGTTTCCTGGGTGATCGACAGCGAAATGGCGAGGAAGGCGAAATCGCTCAGGCCGATGCGCTTCACCGACCGCGCGAACGCCTGCTCGAGCGGAATGCCGATGCGCATCTGGTCGCTGATCTTGGTGAACTCCACGGCCGCGGGGCCCTTGAGGTCCCGCGAGATGGAAAAGATCGCCTCGGATACCGGCAACCCGGACTTGACGCTGCGAACGATGAGGTCGATCGCGTCAGGCAGGTCCTTCAGGAAGCGCTGGGCACGCTTCTTGCCCTGGGAGGAGATCACGTAGCTGGGCAACGCGATTCCAACGGCCAGCGCGCCCGGCAGCGCCACCAGGAACGGCAGCTGCATCAGGACGGCGAACAGCAGCAGCGCGAACAGCGCCAGGCCGCCGGCGATCATCAGCATGGTCGACACGCTGATGTTGAGGCCGGCGCGCTCGAGCTTCAGGGTCAACAGGTCGAGGTTCGGCATCGCCGAACTCAGGGCGCCGCCCTCCGCCGCCTTGGATGCGCGCCGCTGGCTGGCGGCGGCCTTGAGCGTCGGCTGGGAAGCGTCCCCCTTCTTTCCGGCTGCGGCAGCCACGGGTCCGCCGTCATAGACGGAAACCTGCGACAGCCGCTTCTGCAGCCGCCGCTCGTCGGCGGTGCCCAGCGACATGAGGACGATGACGATCAGGATCGCCGCCGCGGCGATCACAACAACCAGGATCGAATTGGCCTGCAGGTACTCGATCATTGCGAGGTCTCGTTCAGCGCGGCGAGCAGCACGCGGTCATAGCCGAAATAGCCGGCCTTCTTGAGGAACGCGGGACGCAGGCCGGTATAGCGGAAATCGCCGACCAGCCGGCCTTCCTGCAGCGCGCCGCCATAGTCGAAGGTGAACAGGTCCTGCATCAGGATGACATCGCCTTCGAGGCCGAGCACCTCGGACACCTGGACGATGCGGCGGATGCCGTCGCGCATGCGCTCGATCTGCACGATCATGTCGATGGCGTTGGCGATCTGGGTGCGCAGGCCCCGCTCGCTCATGGAGTGGCCGCCCAGCGAGATCATGTTCTCGATACGAATGAGCGCCTCGCGCGAGGAGTTGGCGTGGACCGTGGACAGCGAGCCGTCGTGGCCGGTGTTCATGGCCTGCAGCATGTCGATGGCTTCCTCGCCGCGGATCTCGCCCAGGATGATCCGGTCGGGACGCATGCGCAGGGCGTTCTTCACCAGGTCGCGCATGGTGATCTCGCCGCGGCCCTCGATGTTCATCGGCCGGGTCTCGAGGCGCACCACGTGCGGCTGCTGCAGCTGCAGCTCGGCCGCGTCCTCGATGGTGACGATGCGCTCGCCGATATCGATCATGCGCGACAGGGCGTTGAGCAGGGTGGTCTTGCCCGAGCCCGTGCCGCCGGATACCAGGATGTTGAGGCGCGAGGCGGCCGCGATCTTCATGGTCGTCGCCATGGCGTTGGACAGGTTCTTCTGCCGCGCCATCACGTCGAGAGTGATCTTTTTCTGCGAGAACTTGCGGATCGAGATGGACGTGCCGTCCAGCGCCAGCGGCGGCGCGATGATGTTGACGCGGCTGCCGTCGGGCAGTCGGGCGTCGACCAGCGGCACGGACTCGTCGATGCGTCGGCCGACGCGGCTGACGATGCGCTGGGCCACGTTCATGACATGGGCGTTGGAGCGGAAGGTGACGTCGGTGAGCACCAGCTTGCCGCCCTTTTCCACATAGACCTTGCTCGGGCCGTTCACCATGATGTCGGTGACGCCCTCGTCGTTGAGCAACGGCTCGAGCGGGCCGAATCCCACCATCTCGTCGACCAGCTGGCGGGTGAGTTCCTGTTGCTCGCGCTGGCCGAGGACGATGCGCCGCTCGAGCAGGATTTCGGCGACCAGGCCGCCGAGCTGCTGTTGCAGGTCCTCGCGCGAGAGCCGGACCGCCGTCGAGGCGTCGATGCGCTCGAGCACCTCGGCCAGGATCTCGTCACGGTTGCCCTCGGCAGCCGACCGGTTGGGCGCACCCTTCTGCATGGCCAGCGCATGGGTGACGTCGTCGATGCCGGTGGCGGGCGCCGGCTCGATGGGCTTCGCCGCGATGGTTTCCGGAACGTTGGTCCTTGCCTCGGCCGCCGGCTGCGTCCGGGGACGGGTGCGACCGTCGAAATCGGCATTGGGCGGGCGGCGACCGAACATGGGCTATTTCCTGAAGCGCGACAGCAGCGACTTCATACTGCGCGGCTGTACCGCCTTCGGGGCCGGGCCGGCGATGCGTTCGGCCAACTGGTCGATGGTGCGGGCGGCGGGTCCGCCGGTCTCGATCAGCGGGCGGCCCAGATTGGCGGCGTTGAGCACGGCGTTGGGCTCGAAATTGATCTTGAAGTCCACCTTGCGGCCGAGACCCTTCTCGAATTCGGCCAGCGGAATTTCCGCCTTGGGATTCTCGCCGATGCGATTGACGATCATGGTCACCTGCGCGCCGGGATTGTTCTCCCGCACGAACTTCATCAACCGGACGGCGTCGCGCATGCCGGCGAGCGACAGGTCGGAGGAGATCACGACCACGCTCGACAGCTGGATGGCGCGATAGGCCGCGTCGGTCAGCGAGCGGGGAATGTCGATCAGCACGAAGTGGAAGATGGACCGCAGTTCGCTCATCAGCGTATCCACGGCGAGCGGATCGCTGGTCACGGTGGCGCGGGACATGTTCTCCTCGCCGCCGATCACGAACAGACGGTCGCCGCACGGGCTCATCACCCGCTCGAGGAACAGGCTGTCGATGCGGTCGGACTGCTGCAGCGCGTCGGCGAGGCCCTCGTGGACGTTGGCGCCCATGGTCAGGCCCAGATTGCCGAAATGCAGGTCGAGGTCGACCATGGCCACCTTGCGCTTGGAACTCTGCGAGATGGCGCGGCCGCAATTGCCGACCAGCGTCGTCGTGCCCGAGCCGCCGCGGGTGCCGATGAAGGAGACCACCTTGCCCGTGCGGCCCATGGTCGCCGTGGCCGTGTTCGTATCCTGCAGGCTGTTGATCGCCCGCAGCAGGGCATCCCGGTCCAGCGGCTTCACCAGATAGTCGGCGGCGCCCATGCTGAGCAGGTCGCGGAACAAGGTCACGTCGTTGTCCGACCCCAGCGCGATGAACCGAGTGCCGAGTTCGCAGACATCCGCCAGCTTGACCACCTCGTCGATCGGGTCGGCGGAGCCGTCGATGTCGACGATCAGAAGGCGCGGGGAGTGCATGCGCTCGAGGAACACGCGCGCCTGTTCCATGGAGCCTCTGCGCACCAGGTCGTCGGGCAGGAGCAGCGACTCCGCGATCTCGCGGACGACCGCTTCACTCTGATCGTCCGTCACGAACGCCAGAAACGGATCCCGCTGAGATGAGCCTTGCCTATCGTCAGGGACTTGGGTCGACATATTGAGCGGTCCGTTCATCTTCTTGTTACGTGATAAGGGTCAAGCGTTGCCAATTATTCGCCTTCCTTGGAGGAAATGCTTTCCAGCTCCTTGATCTTGTCGGTTCGGTAACGCTGTACGGCGCCGACTTCGCGGTAACCCTTCGCCGGACCGAGAGTACGGCCGCCATGGAGATCCCGAGGATCGGCTATCATGAGTCCCAGATTGTATTCGTTGGTGCACCCCAGCTTGCGGACTCCCACAGGCTCGTCGCTCCATTCCGAGATGCCTTCGTTCCGACCGATTTCGCGGCCGCAATCGGGAAGCAGGACGGTGTAGCGCTGGATCGCCACCTCGACCATGTCGGCGTAGCGCGGCGTTTCGATGACCTCGACGCGCAGCGGCGAATAGCCGCCCGCGAGGAAGCTTTCCCTCAGCGATCCGGCGATGGCGGCGTTCCGCGCCGGGCCGGCCATCGTCGAGGTCCGGATCTCGATGTGGTCGCCGTCCGCCTCGCCATTGCTGGCGAGGAAGCGGTTCAGGCCATCGATCTGCGCCCTGGTCAGCGCGACTTGCCCTTGGCCGAGTTCGATCCGGTAGGTGAGGGACGTCAGGGAGGCGGCGACCCGTGGCGCCGGCTCGACGTAACCGGCGCGGGGAGGCATGTAAGTGTTGTTGATGCCGCAGGCGCTCAGCGATACGGCGCCGGCGACCCCGATGAGACCAATGGCGAGGCGGACGGAGCGCTTCATTGTCGCGTGCAAGAGAACCATCATCGTCCTACTCCACCATGAAGCCGACGGGGCCGGCGATCTGGTTTCCGGCTGCCGTGTTCGGAACCTGGGCCGCGCCGCCGGCGAGCTTGTTCTTGAGGAGACTTTCGAACTGGTAATCCGACATGGGGCGGTCGGTCGGCGCCAGAGGCTTCTTGCCGGCGCCGATCGGCTGGACCAGATACGGCGTCGCAATGATCACCAGTTCGGTCTCGTCGGTTTGATAGCTCCTCGACTGGAACAGCTTGCCAAGGATCGGAACGTCCGCAAGGCCAGGTACCTTGTTGATGCTGTTGGCGGTACGGTTTTGTATCAGGCCGCCGATGACGAAGCTCTGGCCGCTCGCCAACTCGATGGTGGTCTCCGCCCGGCGCGTGATCAGGCCCGGGATGCGGAAGCCCTCGAGGACGATGGATCCGGCTTCGCTGAGTTCGCTCACCTCAGGCCGCAGACGCATGCTGATCCGGTTGCCGCTCAGCACCGTGGGGGTGAATGCCAGGCTCACGCCGTAGGACTTGAACTCGATGCCGATCGTGCCGCCGCCGCTGTCGTCGGAATCGACGCTGATGGGGATCGGAAACTCTCCGCCCGCCAGGAACGAAGCCGTCTCGCCGGAGATGGCGGTGAGATTGGGCTCGGCCAGGACCGCGACAAGGCCCTCGGTTTCGAGCGCCTCGATCGCCATCTGCAGGTCGACGGGGCCGATGAGCTGCGAGAAGCGGGCGAACTCGTTCTCCGCCAGACCGGGGCGCAGCGCCTGGATGGAGAACTGGGTCCGTCCGGTCACGTCGCTGGCGCCCCAGGCGACGCCCAGGGCCCTGACGATATCCTTCGAGACCTCGGCGAAGCGGACGCGCAGATTGACCTGGGTCGGCGCGGTCACGGCGATCCGGTTCAGCACCGTCTCTTCCTTGCCGAGCAGCCGAATGGCCAGGTTCTCGATGTCTTCGGCCTGCTGCGGTTCCTCGACGCTGCCCTCGAGGATGATGCCGCCTTCCACCGAGGCCACCGAAATGGTCGAGTCAGGCGCCACGTGCTTGATCAGGCTTTCCAGCCTGGAACGGTCATAGGTGACGTGGATCGTGCCGTTGAACAGCGGCTTCTCGTTTTCGTCGAGCACCATCAGCGTGGTGTCGCCCAGCTTCTTGCCGTAGACGAAGATGGTCTGCTGCGAGCGGCTTTCGACGTCGGCGATGGTCGGATCGGCGACGAACACCGTCACCGCCGGACGGCTGACGCGCAGGAGCGTGCCCTTGTGCACGCTGACCTCGATCATGGAACCCGCCGCGTCGTCCGCCGTCGCGGCGCCGGGTCCGGCCAGGGACAACAGTAAAACCGCAATCAGCTGACCGAACTGCGTCAGACGCCGCCTGATGACCGGGCCTTTTCGTTGGTAGCCCGAGGCAGTGATCGTCATTAAATGTAACCCCCCTCTGGTCTTATTGTTTACTTGCGGCCGCTACTTCGCCACCCCGCCCCTTATGATTTCGGGCGAAGTCTTGTTCGTTTCGGCGCCCAGCGCCATCGATGCAGCATAGTCCCAAACCACAGTCCGCCCAAGCGCATCCGTGTCGGCTTTCTGCACGCTGCGCAGGCTGAGCGACATCTTGCCCATGTCCTCTCCCAGGATCAGCATTTCGGCCTGGCGCGGTGTCGCCTCCAGTGTCGCCGTCCGCGCGACCGCCGGTTCCTTCGGATCGACGGCGACCTTCTGGTCGAGCGCGATGAGGCGCAGGTCGCGGATGAAGGTCTCGGTCACCCGGCGGTCGTGCTCGTCGATCTTCACCGCTTGCGACAGCAGCACGTCGACCCGGTCGCCCGGCAGGATCAGCCCGGCGCCCCCGGAGGACGTCGAGACGTTGATGGTGACGGCGCGCATGCCCGGCGACAGGATGGCCGCCAGGAAGCCCTTTTCGCCCGGCTTGATGATCGCGCCCATCACGATGGGCTGTCCCTTGCCGATGCCGAGGCGCACCACGCTGCCCGTCACCGAGTTGAGCAGGCCCGCTGCCTGGTCGGCCGGCATGTCCGCGGGCTTGCTGGTGAAGGTGTCGCTCAGGTTCTCCTTGGGCCACTTCTGCCAGGTAACGTCGGGCGGCTGGATCAGCGTGCCCGTGGGCAGGTTGTTTGCCGCGACGAGGACATCCACGGAATCTTCCGCGACCGGAGCCGCGACCACACCCGGCTGCGTGGCCGGCGGCGTCCTTCCCATGCTCAGGAACACGACGACGCCCACGACCAACAGGATGTTGATCAGCAGGAGGATTGCAAATCGTGCTTTCATCTCAGATGGCCTCCGTCAGAAATGCCTGCCACGCCGCAATGCTGCCCCCAAGGGCGATGGCGACACCGTATGGTACGGTCGGCGCCGACCCGACAACATTACCAGAATTCCGTGCCTTATGGCGATGAATTAACAAAACGCAGACGGAAACCAGTCCACCGGCAATCGCCGTATAGAGAACGAAGGCCGCGAGATGGCCAAGACCTACCCACAGGCCCAGGGCGGCAATCAGCTTGGAATCGCCGCCGCCCATGAGATTGAAGTAAAAAAGCAGGAATCCGACGGCCAGCAATATGCCGGCGCTGATCAACCCGCCGATCCAGTCGGCGTGGCCGGACAAGGCGTAGAATGCGTAAATCAATACAATCGCCGCGACCGCGGCATGCGGGATTGTTCGCGTGCGGATATCCTCGACGGCGCACCATGCCAGCAAGCCGAACAGAGCCGCCAGAGGCATGATGGCAGTGGCGCCGTGATCGAGCATCCCACCAGTGTCCGCAAGGCAGGTTTCATGGCGCATGGTCGCCGTCCGCGCCAGCGCCGGCATGGTCAAAGGCTTGCCGCAAGAAACCGATATGTGCCGCCTACCGAACAGGCGGACACGCAGGTTCCCGGGCAAGCCCTCATACCATACGTCGCCCCGCCCGAATAATGCTCGACGGGGCGGCCGAAGATCGACGTCAGACCTTCGTGGAGACGGTCGTGAACAGGGTGTTCAGGTTGCCGCCGACGGTGCCGAGGATGGTGGCCAGGGCAACCGCGATGAGGGCGGCGATCAGGCCGTACTCGATCAGGGTGACGCCCTTGACGTCGGAAGCGAAGTTCTTAAGCACGTTACGCATGGATTTACTCCAGTTGCCGAGGTTGCGTTCATCCGCTGGCAGCGAGGTGGTAGCTAGCCCGCCTTGGATGACCACAAGAAAGACACATTTCGCATTGCGGTGCAAAATGTTTTTAATTGACTAAAAGAAACATAAAAACTGAATAGACCCGAACTGAGTACCCGTAAGCCTTCATGCTGTGTCATTAAAATGCGCACCGCCCCGTCCTGCCGCGCTAATCTTTGGGCGCGGAGAAGTTAGCGAAATATTGTGTGATTGTGGCGTTCTCGCCACAAAGTCACCACAATATATGGGATATCCCCGAGGCCCGCGCCACACCGCCAAACTAACTTTGCGACGACTAAATCGCGCATCGCTCTAATCTGCCCCAGATACCCTTGCAGGTTGTATTCGGGCCTACCCATATTGGGCTATTTGCCTTCAGGAGAGCGTTCAAGGCCGTCTTATAAGTCCTTGGAGTCGCGGTGCGAGACGGAAGCGCGCCGAATCGGCGGGCGCTGAATTCAAGTAGCATGGCGCCAGGCAGGTTTGCAATGGCCGGTAGAGTCATCCGGGTCCGCGGCGCGCATCGGCCGAGTTGCCGGCTCCCCGGTTTCCAGGCCATTACCTCGGCCGACGACTCGATGCGTCCCCGTGCCGGCCCGACGATCCGGCCATGATTCGGCATGGCGGATAGCCGATGTCCGTTCGCGGGGTGGAGCAGCTGCACGCCGCCGCGAGCTTTTGGTGGCGAAAAAGTGGCAGCTTCAGGGCGGATTTGCGTCAATACCCACAATTCAAATTTAGCTACAATTGTCGATATCTACAATTTTGACGCAATCGAAACTTTTTGTTATGTCTAAAGGCTGAACTTGGGCCCAATCTTGCCTAAACGACGATCCTGTCGTTTGGAGAACGTGATGTACCAGACTCTCCGAAGGTTCGCCGCAGACCAGTCCGGTGTGACCTTGATCGAATACGGCTTGATCGCGATCCTGGTCGGCGTTGCCTTCGTCGGCACGATCTTCGTGCTGGGAAGCAGCGTGGGCAATCTCTTCCAGTCCGTCACCACCGCCGTCTGAAATCGACCGCAGCCCCCTGGGGCCGCGGCTGCCTTCCTTCCCATTCGAATGCAACTCCGAGGCGCGAGCGCCGGGCGGCGATCACCGGCCCTGCAGGGCGTGCCGTGCCGAGGACCAGAACCCTTCGAGCTTCAGCAGGGATTCTCGCGTCTGCATCAGCTCGGCCTCCATCTGCATGCCCTCGAACAGCTGGTTCGAGTGCCACTCGAAGAGCTTTTCCAGACGGTCGCAGATCTCGCGGCCCCGCTCCGAGCTGCGAACATGGAACGAGCGGCGGTCGTAGGGCGAGCGGGTTTGCACCACGTAGCCGTTCTCGACCATCTTCTTGATGTTGTAGGAGACGTTGGAGCCCAGATAGTAGCCGCGCTCGATCAGTTCGCCCATCGGCAGTTCACGATCGCCGATATTGAACAGGATCATGGCCTGGGCGGCATTGAGATCCCGGATTTCGTGTCGGTCGATCTCCGCCTTGATCACGTCGAGGCACCGGCGATGCAGGCGCTCGATCAGTCCGATCAGATCAGCATAGGCGTCAGTCACGAAAGCAATCCCCACTTGACCCCGTAAAGCCATAAGACAATGCAGCTTCTTGCACGTTCCGTGCAAGTCTACAAGTGCAACGATCCCGCGCTGTCCCAAGCGCTTGCACGCTCCGGGCGCGCTCCCGGATCAGGATGACATCCTCTTGCGTAGGTCGCCGCCGATAGGCTCCACCCGGGGGCTGGCGGAGCGCTTCGCCTGGTAAAGCCGAGTGTCGGCCGTGCGCAGGATCTCCCGCAGGTCGAGGCCGGGCGTCATCGCCGACACCCCCACGGAAAAAGCCAGGCAGATGGTGAGGTTTTCCCGATCGATGTGGAGCGACCGGCTGAGCGAGGCGATGCGCTCCAGCGGAATTGCCGCTTCGGCCACGCCGGTTTCCGGCATGAGGATGGCGAACTCGTCGCCGCCGATGCGGGCGACCACGTCGATCTCGCGCAGTGCTCCGGTCATGGTCTTGACGAACCTGCGCAGAACCTCGTCGCCCACCAGGTGGCCGAACGTGTCGTTGATGTCCTTGAACCGGTCTATGTCGATGATCGCGAGCGATGACTCCTTGCCGAAACGCGCGGCCCGGCGCAATTCGGCGTGGGCGATCGCCTCGAACCGGCGCACGTTGACGGCGCCGGTCAGCGGATCGGTTTCCGCCAGCCGGCGCAGCTTGCTCTCGGTCCGCTTGAATTCGGTGACGTCGATGAGAATGCCGAGCACGTCGGCGCCGTTGCCGTTCGGGCCCGGAAACGGCCGGCCCGCCATCTTCGCGTGGCGCATGCTGCCGTCGGCGCGGACGATGCGCACGTCGGCCTGGAAATCTTCACGCTCCTCGGCCGCCGCCCGCAGATAGTCTTCCACCATGGCGCGGTCCTCGGCGTGCACGAGGGCGAGGGCATCGCTCCGGGGCACGAAGTCGCCATCGGCGCGGCGGCCGCAAATCCTGTAGACTTGCGGTGACCAGCTGAAGCTGTTGTTGTCCGCGTGCAGCTGCCAGTAGCCGACCTGGCCGGTCTCCTCGATCATGCCGATCAGATTGGAGAGCTTGTCGCGGCTCAACTCGATCACTGCGGTTCCTCTGGTCGCCGTGGCAAGACCGTGCTCCTCGCTCGCGGAACACGCAAAATCCCTAGCTTCTCCGGATGCCGTGGGCATCACGAATGCTTCGTCAAAACGCCTCGGAGACCCCCGCTCTCAAGGTGCCAGTGTACTATCGGCCCGGGAAAATTCGAAGAATATTTCGTGCCGCGCGGCCACTTGCGACGACCGGCCGCCAGCACCCGTGGCGTCGTTTTACCCCGGATCGACGGCATTTGCCGGGCGGCGTGCGTAGTTCGCGATCCGCGTCCGGCATCCTCCGGCATGAAAGGCGCCGACAACGCCAAGTATTGTTGAAGATTTGTAACAATCGCGGTTGCGGAACCGTGAAGTAGCCGTTCCGGAGCGGCCGCCGCCGGGAATTTCATGTTTTGAGATTCCGGGCGCACCGAGTACGATGGCGACCCTGCGACATGCTTGCCGAATTTTCTGACGCAAGTCGGGGCCGGTAGAAACAATTGGCAAGGGGGGCCGTCCGAGTGGGCGATAAAACGCTCGTGGTTATCGACGATGACGATCTGGTGGGCCAACTCGTGGTCGAGGCGGCGCAGCAGGTGGGTTTTTCCGCGCTCGCCGTGCAGGATTTCGAGGCGCTGAAGGTCCAGGTCGACACCGCCGAGCCGGACGTCATGGTGCTGGACCTCGTGCTGCCGAACGTCGACGGAATCCAGGTGCTGCGCTTCCTCGCCGACCGGGGCTGCAAGGCCAAGATCTGGCTGCTCAGCGGCTTCGATCCCAAGGTGGTGCAGACCGCCGAACGGCTCGGCGTGTCGCTGGGCCTCAACATCGTCGGTGCGCTCAACAAGCCGGTGTCGGTCACTACCCTGAAGGAGGAGCTGCGCAAGCAGCTGCGCGAGTCCGGCGACTTCAGCGCCCATGACCTCGAGCAGGCGATCGCCGACGACCATCTGTTCGTCCACTACCAGCCGAAGGTTCGCCTTGCCGGGGAACGGGCGGCGGACGCCGGCGCCGATGCCCTGACCTTGACCGTCGACGACACGCCGTTCGAGGTGGTGGGATTCGAGGCGCTGGCGCGCTGGCGCAATCCGCACGGCGCCATGGTCTCGCCGGTCAAGTTCATCCCCGTCGCCGAACACTCGCGCATGATCGAGCAACTCACCCAGTCGGTGTTCCGGCAGGTGATCGAGGCGCTGTCCCAGTGGAAGACGCGCGGCGTTCGGCTCAACGTGGCGATCAACATCTCGCCCTCGACCCTCGCCGACCTGGATCTGCCCGACCGGCTGGCCGACAAGGCCTATGCCGTCGGCGTGTCGCCCGACCAGATGATCCTCGAGATCACCGAGAACTCGGCGGTCACCGAGGATCCGCATTTCATGGACGTGCTGAGCCGGTTCCGGCTGAAGGGCTTCGGCCTGTCGCTGGACGATTTCGGCACCGGGTTCTCGTCGCTGATCCAGATCTACCGCATGCCGTTCACCGAGCTGAAGATCGACCGGTCGTTCGTCAGCGAGATGGACCAGAACGAGGAGGCCTTCACCATCGTCCGGTCGATCGTCGACCTGGGGCACAATCTGGGCATGAAGGTGTGCGCCGAAGGCGTCGAGACGCGCGCCTCGGCCAACACGCTGATGACCTTGGGCTGCGACTATGCCCAGGGCTTCTATTTCAGCCGCCCCGTGGCGCTGCCCGACATCATGCGCCGGATCGGCACCGCCTCGGCGCTGGACGTCACACGCCGGATTTCCTGACGGAATTCCGGACAGTCCTCCACATGAGCACGCGCGCGGAGTGCCTGGGACCATGAAACGGCGGGGCCTACTCGAGAAGGTGCTGCCGCCGGTCGCGGCCTACTGGAACCTTGCCGAGGAAGCGTCCCATGCGCGCCAGCTCGCCCAGGCGCTGATCGCCCATACGCCCGCGGCCATCGCCGTCGTCGACCGCGACATCCGCTTCCTCGGCATCAGCGACCGCTGGCGCCGGGAATACGGGCTCGGCGACCGGGACGTCATCGGCGAGCGGCTCTACGACCTTATGCCCGACACCGAGGCGCTGTGGAGCGAGGTGCATGCGCGCTGCCTCGCCGGCGAGACCCTGGAGTCCGAGGACGTGTTCCTGCGCGCCGACGGTGCGCGCGAAAGGCTGCGCTGGGAAGTCCAGCCGCTGCGCTCGCCGGGCGGCGCGGTCGCGGGACTGGTCATCATCACCGAAGTGGTCACCCAGCAGCGGCAGATGGAGGAGGAGGCCCGCATCCGGCACGCGGCGATGGCCTCGGCGCTGAGCCCGCTCGCCATGTTCGACCTCCAGGGCACGGTCACCTACGCCAACGCCGCCTTCGCCGACATGCTCGGCTATGGCGACCCGGAAAACCTCGCCGGCCAGCGCACCGAGGCGCTTTGGGGCAAGCCGGGCGAGGCGGCGCGCATCTGGCAGACCCTGATCGATACCGGCCGCTGGATCGGCGTCACCAACGCCACGCGGCTCGACGGGTCGGTGCGCGTGGTGCAGGTGTCGGCCAGCCTGGTGCGCGCGCCCCACGGCGAGCCCATCGGCGCCATCGCCTCCTGCGTCGATATCACCGCCCAGCGCGAGGCCGAGAAGGCCCTGGGCGAAAGCCAGCGCCGGCTGGTCACCCTGATGGACAATCTGCCCGGCGGCTTCGCCTTCCGCTGCCGGCACGACCCGTTCTGGACCATGGAGATCATCTCCAAGGGTTGTTTCGAGGTGCTGGGCTATCCGCCCGAGGCGCTGATCGACAACCGCATGGTCGCCTTCGCCACCATGATCCATCCCGAGGACGAGAAGCGGGTCCGCCGCGAGATCCTCGAGGCGATCAATCTGGGCCGGCCGTTCCAGGTCAGCTTCCGGGTGATCACCCGCAAGGGCGAGGTGAAGTGGCTGATGCAGCAGGGCACGCCGCAATTCGTCGGCAAGGCCGAGGTGCAGGCGCTGGAAGGCGTCGTCATCGACATCACCGACCGCATCGTCGCCACCGAGGACCTGCACCGCGAGAAAGCCCGCGCCGAGCAGTATCTCGACGTCGCCGCCTCGGTCATCCTGGCGCTCGACCGGCAGGGCAAGGTCACCCGGCTCAACCGCAAGGGCACCGAGGTGACCGGTTTCTCCGAGGAGGAGCTGGTGGGCCAGAACTGGTTCGACACCCTGGTCGATCCCGCCGACCGGCAGGAGGCCAAGCGCGCCTTCGCCGAGATCGTCGCCGGCGACGGCGAGGAAAAGCCCTATCTGGAGAACACCATCCGCGGCCAGAACGGCCAGCGCCGGGTGATCGGCTGGAGCCTCGCCCGCATCCGCGACCAGAGCGGCTACGTGGTCGGCGTGCTCGGCTCGGGCGAGGACCTGACCGAACAGCGCGAGATCGAGCGCCAGCTGCTGCAGGCCCAGAAGATGCAGGCGGTGGGCGAGCTCACCGGTGGCCTCGCGCACGACTTCAACAATCTGCTGATGGCGGTGCAGGGCAACATCGAATTCCTGCGCGAAGTGGTTTCCAACGACCCCGCGGTCGAGCGCTACGTGGCCGCCGCGCTCAAGGCTGTGGGACGCGGCGCCGAGCTGACCCAGCGCCTGCTGGCGTTCTCGCGCAAGCAGCTGCTGCGGCCGGAATCCACCTCCATCAACCGGCTGGTCGCCGACATGACCGAGCTGCTCACCCGCACCTTGGGGCCACACATCCGCATCCAGAACGAGCTGGAACCCGACGTGTGGGACGCGCTGGTCGACCCGGCCCAGCTGGAGAACGCGCTGCTCAACCTGGCGATCAACGCCCGCGACGCCATGAAGGACGGCGGCACGCTGTCGATCCTGACCACCAACGAGACCCTCAACGACGTCGCCGCCATGCGCCACCCGACGCTGTCGCCCGGCGACTACGTCGTCATTACAGTGCGCGACACCGGAACCGGCATGGCGCCCGAGGTGCTCGACCGCGCGTTCGAGCCGTTCTTCACCACCAAGGACTCGACGCGCGGCAGCGGCCTCGGGCTTTCCATGGTCTACGGCTTCGTCAAGCAGTCGGGCGGCCATATCGAGATCAGGAGCGAGGTCGGGCAGGGCACGTCAGTGCTGCTGCACCTGCCGCGCGCCATCCACGCCGTCTCGAAGGCGCTGGAGGAGGAGGACTCCACCGCGGTCATCCTGGGGGACGGCGAAACCATCCTGGTCGTCGAGGACGACGACGAGGTGCGCACGGTGATCGTCGGCACCGTCAAGGCGCTGGGCTATGTGGTCCGCCAGGCGCCCAGCGCCGCCGAGGCCCAGGCCATGCTCGACGAAGGCCTGCGCCCGCATCTGCTGCTGACCGACGTGCTGCAGCCCCACGGCAAGGACGGCATCCAGTTCGCCCAGGAAGTGCACGAGGCGTTCCCGCAATGCGCCATCCTGCTGATGTCCGGCTACACCGAGGACGCCATGGAGCGGAACAAGAAGCTGGACAAGCCCTTCGCGCTGCTGCGCAAGCCGTTCGGCAAGGCCGAGCTGTCGCGGCAGTTGCGCATACAGCTGGATGCGAGGGTAGAGAATATTCACCGGGCGGCGGGGTGAGGTGGCGTTGCAATGAGCGCGCTGTTCCGTAATTCCCGAATCAATAGCGACCGTTATCAAATGCACTGTTGCCGCAATTTCAAATGGAAGAGCGGTGCCTCTCATTTAGGAGGTATCTTCCAGCTATCTCCTCGATGGCTTCCAAATTATGCAGATCATGGCCTCGACCGGACGGTGTTTTGGGGTCGATTTTAGAAATTCTCGAATAGCTAACATCATCCAAATCAAAGTCGAATCTATATATGCTGCCGTCATTTTTGATAAAGCGACCTATAATGGTCCCGTCTCCATCTGGAGTGACTGATAAAACTATCAAGTCATTTGGATCGTGACCAAAGTTCCTCATGTTTTCTTTGAGCATATGAACGTTATTGTATTCACCTGCGTCGCCGAAAAATATCCATCCCTCGGCGATACTGTTATTAAGGTCTCTAATGAGAGCGATCTGTTTCTCGAGCAATCTCATTGTGGAGGTCTTCTGGGCGCGTCGTTATTAGGTTTCCAATGCTGCCGAATGGGCCGCGAACATCTACGCTCTACGCCGCGACCGTCATCTTGAGGCCCAGCGCCTGCACGACCTTGAGCACGGTCGCGAATTCCGGATGGCCATCGGCCGACAGCGCCTTGTAGAGGCTGGCGCGCGTCAGACCGGCCTGCTTCGCGACATCGGTCATCCCCTCGGCGCGGGCGATCACCCCAAGCGCATGGGTGATGAGCGCGGGATCACCATCCTCGAACACGGCCTCCAGATAGGCCGCGATATCTTCCCTGGTCTTGAGATGCGCCGCCGTATCGTATCGGGTGGTTTCCAGTGCCATCGTCATGTCTCCCACTGGCGCGCCAATGCCTTGGCTTGTGTAATGTCCCGGTCCTGAGTGGACTTGTCTCCGCCGCAAAGCAGGACCACCAGCACATCGCCACGCTGAACATAATATACGCGATACCCGGGGCCGTAGGAGATGCGCAGTTCGCTCACACCCTCGCCCACCGGCCTCACGTCACCGGGATTGCCTAGCGACAGCCGGTCCAGCCTCGCCTCGATGCGCGCCTTCGCCGATCTGTCGCGAATGCGCGCGAACCAGTCCGCGAATATGGCCGTCTGGCGAAGCTCGATCATCAAAGCAATGTATCCTGTAGGAGACGAAATTGCAACATATGTAGCCCAAACAGCCAGATCCCGACTTTTAGTTTGAAGCCCGCGCCTTCCGCCCGCTAATCTCCCCGCTTACCGGATGGGAACAAGTGGAGACTGCGTCGGTGACCACGGGTATCACAGCGTTCGGGGCCTATATTCCGCGGCTGCGCCTCAACCGCGCCAGCATCGCGGCCGCGCACAAATGGGCCATGCCTGGCCTGCGCGGCATGGCCAGGGGCGAGCGCTCCATGTGCAACTGGGACGAGGACGCCATCACCATGGCGGTCGAGGCCGCGCGCGACTGCCTGACCGGCCGCGAGCGCAAGGATCTCGGCGGCGTGTTCTTCGCCTCGACCACCCTGCCGTTCCTCGACCGTCAGAACGCCGGCGTCATCGGCGCGGCGCTCAACCTGGAGCATGGCATTTCCTCGCTCGACATCGCGGGTTCGCAGCGCGCCGGCACCTCGGCGCTGATCCAGGCGCTGAAAAGCGCCGGTGGCGAGGAAGTGCTGCTCGCCGCCGCCGATGCGCGCAAGGCCAAGCCGGCCAGCGCCAACGAGATGCAGTTCGGCCACGGCGCCGCCGCGCTGACGGTCGGCAGCAAGGACGTCATCGCGAAATTGCGCGCCAGCTACACGGTCACCACCGACTTCGTCGATCACTTCCGCGGCGAGGGCCAGGAATTCGACTATGGCTGGGAAGAGCGCTGGGTGCGCGAGGAAGGTTACTCGAAGATCGTCCCCAAGGCGGTGAAGGCCGCGCTGGCGAAGGCCGGCGTCGAGGGCGCGCAGATTTCCAAGTTCGTCATGCCTTGCACCATGAAGGGCATCCCGGAAAAGATCGCCAGAGATTTCGGCATCCCGGCCGAGGCCGTCGCCGACACCATGGGCGAGGTCTGCGGCGACACCGGCGCGGCGCACGCGCTGCTGATGCTGGTCGCCGCGCTGGAGACGGCGAGGGCCGGCGACCTGATCCTGGTCGCCTCGTTCGGCCAGGGCGCCGACGCCATCCTGCTGGAAGTGACGGACGCCATCGCCAACCTGCCCAAGCGGGCGGGCGTGTCCGGCGCGCTGGCCCGTGGCCGCACGGAGCAGGACTACATGAAGTTCCTTTCCTTCCAGGACAATGTCCGGCTCGACTGGGGCATGCGCGGCGAGATGGACAACAAGACCGCGCTGTCGTCCGAGTACCGCAACAAGGACATGGTCACCGGCTTCACCGGCGGCAAATGCTCGGTCTGCGGCACGGTGCAGTTCCCGCGCACCCATTACTGCGTCAACCCGAACTGCAACGCGCTCGATACCCAGGAACCCTATTCGTTTGCCGACAGCCCGGCCCGGGTTATGTCATTCACGGCGGACTGGCTGTCCTACAATCCCAGCCCGCCCTTCTTCTACGGCCAGGTGCAGTTCGAAACCGGCGGCAGGGTGCTGATGGGTTTCACCGATACGGACGCGGGACAGGTCGAGGTCGGCTCGGCGCTGAAGATGATGTTCCGCATCAAGGACTTCGATCACGACCGGGGATATCGCCGCTATTTCTGGAAGGCGGCGCCGGTTTCAACAGGCAAGGAGGCCTGAACATGGCACGGGGAATTCGCGACAAGGTCGCCATCATCGGCATGGGCTGCAGCAAGTTCGGCGAGCGCTGGGACGCCAACGCCGAGGATCTGATCGTCGAGGCGTTCAACGAAGCATTGAAGGACGCCGGCATCGAGAAGAGCCAGATCGAGGCGGCGTGGTTCGGCACCGCGTTCGACCGTGTTCACGTCGGCAGCTCGGCGCTGCCGCTGTCGACCTCGCTGCGCCTTTCCAACATCCCGGTGACCCGCGTCGAGAACATGTGCGCCACCGGCACCGAGGCGCTGCGCGGCGCCACCTATGCGGTCGCCTCGGGCGCCTGCGATATCGCGCTGGCGCTGGGCGTCGAGAAGCTGAAGGACACCGGCTATGGCGGCCTGCCTGCCGGCTCGCGCGGCCCGCTGCCCGATCTGTGGGTGCCGAACGGCTCGGCGCCGGGCAATTTCGCCCAGCTGGCCACGGCCTATTCGGCCAAGCACGGCGTCTCGGCCAAGGATCTGAAGGAGGCCATCGCCCACGTCTCGTGGAAGAGCCACCAGAACGGCGCCAAGAACGCCAAGGCGCATCTGCAGAAGGCGGTGCCGATGGAGACGATCCTGGGCGCGCCGATGATCGCCGAGCCGCTGGGCCTGTTCGATTGCTGCGGCGTGTCCGACGGCTCGGCCTGCGCCATCGTCACCACGCCGGAGATCGCCAAGGCGCTGGGCAAGAGCGACATCGTTACCATCAAGGCGCTCCAGCTGGTGCTGTCGGACGGCGTCGAGAGCACGTTCAACACGTGGGACGGCAGCCACTTCGCCACCACCCGCGTCGCCGCCAAGAAGGCGTATGAGGAAGCCGGCATCAGGAACCCGCGCGAGGAACTGTCGATGATCGAGGTGCATGACTGCTTCTCGGTCACCGAGCTCGTCACCATGGAAGACCTTTACATCTCGGCCGAAGGGCAGGCGGTGAAGGACGTCATGGACGGCTTCTACGACGCCGATGGTCCGGTGCCGTGCCAGATCGACGGCGGCCTGAAATGCTTCGGCCACCCGATCGGCGCCTCGGGCCTGCGCATGGTCTACGAGGTTTACCTGCAGCTGCTGGGCCGCGCCGGCCCCCGCCAGCTGAAGAACCCCAATTTCGGCCTCACCCACAATCTGGGCGGCGCGCCGCACCAGAACGTCTCGGCCATCTCGGTGATCGGCCGGTATAACTGATTGCTTCGGCGAGGCCGTGGCAGGTCCACGGCCTCACCAATTTAAGCTGATTGATTTTTGGTGGCAAATTTGACACCATAAGCATGGTAAAGTCTCGCAACACGCGTCCGGTTTCATGGATCAAGGCGGCCCGGAAGGCTTTCGATGATTTTCCGGAGAGTGTGCAGGCGGACGCGCTGACGGCGCTGACCATCGTTGCGGATGGCGGCTTTCCATCGATCGCCAAACCGCTCACCGCTTTGGGGCCGGGTATCCAGGAACTGACGCTGCGTTACAGGACGGATGCCTATCGCACGATCTATGCGGTTCAGTTCGAGGATGCGGTTTGGGTGGTACATGCGTTCCAGAAGAAGTCGAAGAGCGGTATCGCCACGCCAAAGCACGAAATCGAGGTGGCGCTCGACCGGATCAAAAGGCTCAGGGAATTTCTGAAATGACCGCTGGCGACGACATGGAACTGGTTCGTGGCAGCGGCAACGTCTTCCGGGATTTCGGCTACGCCAACGCTGATCTTCACCAGGCGAAGAGCCTGCTGGCCTCGGAGATCATCAAGATTCTCGACCATCGCGGATGGACAACACGCAAGGCTCAGGAGGCCACGGGCATCAGTCACGCTGACTACTCGCGTATCCGCCGGGCGAACCTTGGCCGGTTCACGCTCGACCGGTTGATGACGATCCTCTCGGCGCTGGGTCAGGATGTCGAACTCTCGGTCAGTGTCAGGCCGCGTCAGAGTGCCGCCTGATATAAGGCTCTATCCCTTGCCGTCCCGCGTCTCGTGTGCGCGCCTGACGATATAGGCGCGGATCGCTTCGGCATCTTCGCCGTTCAGCATCTGCCCGAACCCCGCCATGCCGGTTTCCTTCATCGCGCCGTCGAGGACGACGGCGCGCCAGGCGTCCTCGTCCTTCATGTTGGCCGACCAGCGCAGGTCGGGGACGACGCCCGAGCCGACCGCCGCGTCGCCGTGGCAGACATGGCACAGCCTGTGGAACAGGGCTTGGCCGCGGGCGACGGTCTCGGCCGAGGCTGTCTGCGGCGGCGGGTCGGGCGGAGGCGGCGCAGTCATCTCGAGCGGGGGCAGTTTGGCCGTGCCGCCCAGCTTGAAGGTCAGCACCCGCGCCTTGCGGAATTTGGCGGTGTCGGGCGCGAAATAGCCGGCGCCGATGCCGAAGGCGCCGCCCCAGCCCGCCATCACGCTCACATATTGCTCGCCGCCCGCTTCGTAGGTGACCGGCGCGGCCATCACGCCGGTCTGGGCCGGCGCTTCCCACAGCTTGCCGCCGTCGTCGGCCTTGTAGGCGACCAGCCTGCCGTCGGCAGTGCCCTGAAACACCAGCCCGCCGGCGGTCGCGAGCAGCCCCCCGTTCCACGGGGAGTCGTAGGCGACGCTCCAGGCCTCCGTCTGGGTCACCGGGTTCCAGGCGGACAGCCGCGCCTTCAGCAGCGGCTTCAGCGCCTTGCGCCGGGCCTCCTCGTCGGGTAGCGAGGCGATCGGCATGTCGGTGCCGGTGTTGTAGCGGCCCGGATAGACCTTGAACGGTGTCTCGGTCTTGTAGAGCGAGCCCAGCTCCATGGCCGGGATATAGACCAGTCCGGTCTTGGGGCTGTAGGCCATCGGCTGCCAGTTGTGCGCGCCGAGCGGCGAGGGCGACACCAGCGCCGGCTTCGACGTGAAGCGCGCGCCTTCGGCCTCGATGGGCCGGCCCGTGGCCGGATCGATACCCTTGGCCCAGGTCACCGGCACGAAGTTCCTGGCCGAGATGAACGCGCCGGTCGCCCGGTCGAGCACGTAGAAGAAACCGTTCTTGGGCGCCTGCATGATCACCTTGCGCACCTGGCCGTCGATGGTCAGGTCGGCGAGGATCATGTGCTGGGTGGCGGTATAGTCCCATGTTTCTCCGGGCGTGGTCTGGTAGTGCCAGGCATAGGCGCCGGTATCCGGGTCGAGCGCGACGATGGAGGCGAGGAACAGATTGTCACCGCCGTCCGGGCTGCGCAGCTGCTGGTTCCAGGGCGAGCCGTTGCCCACGCCCACATAGAGCAGGTCGAGCTCGGGGTCGTAGGCCATGGAATCATAGACCGTGCCGCCGCCGCCCAGCGTCCACCACTCGCCGGTCCAGGTCTGCGCCGCCTCCTTGAGGATGTCGCTCTCGAACACGTCGGCGGGATGGCCGGGCACCGTATAGAAGCGCCAGGCCAGACCTCCGGTCTCGGCGTCATAGGCGCTGACATAGCCGCGCACGCCCATGTCGGCGCCGGCATTGCCGATGATGACCTTGCCCTTCACCACCCGCGGCGCGCCGGTGATGGTGTAGGGCTGCGACCGGTCGATGGTGTTGACATCCCACTTCGGCTTGCCCCTGGCGGCGTCGAGTGCGACCAGCCTGCCGTCGAGCGTGCCCACATAGACCTTGCCCTTCCACACCGCCGGACCGCGGTTGACCACGTCGCAGCAGGCGTGGACGCTCCACTCCTTCGGCACCTCCGGATCGTAGGACCACAGCAGCTTGCCGGTCGCCGCGTCGAGGGCGTAGACGATGCTCCAGGCGCTGGTGGTGTACATCACGCCGTCGACCACGATCGGCGTTGCCTCTATGCCGCGCGTGGTATCGAGGTCGTGATACCAGGCAAGGCTCAATTGCGGCACGTTCGCCGCGTTGATCCGGTCCAGCGGGCTGTATCGCTGCTCCGAATAGGTGCGGCCGGTGCTCATCCAGTTGCCCGGCTCGGCGTCGGCGGCGACCAGCCGCCCTTCGTCGACCGCGGCGGGACCGGACGGCTTCTCCGCGTTCTCGCCGCAAGCCGCCAGCGCGGCGGCGATCAACAGCGCCGGCAGCATTCGCCTCAGAGCCATGACGGCATGACCTCGTCGTCGTCCTCCCCGCGGAAAACGCTATCCCAGCAGGGGGCCGCTGGCACTCCCTTTTTGCCGCGGAACGCGGGAGCGCCGCGCGCCGTCGCGACAGCAGGGGCCGGGGTTGCTTTTCCCTGCGGGCATCCCATTATCAGATTCATGGGGAAGAATTGTCCGTTCGCGACGTTCAGTTTGACCACCGCGCGGCGGGAGAAAGCCGCATGAGGGCCGAGACCGGTATGGCAGGGCCCAGGCTGATTTCCAACCGCTGCAGGCCATTGCCGCACTGCCGGGACACGGCAGCTGCGGATCGATCACCGACCAGCGTTGCCTGTGAATTTTTGCTCGACCAGGATGCGATCGCAGATGGTCTCTGTGCATCCATGCTCGAAGGGCCTGTCCGATCCCCGCGGGGTGAGAGGCGGCCATGCGGCGTTATGGCCGACTGCGGTCATTCTCGATCTGGAGAAAGGGGATCGGGAGGCGCATGATCACGAGTCCGGGCCCGGTGAACGAACGGGTCCCGCGCGGCCAGCAGGGATAGAGAGTTTTGCGTAAGGAAGAAGGAGAGTGCGTCATGGAGATACCGCTGGAGATCGCCTTCGAGGGTCTGGAACCATCCGAAACCGTGGCGGCCCGCGTCCGACAGGAAGCCTCCAAGCTGGAGCACTTCTACCACCGGATCACCTCATGCAGGGTGGTCATCGACAAACCCCACCAGCATCACCAGAAAGGCAACGCCTATTACGTCCGCATCCACGTCACGCTGCCGGGCGGCGGCGACGTGGTCGTCAGCAAGGAGCCGGGCAACAAGCGGTCCCATGCCGACGTGTACAACGCCATCCACGATGCGTTTGCCGCGGCCAAGCGCCAGCTCCAGGATGCCATGCGCAAGCGCCAGCTGCGCACCAAGCACCGCGAGACGCTGCCGCCAGGCATCATCGCCAAGATTTATCCCTACGAAGGCTACGGCCTGATCGCCGCCCCGGGCGGACGCGACCTGTATTTCGACCGCGACAGTGTCGCCGACGGCGGGTTCGAGAACCTGGAAGCGGGTCAGGAGGTAGTGTTCTCGGAGGTTTCGGGCGATCACGGACCCCAGGCCGTCGCGGTGCGCGCCATCGCCAGGAGACGGGTGCACTGAACCGCTGACGGGGCCATTTCCCCATGGCCATCGACCCGCGGACTGTCTAGTTTCGCGGGCGAACAGACAGATGGAGAGGGGATATGGCGCCCAAGCAACGCATCGCGGTCACCTTGCCCGGCGGGCCGAAGGTCGAGGACACGGTCGAGCGGGTCAGATGGGCCGAGGCGAACGGATATGACGACGCCTGGTTCGGCGACGGCGGCGCGCCCGACGCGCTGACCACGACGGCGGCGATCGCCCACCACACAAAGCGCCTGCGCCTTGGCGTCGCCGTCACGCCCGTCTATACGAGAACGCCCGCCGTGCTCGCCGCCACCGCGAACGCGCTGGGCCAGGTGCTGCCGGGCCGCTTCGTCATGGGCCTCGGCGCTTCGAGCCAGAACATGATGGATGGCTGGCACGGCGTGCCGCTGGAGAAGCCGGTCACCCGGGTCAAGGAGACCACCATCATGGTGAAATCCATGCTGGCGGGCGAGAAGTCCAATTTCGATCTCGAGACACTGCGCAGCCATGGCTACGTGCAGGGCAAGCTCGACGTGCCGGTGCCGGTCTACATGGCGGCGCTGCGCTCGGGCATGATCGAGACGGCCGCGGAGTTCAGTGACGGGGTGATCTTCAATTTGTGGCCCAAGCGCGCACTGCCGAAGATGATCGAGCATGTCGCCATCGGCGCCCGCCGCGCCGGCAAGGATCCGGCAACGGTCGAGGTGGTGAACCGGCACATGGTGCTGGTCACCGACGACAAGGAAAGCGCCCGTGCCCGTTTCCGGGCCGCCTTCGCGCCCTATTACGCAACCCCGGTCTACAACAGCTTCCTGGCCTGGGCGGGCTATGAGGAGGCCGCCGCGGCGATCCGCCAGGGCTGGCTCGAGAGGGATCGCGGCAAGACCACGGGCGCCATCTCTGACGAGATGGTCGACGAGATCGCCATCATCGGCGGCGAGGACGAATGCCGCGAGCGGCTCCGGTGGTGCGCCGCTACCGGCATCCATACCCACATCATCGCGCCGCTGGGCGGGGCGACGGGCGAAGAGGCCGCACGCACCTTCGCGGCGTTCACGCCGGACAATCTAAAGTTGTAATTTTCGACCGATAATGCGCGCTCTCGGCGGAAGCGGGTTCCAATTGTGGTGAAATTGTGTTGGAATCCGTTTCGAGATTCGGTACTTTGCTTAAAATTTGAATAAATGCCGAACACGGGATGGAGCCTGCGGAACGCCCATCCTCGTTGGCTAGACCGATCGACGCCGCCGGCGCTATGGCTGGTGGCAGATGGGGGCGCGGGACCCGGCCCGCCTCGTTCAGTCCGGTGGAAAAGAGGCGCCTCGATGGCGCCTCTTTTTTTCTGCCTGTACGGTTCCGGGAAGAAGGCGCCGGCGTGCGAGGTTGGGCAGCCTGGCCTGCGACATCCGGGCCTCGGTCAGCGACGGATCGACGGAATCAAGTCCGATCACCAGGACCCTGGTCTTGTCGATGGCCGTCATGTGCAAGTCCCCTTCCGGAACGGCTAGAGCAAAAGCCGATCAGATTGAGTCAATCTGATCGGCGTCATTTGCTCTAGATTCAAGAAGATAGAGCATGATTCACCGCTCAGGTCGCGCCGACCTGAGCGGATCATGCTCTAGCAAGTGCCGGCCCCCTGGACATTGCGCCTTGCTGGTCAGGAACCCTGCGGCAGCAAGGCACGATTGGGCCGCCGCTCGAAGGATGCGGTGTCGGCGCCCATCAGGCCGGCGATGCTCGGCGCGATCTCGGTGACGTCGACCGCTGCCTCGATCTCGCGTGCGGCGATACCGGGTCCGCTCACCAGGACCATGCCGTCGGGGCTGTGATCGCCGGTACGTGACGTCGGATGGGGATGCTTCAGTCTGCCGATGGCCGGCGACGATACCGAACGGATCGGCGCGTGCCTGTTCCAGCTCACCAGCAGGTCCGGCAGCCCTTCGCTCTTCGGTCCCGCATGATGGTGGTCGGTCCGCGCGAACTCGCTGACCAGCTTTTCGCCGGTCTCGTCGTTGACGATTTCGGCAAGCTGCAGGGCGAGGCGGGCGCACAGCGCATCGTATTCGGCGCCGGGTTCGACAATGCCGGCCGGTTCGCGGCCGCGCAGGTTGATCCGGATGCCGGAGGTGCGCTGGTTGACGTGCACCTCGAAGCAGCTCCGCGATGCGTGGCCGGCCCGATATCCGAGATTGTAGATCGAGCTGTACGCCCTGCCCTGGATCGGCCTGAGCCGCGAGCGCAGCTTCCAGGGCAGCAGGCGCCAGGCCCGGCGCGCCAGTTCGAGGGGCAGGGCGCGGCGCTGCTCGGGCATTCCGTCGAGCCGGGCGAGGATACGGTCGAGCAGGCGTCCGCCGGTATAGCCTCGTTCCATGCCATGGCTGAGATAGGCGATCAGCATGACATCCTCGCCCGCGCGGGCCCTGATGGCGCCGACCGCCTCGTCGAGCGCCACGTAGACATCGCGCAGCGGATCGCCCAGCTTTGCGGCGATGGCTCTGGCGCCGCCGTCATTTGCCGGATCGTGGACCTGCCAGAAATGATGGCCGGCACAGTGCGCCTCGCCAAAGACCACCAGGAAGAAGTCCCAAGGTTTGCGGTCGATCAGGTCGAGGGTCAGCGCCGTCTTCGTCCGGACCCTGCCGATCAGGGTGTCGCGAAATCGCGCGATGTCGGCAGCGGAGCGCGGGCGGTGGTAATCGCACATTTCGCCGCCGAGCGGGTCGCCGCCGTAGTCGCGCTCGATCTCCGCGATCAGCTCCGGCGGCCAGCTTCGCGGCTGCAGCACCAGGCCGCCGTCGGCGGGCTTGTGGGCGCACCAGTCGATCACCGCGATGTCGTCCTGCCCGGGCGGCGCGCTCATGACCGGCGCATCGACGACGATCGAGCGCTTGCCCTCGGCGGCCAGCCGAGACCAGAACGGCCGGGCGGCGATGTCCTCGGGCCGGTGATTGGCGGGCTTGTAGGACGTCCAGTCGAAGTATCGATCGCCATTGTAAAGACCGTGGACGCCTGGACCCGATCCATAGGCGAAACACGACCAGTTGGCGCTCGATTCCATGCCGTAGGGATTGCGAACCGGGCCGCGGACCGAAATGTCGGCCAGGGACGAAAGATGTGGCAGCGCGCCCTGGTCCATCCAGGATCGCGCCAGACCCGGGTCAAAGGAATCGAGTCCGATGACCAAAACCCTCGTCCGAGCGCCCATGCCGGCCTCCTGCATAAACGCTACAGGGTCCCGGCCGGACGGGCAATCGGGACCCGGTAATCCTTGGAGGTCCAACAGGTTGTCCCAGTTTGGCCTAAACGGGCAAATGGCCTGGTGCTATGCTACCGCGCCCGGACGCCAAGGCCTCGGGGGAGGCCGGCCGGGCCTGAAAAGGGGAACTGGCATGCTCAAGAAAATCGGCGCGGAGTTCATCGGCACTTTCTGGCTTGTCTTCGGCGGTTGCGGCTCGGCGATTCTCGCGGCCGTGTTCAACGATGTGGGCATCGGACTCGCCGGCGTTGCCCTGGCCTTCGGCCTGACGGTGGTGACCATGGCGTATGCGCTCGGTCACGTTTCGGGTGGCCATTTCAATCCGGCTGTGACCATCGGCCTTTGGGCCGGCGGCCGTTGTCCGACCGGGGATGTCGCGCCCTACGTTGTGTCGCAGGTGCTGGGCGCCATCGCGGCGGCGGGCGTACTCTGTGTCATCGTCGGCGGCGCGCCCGGATACGAGGTGGGCGATTTCGCCTCCAACGGCTTCGGCGAGCATTCGCCGGGCGGCTACAGCCTCGTGGCGTGCCTGGTTGCCGAGATCGTGCTGACCGCCGGTTTCCTGATGGTGATCATGGGCGCGACCGACGGCCGTGCGCCGGCGGGGTTCGCACCGCTGGCCATCGGCCTGGCGCTGACGCTGATCCACCTGATCAGCATTCCGGTCACCAATACCTCGGTAAACCCGGCGCGCAGCACCGGCCCGGCGATCATCGCCGGCGGCTGGGCGCTGCAGCAGCTCTGGCTGTTCTGGGTGGCGCCGATCGTCGGCGGCGTGATCGGCGCGGGAACCTACAAGGCGCTGTTCGGCAGCAAGTGACGGCTGGAGTCAGTCCGCGACCGGCGCGAGCGCCGCGCGCGGCTGTCCCTGGAAGCCCGTCGCCGGCAGGTCCAGCAAGCTGGCCAGCGTCGGCGCCAGGTCGATCATGTCGATATCGTCGTTGACCCGCCGCGGCGCATAGCCCGGGCCGCTGAGCACCAGCATGGCGTGAGGGCGATGATCGCCGGTGCGGATGCTCGGATGCGGATGCGGCAGGCGGCCGATGGCGGGTGACGACACGGCGTGGATCGGCTGCTCGCGGTTCCACGTCACCAGCAGGTCGGGCAGGGTCTCGACCCTCGGCCCGGCATAGAGGTCGCGGGTACGGACGACGCTGGCGATCAGCGGCTCGCCGGTGTCGTCGTTGCGCACGTCGCCGAGCTGGCCGATCAGCCTGTCGCACAGCGCGTCGTACTCGGCGCCCGGCTGGATCCGGCCGTGCGGGTCGCGCCCCGCGACGTTGATCCGGATGCCGCTGGTCCGCTCGTTGCAGTAGGTCTCGAAGCACAGGCGTTTCTGGGGATCGGGCAGGAAGCCGTCGCGGTAGAACGCGTTCCTCGCGGCGCTGTGCATCGGCCGAAGGCGGTGGCGCAGCGACAGCGGCAGCATACGCCACGCCCTGCGCAGTCCGGCGATCGCCCGGTTGCGGCCCTCCTGCATTTCGCCGTTGAGGCGCGCCAGTATCCTGTCGAGCAGGCGCAGGCCGGTATAGCCGGTGCCGATCCCCTGGCTCAGCAGGGTCAGCACCGTCGCCTCGGGCCCGGCCTGGCGCAGGATGCGGCCCAGCGCCTCGTCGATGGCCATGTACACGGTCTTCAGCGGGTCGCCAACGGCCGACGCGACCGCCGGGTCATGCTCCTCATGGGACGGGTCGTGCAGGTGCCAGCAATGGTGTCCGGCGCAGTGTCCGTCCGCGAAGACGACCATGAAATAGTCCCACTCCTCCCGCGCCATCAGGTCGAGGGTCAGCGCGCATTTGCGCCGCACGCGCTCGAGCAGGGCGTCGGTGAACCAGCTGACCTGGGCGGCGGTGCGCGGCTGGTGGAAGTCGCACATGTGTCCGCCCAGCGGGTCCGGGCCGTAGTCCCGCTCGATGACCTGCCTGAGTTCCGGCGGATGGGTCCGCAGCCTCAGGGTCGCGCCGCTTTCCGCCGGCACATGGGCGAACCAGTCGATCACCCGGATGCCGCGCGCAACGCCGACGTCAGGCGCCGTGACCGCGTCGATCACGATCGTCCTGCCGCCGGCCTCGTCGACGAGCGACCAGAATGGACGATAGGGAACATCCTCGGCGCGGTGCGCGCCGATGTCGAACGTCTCGGGGTCGAGGCGCCGCATGCCGTCATAGAGGCCGTGGAAGCTGGGGTCGCAGCCATAGGCGAAGCTGGGCCAGAGCGATCCGGACTCCATGCCCGCCGGATTGCGGACGCCGGCGGCGACGCCGGCCGCCATCTGCGCCGCCAGGTTGGGGAGGGCGCCCTCGTCCATCCAGCGCTGGGCAAGCCCGCGATCGAAGGCATCGAGACCGATGACCAGAAGCTTGCGGCGATGTGTCATGCAACCCCCGAGGGCAGGGTAGTCCCTTGCCCGGCGGGAGGCAATCGGGCGTCAGAACTCGACGTCGAGCTCTTCCAGTTCCTCTGGCTCGGCCATGGCGGCCTCGGTCCACTCGACCATCAGCGGCCAGGCGAGGATGCGCTGGCAATAGGCGGCGCACTCCTTGTCCAGCTTGACGTCATAGGTCTTGAACCGGGTGCAGACCGGCGCGTACATGGCGTCGGCCATGGACAGCTCGCCGTAGAGATAGGGGCCGCCGTTTGACAGCAGGCATTCGCGCCAGATCGTCACGATGCGGTCGATGTCGGCCTGGGCGCCCGCCCACACCTTGAAGCCCGGAAACCGTGCCTTCAGGTTCATGGGCAGCGCCGAGCGCAGGTTGGCGAAGCCCGAATGCATCTCGCCGGCGATCGACCGGCAATGGGAGCGGTCCACCGGATCGGAGGGAAACAGACCGGCTTCGGGGCTGATCTCGTGCAGGTACTCGGCGATGGCCAGCGTGTCCCAGACCGAGACGCCCTTGTGGGTCAGCCGCGGCACCTGGAACGACGGCGACAGCAGCAGCAGTTCCGCGCGGGTCGACGGGTCGTCCGCGGGAAGCACCTCTTCCTTGAAATCCAGGCCGGCCATCTTGGTCAGCAGCCAGCCCCGGAGCGACCACGACGAATAGTTCTTGCTGCTGATTGTCAGTGTTGCCCTGGCCATGTTTCCTGCTCCGCCGGCGTTGCCGTGCGTCCTCTGTTTCAACGCCTGATTCTGAGCGGTTCCGGCCTCTTGTGCAAGTGCGAAAAGACGGTAGACGGGTACGGCGGATATTTCGCCTGCCGCGGCCAGGACTAAGGCGCGCTAACGAGTTCAATTGGCGATAGAAGTCTCTCGCAGTGCAGCAAGAAATACATTAGCCTGATGCTCCGGCGGGCCCGGCGCATGGCGCCGCGGGCCGCCCAACGTCTGAACGGATCGGCCGACTGCATGATCTATTTCGCCTACCAGACCGCAACCGATTTCATGGAGCCGTTCCGCGCGGTGGCCCAGGTGGCCGCGTCGTTGCTGGGCAACCCGGCGAACGGGGTCGCCGACAATTATTTCGTCCGGACCATGGCGGCCTCGTTCGAGCTGCTCAGCCGGACCAGGCTCACCCACGGGCGCCCGTCCTACGGGCACGATAGGGTGAAGGTCGGCAACCGCGACGTCGAGGTGGTCGAGGAAGCGGCGTTCACGACGCCGTTCGGAACGCTGCTGCACTTCAGGAAGGATGTGGAATCCGCCCAGCCCCGTGTGCTGGTCGTGGCGCCGCTGTCGGGGCATTTCGCCACGCTGCTCCGCAACACGGTCGAGACGCTGCTGCCCGAGAACGACGTCTACATCACCGACTGGCACAATGCCCGGGACGTTCCGAAGTCGGCCGGCGTCTTCGGCTTCGACGAGTATGTGGACCACGTCATCCAGTTCCTCGAGCAAATGGGCGAGGGCTCGCACGTGATCGCCGTCTGCCAGCCCTGCGTGCAGGTGCTGGTCGCCGCGGCGGTGATGGCGCAGACCGAGAATCCCTGCCAGCCGCTCAGCATGACCCTGATGGCCGGACCGATCGACACGCGCATCAACCCCACCAAGGTCAACGAGCTGGCCACGACCCACTCGATCAAGTGGTTCGAGAAGAACCTGATCTCGCGGGTGCCGCCGGGCTTCGCCGGCGCGGGCCGCCGCGTCTACCCGGGCTTCGTCCAGCTCACCGCGTTCATGAGCATGAACATGGACCGGCACGTTAAGGCCCATACCGACCTGTTCGAGCACCTGGTGGCGGGCGACATGGACAAGGCCGACGCCACCAAGACCTTCTACGACGAATATTTCGCGGTGCTCGACCTGCCCGCCGAATTCTACCTGGAAACGGTGCAGCGGGTGTTCCAGGAGGCGCTGCTCGCCAAGGGGGAGCTGGTCTGGCGGGGCATGAAGGTCGATCCCTCGGCGATCCGGCGGACCTCGCTGCTTACCGTCGAGGGCGAGCGGGACGACATCTGCTCGGTGGGCCAGACCATGGCCGCCCAGGATCTGTGCAGCAGGCTGAGACCCTACCGGAAGCGGCATCATATGCAGGCGGGCGTCGGACATTACGGCGTGTTCAGCGGGCGCCGGTGGCAGCACCAGATCTATCCGCTGGTCCGCAATACCATGCTGTCGAGCGAATAACGACCGACGACCTGTCACACGGCCGCGCGACAATCGGATGACGGGAGACATCCGCGCCGGATGACGTCGCGCTCCCGGCATGTCGAAGTCTTGGAGGAGCCCGGAAATAAGTGGGGCGGCACAGTTAGAAAATAAACTGTGCCGCCCCGCAACCCCGGTACTGGATCCGGCTATGGGCCGATAGCTCTCCGGATCCTCACCGCAATAGTGCTTGGGCCGGCAAAACAGCGGTGCGGGTACAGGGGCTGATCTAATTCATGTATCCCAAAGACGAACCGCGTCAGTGTGCGTCCTTCCGGGTCGCCGGCGCCTTGCGCCTGGCTTTGCCGCCTCGTCTCCATTCAACTCGAATGAGGTCCGTTGGCGTCGCGTCAACCGGAAGGACCGCGCTTTACGTGGTTCCCACCCGGATCAAACATGCCGCGAAATGTCCCCAATCGCAAGAGGAGTCACGCGTTGCAGCCCTAAAAAACGGCAAAGATGCGGCAAAGCGATGTCTGTGATTGTGCTTTTAGGCCACGACTGCGACTTCTGCCATGCATCGGGCCGAAATATGCAGACTTTTCCACAGGGCGGGCGAACCACGTCCGCCAGCTCTCCAACCGATTCGCTCCGCGCCGCCGAAGGCGACGGGCTCAACGGCTTCCCGCGCCCCCGATATAGGCGGTGACGGGGCTGTATTCGGGTGGGGGATCCTGGTGCAGCATCTGGGCGAACGGCACCGCGCTGAAGCCGAGCAGGAAGCCGGCGAGCAGAATCATTCCGATGGATTTGAATGGCATCCGAGACCCCCTAGCCCACGAATGGCCGTTTTGACCGCAGTCATGCTGACTCGAAGGATGCGCGCCGATCAACCGAAAAGAATCAGACGGGCGACAGACGCGTCAAGGCCTTGAATGCGCGGTGAATCGGGTCCGAGCCGGGCATGCCGTTCAGGGCCTCCGGCTGACCGGCCGGGCCGGTCGCAGCGAGTCGCCTCAGTCGTCGTGGGGACGCCGGCCGGGCGTGGCGGCGTGCAAATTGGCATAGTTGGCATCGCGCTTCTCGCGAAACGCCGCGACGCCCTCGCGCAGGTCGCGGCCGCCCACCAGGGTCGCCGCCGTCCAGATGGCGACATAGTTGAGGCTGTCGGCGACGCTGTGGTCGCGGGCGTAATTCATCAGTTCCTTGGAACCGTGCACGGCGAGCGGCGACTTTGCGGCGATGCCGCGCGCGATCTCCATCACCGCCTCCAGCATCAGCTCCTGGGTGTCGAACAGCTGGTTGACGTATCCCGCTTCCTTCGCCTCGGCGCCATACATGCGGCGGCCTGTAAATGCCAGTTCGCGCGCAAGTCCGGCGGGAATGAGGCGGGGCAGGCGTTGCAGCGTGCCCAGGTCGGGCGCCATGCCGATATTCACTTCCTGCACCACGAAGAACGCGTCCCGGGTGCAATAGCGCATGTCGGCGCACACCGTCATGTCGAGGCCGCCGCCGACGCACGCGCCCTGGATGGCGGCCAGCACCGGATAACGGCACTTCTCGACCCGGCCGAGCCGGTCGTGCAGGTCGAGCAAGTGACGCCGGAAGGCCTCGCGCTTGCGGCCTTCGTCCTCGTCGCTGGGCGCGTTGATGCTCTTGAAGGAATTGAGGTCGAGGCCGGCGCAGAAGTGCTTGCCGGTTGAGGAAAGCACCACCACGCGCACGTCGTCACGGGCTTCGATCTCTTCGAAGGCCGCCGGAAATTCCACCCAGAAATCCGGGTTCAGGCTGTTGAATTCGTCCGGCCGGTTGAGGATCACATGCGCGATCTGATTCCTGACCTCGAGCTTGACGGCTTTCGACATGCTATGTCCTTTCAAGGCTTTAGGCTTGGCAAGAACGCCCCTCACCCTAACCCTCTCCCTGTATGGACCGGGGACATGGGTAACAGGTGTTCGGAGACATGGGTGACACAATGAAGGCTTTGGATTGTTCAGCGGAGGAGCTGATCGATGCCGTGGCCGGAGGTGTCCGTGATGG
>JBFWZH010000044.1:0-36821 GCA_050185585.1 Sphingomonadales bacterium | reverse complement strand
GCACCATCGAATCACAACTCAGATTCCTTGGGAATCCCCAAGCGAGTCAGACATCAACGCCTTTGGTATAACTCGTTGAATCTAGGCCAAAGGACGCCCGTCAGGTGATTCCACCTGACCGGCTTTTGCTCAGATCAGGCAGCGTTCGAGGAAATCGTCGACCCGGTCGCGGAACCGGCGCGCCAGCGGCCCGCCGAACGCGGGAAAGCCGTGGGCGCCGCCGGGAAACAGCTCGAGCTCGGCATGATTGCCGGCCGCCGCCCACTTCGCGTGCATGAACAGCGTGTCGTCGATCAGCAGGTCCTGGGTGCCTACCGTGAACAGCGCCGGCGGCAGGCCCCGCAGATCGGCATGGATCGGCGAGACGTCGGGCGAACTCCAGGTGGTCGGGTCGGTGGCGAACACGTCGCGGAACCAGGTCATGGTGGGGGTGTTCAGCACCAGCCGGCGGGAACCCCAGTTGCGCACGCTGGGCGTCAGCGCCATGTCGTAGAGGCCGTAGACCAGGTTGGCCGCCTTGAAATGGAAGCCGTGGCGGTCGCGCATGCGCAGCATGGTCACCGCCGCCAGGTGCGCTCCGGCGGATTCGCCGCCGATCGCCACCCAGTCCGTGTCGAACTGGGTCGCCGCATGCGCCGCCAGCCACAGCGCCGCCGCCTCGCAGTCGTCGGGCGCCGCGGGATAGGGATTCTCCGGCGCGAGCCGATAGCCGACGCTGACCACCGCCAGGCCGTGACGGTCGCACAGATGCTCCATCAGCGGATCGTTCTGGTCGTTGGCGCCGTTCATCCAGCCGCCGCCATGGATATGCATGTAGACGCCGCGCGGCTGCTCCGGCGCCACGAGCCGCAGCGCGACCGGACCCGCCGGGCCGGCGATGTCCCGGGTCATCGCGCGGTCGGATTTGGGCCGGGCGGGGAAGACGCCGTCACCTCTCGCGCGGGCGTCCCGGATCACCTTCGGCGGCACCGTGTCGATCGGCGGCGCGCCCGCCAGCGCCGCGTCGATCCGGGCGTTGATCGCCCGCGTTTCCGGGTCGATCGCCGCGTCGTCGAACAACGCCGGGTCGAGATTGGTTTTGATGGCCACGACATTTTCCCCTGTTGCCGCTTGCGGCTCCATCATGACCGGTGCAGGCTGCCGTGCAACAGGGAGACAGATCGCGGGGACAAGGCTGATGCCTTTCATCCAGGCCGGCGACATCAGGATCTATTACGAGATGACCGGGCAGGGTCAGCGCCTGCTGTTCATCAACGGCACAGGCGGCGACCTGCGCAATCCCCTGGGGCCGATGCAGTCGCCGCTGGCGAAGCACTTCAACCTGCTGGGCTACGATCAGCGCGGCCTGGGCCAGACCGACAAGCCCGACCGTCCCTACACCATGCGCGACTACGCCGACGACGCCGCCCGATTGCTCAATGCCGTGGGCTGGCGGCGCTGCCACGTGATCGGCTATTCGTTCGGCGGCATGGTGGCGCAGGAGTTCGCCATCCGGCATCCCGAGCGCATCGACAGGCTGGTGCTGTGCGTGACCTCGCCGGGCGGCGCGGGCGGTGCGTCCTATCCGCTGCACGAGCTGGGCAAGCTGGGATCGGAGGAACGCGCACGGCGCGGCATCGCCCTGGCCGACCTGCGGCGCACCCCGGAATGGCAGGCCAACCATCCAGACGAGGTCGCCCAGTTCATCGGCCAGGCGTTGGCCGCCGAGCGTGCCCATGCCGACGAACCGGGCTGGGCCGAGGGCAGGGCGCACCAGCTCGAGGCGCGGCGCCACCACGACACCTTCGACCGCCTCGACCGCATCAGCGCGCCGACGCTGGTTTGCGGCGGCCGCTACGACGGCATCGCGCTCGCCGCCACCCAGGAGCGGATGGCCGCGCGCATTCCCGGCGCCGAGCTGCGCATGTTCGAAGGCGGCCACCTGTTCGTCATGCAGGACAAGTCAGCCTATCCCGCCATCATCGAGTGGCTGCAAGCGGGCTGAGACGCGCCGGTTTGTCCGGCCGGCGCTATCCCGATGGCTGGGTGCACCAGCAGTTCGGCGAATCGTCGTGCTGCTTCAGGAAGCATTCGTCGATGACCGGACACTCGCTGGGGCATGCGCCGCTCTTCACGCAGTTCTGCTTGGCGCATTGTTGCGGCGGCGCGAACTGCCACTGGTCGCAGCCCTGCTTCGCGCAGAAGCTCTGGCAGGTGGCGTTGCCGGCCGCGTTGAGTTCGGCGAGACGCTTGGCAGGATCACAGGCGCCGTCGGCGACGCACTGCTCCGACCAGCCGGCGATCACGGCGGCATAGTCGTCGCAGGTCTTCCCGGCGGACGAGCGCACGAGGACGGTAACACCGCCGGGGCACTGGTTCTGCGAGGCCCGCTCGCCCGTGAGCTCGGGGATGGCCTCTTCAAGTCTCGTCCGCAGGGAATCGTTCTCGGCTTTCGCCGCGTCCAGCTGCTGCTGCAATCCCGCTGGCGCCGGGCTGTCCGGCGCCGGCGGCTGTCCGCAGCCCCCGATGGCCAGCAACACAAGTCCAAAGACGACGGAAGGCAACCGCATGGCCCGTCTCCCCCGAAATGGACGCCTATCATACCACGGGCGTTGACCGCGGTCTCGGGCTACCGCTGTTTGGGAAAGGCGTCGGTCTTGTCGAGCGCGGCCGTCATCTCCCGGTAGCGGCCGTCGACCAGGTCGCGGATGTAGTCGTGGGTGAACACGTAGAAATCGCCGGCCTTGACGCCCTCGACGGCCATGCGGCCGACGAGGTCGGCGTCCATGCCCAACTCCAGGATCAGCTTCTTCGATTCCTCGTTCGATTCGGCGCGCTTGCCGTATTCCGGCGGCCGGTCGCGCTCGATGTCCCAGATGTCGGTGGCGACGGGACCGGGGCAGAGCAGGGTGACGGCTACATCGTTCCTGGCGTAGTCGGCGCGGATGGCGTCGGCGAGGCCGAGCAGCGCATGCTTCGAGGCCGCGTAGATCGGCATGCTGCCATAGGGCGTCATGCCCACGCTCTGCTCCGATCCGGTGATCAGGATATGCGCGGGCGCGCCCTGGTCGAGGAAGCGGCGCAGGAACGCGGAGCAGGCGAGATAGGTGCCCCTTACGTTCACGCCCATCAGCCAGTCCCAGTCGTTGTCGCTGATCTGATGCACCAGACCGCGCAGCCCGACGCCGGCGTTCGACACCAGCATGTCCACATGGCCGAATTCGGCGAAGGCGCGGTCCGCGAGGGCCTCGACGGCCTCGCGTTTCGCGGCGTCGCTGGCGACGCCGACGGCGCGGATGCCGAACTCGGCGGACAATGCCTTCGCCGCGCGTTCCGACTTGTCGCCGTGCAGGCCGCTCAGCATCAGGTGCGTGCCCTCGGCCGCCAGGGCCCGGGCGACGCCCAGGCCGATGCCGCTGTTGCCGCCGGTGACGACGGCGACCTTGTCCTTGAGATCCTTCATCGATGACTCCCCATCCAGTGCGGTCAGCATAGCCAAGCCGGAGGCGACGTGCCTACCCCGTTGTCTCCGCCCGGCGGCGACCGTAGTCTCCCGGCATGGACGCCAACCCCATCGTGCTGCTGACAGGATTCGCGCCGTTCGGTCGCTGGCGCATCAATTCGAGCTGGGAAGGGGCGCGGCTGCTGGAGGGCCGATATGGCGGCAGGCTCGTGATCGCGCGCCTGCCGGTGGACCGGCGCAGGGCCGCCAGGGAGCTTGTCGCCTTGCTCGAGCGGCATCGCCCCCAGGCCTGCCTGCTCACCGGCCTGGCCCGCGGACCGAAGCTGCGCGTCGAGACCTGGGCGCGGCGGCCACGCGCGCTGGCGGGTCCGGAAGCGCCGGGCCGGCTGAGCGGCTCATGGCCCGTCGCCGAAGCCGGCCTGGCCATTCGTCTCTCCGGATTGCCATACAGGATATCGGCGAATGCGGGAAAGTATGTGTGTGATAGCACTTACTGGAGACTGCTGATGTTCCGTGAGAACAATGGCTGGCCGATCGACGCCGGCTTTCTGCACGTGCCGCCGCTGTCCCGCCGCTTTACCGCCCGCAAGCTCGCCGCGGTCATGGACAGGATCGTCCGCCGCAGGCTGGTCAGGTCAGCAGCTTGGGGAACAGGCCGATGAGGCCGATCAGGATCAGATAGATCGCCACCACGTAGTTGAGGATCTTGGGTGCGATCAGGATCAGGATGCCGGCGATCAGCGCGATCAGCGGCTGGATGATGATGACGTCCATGTCGTCGCTCCGGTTCGGGACTGAACACGGAGCGAACGATGCGATGCCGGGCGGGTTCCGGCTGGGAAGCGCGCCGTCAGGGCCGCTTGAGGCGCGAGATCTTGGTGCCCTGCAGCGCGATGCCGCCCATCAGCCCCTTCTGGCTGAACACGAAGGCGTAGACGTCGGCCTTGGTGGTCCGGCTGGTGATCGATGTCCCGGCGCCCTCGTCTATGATGACGATGCTGGGGCCGGTGCCCACTTCCCAGCCATCGGCGGCGTCGAGCTGGGCGATGGCCTTGTCGCTCATCAGCATCAGCACGTAGCCGAAGGACTCGATACCCGCCTGCAGCCCGATCGAGCCGGACGCGGAGCTGAAATAGCCGGTGCTCTTGCCGTCCTGGCGCAGCACACCCTTGCCGTACTGTCCGCCGACGATGAAGCCGCCCTTGGTGATGCTGGGGAAGACCAGGATGCCTTTCGCGGTCTTCGCAAGCTCCGTCGCGTCGGCCGACTTCTCGTAGAGTTGGGACAGTGCGGTGTCGCTCTTGGCCTCCAGTTCGGCGGTGTTGTCCTCTGCTGCGGCAGGCGCGGCGGCGAACGCGGCGATCACCAACACCAGCGCGGCGGCCTTGAGGTTCGAGAGCATCTGCATGGCTGACCTCTTCGGGGTTGCGGGATACCGAGAAGGAGGCGACCGGACGCTTCCGTTGTCAAGCGGCGCGGGGCAGGGCGCCGTCACGCTTCCGTGTACGGGCGCTTCCCGCCGTCCCGGCAACCCTCCGCGAAGCTTGAGCAACACGCCAAAGACGCATAGCATCGCCAGAAGGCGATCGGGAGCAGGTGCTTGGCCCGGTTTCCGCCCGCGACGCCGCGGCTTTGGCGCGACTTGGCCGAGGGGGCCAGCACATTTGACGGTTCGTGCCTTCAACTTCCTGACCCATGACGGCGGTCGGCCGCTGACGTGCGGCGTGATTGCCGACCGTCGCCGGGAGCCGGTGAACGGCGCGCCCCTGGACCTTGACGGTCTCGCGCGTCTCACCGCCGCCATCCCCGGCGCCTGCGCCTACGGCAAGGTCGTGGTGATCGACCGCCATGCGATCTCGACCTTCCAGGCCACGGCCGAGGGCACGGCCGCGCCAGTCTTCTGCGGCAATTCCACCGCGGCGGCCATCGGCTGCATGGGCGGATCCGGCGACCTTCGGACCAGGGTTCATGGCGTCGCCGGCCATCCCTACCAGGTTCATGCCCGCATCGACGGCGCGGTCGTCGCCCAGACCTGGCTGCTGCCTGCCGCAACGCCCCGCGAGCGTGACTGGAGGGGGCGCCGCGTGGTCTTCCTTCCCGCGCTGAACGATTATGCGCTGGTGTTCGAGGGACTTCCCGAGCACATCTCGCCGGAAGCCGCGCGCCAGGAGCTGCTCGGCGCCGATCCGGCCTGCAAGCTTGCGGTCGTCGGGGCCGGGCCGGAACCGGCCGTGGCGTTCTACAATTCCAACGGCCGCCATGGCGGCGCGCCGCAGACCGGTCTCGCCACCATCGCGCTGGCGGCCCGCACGGTGCCCTGGCTGGCGGAACTGTTCGCCGGCGGCGCGGTCAGCTACGAAACGGCGGACGGCGTCCGCCTTGCGGCGCTGCCGGCGACGTCGATCTCCCCGGGCGGCCAGGTTGCGGTGGAACTGCCCACCGTCTCCGTCGACATCGCGCCCGTCGCCATGGAGAAGGTGGCGTGAACCTGGACCGCCACCGGTTCATCAGAAACATCCTCTCCGGCTTCAACGACATCGAGGAGTGGCGCCTCGGCGACCCCGCTCTCGCCGCCGCCCTGGGCTATCCGCGGCCCTATCCCGCCGAGGCGATCGACGACTACGGCATCATATTCGCGGATCTCGTGCTGGATTCGGCCACCGGTCTGCTCGCCTGCCACGAAGTCAACGGCCCCAACGCCGTCGGCTCCGACGCGCTGACCGGAGACAGCCGGCTTCGCTCGGAAAACGAGGCGCGGCAGACGGTCCGGCGCATCCGGGAAATGGGCCTGCTGGGGTCCGACGGACGTCTCGTGGCGCCGGTCGCGACGGTGCATGCACACCAGCATTGGAAGTTCTTCCGCACCGGCGGCGAATTCTACCCCCGCGTCGACCTGTTCGCGCAGGCCCTGGAAGCGATGCTGCCCGGCAACGCCATCGGCACCTATGCCGCCGGCGACCCGATGGGCGGCGAGCCCGTCGCGGTGGTCATGGGCGATGTGCCCTCGGTCGCTGCCCATATCGGGATCGATCCGGATACGCGCCGGTTCAACTATCGGGGCCGCCCCATGGTGTTCATGGGAAACCCCAACCTGCTGCCCGAGTTGATCCGGATCGGGAAGCTCCGCCGCGACGGGCGCCGCACGGTCGACGCCGACCTGCGCATTCTGCACGCATGGCGGCTGGCGGGGACCTTCCACGACAAAGGCCTTCAGCAGCGGCTGTTCGCCGGCACCGGCATCCGGCCCCTGCGGCATTTCTCGGCCGGATCGCGCGACGAGGCGCTGACCCTGGCGCGGGACATGCTGACCGGCGGACCCGTGGTCCTGAAGCCCAGCGACACCAGCGGCGGGACCGGCGTGCAGGTCGTCATTCCGGGCATGAGCGAAGACGCGATCGCGGGGCGGATCGACGCCCTGCTGGCGGAATGCCTCGCCAAGTACGGCGAAAACGTCGAGGCGGCGATCTATCCCATCGGCGGATTCGAATTCGTCCGCTCGACCGGCTATCCCATGGCCGATGGCGACCATCTCTGGGACCTCCGCTTCGCGCTGCTGTTCGAGCCGGGCAGCGCGCTGGCATTCCCGGTGTCGCTCCGCTTCGCCCCGCAGCCCTTCGACCCCCGCACGTTCCATCTCGAGCGCGACCAGTGGATATCGAATGTCAGCGGCCGGCGCGACACCTTGCTCAAATCCGGCATGGACGGCGAGGTGCTCTCCAGGGTCGGCATGACGCCCGAGCTGGTGGAGGCGGCGATGCAGGCCTGCGTCAGATGGACCGCCAAGGCGTGGGACAGCGCCGCGCGCGACAGCGGCGCCGTCTACGAGGACGCCTGCGAGGCCCGCAGCGAATCGTTCTACCCGGTCGAAAAGTTCATGGCGTAGAATCGGACGCACACGCCGCCGCCTCGGGCATTGAAGTGAACAAACGGCTGGACACGAGATACCCGGTTCTTCCCGCCATCATGGAGCGGTGGAGTCCGCGCAGCTTCGCGGATCGTGAGCCCGAAGCCCACAAGCTGCAGAGCATGTTCGAAGCGGCGCGCCTGGCGCCCTCCGCCCACAATACCCAGCCCAACAGGTTTCTCATCGGCCGCAAGGGGCATGGCGGCGCGTGGCGGCGTCTGTTCGACTGCCTGGATCCCCATAACCGGGATTGGGCGCACGCCGTGCCGGTGCTGGTGCTTGCCTCGGTCATGCGCCGCCGCTTCAGCCAGCTGAAGGCCGACTTCGTGCCCTATCCGCACGCCATGCACGACCTCGGGCTGGCGGTCATGTCGCTGATCCTCCAGGGGCAGCACCTGGGGCTCCACTGCCATCCCATGGCCGCCTTCGACCCGGAAAAGGCGCAGGCCGAGTTCGATATTCCGGCGCTGTTCGCGCCCGGCATCATGATCGCGGTGGGCTATCTGGGCGCGCCCGAGGCCCTGCCGCCCGAGCTGCGCGAGAAGGAGACGAGCCCGAGGACGCGCCGGCCGCTCGAGGAGATCGTCTTCGAAGGCGAGTGGGGCCAGGCGTCGCCGCTGCTCGCCGCCCGGCCCGTCCCGGCGGAGCGCCGCTGATGGACGCCTTCGAGCGCGCGCGGGAGCAGCACCTTCTGTGGCGGCTCAAGCCCCGGTTCGCCGGCTTCCGCGTTTTCGACGAACTGTTCGCGAACGAGTTCCTGCCCCCCGACGAACAGCGCAACCGGGCGGCGAGGGCGGTCAGGTCGATGACGGCGTATGCGGGCGCGTATTCGCCCTACTATGCCGCGCTTTTCCGGCGCCTCGGCCTCGCGCCCGGCCGGTTCGAGGCCCCGGAGGATCTTGCCCTTCTGCCGACCTTGACCAAGCACGACCTGCTGGAAGGGTTCGACCAGCTGCTCGTTCCCAAGCTGCCAAAAGGCGAGCAGCGCTTCGCCGTGAGCAAGTCGTCGGGCACCACGGGGCGGCAGGTGACGGTGATCCATTCCGCCAGAAGCACCTCCATGTTCGGACTGCTGCGTCACCGCACCGCCCGTTGGCACGAACTCCATCCGATGGAGTCACGTCTCGACGTGCGGCCGCGCAGCGACCTGTTCCGCGACGGCGAGGGCAACCTGCGGCCCGACGGCGAACTCGGCATGCTGCCGGAGTGGCAGTTCCTGGGCAGGCATTTCCACACCGGCCCCGAATATGGACTTACCATGTCGACCCCCATGGAGCGCCAGGTCGAGCTGATGCGGCAGGCGAGGCCCACCTATGCCACGACGTTTCCCGGCGTGTTCGAGGAATGGCTGATGGCGAGCGGAGGCGGCAAGCCGGTCGACAGCCTGCGGGCGCTTGTCGGCATCGGGTCGCAGCTGACGCCGTCGCTGCGCGCAAGGCTCGAGGAAACCTACGGCTGCCCGGTCCACATGTCCTACGGACTCAACGAGATCGGCAAGGTCGCGACGCGCTGCAAGTCAGGCCGCTACCATGTGAACAGCGAGCACTGCCTGGTCCAGATCGCCCGGCCCGACGGCAGTCCCTGCGCGCCCGGCGAGATCGGCCACGTTTTGGTCACCGGCCTCAACAACGCCGCCATGCCGCTGCTGCGCTACGATACCGGCGATCTGGCGGAGATGGTCGAGGGCGCTTGCGCCTGCGGTCGGACCCTGCCGTCCTTCGGCGACATCGCCGGCCGCTACCGGTCCTACGCCGGGCTGCCGCCCATGTCCCGCGAGCGGGTCCGCGCGGTGCGCGTCGCGGTAGAAGCCTATCCGCCGGCACGGCTCGGCGGTTTCCTGCGCCGCTACCAGCTGCACCAGGACCGGCGGGACCGCTGGACCTTGCGGCTGCGTACCGTGGCAGCGGTCCCCGCCAACTTCGAGCAGCACGTGCTGCGGGCCTGGGAGCCGGTTCTGGGCAGCCCGGCGTCGCCGCTCGCCATCGCGCTGGTGGACGAGATCCCCACCAGCGTCGGTGGCAAGCTGCTCGACTTCGTGTCGGACTTCCACACCGATTCCAGCCTGCCCATCGAGCACCGCGCCGCCGCGCAGGCGAGCGCCTGAGCACGGGAAGGAGAAGACATGGCCAAGCTTCGTCACATCGCCCTGATCGTCGAGGATCCCGAGGCATCCGCCCGGTTCTTCGCCGAGGCCTTCGGCATGAAGCGCACCGGCGAGGCCCGTTGCGGCTGCCACATGAGCGATGGCGTGATGACCGTGGCGCTGCTCAGGAAGGAGACCCCCGAGGAGCGCATCGGCATCGACCATTTCGGACTATGGGTCGACGATCTCGAGAGCGCGGCCGAACGTGCTCTCGCCGCCGGCGCGGTGTCCATGGGCTCGCACCCTCCGGGCGACAAGGCCTTCTACGAAGCCAAGTTCCTGTCGCCGGACGGCATCGTCTTCGACCTGTCGCACACCGGCTGGCCCGGCGCGGCCAAGGCGGCCGAAGATCGTGACTGAACGGCGGAATGCCGACTCAACGGCTCCACAGGAAGAAGCAGAGATTCAGGAAACTGAGCGCGACGGCGAACAGCGAAATCCCGATCGCCAGGTTGACTCGCTTGTATGACGGGTCTTCAGGCGGTGTCAGCAGCGGCATGAATAATCCTTCCCCTCCAAGGATACGTTCCCCCAAGCCCGTTCCATGCCCTGAAACTATGCCACGTCAATGGGATGCTGCCTACCCGTCGCTGCGGCCGGAAACATGAATCACTCCCCGGAGCGATACCCGTCCAGCGCCGGTGGCCTGCCACCCGAAGCCCGTCAGGGTTCCACTATCCACCCCTGGAAGGTCTGATGAGGCGTTTGAGGGCCACGGCCTTGCCTGATCCGGATTTGAAGTAGGCCTCCAGCTCTCGCGCGTGCTGCTCGGTTTCGACAGCCACGTAGCATTTCAGAACCACAGGCAACTTGGAGCGTGTCGACACGACACTGCCGGCCTGATGTGACGCAACCCGGCGTTTCAGATCATTGGTCGAGCCAACGTAAATATCGTCATTGTCGAGCTTGAGAAAATAGACGTACCACATGGCAAGCAGTCTCCCTGCGCTGCCATGCAGCTTCGGGAGATCACCCTGCGCCCGTCAAGCGCCGGTGGCCTGCCACCCGAAGCCCGTCAGGGCGCAGGGTGGCTTGCCAAGCCGAAGCTCGCGGCAACCAGCCCGCCTTCGCACTTCGTGCTACGGCGTGGCAGCCTTCTCCCGCTTCGCGAGCGAAGGCTGGCGGATGGGGTGGGATTCGAACCCACGGTGAGCTTGCACCCACGCCGGTTTTCAAGACCGGTGCCTTAAACCGCTCGGCCACCCATCCGTTTCCGGCAGGTTCTAGCCGGTTCCGGCGGGCGGCGCAATTTCGCCGCTTGCCGAGGCTGGCCTCCGGTCGCCGTGTACGCTAAAAGTCACAGTCAATCGAAACCGATCTGCCTGGACGAGGTTGCGCCCCGACGCGGGAAAGGCCAGTTCCTGGCGGTACTTCCCGAGATCGAGAGGATCGCTGCCCATCATGCGCCTGTTGCCCGTTCTGCTGCTCCTGTCGACTGTCCTGATCCCGTCCGCATCGGCCCAGGATGCCCAGCCGAGCTGGGACGACTGGCTGAAAGGGGTGCGAAAGGAAGCGGCTGAGAAGGGCATCCGCGCCGACATCCTGGATCAGACGCTGACCGGCCTGACGCCGCTGGAGCGGGTGATCAAGGCCGACCAGAACCAGGCGGAGTTCGTCGAGACGCTGGAGACCTACCTGGCCAAGCGGGTCAGCCAGCTGCGCATCGACAACGGCCGCAAGGCCATGGCCGAGAACGGCGACATCCTGCGGCAGGTGGCGGACCGCTACGGCGTGCAGCCCGAATACATCGTCGCCATCTGGGGCATGGAGACCGCCTATGGAAGGGTCGAGCCCGACGAGAACGCCATCCAGGCCATCGCCACCCTGGCCTATGACCCTCGCCGCGGCGACTTCTTCCGCCGCGAGCTGTTCGCGGCGCTGGAGATACTCAACAACGACTACATCACGCCGGCCGAGCTCAAGGCGTCGTGGGCGGGCGCCATGGGCCAGCCCCAGTTCATGCCGACCAGCTATCTGCAATACGCCGCCGATTTCGACGGCGACGGCCACCGCGACATCTGGACCAACCGCGGCGACATCTTCGCCTCGATCGCCAACTACCTGAAGTCCTACGCCTGGAAGGGCGACCGGCACTGGGGCTACGAGGTCAGCCTGCCCGAAGGCTTCCCGGCCAAGCTGGCGGCCGTGGGCAGCTACGACCAGAAGGGCTGCCGCGCCATGAACCAGCACTCGAAGGCGCTGCCCGTGTCCGAGTGGCAGGCTCTGGGCGTGCGCGACCGCGACGGCAACGACCTGCCCCAGACCGAGGAGGCGGCGACGCTGGTCGAGCCCGACGGCGAGACCGGCCGGGCCTACCTGACATTCGGCAATTACCGCGCCATCCTGCGCTACAACTGCGCCAACTTCTACGCCATCGCCGTCGGCCGGCTGGCGGATCTGGTGAAGCAGTAGGATGGGCTGGCGGGGGCTGGTCATGGCGGCTGCCTGCGCGCTGCTCGCCGCGTGCGCCGCCCAGCCGAAGAAGCCCGCGCCCACCTACACCGGGCCCGTCGCCCCGTCGAAGCCGCCGCCCGCCGCCGCCGACGTGCCGCCCTGGGGCAAGGCGCCGGTGCCAAGCGGCAAGGGCGGCATCTACAAGGTCGGCAATCCCTACGTGATCAACGGCGTCACCTACGTCCCGCGCGAGGACCCCACCTATTCGGAGACCGGCATCGCCTCGTGGTACGGTCCCCAGTTCCATGGCGAGCGGACCGCCAATGGCGAGATCTTCGACATGGAACTGGTCAGCGCCGCCCACCGGACGCTGCCGATGCCGTCGCTCGTGCGCGTCACCAATCTGGAGAACGGCCGCACCATGGTCGTCCGGCTGAACGACCGCGGCCCCTATGCCCGCGGCCGGATCATCGACATGTCGAAGAAGGCCGCGGAACTGCTCGGCTTCCAAGGCGCGGGCACGGCCATGGTACGGGTCGAGTATGTCGGCCGCGCGCCGCTGGAGGAGGGCGCGCCCGTCCAGGTCGCCGTGAGGCAGGAAGCGCCGAAGAAGCTGCAGGCCGAGCCCAAGGGCATCTACGTCCAGGCCGGCGCGTTCGGCAATCCGGACAACGCCAGCCGGCTGCGCGACCGGCTGGGCATCGTCGGCCCGGCGCGCATCCACAAGGCCGTGGTCAACGGCGCCGAATTCTACCGGGTGCGGCTGGGCCCGTTCGCCGATGTGGACGACGCCGATCTCGCGCTCGCCCAGGTCATCGGCCTCGGCGAGGTGAACGCCCTCATCGTCGTCGACAAGTAGCCGCTACAGCTGGATCGGGAAACAGGCGCTGGTCGACAGGCCCGATGACGCGATCGCCGTGATCAGCTTGGGCGCCACTGAGGTGAACGTATAGGTGATCGTCACCTTGGCGAAACCACTGACGCCGTTGCAGGTGGTGCCATTCACGACAGCGATGTCTCCCGTCGACAGCGGCACGCCGAAGGAGGCCGCGCGGGCGATGATGTAGCTTTTCGTGTTGCTCTCGTTATAGGCGGTGCCGCTGATGCAGGCAGGCTGCAGGATGCCGACGCAGCGCGCCGCCGAGACGGCGAGGGACTGCATCGACTGCCGCGTCCACATCAGCCGCGAGAACTCGATCGTCCCGAAGATGAACAGCAGCAGCGGTACGATGACCAGCGCGAACTCCACGGCGGATGCGCCGCGGCGGTCGCCGAAGAACCTCCTTGTCTTCCCCATCACTACTGCACTTGCACGATCGAGAACGTCGAGACCGTGCCATTCTGGACGAAACCGTAATTGCTGAACAGCGGCGTATGGGACGTGCTCGCGTTGATGGAGACGAACTTGCCCGCGAGCCCGCCGCTTCCGCAGGCCGACTTGCAGGTCACCGCGCTGCCCCAGGTCACGGTCGAGCCGGAAACGGTGGGGCAATAGCACGAATCGGCGTTCGACGCGGTGCCGCTGGAACTCGACGTGCCGTTGGTCCGGGTGACGGTCGGGCCGTTGTTGACGGTCGCCGTCACGTTGACGGCGGTGGGTATGATGGCGACGAGGTTGGTCGCCAACGCCGCCCCGCCCGTGGAGGTCACGCTCGAGGCGCCGACGATCGCATAGTTGGCGCTGGCGGACACGTTCTCGTTCAGGGTGAACCGCACATAGAGCACCAGGCCGAAATCGATCATCGCCACCATGATCAGCGCCAGGATCGGCACGACGAACGCGAACTCGATCGCCGCGACGCCGCGCCGGTCGCGGCGGAAAGCATGGACCAGGCGGCGGAATGGGCGGGAAGGCCGAACCGGCATCGCTGCCGTCACCGGACCAGCTTGGCGGTCAGGCTCGCCGAGCCGCCGACGCAGGACGAGGCGAGGGTGGTGCCGCCGGTGATGGTGACGTTGGTGGCGACGACCTGGAGGCACCCGCCGGAATCGCCGGCGCTGGCGCCGCCCGACATGGTCATGGGGCCGTAGGGGAAGTAGAACGCGCCGTTGATGATGGCGCCGTCGCCGCCTTCGGCGAACAATCCGCCGCCGGTGTAGCTGGAGCTCTGCGGCCCGATCACCGCCAGATTGGCGTAAACCCCGGTCGTGGGCGACTTGAGCGTCACGTTGCTGTAGCCCGCGGCGATGCAGAAGGCGCGGCCCTGACAGCTGCCGCTGCTGGGCGTCGCCGTGCCCGAGATCATGATGTTGACGTCCTCGGCGAGCACGCTGATGGTCGTGCCGTTGCAGCCGCCGCCGCCGCCGCCGGACGCGCCCAGCGCCATGTAGCCGTCGACCGTCCAGACGCCGGCGCCCATTTTTACCGCGCCGGTGATGATGATGTTGCCGTCGATGTCGTGGTTGGCCGCCGCCGGCAGGTAGGTGCAACTGCCGCCGCCGCCGCCGTTGAAGTTGCCGTCGGCCTCGAACACCTTGCCGGTATCGCTCGCGTCGGCCATGTACAGCTTGCCGCCGCCGCCCACATTGATGGCATGGCCGGTGCTGCTCGGGCCCAGCTTGTAGCTGTTGCCGGTCAGGTTGTTGGAGCCGGTGAGGCTGCCCGCGTCGCTGTCGAATCCCATCCACAGCGTATAGCCGCCCGGCACGCTCAGCCCGGCCGACAACTCGAAGGTGCTGGGGCCGCGGAACACCAGCGTCGTGCCGACGTGACAGATGCTGTAGTTGCCGGTGCCGTTGCACGACGAACTGCGCTGGCCCATCTTGAACGTGCCGGGCTGGAACTTGACCGTGCTGCCGCCGGTCGTCGTCATGCCCTGTTCGAAATTGTACTTGCCCGGGCCCATGTTGACGGTGCCCGAGAAGCTGGCCGAGCCGACGAAATTGTAGGTGTTGTTGGGGTCGCCGCCGACCGCGAAGTCCAGCGTGTTCGCCGACATGTTGAAATTGCCGAACGTGTATGTGCCGCCGCCGGACGGGCAGGTGATGGTCCAGTTGCCCGTGTAGTTGGGCGACGTCGCGGTGCAGCCGCCGCCGACGGTGGCGGTATAGACCGTGCCCGGCCAGGGCGCACCGCTATAGGCCAGAGTCAGCGCGGTGCCGGATGCACCGCTCGACGGCGCGGACGGCGCGGCCATGCTGGTAACCGTCGCCACCCTCGCGGCCATGCTGGCGACGCCCGTGTGACCGGCGAACGGATCGGTGGTGGTCGCCTGGACAATGGTGTTGGCGGTGACGTTCGGGCCAGACGTGCAATAGGAATAGCTGGTGCCCCAGGTGACCGCCGCCGCGGTGATGTAGGTGCCGCAGGGCGCCTGCACCTTGTTGTTGGAATTCACCGCGCAGTCCGTGGCGGTGATGTTGGTGCCGCCGCTCAGGGTCACGCCGGTGCTGGCCGCGTCCAGCGCCAGGATGCAGCTCGACGCGCCGCCGCTGATCTCCGTATAGGCGTCGGTTGTAACATCGACTTTCGTCCTGCTGTTCAGCACCTTGGCGATCAGCAACGTGTAAGGCGTGGTAACCGTCGCACGCACCGACGTCGCGCCGGACGTCTTGATGCCGGTGGCGAGGGTGGTCGTCATGTCCGCCGCTGCCACACCGTTCATGATCGCGATGCGGTCCGCCGCCGCCTCCGCGGCCGCCTCCTTGCCCGAGCTGACTGAATTGTAGGCGAGGGCGCCGGCGTAGGACGCCAGGTCGGCGACACGCTGGTTGTGCGCCTCGGTCACCAGGATGCTGCCATACTCGGCGACCAGCGCGGTGAACCCCAGGATGACAGGCAACACCAGCGCGAATACCGTTGCGACACTCGCCCTGCGGCAGCGCAGGAATGCTTGGCGTAAGTTCATGTTCGACCTCGACTGCCGTCGATGCGGCAGAGCCCCATGTTCAACCAGCCCAGCCTATCCCTATAACAGTCTTCGGCAATTCTTTCCACAGGAATTGCCGCAATGCGGCATGGACCATACCTGCAATGGGCAATTCTATTTTTATACAAGTTCGATAGTTCGTGATACTTGGAACAACACGAAGTTGCTGCGCCGCAGCCACAAAGACGCCGGAATCTGCATTGCCTTGCGGACGTACCGAGCACGGGCAGGCCGCAGATTATGGTGGATAACTCCTCACATGGCCACAATCTGTAGTGCCGCGCGGCTTGCAGCTTAGGGCGGCGCCGCCTAAAATCAAAGCACATCAACGACACGGATACCGTCCTCATGCCGCGACTTCGCCGTTTGCCGCTTCTCATCGCCATTCTGGTCGCCGCGCCGCTGGCAGCCCACGCCGCGCCGCCACCCTACGAAATCCAGGCGAAGCAGGCGATCATGGTGGACTACACCACCGGCACCGTGCTGATGGAAAAGAACCCCGACGAGCGCATGGCGCCGTCGTCCATGACCAAGATGATGACCGACTACGTGGTGTTCGACGCGCTCAAGAAGGGCGCCATGAAGCTCGACGAAGAGCTGACGGTCAGCGAGCGCGCCTGGAAGATGGGCGGCTCGACCATGTTCCTCAAGGTCGGCGACCGGGTGAAGGTCGAGGACCTGCTGAAGGGCACCATCATCGTCTCGGGCAACGACGCCTGCGTGGCGCTCGCCGAGGGACTGGGCGGCTCGGTCGAGGGCTTCTCGAACATGATGAACCAGATGGCCGCGCAGCTGGGCATGAAGAACTCGCACTTCGTCAACCCGCACGGCCTCTCCGAACCGGAGCACTATTCCTCGGCGCGCGACCTGGCGATCCTCGCCGCCCACATCATCCGTGAATTTCCGGAATACTATCCCTACTACTCGCAGCGCGAGTTCGCCTATGGCGAGAACCTGAAGACCGGCGATCCCATCAACCAGCAGAACCGCAATCCCACCCTGGGCGTGGTCGACGGCGTCGACGGCCTGAAGACCGGCTATACCGAGGAAGGCGGCTACGGCGTCACCGTCTCCGGCAAGCGCGGCGACACCCGGCTGATCCTGGTGGTCAACGGCCTGCCCAGCACCAGGGCGCGGGCCGAGGAATCGCGCGGGCTGATGGAATGGGGCTTCCGCAATTTCGACACCTACACCCTGCTGAAGGCCGGCACGGTGATCGAACAGGCGCCGGTCTGGCTCGGCACAAAGGCGAAGGTCGGGCTGACGGTCGCGAGGGACGTCACCGTGACCCTCAGCCGCGAGGCCAAGATGGGCGCCAAGGCCAGGATCCGCTACACGGCGCCGGTCAAGGCCGGAACGGAAAAAGGCACCCAGGTCGGCACCGTGACCGTGACGCTTCCCGGCATGGACGACATCCAGGTGCCGCTGGTCACCGCCGAGGCCATCGAGAAGGTTGGCGCGCTGGGCAAGATCGGCTCGGCCATCGACTATCTACTGACCGGCTCGTCGGGGGATGGCGCCGCGGAAGCGCCGGCGGAAAAGTCCTCGAATTAGCATGGCGAAATCTCCCCGCGGCATCTTCGTGACGTTCGAAGGCGGCGAGGGAGCCGGCAAGTCCACCCAGCTCGGGCTGCTGGCGGCGCGGCTGCGCACCCACGGCATGGGCGTGGTGGAGACCCGCGAGCCCAACGGACCGATCCGCAACCTGCTGGTGCAGGGCGACCGGTCATGGACGCCCATGGCGGAGACGCTGCTGCATTTCGCCGCCCGCGCCGAGCATCTCGACGACACCATCCGGCCGGCGCTGGCCGAAGGCTCCTGGGTGCTCTGCGACCGCTTCGCCGATTCGACCATGGCCTACCAGGCCTATGCGCAGGAGCTGGGGCGGGCGCCGGTCGAGACCCTCACCCGGCTGGTGGTCGGCCGGCTCAGGCCCGACCTGACGCTGGTGCTCGACATGCCGGTCGGGCTTGGCCTCGACCGCGCCGCGCGGCGGAACATCTCCGAAACCCGCTACGAGGCCATGGGCCGCAAGTTCCACGAGACCGTGCGCGAGGCGTTCCTCGACATCGCCGCCCGCGAACCCGGCCGCTGCGCCGTGATCGACGCCAACCATCCGGTCGAGACGGTGCACGAGGCGATCTGGGCGACCGTCCGCGAACGGCTGCAGGTGGGCTGATGGCGGACGCGGCGCCGGGCGACGACGAACATCATCCGCGCCTGACCGCCGGGCTCGCCGGCCATGGCGCCGCCGAGGCGCTGCTGTTGTCCGCCCATGCCGGTGGCCGGCTGCCCCATGGCTGGCTGTTCACCGGCCCGCGCGGCATCGGCAAGGCGACTTTGGCCTACCGCTTCGCCCGCTTCCTGCTGGAGAACGGCGATCCGGCGGACGCCGGCGGCAGCCTGTTCGGCGCGCCGTCGCCGCCCGCCAGCCTCGACGTGCCGGAGGATTCGCGCACCTGGCGGCTGGTGGCGCAGGGCGGCCATCCGGGACTGACCGCCATCACCCGCGCCTGGGACGACAAGAACAAGCGCCTGCGCAGCGAGATCGTCGTCGACGACGTCCGCCGGCTCGGCGGCTTCTTCGGCATGACCGCCGACGCCCCGTGGCGCATCGCCATCATCGACAGCGCCGACGAGATGAACCGCAACGCGGCCAACGCCCTGCTGAAGCTGCTGGAAGAGCCGCCGAAGCGGTCGGTGCTGATCCTGCTGGCGCACGCGCCGGGACGGCTGCTGCCCACCATCCGCTCGCGCTGCCGGACGCTGGCGCTGCGGCCGTTGGCCGGCGGCCAGGTCGCGGCGGTGCTCGAGGGCAGGGGCGTGGTGCTGCCGCCGGACGACCGCGACCTGATCGTCGCGCTGGCCGACGGCAGCCCCGGCCGGGCGCTCGCGCTGGCGGCCTCGGGCGGCGCCGACCTTTACCGCAGGGCGATGGCACTGCTGGCGGAACTCCCCCGCGTCAACCCGCAATCCCTGCACGCGCTGGGCGATGCGGTGGCCGGACGCCAGGCGATCGACGACTTCCGGCTGCTCGGCGAGCTGCTCGACGGCATCCTGAAGCGGCTGATCGCCCACGCCGCCACGCGCGGCGCCGAACCCGGCGCCGTGCCTGGCGAGGCGGATCTGTTCGCCCGGCTCGGCGGCCGGGCCGGCCTTGATCAATGGATTGAGGTATGGGAGAACACCCGTCACCTGTTCGCCCGGGGCGAGGCCGTCAACCTCGATCCCAAGCAGGTGACGCTCACGGTTTTCAGCAGGTTCCAGGCCATCGCGGCATGACGAAGACATTCACCATCACGACGGCCATCGACTATGTGAATGGCGCGCCGCACCTTGGCCACGCCTATGAGAAGATCACCACCGACATCATCGCCCGGTTCAAGCGGCTGGACGGCTACGACGTGCTGTTCCTGACCGGCACCGACGAGCACGGCGAGAAGGTCGAGCAGTCGGCGGGCAGGGCAGGGAAGACGCCGCTCGAATTCGCCGGCGAGAATTCGGCCAGGTTTGAAGCCATGTGCCGCATGCTCGACATATCCAACGACGATTTCATCCGCACTACCCAGCCGCGCCATCACGCGGCAGTACTGGAGATGTGGAACCGGATGATCGCCAGGGGCGACATCTACCTGGACAAATACGCCGGCTGGTATTCGGTCAGCGACGAGGCGTTCTTTCCCGAATCCGAGCTGGTGAAGGGCGAGGACGGCCAGCTCTGCACCGAAGAGGGCAAGCCGGTCCAGTGGGTCGAGGAGCCGAGCTACTTCTTCCGGTTGTCCGCCTATGAAGAGAAGCTGCTGGCGCTCTACGAGAACGAGCCCGGCTTCATCCTGCCCGACACGCGGCGCAACGAGATCGTCAGCTTCGTCAAGGGCGGCCTCAAGGACCTGTCGGTGTCGCGCACCAGCTTCACCTGGGGCATTCCGATCCCCGAGGACGCGGCGGCCGGCGAGCAGAAGCACATCGTCTATGTCTGGCTCGACGCGCTGACCAACTACATCACCGGCGCCGGGTTCCCGTCGGACGCCGACAAGTTCGCGCGCTACTGGCCGGCCGATTTGCATGTGATCGGCAAGGACATTATCCGTTTCCACACGGTCTATTGGCCGGCGTTCCTGATGTCGGCCGAGCTGCCGCTGCCGAAGCGCGTATTCGCCCACGGCTTCCTCAATTTGGAAGGCGTGAAGATGTCGAAGTCGCTGGGCAACGTGATCACGCCCGAGGCGCTGGTGGAGGAGTTCGGTCTCGACCAGATCCGCTATTTCCTCGCCCGCGAGGTGCCGTTCGGCAAGGACGGCAGCTTCTCGCGCGAGGGCATCATCCACCGCATCAATGGCGACCTCGCCAACGGCATCGGCAACCTGGCGCAGCGCACGCTCAGCATGATCTTCAAGAACTGCGACGGAACGCTGCCGAGGCCCGGCGCGCTCGACGACGGCGACAAGGCGCTGCTGGCCTCGGCGGACGCCACCGCGCAAGCCATGCGCGAGGCCATGAAGACGCAGGAAATCCACAACGCGCTCAGCGCCTTGTGGGGGTTCATCGCGGAAGGCGACGGCTACATCGCGCGCACCGAGCCGTGGGCGCTGAAGAAGACCGATCCGGCGCGCATGGGCACGGTTCTCTACGTCGCGGCCGAGGCGATCCGCAACATCGGCGTGCTGCTGCAGCCCTTCATCCCCACGGCGGCCGGAAAACTGCTGGACATGCTGGGGGTTGCCGCGGACGCCCGCGACTTTAGTTCACTGGGCGAGGCGGGACGTCTCGCGGCCGGCACGCCCATCGCGCAGCCGCAGGGCCTGTTCCCGCGTTTCGTCGAGGAAACAGCCGGTTAGAACGGTTCATTGATGCTTGTCGATTCCCACTGCCACCTGGATTTCCCCCAGCTCAGCGCCGACCTGGACGGCGTGGTGGCGCGGGCCGAGGCGGCGGGTGTCGGGCTGATGCTGACCATCTCCACCGCGCTGGCGCGGTTCGACCGGGTGCTGGCCATCGCCGAGAAATACGACAACATCTACTGCAGCGTCGGCGTCCATCCCCATGAGGCGGAAGCCGAACCGGACACGGTGGCGCGCCGGCTGGTCGAGCTCTCCGCCCATCCCAAGGTGGTCGGCATCGGCGAGACCGGGCTCGACTATTTCTACGAACACAGCCCGCGCGACATCCAGCAGCACGTGTTCCGCGAGCACATCAAGGCGGCGCGCGAGACCGGCCTGCCGCTGATCGTCCACACCCGCGACGCCGACGACGACACCATTCGCATCCTCGCGGAGGAAATGGGGCAGGGCGCCTATCCGGGCCTGATCCACTGCTTCAGTTCCAGCCGGGAACTGGCCGAGAAATCGGTGGAACTCGGCCTCTACATCTCGATCTCGGGCATCGCCACCTTCAAGAAGGCCGGGGAACTGCGCGAGACCATCCGCGGTCTGCCGCTCGACCGGCTGCTGGTGGAGACAGATTCGCCCTATCTGGCGCCGATCCCGTTCCGCGGCAAGGACAACGAGCCGTCCTTCGTGGTGCACACGGCGAGAACCGTCGCCGGGCTGAAAAACGTGTCGCCCGAGGCACTTGCCGAGAAAACCACCGACAATTTCTTCGCCCTGTTCACCAAGGTCCCGAAACCGTGAGGATCACGGTGCTGGGCTGCGGCACATCGGGCGGCGTGCCGCGCATCGGCAACCACTGGGGCGCGTGCGATCCGAAGAATCCCAGGAACCGGCGCCGGCGCGTCTCGATCGCGGTGGAGCAGGGCGCCACGCGGCTGATCGTCGACACCTCGCCCGACCTGCGCGAGCAGTGCCTTGCCGCGGAAATCAACAGCCTGGACGGCGTGCTTTACACCCACGACCACGCCGACCACACCCACGGCATCGACGATCTGCGCGGCCTCTCATGGGCCATGGGCGGGAAAATCCCGGTCTATGGCGACCGGACCACGCTCGACACGCTGATGCAGCGCTTCGACTACGTCTTCGTGTCGAAGCACGGCTATCCTGCCATCTGCGAACAGCGGCTGATCGACGGGCCGTTCCATGTGGGCGAGATCCCGGTCGTGCCGTTCGAGCAGGCCCATGGCGATCTCAGATCCATCGGCTATCGCTTTGGCAAGGCTGCCTATTCCACCGATCTCAACGGGCTCGGCGAGGCCGCGTTCGCGGCGCTCGCCGGCATCGAGCTGTGGATCGTCGACGCGCTGCGCTACGAACCGCACCCGACCCACGCCCATCTCGACATGACGCTCGGCTGGATCGAGCGGGTCAGACCAAAGCGCGCCATATTGACGCACATGACCTGGGACATGGATTACGAGACCTTGAAGCGCCAGCTTCCGGCCGGCGTCGAGCCGGCCTATGACGGCATGGTGCTCGACCTCGACTGACGCCATTTCGGAGGGGCCGCATGGGCGAACTGGTTCTGACGACCTATGACTGGGTTCCCGAGCCGCCACGCGGCTTCGTGCGCGATCTTCGCGTGCGCTGGGCGCTGGAGGAAGCCGGGCTGCCGTACCGCATCGACACCGTGGCGTTCGGCGATCACAAGTCCGGCGAGCTCGTGCATCAGCCGTTCGGCCAGGTGCCGTGGCTGACCGATGGCGACATCACTATCTTCGAGAGCGGCGCGATCCTGCTGCATCTCGGCGGCATGAGCGAGGCGCTGATGCCGCAGGATGCGCGCGGCCGCGGCGAGGTGACCCAATGGGTGTTCGCGGCGCTCAACTCGGTCGAGATGGCGAGCCTGCCATGGTCCTTGCTGATGTTCTCCGGCGAAAGCCGCGACACCGGCGCCTGGAAGATGTTCGACGATTTCCTCCACCGGCATCGCCTCGGGCTGCTCGAGCCGGTGCTCGCGAAGCGGCAATGGCTCGCGGGCTCTTTCAGCGTCGCCGACATCCTGATGGCCGACGTGCTGCGTCTGGTCGACCGGTTCGGCGAACTCAAGGCCTATCCGGCATGCCGCGACTATCTGGCGCGCGCGGTGGCGCGGCCGGCGTTCGTGAAAGCGCATTCGGACCAGCTCGCGCATTTCGCTGCGGCCGACGAGCGCCGGAAGGGCTAGGCGGCGCCGGAAGGGCCGTTTCAACATTCCGCGATCGGTTCCAAGCCAAGTCATTGGCCGCAATAACCAATCATTAATTTTACATAATATATATTATGCGATTATTGTATTGAGCAATGGCGTATTGATTTACCGTCGCCCCCTTGCGCGCTACCCTTGGCAATGAACCCGTCCCCGCCTATCAACCTCGGCGGCAGAACGATGCGCCCACCGTTACTCAGACGGCTTAGAGCGATCCTGCGGATGCGGATTGGTCTGCGATTGCGGGACATGGCCGGCATCGGTCTCTACCGCGGCTTCCCGGACGCACACGCCGCGATCTTCATCCACATCCCCAAATCGGCCGGCGTCAGCGTAAAGCGCTCGCTCGGCATCTCCGGTCTCGGACACGAGGACTACCTGACCTTCCGGAGCGCGTCGCCGAGGAAATGCCGGGACTACTTCAAGTTCGCCTTCGTCAGGAACCCCTGGGACCGACTTCTCTCCGCCTACAGCTTCCTCGCGGCCGGCGGCATGCCCCGCTTCGACACACAGCTGAGCGCCAGGCTGATGAGCGGCGTAACCGGGTTCGAACACTTCGTCCTCGATCGGCTGGAACGGCCCGACGTTCGCGATGTCCTGCACTTCCGGCCCCAGTTCAGCTTCATCAGCGACGAGTCGGGCGTGCCCAGGATGGATTTTGTCGGCCGCCTCGAAACCATCGACGCCGACTTCGCCCATATCTGCGAGCGGCTGGGCCTCGCGGCGCCGCTCCAGCGACACAACGTGTCGCGGCATCCGGACTACCGGTCGGCCTATACGCCCGAGATGCATGATGTCGCCGCGCGGCTCTATGCCCGGGACATCGAGCTTTTCGGCTACAGCTTCGACGGCTAATGCGTTGGCCGGCTAGTTAGACCCAGCGGAACGGCCACGAACCGCTTCGCGGTTACCCCTCACCCTAGCCCTCTCCCACAAGGGGAGAGGGGACTAAGTGCCTGTTTCCAAACCCTTCTCCCCTTGTGGGAGACGATGGCGTCCTGAGCTTGCCGAAGGGCGCCGGATGAGGGGTCGCCGCGCAAGCGGCACGTCGGACGATACGGTTGAACCCAAAGGCCTTCCGCTCTACAGCGAACGCAGAAACCGGTTTGTCGCGTCGAGAATCGCCCTGGCCCGCTCGGCCGGGTTCGGATAAGCATCGCGCAGCGGTTTCGACCGCTGCTCGGGCACCAGCGGCAGCCCGGCTGGCAGAATTTCGACCAGCTCCCTCACCGGCAACTCGCCCTCGCCCGGCATCAGCCGGCCGTCCACGGCTTCATGGAGGATGGTGTTGAACTCCATGTCCGGCAGCTTCGCCGGCGCGTCGCAGATCTGCGCATAGGTGAACAAATCGGCCGGCAGGCCCTTCAGCATGTCCGGATGGCCGCCGGAGCGCGCCAGGTGCAGCGCGTCGACCAGGATCTTCCCGCGCGGATGACCCACCGAGCGCACCACGTCGAGGCCGGCCGGCAGGCTCTTCACCTCGGTGATCGGCAGGAACTCGAAGCAGGCGTTGATGCCGTATCTGTCGGCGATCCTGCACAGCTCCTCGAAACGCCGCTTGGTGGCGTCCATGTCCGGGTCCGAACTCACCATCAGCGCGTTGCCCACGCCGATCTCGCCCCCCGCGGCCAGGAGCCGCTCGTGGTTGGGATCGGCCGCGCCCGGGCGGATCCACACCACCTCGATGTCGAACGGCACCAGCCCGGTGCGCTCGAAGGCGTTGCGGGTGTCGCGCGTCGTCTGGTCGGTCCACTTCTCCGGGTCGTACCAGATGCCGCAGGCGGTCCAGCCGGCCTCGGCGGCGGCCTCGACAACCTCGACGGGCGTGAATTCCGGCAGGTTGCCGGTGGCAAGCGACAGCAGACGGCTCATGGTTTCTCCCCTGTTGGCGGGATCGTATCGAAGCCTACCTGATACCGCCACTCAAATGGCTGGACACTTCACGGTTGCGGGTAATGTTTGTAAACAAATTGATATTGGAGAGACTGGCCGGTAACTCCCTCAGCTAGCGTTATCAACATATTAGAGAGAAAGATTTTCTCCTCCTCTGCGGTAACAGCAAACTCGTATGTATGGGAAGATGATTGGCTTCGACCACCTTCCGCATGCAATTTCAAATGGATATGATACCTTCCTTTTCTCCAATACAATCTACTGGACAAGCGGTTTAGGAAACTCTTCACCACCTCATTCTCAACAAACTCTGTGAAATCTTCCTTCAAATATTTTTGCCTCTCTACCTCAGGAATAGCTCTCCATTCATTCTGAAGCGCAATAACGTTAGCCTGCATATTTTCAGTTATATCTTTATCTGAGAAAACTATTTGAAAACTCTGGGGTTCTTCCGACTTGATATACAGCGCCTGTTGAGGCTTTAACGAAACAAGATTCTGTACGCCTTGAGAAATTGTTCCGCTAATTTGATTCTCCCGAGACAGGAGCCAGATAAAAGGAATCTGTGGCCCATCCCCTTCACTTCTGACAATTTCAACGGAGAAGTATCTAATAATTTGGGATTTGTGCTTGGCGAGGAGCGTCCCGCCGATAGCTAAGGTCGAACCATAAGCCGAGAAACCTAGCTCTATCGCACCCGTCGGAAACAACTGGCGAGTTCCTCTTTGCACTAGTTCACGATACGCGTAGAGCAACCATGGCTGGACCAGTGCAATAAGCGCGATAGTCAGCCCAAGCCAATCTTCCATCGTGGTTCCCAAGCCTATGAGTGTCTGTAACCCGGTTCAGATGCTATATCGGTTCAGGTTTCTGTTCCACCGCACCTCATCGAGCGCACCAAGGGCATTCCATGGCTCAGCACAGCATCGACGACCTGCTCACCATCATGCGCCGGCTGCGCGACCCTAAGGACGGCTGCCCGTGGGACCGGGAGCAGGATTTCTCCACCATCGCGCCCTACACCATCGAGGAATCCTACGAGGTCGCCGAGGCCATCGAGGGCCGGGACATGCCCGCGCTGAAGGACGAGCTGGGCGATCTGCTGTTCCAGGTGGTGTTCCACGCGCAAATGGCCGCCGAGGCAGGCGAGTTCGACTTCGGCGACGTGATCGACGCCATCTGCGGCAAGATGCTGCGCCGCCATCCCCACGTGTTCGGCGACGCCACCGTCGAGGACGCCGACGCCCAGACGCTGGCTTGGGAAGAGCACAAGAGACGCGAGCGCGACGAGAAAGCCCGCGCCGAAGGCCGCGTGCCCAGCGTGCTCGACGGCGTGGCGCAGGGATACCCTGCCCTGATGCGCTCGGTGAAGCTGGCGAAACGCGCCGCGCAGGTCGGCTTCGACTGGCCGGATGCGTCCCAGGTGCTCGACAAGATCCAGGAAGAAACCCTTGAGTTGGCTGTGGAAATGGCCGACGCCAAGGCCGGTGCCCGGAACCACGACAAGCTCGAGGGCGAGTTGGGCGACATCCTCTTCGCCTACACCAACCTCGCCCGTTTCCTGAAGGTCGACCCGGAGCGCGCCTTGCGCGGCACCAACCGGCGGTTCGAGCAGCGCTTCAGGCGCATCGAGGAGATTTTGATCGCCCGCGGCGAGCGCCCGCAGGACAAGTCATTGGAAGAGCTGGAAGATTTATGGCAGCGCGCCAAAAAGGAGTTGAGGCATGAGTCTCAAGCTGCTGATCGCCAATAAGAATTACTCGTCCTGGTCGATCCGCCCCCTGCTCGTCCTGGAGCATTTCGGCATCCGGTACGAGCTGGTCTACGGCCGTGTCAAATCAGTCGCCGTGGCCAACGAGATCGCCACAGAGATCATCACCGACTGGTCCGGCGCCGGCCGGGTGCCGGTGCTGCGCGACGGCGGCCTCACCATCTGGGAGAGCATCGCCATCATCGAGTACCTGGCCGACCGTTATCCGGACAAGCCGATCTGGCCGGCCGACCCTGCCACGCGCGCCCTCGCCCGCGCCGTCAGCGCCGAGATGCACGCCGGTTTCTCCAGCCTCCGCAACGAAATGCCGATGAATGCTCGCCGACGGTATGATGGGTTTTCATACGGCCCCGAGACCGCCGCCGACATCGCCCGCATCCGCCAATTGTGGGCCGACTGCCTCGCCCGCTCCGGCGGCCCCTTCCTGTGCGGCGACTTCTGCGCCGCCGACGCCATGTTCGCCCCGGTGATCAGCCGCTTCCGCACCTATGGCGTGAAACTGGATGCGGTCTCCGAAACCTATGCGGATACCGCCTGGGCCCTGCCCGCCGTCAAGGCCTGGCTGGCGGACGCCGCGGCCGAACCCATGGTGATCGAGAAATACGAGCTCTGACCCGTCAGTCCTGAGAGCCTCGGCGCTAAACCAACAGGCGTTCAAAGTCGACCCTCGCCCGTTGGGAGTGGGAGGGGCGTTGTGCGTGAAGGGCTTAAGGCTGATGGCGGCATCGACAACGCCCCTCACCCTGACCCTCTCCCAAGGGGAAAGGGAACGCTCCGCGCGGGAGAATTCAACCTGTGCGGCAGCCGCGCTACCCCAGCTGCCTCACAGCCCACAACCCGGCGAATACCGCCAGCAGCGACAGCACCACCGAGCCCGCCACATAGAGCGCCGCCGCCCCAAAATCGCCCCGCTCCCACAGCACCGCGGCGTCGAGCGAGAACGCCGAGAAGGTGGTGAATCCGCCGAGCACGCCGGTGGTGAGCAGCAGCCGGAACTCCTGGCTGGCCTGGCCGCGCAGCGCGAACCAGCCCGCGATCAGGCCCATGGCGAGGCAGCCGAGAATGTTGATCAGCATGATGCCGAGCGGGAACCCCGGCCCCACCGCGCGCGTCACCGCGATGTTGACGCCGTGGCGCATGGCCCCGCCGATGCCGGCGCCCAGGAACACGATCAGGTAGGACATCATGAGCCGAGGATACCGGCCCGCTCCGGCAGCCGGAAGCAGCAATTCGACGCGCCAGGCCCTATAAGGGGAACCGACCGAAGGGAACCACATGGAACAGCTCACCATCAGGCAGGCCGCGCCCGGCGACGCCGGCCTCGTCCACACCTTCATCGCCGCCCTCGCCGACTACGAGAAGCTGCGCCACGAGATGCACGCCACCGAAGCCGATATCGACCGCGCCCTGTTCGGCCCCCGCCCCTGGGCCGAGGCAGTGATCGCCGACAGGGGCGGCATCCCGGCGGGCTTCGCGCTCTATTTCTACATCTTCTCCACCTTCAAGGGCCGCCCCGGCCTCTATCTCGAGGACCTGTTCGTGCTGCCCGAGCACCGCGGCAACGGCATCGGCCGCGCGCTCCTCGCGCATCTGGCGGGAATCGCCATGGACAAAGGCTGCGCCCGCTTCGAATGGACGGTGCTGGACTGGAACGAGCCGTCGATCCGCTTCTATGAAAATCTCGGCGCGAGGCGCCACGGCGAGTGGCTGATCTATCGCCTGACCGGCGACGGACTGGCTAGACTGGCAGCCGAAAATCCAACCAGGGAGACAGGCAATGGCCGATAGCGAGCGCAGGCAACGCGGACTCGGGATCAGGAAGCAGCTGTGGGGCGACGGCGACGCACCGAACCTCGACGATCCGCTGATCGAGGTGACCGTAGATCACCTGTTCGGCGACGTCTGGACCAGGCCGGGCCTCGCCCTGCGCGACCGGTCGCTGATCACCTGCGCCACGCTGGTGGCGCTCGGCAAGGAGGCCCAGCTCAAGGTGCACCTGAAGGGGCTGCTGAATCAGGGCGTGTCGCACCGGGAGGTCGAGGAGATGATGATCCACCTCGCCCACTACGCGGGCTGGCCCTGCGCGGTGAACGGCATCCGCGTCGCCCGCGAGGTGTTCAAGGAGATGGGCTAGGGCGGTGGCCGATTGGGTTGACCTCACGGTAAGGGACGCTTTCCCTCTCCCACTGGGAGAGGGTCAGGGTGAGGGGCGTTGTCGATGCCGTCCGCCAGCCAGAGTCCCTTCCCTTGCAACGTCCCTCACCCTCCCACGGCCTTCGGCCGCGGGCCCCTCCCTCTCCCGAGGGGCGAGGGTCAACATTGCCGGCTTCGGGTCTAGGACGCCAGCCGCGCCATCGCGGTGAACGCGAGGCCCAGGAACAGCAGCGTAACCGGGGCGGCGAATCGGCTCAGGATATCTCTCATGGCGAACTCCCTGTACGCCCCGATCCTCACGCTTCGCCGCTGAACGGATGGTGAATGGGGACGAGCGAACCGGCCATGCTTGTGCGCCCCAACAAAAAAGGGCCGCCCGAAGGCGGCCCTCTGATTGTCCGATCGGGCGCTGGCTATTCCAGCACGCCCAGGATGTCCGATTCCTTCATGATGATGTATTCGGTGCCCTGCATCTTCACCTCGGTGCCGGCGTATTTGCCGAACAGGATCCTGTCGCCCACCTTCACGCCGAGCGGGTCGATATTGCCGTCGGGGCGGCGCGCGCCCGATCCGGCGGCGACCACTTCGCCCTGCTGCGGCTTCTCCTGAACGGAGTCCGGGATGATGATGCCGCCCGCGGTCTTTTCTTCCGACGGCAGGCGCTTGACCAGAACGCGGTCGTGCAGCGGCTTGAAGTTGCTCATGGCGGTCTCCTGATGTTGCGGGGCGGTCGCTTCGGAGCGGACGATAGAAAGCAGCCGGAACCGAGTCAACCGGCCTGAGCGACTACTCCGCCGCCTCCAGGAACACCGCCGCCGACTGCTTGCGCAGCTTGCCCACATCCTGGCCCGACAGCCGGACCTGGAACTCGGCACCCTCGCCCGCGTCGGTGCGCTTCACCACCTCGCCGTGATCGTAGAGCCAGGCCATCAGCGCGCCGTCCGAATAGGGCACGCGCAGGCTGACCGTCCGGTCGGCGCGGGCCAGCAGCGCGTCGAGCCGCTCCAGCAGCCGGGAGACGCCCTCGCCCGTCGCCGCCGAGACCGGGATCATGGCCTCGTGACGCTCCACGCGGGTGTCGATCTGCGCGCGCTGGTCCGCATCGAGCAGGTCGATCTTGTTCTCCACGTCGATCAGCACCTGCTTTTCGTTGTCGGGCCCCGCCTCGTCCGGCCCCTCCTCACTGGGAACGCCCAGGCTGGTCAGCACGTCGACGACGTCCTGCCGCTGGGCCTCGGTGTCGGGATGGGAGATGTCGCGCACATGCACGACGATGTCGGCCTCGATCACCTCTTCCAGGGTCGCGCGGAAGGCGGCGACCAGATGGGTCGGCAGGTTGGACACGAACCCCACCGTGTCCGACAGGATGACTTTCCGGCCCGACGGCAGCTTCAGCGCCCGCATGGTCGGATCGAGGGTCGCGAACAGCATGTCCTCGGCCAGCACGTCGTCGCGCGTCAGCCGGTTGAACAGGGTCGACTTGCCGGCGTTGGTGTAGCCGACCAGCGCGACGATCGGATAGGGCACCTTCTCGCGGCTCTTCCGGTGCAGCAGACGGGTCCGGGTGACGCCCTCCAGTTCGCGGCGCAGCCGGGCGATCTTGTCGCGCAGCACCCGCCTGTCCGCCTCGATCTGCCGCTCGCCGGGACCGCCGAGGAAGCCGGCGCCGCCGCGCTGCCGCTCCAGGTGGGTCCACGACCGGACCAGCCGGCCCTTCTGGTAGTTGAGATGGGCAAGCTCGACCTGCAGCACGCCCTCGCGGGTCTGGGCGCGCTCGCCGAAGATCTCGAGGATCAGGCCGGTGCGGTCGATCACCTTGGCCGACAGCGCCTTTTCCAGCTTCTGCTGCTGGCCGGGGCTCAGTGCGGCGTCGACAACCAGCAGCTCGGCGCCGGTGTCCTTGATCGCCTTCGCCAGTTCCTCGACCTTGCCCTCGCCCACATAGGTGCGCGGGCGGATCGAGGTCAGCGGCGTCGCCTCGGCGCCGACGATGTCGAGGTCGATGGCGCGCGCCAGTCCCTCGAGCTCGCCCAGGGCCGCTTCGGGCGTGCGGCGCCCGCCCTCGCCCTTGAGATACGGGTGAAGGAGCAGCGCCGGCGTTCCCCTGGTCACCGCCTCGCGGTCGACGAACGCCGTGGAATCGATCTGTCGGGCGCGGGATCCGCCCCGCGCCCCGGTGGTTTCGGTCAAGCCTTAGTCTCCGTCGGCGTCACCATCGGCCGGTTCGAACAGCTGGATCGGCGCCGAGGGCATGACCGTCGAGATGGCATGCTTGTAGACCAGCTGGGAATGCCGGTCGCGGCGCAGCAGGATGCAGAAATTGTCGAACCAGGTGATGACGCCCTGCAATTTGACGCCATTCATGAGGAAGACGGTCACCGGGGTCTTCTCTTTGCGGACGTGGTTGAGAAACACGTCCTGAACGTTTTGGGACCGGTCGGAAGCCATCGAGGGGTTGTTCCTTCTCTTGTTATTGAGGCGGCGTGCGGCGGCACACTCACAAAATGGGGCGTTTCATTCGCTTCGACAAGGTGGGATCGCAAGATGGAAGACCACCGCGTTTCGCAGGGCTGGATCAGAAATATCCCAGCTGCACCGAGAACATCTGCTCCACCTTCTTGATCTGCTGGGCCAGCGCGAACACGATCACCCGGTCGTGAGCGCGGATCACCGTGTCGCCGTCCGGAATGATGACCTGATCGCCCCGGACGATGGCGCCGATGCGCACGCCGGTCGGCACCTTGGCCTCGCGCAGCGGCGTATCGAGGATCTCCAGGGTCTCCAGCGCCTCGGCCTCGATCAGCTCCGCGTCGGCCATGGGCAGCGAATGCAGGCCGCGGATGCGGCCGCGCCGCACGTGGCGCAGTATGGTCGACACGGTCGTGGCGCGCGGATCGATGAACACGTCGATCCCCAGCGACGGCAGCAGCGGCCCGTACACCGGGTTGTTGACCAGGGTGATCGCCCGATTGGCCCCTTCCCGCTTGGCCAGCAGCGACGACAGGATGTTGGTCTCGTCGTCATTGGCGACGGCGATCACCGTGTCGGTCATGTGAACATGGGCCTCGAGCAGGATTTCCTTGTCCAGCGCGTCGCCGTTCAGCACCACGGCGCGGTCCAGCGCGTCGGCGACGAACTGGGCGCGGTCCTCGTTGCGCTCGATGATGCGCAGGTTGAAGTCGCCCTCGCTGGCCTCCAGCTCGCGCGCCAGGAACAGGCCCACATGGCCGCCGCCGACGATGATGATGCGGTGCGCCTCGGGCTCGTCGTGGCCATAGGCGGCCAGCACCCGGTTGCGCATCGCCTTCTCGGTGACGACGTAGACCCGGTCGCCGGGCGCCAGCTGCTCCAGCGCGTTCGGCACGATGGTGGTCTCGCCCCGCCTGATGCCGACGACGAGCACGTTGAGGTCGGGAAATATCTCGGTCAGCTGCTGCAGCGGCGTGTCGATCACCGGGCAGTCGGGACCGATGGCGATGCCCATCAGGTAGACCCGGTCCTCGGCGAAGGGCACAACCTCGAAGGCGCCGGGCGTGTCGACCCGGCGCCGGATGGCGCGTGCCACCTCCAGCTCGGGCGAGATGATCAGGTCGATCGGCAGGTTGGCGGGGCCGAACAGCGTGCGCCAGTCCCGGTGCAGGTAGCATTGGGTCCGCAGCCGCGCCACCTTGGTCGGCACGCTGAACAGGGTGTGCGCCACCTGGCAGGCCACCATGTTGACCTCGTCCGAATAGGTCGTGGCGATCAGCATGTCGGCCTGGGCCGCGCCCGCCGATTCGAGCACGTCCGGATGCGCCGCGTGGCCCACGATCCCCTGCACGTCGAGATTGCTGGTCAGCCGGCCGACCAGTTCCGGCGCGATATCGATGACCGTGACGTCGTGATGCTCGACGGCGAGCTGATGGGCGATCGTCGCACCCACCTGCCCCGCCCCGCAGACGATGATGTTCATTCGTCCTCTTCGCCGGCGCGTCTCTCGCCGGTCTGCAGCCCCAGGGATTTCAACTTGCGATGCAGCGCCGACCGCTCCATGCCCACGAAGCTGGCCGTTCGCGAGATGTTGCCGCCGAAGCGGGTGATCTGGGCCTGCAGATATTCCTTCTCGAACGCCTCGCGCGCCTCGCGCAGCGGCACCGACATGATGGCCTCGCCCTGACCGGCGCGCAGCAGCGCGGTCCCCGACCCGTTGATCTCGGACGGCAGCATGTCGGCGCCGATCTGCTCCAGCACGTCCTCGGCCGCCATGATCAGCATGCGCTCGACCACGTTGCGCAGTTGGCGCACGTTTCCGGGCCACTCATAGGCCTGCAGCGCCGCGACGACGTCGGCGCTGATCTCGCGCCGGGCCATGCCGCCATGGGTGGTCAGCCGGTCCATGAAATAGTCGATCAGCAGCGGGATGTCGTCGCGCCGCGAGCTCAGTGGCGGTATCGAGATCGGCACCACGTTGAGCCGGTGATAGAGATCCTCGCGGAACCGGCCGCTCTCGATCAGCTGGCGCAGGTCCTTCGTCGTCGAGCTCATCACCCGCACGTCGACCTGCACCTTGCGGCTGCCCTCGACCCGCTCGAACATCTGCTCGACCAGGACACGCAGGATCTTGGCCTGGGTCTCCATCGGCATGTCGCCGACCTCGTCGAGGAACAGGGTGCCGCCATGGGCCTGCTCGAACAGGCCGATCTTGCGGCTCTGCACCTGGCCGACCTGCTTGCGCTCGATGCCGAACAGCTCGATCTCCATCCGCTCGGGCGCGATGTTGGCGGCGTTGACCACGACGAAGGGACCGTTGGCGCGCGACGACAGCTTGTGGATCTGCCGCGCGATCACTTCCTTGCCCGATCCGGTCGGGCCGGCGATCAGCACCCGGCTGTTGGCCGGCGCCACCCGCTCGACGATCTGGCGCACCGCGTTGATGGCGGACGAGCCGCCGATCAGCTCGTCGGCCGGCATGTAGCGGGCGCGCAGTTCCTCGTTCTCGCGCCGCAGCCGCGCCGCTTCCGTCGCGACCTGAACCAGATGCAGCAAGTGATCGGTCTTGAACGGCTTTTCGATGAAGTTCGAGGCGCCGCGTTTGATCGCCGACACGGCGGTTTCCACGTTGCCGTGGCCGCTGATGATGATCACGGGCACGTCCGGATGATCGCGCTTGATGAAGTCCAGCAGCTCCAGGCCGTCGAGCCGGCTCCCTTGCAGCCAGATGTCCAGGATCACCAGATTGGGACGGCGCTGCTCGATCTGGGCCAGCGCGCTGTCGCTGTCGCCGGCGCTGCGGGTCTCGTAGCCCTCGTCCTGCAGCAGCCCGGCGACCAGGTCGCGGATGTCGGCTTCGTCGTCGACGATGAGGATGTCGCGGGACATGGCTCAGACCGCCCTGGCCGCCTGCGGCTCGGCGGGCGTCTCGCTCGCCGCCTCGCGCGAGAACACCAGCCGCACGCGCACGCCGCCCAGCGGCCGGTCTTCCAGCAGCAGTTCGCCGCCGTGATCGCTCATGATCTTCTTGACGATGGCCAGTCCCAATCCGGTGCCTTTCTCTCGGGTGGTTACATAGGGCTCGGTCAGCCGGTCCCGGTGCTCCTTCGGCAGGCCGAGCCCGTTGTCCTCGACGGTGACCACGACCGTCCCGGCGTCGGCGCCCACCGTCAGGTCGATGCGGCCCGGCGGCAGCACGGCGCCATCGGGGCACTTGCGGCCGTGAATGGATTCCGACGCGTTCTTGATGATGTTGGTCAAAGCCTGCGCCACCTGCCGTCCGTCGCAGTTCAGGGTCACCGGATGGTCGCCCCCATGGAACGCGAAATAGATGTCCGGCGAGGACACCTCGAGGAACAGCAGGGTCTGGCGGGCGATCTCGGTGACGTTCTCCGGCCGGAAGGTCGGCGCCGGCATCCGCGCGAAGCCGGAGAACTCATCGACCATGCGGCGGATGTCGCCGACCTGGCGGATGATCGTGTCGGTGCAGTGGCTGAACACGTCGGGATCGGTCGAGATTTCCTTGCGGTACTTGCGCTTCAGACGTTCGGCCGACAGCTGGATCGGCGTAAGCGGGTTCTTGATCTCGTGGGCGATGCGCCGCGCCACGTCGGCCCAGGCGGCGGTGCGCTGGGCGGCGACCAGCTCGGTGATGTCGTCGAAGGTGACGACGAAGCCGCTGATCTCCCCCTCGACCCGTTCCGAGGAGATGCGCACCAGCAGGTTCCGCGCCTGGCTGTCGCGGACGATGTTGATCTGCTGCTGCACGAACTCGTCGGGGTTGTGCTCGGCCTCGCCCAGCAGTTCGGCAAGCTCGGGGACGGCGTCGACCAGGCGGTTGCCGTTCAGCGAAGCCTCCGTCTCCTCCAGCATGGCGAGCGCGGCCCGGTTCGACAAATCCACCTCGCCGCGCGCGTTGAGGCCGATCACGCCGACCAGCACGCCTTCCAGCACCGCCTCGGTGAACCGGCGGCGCTGGTCGAGCTGGATATTGGCGTCGATCAGCTCGTCGCGCTGGCTTTGGAGCTGGTCGGTCATGCGGTTGAAGGTGCGCGACAGCACGGTGATCTCGTCGTCGCCCTGTCCTTCGGGCACGCGGATCGACAGGTCGCCCTCGCGGATCCGCTCGGACGCGCGGACCAGGTCTGTGATCGGCGCGATCAGCCGGCTGGCGAACCAGATGCCGACGAACACCGCCACCAGCAGCATCAGCAGCGCCAGCACAACGAAGGTGATGTTGATGTTGGTCTGCAGCGAGCCGCGGCGCTCTTCCAGCCGCTCGTATTCGGCGGCGTGGTGGCGCGTCTTCTCCAGCTGCGCGACCACCCGCTGCTCGACGTTGCGGCCCACATAGAGATACCGGTCCCAGTAGCCGCTCAGCTTGATCAGCGCGCCCACATAGTCGTCGTTGGCGTTGGTCATGGCGGCCACGCCGCCCGCCTCGGCCTGCGCCATGGCGCGGCGCGGCAGCGCCGAGGTGCGCGCCATGGTGTCGCCGAACAATCCGTTGTACTTGGAATAGATCGTGCCGTTGCGCGACAGGATCAGCGCCTCGCTGAACGAGCGGCTGCGGGCCTGGTTCTGCATCTCCTCGTCGAATTTCTGCGGCTCGAAGCGGAACTCGTCGGCCCGGCTGTTGAGCACCGAGGCCATCTCGATCAGGTCGCGCGAGATGCTCTTCTTGTGCTCCTCCATGTAGTCCTCGGCGATGCGCACCGAGTTCTGCACGGTTCCGCGCACCTGGTCGGAGAACCAGGTCTGGAGGCCCAGGTTGAAGTACAGCGCCGAGAACATGGCGACGATGATCGTCGGAATGATCGCGACCAGGCTCAGCAGGGTCACGAGCCGGACGTGCAGCCGCGAACCGGCGATGCCCGTGCGCCGCGCCACCCACAGCCGCACCATGCGCCTCGTGATCAGCACGGCGAGCACGGTGACGATGGCGAGGTTGCCGAAGATCAGCGCGATCGCCCCGCTCGAATCCATCGCCAGCAGCCCGCGGCTCAGCACCACATAGGTCGCCACGCCCCAGATCACGGCGATCAGGGCCAGCGCCGCGGGCATCCAGCGATTGTGGGTAAGCTGTCTTATCCAGCCGGGGAAGATGGCCCGCTTGGGTTTCTCAGACGTGCCGCCGAGGGTCGACATTCAGTGCGGTTCGATCCCGAATCAACCAGCGCGCCGAAGGCGGCGCGCGCGCAGGGTAACATAATGTTGCAAATTTGCATCACCAGATTGCAGCACCCCCGGATCGGGCTATTTCAGGCCGCGGTTCACCGGGATGTCCAGCTCGCGGATCTTCTTGCGCAACGTATTGCGGTTGAGCCCCAGCAGCTCGGCGGCGCGGATCTGGTTGCCCCGGGTCGAGGCGAGCACGATGTTGAGCAGCGGCCGCTCGACCTCCTTGATGATCCGGTCGTACAGGCCCTTCGGCGGCAGGCCGTCGCCATGGGCGGCGAAATAGCGCTCGAGATGGCTTTCCACGGCGCCCGCCAAATTGTCGGCTTCGATGCCGGCCGCCGGCACCGCGCGGCGCTCGGTCTCGGCCAGCTCGGCGGTCACCACCTCGACGCCGATGATCTCTTCGGAATAGAGCGCGACGATGCGCTTGATCAGGTTCTCCAGTTCGCGGACATTGCCCGGCCAGGTGTGCCGCTTCAGGCGCTCCAGCGCGAAGCTGTCCAGCGACTTCTGCGGCAGGC
>JBFWZH010000043.1:0-40365 GCA_050185585.1 Sphingomonadales bacterium | reverse complement strand
CTACGACGACATCCTCGACGCCGCCTGCCGCGCTTGGAGCAACCTCACCCAGCAGCCCGAAACCATCACTTCCATCGGTCTGCGAGACTGGGCTCACATCGGTCAATCATCATGACCGTTGGTATTATACATCTTATGGGTGATGACATGACGAGAACCCTAGTCGGCGCTATCTCATTGATTGTGGTTTTGTCTTCAGCATCGGTTTTTGGGAGAACAGATGCTCCGATGTTTGAGTTTAAGGAAGTTAAGGCGGGCGAGGCTGTCGACACCTCAGTCGCGGGAGATTGTAAAAATCATGGTCTGACCCTCGACTGTGTCCATCCAGATGGTACAGTGGCTGGCGCGCCCGTCGGCGATATCGCTTTCCGATTTTATGAAGAAAGATTAATTAGCATGGACTTTGTTTTTCAGAACTCAGGATTTTACGACATTAGAACAGCATTCCTTAGAAAATATGGTCAACCGTGTTCGGAAAAAAATAAAGAATGGAGAAATCAGATGGGGGCTGTATTAGATAACGTTCTGCTTACATGGTGTTTCAGGACGGGAAAACTTCAACTCCAAGCAAGAGGGGAACGCAGCAATGTCGGTAATGTTTCCTATAAAGACATTTTTCAGCCCCCTAGCCAACCCGTTCCTATTGATTTCTAATCGATCTGACCTGTGTCAACAACGGCGACTGCTAACATGCATTAGTCGACGCATGTGCGGAAGGGCGGCATCTCTGCCGCCCTTTGCTCAACTGAACAGGTCGAACTGGCCTTTGGTCAGTTCGCCGGCGTCGTAGGGCGGGCAGGGGCGCCGCCATTGGTCGGCGCCTCCGGCGAGGCGGACGGGCTCGCTGCGGGCTGGGCCGCGGCGGGCTTCGCTGCCGGGCGGCCGGTGCCGGTCTCCAGTGGGTTGTCCACGTGGACGAACTGGCCCTCGATGTGGGCGCCGGCCTCGATCGAGATGATCTCGTGCCACACGTCGCCCTGGACCTTGGCGGTGCGCTCCAGGCGGACGCGCCGGGCGCGGATGGTGCCCTTCAGCTTGCCGTGGATGATCACGGTCTCGGCGATCACGGACCCGTTCACCTCGGCGCTTTCGCCGATGGTCAGCGAACCGCAATGCAGGTCGCCCTCCATGCGGCCGTCGAACTGCACTTCGCCGGTGGTGATGAGGTTGCCCTTGAGCTGGACGTCGCCGCCGATGATCGACGGCGTGTTCGCGGCGGAGCGGTTCGGATTGGTGGACACTACGTTGCCTTCTCTTTCCTTGATGGGTTGCTTGCCGTCGCGGGGATCAGATTGCCTGAACATGCTGTGCTGCCTTGAAGACCTTCACCGGATTGATAGGCGTGCCGTTGAAGCGGACTTCATAGTGCAGGTGGGTGCCGGTGCTGCGACCGGAGCTGCCCATGACACCTAGTTCCTCGCGCAAGGCGACACGTTGGCCCTGTCTTACCATGATCTTGCTGAGGTGCCCATAGCGGGTGACGAAGCCGTTGCCGTGATCGACCTCGACCATCAGGCCGTAGGCGCCGTCGCGGCCGGCGAACGAGATCTTGCCGGGGGCGGTGGAAAAGATCGGCGACTTCTCCAGGTGGCTGCCCAGATCGACGCCCGCGTGGAACGCCGGCGCGCCGTTGAACGGGTCGGACCGGCCGCCGAAGGTGCTGGAGATGTAGAACTCCTCGACCGGCAGCGACAGCGGCGCCCGCTCCAGCGTCTTGTAGATCAGGCTGAGCCGATCGACGTTCTGCATCAGCGAAATCAGCGCCTGGGTCTGGCTTTCGTCGTCGAAGGCGGTGAAGCGCATGGGCAGGTACGGACCGCCGACGCCCGCCGACAGGCGGCGCGGGCCGGCGGCGAGCACCTTGTCGGTGCTGAGGCCGGCGATCTTCAGCGCCTTCTCGTAGCGGTTGATGGTATCGCGGACCTGGCTGTCCATGCGGAAGATCAGCACGCTCTGCATGCCCTCTAGTTCGTCGAGCTTGCTGCCCAGCGGATCGCTGGCGTCCGAGGTGCGCTCGCCGCGCAGCACGATCGGCCTGCGCTGCTGGTTGCGCTTGCGCTGGTCGGGCGTCACGCCGATCCGGGGCACGAGGGTGGGCGGCGCCTCGGTGGTCTCGGGGCCGCCGACGGGCAGCGTCTCGCCCGCGCCGGGCCGGTCGATGATGGCGGGATAGCGGTCGGCCATCTGGCGGCTGGGCAGGTTACCCAGCATGGCGTCCTTGGAGCGCGCGAGCAGGCCGTCGATCATTTCCTGGCGCGCCTGCAGCGTCTGGGTCCGGTTCAGGATGTCGTCCTGGAGGGTCAGCAGTTGCTTGTGCAGGTCGCCGCGGATTTCGCGCAGGTCGGCGATCTGGCGGTCCTTGCTCTCGATCACCTGGTTGCCGAAGATCATGGTGGCCGAGGCGATGCCGACCCAGCAGGTCACCACGAAGGCGACGGCGAGCGAGATCGACTGGAAGCGGGGCGAGAGCGACACGAACCGTACGACGCCGCGGGAGCGGAAATAGATCTGACGCTCCGGAAAGTGATGCTGGTACTGCTTCGTGAGGTACGCACGAAGCGCTTCCAGACGCGGCCATACGCGTTTCTGCAAAGCCTCTAGCCCTCGATCGGCATGCTGTTGAACCAGCCGTGCGTTCTAACAAACTTCACCCGCCGAAGCGACTCATTACGAACCGGCGTCCGCCTCATTGCGGAAGCCGTCGAGGAAATCCGGCGGAAATCCGGCCTTTTGTCGCGCATCCAGGTTGAAAGGCGGCTTCAACGCGCCGCGAAAGTGCTGTTCGACCAAATTTCGCCACATATGCCGCGAATCATTACGGGTTCGCTCGCACAGCCAGTCGAACCACCGCTTCCCCACCGCCACATGTCCGATCTCGTCGCGCAGCACGACGCGCAGGATGTCGGCGGTGACGGCGTCGCCGGCGGCGTCGAAGCGGCGGATCATGGCCGGCGTGACGTCGAGACCGCGCGCCTCCAGCACCATGGGCACGATGGCGAGCCGTGCCATCAGGTCGTGGGCGGTTTCGGCGGCGGCCTCCCAAAGGCCGTCATGGGCGGGCAAGTCGCCATAGGCCGCGCCCAGCTCGGCCAGCCGGTCGGACAGCATCAGGAAATGCAGCCCTTCCTCGTCGGCGACGGTCACCCAGTCGTCGAAGAACGCCTGTGGCAGATCGTCGCCGGCGAACCGCGCGATCAGATCCCAGGCGAGGTCGACGGCATTGAGCTCGATGTGGGCGAGGGCGTGCAGCAGCGCGACCCGGGTCGTCTCCGATCCGGCGGAGCGCCGCTTCGGCATCCGGGCGGGCGGCAGAAGTTCCGGCCGCTCCGGCCGCGACGGCCGGTCGGGCGGCCGGGCCCCGCCGATCCCGGCGAGCGCGCCCGACCACCAGGCCTCGGCGACCTTCCGGGACAGGGATGCCTTCTCCCGCGCCGGTGCGGTGCGGAGCACGGCGCAGGCGGCTTCCGTCAGTGTGGCGTACATGGCGCGGTCAGAGCGCCTCGACGGCGGCCAGCACCTCGTCGGCATGCCCCTTCACCGAAACCTTCGGCCAGACCTTGCGGACCACGCCGTCGCCGTCGATCAGGAAGGTTGCGCGCTGGATGCCCATGTACTTGCGGCCATACAGGGACTTTTCCTGCCAGACGCCATAGGCCTCGGTGACCGTGCCGTCCTCGTCGGCGCCCAGCGCCACGCCGAGCTTGTGCTTGGCGGCGAACTTCTCGTGCTTGGCGACGGTGTCGCGCGAGACGCCGATCACCTCGGCGCCGGCCTTGGCGAACTCGTCCTTCAGCCGGGTGAAGTCGATGGCCTCGGTGGTGCAGCCCGGCGTGTCGTCCTTCGGATAGAAGTACAGCACCACCTTCCTGCCCCTTAGCCCCGCGAGCGAGATGGTGTCGCCGCCGTCGCGGGTCATGGTGAAGGCGGGAGCCTTGTCGCCTGCTTCAATTTGCTTTGCCACTGTCGTCCTCCTGTGGGGGGAGTTGGGATGCGGGGCCGGCGATCATCTCGTCGAAGATTTGCCGCACGCGGGACTCGGCCGCCAGCAACGCCTTCTCCAGCTCGCCGAAATCCGCAAAGCCGGTCGCCCGGGTCAGGGCGGAAAGCAGGGCAGGCGAGCCATGCAGGGCAGGGTCGAAATCGCCGCCCAGCGTCTGCCGGGAGAAGCCGCGAATGGAGTCCATCAGCACCCACGCGCTCTTTAGTTCGTCGGTCATCGCCGAGGAGATCAGTTCCGCGCCGAGAATATTGTCGAACGCCGCAGGCGTGCGTGGATTGAACAGCGACGGATCGCCCACGCCGTGGCGCAGCTCCAGGTACTGGGCAATGAATTCCAGGTCGAGGAGGCCGCCGCGCACATGCTTCACCGACCACGGATTCTCGGTGCCGAACTGGGCCGCCAGCCGGCGGCGCATGTCGGCGACGGTGAACAGCACCTTGTCCGGATCGCGTTCCATGGCCAGGACCGAATGGATGATGCTGTCGATATCCGCCATCAGGTCGAGCGGCCCGGCGACCGGCCGGGCCCGGGTGAGCGCCATGTGCTCCCACAGCCAGGCCTGGTTGCGCTGGTAGCTCTCGAAGCCCTCGACGGAGACCGCGAGCGGTCCCGCCCGGCCGGACGGCCGCAGCTGCATGTCGACCTCGTAGAGCCGCCCCTCGCCGGTGAGCGCGGTCAGCGCATTGATGACGCGCTGGCCGAGCCGGCCGTAATACTGGCTGACCGGCAGCGGCCGTTCGCCGTCCGAGTCCGCATCCGGCCCTGGAGTGCGGTAGATGAAGATCAGGTCGAGGTCGGACGTGAAGGTGGTCTCGGTGCCGCCGAACGAGCCCATGGCGACGATCGCCAGGCCGCCGCCGGGCACGCGGCCGTGGCGCCGCGCGAAGTCTTCCTCGACGGGCGCCAGCATGCCCCGGACGACGGCTTCGGCCAGCGCCGTGTGGGCCGCGGCCGCGTCGGCGGCGCTGATGATGCCGTGCAGCAGCTGCACGCCGATCTGGAACTTGCGCTCGTTCGCCCACCGCCGCGACAGGTCCATGACGTCCTGGAAGTCGGCGGCGGCCGCCAGGGCCCGCTCCAGATCGTGCTCGAGCTCCCGCTCGCCGGGCAGCCGGGTCATGAAGCCGGGGCTGAGCACGGAATCGAGCAGCAGGTGGTTGTGGGCGAGGAAGTCCGACAGCGCCGGCGCGGTGCCCAGAATCTCGGCCACCAGTTCCAGCAGCTTGGGATTGGCCTGGAACAGGGTCAGCAGCTGCACGCCGGACGGCAGCCGCGACAGGAAATCGTTGAACCGTTGCAGCGCCCGCATGGGCTCGGCGGTCTTGCCGAACACGTCGATGATCGTCGGCACCAGCACCTTGAGCAGCGCCCGGGCCCGTTCGGTGCGGAAGGCGCGGAAGCGGCCGGTCGACCAGGAGCGCACCAGGTCGACGACGATCTCGGGCGTCTCGAATCCCAGCGCCGTGATGTCGGCCAGCAGTTCCGCCGACGGTTCGGCGGCGCCGAACAGACGGTTCCAGCGCTCGTCCTCGCTCACCGAATGGGCGTCGCTGAACAGGTCGTCATAGTGGTGCTGTACCGTCCCCAGATGCCGCAGCATGTCGGCCTCGAAGCCGTCGGGATCGGCGTAGCCGAGAAAGGTGGCGAGCGCCGCGATGCCTTCCGGCCTCTCGGGCACCTTGTGGGTCTGTTCGTCCCGGATCATCTGCAGCCGGTGCTCGACGGTGCGCAGGAAGCGGTAGGCGGCGGCCAGTTCCGCCGCCTCGCCGTCGCCGATCATGCCCAGCTCGCGCAGCACCTCGAGGCCCTGCACGGTCCGCTTCACCCGCAGCGCCGGCGTCCGGCCGCCCCAGATCAGCTGGTGGGCGCTCAGGAAGAACTCGATCTCGCGGATGCCGCCCGGCCCCAGCTTGACGTCCTGGCCGGCGAGGCGGATGCCCTGGTGCCGGTGGTGGGTGTGGATGCGCGCCTTCATGGCGTGGATGTCCTCCAGCGCCACGTAGTCCAGGTGCTTGCGCCAGACGAAGGCCTTGATCCGGTCCAGGAAGCCGAGGCCGGCCTCGATGTCCCCGGCGATCGGCCGGGCCTTGATCATGGCGGCCCGCTCCCAGTTCAGGCCCACGCTCTGATAGTAGATTTCCGCCGCGTCCACCGAGATGGCGACGGGCGTCGCGCCGGGATCGGGGCGCAGCTGCAGGTCGACGCGGAACACATAGCCGTCGCCGGTGCGCTCCTGCAGCAGCTTCACCAGGTCGCGGGTCATGCGGATGAAGCAGTCATGGGCGTCGCGTCGGCCCACATAGCGGACCACCTCGGTATCGAACAGCACGATCAGGTCGATGTCGCTGGAATAGTTCAGCTCCCGGCCGCCCAGCTTGCCCATCCCCAGCACGATGTAGCCCGCTCCGCGGCCCAGCTCGGGTGTCGCGGGTGAACCGGCTTCGAGCGTCCATTCCAGGTCGCCCGCGGCCATCCGGGCGCGCAGGATATGGGCGACGGCGTGGTCGACGGCCAGTTCGGCGAACTCGCTCAAGGCGGCGGTCACCTGTTCCAGGGACCAGGCGCCGGAGATGTCGGCCAGCGCGGTGAGTAGCGCGACCCTTGTCCGTGCCTGGCGCAGCTCGCGCATGAAGGCGTCCTGCTGGGCGATCGTCGGCAGGTTTGCCCGCAGGTCCAGGAACAGCTCGTCCTTGGCCGCGTCGGGCCCCTTGGCCGCCACGGCTTCCAGCACCTCGGGCGCCTTGGCGGCGCAGGCGGAGAGGAAGGGGCTGTTGCCGAACAGGGACAGCATCAGCCCTTCGAAAGCAGGCGTCGCGGCCGCCTCGGCCAGAACGGGGTGCGCGGCGTCGATTTCGGCCCGCCAGTCGGCCAGCCTCTGCCGGGCCAATCCTTCGTCGAAAGGCTTGGGAAGCTTGTCCGGATCGATTGGCAAGGCTAAGTCTTGCACGAGGGATGGCTCTTCTTGCTGTGAGGGCAAGACACTGCGTAGTTGCGCCGTCCGGGTCAAGCCGCCTCGGCGCGGCGGGCGGATGGGTGCATTTGGCGATAGCACGGTGGATAGTCCGGGGCGTGGCGGCGATAGTCATCGTGACTCTCGTGCTGCTGGCGCTTCTCGTCGGCCGCCTCATGCTGGGTCCGGTCGAGGTCGATTTCCTGCGGCCGACCATGCAGCGGGCCCTTGCCGAGCAGCTCGACGGTTTCACGGTCGATTTCGAACATACCGTGCTGGTCTGGGGCGGCTGGAGCCGCGCCGTCGACCTGCGCGTCACCAGGGTGGTGCTCAAGGACCGCCACGACCTGCCGGTGATCGAGCTGCCGCAGCTTGCCGTCGGGTTCAAGGCCTCGAACCTGCTGGCCGGCAACTACGTCCCCCGCCGGATCGAGTTCTTTTCCCCGGTCATCATGCTGTCGCGCAAGCCCGACGGCAGCTTCATCCTCCGCCGTGACGACCGGGGGCCGCAGGAATCCGACGTCATCGAGCAACTGCTGAAGTCCATGCTCGAGCCGCCGTCCGACAGGAACGACCTGCGCCGGCTGGCCATCACCGACGCCGTCCTCGACATCGACGACCTGGCCGGCGAGGAGGACTGGCGGGTCAGCGGCGCGACGCTCGACGTGCGCCGCACCGACAAGGGGCTCGCCGCGACCCTTGTGGGCACGCTCGCCGGCACCGAACGGCAGACCGGCTTCAAAATGCGCGCCGACTTCACCCGCGCTACCAACGAGGCGGCGCTGGCACTGGATGTCACCGGCGCGGTGCCGTCCATGTTCGCCCGGCCGGAAGGCGGACTGAAGACGCTGCGCGGCTGGAACCTGCCTGTCAGCGGGCGCGTCACCGCGGGTGCGCGGCCGGACGGCCACGTCGATCGCCTGGCCTTCGACCTGACGGCGGCGAAGGGGAGGCTGACCCTGCCGGCGCTGGCAGCGCCGTTCACTGTCGACGGCGCAATCCTCAAGGGAAGCCTCGACCGGGCCGCGGGAAAGCTCACCCTCGAGACCATGCGGCTTGCCATCGGGCACGCGGTGATCGAGGGCAAGGGCAGCGCGTTCACCTCGCCGGCGGGCGAGGGCGGCGCGCTCGACCTCACCCTGCGCCGCCTGCCGTTCCAGACACTGGCCGGCATGTGGCCGCCGGATTTCAAGCAGGGTACGCGCGCCTGGTTCGCCAGGAACATCGCGGCCGGCGTCATGACCACCGGCCAGATCAAGGTGGACGTTCGGCCGCGGGCGCCGGACGTGCCGGCCGATGTCGATTTCGGCCTCGATTTCGAGTTCGAGGGCATGGAGGCGCATTATCTCCGGCCGATGCCGCCGATCCGCGAGGGCAGGGGCCGCGCGAGCCTGCGGCCGCAATTCTTCGAGCTCTGGGTGGACGGCGGCGTCATCGCCGATCCGGCGACAGGCCTGGCCGTGGACGTGGCCGCGCTGCACGGCGTGATCGAGCGCCTCGACGAAAAGGTCGAGCACGTCGCCGACCTGTTGCTCGCGCTCGATACCGACGTGCCCCAGCTGCTCACGCTGCTCGACTACAAGCCGCTCGGCTACGCCACCAGCTTCGGTGTCAGCCCGCGCAGCCTGGGCGGAAAGATGCGCGGCAAGGTCCGCTTCCGCATCCCGCTCATCAAAAAGCTGGAGATGAAGGACGTCACCTACCGGGCCGCCGTGGTGGCCGAGGACTTCCTGCTGACAAAGGGACTGGAGAAACTGGAGCCGCGACCCGGCGACCTCGAGCTGACCCTCGATCCGTCGGGCCTCGTCGCCCATGGCCGGTTCGTCCTGCTCGGCGCACCGGCCGAGATCGAATGGACGGAGAGTTTCACCGACAAGGTCACGCCGACCCGCTACACCGCCCGAGCGGCCATCGGCCCCGACGCTGCCCGCAAGCTGGGCATGCCGGACGTGTTCGAGATGGGCGGCACGATCGACACCGAGACCGTGCTGATCGGCAAGGGATCGAAGGTGAGCCAGGGCACGGTCAAGGCCGACCTGAGGAACGGGTCTTTCGCGTTCCCGATCATGGAATGGAAAAAGCCGGTGGGCGCGCCGGGCACGCTGGCCATGGACATCTCGTCGCAGCCGGGCGGGCTGCTGCCGACTCGGCTCAATGTAACCATGCCGGACCTGACGACCTCTGGACGGCTGAGCTTCACGCCCGAGGGCGACTTCGCCGGCATCGAGCTGCCGCGCCTGCAACTCGGCGAGACCGATGCCAGCTTCGCCCTGCGCAAGTCGGGCGACGACCCGCTCGACATCCGGGTTGCGGGCAGGCGAGCCGACATCCGGCCGTTCCTCGAGGGCGATGAAGAAACCGCCGGCGAAAAGGCGCCCGAGGAGGAAGAGGAGTCGACCTTTGCCGCCAAGGTCGCTCTGGTGGTCGACGAGGCCATTGCGCCGAAGGGCGTGCCGATCCGCGACATGAATGCAGCGCTCGTCATCGAGCGGGGCGAGGTGGTCGACGCCGACATCAAGGGCGTGCTCAAGAGCGGCAAGACAATGTCCGTCGACTTCAGCCTGAAAGGCGACAAGCCCGGCGTCGAGGTGGTGACCGACGATGCCGGTGAGCTGCTGCGCACCCTCGGCGTGCTCAACGGCGTCACCGGCGGCAGCATGACGATCAGCGGCAAGATCAGCGGGCCGCGCGGCAAGCGGCACACCGTGGGGACGATCAGCGCCAGGGACTTCCGGGTGAAGGACTCTCCCATGATGGCGCAGATGCTGACCATCGGATCGCTCAGCGGCCTGCGCGACATCCTGACCGGCGACGGCATCGGTTTCGCGCGCTTCGATTCGGGGTTCGACCTGGGCGAGGGCACGCTGCACTTCAACGATGCGAGAGCGCTGGGTTCCCAGCTCGGTATCCGCATGTCCGGCAGGCTCTATGACGAGCAGACCAGGCTCGACCTGGAAGGAACGCTCGCGCCGGCATATGCGCTGAACACGGTGCTGGACTATGTTCCCATCGTGGGTCAGATCCTGTCGGGCGGGGAAAACGAGGGGTTGATCGCCATCCGGTTCTCGGTGCGCGGCACGACCGAAAAACCCGATGTGTCCGTCAATCCGCTGTCGGCACTGACGCCGGGATTCCTGCGCAACATGTTCAACGTGTTCCAGTCGCCATCCGGCGAGGAGAAGTCGAGGCGTCAGAAGGCGCCGCCGGACGACGCGGGAAAGGCCGAGCCGGCGCCATGACGAGGCCGCGCAGACGCACCAAACCCAGTTCGGTGTTTCCGCCATCGCTGGTGTTTCTGCTGTTGACCGTGGTCAGCGTCACGGCCGAGCTGGTCAAGCCGCTGCCGCTGCTGCCCGGCAATCCGATCCGGATCGTCGTCGGGCCGGTGCTGATCCTGCTGGGAACGGTCCTCTGGCTGCTGGCCTGGCGCGAGTTCCGCCGCCACGGCGAGGTCTTCGGCCACCAGTACACCACGGAAACGGTGGTGACGACCGGCCCCTACCGCATTTCGCGCCATCCCGCCTATCTGGCCTATGCGGTCATCATGCTGGGAATTGGGCTGCTCGTCGACTGCGCCTGGACGCTGGTGCTGCTGCCGCTCGCGGTCCTGATCGTCGACGGATCGGCGCGCCGCGAGGAAGCCTATCTGATGGCCAAGCACGAAGGATTGTACCGGCCTTACCGCTCCGAGGTGCGGCGCTGGATCTGACGGCGGCGGCCTACTGCGTCTTGCCGTCTCCGCCCTTCGGTATCTCGGTGATGCTCTCGATGATGCAGGGCGTGAAATTGCTGCCGAGCACGCCGCCCGTCGTGGTCACCGGTACCTCGATGGTGTCCACCTCGCACAACTTGGCCAGCGACCTGGCATCGTGCCGCCACGTGCCCTGCATCTTGAGGCCCGGACAGCGGTGGGCGAGCGTCATCTTGTAGTCCGGGCCGCCGCGCATCTTCAGGATGATGGTCTGGTTGTCCACCACCTTGCTGCTCGACATGCGTGTGATGTCGATGCAGCGCACCAGTGGCTTGTTCTCGTCCGCCGCCATGGACGGGGCCGCCGCGCCGGCCGTGATGGCGGCGGCGATCAGTCCCGTGGTCAGCATCCTGTTCATTCGTGGCTCCGTTCTTGCGGCTAGACCGGGCGCACGATCACGTGGCGCTTCTTGCCTGCCGTCAGCTTGATGACACCATCGGAGTTCAGTGCGCCGAGATCGAGGATCAACGTCTCGTCCTCCACCCTTGCGTCGTTCACCCGGGCGCCGCCTCCTTGAATGAGGCGCCTGGCTTCTCCGTTCGACGCGCTCAGCCCCGCTTGCCTTAGAAGATTGAGGATGCCGAGACCCTTTTCAAGCGCCGCGCGCGCGATTTCCACGGTCGGCAGGTCGCCGCCGAGCCCGCCCTGCTCGAATGTCGTGCGCGCGGTCTCCTCGGCCTGGAGCGCGGCCTCGCGGCCATGGGCGAGGCTCGTCGCCTCGGTCGCGAGCACCTTCTTCGCGTCGTTGATGCCCGCGCCCTCGAGCGCCGCCAGCCTTTCGATCTCGGCCAGCGGGAGCTCGGTGAACAGTTTCAGGAAACGGGCCACGTCGGCGTCGTCGACGTTGCGCCAGAACTGCCAGTAATCGTAGGGCGAGAGCATGTCGGCGTTGAGCCATACCGCGCCCTGGGCGGTCTTGCCCATCTTGGCCCCGGAGGCCGTCGTCATCAGCGGCGAGGTCATGCCGAACAGCTCGGCCTGGTCGATGCGCCGTCCCAGCTCGACCCCGTTGACGATGTTGCCCCACTGGTCCGATCCGCCCATTTGCAGGGTGACGCCCATGCGGCGCTTCAGTTCGAGGAAGTCATAGGCCTGGAGGATCATGTAGTTGAACTCGAGGAAGCTCAGCGGCTGCTCGCGGTCGAGGCGCAGCTTGACGCTGTCGAAGGTCAACATCCGGTTGACCGAAAAGTGGGGACCGAAGTCCCGAAGGAATTCAAGGTAGTTGAGCTGCGACAGCCAGTCATCGTTGTCGACCATGACCGCGTCGGTCGGCCCGTCGCCGAAGGTGAGGTATTTGGCGAATACCTTGCGTATACCGGCCTTGTTGGTCTCGATCGCTTCCTCGGTGAGCATCTGGCGCGACAGGTCGCGTCCCGTGGGATCGCCGATCTTGGTGGTCCCGCCGCCCATCAGCACCACCGGCTTGTGCCCGCACTGCTGGAAATGCCGCAGCAGCATGATCTGCAGCAGGCTGCCCACATGCAGGCTCGGCGCCGTGCAGTCGAAGCCGATATAGGCGGTGACCGAACCCTTCGTCAGCGCGGCGTCCAGTCCATCGAAGTCCGTGGCCTGGTGCAGGAAGCCGCGGTCGACGATGGTGCGCAGGAAGGCTGATTTCGGCTCGGTCATCGTGATGCTCGGTGCTAGGTTTGGCGCGAAAGAACGCGGCCCGTACCTAGCACAAGAGAATATGAGCACAAAGACGCAACTCACGGCGATCGGCCTCATGAGCGGCACCTCGCTGGACGGCATCGACGCCGCCCTGCTGCGCACCGACGGGGTCTCGGTCGAGTATCTCGGCCCGACCTATTTCGAGGCCTACACGCCGGCCCAGACCATGCGGCTGCGCGGCCTGCTGGAGATGGCCCAGCAGCAGGGGCGTGGTTTGATGGGCTCGCCCGTGGTGTCGGCGGTCGAGCAGGATTTCACCCGCGCCCATGCCCGCGCCGTGCAGGCGCTTCTGGAGCAGGAAGGGCTCGCGGTCAGTGACGTCGACGTGGTGGGCTTTCACGGCCAGACCATCCTGCACCGTCCGGCCGAGCGCTGGACCTGGCAGATCGGCGACGGCGGCCTGCTGGCGCACGAGACCGGCATAGCTGTCGTCAACGATTTCCGCGGCGCCGACGTGGCCGCGGGCGGGCAGGGTGCGCCGCTCGTGCCGCTCTATCACCAGGCGTTGCTGCGTGCGCTCGACCTGCCGCACGACGACTGGCCCATCGCCATCCTCAACATCGGCGGTGTCGCCAACGTCACCTTCATCGGGCGCGATGGCACCGTGGTGGCCTGCGACACCGGCCCCGGCAACGCGCTGATCAACGACTGGCTGCAGCGCCACACCGGCGCGCTGCTCGACGAGGGCGGCAAGGTCGCCGCGTCGGGCAAGGTTCACGAGGACCGTGTCCGGCTGGCAATGCAGCGAGACTATTTCTCAAGATCGTATCCCAAATCTCTGGATCGGAATGATTTCTTCCTCGATATGCTCGACGGCCTGTCGCTCGAGGACGGCGCCGCGACCGTGACCGCGCTGACCGTCGCATCCGTCGCCGCCAGCCGCGACATCCTGCCGGCGACGCCCGGCCGCTGGCTGGTCTGCGGCGGTGGCCGCAAGAATCCGGTGATCATGGAAGGACTGCAGCGCGCCCTCCAGGTGCCGGTCGATCCGGTCGAGTCCGTCGGCTGGCGCGGCGATTTCCTCGAAGCCGAGGCCTTCGCTTTCCTTGCCGTCCGTTCGCTCAAGGGTATGCCGCTCAGCACCCCGACCACGACCGGCGTGCCCGAGCCGATGACCGGCGGAAAGCTTTACGCGGTCTCCTAGGAGAGATCGAATGGGTTGGCGATCCGTACCCCGTCAATGACCTGACCGTGCTGCATGTCTTCGCTAAGGAGTATGGAGCAGCCAGCGCCCGCCGCCGCTGCGACGATCATGGCGTCGTAGACACGGAGCTTGTACCTCGCCGCGATGGACATTGCGGCATCATGGGTTTCGATGGTGAGTGGAAGTATCGTCCGAACGAGAGTCCGTACGATATCAAGGGCTTCTTCGATCTCGCTCCAGCTCTTGGCGAATTTCCCGCGGGAGACCGCCGCGAACTCGTTGAGAACCTGGACGCTGATCACCGGTCCGGCCGCGAGTACGGATTGGGCCGCCTCGACTTTGCTGCCTTGGTCGAGGACCGCGTAGATCAGGATGTTGGTGTCGGCGAAAACACTATCGCTCATGAACGTCTTCGCGATCGAAGACGAATCCGGGAGGCAACTGCCACTTCAGGCTGCGCAACTTACGCAGCGCTTCGTCTCGAGCGCCGTCTCGCGACAGGACGAATTCGCGCGATCCGGCGATACGGATTTCGATATCGTCGCCTTCTTTGAGTTCAAGCGCCTCGACGACGGCTGAGGGCAGGCGGACGGCCAGACTGTTTCCCCATTTCGCGACACGCATGATCGACTCCAGGATATACACACTCAATGTATATCATGCGGAGCGAGGCGCGGGAAGTTCAGACCTTCAGCCGCTTGTCCAGATAGCCGTCCACGGAGCCGATCAGCTGCTCCATGTGGTTCTCGTAGAAGTGGCTGGCGCCCGGGATGGTCACGTAGTCGACCTTGATGCCCTTCTGCGCCTGCAGCTTCTCGGCCAGCTTGGCGGTGGCCTCCTGCGGCACCACTTCGTCGGCGGTGCCCTGGATGATGATGCCGGACGACGGGCAAGGGGCGAGGAAGTTGAAGTCGTACATGCTGGCGGGCGGCGCCACCGAGATGAACCCCTGGATTTCCGGCCGGCGCATCAGCAGCTGCATGCCGATCCAGGCGCCGAACGAGAAGCCGGCGATCCAGCAGGTCGGCGCGTCGGGATTGTAGGTCTGCAGCCAGTCAAGCGCCGCCGCGGCGTCGCTCAGCTCGCCGATGCCGTTGTCGAACTCGCCCTGGCTGCGGCCGACGCCGCGGAAGTTGAAGCGCAGCACCGCGAAGCCCCGGCGCGCGAAGGCGTGGAACAGGTGGTAGACCACCTTGTTGTTCATGGTGCCGCCGAACCGGGGATGCGGGTGCAGCACCAGCGCGATCGGAGCGTTCTTGGCCTTCGGCGGCTGATAGCGGCCTTCAAGTCGGCCGTCCGGGCCAGGAAAGATGACCTCGGGCATTCGATATTACTCCCACGCTTGTGCTTCGTCGCGACCAGCTGGCGCCAAAACGCATTTGTTGGCGGTCCAAGAGTACGTTAGAGCCAGTATCGCTGACGCATCTTGAAGCGCTCGGGTCGGCACTCAGATAACCCGTATCCTGTCGGCTGCGAAGGGTTGGCCCGGTACTTGCCGGAAATCGCAGCGCGGCGTGTTATATAGCATCGTCGATCTCCGAAATGCGAGCATCGCATAGGGGGTTGTCGGCAAATCTGGAGTTCGTGGCGCAGGTTCGGGCCCGAAGAGGATGATGAGCGCAAGCGCAGCCTTTGCCTATCTGGACTACAACGCCAGCGCGCCGGTGCGGCCCGAGGCCGCGGCCGCCGTCGCCGAGGCGCTTGCGCGCGCGGGCAATCCGTCGTCGGTCCATGGCGCCGGCCGAGCCGCCCGCGCTGCGGTGGAGCGGGCGCGGGCCCAGGTCGCGGCGCTGGTAGGCGGCAAGGCTTCCGAGGTGGTGTTCACCAGCGGCGGTTCCGAGGCCAACATGGCGGCGCTCACCCGCGCCGGCGCGGCGCGGCTGCTGGTCTCGGCGGTGGAGCACGACTCCGTGACCGAGACCGCCGCCGGCAGCGGCCTGCCGGTCGAGACTGTTCCCGTCGACGGCGACGGCATCGTCGATCTTGACGCGCTGGAAAGGATGCTGGCGTCGGCGCCGCGCGACGGCGGCACGCTGGTATCGTTGATGCTGGCCAACAACGAGACCGGGGCCATCCAGCCGGTCGCCGGGGCGGCGGCGCTGGCGCATCGGTACGGCGCGCGCCTGCACTGCGACGCGGTGCAGGCGGCGGGCAAGATCCCCGTCGATTTCGCCGATCTGGGGGCCGACTATCTCAGCCTTTCGGCGCACAAGCTGGGCGGCCCGCAGGGCGTCGGCGCCCTGATCGTGCGCGAGGTCTGCGCGCTGGCACCGGTGGTGCGGGGCGGCGGACAGGAGCAGGGCCGCCGCTCGGGCACCGAGAACGTCCCCGGCATCGCCGGCTTCGGCGCGGCCGCCGAACAAGCCGGCCTTCCGGAGCGGATCGCCGTCCTGCGCGATGCCTGGGAGCGCCGCGTGCGGGAGACGGCGCCCGAAGCGCTGATCCTGTCGGAAGGGGCGCCTCGCCTGCCGAACACCAGTTGTGTCGCGCTGCCGGGCATCGGCAGCGAAACCCAGGTCATGGCGCTCGATCTCGCCGGCGTCGGCGTCAGCGCCGGGGCGGCCTGTTCGTCGGGCAAGGTCAGGGCCTCGCGGGTGCTGGCGGCCATGGGTCACGGCCGGGAAGTGGCGGGCTCGGCCATCCGGGTCAGTCTGGGCTGGGCGACGACCGGCGAGGACATGGACCGGTTGTTCGCGGCCTGGAGCGCGATGCGCGAGCGCATGGCGCGGCGGAAGGCCGGCTGATGACCCTCCAGCTGCCCATCTACATGGACTACCAGGCGACGACGCCGCTCGATCAGCGCGTCCTCGACCAGATGATGCCCTACCTGACCGGGAAGTTCGGCAATCCCCATTCCAGCAGCCACAAGTTCGGCTGGGAAGCCGCCGACGCCGTCGAGCGGGCGCGCGGCCAGGTCGCGGCGCTGATCGGCGCGGCCGGCAAGGAGATCACCTTCACCTCGGGCGCGACCGAATCCAACAACCTCGCCATCAAGGGCCTTGCCCGGTTCTACCGCAAGCACCGCGGCCACATGGTCACCGCCGTAACCGAGCACAAATGCGTGCTCGAGGCCTTCGCCGCCATGGAGCGGGAAGGGATGTCGGTCACCTATCTCCCGGTCGGCCCCGACGGCCTGATCGACCTGGGCCAGCTTCGCGCCGCGATCACCGGCGACACGCTTCTCGTCTCCGTCATGGCGGTCAACAACGAGATCGGCGTCATCCAGCCCATCGCCGAGATCGGCGCCATCTGCCGCGAGCGCCGCGTGTTCTTCCACACCGACGCGGCCCAGGCCGCCGGCAAGATCCCGCTCGACGTCGAGGCCATGAACATCGACCTGATGAGCATCTCCGGCCACAAGCTCTACGGGCCCAAGGGTATCGGGGCGCTTTATGTCCGCGGCAGGTCGCGGCTGAAGTTCGATCCCATCCTGAGCGGCGGCGGGCAGGAGGGCGGACTGCGTTCCGGAACCCTGTCGCCGGCGCTGTGCGTCGGTCTCGGCGCGGCCTGCGCGGTCGCGGCCGGCGAGATGGACGCCGAGCGCGAGCGTCTGCGCCGCCAGTTCGACCGCTTCGTCGACCGCGTGCTGGCTGGCGTGCCGGGCGCGGTGCTGAATGGCGACCGCGAGCGGCGGATTCCGGGCAATATCAGCCTCAGTTTTCCCGGGGTGGACGGCGCGCTGCTGCTGGCCCAGCTGCGCGAGCTGGCGGTGTCCTCGGGCGCGGCCTGCGCCTCCGCGGTGGCCGAGCCTTCCTATGTGCTTCGGTCGCTGGGCGTCGACGAGCGCCTGGCGCAGGCGACCATCCGCTTCGGCATCGGCCGGTTCACCACCGACGAGGAGATCGATCACGCCGTGGCGACGGTGGTGCGAAAGGTAACCCAGTTGAGAAAGGCGGCATGATGCCGAAGATGACCTTCGTCAGCGCGGACGGGAAAACCCGCACCGAGGTGAAAGCCAAGGCCGGCACGTCCGTCCTCGAGATCGCCCACGACAACGACATCGACATCGAGGGCGCCTGCGAAGGCTCCATGGCGTGCTCCACCTGCCATGTCATCGTCGACAAGGCGTTCTATGCCAAGCTGCCCAGGCCGAGCGCCGACGAGGCGGACATGCTCGACCTGGCGTTCGGCCTGAGGCCCACGTCGCGCCTCGGCTGCCAGATCGAGCTGACCGACGCGGTCGACGGTCTCGTCGTGCAGCTGCCCGGCAAGACCATCAACATGATGGATCTCTGAGTGGCGGTCAGCCCCGAATACGGCGCCTTCGTGCTGGAGCTGCTCGAGCCGCTCGATGGGGTGAGCCTGCGGCGCATGTTCGGCGGCGCCGGGCTGTTCTGCCACGGCGTGATGTTCGGGCTGATCGCCGGCGAGCGGCTGTACCTGAAAGTCGGCGACGGCAACCGCGCCGACTTCGAGGACGCCGGCTGCGGCCCCTTCGTCTACGCCACGAAGAAGGGTGAGCACGGCATCATGTCCTATTACGAGGCGCCGGATTCCCTGTTCGACGAGCCGGACGAAATGCTGGACTGGGCCCGCAAGGCGCTCGACGAGGCGCTGCGGGCGCAGGCCGGCAAGCCTCGCAAGCCGCGCCAGAAGTCCCGCACGCCGTAGACGGGCCGTGGCGCGACGCAGGGCGTCGTTCGTGCTACAATGGCGATGCTTTCAACATCCAGCCGGAAGGAGGCACGGATGAGCATCGCAAATCGTCTCAAGACCTACATGGATGGCCAGGGTGTCCGCTACGATACCATCGAGCACCCGCGCTCCATGACGGCGGTGGCCTCGGCCCACACGGCCCACGTCCCGGCGCGCCGCATGGCGAAGTCGGTGGTGGTGCATCACGAGCTCGGCTACGCGGTCGTGGTGGTGCCCAGCACCTACAGGGTGGAACTGGGCAAGGTGCAGGACGAGCTGGGCAAGCGCCTCGGCCTCGCCAGCGAGGAGGAGATCGGCGGCGTCTTCGCGGACTGCGACATGGGCGCCGTTCCGCCGGTGGGCGCCGCCTACGGCCTCGAGGTGCTGGTCGACGACAGCCTGTTGCACGAGCCCGAGGTCTGGTTCGAGGGCGGCGACCACCGCACCCTGATCCACGTCGACCGCGACGGCTTCAACCGGCTGCTGCGCAACGCCAGGCGCGGCCGGATCGGCCATCAGGCCTATGTGATGTGACCGAAGCGCTTTCAGGCGAGGCGGAACCGCCTTGCCGCCCGAAAGCCGCGGCGAAGAATGGTGAAGCGCTTTCAGGCGAGGCGGAGGCGCCTTGCCGCCCGAAAGCCGCGGCGAACAATTGTGGAGCGCTTTCAGGCGAGGCGGAAGCGCCTTGCCGCCCGAAAGCCGCGGCGAAGTAGGGTGGAGCGCTTTCGCCGAATCCGCTCTACCGGCCCTCGAACTTCGCCGGGCGCTTCTCGCGGAAAGCGGTCGTGCCCTCGGTGTAGTCGTAGGTCTTCGATGCGCGGATCTGCAGGTGGTACTCCAGGTCCAGCTGCTGGTCGTAATTGTTCGCCCAGGTGGCCGCCAGCGCCTTGCGGATGAAGGAATAGGCCTTGGTCGGCCCCTTGGCCATGCGCCCGGCCAGTTCCATCACCGTGGGCATCAGCTTGTCGTCATCGACGACCTCGGAGACCATGCCCCATTCGAACGCCTTTTCGGCCGGGACCCGCTCGCCCAGCATCATCATCTTCGCGGCGCGCGCCTTGCCGATAAGGCGCGGCAGGATGAAGGTGCTGCCGGCGTCGGGCACCAGGCCGATATTGATGAACGCCTGCATGAAATACGCCGAGCGCGCGGCGTAGACGAGATCGCCCGAGATGGCGAGGCTCATGCCGGCGCCGGCCGCCGGACCGTTCACCGCGGTGATGATCGGCGCCTTCAGGTCGCGCATGCGCTTGAGCATGGGGTGATAGTAGACGTCGAGCGTCGCGACCGTGTTGTCGGGATCGTCCGGGTCGGCCGGCTTGCGGTTCTTCAGATTGGCGCCGGCGCAGAAGGCGCGGCCCTCGCCGGTGATCACCAACGAACGCACCCTGCTCTCCCGGTCCTCGAGGATGCCCAGCACCTCCTTGAGGCTCTGCAGCATGGGCAGCGAGACGGCGTTCATCGCCTCCGGGTCGTTGAGCTTCACGACCGCCACGCCGTCGGTGATGTCGAGCGAAACCTTGTCGAATTCCATATGCCGCCTCCCTTGATTGCGCGTCCTGCTTAAAGCGGAAGGCGAATGCGGGCAAGCGGCCAGTGCGGCGATGGATGGCCGCCGGCGGGCAAGCGACGGGGAAGGATCAGGCCGCCTTGGCCGGCGACTTGCGCGGCGCGCGCGGCTTGCGGGCGGTCTTCGGCTTGGCGTCCGGTGCCTCGGAGGCGGCCTCGGTCGTCTCGGTTTCCGCCGCGGCCTTGGCTTTGGTGCTCCGGGCACGCGTCCGGGTGGCCTTGGGTGCCGGTTCGGCGGCCGCCTCTGGCTCGGCGGCCTTCTTCGCCCGGGCGGTGGTCCGCCGCGCGGGCTTCTTCGGTGCGGATTGGGCGTCGGCGGCTTCCGCCGGCGCCGCTTCGCCTGCCTCGGTCGCGGGCGCCGCCTCGGCCTTCCTGGCCCGGGTGCGGGGCTTGCGCGAGGGTTTCGGTTTGGCGGGCGGCTGATCCTCGGCCGCTTCGGCGGCGGCCGGCTGATCCTCGGCGGCGGGCGTCTCGGGCTGGGTTTCTTCGGCTGGCGCGGCGTCGGCGGCAGCCTCCTGCGCCGGCTCGGAAACCGCGTCTTCCGCTATCTCGGGCGCGGCCTCGGCGCCATCGGTGCGCTTCTTCCCGCGCGAGCGGCGCTTGCGCTTGCTCTTGCGCTCGGCCGGCGCTTCCTCGGCGGCGGCGACAGGCTGCGCCGCGTCGGCATCCGCCTCGACCTCCTCGATCTCCAGCTCGATTTCGTCTTCGTCGTCGTCGGCCGGGATGGGCGCGATCTTGAAGGTACGCAGCAGGAATTCGGGGACGTGGTCGCCCAGCCCGAGGACCGGCTCGAAATCGTCTTCGCGGTAGCGGCGGTCGCGGTCGCGGTTCCGGTCGCGGCCCCGATCATGGCCTCGATCGCTGCGGTCGCGGCGGTCATCCCGGCGCTGGTCGTTGCGGCGGTGATCGTCCTGACGGGCTTCCTGACGGCGCGGCTCCTCGCGGCGCGGCTGGTCCTCGCGGCGCGGCTGGGCGTCCCGGTTCTCCCGTGGCGGCGGGCTGGCCTCGGCGCGCTGCTCGGTCTGGGCCTCGGCCGGGGACGGCGAAGCCTCGCGCGCGTCACGGCCGCGGCCGCCGCGACGGCGGCGCCGTTTTCCGCGCTTTTCTCCCGCGTCATCCCTGGCCATATCAGGTTCGATAGTAGCACTTTCGGCGGCGGGTTGGGCCATGGATTCGGCCTTGGGCCCGGCGCCCAGCACATTGATCGCCTTGCCGATCAGGCTCTGGACATTGCGCAGCCACTTGGAGTCGGCGGGTGTGGAGATCATGAAGGCGCGTCCCGAGCGTCCGGCGCGGCCGGTGCGGCCGATGCGGTGGATATAGTCCTCGGCGTGGGAAGGCACGTCGTAGTTGAACACATGCGACATGGCCGGGATGTCGAGGCCGCGCGCGGCCACGTCGGAGGCGACCAGCAGCTGGACGTTGCCGCCCTTGAAGCTGTCGAGCACTTCCATGCGCGAGCCCTGGTCCATGTCGCCGTGCAGCGCGGCGGCGTTGAAGCCGTGCCGCTTCAGCGAGCGGAACACCACGTCGACGTCGCGCTTGCGGTTGCAGAACACGATGGCGTTCTTGATCTCCTCGCCGCGCAGCAGCTCGCGCAGCCTGGCGCGCTTGGCGCCGGCCTCGCCGGTGTGCAGCGGCACCAGGAACTGCTCGACGGTGGCGGCGGTGGAGGAGGGCGGGGCGACCTCGATCCGCTTGGGATCGGTGAGGAACTTGGAGACGAGGCCCTGGATCTCCCTCGGCATGGTGGCCGAGAAGAACAGGGTCTGGTGCTTCTTGGTGATCAGCGAGCAGATGCGCTCGACATCGGGGATGAAGCCCATGTCGAGCATGCGGTCGGCCTCGTCGATGACCAGGATGTCGACGCCGGTCATCATCAGCTTGCCGCGGCCGAAATGGTCGAGCAGGCGGCCGGGCGTGGCGATCAGCACGTCGACGCCGCGGTCCAGCTTGCGTTCCTGGTCCTCGAAGCTGACGCCGCCGATGAGCAGCGCCATGTTCAGCTTGTGGTACTTGCCGTAGGTCTCGAAGCTCTGCGCCACCTGGGCGGCCAGCTCCCGGGTCGGCTCCAGGATCAGCGAGCGCGGCATGCGCGCCCGGGCGCGGCCCTGCGACAGGATGTCGATCATCGGCAGGGTGAAGCCGGCGGTCTTGCCGGTGCCGGTCTGGGCGATGCCCAGCACGTCGCGGCCCTGCAACACGACCGGTATCGCCTGCGCCTGGATCGGCGTCGGCGTGGTATAACCGGCTTCTTCTACGGCCCGCAGCGTTTCCGGGGCCAATCCGAGATATTCGAAGTTCACGTCCGCTTTACCGTTTCACCCACGAACACGCGTGCACCGCAACGCACGACCCACGTGTCCTCAAAGTCTCGTCGATGTGGGCGATCCGTCGGCCGAGCCAGCTTTGTCGATTATTCACGCCGCGCAAAATAGGCGCTTTGCCTGCGAAGTCAACGCCGTATTCACGCAGGCTGGCCTGTCTAAACGTCCAGATCGCTCACAGTAGAAGCATGCTTCTGGATATAGTCGAAGCGCAGCTCCGGCCGCTTGCCCATCAGCCGGTCGACCAGATCGGCGGTCTCTTCCAGGCCGACGAACCGGTCCTTGCCCTCCGGCAACTTGACGCGCAGCAGGGTGCGGGTCGCCGGGTCCATGGTGGTGGCCTTGAGCTGCGCCGCGCTCATCTCGCCCAGGCCCTTGAACCGGCCCACTTCCACATTGCCGCTGCCCTTGAACATCTCGGCGATCAGCCGGTCCTTCTCGGCGTCGTTCTGGGCGTAGACGGTGGTGTTCTTGTGGGTGAGACGGTAGAGCGGCGGCATAGCGAGGTAGAGGTGGCCCTCGCGGATCAGGCTCTGCATCGAGTGGAAGAAGAAGGTCATCAGCAGGGTGGCGATATGGGCGCCGTCCACGTCGGCGTCGGTCATCACGATGATCTTCTCGTAGCGCAGGTCGCCCTCGCGGTAGTGGTTGCCGATGCCGCAGCCCAGCGCCTGCACCAGGTCCTTCAGCTCTTGGTTGGCCGAAGTCTTGTCCTGACCGGCGCTGGCCACGTTGAGGATCTTGCCGCGCAGCGGCAGGACCGCCTGATTGGCGCGGTCGCGGGCCATCTTTGCCGAGCCGCCCGCCGAATCGCCCTCGACGATGAACAGTTCGGTGCCCGCCGTGCCGGCATTGGCGCAGTCGGTCAGCTTGCCGGGCAGGCGCAGCCGGCGCGTCGCGCTCTTGCGGCTGGTCTCCTTCTCCTGCTTGCGGCGCAGCCGCTCCTCGGCGCGCAGCAGGGCGTAGGCCAGCAGTTCGTCGGCCACCTGAGGCGCGCCAGACAGCCAGTGGTCGAAATGGTCGCGCATGGCGGTCTCGACGATGCGCGCGGCTTCGGGGCTCGCCAGCCTTTCCTTGGTCTGACCCTGGAACTGGGGCTCGCGGATGAACACTGAGAGGATGGCGGTGACGTTTGCCAGCACGTCCTCGGCGGTGATCTGCGACGCCTTGCGGTTGTTCACCAGCTCGGCATAGGCCTTCAGGCCCTTCACCAGCGCGCTGCGCATGCCGGTCTCGTGGGTGCCGCCCTCGGGCGTCGGCACCGTGTTGCAGTAGGAATTGACGAAGCCGTCGCGGTCCGTCGGCCAGGCGATCGCCCATTCCACCTTGCCGCCGCCCTCCAGCTCGCCGGTGCCGGCGAACGGGGTCGGAGTCACCATGTCGGCGCCGTCGAGTTCCTGATTAAGGAAGTCCTGCAAGCCATTGGGGAAATGGAGAACATCGGATGCAGGCGTGCTGTCGCCGGACTTCAGCAGCGACGGATCGCACGACCAGCGGATCTCGACGCCGCGATAGAGATACGCCTTCGACCGCGCCATGCGGTAGAGCCGAGACGGCTTGAAATGCAGCTCGTCGCCGAAGATCTGCGGGTCGGGCTTGAAGGTCGTCGTCGTGCCCCTCCGGTTCTGCACCGCGCCCAGATTCTCGAGCTTCGACGTCGGCGCGCCGCGCGAATAACTCTGGCGCCACAGATTGCGGTCGCGCGCCACCTCGATGTCGAGCCATTCGGACAGGGCGTTGACCACCGAGACGCCGACGCCGTGCAGACCGCCCGACGTCTCGTAGACCTTGCCGGAGAACTTTCCGCCCGAATGCAGCGTGGTCATGATCACCTCGAGCGCCGAGATGGTCTTGAACTTGGGATGGGCGTCGACCGGGATGCCTCGGCCATTATCGCGGATGCTGAGCGAGCCGTCGTCACGCAGGTCGATCTCGATGCGCGAGGCATGGCCGGCGACCGCCTCGTCCATGGAATTGTCGAGCACCTCGGCCGCCAGATGGTGGAACGCCTTCTCGTCGGTGCCGCCGATATACATGCCCGGCCGCCGCCGCACCGGCTCCAGGCCCTCCAGGACCTCGATGTCCTTGGCCGAATAGTCGCTGTTCGCGGTTGCGGAGGCGAAAAGGTCGTCTTTGGGCTTGGTGCTCATCAGTTCCTTGAGAACGGACCGTGAATCAGGAACGACGCATTATAGTGTATCTGCGCCGCGAACGGCACCCGATATGTTGTGATGGTGGCGCATCACTGGAGGGGTGACTTGTCGTCGGATTGATGTCGTATACCGGCGGAATCGATCAGACAGCACCATTTGACGTGTGGGGACACACCCGTCTCGTTGACGACGGCGATGCCCTCGGCAAACAGGTAATCCGGGCGTCCGTCATCGCCGATATCCTCTTCCCACACGACGACGCGCATTCCTGCTTCGAGGGTGACTGGAGTGCCTCGATCATCAAGGCGAACATCGCCCTTGGATAGGAGCACGACATTCGGAAGGACGAGTTCATTGAAATCGACCTGGAACCTTGCGGCGCTCATTTCCGGTCCCTCAAGTTCATTCTCTTCCATCCGACTCATGCACTTTGCTAAACGCCAGCCGTGTCCAGGTGACGCCCGCGCTTTTGTTTGGTTCCCTGAGCGATATCCAGTGATGGTCGAACACGGGACTGAGCCGCGCATCTCGCGCAAGCGCAACGGTTTCCTCGACGGATACCTCGAACATGCGCCGTCCGGCGGGCACGGGGCCATGGCGGAGCGTCATGATCATGGTGCCGCCCGGGCGGAGCAGCGATCCGACCACCGGCATCGCGCGCCGCCGGTCGGCAGCGTCGAGGTGCATCCAGACCGCGGTCATCATCACCAGGTCGAACGTTGCTTTCCGGCCCGCCAACCGGGCGAGGTCGGGCAGGCCGTCGTCGATCCACTCGATCAAGTTCGAGGGATGAAGCCGCGCCGCCCCGATGCGCATGGAGTCGGTCGGTTCGACGGCGACGACGCGGTGGCCGAGCCCGGCGAGATGGGCGGCGTCGCGCCCCGTGCCCGAGCCGATGTCGAGCGCGAGGCCTGGAGCTTCCGGCAACAGATGCAGGATGTCCGAATGGGCTTCGGCGAAGGAGATCGCCTCGTAGCGGACGAGCAAATCCGCCGCTTCGGCCGCGTATCCGTCCGTTCCCCTGATTCCCTCCGCCATGGCGACATTCTTGCCCGAGCGCCCCACAAAGAGAAAGCCCCGGCGCGGGGGCCGGGGCTTTCCGTGTAGAGGTGAGGCGGCGGGATGCCGCCTCTTCGCTATCAGGCGGAATAGTACATCATGTACTCGATCGGGTGCGGCGCGGTTTCCCAGGCCATGTATTCCTCGGCCTTGAGCTCCAGGTAGCCGTTGATCTGGTCGTCGTTGAACACGCCGCCCTTCTTCAGGAAGTCGCGGTCGGCGTCCAGCGCCTCGCAGGCCTGGCGCAGGCTGCCACACACGGTCGGCACGGCGGCCAGCTCTTCCGGCGGCAGGTGGTACAGGTCCTTGTCCATGGCTTCGCCCGGATGGATCTTGTTCTCGATGCCGTCGAGGCCGGCCATCATCATCGCCGCGAAGCCCAGATAGGGGTTCGAAGCCGGGTCGGGGAAACGCACCTCGACGCGCTTGCCCTTGGGGCTCGGCGAGTACGGGATGCGGCACGAGGCCGAGCGGTTGCGGGCCGAGTAGGCCAGCAGCACCGGCGCCTCGTAGCCTGGGACCAGACGCTTGTAGCTGTTGGTGGTGGCGTTGGTGAAGGCGTTGATCGCCTTGGCGTGCTTGATGATGCCGCCGATGTAGAACAGGCACTCGTCCGACAGGTCGGCATAGCCGTTGCCCGCGAACAGCGGCTTGCCGCCCTTCCAGATCGACTGGTGGACGTGCATGCCCGAGCCGTTGTCGAGCGCGACCGGCTTCGGCATGAAGGTCACCGTCTTGCCGTAGGCATGGGCGACGTTCTTGCAGACATATTTGTAGATCTGCACGGCGTCCGCGGCGGTGACCAGGGTGCCGAACTTCATGCCCAGCTCGTGCTGCGAGGTCGCCACCTCGTGGTGGTGCTTCTCGATCGGAACGCCCATGGCGCGCATGGTGCCCAGCATCTCGGCGCGGATGTCATGGCCCGAATCGACCGGCATGGCGGGGAAGTAGCCGCCCTTGACCCGCGGGCGGTGGCCCATGTTGCCGCCCTCGACCGCGAGGCCGGCCATGTGCGGGCTCTCGATGTCGTCGAACTTGTAGAAGGCCTGGTTGTAGCTCACGTCCATCTGGACGTTGTCGAACATGAAGAATTCGGGCTCGGGGCCGAAATAGGCGGCGTCGCCGATGCCGGTCGAGTTCAGGTAGGCGAGCGCAGCCTTGGCGGTGCCGCGCGGATCGCGGCTGTAGGCCTCGTGGCTGCCGGGCTCGAGGATGTCGCAGACGATGATCAACTGCTTGGTCGACGAGAACGGGTCGAGCACGGCCGTCGACAGGTCGGGCATCAGCACCATGTCCGACTCGTTGATGGCCTTCCAGCCGGCGATCGACGAACCGTCGAACATCACGCCGTCGACGAACATGTCCTCGTCGACCACGTCCTTGTGCATGGACAGGTGATGCCAGGCGCTGCGCGGGTCGGTGAAGCGCAGATCGACGTATTCGATGTCTTCATCCTTGATGCGCTTGAGCAGGGCGGTCACGTCACTCATGGATATTCCTCTCTCGTTCCGAATTCGAGTTGTTGGCTGTGGTATGTCAGATGGCGTCGACGCCGGTTTCCCCGGTGCGGATGCGGATCGCTTCCTCGACGTTGGTGACGAAGATCTTGCCGTCGCCGATGCGGCCGGTCTGCGCCGCCTGCTGGATCGCCTCGATCGCCCGCTCCAGAAGGGCGTCGTCGAGCACGACCTCGATCTTCACCTTGGGCAGGAAATCGACGACGTATTCGGCGCCGCGATACAGCTCGGTGTGACCCTTCTGCCGACCGAAGCCCTTGGCCTCGATGACGGTGATGCCGCTCAGGCCGACCTCGTGAAGGGCTTCCTTCACCTCGTCCAGCTTGAACGGCTTTATGATCGCTTCGATTTTCTTCATGCTCGCGTTCGTCCAACCCCAGTGTTTTGGATATTCGTAGTACGACGCATCAAGCACGATGCGTGCCAACTGCCGGTAAAACCGTAACTTCCCGTTTCCGGAGTGTCCATGCCCCGTTGTGGCCCTGTCCAGATCCCGATTCTGCACAAGGATAAGGCAGAATGATGAAATCGAAGGCAACTCTTCCGTCGGGAGCGTCCCCATGAGGCCGGTGAACGACGTGATCGCGGATTTGGGCACCACGATCTTCACGGTGATGTCGGCGCTGTCGGTGGAGCATGGGGCGATCAATCTGGGTCAGGGCTTCCCCGACGAGGATGGGCCCGCCGACGTCCGCGAGGCCGCCGCACGCGCGGCCCTCGATGGGCCCAACCAGTATCCGCCGATGATGGGCCTGCCGGCGCTGCGCCAGGCGGTCGCCGACCACAACCGGCGCTTCTACGGTCTCGACGTGGACTGGCGGACCCAGGTGCTCGTGACCTCCGGCGCCACCGAGGCGCTTACCGCCAGCCTGCTGGCGCTGCTCGGCCCGGGCGACGAGGCGGTGCTGATCGAGCCGGTCTACGATTCCTACCTGCCCATCGTTCAACTGGCCGGCGCGGTCGCGCGCATGGTCCGTCTGCGGCCGCCCGAATGGACGCTGCCCGGGGCCGAGCTGCGCGCCGCGTTCGGGCCCCGGACCAAGCTGGTGGTGATGAACAGCCCGATGAATCCCACGGGCAAGGTGTTCTCGGATGCCGAACTCGCGCTGATCGCCGGGCTGGCCCGCGAGCACGATGCCTATGTGATCTGCGACGAGGTCTACGAGCACCTGGTGTTCTCGGGCAGCCGGCACGTGCCGCTGATGACCCTGCCGGGCATGGCCGAGCGAACCATCCGCATCGGCTCGGCGGGCAAGACGTTCTCGCTCACCGGCTGGAAGGTGGGTTACCTCACCGGCGCGCCCGAGCTGATCGGCGCGGTGGCGAAGGCGCACCAGTTCATCACCTTCACCACGCCGCCCAGCCTGCAGGCCGCCGTCGCCCATGGCCTCGGCAAGGAAGACGGATATTTCGCCGGCCTTTCCGCGGCCATGGAGCGCAAGCGCGACCGGCTGGTGGCCGGGCTGCGCCAGGTGGGCTTCGATGTGCTGCCGTCGCAGGGCACCTATTTCGCCAATGTGGACTTCCGGCCGCTGTGGAACGAGGGCGGCGACGTCGACTTCGCCATGAAGCTGGTGCGCGAGGCACGGGTCGGCTCGATCCCCGTCAGCGCGTTCTATCCGGCCGATCCGCCGACCCACATGGTGCGGTTCTGCTTCTGCAAGCAGGACCAGGTGCTCGACGAAGCCATCGCCCGCCTGCGTGCGTTCGCGGGGAAGAACGGGTAGGGCATGTTGTCCGCTTCTGGTGTTGCATGCCGATGCGACCCGCTGTAAGAACTGCGCCGCTGCGGTGGCTGTAGCTCAGTTGGTTAGAGCGCGGGTTTGTGGTACCTGAGGTCGTGGGTTCGAATCCCATCAGCCACCCCAATTTCCCCTTTGTTTTCCGGAAGATCGCTCGCGTCGCCTGCGCCGTCCCGGTTTGCCGTCTGGTCAAAAACTATATGCCGGGCTAATTTCTGGCGGCGAACGGGGAGGGACCGATGACAGAGCTCGAAAAGACCGATCCGCTGGATCCGGATGTCGTCGAATGCCCGTGGGCCTATTATCGCGCGCTGCGCGAGGCGGGCGGCGTGTACCGGGTGCCGGGGCGCGGCTTCTTCCTGGTCAGCCGCTACGACACGGCCATGAAGGTGCTGAAGGACACGGCGACCTTTTCCTCGAAGGCCGGCGTCGCGGTCCCGCGCACGCCGGACGGCAGCCACCGGCCCGGCCCTGGCGAGCCGGTGCGCACGCTGCTGACCGCCGATCCGCCCGAGCACCGAAAATACCGCGACCTGGTCAACCGGGCGTTCTCGCAGAAGCGCGTCAATTCGTGGGAAGCCAACATCCGCGCGATCACCGACGAGCTGATCGACGGCTTCATCGGCGCCGGCCGCTGCGAGCTGATCTACGATTTCGCCGTGCCGCTGCCGCTGATCGTCATCAGCGACGCGCTCGGCCTGCCGCGCGAGCATCTGCGCCAGTTCAAGCAGTGGTCGGACGGCATCGCCCGCTTCGGCGGCCTGACCACGCCCGAGGACGAGGCCCGCATCGCCGGGGAACTGGCCGCGTTCGGCGCCTATGTGGCCGGCATGATCGAGGACCGCCGCGGGAATCTGGGCGACGACTTCGTCTCCGACCTGATCCGCGCCCGCTTCGATGGCGAGCGGCCGCTGACCCTGCCTGAACTGGTCAGCATCACCATGCAGTTCCTGGTCGCCGGCAACGAGACCACCACCAACACCATCGCCTCGGGCATGGTCCTGCTGCTGCAACACCCCGACCAGATGGAAGCGGCCCGCGCCGACGCCTCGCTGATCCCCAATCTGGTCGAGGAGGTGCTGAGGGTCGAGGCGCCGGTGCAGGCGCATTTCCGCGTCGCGGCCCGCGATACCGAACTCGAGGGCGTCGCCATCCCGGAAGGCGCGGGCGTCGGCGTGGTGTTCGGCTGCGCCAACCGCGACGGAGCCGTCTTCCCCGATCCGGAGACCTTCGACATCACCCGCGCCAACGCGGGACGGCATCTGGCGTTCAGCCAGGGCATCCACTACTGCCCCGGCGCGCCGCTGGCGCGGGCCGAGAGCGTGATCGCCTTCGAGCACCTGCTGCGGCGGCTGAAGAACATCCGGCTCGACGAAGCGGACAGCGATCTCGGCCACGTGCCCAGCTTCACCCACCGCGGCCTGCGCAAGGTGGCGCTGACCTTCGACCCGGCCTGACCCGATCCAATCCCGTTTGCGCCCGGCCGGATGCGGCTTAGAGTGGCGCCATGACGGGGCTCGAGCTGCTCACCACCGACGAGATGTACCGCGCCGACGCGCTCGCGATCGGGCGCGGCGTCAGCGGCGTCACGCTGATGGAGAACGCTGGCAGGGCGGCGGCCCGGTTGATCGCCGAAAGCTACGAGCGCGTGCCCGTGGCCGTGCTGTGCGGCCCCGGCAACAATGGCGGCGACGGTTTCGTCGTCGCCCGTCTGCTGCAGCGCCAGGGCTGGACGGTGCGTCTCGGTCTGCTGGGCGATGCGGCGCGGCTGAAGGGCGACGCGGCCAGCATGGCGGCGCGCTGGACCGGGCCGGTGGAGCCGCTCTCTCCCGACCTGCTGGCCGGCGCCGGGCTGGTGGTCGACGCCCTGTTCGGCGCCGGGCTGTCCCGGCCCGTCGACGGCGTCGCTGCCGAAATGGTTGCGGCGCTCAACGCCTCCAGCCTGCCGGTCGTCGCCATCGACGTGCCGAGCGGCGTCGAGGGGACGACGGGAAGGGTGACCGGGCCCGCCGTCCGAGCGGAGCGCAGCGTCACCTTTTTTCGTAAAAAGCCGGGGCATCTGATTGCGCCGGCTAAGTTTTTCTGCGGTGACGTAACAGTCTGCGACATCGGCATTCCGTCCGATGTGCTGGACGAGATCGGCCCGCTCTGCTGGGAGAACGGCCCGGGGCTGTGGCGAGGGGCGTTCCCGTTCCCGGCGGCGGGCGGTCACAAATATGCCCGCGGCCATGCCATCGTGGTGTCCGGGCCGCTGGCGAATGGCGGCGCGGCCCGGCTGGGCGCGCGGGCGGCGCTGCGCGCGGGTGCGGGTCTCGTCACCGTGGCGTGCCCGCCGGACGCGGTCGTCGCCCACGCCTCCCAGCTCAACGCGGTGATGACCGCCCCCTTCACCGACTTCGCCGACATCCTGGCCGACCGGCGGCGCAACGCCGTGCTGGTCGGCCCCGGCAACGGCGTCGGCGACGGCACCCGCGACATCGCGCTCATGGCGTTGCGGGCAGGCCGATCCTGCGTCGTCGACGCCGACGCCATCACCAGCTTCCGGGACGCGCCGGGCGACCTGTTCGGCGCCATGGGCCCGCCCTGCGTCCTCACGCCCCATGACGGCGAGTTCGCCCGGCTGTTCCCCGGCTTGTCCGAAGGCAGCAAGCTGGAGCGGACCCGAGCGGCCGCCTCGCGCGCCGGCGCCGTGGTGCTGTTCAAGGGCCCGGACACGGTGATCGCCGCGCCGGACGGCCGGGCCGCGATCAACGGCAACGCGCCGCCGACCCTCGCGACCGCCGGCTCGGGCGACGTGCTGGCGGGGCTGATCGTCGGCCTCCTCGCTCAGGGCATGCCGCCCTTCGAGGCCGCCTGCGCCGGCGCCTGGCTGCACGGGCGGGCTGCCGCCCTGTTCGGTCCCGGCCTGATCGCCGAGGACATCGGCGAGATGATCCCGGCCGTGCTGCGCGAGCTTGCCGCGCCATGACCACGCTGCTTTTCGGCCTGTTCTATATCGGCCTTTTCGTGATGGCGATCGCGGCGGTGGTGGCCGGCGTGTTCTATGTCGTCGCACGTGCGTTCACGCGGAACGTCGCCGAGGGCCGGCGCGGCTTCCTGCGCGCCGCCGTGCTGCTTCCGTTCCTGTCGGCGGCATGGATCGGCGCCGTGACCCTGGTGCACCTGTCAGCGAGCCTGCCGGGCGAGGACAGGGATGCGCTCCGGCTCGATCTGCCGAACGGCTACGTCTTCTCGGCAGGTAAAGGCGAAGACAAGGGCAACATCGCCCACCCGGACGGCGGTCCCGCCATCATCGATCTGCGCCGCCTCCAGGTGGCGGGCGAGAAGGTGTTCGCCACCCGGTTCCTCGCCGACCAGATGGAGCGCATGCGCCAGTGGTATCCGAATGGCCTCGCCGGCACCCACATGATCCTCGACACGCGCAGCGGCGCCGAGGTCTGGCTGGAGGAGAAGGCGTTCGAGGCCGAGGTGAAGGCGCTCGGCGCTGCCCTGGCGCTGCGTCCGGTTGCCGAACTGCGCCAGGACGCCCGGCCGCCGGATGTTGCTGACGGCCTCGCCGGCATCGTCGCGTTCGGCGCGCCGCTGATCGCCCTGCTGCTGCTGATCCGCCGCGGCGTCAGGCTCCGGCGAACCTCCGCGCCGCCGCCGCCGGCCTCCGCCGCGCGGCCGCTCTAAGATCGCTGGTGCATTACAAAATAGGTGTGCTATACGTCCGCCCCCTGAGCGGGGCGGGATCGTCGCGGATGCGCCGGGTTTTGGCGGGCGTGGCGGAATTGGTAGACGCGCCGGATTTAGGTTCCGGTGAGGAAACTCGTGGGGGTTCGAGTCCCTTCGCCCGCACCATCGCGACCCCCGCCACGACTATGATGCACAACAGTATTCGGACGATCCAATGCAAGTCACCGAAACCAGCGCCGAAGGCCTCAAGCGCGAGTACAAGATCAAGGTCGAGGCGGACGTCATCGACAGCAAGCTGGACGAGAAGCTGAAGCAGCTCGCCGGCCGCATCCGCCTGCCGGGCTTCCGCCCGGGCAAGGTGCCGGTGGGCCATCTGCGCAAGCTGCACGGCGACGCGCTGATGGGCGAGGTGCTGGAGGAGACGGTCAACGACACCACGCGCGAGGCGCTGGAGAAGAACGACCTGCGTCCGGCCATGCGCCCGAACATCTCGATCACCTCGTTCGAGCGCGGCAGCGACCTGGAATTCGACCTGACGGTCGAGGTGCTGCCCGAGATCGTTCCCGCCGACCTCGGCAAGCTGAAGCTCGAGAAGCTTTCCGCGCCGGTCGGCGAAGGCGACATCGACGAGGCGCTCAAGCGCATCGCCGACGGCCAGAAGGCCTACAAGGCCGCCGCCAAGACCTACAAGGCCAAGAAGGACGACGCCGTCGTCATCGACTTCGTCGGCAAGCGCGACGGCGAGGCCTTCGAGGGCGGCACGGCCGAAGACTACGAGCTGGTGCTGGGCTCGAACTCGCTGATCCCCGGTTTCGAGGACCAGCTGATCGGCGCCAAGACCAACGAGAAGCGTGACGTCAACGTCACCTTCCCGGAGAACTACGGCTCGGCCGAGCTCGCCGGCAAGGACGCCGTGTTCGAGGTCACCGTGAAGGAAGTGAAGAAGCCGGCCGACGTCGCCATCGACGACGAGCTGGCCAAGAAGGTCGGCCTCGAGAGCCTCGACGAGCTCAAGGAGCGCCTCAAGGAGCAGGTGGCCGCCGACTACGACCGCGTCTCGCGCATGAAGCTGAAGCGCGCCATGCTCGACCAGTTGGCCGACATGCACGATTTCCCCGTGCCGGAAGGCATGGTCGACATGGAGTTCAACCAGATCTGGCAGGACTTCGAGAACAGCCTGAAGGCCGACGGCAAGACCCTCGAGACCGCCGACAAGCCCGAGGACGAGCTGCGTCAGGAGTACCGCGACATCGCGGTGCGCCGCGTCCGCCTCGGCCTGCTGCTGTCGAACATCGGCGACACCAACGAGATCACCGTGACCGCCGAGGAACTGAACCGGGCCATCATGATGGAAGCCAGCCGCTTCCCGGGCCAGGAGCGCCGGGTGTTCGAGTTCTACCAGAAGAACCCGGAGGCCATGCAGCAGGTGCGCGCGCCGCTTTTCGAGGACAAGGTCGTGGACTTTATCCTCGATAAGGCCGAAGTTACGGAGAAGGAAGTCGACCGGGAAGAGCTGCTCAGCGACCCCGACGAAGACGCCGCCGCCGACTCCGAATAGGTCCGGGCCGGCGCGCGCGTCGATCCGGAACCGGGGGCGGATTCCGTCCGCCCTCTAGAAAATCCAATCGGGAAGCCCCATCTGATGCGGGTTGGGCTTCGTGCTAGCAAGGCGGTGCTATGAGGGATCCTCTGGAAATCTACGGCGCTCTCGTTCCCATGGTGGTGGAGCAGAGCAATCGGGGCGAGCGCGCCTACGACATCTACTCGCGCATGCTCAAGGAGCGCATCATCTTCCTGGTGGGCCCCATCGACGATCACGTGTCGAGCCTGATCTGCGCCCAGCTGCTGTTCCTCGAGGCCGAGAATCCCAGCAAGGAGATCGCCCTCTACGTCAACTCGCCGGGCGGCATCGTGACGTCGGGCCTCGCGATCTACGACACCATGCAGTACATCAAGGCGCCGGTGTCGACGGTCTGCATCGGCCAGGCCGCGTCCATGGGCTCGCTGCTGCTGCAGGCGGGCGAGGCGGGACGGCGGTTCGCCACCCCGAACGCGCGCGTCATGCTGCACCAGCCGTCCGGCGGCGCCCAGGGCCAGGCGACGGACATCGAGATCCACGCCCGCGAGATCCTCGCCATCCGCGAGCGCCTGAACCAGATCTACGTCAAGCACACCGGCCAGGACATCGAGACCATCCGGCGCGCGTTGGAGCGCGACAACTTCATGACCGCGCAGGACGCCAAGACCTTCGGCCTGATCGACGAGGTGTTCGAGAAGCGCCCCGACCCGCAGAGCAAGGCCGCCTGAGGCGAGCCGCCGCGCGAGGCCGGGCATCACGCGGCCGTGAGCCGCAACATAGGCATTGATTGCTCCGGCTTCGCCCGGATAGCATGGACAGAAACGACGGTACGACTCGGGTAATGACCAAGACCAGCGGCAGCGGCGACTCAAAAAACACGCTCTACTGCTCTTTCTGCGGAAAGAGCCAGCACGAAGTGCGCAAGCTCATCGCCGGTCCGACCGTGTTCATCTGCGACGAATGCGTCGAATTGTGCATGGACATCATCCGCGAGGAGAACAAGAACTCGCTGGTGAAGTCGGGCGATGGCATCGCCACGCCGGCCGAAATCTGCCGCGTATTGGACGATTACGTGATCGGCCAGGAGACCGCCAAGCGGGTGCTGTCCGTCGCGGTCCACAACCACTACAAGCGCCTCAACCATGCGTCGAAGAACAATGACGTCGAGCTGTCCAAGTCCAACATCCTGCTGATCGGCCCGACCGGCTGCGGCAAGACCCTGCTGGCACAGACGCTCGCGCGCATCCTCGACGTGCCGTTCACCATGGCCGACGCCACCACGCTGACCGAGGCCGGCTACGTGGGCGAGGACGTGGAGAACATCATCCTCAAGCTGCTGCAGGCCGCCGACTACAACGTCGAGCGCGCCCAGCGCGGCATCGTCTACATCGACGAGGTCGACAAGATCAGCCGCAAGTCCGACAACCCGTCGATCACGCGCGACGTGTCGGGCGAGGGCGTGCAGCAGGCGCTGCTGAAGATCATGGAAGGCACGGTGGCCAGCGTTCCGCCCCAGGGCGGCCGCAAGCATCCGCAGCAGGAGTTCCTGCAGGTGGACACCACCAACATCCTGTTCATTTGCGGCGGCGCCTTCGCCGGTCTCGAGAAGATCATCGACGCGCGCGGCACCGAGAAGTCGATCGGCTTCGGCGCCAACGTGGTCAGCCCCGAGGAGCGCCGGACCGGCGAGATCCTGCAGGCTGTCGAGCCCGAGGATCTGCTGAAGTTCGGCCTGATCCCCGAATTCGTCGGCCGCCTGCCGGTGCTCGCCACCCTGCGCGACCTGGACGAGACCGCGCTGATCGAGATCCTCACCAAGCCGAAGAACGCGCTGGTCAAGCAGTACCAGCGCCTGTTCGAGATGGAAGGCGTGTCGCTCGGCTTCACCGACGACGCGCTGCACGGCGTGGCCAAGAAGGCCATCAAGCGCAAGACCGGCGCCCGCGGGCTCCGCTCGATCATGGAGGCCATCCTCCTCGATACGATGTTCGACCTGCCGGCGCTGGAAGGCGTTGGCGAGGTCGTCATCAACAACGAGGTCGTCGAAGGCCGCGCCCAGCCGCTCTATATCTACTCCGATCGTGACCGGCGCGCCGAAGACGTCGGCAAGGGCGCATGACATCCGTGTTCCCCCGCCTTGGGTAGCGGGGGTTGATCTTTCGTAACTCAATCGCCATCTGAGCGGTTACGATAAGAAGGGGTTGCCGAGTCGGCTGGCCCCCAGATATGGATCGAATGGAAGCCATGCAGAAGTCAGACAAGTCCAACACGTTCCCTGTCCTGCCGCTGCGCGACATCGTCGTGTTCCCGCACATGATCGTGCCCCTGTTCGTGGGGCGCGAGAAGTCGGTGCGGGCGCTCGAGGACGTGATGAAGGACGACAAGAAGATCCTGCTCGTCACCCAGAAGGACGCCGGCCAGGACGATCCCGGCCACGCGGACATCTTCCGCGTCGGCACCATCGCCTCCGTGCTGCAGTTGCTGAAGCTGCCCGACGGCACGGTCAAGGTGCTGGTCGAGGGCGGATCGCGCGCCAGGCTCGAGGAGTTCGTCGACAATCCTGAATTCTTCGAGGCCCGCGCCTCGGAGATCGACGAGACGCTGGCCGAGCGCGCCGAGCTCGAGGCGCTGGCCCGCTCGGTGGTCACCCAGTTCGAGCAATATGTGAAGCTCAACAAGAAGGTGCCGCCGGAGGTCCTGGTCTCGGTCAACCAGATCGAGGATCCGGCCAAGCTGGCCGATACGCTCGCCTCGCACCTGTCGGTAAAGATCTCCGAGAAGCAGGAACTGCTCGAGATGCACGACGTGGCGACGCGCCTGGAGCGCGTCTACGCGCTGATGGAGAACGAGATCGGCGTGCTCGAGGTCGAAAAGAAGATCCGCGGCCGCGTCAAGAAGCAGATGGAGAAGACCCAGCGCGAGTACTACCTGAATGAGCAGATGAAGGCCATTCAGCGCGAGCTCGGCGAGGGTGACGAGGGCGCCGACGAGATCGCCGAGCTGGAAGAGAAGATCGCCCGGCTGAAGCTGACCAAGGAAGCCCGGACCAAGGCAGAGGGCGAGCTGAAGAAGCTGCGCAACATGAGCCCCATGTCCGCGGAAGCCACGGTCGTGCGCAACTATCTCGACTGGCTGGTGAACATTCCGTGGGGCAAGTCCAAGAAGGTTCGCACCGACATCAACGTGGCCGAACAGGTTCTCGACGCCGATCACTACGGCCTCGAGAAGGTCAAGGAGCGCATCCTCGAATATCTCGCGGTCCAGCAGCGGACCAAGAAGATCAGGGGGCCGATCCTGTGCCTTGTCGGTCCGCCCGGCGTCGGCAAGACCTCGCTCGGCAAGTCCATCGCCAAGGCCACCGGCCGCGACTTCGTGCGCGTGTCGCTGGGCGGCGTGCGCGACGAGGCCGAGATCCGCGGTCACCGGCGCACCTATATCGGCTCCATGCCCGGCAAGGTCATCCAGAGCATGAAGAAGGCGGGCAGCAACAACCCGCTGTTCCTGCTCGACGAGATCGACAAGATGGGCGCGGATTTCCGCGGTGATCCGTCGTCGGCGCTTCTCGAGGTGCTCGATCCGGAACAGAACAGCACGTTCAACGACCATTACCTCGAGGTCGACTACGACCTGTCCAAGGTGATGTTCGTGACCACGGCGAACACGCTCAACATCCCGGGCCCGCTGATGGACCGCATGGAGATCATCCGTCTCAGCGGCTACACCGAGGACGAAAAGGTCGAGATCGCCAAGCGCCACCTGATCGGCAAGCAGCTGGAGCAGAACGGCATCAAGAAGGGCGAGTGGGAAATCTCCGACGAGGCCCTGCGCGACCTGATCCGCTACTACACCCGCGAGGCGGGCGTCCGCTCGCTCGAGCGCGAGCTGGCCAAGCTGGTGCGCAAGGCCATCCGCGAGTTGGTCGGCGGCAAGTCGGCCAAGGTCTCGGTGACGGCCGAGAACCTGGGTGACTATTCGGGCGTCCGCCGCTTCCGCTACGGCATCGCCGAAGAGGAAGATAGCGTCGGCGTGGTCACCGGTCTGGCCTGGACCGAGGTCGGCGGCGAGTTGCTGTCGATCGAATCCGTGCTGGTGCCCGGCAAGGGCAAGATGACCATCACCGGCAAGCTCGGCGATGTGATGCAGGAGTCGATCCAGGCGGCCGCCAGCTTCGTCAAGTCGCGGGCGACCACGTTCGGCATCCATCCGCGCATCTTCGAGAAGCGGGACATCCACATCCACGTCCCCGAGGGCGCCGTGCCGAAGGATGGTCCGTCGGCCGGCGTGGGCATGGTCACCTCGATCGTGTCGGTGCTGACCAACAACCCGGTCCGCAAGGACATCGCCATGACCGGCGAGGTCACGCTGCGGGGCAGGGTGTTCGCCATCGGCGGCCTGAAGGAGAAGCTGCTGGCCGCGCTGCGCGGCGGCATCAAGACCGTGCTGATCCCGAAGGACAACGAGAAGGACCTGGCCGAGGTGCCCGACAACGTGAAGACCGGGCTGGAGATCATCCCGGTGTCGACGGTCGAGGAAGTGCTGTCGCACGCCCTCACCAAGCCGCTGACGCCGATTACCTGGGAAGAGGACGATTCGGTCGGCTCGCTGGGCAAGGACAAGCCTGCGGGCGACGCGGAAGGGCTGGTTACCCACTAGGCCCGACGCGGTTCACCATGCGTACCCATAAAGCCCTCGAAAAGCGTTGATTTTCGGCGCTCTTCGGGGGCTTTTCCTTTGACGGTTATTTGCACGCGCACTAAACTCCCGGTTCTCTCGCGACGAGAGACCTGTTGGATAAATCAGCTACAAACAAGGGGGTTGTCGTGAACAAAAACGACCTGATCGCGGCCGTTGCTACCAGTGCGGGCCTCTCCAAGACGGACGCGGCGAGTGCGGTCGATGCCGTTCTCGATGGCATCACGGGTGCACTGGCCAAGGGTGACGAGGTTCGTCTCGTCGGCTTCGGCACCTTCAGCGTCGCCAAGCGCGCCGCCACCACCGGCCGCAACCCGCGCACCGGCACCGCCATCAAGATTCCGGCGTCCACCCAGCCGAAGTTCAAGGCTGGCAAGGCCCTGAAGGACGCCGTCAACTAAGGCGCTTCCTCGAAGGTTCGAGTTTCGGGCCGGCCGTCCTTCGCGGGGCGGTCGGTTTCATCTATTTGTAGACAAGTATTTTTATTTTTAAGGGCTTGGGGCGGTTAGCTCAGTTGGTAGAGCATCTCGTTTACACCGAGAGGGTCGGCGGTTCGAGCCCGTCACCGCCCACCAGCCTTCGCGCTGCGCGCTACGGCTTGGCAAGCCAGTGCTCGGAACTGTGGGCGCAGCGGGAAGGCTGTCACGCCGTAGCCCACAGGGCGAAGGCGGACTGTTTCAGGATAGGGCGAACGATCTGCGCTACGGCTTGGCAAGCCACTGCGCTACGTCGGGCGCAGCGAGAAGGCTGTCACGCCATAGCCCGAAGGGCGAAGGCGGACTGCTTCAGGACAGGGTTGGCGGATTTCGGCTTCGGAGATACTGATGAAGTTCGTTTATATGCTGCGCAGCGAGACCGATCCCGACCGCTACTATGTCGGTATTACCGGCGATCTCGATGATCGCCTTGCCCGCCACAATGCCGGCGAAGTGCCCCACACCTCCAAGTACCGTCCCTGGCGTCTGGTGACCTACGTCGCATTTTCCGACGAAGCGAGGGCCTTTGCGTTCGAGAAATATCTGAAGTCCGCTTCGGGGCGTGCTTTCGCCAAAAAGCGGCTTTAGCTTCCGCGCCATCGCCCCACCATGAACCCCCCAAAATCTTCCCCTTTCCCCTCCATTACCCGTTGACACCATCCGGGCCGTGCCGTACACGGAGCCTCCCTTGCGGGGGTGTAGCTCAGTTGGTTAGAGCGTCGGCCTGTCACGCCGAAGGTCGCGGGTTCGAGTCCCGTCACTCTCGCCATTTTCACCGCAATCCGGTCTGACGCGCGCGGACGAAACCGTTCCGCCTGAATGGTCGTTTTGTGGTTGTTGAACCGCTCTTGCGGGGGTGTAGCTCAGTTGGTTAGAGCGTCGGCCTGTCACGCCGAAGGTCGCGGGTTCGAGTCCCGTCACTCTCGCCACTTTCCAACAGTTCTGGCCTGCAAAATCACAGGTCATCTCGGTTTGACTCGAAAGGTGCGCCGACTATACTGCGCCCGATCGATCCCAGCCGGACCGATCGGTAAGCCGGAACTTACAACGCAAAATCAGACGGTTTCCGATGCAGGGTTTGCTTGCCGAGTACCTACCTATTCTGCTGTTTCTTGGCGTCGCCACGGCCTTTTCGCTGATCATGATCGGTGCCGCCGTGCTGGTGGCCCGGCAGAATCCCGATCCGGCGAAACTCTCGGCCTATGAATGCGGCTTCGACGCCTTCGGCGACAGCCGCGGCCAGTTCGACGTGCGCTTCTACCTGGTGGCGATCCTGTTCATCATCTTCGATCTCGAGGTCGCCTTCCTGTTCCCCTGGGCTATCTCTCTGGGTGACATCGGCATGTTCGGGTTCTGGTCGTTGATGTTCTTCCTGGGCGTGCTCTCCGTCGGTTTCGTGTTCGAATGGAAGTAAGGGGC
>JBFWZH010000042.1:0-41284 GCA_050185585.1 Sphingomonadales bacterium | reverse complement strand
CGTCGGCTTCCCCAGACAGTGCGGCTCCATCTTCGCCCATTGGGCGTCCGTCAGTACGTAGCGTTCCATCCAAAGCTTGAATCACATTCAAGCCTCAGGGGGAATCCTGAATCTCAACAGGCCCTAGCTCGCTGAATGCGGCCCCAAAGCCCTCGCGCAACAACTCGGTGACAAGACCCCGCAGCGCCTCGTGGCGCGGCCGCGACACCATGGAGCGAACGATCTCGGGTAGACGTTCCCTGCGCCAATGGTTGGTCACTTTTCCCCCTCGTTTTTTGGCTGCGCCGTTGCCGTCGCAGGAGCATCAGCATAAGCTAACATCATGCGACATACCCAGGCAGACCTGTTCTCCGAAGACAATGCCGAACGCAACAAATTACCGGAATCCATGAGGGTTTCGATCCGGCATAGGCTTGAGTCTACCCTCGCCCGGCTTGCAGCGGCCACCATATTCCCCTGGTCGGACCCGCTGGATGCGATCCACGAGGAGAACCGCTTCCAGCGAGGAACCGAACTTCTGGGCGAGGAGGGGGCGGCGCTCTGGGCGCAGTTCGACAAGGAAATGGACCGGCTCTACGCGACGCGAGGCTAAGTCCTTCCAACTTTGCGCGGTAAATGCTGCTTGCGGCGTGCGCGATCGTTCGTTGGATTTGCCTGAATCCGATCAAAAGATACGGGCCTGGCGCCTCATGTCGGCCATGAAGCAACCGGCACCGTTTTCACGCCGGCGGACGATGCGGCAGGTCCGCGCTGTCGTCGTCGCCGATGAAGCGCGCCCACACGCCGCCGGGGCGCCAGACCGAGTCCATCAGGGCGCGCGCTGCGCTGTCTTCGCGCCCCAGAACGTCGCGCCGATACCGGTAGAGGAACGCCGACACCCTTGCGTTCACGATGCAATGGACGTGGACGGGCCTGCCGGCGATTTCCGTCATCGCGGCGCAGAAGCGGACGAAGTCGTCCTCGGTCGGCCGCTCGAACTCGACGGGAATGTGGATATAGGTCATGCCGAGGGCGGCAACGCTCGCTGCCTCGTCGGGCAGGGCCATTTCATGGCTGTGCAGCGCCAGGTTGACGACATGGGTGACGCCCAGGTCGCGGATGTCCGTCAGCTGGTCCTCGGTGGGCTGGCCGGAGGTGGTGATGCGATCGTCCAGCCGCCGCCAGTTGTGAATGTGCGTGGGATCGGCCATGGGAGCTTCCTTCCTGAAACGGTCCAAGGATGCCCAGGCGAGCGGCGTTCGCGCCCGCGCTTCCCGGTGGTGCTCCACCTTCCTCGCCAGTCACGCGGACGCGGCAAGTATTGGAGATGCGAGTCCGGGTGTAAAGCGGTCTGAAGATTTGCGCCTGATCGGCGATGGCCAAGGGTAGAGGCGGGGACACCGCCGAGTTGAAGGCGACGCGCCATTCGGCTATATATGACCAGTTAGTTGGTCAGGAGACAACCCATGGAGTCCATCAACCTCGCCGACGCCAAGGCGCATCTGAGCGAACTGATCGACCGTGTCGAGAAGGGCGAATCCATCGAGATTCTGCGCCGTGGCAAGCCGGTCGCGCTTCTTGTCGCCCCAAATCGCCCGCGCAAGCCGTTTCCGATCGATGAAATCAGGGCCTTTACGGACTCCCTGCCTTTTCAGACCGAGTCCGCGGCTGACCTGATCCGCAGAATGCGAGACGACGGGTACTGATGTTTTATCTGGACGCGTCGGTCGTCGTCGCGACCCTGGTCCCGGAAGAGGGGACTGGCCGCGTACAGGGATGGCTTCACGCCCAGGCCGCCGGACAGATATCGATCAGCAACTGGGTTGAAACCGAAGTTTCCTCCGCTCTCTCCATGAAGACGCGGCTGGGCCATATCAGTGCAGATGACAGAGCCCGCATCCTCGGGAGGTTCAATACGCTTGTCCGCGAAGTCTGGGATCTGGTGGATGTCAGGGGATCACATTTCCGGAATGCCGGCAGATTCTGCGACAATCACGAACTGAGTCTGCGCGCTGGTGACGCACTCCACCTGGCAATTGCATCCGGTCATGGCCTGACCGTGTGTACGCTCGACCGCCGTCTGGCCGAGGCTGGACCCAAATTGGGCATACCGGCCCTTTTGATCTGAAGTAAGGTCCCTCTAACCCGCCGGCAGCGACCGTAGCTCCCCGATCGTCGGGCATTTGCCCGTCTCGATGCACATCCTGACGATGTTCTGCTTGCTGAAGCGGCGGTCGCCGGTCACCTCGTCCCCCAGCCAGTCCGGCGCTCGAAGGGCTGGTCCTCGTCCTGCAGCTCGATCTCGGCGAAGACGATGCCGGTCAGGGTGCCGCCATACACGTCCACATCCCAGACCGTGTCGCCGTGGCGCACGTAGTAGCGGGTCTTGTCGATGATCCGGCTGCCGCAGCAGAGGCTGAACATGGCCTCGGCGTCGGCGCGCGGGATCTCGTACTCGAATTCGGTGCGCCGAATGCCGTCGCGCACGCTCTTGACGGTGATGGTCGACCGGGTCTCGGCGATGCGGACGCGGACCTTGCCGCCGTCGCCGGCGGCGATGAGCCCGTCCCTGAAGGTCCGGCGGTCGATAACGGCGTCTTTCCAGCCGTCGTGGGCGACGAGAAACTTGCGTTCGATTTCGATCTGCACAAATGGGCCCTGGCAGTGGATAGTGCGCGGGCTTCTAGCATCGAACGGCTTCGACCCGCACCGGCCCTTGCCGCAGACCGGCCATGCCGGGAACGCCCGGCCGGACCAGCGGGCGTCAGGCCGCCAGCTTGCGGAGCGGCGGCGGTGCCGCAGCGCGGCGCTTCAGCATCGCCCTGTATGCCAACCAGACCAGACGGGCCGACTCGACCGCGCCGTGGGGAGCGCCGCACTCCAGCAGATAGGCCCTGAGCTCCCGCCAGGACGCCACGTTCGGCATCCGCGCATCGCCCTGCGCGTGCTGGATGAAATCGCCCTGGGGACTGGGCCCCCTCTTGCGCGTCATCAGATAGGACTTGAACGACATGGCTGCCTCCGATTGCGGGGCGACTCTACAGCGGGCGGGTGAACGGACCGTTTCAGCTTTGGGGCAATGCGGTGGAGACGCCCGGCGCGCACGATCGTTGCAAATGCGAGATAATTCCGGTACGCCGGTCATCGACAGTTCCGTGACGGAGGACCATCCCATGAACCCGTCCCAGAGTCCCGAAAGCCGATTCACCGTGATCGCCGATGTCTGGGATCACTGCGCGCAAGGCTGGTCGCCGGGTGATCCGGTGCCGAGCGTGAAAGCGGTCAAGGACGTCGTCGCGTCGGTCTACCGCGAAGGGATGCCGGCATCGGCGTGGAAGGCGGCGGCCATCTCCAAGTTGTGCGGCAACGCCTAAATCCAAGGTTATCCCCTCGTTCCCTCATCGTCCGGGCCGGCGTCCGGCATTCAACCCAGCCATGACTTGCCGGCCGCGACTTGAACGCAGCGACTCATATCGCCACCTCCTCGTTGACCCTGGCACGAATCCAAGAAGCAACGAGGACAACGAATGAAGCGCGTTCTGATCAGCATCGCGGCACTGGCGCTGGCAGGTATCCTGGCATGGCAGTACGTACCGCAGGTCCGCGACCTGTTCGGGCCCGAGGAAGCGGCACGGCCACCACTCGCGCTCGAGCAGCCAGGCAACGTTCCGGCGGCGGTGCCCTCGCTCAATCCGGTGCTGACGCGGGTCTCCGGCGCGGTGGTGAACATCTCGGTCGAGGGCACCGCCGCCAGCCCGATGAACCCGCTGCTGCAGGATCCGTTCTTCCGCCGTTTCTTCGGCGTGCCAGACCAGCCGCTGCCCGAGCAGAAGTCGAGCAGCGTCGGCTCGGGCGTGATCATCGACGCCAAGAACGGCTACATCCTGACCAACCAGCACGTGATCGCCAACGCCGACCGGATCGCGGTCACCCTGACCGACCGGCGCGAGCTGACCGCCAAGCTGGTGGGCGCCGACAGCGAGATGGACATCGCCGTGCTGCAGGTGGACGCCGCCGACCTGGTCGCCATGCCCGTCGGCGATTCCGCCAAGCTGAAGACCGGCGACTTCGTGGTGGCGCTGGGCAACCCGTTCGGCCTCGGCCAGACGGCGACCCTGGGCATCGTCAGCGCTCTCGGCCGATCGGGTCTGGGCATCGAGGGCTACGAGGACTTCATCCAGACCGACGCGTCCATCAATCCCGGCAATTCGGGCGGCGCGCTGGTCGACCTGGCGGGCAACCTGGTCGGCATCAACACGGCGATCCTGTCCCGCACCGGCGGCAATATCGGCATCGGCTTCGCCATCCCCGTCAACATGGCGATGCGCGGCGCCAGGCAGATCATCGAGCACGGCGAGGTCCAGCGCGGCCAGATCGGCGTCACCATCCAGGACATCACGCCGGAACTGGCTCAGGCCATGCAGTTGAAGCCCTGGTCAGGCGCGCTGGTCGCCAACGTGCTGCGGGGTTCCCCGGCCGAGCGGGCCGGACTGCGGGCCGGCGACGTCATCACCAGCCTCGACGGCGAGGAGATCACCGGCGGCACCAAGCTGCGCAACCGCGTCGGCCTGATGCGTCCGGGCGAGACGATCAAGCTGCAGGTGCTGCGCGACGGCAAGACAATGGACATCACGCTCGAGCTGGCGTCCCGTCAGGACGCGTCGGGCCAGCAGGCGCTGGGCGACCGGTTCGCCGGCATGAGCGTCACGCCGATTCCGGAGGCCCATCCACTCGCCGGCGAGCTGCGCGGCCTCTATGTCGAGGGCGTCTCACGGGGCAGCAAGGCGGCCGAGGCCGGCATCCGGGGCGGCGACATCATCATCGAGGTCGACCGGCGCCCGGTGGAGACGCCCGACGATCTGCGCCGGGCCGAGGCGGCCGCGGCCGGGCGCCCCATGCTGCTGCACATCGTGCGCGGCTCGGGCAGCCTGTTCCTCGCCCTGCCATAAGGGCTCGACCTGTCCGGGCTTCGGCCAATATCATGGCAGGGACACGCAAGCAGGGAGACTGGCATGAGCAGCGTCGCGGAGAAGACCCTTTATCTCCAGCCCGCCTGGGAGGAGATCGTCAAGGCGTTCGAGAAGGCCGGCACCTTCACCGTCCGCACCACCAGCGGCGGCGTCGCCATCGAGCAGACCGGCGTGATCGACGAGGTGTTCCTGCGCGGCGAGGGCCAGTTCGCCTCGGTGGTGCAGGACGACATGGACCTGCGCTTCCTGCTGAAGCGGCTGTCGCGGGCCGAGGTCCATCCGGCGCACACCACCATCGACATCTACAACGAGGCCGGCGCGCTGGCGACGTCGTTCCATGGCGCCGACAGGGACGGCAAGGCGACCATCGAGGACCTGGCGCAGCGCTTCGGGACCGACCACGCCGAGGCGCAGATTTCCAACGCCGGCAACCGCCGCCCCGGCCTGTCCGACAAGGACGTGAACGTCGAGGCGGTGCGCGCCGACTGGAAGGCGATGACGAATGTCCACCATTTCGAGGCGCTGCTGGCCAAGCACCGGGTCGGGCGGCTGCAGGCATTCCGGATGATGAACGGCGATTTCACCCACGAACTCGCCGCGGACGCGTTCCCGGACCTGCTGAAGAAGCTGGACCAGACCGGCGAGAAGGTGATGGTGTTCGTCGCCAACCGGGGCTTCGTGCAGATTTTCTCCGGCCCCGCCAAGGCGCCGAAGCGGGTCGGCCATGGCTGGGAGATCGTCCACGACAAGTCCAAGGTGTTCATCCCGGATTCGGCGCTGAACCATCTGTGGCTGGTCAACAAGCCGACCGCTGCGGGCATCATCTCGTCGCTGGAGATCGTCAGCGAGGCCGAGGACCAGGCGCTCGCCAGCATCTTCGGCAAGCACCCGCACGGCGATCCGCAGCCGCAGAGCTGGCTGGATTTGCTGAACACGCTGCCGCGGAAATAGTATCTAGCCGTCACCCCGCCGAAGGGCGGGGTCCAGCCCTCTTGCGAAGAGACCGGCGCGAAGCGCGCCGGACTGTCAAGTCTGGGTCCCGGCCTTCGCCGGGACGACGGTCAGTGGGGTGGCGAGTTTTGCCTTCACGCTTGCCCGCCGGACGCCCCTCCCCTTACAGTCGCTGAAAAATGGGGAGAGATTTTCAATGAACATCGCGTTCAAGATCACCGACGACATCGGCGCCGCCGGCCGCGCCGTGCGCGAGAGCCTGAGCCGCAAGAACCAGCGGTCGCAGGAGCTGACGGGGCGCACCAAGGAACTGATGAACATGGGCTCGGCCGCCAGCGTCGAGATGCCGTTCCCCGTACTGATCGAGAAGGGCGAGGGCCCGCACCTGATCGACGCCGACGGCAACCGCTACATCGATTTCCAGATCGGATTCGGCTCGCTGATCCTGGGTCACAGGCATCCGGTGATCCAGCAGGCGATCATGGACCAGGTGGAGAATCGCGGCTGGCAGTTCGGTCTGCACAACCCGAACCAGGTGCCGCTGGCCGAGCAGGTGATCAAGGCCGACAACTGCGTCGAGCGGCTGATCTTCTGCAACACCGGCACCGAAGCGTCGATGTACGCGATCCGGGCCGCGCGCGCTTTCACCGGCAAGCAGAAGATCGGCGTGTTCGACGGCTTCTATCATGGCGCCCATGACTACGGCATCGGTTTCGCCGACCCGACCAGCCCGCGCGAGGCGCCGGTCTACCGGCCGGTCGGCGCCGGCGTGCTGCCCGCCGTGGTCGAGAACCAGCTGATGCTGCCCTACCGCTCGGGCGCGGCCTTCGACCTCATCCGGAAGCACAAGGACGAGCTTGCCGTGGTGATGATCGAGGCGGCGCAGAGCTCGAACCCGCACATGAACGACGAGATCCGCGAATTCCTGCACGAACTGCGCACCGTGTGCACGCAATCAGGCGTGCTGATGATGATGGACGAGGTGATCACCGGTTTCCGCTTCGCCTATGGCGGCGCCCAGGAATACTACGGCGTGAAGCCCGACCTCGCCACCTACGGCAAGGCGCTGGGCGGCGGCCTTCCGGTGGGCGCGGTCGGCGGCCGGGCCGACATCATGCGGCTGTTCAACGCCATGCACGAGGGCGACCCCAAGGGCATCATGTCGGGCGGCACCTTCTCCGGCAATCCGCTGACCATGGCCGCGGGCTACGCACAGGTGCGCTATTTCGACGAGAACCGCGACGCGGTCTACCCGCACATCAACGGCCAGGGCGAGCGGCTGGCGCGGCTGGTCAACGAGTACGCCCACTCGAAGAACATGGCGGTGCAGGTGCTGAACGCGGGCTCCATGTTCCAGATCTACTTCAGGAAGGAGCCGATCCGGTCGGCCCGCGACCTCAACCTGAAGAAGCCGCAGGCCGAGACCGAGTTCTATCTGCACCTCCTCGACAATGGCGTGCTGGTGCCCGGCACGCGCCGATCCTTCGTCAGCTACGCGCATTCGCCCGAGCTGATCGACGACGCGGTGGACCGGATCAGGCGCTCGCTCGATCTTGTGCGCGAGGACGGGCTGATCTAAACCGGTCGCCAGGCTACAATGGCCCGCCGGATCGCTGGGGATCCGGCCGCGAAGGGGGACACCATGAACAGGACCATGAAATTCATGCTGCCGCTGGTGGCCGCTGCGTTCGTCGCCGGCTGCGGTCAGGATGCGGCCGACACCGCGGCCGAGAAGATCGCCAAGCAGCACGGCATCGACATGGACATCGACCGCGACGGCGACAAGGCGACCTATACCGTGAGCGGCCCGGGCGGCGGCACGGTGCAGATGGGCGAGAACCTGTCCGTGCCGGACGGCTTCCCGGACGATGTCGCGGTCTATCCCGACCTGAAGATCGTCTCGGCCAGCTCCATGCCGCAGGGCTATATGGTGCACGGCCAGACGACCGACGCCATCGACAAGGTCGCCGGCTTCTATGCCGACAAGATGACTTCGGACGGCTGGGAGAAGGAGAGCGAGATGACCGCGCAGGGCATGCGCACCATGTCGTTCAAGAAGGAAGGCCGCAACGCGGCGGTCAACGTGTTCTCGGGCGACGAGGGCACCACCGTCCAACTGACCGCGATGACGACGGGAAGCTAGACGATCCGGCTTTCCCTGTTGCCCCAGTAACGGTCGCGCAGCAGCCGCTTGTAGAGCTTGCCGGTTGGATGGCGCGGCAGTTCCTGCTCGAAGTCGACCGACCGGGGGCATTTGAGATGCGCCAGGCGCTCGCGCGCAAAGGCGATCAGCTCGGCCTCCAGCGCGGGTCCGGCGTCGGCCCAGTCCATGGGCTGGACGACGGCCTTCACCTCCTCGCCGAACTCATCGTTGGGCACGCCGAACACCGCCACGTCGGCCACCTTGGGATGACCGATCAGCAGGTTCTCGACCTCCTGCGGATAGATGTTCACCCCGCCCGAGATGATCATGAACGCCTTGCGGTCGGTAAGGTAGAGGAAGCCCTCCTCGTCCACATAGCCGACGTCGCCCAGGGTCGACCAGCCCTGTTCGTTGCGGGTCTGGGCGGTCTTTTCCGGGTCGTTGTGGTAGCTGAAATCGGGCCCGCCGGAGAAGTAGATGGTGCCCGGCTCGCCCGGCGGCAGCTCCTGGCCGTCGTCGCCGACGATGTGGAGCGCCGCGACCAGCGAGCGGCCGACCGAGCCGGGATGCTTCAGCCAGTCCTCGGAATTGATGAAGGTCGAACCATTGCCCTCGGTGCCGGCGTAGTACTCCATCAGGATCGGTCCCCACCAGTCGATCATCGCCCGCTTCACCTCGACGGGACACGGCGCGGCCGCGTGGATCGCGACCCTCAGCGACGACACATCGTATTTCAGGCGCACCTCCTCGGGCAGCTTGAGCATGCGCACGAACATGGTGGGCACCAGCTGCGAATGGGTGGCGCGGTGCTTCTCGACCAGGCGCAGATAGTCCTCGGCGTCGAAGTGCTCCATGATCACGCAGGTGCCGCCGACCCTCTGGACCCACATGTTGAAACGCAGCGGCGCCGCGTGGTACAGCGGCGCCGGCGACAGGTAGATGGTGTTCTCGTCGAAGCCGTACAGCATGCGCGAGGCCATGCCCTGCGGCGAGACGTGCTCGATGGGATCGCCGGTAAGCGGCAGCTTGACGCCCTTGGGCCGGCCGGTCGTGCCGGACGAGTAGAGCATGTCGACGCCGGAGGTCTCGTCGGCGATGGGCGTGTCCGGCATGGCCGCCACCGCGTCCTCGTAGCTCTCGAAGCCCGGCACGGTCCCGTCGGTCATCAGCAGCGCCGCCACGCCCGGCACCTCGCCGGGCAGGTCAGCCGCCACCCTGGCCATGCCAAGCGACGTGATCAGCATCTTCGCGCCGCAGTCGGCGACGATGTAGGCGGCTTCGGGGGCGGTCAGACGCGTGCTGATCGCCGTGTAGTAGAGGCCCGCCCGCTGCGCCGCCCAGCACACTTCGTAGAATCGTTTCTGGTTTTCCATCAGCAGCGCGATATGGTCGCCGGGCCGGAGGTCCCGCGCACGAAACACTTGCGCAAGCCGATTCGAGCCCTTTTCGAGCTCGCCATAGGTCACGACATCGCCCGAGGCGGCGATGATGTAGGCCGGTTTGTCGGGCGTGGTTCGGGCGTGCACGGACGGGTGCATGAAACGCGGTCTCCCCTTTTGTTTGCCGCTATTTAACACTCCGCGTACCGGGCGGTAAACGGTTCCGCGCTGACCCTCTCCACCGCTTAAGTTCAAGCATGACTTAAACTGACCATGCGGTCACTGCATAGCTGCACCGCAACATACTTGTATTTGCAATCAACACCTTTGCCGGTTATATCCGCTGCGGGAAGGCCATGCTGCGTTGCAACATGGACGTAATGCGGGGGAGACCTCTGGATGGCACACGGGTATGGCAAGACGGCGCTGGTCACCGGCGCGTCCAGCGGAATCGGCCGCGAACTCGCCAATGTGTTCGCCGAGCACGGCTACAATCTGGTAGCGGTCGCGCGCAACGCCGATGCCCTCCAGTCGCTGGCCGAGCAACTCTACGACGCCTACGGCGCCACCGTCACCGTCCTGCCGAAGGACCTGTCGAGGCCGGCCGCGCCCCAGCAAATTTTCAAGGCAATTCAGGCGGACGGCATCCACATCGACGTGCTGATCAACAATGCCGGCTTCGGCGCGTTCCGCAATTTCGCCGACACCCCGCTGTCGCGGGTAAGCGGCATGATCGCCGTCAACGTGGCGGCGCTGACCGAACTCTGCCACCTGTTCGCCGGGCCGATGGTGGAGCAGGGCGAAGGCCGCATCCTCAACGTGGCCTCGGTCGCCTCGTTCAATCCCACGCCCAATGCGGCGGTCTACGGCGCCACCAAGGCGTTCGTGCTGTCGCTGAGCGAGGCGCTGAGCGAGGAGCTCAAGCCGCACGGCGTCACCGTGACCGCCCTGTGCCCCGGCCTGACCGAGACGGGCTTCTCGAAGGCGGCGACGGGCAAGACCGGCGCCAATCCGGCGGTGCCGGACTTCATGAAGCTCGATGCAAAGCAGGTGGCCCGAGAGGGGTTCGACGCCCTGCACGCGGGCGAAGTGGTCCGGATCAACGGCCTTGCGTACCAGATCGGCGTGGAATGGCTGCGCTACACGCCGCGCGCGGTGGCGCGCACCGTCGGCGCCATGTTCGGCAAGCAGCTCGAGGACGGATTCTGAGACCGCGAAGGAAGGTGGGATCATGAGCACGCAAATCCAGAAACTGTCCGGCATGGACGCCAGCTGGCTTCACTTCGAGAGCGAGGACGTGCCGCTGCACGTCGCCAGCTGCCCGATCTTCCAGCTGCCCGAGGGCACCGATGCCGAGACATTCTTCCGCCAGGTCAAGGAACTGGTGAAGCAGCGGGCGCCGGCGCTGAAGAACTACCGCATCCGCCGGGTCGACACGCCGTTCGGACTCGATCATCCGGTGTGGCACGACGACGTCGCCAACATCGACTTCGACTACCACATCCGCCGGGTGCGCCTGCCCAAGCCCGGCTCGCTGGAACAGCTCGAGGCCGCGTGCTCGCGTATCGCCGCGGCGCCGATGGACATGAACCGGCCGCTGTGGGAGTACCACCTGATCGAGGGGCTGCAGGGCAACCGGGTCTGCCTGGTGATCAAGATCCACCACGCGGTGATCGATGGCGAATCCGGCGTCATGCAGCTCGACATGATCATGGACCCGACCCCCGAGCCGCGACAGGTCGTGCTGCCCGACGGGCTGCCCAGCGGCACCGAGGCGCCTCACATGTGGGAGCTGCTCAGCGACGCGTTCCTGCGCTTCATGCAGCAGCCGCTGACCATGCTGGAGGCGCTGCCGCGCATGGCCGAGGCGGCGAACAACTACTCGACCGTGATGATGGACCGCCTGACCAATGGCGAGCAGCTGGGCCGCGCCGCGCCGCCCACCTCGTTCAACCGCGCGATCTCGCGCAGCCGCCGCTACGTGATGGCATCGATGCCGCTGGACGAGGCCAAGGCGATTAAGAACGCCCTCAAGGTGACCCTGAACGACGTGGTGATGAGCGTATGCGCCGGCGCCCTCCGCCGCTACCTGCTGCGCACCGGCGGACAGGCCGGCGAGGAGCTGCTGGCCATGGTGCCGGTGTCGCTGCGCCGGGGCGACGCCGCGACCGACCACATGGGCACGCTGGTGACCGGCATGGTCTGCGGGCTGGCGACGGATATCGATGACCCCGTCGACCGGCTGCGCGCCATCAACAAGCGCAGCCGCGCCGCCAAGGCCGAGGTCGAGGCGACCAAGGGCGCGATGATCCAGAACTACAACATCGCCGGCGCGCCGCTGGCACTGCGGCTGGCGTCGCAGCTCTATGGCGGCCTGCGCCTGGCCGACCTGGTCCGGCCGATGTTCAATGTCACCATCTCGAACGTGGCCGGCCCCAGGGTGCCGCTCTACCTGAACGGCGCGCGGATGCTGCACTATCACCCGCTGTCGCTGGTCACCCACGGGCTGGGTCTGAACATCACCGTCCAGAGCTATTGCGACACCCTGGATTTCGGCCTGATCTCGTGCGCCCGCCTGCTGCCCGACCTGGCCGAGCTGCGCGACGACCTGCTCGCCAGCTTCGAGGAGCTGCGCCAGGCGGTCCTCGGCGCGGCGCCGGCGGCTGATCCGCAGGCGACCGTCCGCGAACTGACCCGCCCGCGCGCCGGCCGGACCGCCCCGGCCCGCGCCAAGTCGCGCCGACTTCCGGTCCGTCGCCCGCCGCCCCGGACCGCGCGCCCCCTCCAGGAGGGCGCATGATGAACAACGGCATCCGCCACTTCCGCCTCGGCGGCGACATGCTCCTCGCGGGCTGCGAGTACCTTGGCCAGTTCATCTACGGGCCGATGGCACTGACCGTCGCGCCGCGCGCCGCCGGCCGGCGAGCGGTGATCACGATCCCAGGCTTCACCGGCACCGACGAGGCCGTTGCCCCGCTGAACGACGCTCTTTCGGGTCTCGGCTACACCGCCGAATCCTGGGGACTGGGCATCAACAGCGGCGTGCCCGGCCGGCACAAGTTCGAGCACCAGCTCAACCAGATCGCCAAGCGCGCATCGCGCCTGGCCGAGGACACCGGCGCCCGCGTGTCGCTGGTCGGCCACTCGCTCGGCGGCATGTTCGCCCGCGAGATCGGCCGCCGGTTCCCGCAACTGATCGACCGAGTGGTCACCATGGGCAGTCCGGCCCATGTCGTCCGTCACCCCGACGAAGACGCGCCGGCGGGTGCCCATGGCCGTCCGCTGGGACGGCGCGACCGGGATCACCTGTTCAGCGACCAGCCGCCGCCCGGCGTGCCGCTGGTCGCCGTCTACAGCCGCCTCGATGCCATCGCGCCCGTGACGACGACCCAGATCCCGCCGGACCTGCTCAGCGACCCGGAAGGCGCGCCGCGCGAGAACATCGAGGTGCTGTGCTCGCATCTCGGCATGGCGTTCAACCCGCTGGTCCAGATCGTCGTCGCCGACCGGCTGGCGCAGCCCGCCTATGACTGGCGCCCATTCGACGCCGCCCGCTATTTCCCCCTGCCGATCAGGCTCGCCCACTCGGTCTTCTATCCGCCCGTGAACGATCAGACACCCGCATGAAACAGGACAACGACATGCCCGCGACATCCGCTGCCCTAGCCGCCTCTGCCAGGAGCGATTCCATTCCCGACTTCGACCTCAACGCCTACGTGCCCTTCCTCATCAACCGCGGCGCGACGCGCGTCGCGGCCGACTTCGGCGCTGGGCTGAAGCCGCACGGCGTGAACATCACAGTCTGGCGTCTGCTGGCCTCGCTGAACCAGCATTCGAGCCAGCGAATCGGAGAACTTTCGGATTTTACGGGAATCGAGATGTGGACCGTGTCCCGCGTGGTCTCCCGCCTGGAACAGGACGGCTTCGTCGAACGCCATCGCGGCGACGAGGACGCGCGCGGTGTGATCGTGTCCCTGACCCCCGCGGGGCGCACGCTGGTGGAAACCCTGATCCCCGAGGCCCAGCGTTACGAAAGCCTTATACTCGAAGGGTTTAGCGACGAGGAGGTGAATAGCCTCCGGGCCCTGCTCGACCGTCTGTTCACCAATATGCGCCGCTGATCCGGGAGCGGGGCCGACAATGAAACTGAATCTTAACAGGGGGTTACCTCCGACTGGCTCGGTATCATTGTTTGCGGATGCCAAGTATTGCAGGTACCATTTCACCGACTGGATGCCGTGAGGCGTCCAATGGGCGACATTGGGCAATGCGGCTGATCGTTACCGTATAAAAGCGGTTTCCATCCTCAAGTTAGGGCGACTTGGAAGGAACCTTGGCCAACACGTTAGACAACAAGTGGTCGCAACTGGGCGCCACACTGTTCGATGATCTGTCGGAAGGCGTATTCGTCTTCGATGGTTCGTTGGCGGTCGTGTCGTGCAACCCGGCCCTGAAGAGTCTGCTGAGGCTGCCCGAGTCCCTGTTCGACGGTCCGCTGTCGGTGCGCGACCTGATGCTGGCCTGCGCCCGCCGCGGCGATTTCGGGCCCGGCAGTCTGGAAACCCTGGCCGGCGCCGCCGTCGACCACCTCCTCGACGCCCATACGTCCTTTCTCGCCTGGCCTCAGAACGGTCTCGACGCGCTGCGCTTCCGCGCCCGGCCGGTCGACGACGGTTTCCGCGTCGCCTACGTCACCCAGGAAGACGTCACCTCGCGCCCCCGCCCGTCGGCCGCGCTTCGCACCGGCGGCGTCGGCATCGAGGCGCGCAAACTCGAATCCATCATCCTGAGCCAGATCCGCGAAGGCTTCGTCGTCACCGACATCAACGCCGTCATCATCGACTGCAATCCGGCGGCGTGCGAAATCCTCGGCGTACCCGAGGAGAAGCTGCTGGGGATGTCGACGTTCTCGTTCCTGCCGGCGGGCGATGCCAGCAAGGCGGTGGAGAACACGATCCAGAACACCCTGGGTGACGAGCGCACCTGGTCGGACGAGACCGAGATCGTGCGGCCGGACGGTACCCGCCGGCTCATCCAGTCGTCGATCACCCCCATGCGCGGCGCCGACGGCACCATCATCGGCCGCATCGGCGTGATGCGCGACGTGACCGCCCGCCGCGAAGCCGAGCGCAGCGTGCGCGAGGCCGAGACCAAGTTCCGCAACCTGGTGGAAGGCTCGCTGCAGGGCGTGATGATCCACCGGGACACCAGGATCGTCTACGTCAACCAGTCGGCCGCCCGTATCTACGGCAGCACGCCGGACCGGATGGTCGGACGCTCGGTGCTGGACTATTGCTCGGCCGAGGATCTGCGCCGCGGCGAGGAAAGCATCCGCAAGGCGGTCTCTCCCGCATGGAAGCTGCGCGGCCGCCGCGAGGACGGCAGCACGGTGTGGGTCGAGGTCAACGCCCGTGCGGTCGATTGGGAAGGCGAACCGGCGCGCCAGGTGACCATCGTCGACATCACCGAGAAGCAGCGCGCCGAGGAAGCCCTGCTGCATTCCCAGAAGCTCGATTCGCTGGGCCAGCTGACGGGGGGCATCGCCCACGACTTCAACAACCTGCTGGGCGTAATCTCGGGCAATCTGGAATTGCTCCGCGAGCAGACAGACGCCAAGGGCGACCACGCCAGCTATATCGAGGCCAGCCTGCGGTCGGTGCGGCGCGGCGCCGAGCTGTCGAAGCGGCTGCTGGCGTTCGCCCGCAAGCAGCCGCTGAAGCCCGAGCCGACCAACCTGAACGAGCTGGTCGACTCGATGACCACGATCCTCCAGCGGACGCTGGGCGAGACCATCAATGTGGAACCGCGGCTCACCGCCGAGCCCTGGCCGGCGCTGATCGATCCGGGCCAGATGGAGAACGTGCTGCTCAACCTGGCGCTCAACGCGCGCGACGCCATGCCGCGCGGCGGCAGGCTGCTGATCGAGACCGCCAACCTGTCGCTCGAGAACGACCTGGTCCGCGAACTGACCGTGGTCCCGGCCGGCGACTATCTGAAGCTGACCGTGCGCGATACCGGCACGGGCATGACACCCGAGGTGCTGGCCAAGGCGTTCGAGCCGTTCTTCACCACCAAGGACGTGGGCGTGGGCAGCGGCCTGGGCCTCGCCATGATCTACGGCTTCGTGCAGCAGTCGGCGGGCCACATCTACATCGACAGCGCGCCCGGCGCGGGCACCACCGTGCATCTCTACCTGCCGCGCGCGGCGCAGCCCTATCCGGCCAGGAGCGGCGGCAAGCCAAGCAGCACCAACGCCTCGGGCAGCAACGAGGTGGTGCTGGTGGTCGAGGACGACAGCGACCTGCGCGATCTGGCGGTGCTGCTGCTGAACCGCATGGGCTACAAGACCCACGAGGCCGCCGACGGCCAGATGGCGCTCGCCCTGCTGGAAAAGCTGCCCCACATCGACCTGCTGTTCACCGACCTGGTGCTGCCGCAGGGCGTAAGCGGCGCCGAGATCGCCAGGGCGGCCCGCAAGCGCTTCCCCGGCCTGAAGGTGCTGTTCACGTCGGGCTACGGCGAGAGCGCCTCGCTGGAGAACGTGCTGCCCGACGCCAAGGTCGAGATGATCAGCAAGCCCTATCGCCGCGAGGTCCTCGCCAAGCGGCTGCAGGAAGTGCTGGCGAGCTGACAGGCCCGCTCAGGCTGCGCACATTGCCGTTCCCGCGGAACGACCGGACCGCCGGCGCATGAAATCCTTGCGCCGACCCCGTCGGTCGTGCATCACTTGCTGAAATTCACGAAATGTTCTCGTGCCGCCGACCACGAGAAAGACGACCATGGACGCCAGCAGCGTCCAGCAAAGCAGATGAACCAGTTCAGCAGACATCGGCCATATCCTCTTGTTCCTGTTTTGTTCTAATCTAGCGGCGATTCGCGCAACTGGCAAGCCTTTCCGTCACGGGCTGGCGATGCTGGCCGCCGCGCTGCTGTCGGCCGCACCCGCGCGGGCGCTGGACGCATCCTCGGTGTACGGGTTCTGGCAGCCTCCGGACGGCGGACGAATCCAGATCCAGCCCTGCGACGACCGGCTGTGCGGCTATGTGCGCGACGACGGCGACAAGAACCCCGAGGTCCATCCCGGCCACCTGTTATTGAAGCACTTGGAGTATCAGGGCGCGCTCACCTGGTCGGACGGACAGATCCACAACCCGCGCGACAACCGCGTCTACGGGGCGAAACTGCGCCTGATCGACACAAACCAGTTGAAACTCACCGGCTGCCTGTGGATTTTCTGCGGTTCCCAGACATGGACCCGGATAGAGTAGCGTCATGGTCGAGATTCCGTTCGTGCGCGACATCAAGTTCGAGTACGGCGTGACCGATAGGGTCGCGCCGGGGCTGCGCCGTGTGATCGCGCCCAACCAGGGCCCGTTCACCTACACCGGCAGCGGCACCTACATCATCGGCGAGGGCGAGGTGGCGGTGATCGACCCCGGGCCGAACTTTCCGCCGCACATCGATGCCATCCTCGCCGGCCTCGAGGCGGGCGAGACGGTCACCCACATCCTGGTGACCCACACCCACATGGACCATTCGCCCGGCGCGGCGCCGCTGAAGCAGGCCACCGGCGCCAGGACCTATGCCTACGGCCCGCATGGCGGCGACCGCGGCAAGGGCGACAGCGAGGAAGGCGGCGACTGGGACTTCATGCCCGACGTCCGCGTGCCTCACGGCGGCATCGTCGAGGGCAATGGCTGGTCGTTCGAAGGCGTGTTCACGCCTGGCCACACCTCGAACCACATGAGCTGGGCCTGGCGGGAAGCGAAGGCGCTGTTCACCGGCGATCATGTCATGGGCTGGTCCACTTCGGTGATCGCGCCGCCCGACGGCGACATGCACGCCTACATGGACAGCCTGCGCCTGCTGCTGGACAGGGACGACGAGGTCTACTGGCCGACCCACGGTCCGGCGATCCTCGACCCCAAGCCGTTCGTGCGCGCCTTCATCGCCCACCGCGAGGAGCGCGAGGCGCAGATCATGGCCTGCCTGAACTCCGACGTGCGCTACATCCCGGCCATGGTGAAGATCATGTACGCCAATGTGGGCGAGCACCTGCACCCTGCCGCCGCCCGCTCGGTGCTGGCGCATCTGGAGCACATGATCGAGACCGGCCGGGTCGTTGCCTCGACCACGCCCCCCACCCAGAAATCCCTCTACACCGCGGTCACCCGGTAATGCCGTTCCTGCCGAACTCGCTCGAGGCCCGCGACATCGCGAGCCTCGTCCACCCCTACACCAACCTGGCGAAGCATGCCGAGAACGGCCCGGTGGTCATCGACCGGGGCGAAGGCATCCATGTCTGGGACACGGACGGCAACAAATACATCGAGGGCGTCGCCGGCCTGTGGTGCGCCTCGCTGGGCTACGGCGAGACCGAGCTGGTGCAGGCGGCGACGGCGCAGATGGAGAAGCTGGCATTCAGCCATCTGTTCCAGAGCCGCAGCCACGGCCCGGCGATCGAGCTTGCCGAGAAGCTGAAATCGGTCGCCCCGTGCGATACCGCCCGCGTGTTCTTCGTCGGCGACGGATCGAGCGCCAACGACACCGCCGTGAAGCTGATCTGGTACTACAACAATGCCATCGGCCGGCCGGAGAAGAAGAAGGTCATCGGCCGGCTGAAGGCCTATCACGGCGTGACCGTCGCCTCGGCGAGCCTGACCGGCCTCACCCACAACCATTTGGACTGGGACCTGCCGCTGAAGGGCTTCCTGCACACGGACTGCCCACACCATTACCGGGAAGGCCGCGAGGGCGAGAGCGAGGACGATTTCGTAGACCGGATCATCGGCAATCTGGACCGGCTGATCAACAAGGTCGGCCCCGAGACCGTCGCGGCGTTCTTCGCCGAGCCGATCCAGGGCGCCGGCGGCCTGATCGTGCCGCCCCAGAGCTATTTCCCCAAGCTGCAGGCGGTGCTGAAGAAGTACGACATCCTGCTGGTCGCCGACGAGGTCATCACCGGATTCCTGCGCACCGGCAACTACTGGGGCTGCCAGAGCGTTGGCATGGAGCCCGACATGGTGACCTGCGCCAAGGCGCTGTCGTCGGCCTATTTGCCGATCGGCGCGGTGACGATCCCGGGATTCATGCACGACGCCATGGTCGAGCAGTCGAAGAAGATCGGCACCTTCGGCCACGGCAACACCTATTCCGGCCATCCGGTCTGCGCCGCCGTGGCGCTCCGCACCCTGCAGATCTACGAGGAGCGCGACATGCTGGCGCATGTCCGCTCGCTGATCCCGCGCTTCCAGCAGCGGCTCGCCGCGTTGGCCGATCATCCGCTTGTCGGCGAGGCGCGCCTCGGCGCCGGCCTGATGGGCGGCGTCGAGCTGGTCGCCGACAAGGCGACGAAGCAGCCGTTCGACCCGAAGCTGACCGTGGGCATGAAGGGCCTGCTCGCCTGCCAGAAGGAAGGCCTGATGGTCCGCGCCGTGGGCGACGTGGTCATCCTCTGCCCGCCGCTGATCATCACCGAGCCCCAGATCGACGAGATGTTCGACCGGCTGAAGCGGGCGCTGGACGGGCTGGAGGTTTAGTTTTTCCGACGGCTGGAGAGGTGGAGAAAACGCCCCTCACCCTACCCTCTCCCAATGGGAGAGGGTTGCAAAGACGCGCCCACCGCGTTCCCTCTCCCGTTGGGAGAGGGTTAGGGTGAGGGGCGTTGCAGGACGCAGGGACACCAAACGCATCCCAGCCCACACCCGAATTTCCTTGTTATCGGGGCGGTCATCTCCAACATAACGCGCCACGACAGACGTCATCCAGCCGGGAGCGGGCGAAAGCCCGGATGATGCCATGAATACCACGGTGCTCGACAGGCCAAAGGGCAACCTGAAGCCGCTGAACATCACCGAGATCGATCCCTTCGTCGATCTTGCCGCCGAGATCGACCGCCTGCGCAAGGAGCGCAACGCCGTGATCCTGGCGCACTACTACCAGGAAGGCGAAATCCAGGACATCGCCGACTTCGTCGGGGATTCTCTGGACCTGTCGCGCAAGGCCGCCGCCACGGACGCCGACGTGATCGTGTTCTGCGGCGTGCGCTTCATGGCCGAGACGGCCAAGATCCTGAGCCCGCAGAAGACGGTGATCCTGCCCGACATGAAGGCCGGCTGCTCGCTGGAGGATTCGTGCCCGCCGGACCAGTTCCGCAAGTTCCGCGAGGCCCATCCCGACCATGTGTCGCTGACCTACATCAACTGCTCGGCAGAGGTGAAGGCGCTGTCCGACATCATCGTGACCTCGAGCAATGCCGAGTACATTGTCGGCCAGATCCCGGAGGACAAGCCGATCCTGTTCGCGCCGGACCGGTTCCTCGGCGGCTACCTGGCCAAGAAGACCGGCCGCGACATGCTGCTGTGGCAGGGTTCATGCATCGTCCACGAGCAGTTCTCGGAGCGCGAGCTGGTCAAGCTGATGGGCGAGAACCCCGGCGCGCCGGTGCTGGCGCATCCGGAATGTCCCGGCCATATCCTGCAGCATGCCGACCATGTGGGCTCGACCTCGTCGATCCTGAACTTCGCGCTGACCTCGGACGCCGATACCTTCATCGTCGTCACCGAGCCGCACATCATGCACCAGATGCAGAAGAAGGCGCCGCACAAGACCTTCATCGGCGCGCCCAACGACGACGGCAACTGCAACTGCAACAACTGCCCGTTCATGGCGCTGAACACGATGGAGAAGCTCTATCTGTGCCTCGCCAACATGACGCCGCAGATCGAGGTGCCCGAGGACATCCGGGTAAAGGCGCTGCGCTCCGTCCAGCGCATGCTCGACATGTCGCCGCCGCCGGTTCAACCCAAGCATGCCTGAGCCGCTGCCGCTGTCGCGGGAGGCGCTCGAGGCATTCATCGACCGCACCCTCGCCGAGGACGTAGGAACGGGCGACGTCACCGCCGAGGCGACCATCCCCGCACATGCCCGCTTCCGGGCTCGGATCGCCGCGCGCGAGGACCTGGTCGTCGCCGGCCTGCCGGTCGCCATCGCCATCGTCAAGCGGCTGGCGCCCGAGGCGGCCGTCGAGATTGTATTGGAGGACGGCCAGTCCGCCCGGCCAGGCGATACGGTGGTGCGGATCGAGGGCCCGGCCCGGGCGCTGCTGACGGCCGAACGCTCGGCGCTCAACATCCTGCAGCACCTGTCGGGCGTCGCCACGCTGACGCGGACCTATGTGGACCGGATCGAAGGCACGAAGGCCAAGCTGCTCGATACGCGCAAGACCATTCCCGGCCTGCGGCTGCTGGAGAAGTACGCGGTGAAGATGGGGGGCGGCGCCAACCACCGGATGGGCCTCTACGACGCCGTGCTGATCAAGGACAACCACATCGCCGTGGCCGGCGGCGTGACCGCGGCGGTGCAGGCCTGCCGGGCACACACCGCCCTCAAGGTGCAGGTGGAGTGCGACACCCTCGACCAGGCCCGCGAGGCCATCGCCGCCGGGGCCGACAGCCTGCTGCTCGACAACATGACCTTCGATCAGCTCCGCGAGGCGGTGGCCTTCTCGCCGATCCCGCTGGAAGCCTCGGGCGGCGTGAACCTGAGCACCATCCGCGGCATCGCCGAGACCGGCGTCGACTACATCTCCGTCGGCCGCCTGACCCAGTCCGCCCCGGCCATCGATTTGGGCATGGATTTCGAGGATTTGGGCTGAGCCTCGCAATGAGCGCCGAATTCCAGCTTCGGCGTGGGGAAGCGGGTGATGCGGGCTCGATTCGCGATCTGACCCGTGCGGCCTACGCCAAATGGGTGCCGGTGATCGGCCGCGAACCGAAGCCCATGAGAGCGGACTATGATGAGGCGCTGCGCACACACCGCTTCGATCTGCTGTATGTCCGGGACTTGCTGGCGGGCCTGATCGAAACCGATCACGAGGGCGACCGGCTGCTCGTCGTGAACGTCGCCGTCGCACCGGAATTCCACGGACAGGGGCTCGGCTCGCAGCTGATGATGCACGCCGAAGGGCTCGCTCGCTCTCTCGGCTGCACACGGATCTGGCTCTACACCGGCAAGCTGATGGCCGAGAACGTCAGGCTTTACCTGAAGCTCGGCTACACAATCGACCGCGAGGAAGAGATCGATAACGGCATCTTTCGGCTCTACATGAGCAAGAAGCTGGCCGGCGGGGATGGTTAGTGAAGCGACGCGGATCGAAACCCTCGCCCTTTGGGAGAGGGAGGGGCCCGCGGCCGAAGGCCATGGGAGGGTGAGGGGCGTTGTCGATGAAGAAACGGGGCGGGTGCATGTAATACGCAACGCCCCTCACCCTAGCCCTCCCCCAAAGGGAGAGGGAATCGGGCTGGAGCATCCCAGCCTGCACGCCTAATCCTCGAACCCGATGAACGTCGCGGCCTCGTCCACGGACTTGCGGTTGGAGACCACCGCGTTCGCGGGGAACGAGTCGTCGGGGAAGCCCATGGCGATGCAGGTCATGATCACCTGGTCGTCGGGGATTTTCGCGTGCTCGCGCACCACCGGCGACTGCATGATGCCCTGGCTGTTGATGACGCAGCCAAGGCCGCGCGACCAGGCGGCGTTGACGATGGCGTTGGCGACGCCGCCACAGTCGAACGGGCCGTAGTCACCGCCGAAGATCGACCGGTCGTAGGTGACGACGATGGAAACGGGCGCATCGAACTGGCGGAAGCCGCGCAGCACCCAGTCCTGTCGGCCGTCCTTGTCGTCGCGGGCGATCCCCATGGCGCCGAACAGCTGCTTGGCGACCTCGATCTGACGGTCGCGGTGAATGCCCGCATAGGCGCCGTGACTGCGGAACTCGCGGGACTCGGGCACGCCCGCCAGGATGCGCTCGGTGTTGCCGGCGCGGATGCGGTCGAGCACCTCGCCCGAGACGACGTAGAAATTCCACGGCTGGGTGTTGAACGACGACGGCGCGCGCATCGCCATCTCGATCACTTCCCGCACCAATGCCTTGGGGACCGGCTTCTTCTTGTAGCCGCGAATGCTCCGGCGCCCCCGCACGACGTCATCATACTGCATCACTTATCTCCAGCTTCCCCGTAGGCATGCCCGGCACGACAGCCCTAGCCGTCAGCATTTACGGGTGCAGGTAAGGCAAGTCAACGGCGCGAGCCTTGGATGCCCGAAAGCCAACGCCCGTTACAGATCGAGGCTGGCCCGTGGCCCGCCGCCGGATTAATCTGCCTTCAGCCGTGAATGCGCTCTTGGGGAGCGTCTGCTAAGGGGAAGACCAATATGGCAAGAGACTATGACGTGATCATCGTGGGTTCGGGCGCCGCGGGCCTGGCGGCCGCCGTCGCGGCGGCGGATTCGGGCGCCTCGGTGCTGGTGGTGGAAGCCGAGAAGAAGGTCGGCGGCTCGTCCCGGCTGTCGGGCGGGCATTTCTATGCCGCCGGCACCTCGACCCAGCGGGAGGCGGGCGTGATCGGCGATACCGCCGACGCCATGTTCGAGCACTACATGACGCTCGCCCAGTACCTGGTCGACCCGGCGGTGGTGCGCAAGTACTGCGACCTGTCGGCGCCGACCCTCGAATGGTGCAAGGGTTTGGGCGTCAAATATCCCAAGGAAGGGCTTTACGCCTCGGGCGTCGGCTCGGTGCCGCGCGGGCATCCGCCGGAGGGCGACGGCGAGGAGGTCATCAACGTCCTCGACGGCCACCGCAGCAACAAGGGCGTCGACGTGGTGCTGGATTCGCGCGTGACCGGCCTCATCACCAACGACGAGGGCCGGGTGACCGGCATCAAGATCGGCGACGACGAAGCGACCTGCGGCGCCGTCATCCTGGCGACCGGCGGCTTCGGCAACAACCCGGAGATGATCGAGAAGTACCTGCCCAAGGCGGCGGCCACCGGCGACTGGCGCTGGTATATCGGCGCCGACGGCGCGCGGGGCGACGGCATCAACATGGGCGTGGAAGTGGGCGGCGTGATCGACGGCCACGGCCGCGCGCTGATGCTGGCGACGCCGGGCTTCAGCCGCGACCTGGAAGTGGCGCTGCCCAGCTGGCTGGTGATGGTGAACGAGGCGGGCCGCCGGTTCTGCGACGAGACCTGCTCCTATACGGTGATCGCAGGCCTGCTGGCCAAGCAGGGCGGCAACGCCTACGCCATCTTCGACGAGCCGACCCGCGCCGCCGCCAAGCGCAACCCGCAGTTCCAGGCCTACTGGGTCAACGACGTGCTCGAGCAGAAGGCCAACGAAGGCCGCATCTTCCGCGCCGACACCCTCGCCGAGCTGGCGGCCAAGGCCGGCATCGATCCGGCGGGACTGGAAGGCACGGCCGAGCGCTACAACGCCGACGTCGCCGCCGGCCAGGACACCGCCTTCTTCAAGAAGGGTCCGAAGACGCCGATCAAGACCGGGCCGTTCTATGCCGTCGAGATCAGGCCCGCCATCCTGTGCTGGACCGGCACGGGCCTGCGCATCGACGCCGACACCAGCGTGATCAACAAGGCCGGCAAGCCGATCCGCGGCCTCTATGCCGCAGGCGAGACTGTCGGCAACCTGCACGGCGACGTCTATATCGGCGGCGGCGGCTCCTATGGCCCGTGCCTGGTGTTCGGCAAGGTGGCCGGCGAGAACGCGGCGAAATACGCGAAGGAACTGAACGACTGATCGGCTCGGTCCGCGGACGCTGAGGGGCGTTCTGTCCGCCGGGTATCGCGGACTAGAAAGGGAAAAGGGGCCCGAAGGCCCCTTCCGTCACCATTCTCAGCCGAAGCGCGGCTCGTCCCACCAGGGGAACCAGCCGGGCATGTCCTCGGACACCTTCAGCTTGTACTCGGCCGGACGCTTCTCAAGGAACGAGGTGACGCCCTCGGCGGCGTCGGCCATCTTGCCCAAGGTCGCGATGCCGCGGCTGTCGATGTTGTGGGCCTGCATCGGGTGGTCGGCGCCCAGCATGCGCCACATCATCTGGCGCATCAGCGCGACCGAGACGGCCGAGGTGTTCTCGGCGATCTCGCGGCCGATCTCGCGGGCGCGCGGGATCAGGTCCTCGGGCGCCAGCAGCTCGGAGACGAGGCCGCCGTCCTTGGCTTCCTGCGCCGGGAACACGCGGCCCGAATAGCACCACTTCGCAGCCTGCTGGATGCCGACGAGGCGCGGCAGGAACCAGCTGGAGCAGGCTTCCATGACCAGGCCGCGGCGGGCGAACACGAAGCCGTATTTGGCCTCGGTCGAGGCGAGGCGGATGTCCATGGGCAGCTGCATGGTGACGCCGACGCCCACCGCCGGGCCGTTGCAGGCGGCGATGACCGGCTTCAGGCATTCGAAGATGGCCAGCGACACACGGCCGCCGCCGTCGCGCCACAGGCCGCCCGGGCCGACCTTGTCGATGCTGGGGCGCTTGTCGGTGTCGAAGGTCGAGCCGCCCGCGCCAAGGTCGGCGCCGGCGCAGAAGCCGCGGCCCTCGCCGGTGACGATCACGGCGCGCACCTCGTCGTCGTCATTCACCTTGGTGAACACCTCGACCATCTCGCGCTGCATGTCGAAGTTGAAGGCGTTGAGCCGCTCGGGGCGGTTGAGCGTGATGGTCAGGATGCGATCCTTCACATCCGTTTTCAGCGACGCATAGGTGGTCATGGCATCTCCCCTTGGTTCCGTTCAGCGGTGAAGGTTCAGTGGTTCGCTATGTATTGAGCGATGAGCAGAAAGTCACCAGCTTTGACGAGCCGGTCCTTCGCCTCCCGTTCGACGATCAGAACCGCCTCGCTCACCAGGCCGGCGTCCAGATAGGCCGAGACGCCCGCCGACACCCGCCAGCGCTGGGACAGCAGCCGGCGCACGCCGCCCGGATCGTTGCGCGCCAGGAAGCTGTCGTAGAGCGCCTCGTTGGCGCCCACGAGGCCGGCCATCACGCCGGGACGCGCCAGGCCGTAGGGATCCTTCGCGACGGCGATCTCCAGCTTGCGGATGAAGGACAGCGCCTCGTCCCGCAGGCCGAGCGCGGCCATGGCCGCGACGGTTCGCGACAGGGCGGTGGCGAAGTCGATCAGGGTCTGCGCCGCGCCGTGCTCCAGGTTGACCAGCGGATCCATGATCGCGCGGGTCAGGCGCAGATAGGCCTCGGCTTCGGCCTTCTGGCCGGCCTTGCCCGATTCGATGGACATCAGCGCCAGGGTCGCCGCCTTGTCCTTGCTGTTGTTCATGGTGGCGATCATGTCGACCGCGGTCCGGCCCTGCACCGCCTTCGCCAGCAGGGTGAACAGCTCGTCGAGCAGCGCCTGGTCGTAGCTGAGCGACGGCGGGAACCACTTCTTCGCCCCGGCGAAGTCACCGTGCCGGGCGGCCAGCACCGCGCGGGCCAGCCACGCGTCGCCCGAGCGCGGCTGGGCGGCGAGCGCCTCGATGGCCTTTTCGGCCTCGGCCCGCTTGCCCGTCTCGTCGAGCTTCAGGGCAAGGCGGGCCTGGATACGGGCACGATCCAACTCCGGCAGATGCCGAAGCATCCGGCGGGCGGCATCGAGCCGGCCAGCGGCGATGAAGTCGAGCGCGGTCGGAGAATGAACGATAATCGCGGTATTCTCCTCACCGGCCCCGTCTCCCACGCTGACCATATTGCCGAACTCCTTCAGCAGGCGTTCGGCCTCCTTCGGCCGCTTCGCCTCCTGTTGCGCGCGCACGAGGGCAAGCAGACCGTCGACGCGCCGGGCGGGCGGCAGGGAGTCGAGCCAGGCTTTCATTCGGGCCGGCTCGTTGAGCGCGGCGAGGATGCTGGCCGCCGCCCAGTCCACCTGGCCGACGGGCAGCGGCTGCTTCTGCATGGCATCGAGGATCGCCTCGGCGCCCTTGCGCTGGTCCTGCTTCGCCATCAGCACGGCGACGCGGGCCTCGGCCATCCGGCGCTGGCCGCCGGCGGCCACCTGGTCGGCGCTGCGCCGGGCGCGGGCCAGGTCGCCCGCGGCGGCGGACGCCTCGTTGAGCCTGATCCACAGCGCGGCCAGCTCGTTCGGCGTCTTGCCCGGATCGGTCTTCAGCGTCTCCTCGGCCCGCTCCAGCAGGCAGGCCAGCATGGGGCCGCCGCGCGCCGTGCGCGAGCAGGGGATGTCGGAGGCGAAGGCGGCCGGCGGCGCGAGCAGCGCGGCGGCGGCGAACAGGGCCGTGAGCGGCAGTCGCACGGTTCTAGTGGTCGGACCGGGCCGCGTTGAGCAGGCCGGTGTCGTATTCCAGGCCGGCCCTGGTGAGCGTGACGGCGACCGGGAAATGGGACCTGGCGAGGCCCTTGCGCTCGAGCGCGATCCACACGGCTTCGTTCGAAAAGCCGGTGATGTCCCGGGTCGAGACCACGTACTCGCCCACATGGACGTGGTCGCCGTGGGGATGCGGCATCTGGGTGACGACCACCTCGCCGGTCTTCTCGTCGACGATGGAGGTCTCGCGGTGCCGAGCCAGCTCCTGCATCAGGGCGAGCGTCTTGTTCTGCAGCGGGTTCAGCTTGATCTTGTCCTTGGCCATGATGCCTTCCTTAGATATGTCCGCTTCGCGGCGGTTCGTTCGTGGTCCTCTCACCCGGCCGTCCTTCGGACGTCCACCCTCTCCCACGAGGGGAGAGGGGTTGATGCAGCGATCCGGCGGGATCCCCTCTCCCCTTGTGGGAGAGGGTCAGGGTGAGGGGTCTTCCTATCCCCTAGACGTGTTGCCCGCCATTGACGTGCAGCTCGGCGCCGGTGACGTAGCTCGATTGCTCCGAACACAGGAAATAGATCGCCTTGGCCACTTCTTCAGGCGTGCCGAGGCGCCGCATGGGCAGCTGCTCGACGATCTTCTCGGTGCCCGGCGACAGGATCGAGGTGTCGATCTCGCCCGGCGCGATGGCGTTGACCCGGATGCCGTGCGGGCCGAAGTCGGACGCCATCTCGCGGGTGAGCGCGGCCAGCGCCGCCTTTGACGTCGCATAGGCCGTGCCGGCGAAGGGATGGACGCGGCTGTCGGCGATCGAGGTGACGTTGACGACGGCGCCGCGCGCCGCCTTCAGCTCCTCCATCAGCCCGCGCGCCAGCAGCAGCGGCGCGACCAGGTTCACCTCGTAGACCCTGTGCCAGACGTCGACCGGCGTGTCGATGGAGCCGAGCCGCGCGCCGCCCGGGCCCTTGGGCGAGATGCCGGCGTTGTTGACCAGCGCGTTGAGCGCGCTGCCCTGCAACCGCTGGCGCATCTGCTCGATGCCGCGGGACCGGCTTTCCGGGTCCGCCAGGTCGATCTGCACGTGGTTGTCGCGGCCACCGAGCCACGGGCAATCCTCCGAGAACGCCATGCGCGAGCAGGTGATCACGCGCCAGCCGGCGCTGGAGAAGCGCTTCACCGTGGCATGGCCGATCCCGCGGCTCGCGCCGGTCAGGATCAGCGTCTTGCGTTCCTCGTTGGACGACAAAGGGCTTCCGATCAGTAGTGCAAACGATTCTTGCCAATGCGGATATCATAATACTCGGGTTGCACCAATTCGATATCCCCGGCGAGGAAGGCCGCCCACACCTCCTCCTTGCCGCCGGAACCGGCATGCAGCGTCACGACCGTGTCCCGTATCGACCAGCTTTCGCCGTCCCTGTAGACGAGCAGGCCGGACAGGGCATAGGCCCTCGACAGGAACAGATATTCGGGCTGGCCGTCGCCGTTCAGGTCGGCAACAAAGACGCCGCATTGGCCATCGCCGTCCAGGCATTCCTTCATCGACCATCCCCGCTGGTCGTTTAGGGTCTTCGTCACCTCGTCGGGCACGGTGCTGTTGTCGGGCCGCACCAGCAGATTCGCACGGATGGTTGCCAGATCGCCGGGCCTGACCATGTTGGGGGTGTCTTGGGCTTCCCAATAGCTCTTCGCCTTGTCGGCCTCGGCGATCCGCGCGTCGATCATCGCCTGTTCGGGTTGCCCCTTGACCTCCCTCAGACGGTCGAACGCCGCCTGCCCGGGTTTGCCCAGCCGGAACTTCAGGTAGGCGAAATCGAACTTCTCGGCCTCGACCTTGCCGTCCAGCAGCCGCGCCACCTGGGCGCGGGCGCTCCACCCATAGGGATCGGCGGCCGGTGTGAGCATCAGCAGGGCCAGCGCCATGACAAGGGCCGCGAGCCAGGGATTGACCATAGTGATGAAACCGGGCCAGGCCTGCCGCTTCCAGACCACGCCGACCGCATAGGCCAGCGCCAGCGCCGCCGCGACGAACACCACCAGCTGACCGATGAACCGTTCCGGCGTCAAGCCGTACTGGCCGATACGCAGCCTGACGGCATAGATCGCGATCGCGGCGAACAGCGGCATGGCGAGGAGCGTCGCCATCATCAGCCAGTTCATCCAGCGGCCGAACGGCACCGGCCGGTCGCCGTCCTGCACCACGGCGTTGACGAACAGGGTCAGCGCCAGCAGCAGGCAGACCAGCACTAGCGTCGCCGCCTTGGTGTCCCACAACACCTGCAGCCCGGTGAAGGGCAGCATGACCAGGAACATCAGCGCCGCCGCCGCCAGCACCGGCGCCAGGATCTGGAACAGCATCAGCACCACCCGGCGCAACACGGGCACCAGCTTGCCGTTCTCGCGCGAGATGGCGATGCCGAGGCCGAACACGGCGCCCGAGAACACCCACGCGAACACCGACTCCTGGAACAGTTCCTTGAAGAAGCGGATGCCGATCAGGTCGAACAGCGACCACCACAGCACCAGCACCAGCCAGAACACGCCGAGGAACGCGGCCGAGACTGCGGCGATCAGGATATTGCTCCAGGCGAAATGGAACAGACGTTCGTAGGGGAACGCCAGATCGCCGCGCTCGGTCCAGGTCTGAAGCACGGCCCAGCCGATATAGGCGACGATGGGCAGGGTGCAGAAGAACACGTCGCGGTGGTCGTCGAAGCCATCCTCGCCGTGCGTGGCGACGCGCCAGTCCAGCCACAGCGCCAGCAGCGTCATCAAGACGGCGAAGCCAAGCGCCGATGCGAGCGCCCTGCGGATCGGCCCGAGCCGGAAGGTGAGCTGGAAGGTCGATGGCGCCAGCAGGCAGAAGGTGGCCGCGGCCATGGGCCAGAGGGCCTGGACGGTCCAGTTGATTTCGGCCAGCACGAAGAACCCGAAGCCCTGCACCAGCCCGACGCCGGCGATCACGAGCCGGAACAGATGGCCGCCCTGGTCGCCGTCCTGCTCGACTTCGCTCATGCCCTGCCCCACTCCTGCACCGAAAGGCGGGAGCGTAGCACTACAGCGACTTCAGGGCCTGCCTTTGTTGGTCGCCGAAGCCCACGAACAGCGCCTTGCCGGTGTCGAATACCGGGCGCTTCACCAGCGATGGCTGGGAAGCAATCAGCGCGGCGGCGTCCGCGTCGCCGCCGATGGCCTGCTGCGCTGGCGTCAGCTTGCGCCAGGTGGTGCCGCGCTTGTTGATGACCACATCCTGGCCCAGCGCCGCGATCCAGCCCGCCGCCGTCTTCGCATCGAGGCCTTCCAGCTTGAAGTCGTGGAAGCGGTATTCGATGCCTTCCGCCTCCAGCCAGTCGCGGGCCTTTTTCACCGTGTCGCAGTTCCTGATGCCGTAGACGTCGATCATGGCTGTCACCTCTCGAAATGGTCGCGCCGCTCGATGACGCCCTGCGGGTCGACATGGACGATCACCTCGGCACCAGGATAGCGGCCGAGCAGCACGGTCTCGACGTGGTCGGCGATCTCGTGGGCGCTGAGCAGGCTCAGGCTCCGGTCCACTTCCACATGGAACTGGATGAACACGTTGGCGCCCGAGGATCTGGTCCGCAGGTCGTGCAGGGACAGCACGCCAGGCTGGCCAAGGATCAACTCCTTGATCACGGCGCGGTCGGTGTCGGGAAGCTCCTGGTCCATCAGCACATGGAACGATGCCCTGACGATGCTCCAGGCGCTCCAGCCCAGGTAGAGCGCGATGCCGATGGCGAACAGCGGGTCGGCCAAGGTAAAGCCGGTATAGCCGGCGATCGCCAGCGCCGCGATGACGCTGAGATTGGTGAGGATGTCGCTGGTGTAGTGCAGGCTGTCGGCCGACACCGCCGTGGACCCGGTGCGCCGGACCACCCGCCGCTGATACAGCACCAGCGCGGCAGTCGCGGCGATGGACACGAGCATCACGCCGATGCCGGCCTCCGGCTGGCGCACCGGCTGGGGCGAGACGAAGCGCGACGCCGCCTCGAAGACGACGAAGGCCGCCGAGCCGGCCATCACCGCCGCCTGGATCAGGCTGCCGATGGCCTCGGCCTTGCCGTGGCCGAAGCGGTGCCGGCGGTCGGCGGGCGTCATCGCCTGGGTGATGGCAAACAGATTGACGGCCGAGGCCAACAGGTCGAGGACCGAATCCACCAGCGACGACAGGATCGAGACCGATCCTGTGTAAAGGCCGGCGGCGAACTTCAACGCGATCAGGAACGCGGCGACCGACAGCGACGCCCACGCCGCGCTCTTCATCATCGGCGCCGCCTGCCGGATGTCGACGGCGGCGCGCTCGAGATCGCTGCGGACGCTCTCGTTCATGGCCTAGGGATAGAGGAACTGCACCGTCCAGCCCTCCCTCTCTCGGGTGAACAGCCGGCGCTCGTGCAGGCGGTGGTCGCGGTGCTGCCAGAACTCGATGGCCTCGGGGACGACGCGGAAGCCGGTCCAGTAGTCCGGCCGCGGCACCTTGCCGACGGCATGGCGCGCGGCATAGACGGCGACCGCCTTCTCCAGTGCGAAGCGCCCTTCCAGCGGCCGGGACTGCTTCGAGGCCCACGCGCCGATGCGGCTGCCCCGGTCGCGACTGTCGAAATAGGCGTCGGCCTGCGCGTCGGAAACGCGCTCGACCGTCCCGCGCACCCGCACCTGCCGGCCCAGGCTCTTCCAGTGGAAGCAGAGTGCAGCGCGCGGATTGGCGCCCAGTTCCTCGCCCTTGGCGCTTTCCGTATTGGTGTAGAACACGAAGCCTTCCGACGGCCCGTGCGCCTTCAGCAGCACCATACGCACGTTCGGCATGCCGTCCGCACCGGCGGTGGCGAGCGCCATGGCGTCTGGCACGTCGGGTTCGGAACGGCGCGCGTCGCCGAACCATTCCTCGAAGCAGGCAAAGGGATCTGTCTCGAAACTCATCTTCACGCACCGGCGGTCGTGGACGCGATGCCGTGTTGTAGCGCCTCGGCGCGCCGCCTCCAAGCACCCGGCTCAACAGGGCGTGATGCCGCCCATTCCGGGTGGCCGACCGGTTTTGGTGTCCTATACTGCCGGTTCGCAATTCGAGGATGGACATCATGCGCATTCAACGGCTGCTTACTCTCACGGCTCTCGCGGCGATACTGGCAGCGTGTGCCGGCGACCGCTACGAGCCGGTCAGCGAGGCGCCGCCCCCGGCGCCGCCGCAACCCGCGCCGCAGCTTCCTCCGCCGCCGCCGCCGCCGCCGCCGACCGTGGTGCCCCGCGAGACCGGCAAGGTCGCCGGCCGCGACGTGGGCGGCGCGGCGGCGCGTCTGCTCCAGGCCGAGGACCAGGATGCCATGGAGAGGGCGACCCAGAAGGCGCTGTCCACCGGCGCGGCAGGCAAGCCTGTCGCCTGGTCGAACAGCGCGACGGGCGCGAGCGGCACCATCACGCCGCAGCCCAAATTCACCATGGCAGGCAAGAACTGCCGCGAGTTCCAGCAGGTGGTCACCGCCGGCGGCAAGCGCTCAACCGGCTACGGCACCGCCTGCCTCGCCCCCGATGGCACCTGGCTGATCGACGAGAACGGGTGACTCGCTGCTCAACACGACCAACGCGGGCAAGCCAGCATGAAGATTCCTGTTAGAAATCATATCCCGGGCAAACTGATGCTGGTCATCGAACCCTTGTGCGCGGAGTATGAAATACCAGAAGGGGGAGCGGCTGAAGTAACCCTGGCGGATGGCTGTTCCCACTCGATCGACATATACGAACAGCAGATCACGATCTGGAATGAAGGCATCGAAGACGCTCTCGTCGAGATTCGAGCAGAGCACTTCTCAAGTCGACTGACCTCATGAGCCCCTGGCATGAAAAAGGGGGCCGAAGCCCCCTTTTCCGTCGGGATGATCCCGAAGATTACTTCGCCAGCTCCAGCAGCTCGGACGGCACCCATCCGCGGTCGCCATTGGGCTCCTCGACTTCCCAGAACAGGCCGGACTTGTTGCCGGTCGGGTGCAGAACCATGCCCTCACGCAGGCCGCGCACCGGCGCGGCATCGTCGCGCGGCTCGGACAGCAGGGCGGTGCGCTCCAGCAGGCGCTGGGCCGGCAGCGGGGCCGCCATCTTGGCGTTGCCCGACAGGCCGCCCATCTGGGTCACCATGTTGCGGTAGGCCTTGATATAGGCCAGCGTGATCACCTTGCCGATGTCGGTGTCGGCGTAACCGCCGCCAGCGGCCGCGAGCGCCAGGCCGAAGCCGCCCCAGCCGCCGCCGCCCAGGCCGAACGAGACGTCGGTCTTCTTGTAGGTGCCCTCGGCGATCAGCTCCTGCACGCCGGTGCGGGCGTTGGTGAGCGTAAGCAGCGCCTGAGCCTCCAGCTTCTTGGTCTTGATGCCGCCCAGCGCCGCACCCCAGCCGCCGCCGATGGCGCCGCCGATGCCCGCGCCGATGGCGCTGCCGCCGGTGTTGCTGTCCTGGGTCACCAGGTCGGGCAGGATGAAGTAGTCGGCGGCCACCATCTGGCCCTTGCCGATGTCCGAGCCGCGCTGCAGCTCGTCCTCACCCATCAGCTCGCGCTCCTCCCTCATCATCTGCATGCCCTGGCCGCGATCGACCAGCTGGAAGCAGCCCGACTTCATGACGATGAGCTTGATCACCGAGGCCGGGTTGCCCAAATTGTACTGGCGCCACCACTCGTTCTGGCTGTCCTTGATCGCGACGGTGCCCAGCACCTGCGGGCACATCGGGATCTCGAGATTTTCCTCCGGTGTCTTCTTCTTGGCCAGGGCCGGCGTGCCGGCCAGCATGACGGCCGCCGCCACGGCGTAAGCGATCGCGCGCATGTTCTGATTTCCCCCTCGGATGTTGGACCGGGTTACCACCGGGTTAGCATCGGCCGGCGGCGCAGTAGGGAAGAGGTATAGCCTCACCCATGAGGTGTCAATCGCCGCACCGGCCGGCAAGGGGGAAACGGCGGGAAATGTACCCGTCGCGGGCAGTTGCGCCGCCCGGCCCCGCTGGTTTGACGGCCAGCCCCGTTGGTGTACGATGCGGCTCTCTTCTCTCAGAATAACAGCAAGCAAAAAGCCATATGACTTCACCGAACGGCCTGATGACCGGCAAGCGCGGCCTCATCATGGGTGTGGCGAACAATCGCTCCATCGCCTGGGGCATCGCCCAGAAACTCCACGAGCACGGCGCCGAACTGGCCTTTACCTTCCAGGGCGAGGCGCTGGAGCGGCGGGTGCGGCCGCTGGCGGATTCGCTGGGCAGCGCTCTGGTGCTGGAATGCGACGTGACCAGGCCGGAGCAGCTCGACGCCACCTTCGCGGCGCTCGAGAAGGCCTGGGGCAGCATCGATTTCGTCGTCCACGCCATCGCCTATTCGGACAAGGACCAGCTGAAGGGCCGCTACGTCGACACGACGGCCGAGAACTTCGCGATGACCATGAACATCTCGTGCTTCTCGTTCACCGCCGTCTGCCAGAGGGCCGAGAAGCTGATGCCGAACGGCGGCAGCCTGCTGACGCTCACCTATTACGGCGCCGAGAAGGTGTTGCCGCACTACAACGTGATGGGCGTGGCCAAGGCGGCGCTGGAGGCGAGCGTGCGCTACATGGCCAAGGACCTGGGCGAGAAGCAGATCCGGGTCAACGCCATCTCGGCAGGCCCGATCAAGACGCTGGCCGCCTCGGGTATCGGCGACTTCCGCTATATCCTGAAGTGGAACGAGTACCATTCGCCGCTCCGCCGGAACGTCAGCATCGAGGAAGTGGGCGGCTCGGGCCTTTACCTTCTGTCCGACCTGTCGACCGGCGTCACCGGCGAAATCCACTACGTGGACAGCGGCTACAACATCATCGGCATGAAGGACGAATCCGCGCCCGACATCGTCATCGGCGGCGCGGCCCAGGAATAGAGCATGTCGCACAACACTTTCGGCCATCTGTTCCGGGTCACGACCTGGGGCGAAAGCCATGGCCCGGCCATCGGCTGCGTGGTCGACGGCACGCCGCCGGGCCTATCCATCGACGAGGCGTTCATCCAGCACTATCTCGACAAGCGCCGGCCCGGCCAGTCGCGCTTCACCACCCAGCGCAAGGAGCCGGACGCGGTGAAGATCCTGTCCGGCGTGTTCGAGGGAAAAACCACCGGCACGCCGATCCAGCTGACGATCGAGAACGTCGACCAGCGGTCGAAAGACTATGGCGATATCGCCGCCAAGTACCGGCCGGGCCACGCCGACTACACCTACATGGCCAAGTACGGCATCCGCGACTACCGGGGCGGCGGCCGTTCGTCGGCGCGCGAGACCGCCTCGCGGGTGGCGGCGGGCGCCGTGGCGCGGAAGGTGCTGGGGGACGGCATCCTCATCCGCGGCGCGCTGGTGCGCATCGGCGAGCACGCCATCGATCCCGCGGGCTGGAGCTGGGACGAGACCGGCAACAACCCGTTCTGGTCGCCCGACGCCAAGGCCGCCGAGACCTGGGAATCCTACCTGGACGGCATCCGCAAAGCGGGCAGTTCGGTGGGCGCGGTGATCGAGGTGCACGCCTCGGGCGTCCCCGCCGGCTGGGGCGCGCCGCTCTACGGCAAGCTCGACGCCGACCTGGCCGCCGCGATGATGAGCATCAATGCGGTGAAGGGCGTCGAGATCGGCAGCGGTTTCGCGGCCGCGACCCTGACCGGCGAGGCCAACGCCGACGAGATGCGCGCCGGCAATGACGGCCTGCCGCGATTCCTGTCCAACAAGGCGGGCGGCATCCTGGGCGGCATTTCGACCGGCCAGGACCTAGTGGTGCGCTTCGCGGTGAAGCCGACATCGTCGATCCTGTCACCGCGGCGGACGGTGACGATGGACGGCGAGGAAACCGAGATCGTCACCAAGGGGCGCCACGATCCGTGCGTGGGCATCCGCGCCGTGCCGGTGGGCGAGGCCATGATGGCCTGCGTGCTGGCGGACCACAAGCTGCGGCACCGCGGCCAGGTCGGCTAGCTTTGCAGGACCGCGCACCTACTTCAGGTACAATCGCGTTGCTGCGGAAGGAACAGGCATGAGGACGGTGCGGGCAGCCATTTTCGGGCTGGGGCTGATCGGCGCGGGCGCAGCGTTCGCCCAGAACACCAATCCCGATACGGTCAACCCGTCGACGCCGGAACAGATGAACCCGGCCACCAAGCCCATCGACGAGACCTTCCAGAATCCCATCCCGCCGGAACAGCAGCGCCCGACCGTGTCGGACTGGGGCGGCCTCAGGCCCGACTACGGCCGAGAGGAGACCTATTATTTCTGCAGTCCGTGCCATTCCGACGCGCGGATCAAGGCAACGCGCAAGACCCGCGAGGAGTGGAACGCCACCATCGACCGCATCCTCCAGCAATACCCCTACGAGCCGCTGGAGCCGCAGGAGCGCGAGGTGATCCTCGACTATCTGGCGAAGCAGTACGGCCCTCAGGTGCCGTGAACCGCATGGCCCGGCCGGGAGTTTTCGGCTAGGATAAGGTTCGCCAAGGGGATGTTCCGATGAAGACGCTAGTTTTGGGCGCTGCGCTCGTGGGATTGCTGGTCGGCGCAGCCATGGCACAGCCCGAAACCCAGTATCAGAGCCCGATCCCGGAAGAGCGCACCTTCCTCGTCGACCGGGACAAATACGAGGGCCTGACGCCCGGCGAAGGGCGGGAGACCACGTTCTACGCCTTCCAGAATTGCTTCAAGATCGGCTGGATCAAGCGCCAGCGGCTGACCCGCACCGAGTGGGAACTGGCGGTCGACCAGATGATGAAGGACTGCAACCAGGAGCCGCTGGATGCCGACGAGAAGGAGCAGATCGTCGAGTACCTGGCGACGAATTACGGCCGACGCCGGTAAGGCCGCTTTTCCGCGCTCACCCGACAAAAAGCAACGAGGCCCTGCATGCACTGCCAGCGGGGCCCCAGGCTCAGGCGCTAAACGGCGTCACCAGGTCTGACGACCATACCAGTCGTCGACTTCCTTGCGGGCACGGTCGCGCTCGTACCCGTAGCGGTCCTGAATCTTGCCTTCGAGCTGTTCACGCTTGCCCGCGATCACATCGAGATCATCGTCGGTCAGCTTGCCCCACTGTTCCTTCACCTTGCCCTTGACCTGCTTCCAATTGCCTTCGACCCGGTTCCAGTCCATTTCCATACTCCTTTGAGAGTGTGGTCACAGAACGGACCAGGCCGAATATCGTTCCTCACGGTCGGATATCTGCGTTCCAAATAAGGGGGGCCCGGTCCGCAACTGGCCGGTTCTGTCGAGACGGAAGCGAGTGGCCTATTTCCTGAACACCGCCGTCAGCTCCACATGGGCCGACCAGCGGAACTGATCGATGGGAGTCACCGTCTCGAGCATGTAACCGCCGTCGATCATGGCGCGCGCATCGCGGGCGAATGTCGCAGGGTTGCAAGAGAATGCCACGGCCACCGGCACATCCGCCACCGCCAGTGTCTCGGTCTGCGCCTTGGCTCCGGCGCGCGGCGGGTCGATCACCACCGCGTCGAATTTTTCCAGTTCCTTCACCGACAGCGGTTCGCGGAACAGATCGCGGCGCGACAGGGTCACCGGATGCAGGCCGCGCGCATGGTTGATGCCGCGGCGGCAAGCCTCGACCATTTCGGCCGAGGACTCGAAGGCCGAGACGGCCGAATTTTCGGCAAGCACGGCCGTAAACGTACCACAGCCGGCGAACAGGTCGGCGATGTGCCTGGCCCCGGCCGTCGCCGCGCGTGCCATGTCGACCATCCAGTCCTCGCTGTCCTTCGCCGCCTGCAGGAACGCGCCGGGCGGCAGGGATACGCCGGCCCTGCCGAACTGGATGGTGGGCGGCCGACGGACGGCGACCGGATCCGAGCCGTCCCTGGCTTCCCAGCTAATTCGGGCGATGTCCTGCGCTTCGGCGAATGCCGCGATCGCCTGTAGCGCGCGCAGCCCCGGCCGCTTGTCGCCGGCAATCAGCAGGTCGATGCCTGTATCGGTCGAGGTCAGGGTGAGGTGCAACGGGTCCTTCGCCCCCAGCAGCTCGGCCAGCAGGCCGCGCAGCGGCGGCAGCAACGCCTCCAGGCGCGGCAGGATCACCGGACATTCCGTGACGCCGACCATGCGGTGGCTGCCGCGCTCCAGATAGCCGAGCAGGACCCTCCCGCCGGAGCGCCGTGCTGTCAACCTGGTGCGCCGCCGGGCACGGGCCGGGACGATCAACGGCATCGCCACCTCGACGTCGCCGAGACCGTGGTGAGCCAGCGCGCGAACCACCTGGTCGCGCTTGAACGCCGCGTAGGAGGAATCGTCCAGGTGCTGCAGCGCACAGCCGCCGCAGATTCCGAAATGAACGCATTGAGGCTCGGCACGGCCGGGACCGGGCTCGATCACCTCGATCAGCGACGCGGAGAGACCTTCGCCCTTTTTCTCGCCGGGCTGCACGCGCACGAGGTCGCCCGGCACAGTGAACGGCACATAGAGCCTGTCGCCATCCAATTCGGCGATGCCGTCGCCCCGGGCGCCGAGCGCCGCGATGCGGACGTCGACGGGATCCCTCATGGGCTCAGGCGGCCGCCAGCACGAAGCGCTTGCGCCAGCGGAGGACGAGCAGCAGCACCATGACGCCAAATTGCATGAGCGCCGCGGACAGCGTGAAAACCGGCGCTGCCGGCGCGAACGGATAAAACACGAACGCCACGTCGCCGTCGAAGCCGGTAAGGCCAGGCAGCACCGCATAGAGCAGGCCCAGCATGATCAGGGTGATCAGGTTGGCGCGGACCGGATTGGGCGACAGCCAGAAATAGAGATTCATGGCAATGTCCCGAGCCATGAACAGCAGCCCACCGACGATCGCCGCCCATAGGGTGACGCCGCCGACCTTGCCCCCGCCGCCGACCACGAGCAGCAGCACGGCGAGAACCGCAGTGATGACGAGCGAGACCAGCCATGTGGGGGTGTAGGACGCGAACTCACGCCACCTCTGGGCCTCGTACAGGCGAATCAGTCGCCGGAACATGACCGGATCCTTGTCGTCCCAGAACAGCGCCGCGTAGGTGAGGCCCGCCGACGTGACCGCCGCCACGGCCAGTCTTTCGGCGAGCGCAAGGCTGACGAAACTGCCCGAGGCCTGCTCCACCGACGGCGGGAAACCGGCCATGAACGCGCAGGTGAACAGCACGAAGGCCGGCCACGCCCAGGGCCGCGTGCGATACGCCAACTCGCGCATCATCAGGCGGTGCGCGCCGACCAGCGTCCAGGCCAGGAACGAGGCGATGCCGACGCTCGCCATGACGCTGGCGCTGACCGGTATGCCCCACCATTCGATCAGGGCATTGCTCGAGCCCGAACTGATCCAGCTGACGTCGGCACCGGGCACCATGCCGGCATATTTGAGCGCCGTATAGCCGACGATGATGCCGATGATCTGGCTGACCAGCGTGCCCACCCGCGTCCGGTGGCCGCGCAGGCGCACGGACTGAAGGCCCAGCAGGAACGAGACGGTCTGCGCCATCAGCGCGGCGCCGATCAGGTAGAGCGTGCCGTGGACCAGCGTGACCGGGTCGTGATCCTTCAGCATGGCGCCGAAGCGCACGCCCAGGCAGATCAGCGCCCCGTACCAGGTGAACAAGGTCGCGCCGATGACCTTGCCCCAGGTCAGCTGCCAGGCCGACAGGGTCGACAGCCGCTGCCAGTCCCAAGTGCTTTCGGTGACCTCGGAGGCGACGGCGTCCGCAGCCTGCCGCGTGCCCCAGAGGATGGTGATGATGAAGAAGAAGCCGCCCGCCAGGTCGGCGACGAAGCTGTCGGAACTCCACAGCAGCAGCAGCGCCGCGAGTACCAGCGGCATGGCGATCAGCCGCCGGACGGTGAGTTCGAGCCAGATATTGCGCAGCAGTTCCGGGTTCATTTCTGCGCCTCCAGCCCGTCGACGAACGACAGATAGGATTCCTGGAGCCGCTCCCTGTGCGCGGCGAACGCGCTGACCGGCAGGCCGGCCGCGATCAGGGCGGCCAACGCGGCCCGGCGGTCCTCGGCGCCGGCACCGCAGACGATGATCGCCGCGTCATCGTCCGCGCTCTCGACACTGATGCCGGCAATCTCCGACAGCGCCGCGGCCAAGCCGCCGACGGGACGGGACATCTCGACCTTGACCCGCACGGTGGGCGACGACGCCGACGCGCCCAGCGGCGCGTGCTGCACCAGCTTGCCCTCGCGGATGAACAGCACTTCGGTGGCGTAGTCCTCCAGCTCGGAGAGGATGTGCGAGGACACCAGCAGGGTCATTCCCTGGTCGCGCAGCATCTTGAGCAGCTCGGAAAGGTCGTGCCGCGCCTCGGGATCGAGGCCGGAGGCCGGCTCGTCGAGGATCAGCACCGTCGGATCGTGGATCATGGCCTGGGCGATGCCGAGACGCTGGCGCAAGCCGCGCGACAGGGTGCCCGCCAGCGCGCCCATACGGTCAGAGAGATCGACCCTCGCCGCGGCCCGCGCCACGGCGGCGCCGACATTCTCCGGCGGCACCCCGCCGGCCATGGCCGCGTGCCGCAGGCAGCGCTCGACCGTCAGCTCGCGGTAAAGGCCGAACAGGTCCGACAGATAGCCGATGCGTTTGTGCACCTCGCGCGGGTGCTCGGCGGTGTCGATGCCGTCGATCTCGATGGTGCCGGAATAGGGCAGCTCCAGCGCCGCGAGGCAGCGCATCAGCGTCGTCTTGCCGGCGCCGTTCGGCCCGATCAGCGCCGCGATGGCGCCCTGGCCGATGGTGAAGCTGACGTCCGACAGGGCGCGCAGATTGGGGTATTCGTAGCTGACGGCATTGGCGACGATCATGGGGATTCCGGCGAGCGTTTGAGCGCGCACAATATCAGGGCGCGCGCCGGGCCGCGATCAGGAACTCCTTGTTGCCTTCGGGGCCGGTGATCGGGCTTTCGGTGATGCCCAGCACGCTCCAGCCCGGCTCGCCGTCCAGCCAGTCTCGGATGCGCGTACAGACCTCCTCGTGCAGCGCCGCATCGCGCACCACGCCGCCCTTGCCCACCTGGCCCTTGCCGACCTCGAACTGCGGCTTGATCAGCGCGATCAGGACGGCGCCCGGCGCAGCGAGCGCCATCGGCGCCGGCAGCACGGTCCGGAGGCCGATGAAGCTGGCGTCGCAGACCACGGCATCGACCGGCTCGGGGACTTCAGCGGCAGTGAGATGGCGGGCGTTCGTCTTCTCCAGCACCACCACGCGCGGATCCTGGCGCAGCGACCAGGCGAGCTGGCCGTGGCCCACGTCGACGGCATAGACCTTGGCCGCGCCGTGATTCAGCGCCACATCGGTGAAGCCGCCGGTGCTGGCACCGACGTCGAGCACCACCTTGCCGGCAAGATCGACGTCGAAGTGCTTCAGTGCATGATCGAGCTTGAGGCCGCCGCGGCTGACCCAGGGATGGTCCCGCCCTTTCACCTCGAGCGGTGCGTTTTCAGCAAGTGTCTGGCCCGGCTTGGATATCCGCTCGGTGCCCGTGTAAACCGCGCCCGCCATGATCAGCGCCTGAGCCCGGCTGCGGCTCTCGACGAGGCCACGGTCGACCAGCAATACGTCCACGCGGACTTTCGGCATTCGAGCTTCGCCGTTCTGTTCCCTCTCCCTCTGGGAGTGTTTGGACCGGGGACATAGGTTACACCTGTTCGGAGACATGGGTGACAGTTTGCACTGTTCCATCGCGCAGGTTGATCTGGGCGATGGGGCGACTTGCGAAGATGACGGTCCATTGGCCA
>JBFWZH010000041.1:0-42534 GCA_050185585.1 Sphingomonadales bacterium | reverse complement strand
GCCGCGCAGCTCCCTGCCTGGCTCCATCGATACAACTGGCATCGACCGCACGGCGGGATAAAATCACAGACACCCATCAGCCGCCTCGGCCTGGATCAGGACAACCTGTTGACGCTCCACAGCTAGCGCCACTCCCCCAGCACCGCCTCGAACCGCTCGCGGCCGGGATTGGTGAAGCGCTGGGTGACCGGGCCGTCGTGCCAGATGGCGTCGCCCGGGACGACCGAAAGCGTACGCGTCTCGCGGCCGGCGATCTCCAGCGCATGCCCGGCCATGACGATCAGGATGCCGGAGAAGCCGCAGTCGAGGTCGCCGGTGCTTTCGCCCGGGCCGAGCTCGATCCTGTAGGTGCGGATGCGGGGCTTCTCGCCCAGCAGGGTCACGCAAGGCGCGGCGAGCGGCCTGGCGGCGGTGACCGGCGGCGAGGCGAGGATCTCGGCGCCGATCAGGCGCATGTCGTTTTCCCCCACATTGGTCACCTGGTGGATCAGCGGGTTCGCGCGGAAGGGCGCCACCATGATGGTGCCCTTGTCGATCTGGCTGGTCACCTTCTCCTGGCCCAGATCCTGGGTGCAGCAATGCACGCCGTCGATCGCCACGTAGAGCGAGTCCTCGTCATGGCTGTGATAGAGGCTGACCGCCGAGGGAGGAATGCAGACGTCGTAGACGAACGCGAAGTCGTTGCGGAACCGGAAGCGATGCATGGGCTCGTCATGCACGGATACGTAGTCGGTCACCTCGATCTCCCCGTTGTTCCGCACTGATGTAGCAGCCGCCGGCCGCCTTGCTCAAATTCAATCGCCGGCAGGTCGCATCCGGAACGGGAATGTGGTAACATGCCGCCACGCTGTGGAAGCGTGGAGGCCGCGATGTCGATCATCCGACAGGCGGGCCCGGGGCTTCTGGTCCTGTGCGCCACCCTCCTGGCGACGGCCCTTCCGGTCTCGTCAGCCGAACTCCCCGGCCTGCGGATCGTCGAAAGCCGACAGGCAGAATTTTCCCCCTATGACGAGGTGCCGCCGCGGTTCGCGCTGCGCGGCGTCGTGGTGGACCAGAACGGCGGGGCCGTGCAGGGCGCCCGGCTCACGGTCGACGGCAAGCCGGCCGGGGAATCGGGCGCGGACGGCGCGTTCAGCCTGCCCGGCAAGGTCGCCGCCACGTCGGTCGTGCGGGTGACGCATCCCGACGCGGTGGCGCTGCGCAAGGAGGCCCGCGACCTGTTCAACGGCGAGGGCGGCCGCAGCGACATCGTCCTGACCCGCTACACCGAATCGTTCCAGGTGACCCCGTCCGGCGGCGTCTATCGGGGCGAGGCGGTCACGCTGCAGGTCCCGGAGGGCGCGGTGGGCGAGACGGTCACCGTGCGCGCCGGACTGCTGCCCCCCGACCTGGCCTATGACGACGGCGACGGACCGCAGCCGAAGCGGCTCGCCGCCGTGGCGCTGGCGCCCGAGGGGCTGATCTTCCGCAAGCCGGTGACCCTGCGCCTGAAGGCGCCGCCGGGCGAGACGCCGTCCGGCGCCGTGGCGCTGCTGCTCAACGAGCGGACCGGACGCTACGGACCGGCGGCCGGCGCGTCGGTGACGCGCCAGGGCGGCGACGTGCTGCTCAGCGTCATGCATTTCAGCCGCTATGCGGCGGGCGATCCGTCGGAGGGCATGGAGCGCAAGCTGGTCAAGCGCACAATCGACCTGAACGGCGATGGCGGCATGTCCACCCAGGATGCCGAGTTCGTCGTGATCCTCAGCGGCGGCGACCACGGCGCGAACTGGGTCAAGTCGACCGGCTCGGCGACGGCGGTGATGCGCACCAGCGGCGCCGCGTCGTCCAGTTCGTCGACCGACACCAAGGGCGGCTCGGCGGGCGTCTCGTTCGGCGGCGTCGGCGTCGAGGTCAGCGGCGAGGTGTCCTCGACCGAGGCGCAGGAAGTTTCCTCCAGCGTCGGCAGCGGATCGACTTCCGAAACCAGCCAGTCCGTCGAGTTCAAGCTGGCGACGCCGGAATACGACACCGACTGCGCTTACGTGCTGCGCTGGTACGAATACTGGCGGGTCCGCAAATGGGCGAAGCACACCCCGGACCCGAAGGAAGCGCCGGGATTGCAGTCGGCCTATGACGGCAGGTCGGAGCAGTCCGGAGAATGGGGCTATTTCGACATCGTCGGCAGCCAGTCCATCGCCGTCGGGCGGACGCTCTATGGCGGCGACAAGGTCGCGGTGCGCAAGACGGCGGCGGGATACGAATATTACCGGCTGAAGGCCGAATATCTGGTGCGCGTGCCCAAGGGGCTGCACACCTACGACTGCAAGCCGGGTAAGCCCAACGAGAAGGCGGCGAAGGACGGACCCGACGCCGCCCGCTTCTTCGGCGGCGGCGAGGGCATCAAGGACGCGTCCTTCGACGGCTCGACCAGCACCCGCTACCTGGGCTGGGGCGTGCTGCCCGACTCGCTGCCCGAGCGCTACACCAACATGGAGTGCCGCCGCGAGACCGCCGGCGAGATCACCATCACGACCGAGACCGAGGATGCCTCCGAGGACACCGTCTCGAAGACCAGCGGCAAGACCTCGAGCATCAAGGCCGAGGCGAAGGCCGAGATCCCCATCGTCGGCGTCGAGGTCGGCGGCGGCGTGAGCGCCTCGCAGTCCCGCGAGGAATCCCGCGCCAGCTCGAAATCCTATGCCCGCAAATTCACCAACCAGGTGTCCACGACCATCGGCTGGCAGATCAACGATCCGCACAAGCCGGTGCTGGTGCACTGGTCGGACCACGAGTTGCACAAGCTCCATTTGCTGCTCGAGACCCGGAGCTGGAAGCTGGTGTCCGACAGCCAGGTGCCGAAGGCGGCCCGCGACGCCCTTGGAGGCAGCGGCCGCGGCTTCGTCGCCACGGCGAATGGCGGCATGGTGATGCGCGACACCGACGGCAGCCTGCTGGTGTCCGGCCCGCCGGTCGTCGTCCAGAAGGAGATCGGCTTCATGCTGGTGCGGATCGCCGAGCGGCCCTGTCCCGGCACGCCGACCAAGACGCCCGATGAGTCCGGCAGCCCTGATGATTCTGGACGCCGCGACGATAGCGGCGGCCGGAAGGATACCTCGCGCGAGACGCGGACGGAATGGATGCCCGAGATCACGCCGGTCCCGCCTGGCGGCGCCGGCCAGCGGACAAGCGACAGCAAGGTTTTCACGCCCCGCGGCAACATGGAGAACTACACCACCGTCCCGTTCACCGCGCTCGACAACGAGACGGTCGTCACCCGTGGCGCCATCGGCGACGTTGAAAGCGTCACCTTCGTCGCCGTCGACGGCACCCGCATGCCGGACAAGGAAGCTGAGGCAAAGGTGGTCACGGACGGCGACAGCATCCGGATCGACGCCGGCGACGCCGCCCGCGTGGGCGCGATCATCATCGGCGGCACCGCCGGGACGGTCGAGCTGTTCCGTCCCAAACGCGCCACGCCCAGGCCGGTGGTGCCCGGGCCGCAGACCGGCGTCGTCGTCCAGGACGGCGACCTCGACATCCGCAACGGCGTGGTGCGCGAGACGCTGCGCGTGCCGCCGTCGGTGACCGATCCGGCGGCGTCTCCGGCGCGGCACCAGGTCAGCCTGGGCGGCCAGCCGCTGCATCCGGTGGCGGTCCGCGAGGGCGAGATCGCGGTCACCGCCAGCGGCGTTCCCATCGACGCGGCCGGGGACGTCCCGTTGCGCGTCACCGGCCCGGACGGTGCGTCCACCGAAGCGCAGGTGCCGGCCTGGGCCTTCAACGTGACGGTGCAGCCGGTCACGCAGGTGGGCCAGACGGTGCCGGTCATGTTCCAGGCCCAGGGCGTGAAGCCGGGCGACGGCCTCGCCATCGAGTTCCTGCCGGGACCCGCGCAGACGATCACGCCGAAGCAGCTCCGGCTGGACGGCGCGCAGCTCGCCGGCGGCCCGCGCCCGATCGCGCAGCTCACCGCGAAGGTGCCGGGACCGCAGGCGCTCAACGTGCGGGTGACCAGGATCGGCGCGCCCGCGCCCTGATCGCGCCCGTCCCGAATTTCTCCGTTGTCGGCGGCCGAAAGGAATGCCAGCGTGTTGCCGCGAAGCGTTTCGGGGAGACATGCATGAGCGCCGTGAAGATCTATGGCACGCCGGGGTCGCGCGCCAACCGCACCCTCTGGCTGGCCGAGGAGCTGAAGCGGGAGACCGGTCTCGACTACGAGATGGTGTCCACCCACTTCATGAACGACGCCAAGAAGCCGGAATATCTGGCGATCAATCCCAACGGCCGCGTGCCGGCCATGGACGACGACGGCTACCGGCTGTTCGAGTCGCTGGCGATCAACCTCTATCTGGCCAGGAAGCAGGGCGGCAGCCTGGCGCCGAAGGACGCGAAGGAAGAGGGCAGGGCGGTGCAGTGGAGCATGTGGGCGCTGACCGAACTGGAGGACGCCTTCATCGCGATTCTGGTCCGGCACCCGAAGATCAATTTCATGCCGCCCGATCCGAAGGTCGAGGGCGAGATGCGCACCAAGCTGGAGCGGCCGCTGAAGGTGCTGGAGCAGCACCTGTCGCAGCATCCCTACATGCTGGGCGACCGCTTCACCGTGGCTGACGTCAACGTGGCCGGCGTCATGTCCATGTCGCGGATCATCGATTTCGACTATTCGCCCTATCCAGCCGTGAAGAAGTGGTTCGAGGCGTGCATGGCGCGCCCGGCCCTCGCGGCCGCGGCGGCGCTCTAGAAACCCGCGCCGGCAGCCAGGCCGCCGGTCCGGTCCACATCCAGAAGGGGAAGACGTGACGATGGAAAATAGCAAGTGGTTGGTTGCTTCAAAACCGGTGGACGGCGTCGTCACCGGCCAGAACTTCCGCATGGAAACCGGCCCGGTGCCCGAGCCGGGTCCTGGCGAGTTCCTGATCGAGGTGGCGTATTCCATCGTCACGCCGCCGCTGCTGATGTGGCTGACCACCGGCGGCATGGTGGGCAAGCCGCTCGAGCCGGGCACGCTGATGCGCGGCGGCTCCATGGGCGTCGTCGTCAAGTCGAACAATCCGGCCTGGCCCGTCGGCCAGCTTGTCAACGGCGACACGGGCTGGCAGAAATTCGTCGTCTCCAACGGCGTCGACAAGGTGCCGGTGGTGAAGATCGCCCGTCGGGAAGGCGTGCCGACCAGCGCGCTGCTGCATGTTCTCGGCAGCGGCGGCCGCACCGCCTATTTCGGCCTCACCGAGTTCTGCAAGCCCAGGCTGGGCGACACTATGGTGATCTCGGGCGCCGCGGGCAATGTCGGCTCGATCCTGGCCCAGTTGGCGAAGATGCAGGGCTGCCGGGTGATCGGCATCGCCGGCAGCAGGCGCAAATGCGACTGGCTGACCGGCGAGCTCGGCTGCGACGGCGCCATCAACTACAAGGAAGGCGACCTGGCGGCGCAGCTGGCCGCGCTGTGCCCGAAGGGCATCGACATCTTCTTCGACAATGTCGGCGGCGAGACGCTCGACGCGGCCATGGGCCTGATCGCCCAGGGCGCGCGGGTCGTGCTGTGCGGCGCGACGTCGCAATATGCCCATGATTCCGACTGGTACGCGCCGAAGAACTATTTCAACCTGGTCTACAAGCAGGCGACCATGTCGGGTTTCTACGTCGGCAATTTCGCCGCCCGCTACGAGGAAGCGGTGTCGCGGCTGGCGCCCATGGTCGCATCGGGCCGGCTGAAATACGCCGAGGACATCCATGACGGCTTCGACAAGGCGCCGCTGGCGCTCAGCCAGACCATCAGCGGCGACCACTTCGGCGTCCAGATCGTCAAGGTGTCCGACGCCGCCGACAGGTAGGTGCGGCTTGCTCCATCGCACCCTCTCCCCTTGGGAGAGGGCAGGCTGAGGGGCGTTCTATCGGCCCGATCACGACCTCGGAGCCATGCGCGCGAGGCAGAGGTAGTAGTATCGGGGTTAGAGACTCGCGCCTATTTCAGCTTGCGCTTGAACAGCGCCAGCATGTTGTCCCAGTGGCGCTCGGCGGCCGGTTTGTCGTAGATCGGCAGGTCCGGCATGGTCCAGCCATGCTGCACGTCCGGGTAGATTTCGAGCCTGTGGCGCGGGCCCGCGGCTTCCAGCGCCGCCTTGATGTCGTCGGTCTCGGTCGGGCCGAGGAAGGGGTCGATGCCGGCGACCGCCACGTAGACGTCGCCCTTGATCTTGGCCACGTGCCGGTGCGGGCTGTCCGGCTGGTCGGTGGCGAGGCGTCCGGCATGGAACGCAGCGGCCGCGACGACCCGGTCGGGGAACTCGGCCGCCGCGGTCAGCGACTGGGCGCCGCCCATGCAGTAGCCGGTGGTCCCGACCTTGTCGCCCTTCACTTCCTTTCGTCCTGACAGGAAATCGAGGAAAGCGGTGGTGTCGCGCTTCGATGTGGTGGGCGTGACCGTAACCACCATCTTCATCATCTCGTCGCGGTCGTCGGGCAGCTTCAACGGCTTGGCGGGGCCAAAGCGGTAGAACATGTTGGGCAGCAGCACCGAATAACCGTTGTCGACCAGCCGATCGGCGAACTCGTAGAGCGCTGGCCTGAGGCCGATGCCGTCCATGTAGATGATCACGCCGGGCGCCGGATCGTCGCCGTGGAAGAAATAGCCGTCGGCCGTGCCGTCGGCGGTGCTGATGCTGATCGCTTCCTTGGTCATCACGGTCTCCCCATGTGAAAATCGCGGGCAGGATACCACGCCCACGCGCAGATTCAGCACGCGTGCTGTATTGTATGAATCAGCCTCGCGGCGTAGTGTGGCCGCCTGCGGCCGAGGCCGCAAACGGGAAAGATCAGGAGACGCCGGATGAACATTCAGAACCCCAACGCGATGAAGCCGGGCGAGGCGCGGACCCCCGGCCAGAGCACCAAGGACATCATCCTGCGCGACCCGATCGCGGCGCCGCAGCCCATCGTCACCGAGCAATACGAGTATCTGGGCGACGCCGACATCCCGTTCGACCGCTATACGTCCCGCGAGTTCTTCGATCTGGAGATGAAGAAGCTGTGGCCGAAGGTGTGGCAGTTCGTCTGCCGCGAGGAGCACATTCCCGAGCCCGGCGACCACATCGTCTACGAGATCGGCGACTATTCCTTCATCGTCACCCGCACCGACAGCGGCGAGATCAAGGCGTTCTACAATTCCTGCCTGCACCGCGGCACCCAGCTTCGCCCGGGCCGCGACGAGGAGGGCTACGCCCTGTCCGGCGTCGACTTCCGCTGCCCGTTCCATGCCTGGACTTGGAACATGGACGGCACCCTGAAGGACCTGCCCTGCGACTGGGACTTCCCGCATCTCGACAAGGAAAGGCTGAACCTCCCCGAGGCGAAGGTCGATACCTGGGGCGGCTTCGTGTTCATGAACATGGACCACGACGCCAGGCCGCTGGCCGAGTACCTGGAAGTGCTGCCCGAGCATTACAAGCACTTCTTCCCCATGGACCGCCGCTATATCGAGGTGCATCTGCGCCGCACCCTGCCGTGCAACTGGAAGGCTGCCGCCGAGGCGTTCATCGAGGCCTACCACGTGCGCGAGACCCACATGGGCGGCAGCGAGATCGGCAACGCCCAGACCAACGCCCAGTACGACATCTTCGGCGACAACGTCACCCGCTTCATCCACACCCGCGGCTATGTGGCGCCGAAGTGGCCCGAGCCCGAGTCCGAGGAGGACATCGCCAATTCCATGGCCGAGCGGATCATGATGGCCGAGGCCAAGCGCAAGGAACTGGCGCCGAAATACAATGTCGACATGAGCCGCTTCTCGGAAAGCGAGATGCTCGATTCCATCGAGTATTTCCTGTTCCCGAACATGTTCATCTTCCCGGGCATCGGCCTGCCCATGGTCTACCGCTTCCGGCCCGCGGGGAACGACGTCGACACCTGCTGGTTCGATCTGATGTTCCTGCGGCCCCTGAATGACGGCGAGGAGCACCCCGAGCCGCCGCGCGTGGTGAAGCTCGACGTGCACGAGACCTACGCCCAGGTGCCGAACATGGACCAGCCGCTGGCGGTGATCTACGAGCAGGACACCTCGAACCTCGAGCGCCAGCAGCGCGGCTTCAAGTCGTCGCACAAGAAGGCTGAATCCCTCGCCAACTACCAGGAGGTCCGCATCCGGCAGCTGCACATCACGCTGGACAAGTACCTCAACGCGCGGGATTCATAAGACACGAGAATAACGCCCGTCACAGGGCGCAAGGACAGGAGAACGGGGATGAATGTCGAGACTCCGAAAGGACTGAAGCCGGGCGAGGCCCGCACGCCGGGCCAGAGCACCAAGGACATCATTCTGCGCGACCCCAACGCCGCGCCGTGGCCGCTGGTCGCCGAGCAGTACCAGTTCATCGGCGACGCCGACATCCCGTTCGAGCGCTACACCTCGCGCGAGTTCTACGACCTCGAGATGAAGAAGCTGTGGCCCAAGGTCTGGCAGTGGGTGTGCCGCGAGGAGCACATCCCCGAGCCGGGCGACCACATGGTCTACGAGATCGGCGACTATTCCTTCATCATCACCCGCACCGACAGCGGCGAGGTGAAGGCGTTCTACAATTCCTGCCTGCACCGCGGCACCCAGCTGCGCCCCGGCCGCGACGAGGAGGGCTATGCCCTGTCGGGCAACGACTTCCGCTGCCCGTTCCATGCCTGGATCTGGAACATGGACGGGACGCTGAAGGACCTGCCCTGCGAGTGGGATTTCCCCCATCTCGACAAGTCGAAGATGAACCTGCCGGAGGCGAAGGTCGGCCTGTGGGGCGGCTTCGTGTTCATCAACATGGACCACGACGCCAAACCGTTGGAGGAGTACCTCGAGGTGCTGCCCGAGCACTTCAAGCACTTCTTCCCGCTCGACCGCCGCTACATCGAGGTGCATCTGCGCCGCACCCTGCCGTGCAACTGGAAGGCCGGCATGGAGGCGTTCCTCGAGGCCTACCACGTGCGCGAGACCCACGCCGGCGGCAGCCCGATCGGCAACGCCTGCACCAACGCCCAGTACGACATCTTCGGCGACAACGTGAACCGGTTCATCCACACCATCGGCTATCCGACGCCGACCTGGCCCGAGCCGGAGACCGAGGAGGACATCGCCAACGCCATGGCCGAGCGCATCATGTTCGCGCAGAAGAACCGCGACCGGCTGGCGCCGAAATACGGCGTCGACCTGAGCGGCTACTCGGAGAGCGAGATGCTCGATTCCATCGAGTATTTCCTGTTCCCCAACATGTTCATCTTCCCCGGCATCACCCTGCCGATGATCTACCGCTTCCGGCCGGCCGGGAACGATGTCGACACCTGCTGGTTCGACCTGCTGTTCCTGCGTCCCCTGAAGGACGGCGAGGAGCATCCCGAGCCGCCGCGGGTGGTGAAGCTCGACGTGCACGAGACCTATTCGACGGTGCCCAACATGGATCCGGGTCTCGCCGGCGTCTACGAGGAGGACACCTCCAACCTGGAGCGCCAGCAGCGCGGCTTCAAGGCCTCGGCCAAGAAGGCGGAGTCGCTGGCCAACTACCAGGAAGCGCGCATCCGCCAGGTCCATCTGACCCTGGACAAGTACCTGAAGGCCTGAGCCTTACCAGCTCTGGTCGGGCGGCAGCACCCCCAGCACCTTGCTGGCCCACACCGGCGTGATGTTGAGTTCGGTGATGCCTTGGGTCTGGCCGAGGTGGAACTGGTCGCCCTGACGCTCCAGCCACCCCATGCGCTGGGTTCCGTCGGCCAGGGTGATGATGGACCGGTGCCCCCAGGCATCGGGGTCGATCCCCTCGATATCCCGGCGGAAATAGATTCGTTGGCCTTCCATGTTGGCGATCCGCGTCCGCGGATGCCACCGGTATGCCCCGAGGCGCTTGGGATCGACCCCCAGATAGGGCGCGGGCACTGTCACTTCCGCGTTGGGCGGCAGCGGATGCACGGTGAATTCGTGATCGAGCACGCCCAGCACCGGCACCTGCACGGTGCCGCGCACCAGCGAGAACATGTCGACGCCCATGCCCTCGCAGATCTGCTCCAGCATGGCGACGGTCAGGCGCCGGTGCCCCCGTTCCAGCCTGTGGATTTGCTGTACCGACATGCCGCACATCTCGCCCAGGGCCTGAAGCGTCAGTCCCCGTTCCTTGCGCAATTCCCTGATTCGTTCGCCGACCATGTGAGACCCCTCGTCCTGCAATTTCTTATCACGAAGCGGTGGCGGAATGCATGGGGTATTTTCCGGAATGGCAAAACAATCCAGTTATGGTTAAGAATGGCAAAATTCCGGTTGTGGTCTACGGTCGCGATTTCCCTTTTGCGTAACGGCATGCCTCTCCCGGGTTGTCTTTCACAAAAGCAGCATTGATGTCTTGTATCCATTCCGGCATGCTGACGCGAGTTGATCGCCCGATCATATTTTATATTCAGGTATAGAATTTTGCCGAAACGGCGAACGGGAGCTTACCGGAATTGGTTTCGCCGTTGCCAGGTCAGCCATCAGCCTGCCGAATCGTGTTCAGTCCGCCAGCACCTGGGGTGCGACGACGGCAAGTATCGGACTCGCCCATTCCACCTGAACGTCGAATTCGACTTCGCCGGCCAAGTCGTTGATGTGGGCCTGCCCGCCCTTGCGGAACAGCCAGCCGACCCGTTGCGTGCCGTCGGTGCGGCGCACGATGCATCGACGGCCCCACACATCCTCCGGCAAGCCCCGAACGTCGGCGTAGAAAAACAGCAGGTGGCCGCTCATCTCGCTGAACTTCTCTCGCGGCTCCCACCGCACGGCCGCAAGCCTTTCCGGGTGCGGAACGATATTGGGGGCGCGCGTGCTGGTCGCGCTTCCAGCCGGGACCGGGAGGATATTCGAGCGCGTTTCCATGATGCCGATGATCGGCACGCGGGTCTCCCCGACGAGCACATCGACGGGATTGATACCCACCGCCATGCAGTAGGATTCCAGCAGATCCACGGTCATCCGGCGCTCGCCGGTTTCGAGTCGCTGGACCTGCGGCGCGCTGACTCCCATCCGAGTCGCGACCTTCTGCAGTGTCAGTCCTTTTCTTACCCTTGTTTCCCTGAGCGATGACAGATTCATGGCCCGAGACCCCGTTTAGTTACCTGTTAGTAATATTTTCATCCCCTGTTGCGTCCCACGGAACCGGCAATAACTTGCCAATTCGGCAAGTATAATCAGTTCCCACAACGTCAATATTGTTTACAGCTTTTTCCCAAAACAGCAACTTAATATGCGCGGGATCGAACCCGCCGGAAAACGGGAATCAATCAGGGGGAAGACATGCTCCGGCACCCAAGGGAAGCCGCGTCCACAAAAAGGGGCGCGACGGTGATCTGCGCCACCGCCGTGGCGCTTTCGATTTTTGGCGGGGCGATCGTCGCCGCGCCGGCGCTGGCTCAGGACGAGCCCGGCGCCCAGGTCGCGCAGAACGAACCGGCGACGCGCTCGCCGATCACGGCGATCGAGTCCGTGACCACAACGGCCCGCAAACGCGAGGAGCCACTGCAGGAAGCTCCGGTCGCCGTCAGCGCGTTGAGCGGGCAGGAACTGGCGCTGACCTACGCCACCGATATCAAGAGCCTCAGCTTCCCCGCGCCGAGCGTGAACCTGGCGCGGCTGGGCGGCTTCACCAACGCCGTCACCGTGTTCATCCGCGGCATCGGCAATTCCGACAACGATTCCACCACCGATCCGCCCGTCGCCATCTTCGTCGACGGCGTCTACATCCCGCGTCCCGAAGGATCGAGCCTCGATCTGTTCGACGTGGAGTCCATCGAAATCATGCGCGGCCCGCAGGGCACGCTGTTCGGCCGCAACACCACGGCGGGCGCGATCCAGGTCCGGACCCGTCGCCCGAGTGGCGAGTTCGGCGTGCGCGGCAAGGTGGCGGCAGGCCAGTACGGACAGCTCGACATCCGCGCCGCCATCGACGTGCCGATCGTCGAAGGCAAGTTCGACGGCAAGCTGGCCATCATGGCGCTGCAGCAGGACGGCTACTACCGCAATACGGTCACCAAAAACCGGCTGGGCGAGCAGACCACCATCTCGGTGCGTCCGATCCTGCGGTTCACCCCCAACGACGACCTGACGCTGACCCTGATCGGCGAGTACGTGAACTATGAGGCCGATCCGACGCCCGGCATCGTCGCGGCCCGTTCGAACCAGCTGCTGTGCGCGCAGTGGGGCTATTGCGGCCGGCCGCGTCCCATCAACGGCAAGTTCACCAAAGACGACTATATCGTCGGCACCGAGATCGAAGGCCAGTCGATCGTCAACGACGAGGTCTGGGGCATCACCGGCGAGATGGAGTGGGACGTCGGCCCGGGCATCGTCACCTGGATCTCCAACTACCGGAAGACCAGCTCGTTCATCTGGCTGGACATCGACAACAGCCCGGCGCCCATGTTCAACACCCAGCGCACGACGCCCCACAAGCAGGCGTCGACCGAGTTGCGCTTCGCTTCGACCGCCTGGGAAGACTTCGACTTCGTGGCCGGCGTCTACGGCTTCTACCAGAAGTTCTTCCTGCACCGGCACACCTTCCAGCGCCTGACCCCCGCCGCGCCGCCGAACCTCGGCATCCTCAGCGACAACTGGCAGGACCACAAGAGCTTCTCGGTGTTCGCGGAAGGCAACTATCGCATCACTGACGAGCTGACGCTGACGCTGGGCGGCCGCTGGAGCTGGGAGAAGAAGGGCTTCTGGATCGAGCCGTTCGCGCCGTTCCCGAACACCGGCACGCGCATCGCGCCGGAGGCGGAGGCCTGGGACAATTTCGGCCCCAAGGCCGGCATCAGCTACCAGATCACCGACGACGTCCTGAGCTACTTCACCTATTCGCGCGGCTTCAAGAGCGGCGGCTGGAACGGCCGCGGCGGCACGCCGACCACGATCGGGCCGTATAATCCCGAAATCGTCGACGGCTTCGAGCTGGGCCTGAAGAGCGACTGGTTCGACGACCGGCTGCGCGCGAACGTGGCCCTGTTCTACAAACAAGTACAAGGACCTGCAGCGCACCATCATCCGGCCGCTGCCGGGCGCCATCAACCCGCAGGAAACCGTTACCCAGAACGCAGCCGACGCGACCATCAAGGGCGTCGAACTCGAACTGACGGCGGTGCCGGCGACCGGCCTGCAGCTCAAGGCCAACTTCAGCTATCTGGACGCCAGTTACGGCGCGTTCTGCGCCGATCTGAACGGCGCCTCGTTCTTTGCCTCGGCGCCGACTTCGCCCTGCGGCGGCAACGTGTTCAACGTGACCTCGCCCGGCTCAACCGGTCCCGGCAACTACCTGTTCGACGACGACTTCTCGGGCACGCCGTTGCAGCGGGCCCCCAAGTTCCAGATGACGCTGGGCGCGAACTACGAGTTCTCGGTCGGGAACATGGGCTCGATCCTGCTCGCCGCGAACTACTCCTATATCAGCAACCTCAACGTGAACGTCGATGGCTCGGCGGTAGGCTGGCGCGGCAAGGTCAACCTGGTGGACGCCAGCATCACCTTCCGCGACGCCAGCGACACCTGGACCATCTCGGTCTACGGCAAGAACCTGACCAACGACATCTTCCTCAACAGCTACACCGCCGTCGCGAGCCTGTTCGACACCTTTTACGTCGGCGATCCGCGGCGCTGGGGCGTGGAGGTCGGCTTCCAGTTCTGAGGCTGGATCGGAAGAAGTTTTACTCCCCACTGTGGGGCGCCGGCCGAGATGGGTTGATCGGCCGGCGCCCCGAATTTTCGGGCGGGGAGGTCGAAGGGGAAAGGGCGCCGTCAGCCAAGGCGTCCGAAACGGGAGAAGAAGGATGAAGACGAAACGCATTTCGCAAGGCGCGGCGTGCGCGGTGGTGATGGCCTCGCTCGGCGGCGGCCTCGCCATGGCCCAGGACAAGGAATATTCGCCGGGCGTGGGGACTGACTTTCCCAAGGACGTCTATTTCGGTGACCTGCACCTGCACACCCGCAATTCGCCCGACGCCTACGGCCAGGGCAACAAGGAGCTGTCGCCGGCCGACGCCTACAAATTCGCCCGCGGCGAGGAAGTCACCTCGTCGAGCGGCGTGAAGGCGCGGCTCAAGCGCCCGCTGGATTTCCTCGCCGTCACCGACCATGGCGAGTTCATCGGCGCCTATTACCGGTTCAGCCAGAACGATCCGGCGTTGCTCGAATCCGACATCGGCAAGCGCTGGAGCGGCTTCGTCAAGGAAGGCAAGCCGGGCAAGCTGATGGGCGAGTTCGTCACCAGCATCGAGGATCCCAACCCTGCCCGCGACAAGCTGCCCGAGCCGGTCGCCCGGTCGATCTGGACCGAGGTGGCCGAGACCGCCGACCAGTACAACGCCCCCGGCCGCTTCACCACGTTTTCGGGCTACGAGTGGACGTCCATGACCGGCGGCAACAACCTGCACCGCTGCATCATCTTCAAGGACGGCGCCGCTTCGGTATCCAAGGTAACGCCGTTCTCCGCGCAGGACGGAATCGATCCGGAGAAATTGTGGGCGGCGCTCGAGCAGTACGAAAAAACCGCGGGCGTCGAGGTGCTCTCGATCCCGCACAACGGCAACCTCAGCAACGGCCTGTTCTTTGCCGATACCACCCTGTCGGGCGGCCCGCTCACCCGCGCCTATGCCGAGACCCGCATGCGCTGGGAGCCGATCTACGAGGTCACCCAGATCAAGGGCGACGGCGAAACCCATCCGACCCTGTCGCCCACCGACGAATTCGCCGATTTCGAGCGGTGGGATACCTGGAACATCATGGGCCGGGTGAAGACCACGCCCGAGATGCTGCCCGGCTCCTACGCCCGCTCGGCGCTCAGGAAGGGCCTTGCGTTCGATGCCAAGCTGGGCGCCAACCCGTACAAGTTCGGCATGATCGGCAGCACCGACGACCATACCGCGCTCAGCACCCATACCGAGGACAACTTCTTCGGCAAGTTCGCCAATTCGGAACCGAGCGACCACCGGGCGGAGACTCACATGGCCGGGGGCAAGTACGCGGACTGGCAGCTGGGCGCGTCGGGCATCGCTGCCATCTGGGCGGAGGAGAACACCCGCGAGGCGCTGTTCGCGGCCATGAAGCGCAAGGAGGTCTACGCCACCACCGGCTCGCGGCTGATGGTGCGGTTCTTCGGCGGCTGGGATTATGCGAAGGATGCGGTGTTCCACGACGACTATGTCAAGGTCGGCTACCGCCAGGGCGTGCCCATGGGCGGCGACCTGACCAGGGCGCCCGCCGGCAAGGCGCCGGTGTTCATGGTGCTGGCGCTGAAGGATCCGGACGAGGCCAATCTCGACCGCGTCCAGATCGTCAAGGGCTGGCTCGACAAGGACGGCAAGACCCACGAGAAGGTCTACGACGTGGCGCTGTCCGGCGACCGCAAGGTCGACCCGAAGACCGGCAAGGCGCCGTCCGTCGGCTCGACCGTGGACGTGGCCAACGCCACCTACACCAACACCATCGGCGCGGCGCAGCTGGCGGCCATGTGGACCGACCCGGATTTCGATGCCGCGCAGCGGGCGTTCTACTATGCGAGGGTGATCGAGATACCCAAGCCGCGCTGGACCGCCTACGATGCCAAGCACTTCGGTGTGAAGATGCCGGCCGAGGTGCCGATGACGGTGACCGACCGGGCCTATACCTCGCCGATCTGGTACACGCCATAAGGGAGACCCGCCCATGAAGCGGTTGCTGCTCGCGCTCGCCTGCGCGGCCGTGCCCTGCGGCGCGGCCGCGGCCGAATATTCGCCCGGCGTCGGGACGGACCATCCGAAGGACGTCTATTTCGGCGACCTGCACCTGCACACCCGGCACTCGCCCGACGCCTACGGCGCCGGCAACCGCGAGCTCAGCGCCGCCGAGGCCTACCGCTTCGCCAGGGGCGAGGAGGTCACCTCGTCCAAGGGGCTGAAGGCGCGGCTCAAGCGGCCGCTGGACTTCCTCGCCGTCACCGACCACGCCGAATATCTCAGCGCCGGCTACCGCTTCGACCAGAAGGACCCGGCGCTGATGGACACGGTGGTGGGAAAGCGCTGGGCGGGGTACATGGAGGCCGGCGAGCCGAAGAAGATCCGCGGCGACTTTTCCCAGAGCATCCTGAAGCCCGATCCGGCCAGGCATCGCCTGCCCGACGACCTGCGCAAGGACATCTGGACCGAGGTCGCCGAGGCGGCCGACCGCTTCAACGACCCCGGCCGGTTCACCGCCTTCTCGGGCTACGAGTGGACGTCCATGGTCGACGGCAACAACCTGCACCGCTGCATCATCTTCAAGGACAGCGCGGCGGCGGTGACGAAGGTGCTGCCGTTCTCGGCGCAGGACAGCGTCGATCCCGAGGATTTGTGGGCGGCGCTCGCGGGCTTCGAGAAGACCGCCGGCGTCGAGGTGCTGTCGATCCCGCACAACGGCAACATCAGCAACGGCCTGATGTGGGACGAGAAGACGCTGAAGGGCGGCCCGCTGACCCGCGCCTATGCGGAAACGCGCATGCGCTGGGAGCCGATCGCCGAGGTCACCCAGATCAAGGGCGACAGCGAGACCCATCCGGTGCTTTCGCCCACCGACGAGTTCGCCGACTTCGAGCGCTGGGACAAGTGGAACATCATGGGCTCGACCCTGACCACGCCCGACATGCTGCCCGGCAACCATGCCCGCTCGGCGCTGAAGCGCGGGCTCGAGTTCGAGCAGAAGCTGGGCGCCAATCCCTACAAGTTCGGCATGATCGGCAGCACCGACGACCATACCGCGCTGAGCACCCATACCGAGGACAATTTCTTCGGCAAGTTCGCCGCCTCCGAGCCCCACGCCGAGCGCTTCCAGTCGCAGATGGGCAGCCTCGACACCTGGAAGGACTGGCAGCTCGGCGCTTCCGGCATCGCCGCCGTCTGGGCCGAGGAGAACACCCGCGAGGCGCTGTTCGCGGCGATGAAGCGCAAGGAGGTCTACGCCACCACCGGCTCGCGCATCATGGTCCGCTTCTTCGGCGGCTGGGACTATGCCAAGGACGAGGTGTTCCGCCCCGGCTATGTCAAGGCGGGATACGGCAAGGGCGTGCCCATGGGCGGCGACCTGACGCGCGCCCCTTCGGGCAAGTCGCCGGTGTTCATGGTGCTCGCACTGAAGGACCCGGACGACGCCAATCTCGACCGGGTGCAGATCGTCAAGGGCTGGCTCGGCAAGGACGGCAGGACCCACGAGAAAGTCTACGACGTCGCCCTGTCGGACGGCCGCAAGGTCGACCCGAAGACCGGCAAGGCGCCGCCGGTCGGCTCCACCGTCGACGTCAAGGACGCCAGCTACACCAACACCATCGGCGCCGCCCAACTGGCCGCCATGTGGACCGACCCGGACTTCGACCCGGCCGAGCGCGCCTTCTACTATGCAAGGGTGATCGAGATCCCCAAGCCCCGCTGGACCGCCTACGACGTCAAGTTCTTCGGCACCCAGGCCGGAGACCACGTCCCGATGACCATCCAGGACCGCGCCTACACCTCGCCCATCTGGTACACGCCGTGACGGACCTGGAGCGCAACAAGGCGAACGTGCAGGCTTTCTACGACCTGATGTTCAACCAGTGCCGTCCGGCCGAGGCGGTCGAGCGCTATGTCGGCGCCGACTACGTCCAGCACAACCCGCACGTCGCCGACGGCAAGACCGGGTTCGTCGAGTATTTCGAGCGCATGGCGCGCGACTATCCCGGAAAGCGCGTCGAATTCCGGCGGGTGCTGGCGGAAGACGACTATGTGGTGCTGCACTGCCGGCAGCACTGGCCCGGCGACCGCGACTACGCCGGAATCGACATCTTCCGTCTGACCGCCGACGGCAGGATCGTGGAGCACTGGGACGTGCTCCAGGTCGTCCCCGAAGGCTCGGCCAATCCAAACGGCATGTTCTGAGGCCCCATGAAGCGCATCCTGAAAGACCCGCTCGTTCACTTCCTGCTCGCAGGACTTCTTATGTTCGGGGCGTTCATGGCGCTCAATCCGGAGGGCGGCGGCGAGGAGGATCCGACCCGCATCGTCGTCGACCGGCCGGCGCTGCTGGAGTTCCTGCAGTTCCGCACCCGCGCCTTCGAGCCAGAGCGGGCGGCGGCCGTGCTCGACGGCATGGGCAAGGAGGAGCTGGACGGCCTGATCCGCGACTTTGTGCGCGAGGAGGCGCTCTACCGCGAGGCGAAGGCGCTGGGCCTCGACCGCACCGACTACGTGATCAAGCGGCGGCTGGTGCAGACCGTCGAATTCGTCGCCGGCAACGCCACCGCGCCCGAGGAGGCGGACGAGAAGGCGGTCGAGCGCTACTTCGCCGAGAACAGCGAGCGCTATGCCGCGCCGGAATCGGTCACTTTCACCCATGTGTTCTTCGAGCTGGGGCAGGGCGGCCGCGACGCGGCGGCAAAACGGGCCGCCGAGGCGCTGGCCGCCATGAACGCGAAGCGCGTGGCGTTCTCGGACGCGCCAGGCTGGGGCGACCGCTTCGCCTACAACCTGAATTATGTCGACCGGCCGAAGGACGCCGTCGCCGGGCATTTCGGCGGCGGCTTCGCCGACAGGGTCTTCGCCCTCCCGGCCGATCCGGCGCGCTGGCAGGGGCCGCTGGAGTCGCCCTACGGCTTCCACGTGGTCATGGTCACCGGACACCAGCAGGCGCAGGTGCCGCCCCTCGCCGACATAAGGGACCGGGTCCGCGCCGATTATCTGGCGGGCCTGGCCGCCGAGCGCCAGGAAAGGCTGATCGACGACATGATTGCCCATTACGAGATCGACGTGAACGTTGACCGCGACGGCGCGGCCAGGGCGGCGTCGCGGTGACGGGCCGTTCGGTCGTCCTCGCGGGCCTGGTCCTGCTGGTCTGCCTGCTGGCGGCCCTGTCGGGGGCGCATGCCCATGACAGCCGGCCTGTGGTGATCGGCATCACCGAGCAGGATGGCGGACTCTATTCGGTGACGGTGACCACACCGCCGTCGGTGCCGGTGTTCAACATCCCGTCCGTCGCGCTGCCCGAAGACTGTTCGCGGCTGGGCGAGGGCAGACCCGTGGAGCCGTCACTGGTCGCCCGCGCGCTTTACCGCTGCGAGAAAGGGCTGGGCGGCGCCGAGCTCGCGCTGACCTGGCCGAAGTTCAACCCGTCGCTGTCGACCATGGTGCGGATGGACTGGCGCTCGGGCGAGACCCGCTCGCTGGTCGCGCCGCCCGAGGAGACAGGCATCCGGGTGCCCGACCCCGAAAGCGCCGCCGGAATCTCCGGGCAATATTTCCGGCTCGGCGTCGAGCACATCCTGCTGGGCTACGACCATCTGCTGTTCCTCGCCTGCCTGCTGCTGATCGCCCGTACCGGGCGGCGCATCCTGATTGTGGTGACCGGCTTCACGCTGGCCCATTCGGTCACCCTGGCGCTGGCGGCGCTGGGCGTGGTGCGCATCCCGGTGCCGCCGGTCGAGGCGGTGATCGCGCTCAGCATCGTGTTCCTCGCCACCGAGATCGCCCGCAAGCGGCGCGACACCATCACCTGGCGCTATCCCATCGCCGTCTCCAGCAGCTTCGGCTTCCTGCACGGCTTCGGCTTCGCCGCGGTGCTGGCCGAGATCGGCATGCCGCAGACCGAGGTGCCGCTGGCGCTGCTGTTCTTCAATATCGGCGTCGAGGCCGGGCAGCTGATGTTCATCGGCGCGCTCGTCCTCGCCATGCTCGCGGCGCAGTGGGTATCGGGCAAAGCGCGTATGGCGCCCGAGCGGCTGCTCGGCAAGATGGAACGGCCGGTCGCCTACGGCGTCGGCGCGCTGGCGGCGTTCTGGATGATCGAGCGGCTCTGGGCGTTCGTTCCGACTATCTGAACAAAAAAGACAGATCAAGAGGGGCTCGGTGCGTCGCATTAAATTGATAATAGGACTTACTATCGGAGTGTCCCTGGCCCCGCCGGCGCTAGCCCATACCGGCGACGAAAAAGACAACATCGAGCAGGTCGTGGTCTGGGGCCGGGCGATCAGCCTCGCGGGCAAGGCGTTCACCGCCTCGGAAGGCATCGTCGGCTATTCCGACCTGTCGAAGCGGCCGATCCTGCGCGCCGGCGAGTTGGTCGAGGTGATCCCGGGCATGATCGCCACCCAGCACAGCGGCACCGGCAAGGCCAACCAGTATTTCCTGCGCGGCTTCAACCTCGACCACGGCACCGACTTCGCCGCGCGCTTCGAGGGCATGCCGGTCAACATGCCGACCCATGGCCACGGCCAGGGCTATCTCGACCTCAACTTCATCATCCCCGAGATCGTCGAATATGTGTCCTACGAGAAGGGCCCGTACCACGCCGATGTGGGCGACTTCTCTACCGCCGGCTCGGCCTCGTTCAAGACCTGGGACCGGCTGGAGGAAGGCTTCGCCCACGCCACCGTCGGCAATCACGGCTACTACCGGCTGGTGGCGGCTGACTCGTTCGATGTGGGCGGCGGCACGGTGCTCGCCGCCGGCGAGGCGCATTTCTACGAAGGCCCCTGGGTGCTCGACGAGGATTTGGAGAAGTTCAACGCGCTGCTGAAATACACCGGCGAGATCGGCGGCGCCGACGCCCAGCTCATGGCCACCGCCTATCATGCGTCGTGGAATTCGACCGACCAGGTGCCGCTGCGCGCCGTCGAGAGCGGCCTCATCCCGCGCAAGGGCTTCATCGATCCCGACCTGGGCGGCAGGACCACGAGGCTCTCGCTCAGCGGCAGGCTGGACTGGGGCGCGCTGGCGGCCCAAGTCTACGGCATCTACTACCGTCTCAACCTCTATTCCAACTTCACCTATTTCCTCGACGACCCGGTGAACGGCGACGAGTTCGAGCAGGCCGACGAGCGCGCCATCCTCGGCGGCAGCCTGTCATACGAGGACGATGTCACCCTGGGCGCCATGCCGGCCACAATCCGCGCCGGTCTCGATCTGCGCTATGACGACATCATGGGCGTCGGCCTCTACCATACCGCCGGCCGCGAGCGCATCGGCACGGTACGCAATGACAAGGTGCGCGAGCTGATGGTCGGCCTGCACGGCGAGGCGGAACTCCACCTCACCGACCGGCTGCGGGCCATCCTCGGCGCCCGCGTCGACTGGCTGAACTGGGACGTGAACGCGCTCAGCCTGCCGGTCAACTCCGGCGAGGGCGACGACGCCATCCTCAGCCCCAAGGGCACGGTGGCCTGGCGCGCCGCGGACGGGCTGGAACTCTACGCCAGCTACGGCCGCGGCTTCCATTCCAACGACGTGCGCGGGGCGACCATCGCCATCGACCCAAAGTCCGGCGACCCGGTCGACACCGTGCCCGCCCTGGTGCGCAGCGACGGCGCCGAGCTCGGCGTGCGCATCGAGGCCGCCGACCGGCTCAGCCTCACGCTTGCCGGCTTCTGGCTCGACCTCGAGTCCGAGCTGGTGTTCGTCGGCGACGCCGGCACCACCGAGCCCAACGACGCCACGCGCCGCTACGGCCTCGAGGCCTCGGCCTTCTGGAAGGCGGCGGACTGGCTGGTGTTCGACGTCTCCGGCGCGGTGACAAGGGCGCGGTTCAGGGACATCGACGACAACCGCATCCCCAACTCGGTGGGCTTCGTGCTGGGCGGCGGCGCGGTAATGACCCTGCCGGAAGGCCTGACCGCCAGCCTGCGCGTGCGCCACCTGGGCGACGCGCCGCTGATCGAGGACAGTTCGGTGCGCTCGCGATCGACCACGCTGGTCAACGCCGGCCTGTCGTATGATTTCGGGAAATTCGAGGTCGGCCTCGAGCTGCTCAATCTGCTCGACAGCAAGCGGAACGACATCACCTACTTCTACGAATCCCGCTTGCCAGGCGAGGCGGCAGGTGTCGAGGACATCCACTTCCATCCCGTCGAGCCGTTCACCATCCGGGGCTCCATCCGGGTGAAGTGGTGAGGAAATTCCTTCCGGCCACGTCTGGTTAGAAAGGGGATACCGAAGAAGGGGAGCGGATGATGAGACTGCGCGCGGAGTTCGTGCTCGTCGCCATGCTGGCCGTCCTGGGAATGGCCGCCAGCGCCGGGGCGCAGGAGAAGGAATATTCGCCGCCCGTCGCCGATCCCATTCCACGCCAGGTCTACTGGGGCGATCTTCACCTCCATACCAACAATTCCGCCGATGCCTATTCGCTCGGCACCAGGCATCTCACGCCGGCGGAAGCCTACCGCTTCGCCCTGGGCGAGGAGATGACCGCCGAGAACGGCGTCAAGGTCAAGCTCGCCCGGCCGCTCGATTTCCTGGCGGTTTCCGACCATGGCGAATATCTCGGCGTCTTCGCGCGCATCCAGGCCGGCGATCCGGAAATCCTGAAGACCGCCATCGGCAAGCGCTGGCACGGCTACATGCAGGCCGGCGAGAACATGAAGATGTTCAACGAGTTCGTCGCGATCCTGCGCGGCACCGAAGAGGAAGGCATTCCGGAAGACCAGGTCCGCTCCATATGGCGCCAGGTCGGCGCCGCCGCCGACCAGTTCAACAACCCGGGGCACTTCACCGCGTTCGTCGCCTATGAGTTCACCTCGGCGCCGCAGGGCAACAACCTGCACCGCGTGGTGATCTTTGGGGATGGCGCAGAGCATACGGACAAGACGCTGCCGTTCTCGTCCATCGACAGCGAGGACCCCGAGAAGCTGTGGGCGTATCTGGAGAACTACGAGAAGAGCACGGGCGGGCGCGTACTTGCCATCGCCCACAACGGCAATGGCAGCAATGGCTTGATGTTCTCGCCCAAGACCTTCGGCGGGATGCCGCTGACGCGCGGCTATGCGCAGACCCGGTCGCGCTGGGAACCTCTCTACGAGGCGACGCAGGTCAAGGGTGACGGCGAGACCCACCCGTTCGTGTCGCCGGACGACGAGTTCGCCGACTACGAAACCTGGGACGACGGTAATCTGGGGATCACGGCCCCCAAGGAAAACTGGATGCTGCAATACGAATACGCCCGATCGGCCTTGCGTGAAGGTCTGCGGCACGAGGCGGAGCTGGGCATCAATCCATTCAAGGTCGGCCTCGTCGGTAGCACCGACAGCCACAACGGCATGACCGCGGTCGAGGAGAACAATTTCTTCGGCAAGTTCGTGGATTCCGAGCCGTCCCCGGAGCGGACGAGCAACAGGATGGCGACCCGGATGTGGCCCAACTGGACCCTGGCGTCGTCGGGTCTCGCCGCCGTGTGGGCTAAGGAGAACACGCGCACGGCGCTGTTCGACGCGATGAAGCGCAAGGAGACCTATGCCACGACCGGCTCGCGCATCACGGTCCGCTTCTTCGGCGGCTGGTCGTACGAGGCAAAGGACGTGGCGCGCCCGGACTATGCCGAGATCGGCTATCGCAAGGGCGTGCCCATGGGCGGCGACCTGGCCAATGCGCCGAAGGGCGCCCCGGCCCGGTTCATGGTGCTGGCCGCGAAGGATCCGGACGGCGCCAATCTCGACCGCATCCAGGTGGTCAAGGGCTGGCTCGACGGGGCCGGAAAGACCCATGAGAAAGTCTACGACGTGGCCCTGTCCGACGGCCGCAAGGTCGACCCCAAGACCGGCAAGGCGCCGCCGGTGGGCAGCACCGTCGACGTCGCCGACGCCAGCTACACCAACACCATCGGCGAACCGGTGCTTGCCACGGTCTGGACCGACCCGGAGTTCGATCCGGCGCTACGGGCGTTCTACTACGTCCGGGTGCTGGAGATACCCACGCCGCGCTGGACCGCCTACGACGCCAGGTTCTACGGCCTGAAGCTGCCGCCCGAGGTGCCCATGGTCACCCAGGACCGCGCCTACACCTCGCCGATCTGGTACACGCCCACGGGCAAGGGGAGCTGACGGATGGCCTGCCCAATGCGCTGCATGTCGATCGCGTCCCTTGTCCTGCTCTGCGGTATCGGCAGTGCCGCCGCGGTGGAGAGGGAATATTCGCCGCCAGTGGTCGATCCCATTCCCCGGCAGGTGTTCTGGGGCGACACGCACCTGCATACCAGCAACTCGGCCGACGCCTATTCGCTCGGCACCAAGCACCTGTCGCCCGAGGAAGCGTACCGCTTCGCCCGCGGCGAGACGGTGATCGCCGAGAACGGCATGAAGGTCAGGCTGCGCAAACCCCTCGACTTCCTCGCCGTGACCGACCACGCCGAATATCTCGGCGTGTTCGCGCGCATCCAGGCCGAGGACCCGGGCCTGCTGTCCACCGAGGTCGGCAAGCGCTGGCACGGCTATCTGAAGGCCGGCCAGAACATGAAGATGTTCGACGAATTCGGCCGCGCCCGCTCGGTGGGCGCGAAGGGCGTGCAGCCGTCCGACGCCATTCCGGAGGAACAGGTCCGGGCCATATGGCATTCGGTGGCCGACGTCGCCGAGCGCTTCAACCAGCCGGGACGCTTCACCGCGTTCACCGGATATGAATGGTCGTCCAATCCCCAGGGCAACAACCTGCACCGGGTGGTGCTGTTCGCCGACGGCCCCGACACGACGGGCAAGGTGGTGCCGTTCTCGTCGATGGACAGTGAAGACCCCGAGGCGCTCTGGGACTACCTCGCGGCCTACGAAACCCGTACCGGCGGACAGGCCTTCGCCATCGCCCACAACGGCAACGTCAGCAACGGCCTCATGTTCTCGCCCAAGACCTTGAAGGGCCAGCCCCTGTCGCGCCGCTACGCCGAGATGCGCGCCCGCTGGGAGCCGCTCTACGAGGCGACGCAGGTGAAGGGCGACGGCGAGGCTCATCCGTTCCTGTCGCCGGACGACGAATTTGCCGATTACGAGACCTGGGACGACGGCAATATCGGCATGTCCGCCGCCAAGCAGGACTGGATGCTGCAATATGAATATGCGCGTGCGGGACTGAAGGAAGGCTTGCGCCACGAGGCAGGCCTGGGCGCCAATCCGTTCAAGGTCGGCCTGATCGGCAGCACCGACAGCCATACCGGCATGAGCACGACCGAGGAGGACAACTTCTTCGGCAAGTTCCTCGAATCCGAACCCTCGCCGGAGCGGACGAAGAACAAGATGGCCACGCGGATGTGGCCGAATTCGAGCATCGTGGCGTCGGGCCTCGCGGCGGTGTGGGCGAAGGAGAACACGCGCGCGGCGCTGTTCGACGCGATGAAGCGCAAGGAGACCTATGCGACGACCGGCTCGCGCATCACGGTCCGCTTCTTCGGCGGCTGGACTTACGAGGCGAAGGACGTGACGCGCCCGGACTATGCCGAGATCGGCTATCGCAAGGGCGTGCCCATGGGCGGCGACCTGGCCAACGCGCCCAAGGGGGCTTCCGCCCGGTTCATGGTGCTGGCCGCGAAGGACCCGGACGGCGCCAATCTCGACCGCATCCAGGTGGTCAAGGGCTGGCTCGACGCCAAGGGCGAAACCCACGAGAAGGTGTTCGACGTCGCCCTGTCCGACGGCCGCAAGGTCGACCCCAAGACAGGCAAGGCGCCGCCGGTGGGCAGCACCGTCGACGTCGCCGACGCCAGCTACACCAACACCATCGGCGAACCGGTGCTCGCCACGGTCTGGACCGACCCGGATTTCGATCCGGCGCTGCGGGCGTTCTACTACGTCCGGGTGCTGGAGATACCTACGCCGCGCTGGACCGCCTACGACGCCAGGTTCTACGGCCTGAAGCTGCCGCCCGAGGTGCCCATGGTCACCCAGGACCGCGCCTACACCTCGCCGATCTGGTACACGCCCTGAGCCCAACCGGCGTCGTGACGGAAAGACGTTGAGGATTTGGCGAGCCCATCCGTCTGTAAGGGATGGTGGCCGAATCGGATTGGCCTTGTTGTAAGTGTCATCCCGGAAGCATCGATAGGGAACTCCCAACGCTGCTCCAGCTCACGAATCGTGCTTAAAATTGCTCGTCGAACCCGGTACGCGTCATGGCAAGTACATGTTGCAATATTTCTTTGCCGTACAGCCTCGAGTCTATTTACACATATTGTAAGCCGGGCATTGCCAGATTGGAAATTTCACACCATATCAGAAATATTCCAAATAAATCCGATGAACAGACGGCGAAACAAACCGCTATGATTGCTTTCTCGTGGGGAAGCGATCGTGGTTGGGGACTCTCGATGATGCCGGTCGACCAGGCAAGCTGGAGCATCATGCTCAGGCGCATCATGAAATTCGCGCGCACCCGGGACCAGGCGGAGGACCTGCTCCAGGCGGCCCTGCTTCGGCTGGAAGAATACAAGACCCGCGCGACGGTGCAGAACCCGGAAGGCTTCGTGCTTCGCGCCGCCCGGAATATAGCCATCGACGACCATCGGCGCGCCCAGGTTCGCAACGAGTCCGCGACGGCGGTCACCGACATGCCGAACCTGCCGGATGATCGCCCCTTGCAATGCGAGCAGCTTGCGGCCTATCAGCGCCTGCGCCTGGTCAAGGAAGGAATCGCCACGCTCAGCCCCCGAACGCGCGAGGCGTTTCTCCTGCACCGCCTGGATGGGCTAAAATACCGCGAGGTTGCATCGAGGCTTGGCATTTCGGTCAGTGCGGTGGAAAAGCATATCGCCAGGGCGGTGCTGCACCTGTCGAATTGTCTGGAAGAGCCGTAGTGCTGCAAGAGTCCACATCCATACCCGCGTCGATCAGGGCCGAGGCCGCGGCATGGCTCGCGCGGCTTCACTCGGAAGAGCGCACCCGGGCCGATGAGGAGCGTTTCCGGGCGTGGCTGGCCATGGACGGGAGACACCAGGAGGCATTCGACCTTGTGACCCTCGCCTGGGACGCCGCGGGAGGTCTCAAGGCCGTCGCACGGCCGGATCGGCGGCCGCCCGTCGACCGCCGCGCCGCCATGCTGGCGGCCGCGGCGCTGGTGCTGGTGGTGTCGGTGATCGGGGCCCGCGAGCCCGCCAGGTCGGCATTCTATTCGACACAGCCTCTGGAGCTGCGCCGGGTCGTGCTGGAGGACGGATCGGCCGTGGTGCTCGACACCGGGACCCGCATCCGCGTCGACATGCACCGGCGGGCGCGGGAGGTTCGCATGGAGAAAGGCCGGGCTCACTTCGAAGTCGTCAAGGACAGCCGGCGCCCGTTCTCGGTCGTTGCCGGTGGGGAAAAGGTCGTCGCGCTGGGCACGGCGTTCGACGTTGCTCTCGATCGCCGAGAAGTCGAGGTCACGTTGTTGTCGGGCAAGGTGAGCGTGGCCCCGATAGACGGCGCCGCGGCGCCGCGGCTGTTGAAAGCCGGCGATCGGCTCGTGATCGAGGACGGCGCGGTGCGCGAGGCCGACCGGCCCGACATGATTAAGATGATGGCCTGGCGCCGCGGCCGGGCGGGGTTCGCCGACGAGACCCTGGCCGACGCCATCCGGCAGATCAACCGCTACAGCCGGCGTCCACTGGTGATCGGCGATGAGGCCGTCGCCGCCATGCGGGTCAGCGGTGTCTACAGCACCACGGATTCCGAGGCCTTCGCCCAGTCGATAGCCGAGCTGCTTCCGGTGACCGTTCAGGTGTCGCCCTCGAGGATCGTCCTGCGCGCTGACCCGCCCTGACCGGGATTTCATCGCACGGCATGTGGAAAACCGTCGCTCATCCGTCCTTCTGAATAAGCCTGCCGACGCAGGACAAGGAAAAGGGGGGATGCATGTACGGAAAAGTCGCCCGTATCGGGCTCATGGTCTCGGCCATCATGCTTGCAAGCGCTGCCGCTCCTGTCGCCGCACAGGAGCAGCCGGTTTCGATATCCATGCCCAGCATGGAACTCGGCGCGGCGCTGGACAGGCTGGCGCTGCAGACGGGCGTGAACATCCTGTATCAGCCGGAAGCCGTCAGTGGACAGCGGTCCGCGACCATCACCGGCGCCGCGACGCCCGAGGACGCAGTGCGCGCCGCCCTGCGCAACACCAGCCTCGAAGTGGTCCGGGATTCGACGGGCGCGCTGATCGTGCGCGCGCCCGATCCCGGCGATAGCTCGGCGCCAGCAGCTCCCAACCCGCCTGTCGCGGCGGCCAGCGCGCCGGCAGAAGCGCCGCACGCCTCGGGCGTTGAGACCGTAGTCGTCATGGGCACGCTGCGCGCGACGGAGCAGCAGACTACGCCCGTCGCCGTGACGGCGATCGGCGAACTCAATATCGAGCGCGCATTCGCGCGCGACATCAGGGGTTTGGCGGATCAGGTGCCGAACCTAGTCGTGACCAACATCCCCTCCTACAACGCCGCAGCCATCGGCATTCGTGGCACGGGCACCGGCGACATCATCACCACCGTCGACTCGGCAGTCGCCGTGGTGGTCGACGGCATGGTGATGCCGCACGTGCAGTCGCAGTTGCTGGATCCCTTCGATGTCCAGCAAATCGAGGTGCTGCGCGGCCCTCAAGGCACCCTGTTTGGTAAGAACACGACCGGCGGCGTGGTCCTGATCAGGAGCAAGCGGCCCGAGCTGAACGAGTTCTCGGGCAAGGTCCAGGTGCTCGGCGGCAATCTCGGAACGCTGGAGACGAGAGCTGCTGTGAACATTCCGGTCATCCAGGACGTCCTGGCCTTCCGGGGCGTCGTCTCCTACCAGAAGAGCCATGGCTACTACACCAACGACAAGATCAGCACGATCTACGGGACGCCGACGAATCCGCAGACCCCTCTGGGGCTGCCGGTCAACGGCGATGGCCGCCACATGGGCGGACGCGACGTCTTCTACTCCAAGGCGAAGTTCCTGCTGTCGCCGTCCGATCATTACGAGGCACTGCTGACTTTCGAATATCTCAATGACGACTCTCCGGCGCGTCCCGTGGTCAACGAGACGCCCGCCAATGGCCTCGACAGATTCGGTGTCCAGCGGAATTTCCTTTTCAACACCATCCGCTTTCCCGGCATCTCCCAGACCTGTCCCGAATTGACGCAGCGGTGCATCTTCAGCACAGGGCAATCCTTTCGCGATGACGGGCTACAGATGGAACGGGGGCAAAGGGTCGATGCCTTCGGCGTCTACCTGAACCAGGACTTCACCTTCGAACCCGGAACGCTGACCATCTTTGCCGGCTACCGCACCCAGCGCGAGAGGCTCTCGGGCGGCTTCGCGGGCGAGGCCTGGCCGTCGCTGTTCGACGCCACTCGCAACCTGGAGCGCGACACCTTTCAGGGCGAGGCGCGTTTCACGTCGGAATTCGACGGACCCTTCCAGTTCACCGCGGGCGCGGCCTACTTCATCAACAATCTCGACTGGCGCAGCATGAACTATACGGGCTTCAACAACGTGCCCCGTGGCGCCGGCTGCAATGTCGCCGTTCCCAGTGCGACACCCGGTCTGTGCACCATTCCCGGGCCGGGTTCCAACAACCGCGCCAACTACTCGGAAGTCTACCAGGATGGCGATGCGCTCGGCATTTACGCGGAGTTCTACTACAACATCACCGACAGCCTGCGCTTGGTCTTCGGCGGCCGCTACTCTTGGGAGAAGAAGACATTCCTCAAGCGCAACGGATCGGTCCTCACGCTCGCGGAGGTGGAGGAGTTCGGCAGGACGTCTGGTGATGGAACGGTCGGCGAAAGCATGCCGAATAGCCGGTTCTCGCTGATCTTCGGCGACGACAATTCCTGGGATGGGTTCACCTTCAAGGCCGGCGTCGACTGGACGATCGACGATGACAATTTCGTCTACTTCACCTTCAACCAGGGTTTCAAGTCAGGCAGTTATTCCGAGACCTGTACATCGCTGGGCAGCTGCGCCCCGTTCAACGAGGAAACGGCCGATTCCTGGGAAGTGGGCTACAAGGGCGACCTGTTCGACAACACGTTGCGCTTCAACGCGGTCGGCTTCTATACCCTGATCCACGATGTTGTGCGGTCCCAGGTGGTGCCGATCCTTGATCAGTTCGGCTTGCCGTCACAGGAAACCCAGTTCCGCAATATTGCCGGCCAACGCAACTACGGCATCGAGCTGGAAGCGACGTGGCAGCCGGTCGACGAGCTTCGGATTTCGGCGAACGCCTCCTGGCTTCATGCCGAGTACACGTCACTGATCACTGACGTGAACGGCGCCGCCTCGATCGCCAACGTGCTGCGGCCGGAGTGCTTCAATATCGATGCACTGGGCAATGACGACGGCGTCTGCATGGGCATCAAGCCGAACTTCGCCCCGGAATGGAAGCTAGGCGCGAACCTCTCCTATACCCACGGCCTGGGCAATGCGGGCGATCTCGTCTTCTTCGCCAGCGTACAATGGCAGCCGGAATATCAGTTCAACCTGTTCAACGCCGACTTCACGCAGGTGCAGGAACGCACCTTGGTGGATCTCAGCCTCACCTACCGGGACGCGTCGGAGCGCTACCAGGTGGTGCTGTTCGTCAAGAACCTGCTGGATGAGACCTACCGCGTCGCGGGCAACTCGGTCGCTGGCCTGTTCAACTTCACCGCCTATGGCGAACCTCGCAGATTCGGCGCGGAACTGACTGTGCAATTCTAGAGCGTAACCTCCCCGGAACAACGCCGGCGCTGGTCGGACGTTGGCGCTCCAGACACTGGGCGACATGGATTCGGCGAATCCATGTCGCCATTTTTCAGGGAAATGCACATCCGGCGGCTCGCCATTCCGGCAACATTGACCGGCTTCGGCAAGACGGGAGAAGACAATGGCGCTTTGGGGAAAGACCATCGCGAATCCCGCTTGCCAGGCGAGGTAGTGGGTGTTGAAGATGTCCACTTTCACCCGGTCGAGCCGTTCACGGTACGAGGCTCGGTCCGGGTGAAATTTTAGCTGGCAACGGGATCGGCAAATCGGTTCCGGAAAACGGGGAAGGCGAGATGAAGCTGAACGGTGTGGTGGCCGGCCTGGCGCTGGCGGGGATGGTGCTTGTTGCCGGCTGCGGCGAGCAGAACAAGGACACGGCCGTCCCCGCGCCGGAGGACGTAAAGGCCGCGCCGGCCGACGCCTATGGCGGCGGGTCCGGCGACTTCTCCGCCATCGATCCCATGAAGGCCGGGCGCGGCGGCGAGATCTACGCCACCACCTGCGCGGCGTGCCACGACAAGGGCCTGAACCGGGCGCCGCAGCGCGCCATGCTGTCGCTGATGACCCCGGAGTCGATCCACCGCGCGCTCACCGAAGGCGTGATGAAGGAGCAGGCGGAGGCCGCCGAACTCACCGACGCCGACAAGACCGCCGTCTCCGAGTTCCTGGCCAACCGGAAGATGGGCGAGGCGGGCGCCGTGGTGCCGCCGCTGATGTGCGCCGAGGGCGTCTCGCCGTTCGACGCCGGGCAGCCGCCGGTGTTCGCTGGCTGGGGCCTGCAGCCGGAAAGCAATCACTTCATTCCCACCAGCCAGGCGGGCATCGACAAGACCAATGCGGCCAGGCTGAAGCTGAAATGGGCGCTGGCGTTCCCCAACGCGCTGCGCTCGCGCTCGCAACCGGCGCTGGCCGGCGGCGCCATCTTCGTCGGCAGCCATGACGGCACCGTGTTCGCGCTCGACCGCGAGACCGGCTGCGCCCGCTGGACGTTCCACGCCGGCGCCGAGGTGCGCACCGGCATCGTCGTCGCGCCGTGGAAGGCGGGCGACGCCGGCACCGATCCGCTGCTCTATTTCGGCGACCTGATCGGCAACGTCTATGCGCTGAAGGCGCGCACCGGCGAGGAAGCCTGGCGGTACAAGGCCGACGAGCATCCCAACGTCACCGTCACCGCCGCGCCGGCGCTGCACAAGGGCACGCTCTATGTCTCGGTGTCGTCGCTGGAAGTGGCGGCGGTGGCCGATCCGCAGCACCCGTGCTGCAGCTTCCGCGGCTCGCTGGTGGCGCTCGACGCCGCCAAGGGCACCGAGAAATGGCGCGGCTACACCATCGACGACGAGCTGAAGGTGACCGGCAAGAATTCGGCCGGGCTCGACCTGACCGGTCCGTCCGGCGCGCCGATCTGGAACACCGCCTCGATCGACGAGAAGCGCGGCCAGCTCTATGTCGGCACCGGCGAGAACTACTCGTCGCCGGCGACCGGCACCAGCGATTCCATCATCGCCTTCGACATGAAGACGGGGAAGAAGAAGTGGGTGTGGCAGGCGACCGCGAACGATGCCTGGAACACCGCCTGCGAACGCGCCGACAAGACCAACTGCCCGAAGGAGGACGGACCCGATTTCGACTTCGGCGCCGGCACCATGCTGGTGCATGGGAGCGACGGCAAGGACTACGTTGTGGCCGGCCAGAAGTCGGGCGCGCTGCACGCCGTCGACCCGGATACGGGCAAGCATCTCTGGACCGAGAAGGTCGGCCGCGGCGGCGTGGTCGCGGGCATCCATTTCGGCCTCGCCGCATCGGGCGACAGCGTGTTCGCCCCGGTCAGCGACGTGCCCGACGGCAACGAATATCCCGAGGAAGCCCGCCCCGGCATGTACGCCGTCGACGTCAAGACCGGCCAGTATGTATGGAAGGCGCCATCGGCGGACAACTGCGCCGGCAAGCAGTTCTGCCATCCGGGATATTCGGGCGCGATCACTGCGACGGGCGACCTGGTGATGGCCGGCGCGAACGACGGCTACATCCGCTTCTACGACGCGGCGACCGGCAAGGTGGTGTGGGAGTTCAACACCGTGACCGAATTCAAGACGGTCAACGGCGCGGTAGCCAGGGGCGGCTCGATGGGCGGCGGCGCGGCGCCGCTCGCCCATGACGGCATGCTGGTCATGAACTCGGGCTACGGCTTCGCCGGCAAGATGCCCGGCAACGTGCTGCTGGTGTTCGAGGTCGAGTAGGCGGTTCGGTAGGGCGGGAGGGGCTTGCCTCTTCCGTCTTCTCTCATTGTCACCCCGGACTTGTTCCGGGGTCCGTCTTGCCGCGTGATGCAGAGGCGGCATTCTTCGCCAACCTATCCGTGAATTTGCTAGCGGAGCGCGGCAATCCAACCGCTCCGCCACACAGCCTCACCGGCACGGTTGGGCTGCTTCGCTCCGCTCGCAGAATCCTATCAGGGGAATGAGGGTCAGACGCCTCGTCACGCTGAGAGACGGACCCCGGAACAAGTCCCATAGGCGTCAACTTAGCAGAAGCACTCTTTTACATTGTCATCCCCGCCACACTTGCGCGGGGATCCATGTCTGCGTCGTATGCGGCGAAAAAGGGGCCTGCACTGCCGTTCGTACCAGTCTCCGGGCGCACAAGGACTTGCCCTGACATGGATCCCCGCTCGCGCTTCGCTTGGCGGGGATGACCGCTGAGGGAAGGCAACAGCTTAAGTTGACGCCTATGGGAACAAGTCCGGGGTGACAACGAGCGGAGGCCAGGTTCCCTAGATCACCCGCGCCAGTGCGGCGGCCTCGTGGATCGCCGTCATCATGCTGTTGCGGCCCTTCACGTCGCCGATCATGTGGACCTTGAGGTTCGATTGCCGCGCCTGCAGTTCGTTGGCGAGGTCGCGGTTGGGCTCGTTGAAGCTGACCAGGATCACCGTCCTGGCCGGCAGCCTGCGCACCCGGTCGGTGAACAGCACGCCGATTTCCACCTCGTCCGGCGTGACCTTGCGCAGATAGTGCCCGCCGATGAAGTCGAACTCGCCCGACATCAGCCGCTCGCGCGCCGCGCCCACGGTGACCGGCGGGAACGGCACGTTCTGGCCGAGCTGCTCGAGCCGCGAGACCATGGTGACGGGCACGCCCGCCTTCAGCAACACGTCGGCCACCGAGATCGCCTCGAAGGTGCCGGTGTCGTCGAACACCACGGCCGGCCCCTCGATGTCGACCTTGCCGCCGACGCCGAACAGCTCCCACGAATTGTGGACGTGCGGCAGGTCCCAGCCGGGGATCGGCACCGACGGCATCGACACCTGGAAGCCGTCATAACGCGGCGTGGTGCCGGTGGCGATGATCACCTCGTCCGGGGCGATCTGCGCCACCATGTCGGCGTCGACCATGGAATTGAGGTGCACCTCGACGCCCAGCGTGTCGATCTCGTCCGACAGCCAGCGTGTGATGGTGCCCACGTCGGCCCGGTGCGGCGCGTCGGCGGCGATCGCCACCTGGCCGCCCAGCCGCCGCCCCGCCTCGTGCAGCTCGACCTTGTGGCCGCGCATGGCGGCGGTGCGGGCGGCCTCGAGGCCGGCCGGCCCGCCGCCGACGATCAGCAGCTTCTTGGCCTGCGCCACCCGGTCCTCGGGCTCCTGGGTCACGCGCGCCTCCTGCGCCGCCGCCACGTTGACCACGCAGCTGATCACGCCGCGGGTCATCAGCTGGCCGACGCAGCCCATATTGGTGCCGATGCAGGGGCGGATCTTGTGCTCTTCCAGCCGGCGCGCCTTGTTGGGCAGCTCCGGATCGGCGATCAGCGCGCGCACCATGGAGACCATGTCCGCCTCGCCGCTCTTCACGATGGCGCTGGCATGGTCGACGGTCATGATCCGGCCGACCACGATGGTCGGCTTGCTGACCACCTTGGTGATCACCTTGTTGGGGATCATCTCGACGCCGAGCGGATCGTCCGACGGCGCGATCAGCTTGTGGAACCGCCAGTAGGCACCCATGTGCAGCGACACATAGTCGACATACGGGTCGACCAGCGCGGCGATGGCCGCGTTCTCGGCGGCGTCGAGGCCGCCCGGCACGTAGTCCTCGTTCGGCAGGCGCACGCCGACGGCGATGTCGTTGCCCACTTCGGCGCGGACGGCGGCGATCACCTCCATCATGAACCGCATCCGGTTCTCGCGGCTGCCGCCATACTCGTCCTCGCGCTTGTTGAGCGCGGGCGACAGGAATTCGTGGATCAAATAGCCGGACGACGCATGGATGTCGACGCCGTCGAGCCCGCCGTCGCGGATGCGCCGCGCCGCCTTGGCGAACGCCTCGACCAGATCGTCGATCTGCATCTTGGTCAGCACGAAGGGCATGACCTGGATCATCGGGTTGGGCACGCCGGAGACCGACCAGGCATCGGGCGTGCCGCCGCCGCTGGCGCCGGTGTGATAGACCTGCTGGAACAGCATCATGCCGTGCTTGTGCACCCGGCTGCTGATCTGCTCGTAGAACGGCAGGATGTCGTCGCTGTGCAGCGGCAGGTGGGTGCGGGCGCTGTGGTGGACGCCGGTCGCCTCCAGCGTCGACATGCCGACGCCGCCCTTCGCGCGGGCCTCGTGATAGGCGATCAGGTCCTCGCCGCCCAGATGGGTGCCGTGGGCCGAGCGCACGATGCGGTTCGGGATGGTGACCGGGCCGACCTTGATCGGCTGGAACAGTTCGTCATAGAGGGCCATGGCTCCGCGTCTCCCCATCGGCGAAGATTTTCTGCACGATTGCAGAATGGGTAGGGGGCGTCAATGGCGGTTGCCGAGCCTTTTCAGGCGGCCTTCCGCTCCTCGAACACCACCACCGGAATCTCCCGCTCGGTCTTCTTCTGGTAGCGGGTGTAGACGGCCATGGCGCGGGTGACGTGATCCCACAGGGCAGCGCGCTCGTCGCCCGCGGCGATGTGGGCGCGAACCTTCCGCCGCCTGCCCCGGATCGACAGTTCCGCCTCCGGATGGGCGCGCAGATTGGTGACCCAGGCGGGATCGTCGGGGGCGCCGCCCTTCGATCCGACCACCACCACGGACTCGCCCAGCTGGAAATAGGGCAGGGCGGCCTGCCGCCACTGGCCGGAGCGGGCGCCCTTCGTCCTCAGGATCAGCATGGGCTGGGGCCTGAAGCCCTGGCGCCGTCCCATCAGCGCGTTGAGCAGCGATCGGCCGGTCAGCCGCACCAGCCACAGGTCGAGCGCCATGCCCCGCCTGGTCAGCAGGAACCTGATCAGCCGCCGTTCCATCTCAGAGGAACTCGACGCGGAGCGTCCCGCTGGGCAGGTAGATGTCGGACTGGCCGGGCGGATAGAGGTCGAACACCGACCGGTCCTTATTCATGCCCGCGAACTCCTCCATGGTCATGTTGCGGATGCAGCACGACAGCATGCGGGTGGTGATGGCCCGGAACTCCGGCGTCTCGCGCAGCCGGGCGAGAATCTCCTCGTTCTTCCACGAGGCGATCGCGACCCACTGGTCCGGATCGCGGCTCCAGCCCTGGAAGGCGAAGTTGCAACCCTCGTCGTACCAGGGCGCGGCGAAGTCGAACAGTTCCTCGGCCGCGGCGATGAACTCGTCCCGCCGCGCCGGATCGACCGTATAGCGCGCCAGGAAACAATTGGCGTCGTGCACCCACCGCATCAGCGTCTCCCCGGTTTCCGTTTCCCCACGAGGGATGATGCCAGAAACCGCGGCGGCAGGCAGCGCCGGATCGCGCGGCTATTTCTTCATGCCCTTGACGATCTCGAGCGCCTTGGCGGCATGGTCGACCGGGGCGATCTTGTCGTCGGCGCTCGACAGCACGGCGGCGATCCTGCCGTCGCCGGCGATGACGAAGGTGGTGCGCTCGGTGAAGGCGTGGTCGATCTCGGCGCCGCGCGTGTCCTTCATCCCGGCCTTGCCCTGCATGGTCTTGAGGTCGAACGACCGGCTGATGGCGCCGTCCGCGTCGGACGCGACGGGGAACTTTCCGGCGCAGTATTCCGGGTCGGCCGAGAAGTCGTTCAGCCGGGCGATGCTGTCCTGCGACACGCCGATGATGGTCGCGCCCGCTGCCTTGAAGTTGTCGGCCTCCTCGGCAAATGCCCGGGCCTGCACGTTGCAGCCGCCCGTATAGGCCGACGGATAGAAATAGACCACGACGGGCCCCTTGCTGCGGGCTTCGGCCAGCGAGAAGTCGAACGCCTTGCCGGCGAGCGAGGCCTTGGTCTCGAAGTCGGGCGCGGCGGCGCCGGACTTCAGCGCGGCGTGCGCGGGCAGGGCGGCGGCGATGGCGATGGCGGCGGTCAGCAGCAGGCGGCGCATGGTTCTCTCCCGTTCGGTCCCAGCGAGAGACTATCGGATTTCCCGGCGCCGCGCGCGAGCCGGAAATGCACGCGGCCCGTGCCCTTCTGCCCGGACTCAGACCGTCCGCGCCGCGCCGTGCCGCGAAACCCTGAATGGCCGCGTCGCGAGGACTCAGCGAAAATGTCGCGGATTGGGTCCGAGGCCCCGGCGGAGCCGGCGCAGCAGGTTCGGCGGACGCTCCGGATCGAGCAGGTCGTTCTCGGCGAGCGCCTCTTCGACGACGTTGGGCTGGTCGGGCCGGTATGGAACGAGGGAGCGCCCTTCGCCTATCAGCTCGTCCAGGGCGGCGATCAGGCTGCCGCCATGCCGGTCGAGCGCCCCGCGCACGCTGCCGCAATCGGTGCCGAGATGCTCGGCGAGCAGGTCGTCGCGGATGGCCGCGATGCCGTCGCGCAGGGGCGCATCGTCCGCGCCGGCCTCGACGATCAGGTCGCATTCCGTATCGAACCCCATGGAACGGTTGTTGAGGTTGGACGATCCGACCCGCAGCAGCCTGTCGTCGGCCACCAGCACCTTGGCGTGGACGTAGATGGGTTCGCGCTTTTCCGTCACCGGCGTGTAGATGCGGAAGCGGCCGTGAACGTCGGCCGAGTTGACCAGCGCCAGCAGACGGGCGCGCGCCGAGTCCATGGCCGCGGCCTCGAGGAAGCCGTCGGCGGATTCCGGATTGACGATCACGAACTCCGGGCCGTCCGGCTCGCCCAGCCGGGCGGCGATCGCCTCGGCGATGCGGCGCGAGGCGAAGTACTGGCTTTCGCAGTAGAAGCTGCGCCTGGTCGCGGCGATGGCGTCGAGATAGAGCGCCTCGATCTCGTAGGTGCCCTTCTGGTCATCGAGTTCCGGCAGCGTGCGCGCGATGGCGACGTCGATGTCGCTGAAGTCGGTGTCGAGGCCTTCCGGCCACAACGGGGATCGTGCCGGCGGCGGTGGCAGATCCTCGCCGGTGGCGCGCTTCCATCGGTCGCGCGCGAGCTCGCCGAGCGCCCGTGCCACGTCGCCGCTCACGGCGGTGGTTGCGTCGTGCCACGGGTCATAGGGACGGCCGCTGGGCCGGCGGCGCCTTGGGTCCTCGTCCCTGTGCTCGCGGGTGTCCCAGCGCTCGGCGGTGATGTCGATGCCGCCGCAGAACGCCAGGGCGTCGTCCACCACGACGATCTTCTGGTGATGGGCCGCGCCCGGCGGGTGCGCCCCGTCGAGCTTGAACCGGATATGTTCGCTGGTCATCCAGTTCAGCACCGCGATGGGCGTGGTGCCGCGGCCCAGGGCCTGGATCACCCCCAGATCCCATTTCAGCACGTGCACCCTGACGCCGGGCCGATGCTTGTCGAGCCAGCGCAGGAACGGCCCCAGCTTTGCCGGTCCCTCCTGTCCGCCTTCCTCGGCTTCGAGCATTACCCTCGTGTCGAAGTCCCAGCCGATCAGGTAGATGGCGTGCTTCGCCTGCAGCATGGCGTTCTTCACCGCGCGGAAATAGGCCTCCGCGTCGACGATCAGGGTGAAGCGCGCCGCGCGCTCGACGCGCCAGCAATTCCGTCCCGGCGACAGCACGCCGGTTCCGTCGGTTCGGGGTTCAGGCCGCTCCATGGAGAATGCTCCCTCCGCTCACCCCGCCAACGCTGACGGGGCGAGTCGGTTCCGGTATGGGAGTGTGCGCCGCAAGAGCGGGGAAGCGTTCGCCGCGTCCGAACTCCCGCGGCGCCCTCGGCCCTGTCGGCATGGAGCGCCGGGCACAGCCCGGCCCCGGCGCAGACGCCGTCGATGCCGGCGACGGCTCGCCACGTTGCCCTCGCCGCCCTTCGGACATACATGCAGGGCATGGCCGTTCACGCGCAGGGAACCTACCCGCCGCTCGACACGCTCAAGCCGGTTGCCGAGGAGGTGTGGATCGTCGACGGGCCGGTCATCCGTTTCGGCATGCCCTGGCCGAAAATGCCGTTTCCCACGCGCATGACCATCGTGCGGATCGGCGCCGACCTTTTCGTGCATTCTCCCACGCCGTTGACCCGCGATCTGCGCGACGAGGTCGACGGCATCGGCAGGGTGCGCTGGATCGTCGGCCCCAACCGCCTCCACTACTGGTGGATTCCCGAATGGCACCGGGCATATCCGGACGCCGAAATCTATCTCGCGCCCCGCACGCCCGAGCAGGCCGGCGACCACATCGACTTTCCCTGCGCCATCCTCGACCGCGCCGGCGGCTATCCGTGGGACGGGGCGATCGCCACATTGCCGGTGGCGGGCTCCTTCATGACCGAAGTCGTCTTCTTCCACCGGCCCAGCCGGACGCTGCTGCTGGCCGACCTGATCGAGAATTTCGAGCGCGGGCGGATCGGCCCGTGCTTTCGGCTGCTGGCCCGCCTCGGCGGCGTGCTCGATCCCGCGGGCGGCATGCCCCGCGATCTGCGCATGACCTTCTCGGGCCGCAAGCCCCTGCTGCGGGCCCAGATCGACGCCATGATCGACTGGGATCCCGAGCGGATCGTCATCGCCCACGGACGCTGGTACGCGAGCGGCGGCGCGTCCGAACTGCGCCGGGCGTTCCGCTGGCTGCGGGGTTAGCGCCCGGTGAACGCCGGCGGACGTTTCTCGCGGAAGCTGGCGACGCCCTCGGCGTAGTCCTCCGAGGTGAAGCACTTCTGCTGCTCCTCGTTGGACATTTGCGTGGCGGCGGCCAGCGACTGGGCATAGCCCATGTAGACCTGCCGCTTGATCAGGCCCATGGCGCGCGGCGACGACAACGCGGCGAGTTCGGCGGCGACGGCGTGGACCGCCTCGGCGAAGCCGTCGCGCGGCAGCATCTTCACCAGCCCCATGCGCTCGGCCTCGGCGGCGTCGATGGTGCGGCCGGTCAGCAGCAGGTCCATGGCGTTCATGGTGCCGATCAGCCGCGGCAGCATCCAGGCGCTGCCATGCTCGGCGATCAGGCCGCGGCGCACGAAGGCGGTGGTCATCTTGGCGCCCTCGGCCATGTAGCGCATGTCGGCATAGAGCGCCAGGCACAGCCCCACCCCGGCGCAGGCGCCGTTGATGCCGGCGACGATCGGCTTGGGGATGCCCAGCAGGTAGGAATAGCGCTGGCCGAAATCGTCGGCGCTGAACGGCGGGGTGATGCGCGGGCGCGGCTTGCCGTCAGGCCCGGGCGACAGGTCCGCCCCGGCGCAGAAGCCCTTGCCCGCGCCGGTCACCACGATGGCGCGTGCCTCGTCGTCCGCCGCCGCGCGGCGGATCGCCGCCTGGAACGCCAGCTCCATGTCCGGGCTCCAGGCGTTCATCTTGTCGGGCCGGTTCAGCGTCACGGTGGCGACCTTGTCGGCCACGGAATAGAGGATGTCGTCGGTGTCGGTCATCTGGCTCTCCCTCGGTTTCCTGACAGCTAGCACGGCGGCCCGATCCGTTGTCAAATGGCGGCTTCGGACAAGGGGAGAATTCGATGGACCGGGAAGCGGCCGACCTCTCGCGCTGGAGCCTGATGGACCATGCGGTCCAGAGCGATCCCTACGATTTCCACGCGCTGCTGCACGAGCAGTGCCCGGTCTACCGGATGCCCGAGACCGGGTTCTACGTGGTGACCCGCTATGACGACCTGCGCAAGGTGCTGATCGACACCAAAGCCTTCAGCAACAGCCTGCCCAGCCGCCGCGCGCTGAAGGGCGATCTGGGCACGCTCTACGAGGAGCTGGTCGCCGCGCGCGGCTGGCGGCACGTCGACACCCTGCAATCCATCGACCCGCCGGCCCACGCCCGCTATCGCAAGATCCTCGACGCGGTGTTCTTCGGCAAGCGCATGAACGCCATGAAGCCGCATGTGGAAGAGGTGACCTCCAGCCTGATCGACGAGTGGATCGGCGACGGCGTCTGCGACTTCAATGCGCAGTTCGCCATGAAGCTGCCGGGCATCATCACCGCCGAGCAGATGGGCCTGCCGCGCGAGGACATCGAGACATTCAAGCGCTGGGCCGACAATCTGCTGATCGTCGCCGCCACGCCGCAGAGCGAGGACGAGGTGCGCCGCAGCGCCGAGACCACCTTGGAGATGCAGCACTTCATCGCCGCCGAGCTGGAGAAGCGCCGCGCCAGTCCTGCCGACGACATGCTGTCCGACCTGGTCCACGCCCATGAGGACGAGCCGCTGACCATGGAAGAGCTCCAGAGCGTCATGGGCCAGCTCATCGCCGGCGGCTACGAGACGGTGCAATCGGCGCTCGCCCACGGCATGTGGCAGCTGGTGCGCCATCCCGAGCTGCAGGACCGGCTGCGCGGCGATCCCGCCGCCATCAAGCGGTTCTGCGAGGAGGTGATCCGCATGGAAAGCCCGGTGCAGAGCCTGATGCGCCGCGCCACGCGCGACGCCGAGGTGGGCGGCACCCTCATCCCCGAAGGCAGCCTGATCCTCGCCCGCTACGGCGCCGCCAACCGCGACCCGGAAAAGTTTTCATGCCCGCACCAGTTCGACGTCGACCGCCCGAATGTGGGCGCGCATCTGGCCTATGGCTCCGGCGTCCATTTCTGCGTCGGCGCCACGCTGGCGCGGCTGGAGATGAACGTGGCCTTCACCGCGCTGCTGAATAGGCTGGAGAACATTACGCTGGCGCGGGAGTTGCCGGAACCGGTGCACCGGCAGAGTTTGCATTGGCTGCCCATGCAGGAGTTGTGGATCGGGTTTGTTTCGCGATAGTGACGAACGTCAATCCCATGGAGGAGTGTCGGCGGTTGTGCCCGAGGCAACAATGGGCTTGATACTGGCCTGAGACATCCAACTCACACGACGGCGCCTTAGGGTGGTCATTTTGTTGGCAGTTTTGGTTCCAAGGCGAGTGTTCTTTCCAGCGACATAACGCACTGTACCCAATGAGCTTAGGAGCTTGGTGGCAATATTCTCAGCCTCTATCGCATCAGCGGTTTTGGAAAGTTGTTCATAGAGATTTCTAATTTTATCGTGGACCGAGCGCGGAACATGAAGGCCGCTTCTCGTTACTTGAATCCCAGTAATTGAGACCGCTCTATTACCCATCCAATAAGAGAGTTCGTGAGATTTAAGGCCTTTATCGCGAATGACCTCTCTTATTGCCTGAATCAGCGTGCCAGGGACAAACCTGCCGGAAATAGTGATATTATCTACCCATAGTGTTAGTTTTAGACCTTTCCGCTGACACAGGCGGCCAATTTCATCAAATATCTCGCGATGGATTAGGGATACCAAAACGGGGGTGAGCGGTGATCCAAAGGATACTGATCCATCTATTGTCACCATTCTGGTGAACAAACCAGCTACATCGTCATGCATTCTCAGTGTATTTTTTGCCCATTGGTAAACATGGCGAGATTTGGTTGATGGATAAAACTGCTTTATATCTAACGTAAGAATTTGATTCTGATGCAGGTGGCGCGCCGCATTGTCTCGCTGGGAGCGTTTCTTCCTTGGGCTAAAAAGGTAATCAGGCTGCTTAATTTTTCCTAAGTGAAATTTTAGTATTTCATGAGCGCGCCTTAGTTTTCCGTGAGGATATGCTAGTTTGCGAACTTTTCTATTGATGATTTCCTCCCGCCGTACAATCCAATCATCGGCGTGGGTTATGAGATTTCTTAATTCATCTCGCTTCATCCCCAGCAGAATTGCTAAATCTCGCTGCGTCGGTTTTTGAGCAAGCGGCGATCTTTCTAATTCATAAATCTCAATTCGATTCTTTTTCTTCATTTTCGTCATCGACTGATGGCCTAATTTTCTCTAGAAGTGCC
>JBFWZH010000040.1:0-42915 GCA_050185585.1 Sphingomonadales bacterium | reverse complement strand
GATGGACCGGCTACTACGGGAAACCCGGTCCCGTCGTCATGCTCGAAGGATGGCTCGAACTCCAAGCCGCAAAACGCGCCATCAACAAACTCGGCATCAAACTCAATGTGTGAATCTGTTAGCCCAAAGGGCGAGGGTTCGTTGCCGGCGCTTGATCGCGCCGCGTAAGCCTTTAGGTTGAGCTCGAAGCACGCGCGGAGAACTCCATGACAAGGCACCGCATCTATTCCATGAGTGTCGCGAGCGTCTATCCCCACTACGTCGCCAAGGCCGAAAAGAAGGGGCGCACGCGGGACGAGGTCGACGAGATCTTCCGCTGGCTGACCGGTTACAGCCAGCAGGCGTTGACGGAGCGGCTGGCGGACAAGACCAGTTTCGAGGATTTCTTCGCGCAGGCGCCCGCCATGAACCCGGCGCGGTCGCAGATCACCGGGGTGATCTGCGGTGTGCGGGTGGAAAACATCGAGGACCCGCTGATGCGGGAGATCCGCTACCTGGACAAGCTGATCGATGAACTCGCCAGGGGCAAGGCGATGGCGAAGATATTGCGGGGATAGAATATCCGGGACCGTTCGGCGTCTCCATGCGTTGTTGGGGTACCATGCCCAACCAGAGGAGACAGCCAATGACCGATCTCAGCCCCGTCACCGAGCACATGGAGATCGTCGGCGCCGACGGCGTGCACATCGGCACCGTCGACAAGGTCGACGGTGACCGCATCAAGATGACCAAGGCCGACAGCGGCTCGCACAAGGGTCACCACCATTACATCCCGGGATCGCTGGTCGCCGGGGTCGAAGGCGACAAGGTCCGCCTGTCGGCAGTGGGCACCGCTGCCGTCCTGCTCGAAGAGGAAAAGGGCGGCGGCGCCCTGGCGGACAAGAATTAGGATTGCTACGTCTCCTGTTCCCTCTCCCTCGGCCGAACCGACACCGGCCGCCAATGCCTGAAGAAAATCCCGCGCAACAGCCACCTGGGCAATCCCCGTTTCGCAGAGCAATCCAACGGGAGAGGGAATCCGGGCACCGCGACGCGGCTACCGCGTCTCCGGCCCCATCGCCGCCTGCGCGGCCAGCACCCTGGGATGCCGCGCGGACTTGGGCAGCTTGCGGTCGGCGAAATGTTCGGTCCGGCCCGGCGTGCTCGCCTCGTCGCGGTAATTCACCGTGTCGGGATCGCGCCAGATACGCCAGGCCATGAAGCCGTAACGCAGCAGCATACCGACCAGCCGCGCGTGCTTCGCGGCCGTCTCCCAGGCGAGGCGGGCATGGAACAGAACCGCGTTCTCGCGCGGCAGCTCGGGGCGGCGCTCGCCGCGGCTGCGCTGGCGCCACCAGCCGGCGTCGAGCGGATGCAGCTTCTCGACCACCTTGCAGCCGTGGAACCACAGCGCCATGTAGATGATCTGTCGCCAGTGGATGCCCGCCGCCCGCGCGCGCCGCAGCAGCGTGCGAACATGGTCCGCCGTGTAGTAGGTGCGCCACGCGACCTGGTAGGCCTCCCACCACTCGTCCTTCGACATGGCGCCGGAATGGCCGGCGGTGACGTGGTTGAGGTCATATTTGTTGAGGTCCGGATCCATCCACACGCCGGCCTTGAACAGCTTCTGGTGATCCTCCGAGCCGGGCAGCGGCGTGAGGATGAAGAACTCCAGGATGTCGAGCGGCAACTCGCGCTTGATGATCTCGACGTCGCGGCGGACTGTCTCGGGCGTGTCGCCGGGAAAGCCGATGATGTAACCGGCGAAGATCACCACCTTCCGGTCGTGCCAGGCCTGCATCATCTGGCGGTACTCGTCGATGTGGTTCTGGCGCTTGCCCGCCGCCAGCAGCGAGTCCGGGTTGATGTTCTCCAGGCCGATGAACACCTTGTTGCAGCCGGCTCGCGCCGCCTTGTCGATGAAGTTCTCGATCCGGTGGCACAGGGTGTCGACCTGGATGGTGAAGCGGATGACGATGCCGCCCTCCTCGCGCAGCAGGATCAGCCGGTCGAAGATCTCCTCCCAGTCCTTGTTGCGGGCGAAGTTGTCGTCGGTGATGAAGAAGTCGTCGATGCCCTGGGCATGATTGGCGCGGATGATCCGCTCGACGTCGTCGGCGCCGCGGCGCCGGGACTTGCGGCCCTGGACGTTGATGATGGTGCAGAAGCTGCACTGGAACGGGCAGCCGCGGCCCGCGTCGAAGCTGGTCTGCATGCCGACGCTGCGCATGATCCGCTCGCGCGGCAGGAAGGGCACCGGCTCGCTGCCGATGTCGGGAAGGTCGTTCAGGTAGTTGTAGAGCGGCTTCAGCGTGGCGCCGCGCGCGTCGCGCAGCAGGTCGTCCATGCGGCCCTCGGCCTCGCCCGCGAACAGGGTGATGCCCAGGTCCATGGCCTCCTGGAGCTCGGGCTGGACGCCGGGCAGCATGGACAGGGTGCCGCTGACGTGGAAGCCGCCGATGATCACCGGTACGTCCGCCGCACGGAACCGCCGCGCCAGGTCCATGGCGCGCGGAAACTGGTTGGACTGCACGCCGATCAGGCCGACGAAGCCGCAGCCGGCGGCCTGGATGCGGGCGATGATCCCGTCGACGTCGACCTTGGTGTTGGTCTCGTCGATGGCCTCGCAGACGATGGGAATGTCGAGCACGTCGCGGTCGGCGCAGTCCATCACCAGGCCGTAGACGGCGGCGAGGCTGTTCGACGGAATCACCGATCTGCGCCAGCGGATGACGTAGCCGTCGTCGTCGTAATGCGACGGCTTGATCAGCACGACCGGAAATGATTGCTCGCTGTACATCGTGGCCCTTCCCTCCGGACAGTGATGTCCGGCCCTCTGCCCCGTTGCCCTTGCGCGAGGCGCCAGTGTCGCACAATCGGGCCGCCGGTTAAACCCGCCGGCCGGAAAGATGTTCCGCGCACAACCGTTCGGCCTTGACGGCACGGCTCGCACGCGGGAAACGCTTGGGTTGGCATCGACGGAACGACGGCATGTGCGGACGCTTCACCAACGCGCTCACCTGGGAGCAGATCTACCGGCTCTACCAGTTGACGCTCGATGCGCCGATGAACCTGCGGCCGCGCTACAACATCGCGCCGACCCAGGACGTGCTCGCCATCGTCGATACCGAGGAAGGGCGCCGCGCGGTGGTGATGCGATGGGGCCTGGTGCCGTTCTGGGCGAAGGAGATTCCCAAGGCGTCGACCTTCAACGCCCGCGCCGAGGGCATCGCCGAGAAACCCATGTGGCGCGATCCGTTCCGCAAGCGGCGCTGCATCGTGGTGGCCGACGGATTCTACGAATGGACCGGCAAGCCGAGCGACCGCCAGCCCGTCCACATCTCCCGGGCCGACGGCGAACCGCTGTCCTTCGCCGGGCTGTGGGACCGCAACACGGCGCTGGGCATCGTCTCGTGCACCATCGTCATCACCGAGGCCAACCGGCAGATGCGCGACTATCACGACCGCATGCCGGTGATCCTGGAGCCGGGCGACATCGGCCGCTGGCTGGCCGAGCCGGACGCCGGCCTGCTCAAGCCGTCGAGGACCGAGCTGCGCATCCATCCGGTGTCGAAGGCGGTCAACAACGTCAGGAACGAGGGTCCCGACCTTGCCCAGCCCATGGGGCAGGACCTGCTGCCGGGGCTGATCTAGACGCCGTCCACCAGATCGCTGAAGTCGCGGACTGATCCGCGCATGCGGTCGCCGCGCGGCGCATTCTCGGGCTGGAAGGAATAGCACACACCGGACATGCCCAGGTCGGACGCCCTGGCGATCGAATCGATGTCCATCCGCCTGCCCTGCGCCGTGCGGACGCACTGGCGCAGCAGCAGCACCGCATCGGCCTCGGCGCCGTCGAAGTTCTGACGCGCCCAGCCGCCCATGGCCGCCGGCGTCTGCCCGGCGAACAGGGCCGGTTCGGTGATGATATCGCCCTCGATGCGCCAGTCCAGCGGGCCGGTCAGGTTGGAGCGCAGGCCGGCTTGGCGTACGCCGTCCACCGGATCGCGCACCACGCAGTCGAACCAGCCGTCGCCCAGGCCGCGCGCCGCATGGGCCAGGGTCAGGCCGGCGACGTCGAACTGGTGGGTGCACTGGGCGCTGTAGTCGGTGGCGTCGTAGACCGCCCGGCCGCGCGGCTCCAGCGCCATGCCGACCAGCCGCGCCAGCATGCGCGGCGCCTCGACGCAGGTGCGCCACGGATAGCGCCACGCCTTGCCGCGGATCGCGGTCACCCGTCCGGCGTCGTGGCGGACCAGGACGCTGAACACGTGGAAGTCGTCGACGACGATGCCGACCGCCCTGCCCGGCCGCGCCCGCATCCGCACCCGGCGGACGAAGGCGCCGGGCTTCGTCGTATCCCTGTCAGGAGTTCCGTTCATGCTTCGTCATTATGGTCCCGAATGGCCGGTCGGCAAGTTGTGCGCTTGATCAATTTATGCACTGCCGCCAAAATCCGCGCCGGGGAGAGTGACGCATGAGCAAACGAGCTTCCGCCGCCCTGGCGCGGTTCACGGTGATCGACCTGACGCGCGCCCGCGCCGGGCCGACCTGCGCGCGCCAGCTGGCCGACTGGGGCGCCGACGTGATCAAGGTCGAGATGCCCGCCTCGGCCGGCGAGCCGCAGGACTTCGCCAACCGGCACGACCCGGATTTCCAGAACCTGCACCGCAACAAGCGCAGCCTGACCCTGAACCTGAAGACCGAGGAAGGCGTCGCGGTGCTGAAGCAGCTGGCGGAAAAGGCCGACGTGCTGGTGGAGAACTACCGGCCCGATGTCAAGACCCGGCTGGGCATCGACTACGAGACCATGCGGCAGGTCAATCCCCGGCTGGTCTACACCAGCATCTCCGGGTTCGGGCAGGATGGGCCCTATGCGGCGCGGCCCGGCCTCGACCAGATCGCCCAGGGCATGGGCGGGCTGATGTCGATCACCGGCGAGCCGGGACGCGGCCCCATGAGGGTCGGCATCGCCATCGCCGACGTGGCCTCGGGCATCCTCGCCGCCTCGGGCACGCTCACCGCGCTGCTGGAGCGGGAGGCGTCGGGCGAAGGCCAGTGGGTCACCACCTCGCTGCTCGAATCGCAGATCTTCATGCTGGATTTCCAGGCGGCGCGCTGGCTGCTGAAGCAGGACGTGCCCGGCCAGGTCGGCAACGATCATCCCACCGCGGTGCCCATGGGCTGCTTCGCCACCGCCGACGGCCACGTCAACATCGCGCCCATGCCCGGCGCCTGGGGCAAGTTCTGCAAGGTGCTGGGGCTCGACGATCTGGCCGACGATGACAGGTTCCGCTCGCCGGGGCGGCGCGTGCGCCACCGCGACACGGTCAACGAGCTGGTCACCGCCGTCACCGTCACCAGGACCAGCGCCGAATGGATCGACCTGCTCAACCGGGCGGGCATACCCTGCGGACCGATCTACTCCGTCGACCAGACCTTCGAGGACGCGCAGGTGCGCCACCTGGGCATCGCCCAGACGGTCGCATCGCCCGCGCTGGGCGAGCAGACGCTGATCGGCCAGGCGTTCCATCTGAGCCGCACCGACAGCCGACTCGCCACCGCCACGCCGGAACTGGGCGAGCACACCGACGAGGTGCTGTCCGGCATCGGCTATTCGGCGGCCGACATCGCCGGCCTGCGCGAGCGCAACATCGTATGAGGTATCCACCGTTCATGAGGTTCCCATGACCGAACATGTCCTGACCCGCCGCGACGGCGCCGTGCGCTGGCTGGTGTTCAACAAGCCCGAGAAGCACAACGCGCTGTCGCTGGACATGAACGAGGCGGCGCTGAAGGTGATCGAGGACTTCGCCGCCGCGCCCGACGAACGGGTGCTGGTCGTCGCCGGCGCCGGCGGCAAGGCGTTCGTGTCGGGCGCCGACATCTCGGAGTTCGAGGACCGGCGCTCCAACGCCGAGAAGGCCGACGAATACGGCCGCCTCACCCAGCGCATGTTCTTCGCCCTGCGCGACGTGGAGAAGCCCACCGTCGCCATGATCCAGGGCTATTGCCTGGGCGGCGGCGTGGCGCTCGCCACCTGCTGCGACATCCGCATCGGCGCCGAGGACTCGGTCTACGGCATCCCGGCGGCGCGGCTCGGCATTGGCTACAGCGCCGACTTCATCAAGCTGCTGGCCGATTTGGTCGGCCCGTCCCGCGCCAAGGAGTTCCTCTACACCGCCCGGCGCTATTCCCCGGCCGAGGCCTACGACATGGGCCTGCTGAACCGGGTGATCGCCACCGCCGAGCTGGAGGCCTACGTCACCGAGTATGCGACCAGCATGGCCGCCCAGGCGCCGCTGACCCAGCGCGCCACCAAGATCGTCGTCTCCGAGCTGCTGGCCGATCCGGACCGGGACGGCGCGCGCGGCCGCAAGGCGGTCGCCGACTGCGCCAACAGCGAGGATTTCAGGGACGCGAGACGCGCCTTCATGGAAAAGCGCAAGCCCGTGTTCCACGGACGCTAGAGAGGATGCAGGTGCTGGAAAACTTCCGCCTGGACGGCCAGGTGGCGGTCGTCACCGGCGGCGGGCGCGGCATCGGCGAGGCCATGGCCCGCGCGCTGGCCGAGGCCGGCGCGGCAGTCGTCGTCGCGGCACGCCGCAAGGCGGAGGTCGAGGCCGTCGCGGCGTCGATCAATGCCACGGGCGGCCAGGCGCTCGGCGTCGCCGCCGACATGACCGATCCGGAAGCGGTGGACGCGCTGGCCCAGGCCGCCGTGGACTGCTTCGGCAGCCTGTCCATCTGGATCAACAACGCAGGCGGGTCGCGCTATTTCGGACCGCTGGGCAACATCGCCATGAAGGACTGGAACGACTGCGTGGCGCTCAACGTCACCGCCGTGGTCACCGGCACCAACGCGGCGGCGCGGCGGATGACCGGGGGCGGCTCCATCGTCAACATCTCCTCGCTGTCCGCCCAGGGCGCGGCGCCAGGCAGCGGCCATTACGGCGCGGCCAAGGCGGCTGTGAACAGCCTGACCAGGACCTATTCCCGCGAGCTGGCCCCGTCGATCCGGGTCAACGCCATCCAGCCCTCGACCATACCCACCGAAACCTACATGGACGCGCTCAGCCTGGGCGACGAGGATCTGCCGGCCCTGCTCGCGCGCAAACAGGTGCCGCTGGGCCGACTCGGCAGGCCGGCCGACGTGGCGGGCGTCGCCGTGTTCCTGTGTTCTCCTGCGGCAAGCTGGATCACGGGAGAGATCTGGACCGTCTCCGGCGGGCTCGGCTGAGTCGCCCGCGCGGATCGAGGCAGCCTGATACCGCCGCGAGCGATTCACAACACTGCGTGACCGCGATGTGATCCGGATGCAGGCCGGAGCCCCTATAAGGTCCCGGCCAACAGGCTGAACGACAAACCATATCGGGGGCTGCGGGGATAATGGGATCAGGCAGGAGTGCCTGCGTCGGGGCCGTGATGGCGATTGCGGGGCTTGCCGGCCCGGCATCCGCCGCCGACTATTTCGACAGCGGGAAGCTGCTCGCCACAGCGGCGTCACCCAGGTCGAGGGCGCGGCTGGCGCGGGACTGTCGACCTGGTCGGTCATCACCGGCTACGGCACCGAGCGGAGCGCGGGCATCAGCGCCCATCACACCTTCGTCGCCCTCGATGATTTCACCTTCAATGCCTCGGGCGTCGCGGTCGGCATCTTCGACCGGGTCGAAATCTCCTACACCCACCAGTGGTTCGATCTCGGCAAGACCGGCGGCCGGCTGGGGCTCGGCGACGGATTCACTTTCTCGCAGGACATCGTCGGCGCCAAGGTCAGGCTGATCGGCGACGCGGTCTACGACCAGGACCGCTGGCTGCCGCAGATCGCCGCAGGCATCCAGTACAAGCGGGCCAGCAAGGCGCCGATCCTCGCCGCCGTCGGCGCGGGCGGCAATGACGGCGTCGACTTCTATCTCGCCGCCACCAAGGTGCTGCTGCGCCAGAGCCTGCTGCTGAGCGCCACCGCGCGGTTGACCAAGGCCAACCATTTCGGCCTGCTGGGCTTCGGCAACGCGGCGGGCGCCGATTATCAGCTCGAGTGGGAGTTCTCGGCCGTCTACCTGATCACGCGGCGGCTGGTCGGCGGCGTCGACTACCGAACCAAGCCGAACAACCTGGCCTTCGCCAAGGAGGGCGACGCCAAGGCTGTCTACCTGGCCTGGTTCCCCAGCAAGCACCTGTCGGTGACGCTCGCCGGCGTCGATCTCGGTCCGATCGCGCTGCAGGGCCGGCAGCATGGCGTCTACCTTTCCGTACAGACGGGGTTCTGAGATGCGCGCGCTTCTTACCGCGATCCTGATGCTCGGCACCCTGATCGCCGGCGGTCCCGCCGAAGCCGGCTCGCTCTACGACGATCTGGGCGGCCAGCAGGGCATCCAGGGCTTCGTCGGCCGGACCATCGACCTGTCCTACCAGGACGAGCGGATCAAGGAGACCTTCGCCAAGTCCAAGCCCGACTACCTGAAGAAGATGATCACGGAGCAGATCGCGGCCCTCGCGGGAGGCCCGGTCAAGTACACCGGCCTCGACATGAAGAAGGCGCATAAGGGGCTGGGCCTCAATACCTTCCACTTCAACGCCCTGGTCGAGCTGCTGCAGCAGGCCATGGCCGAGCAGGGCATCGGCTACCAGACCCAGAACCGGCTGCTGGCGCTGCTGGCGCCCATGCACCGGGACGTGGTCGAGGTCCGATCGCCCTGGAGCGACGCCAGGCCCGAGCTGCAAGGCGGCCGGTCGCAGGGCGAAGGTCAGCCGCCTGCCGCGGCCAGCCCATAGGGTGACTGGCGGATGAAACGATCGAGTTCATCGGCCGGGATTGGCTTGCTGAAATAGTAGCCTTGCGCCATGTCGCAGCCGAAGCCGCGCAGCAGGTCGGCGGACGCGGCGTCCTCGACGCCCTCTGCCGTGACCTTGAGCCCGAGGCTGTGCGCCAACTCGACCGTCGAGCGCACCAGGATCTGGTCGGTGCCGCTCTGCGCCAGGTTGAGGACGAAGGAGCGGTCGACCTTCAGTTCGTTGATCGGCAGCTTCTTCAGGTAGGCCAGCGACGAGTAGCCGGTGCCGTAGTCGTCGACCGACAGGCCGACCTGCATCTGGCGCAGTTCCTGGAGCACGGCGATGGCCTGCTCGGGATTCTGCATCACCGCGCTTTCGGTCAGCTCCAGCGCGATCCACGACGGGTGGACCTGGTGCTGGCGCAGCAGCCGCGCCACGGTCAGCGGCAGCGTCCGATCGGTGAGATCGTGGGCCGACAGGTTGACGGCGGTATTGATCGCATGGCCCTGCCGCCGCCACGCGCCGCACTGGCCGATCGCCGTTTCCAGCGCCCACGCCGTGAGGTATCCGATGTGGCCGGTCTGCTCGGCGAGGCCGATGAACTCGGCGGGCGGCAGAAACCCGAGGGTCGGATGCCGCCAGCGCACCAGCGCCTCCACATGGGTCATCCGGTTGGTCGCCAGGTCGATCTTCGGCTGGTAGTGGAACTGCACCTCGCGATTGGCCAGGCCCTTGCGCAGGTCGCCCATCAGCGACAGCCGCCCGGCGGTGTTGGAATCCCGCTCGGGATCGTAGACCGCCACATGACCGCCGCCGCTGCGCGCCTGGATCACGGCCGTGCTGGCGCGCTGGATCAGCTGTTCGGCGGTGGCGCCATGCTCGGGATGGCTGGCGACGCCCAGATGGGCATTGGAGTCGATGGTGAACGCGTCGATTGTGAAGGGCTGCTCGAAGCCGGAGAGGATGCGCTCGGCCACGCGCCGGGCGGGCAGCGTGTCGAGTCCGGGCAGGCCGATGATGAACGACGACGTGCTGACCCGGGCGAGCAGGGCGCCGTGCGGCGCGCTGTCGCGCAGCCGCGGCGCGATCAGGGCGATCAGCCTTTCCCAGGTGGCATAGCCGAACGTGTTGCGCACCTCGTTCACCCGTTCGACGGCGACGACCACGACGCTCGCGGTGCCGCCGCCTTCGTCGATGCAGCGCTGGAGATCGGCCTCGAACCTGCGCAGGTTCGGCAGGCCGGTCTCGGCGTCGTGCTCGGCCTGGAAGGTGATCTTCTGCTCGCGCTCCTCGATGTTCTCGATCATCCGGTTGAACGACGACGCGAGCTGGCCGATCTCGTCGCGCGAGCCCTTCAGCGCCACCGGGCGATATTCGCCGCGCGCCACCTTGATCGCCGCCTCCGCCAGCTCGCGGAGCGGCCTCGACACGCTGCGCGCCACGCCGACGCTGCCATAGGCGAGCGCCACGAGGCCGATGGCCAGCAGCACCGCCAGCGCATAGATCAGGGTGCGGTAGGGGCTGTACGCAGCCTCGAACGAATATTGCAGCAGCGCCAGCGTGCCGCCGGCGCCGGCGTCGTCCGGCAGGTCGACGGTGAGGCCAAGATAGTCCTCGCCGCCCAGGCTGAGCCGGACGGGCCGGCGCTTGAGCGCCTCCCGGTCCCCGGCCAGTTGCCGGGAGACATCCGCGGCCTTCAGCTTCAGGGTCGACGCGAGCACTGTCCAGCCGCCGCCGCCGTCATGGTGGAGGAAGCTGATGTCGATGCCCTGCGGCATCAACTGGCGAATGCTCGCGGCCTCGCGGTCGTCGAGCCTGATGCCCAGTCCGACCCAGGCGATCGGCACCGGGGCGAGCACCGGCACCAGGACGAAGTCGTAGAGCTGGCCGTTCAATTCGATGAACGCGGCGGACTTGCCGTGCTCGTCGGCGTGGTCGATCAGCTTCGCCATGGGGAACTGGCGGCCGGTCAGCGCATCGACCGGCCGGTTGTCGGCCAGCACGGCCTGCTCGAGCGAGATCAGCATGGCGCGCTGTGCGCCGATCCGGCTCGCCAGGTTGGACAGCGCCGAGATCACCGTCGCCGTGTCCTCGGTCGCCACCGCCTGACGGAAGCCGAAGTCGTTGGACAGCACCCGCGCGCCCTCGGCGAGCTTGTCGGTCCGCTCGCGCATCGCGCGGCTGAAGGTGTCGGCGCTGTACATCAGGTGCTGGCGGGCCTGGCCTTCCAGATTACGGTCGGTGACCAGGTAGACCGCCGCATAGGTTCCGATTTGGACCAGGACGAACAGCGACACGAACAACAGCACCAGCCGGGTCTGGAACCTGCCGGGAAGCAGGGGGGTCACGGCGTCGCTCCCGGAGGCGCGACCGCGGGTTTCAGCGAGAGCGTAAGCTGGAGGGTGACGGCCGGTCCGTCGGCGACGGTCACCTCCTGCGAGATTTCGGCGCCGCGCTGGCGCAGATGCCACAAGGCCAAATTGTACTTGCCGGGGCCGAGTCCGCCGACGCGGGCAGTGCCGTCCGATCCCGTCGCGGCGTAATGGTCGGTGCCCAGGACGTAGATGTAGCCCAGCATGTTGTCGTGGATGTTGCAGCCGAGCGCGACGACTCCCGGCTTGTCGAACGTCTCGCGCTTGCCCTCCTCGCCGCTGTAGAGGCTGATCTCGAAAGTCTTCGGCTTGGAGAACGAATAGATCTGGTGGCGGAAATCGTCCTGGTTGGGAAACCGCACCGTGGTTCCTGTCCTGACCGGGAGGACGTGGGGCCTGAACTCCTTGCCGCGCTGGGTCATGACCGCCGTATTCGCGGCGTCGGGAGCCTTGTTCAGCGCCGGATCCGCCGACATCAGGCTGACCACGGCATCCTTCACCGGCGCCCCGGACTCGTCGGTGACCGCGATGCCGATCTCGCCCGCCCGCGCCGGTCCAGCGGCCATGAACATCAGTCCGGCAACCCCCAGACTTCGCCGGATCTGTGAAGAGACGAGGGGTAAAGGCTTCATTCCATGTCTCTATTTTCCCCGTGGCGATCATAAGGCACGAACGCAGAAAAATAAAACGCGCCGCCGTTCACTTCCTCGGCATTGCCATGGAAGCGGCCGCAAAAAAGGACATCCTGCCCCGGGAGGTCCGGGACAGGATGTCTGGGGAGCCGCGGCCGAAGCGGGGAGGCGGCCGCGGGTCGGCTAGAATTGCGCGCCGAGCTGGACGCCAAACGTCCTGGGCTCGCGGGCGGAGGCGAACGACCAAAGACCCGCCACGGTGAAGGCGGCGTTGGGTCCACGGTCGTCGAGCAGATTGCGGCCGTACACCGTCAGCCGGGTCTCGACCTGGCCGATGTCGAACTCGAAGGTCAGGCTGGCGTCGAGCAGGTTGTGCCGGTCGGCCCGGACGCGCGGATCGTTGCTGAGAACCGTCACGTCACCGGTCACCGGGTCGACGGCGGTCGGCCCCAGGGATATCTGCTGGTCATAGCGCGAGATATAGCGGTAGTTGACATTGGCCCTGATCTCGCCGAACGAAACCGGGACCGCATATTCGGCGCCGAGCGACATCGTGACCTTGGGCGCGTAGATCATGTCGACCGCCGAGTAGTCGAACAGCACCGCGCCCTGCGGCACGATGAAGCCCTTGAAATTGTTGTCGAGCACGCCGACCGCGGCATTGAGGGTCAGTTCCTCGGTCGGCCGGGCGGTGAGCTCGGCCTCGATGCCCTTGAGCGTGGCGGAACCGACATTGATGACGATGGTCTCGTTGCCCTGCCCTCCCGCGAGCGGGATTGTCGCCGACTGCTGCAGCGACTTGTAGTCGGCGTAGAACGCCGCCACGTTGAACTGCAGCCGGTCGTCGAACCAGGTGGTCTTGGCGCCCACTTCGTACGAGTCGACCGTTTCCGGGCCGTAGGGCGTGGTCGAGGAGAACAGCGTCAGGCCGCGGCCCGAGAATCCGCCCGACCGGTAGCCCCGCGACCACGATGCATAGAACATCAGGTCGTCATTGGGCCGGAAGTCGACGCCGACCCGCGGCGTGAACTTGCTGCCCGAAGTGGTCACGTGCGGGAAAGCGTTGGGGAACACCGTGGTCTGGTTCTGCTTCTGGTCATGGGTCCAGCGGCCGCCGAAGAACAGGTTCCAGCGGTCAGCGAACTGCCAGTTGAAGTCGCCGAACAGGGCGTAGGATTCCGAATGGCCGGTGGTGTCCTGGGTGTCGGGCAGCCAGGCGCCGAACAACCGGGTCATCTGGAACAGGTTGTACTTGCTCTTGAAGTAGTAGAAGCCCACGACGTAGTCGAAGGTGTCGGTGATGTTGCCCGCGCCGCGCAGTTCCTGGCTGAACTGCTGGAACGTCTGGCGTCGGTCGGTGAAGTAGAGATCCGACGACGACGAGTCGAAATCCTGGGTCTGGGCCTCCTTCGACTCGCGGTATCCGGTGACCGAGGTCAGCTTGATCACGCCGGCGTCGTAGTTCATCTCGAGCGTGACGGCGGGCGAGCGATAGCGGCCGGCCGTCTCGTCGATGAACACGGTGTAGAGGTCGGTGGTCGAGTTGCGGTTGCACTCGTTGGGCGGCTCGAACATGCAGAACAGCTCGCTGTCGTTGGCGATGTTCGCGTTGACCGGTGAGTAGTTCTTCACCTGCCTCTCCAGCGTCAGCAGGGCCTCGAACCGGTCGCCCGGAGTCAGCAGGAACGAGGCGCCGAAGTTCTCGAAATTGTTGCTGCCGTTGCGCTCGCCGGTGATGGCGTTGCGGTAGAAGCCGCCGGTCTCGTTGTGGAACCAGAAGAACTTGGCGGCGAGCACGTCCTTGATCACCGGCACGTTCACCACGCCGCGAGCGGCAAAGGTGTCGAACTTGCCGTAGCTGACATCGAACTTGCCGCCGAATTCGCCGGTGGGACGGGTGCGCTTGATGTTGATAACGCCGCCGATGGTGTTGCGGCCGAACAGGGTTCCCTGCGGGCCGCGCAGCACCTCCATGGACGCGATGTCGAAGAAGTCCATGTACGAGCCCGTGCTGGTGCCCAGGAAAACGCCGTCGAGGACGACGCCGACCGTGGGATCGAACGACTTCTCGATGTCGGCGAAGGCGAGGCCACGGATCGACAGGTTGGTCGCCGCCGCGCCGGAATTCTGCTCGGTGATCAGGATGTTCGGCGCGCTGCCCTGAAGGTCGCCCAGATTCATGGTCGCCTTCGATTCCAGGATGGCGGGCGACAACGCCGTGACCGCCAGCGGCGTCTCCTGCACCGTCTCGTCGCGACGGCGGGCATCGACATAGACCGATTCGATGGCGCCCGACGATTGCGCGGGCGGCGTGGGCTGCGGCGTGTCCTGCGCCATGGCCGGCAGGGCGGTGACGGCGAGGACAGTGGCTAAGGCAAGGCAAGATCTGGCGCTGCGGCGCCGAAGGACGGAACTCCGCGGACGAAGGTTCATGTGACGCTCCCCATTTTGATTGTGCGGACGTTGCCGCTTTTCATCGCCGTTGGCCGGCTGTCGAACAGGTGCCCCTTTACCAAACGCTAGCATGAAAATTGGAACACCAGAAAGTTAAACTTATAATCATCATGACAATTATGATGTTTATTCATATGTGCAGATTCTTCGGCCTGGGAAACTGCCTTTCGAACCTGCTGCGGGCTGTCCTTACGCTGGTGATGGCCCGATCCGGGCTCGTGCTATAGTGCGCGGGCCATACCGGTGCTCAATTGGCTCCCCGGCCATGGACGATATTTACAACACACGGTATGCAACATTCAATGTATACCGGATCGGAGACGCTCAGGCAATGCCCGCACCCGTCGACCATGAAGCAAGGCGGCGAGCCGTGATCAGGATTGCGGCCTCGCTTCTGGCGGAGCGCGGCCCGGAAGCGCTGAGCTTCCGCGAGATCGCCGAGCGCGCCGGTTACAGCACGACCATCGTCACCCACTATTTCCACAACAAGCACGACCTGCTGCTGTCCATGTTCCAGGACGCGGCCCAGAGCGGCGTCGACCGGGTCAACATCGCGAGAGGCCAGGGCAAGCCGCCCCTGGACTGCCTGGAGGCGCTGCTGCCGCTGACCGAGGAAGCGCGCCGTGCCTGGCGGGTGGTACTGGCGTTCTGGGGCAACGGCACGGCCGACGAGGCGTTTCGCAAGGAGCAGCGGATGCGGTGGCGACAGTCGCTGGAGATGGTGATGCAGGAACTGCACCGGCTCGATGCATCGCATCCAACACCGCTGGAACTGCGCGCGCGGACCATCCTTGCTCTGCTGATCGGCCTGTCCACCCAAGCAGTCTTCAATCCCCGCGAATGGACCGCCAACCACATGCGCCGGTCGCTGCGCGAGGCGCTGGAGGGAGTGGCCGCGAACGGCAAAAAGTAGCGAAGGAAGCGCATTGGTCGCGACAGGGTATGAAACGACTGTTATAAACATCCGCACTTGCGACGGCAGAAACGGGGAAGACGATGCAGGAATATGATGTGGTGGTGCTGGGCACCGGCGCGGCCGGCCTGACGGCCGCGATCACCGCCGCCGAGGGCGGCGCGAGCGTGGGCGTGTTCGAGAAGCACGATCAGGTGGGCGGCACCTCGGCATGGTCCGGCGGCCAGGTGTGGATCCCCAACAACCACCACATGAAGGATCACGGCATCGAGGACAGCCGCGAGAAGGCGGTCACCTACATGATGTCGCTCTCGCGCGGCCTGATGTTCCAGGACCTGACCGAGGCCTATGTGGACGCCGGTCCCGAGATGGTGCGCTTCCTCGAGGAGCGCACGCCGGTGCAGTTCTATTCGGTCAAGGACATGCCCGACTACCATCCGGAATTCCCGGGCGGCAGCCCCAAGGGCGGGCGCACCATCGAATGCCCGATCTACCCCTATGACGAGCTGGGCGAATGGGCCAGCCGGGTGACGCCGTCGCCCTATTATCCCAACCCGCACATCACCATGAGCGAGACGCCGCTGGGCAAGTCGGTGCCGCAGCCGGCCTCGGCCGAGGAAATCGCCCGCCGCAAGATCCGCAACGAGCGCGGCTGCGGCCAGGCATTGATCGGCCGCCTGCTGCGCGGCTGCCTCGACCGCGGCATCGAGCCGCAGACCGAATACGCGGCGAAGGAACTGATCATGGAGGGCGGCGCCGTCGCCGGCGTCATCTTCGACACGCCCGATGGCGAGGTCCGCGTCCGGGCGCGCAAGGGCGTGATCCTGGCGACCGGCGGCTTCGAATGGAACGAGGACCTGAAGCGCGCCTTCCTGCGCGGCCCCCTCACCCACCAGGTCTCGATCAAGACCAATACCGGCGACGGCCTGAAGATGGCCATGAAGGCCGGCGCCATGCTGGGCAACATGCGCGAGGCGTGGTGGACGCCGGTCGCTTCCGTGCCGGTGGAGGAGAACTCCATGGAACGCATGATGATCATGGGCCAGCGCACCATGCCGGGCGGCATCATGGTCAACCGCAAGGGCCGGCGCTTCACCAACGAGGCGGCCAACTACAACGCCTTCGGCAACGCGTTCCATGTCGAGGACGTGGCCAAGTTCGAATACGAGAACATCCCCAGCTGGCTCGTCTTCGACCAGCACTATCTGGAGACCTACGGCTTCGGCATGCTGCAGGCCGGCCCGGGCCAGGCGCCCGACTGGGTGATGCGCGCGCCGACCCTGAAGGACCTCGCCGCCAAGCTCGGCATCGACGGCGACGAGCTGGAGAAGTCCGTCCAGCGCTGGAACGACAACTGCGCCAAGGGGAGCGATCCCGATTTCGGCCGCGGCGACAGCGCCTTCGATTGCTGGTGGGGCGATCCCTACAAGAAGGGCACCAAGGAAGCGACGCTCGGCCCGCTGGTGAAAGGCCCCTATTACGCGGTGGAAGTACGCTCCGGCGCGCTCGGCACCAAGGGCGGCCCCAAGACCGACGTGCACGGCAACGTGGTGGACATCGACGGCAACGCGATCCCCGGCCTCTACGCCGCGGGCAACGTCATGGCGTCCGCCTTCGGCATGACCTATGGCGGGCCCGGCGGCACGCTTGGGCCCGGCATGGTGTTCGGCTATCTTTCCGGCAAGCATGCCGCGGAGCGCCAGACCAACAGGTAAGGCGCCGAACCGCCTGAAACGGGAGAAGCGTATGGAGGCCTTCGACTACATCATAGTCGGAGCCGGCTCGGCCGGCTGCGTCCTCGCCAACCGGCTATCGAAGAACCCGGGCAACCGGGTGCTGCTGCTGGAGGCGGGCGGCGAGGCGACCAGCCCGCTGATCGCCATGCCCAAGGGCATCGGCAAGCTGGTGAAGGACCCCAAGCACGCCTGGCACTTCAAGGTCGACCAGCCTCGCGTGCCCGGCGTGCCGTCGACCGAGATCTGGGTGCGCGGCAAGGTGCTGGGCGGATCGAGCTCGATCAACGGCATGATCTATTCCCGCGGCCATCCAAACGACTACGAGGACTGGGAGAAGCTGGGTGGCGCCGGCTGGGGCTGGTCCGACATGAAGTCGGCGTTCAAGGCGATCGAGAACCATGACCTCGGCGCCACCGACTATCGCGGCGCCGGCGGGCCGCTGCATGTCAGCGCCGGCAAGTTCCGCTATGCGGCGACCAAGGCCATGCTGGAAGCCGGCACGCAGATGGGCCTGCCGGAGCGCGACGAGCTGAACCATCCGGATCTGGAAGGCGTCGGCTACTATTCGCACACCATCCGCAACGGCCGGCGGGTCAGCTCGGCACGGGCGTTTCTCGATCCGGCGCGCAAGCGGCCGAATTTGCGGATCGAGACCGGCGTGATGGTCGACCGCATCCTGTTCGAGGACAAGCGGGCCGTCGGCGTCGCCGCGCGCCAGAACGGCCGGCCGGTGGAATTCCGCTCGGCGGGCGAGATCATCGTCTCGGCCGGCACCATCATGTCGCCGGTGATCCTGCAGCGCTCGGGCATCGGCCCGGCGGCCGACCTCAAGGCCGTCGGCATCGACGTGGTCGCCGACAGCCCGGATTGCGGCCGGCGCATGCGCGAGCATGTGGGCTACGGCATGCCGCACCGGCTGAAGCTCATCAAGGGCCTCAATCATCGCTACCAGGGCCTCGGCCTGATCGCCAGCGTGCTGCAATACTACGCCTTCCACAACGGGCCCATGGCGACCGGCCCCTACGAGATCGGCGCCTTCGCCCGCAGCACGCCGGACCGGGACCGGCCCGACATGCAGCTGTTCATGGGCGCGTTCACCTTCGCCCGCACCGCCGACAATTTTCCGGTGCCGCTGTCACATCCCGACAAGGTGCCCGGCTTCAACATCTACGGCCAATTGCTGCAGGCGACCAGCGAGGGCAGCATCACGGTGCGCTCGGGCGACCCGGACACGCCGCCCAGCATCGAGCCCAACTGGCTGAGCACCGCCTACGACCAGGAGACCGTCGTGCGCATGGTCCGCTACATGCGCGAGTATGTCCGCCGGCCGGCCCTCCAGCCCTATGTGGGCAAGGAAGTGATCCCGGGCGAAAAGGCGCAGTCGGACGAGGACATCCTGATGTCGGCCCGCCGCATGTCCACCAGCGGCCTGCACGCCACCGGCTCGTGCCGCATGGGCCGCGACAATTCCGCCGTGGTCGACAACGAGCTCAGGGTGAAGGGCGTCGAGGGCCTTAGGGTCGCCGACTGCTCAGTGATGCCGGGGCTGGTTTCCGGCAACACCAACGGTCCGGCGATGGCGCTGGGCTGGCGCGCGAGCGATGTTATTCTGGGGCGATAGGCACCGCTCAGGTTCTGCTTAGCTTGGAAAGGGGGCGATACTGCTCGTTCGGTTAGAAAGTTTTCAGGTCGCCTAACCAGTTACGTTATGAAGGCAATATTCACCGCGAGAGAAATGTCGAAACGGCCATGGAAGAAGAAGTCCAATCGAAGACGTCCGCTCGTAAGCGCGCCGATAGAATCAAAACATTCCGCTGCAAAAATCTGATTGCGGTGCTCGAGAATCCGACTGATGTGAAGAACATTGGAACGGTCATCCGGAACGTGAACGCACTGGGTGTCGAGAAGGTCTATGTGGTCGACCCTCGCCATTCACTGCCCGACGACTGGCAGGATTTGCGTGATCGGAACGCGGTTTCTAAGACCTCTGTTTCCGCCGTAAAGTGGACGTTCGTGAAGCGCTTTGACAGCACTGAAGAGTGTTTCGATCATCTTGAAAGAAACAGGTTCAAGTCGATCGTGACGTCACCGCACGTGAAAGGCAAGACCAGCATCTTCCTTCATGAAGGCGACTATACGCTTCACGCCAAGCTCGCGGTCTGGTTCGGCAGCGAAGCAGTCGGCATCAGCGATCTTGCCGTCGAACGAAGCGAGATGTGCGTCTCCATCCCGATGTTCGGCATGATCGAAAGCCTCAACCTCGGAACAAGTTCGGGAATCGTTTTGTACGAAGTCGCAAAGCAGAGACGCGAATATCAAAGCAGATACAGGTTACGCGATCGGCGGGGAAAACGCGCAACTCCGTTGCCGACCGTTATCGCCCCGGAGACTTAGATCGGCTCGGAATGAGGGGAACCGCATGGAACAGGCCGCCGATTTCCGCGACGAGAGCGATGCCATTTTCGCCCTGCTGGAGCCGCTGGACGACGCGGATTGGGACCGCGCCACCCAGTTCAAGGGCTGGACGATCAACGACGTCATCGCCCATCTGCACATGTGGAACCATGCCGCGTGCGTGACGCTCGCCGACGCCGACGCCTTCCTGAAGTTCCGCCGCGAGCTGGCCGACTACGTCAAGGCCGGCGGCACCCATCTGCAGTTCAACCATGCCTGGCTGGGCGGCGTGCGCGGGCGCGCCCTGCTGGCCCGCTGGCGCGATCTCTACCGCGACACCGCCGACCAGTTCGCCGCCGCCGATCCGAAGGCGCGGGTGAAATGGGGCGGGCCGGACATGTCGGTGCGATCGTGCATCACCGCCCGGCTGATGGAGACCTGGTCGCACGCGCAGGCGGTCTATGACGTGCTGGGCGTCGAGCGTGTGGATCACGACAGGATCAGGAACGTGGCGGTGATCGGCATCAACACCTTCGGCTGGACCTTCGCCAACCGGAAGCTGGAGGTGCCGGCCGAGCCGCCCCATGTGCGGCTGACGGCACCGTCGGGCGCGGTCTGGGAATGGCACGAGCCCAGCGAGACCAACCGCATCGACGGCAGCGCCACGGATTTCTGCCAGGTGGTGACCCAGGTGCGCAACGTCGCCGACACGGCGCTGAAGGCCACCGGCGAGACCGCGTCCCGATGGATGGCCATGGCCCAGTGCTTCGCCGGCCCGCCCGAGGACCCGCCGCCGCCGGGAACGCGTTTCGTCCAGCGGGGATGAACCGAGCACGCTGGATTCGTGCTTCGCGACGCGCTGCGCGCTCCTCAGCACTCTCGGCTTTGGGAGGGCGACCAAACAGCCGAGAGGGCTGAGGAGGGCCGAAGGGCCGTCGCGAAGCCCGGGCCCGCGGGCGGCGGCCGCCGGATCAGGCAAGCCGCCGCGCGAAAATATCCGGGTGTCCGGCCGCGGTTTCGTGCCACCATGCGGCCAGCCGGATGGACTGACCGATGACCGACAACATCCTGATCGAGATCGCCCTGTTCCTCGCCGCCTCGGTGTTCGCCGCGCCGATCGCGCGCCGGCTGGGGATCGGCTCGGTGCTGGGCTATCTGCTGGCCGGCATCGTCATCGGCCCGTTCGGGCTGGGCCTGATCTATTCGGTCTACCAGGTCGAGACCATCCTGCATTTCGCCGAGTTCGGCGTGGTGCTGCTGCTGTTCATCATCGGCCTGGAATTGCGCCCCAAACGTCTTTGGACCATGCGCATACCGGTGTTCGGCCTGGGCAGCGCGCAGGTTTTCCTGTCCGGCGCGGCGCTGGCGGGGCTGGGCGTGATGGCGGGGCTGCCATTCCTCACCGCCCTGCTGATCGGCCTCACCCTGTCGCTGTCCTCGACCGCCTTCGCGCTGCAGGTGCTGGAGGAGAACAAGGAGCTGAGCGCCCGGCACGGCCGCACCGCGTTCTCGATCCTGCTGTTCCAGGACCTGGCGGCGATCCCGCTGATCGCCCTGCTGCCGCTGTTCGCGCTGGGCGGCATGGGCGCGGTCAGCATGTCGACGCTGGACGCGCTGAAGGCCGTCGGCCTCATCGCCGTGGTGGTCGTGGGCGGGCGGCTGCTGCTGAACCGGGTGTTCCCGCTGATCGCCCGTTCGGGCGTGCGCGAGGCGATGACCGCCGCCGCCCTGCTGACCGTGGTCACCGCCGCGCTGCTGATGGAGGTGGGCGGCCTCACCGCCGGGCTGGGCGCGTTCATCGCCGGCGCGCTGCTGGCCGAATCCGACTATCGCCACGAGCTGCAGGCCGACATCGCGCCGTTCGAGGGCCTGCTGCTCGGCCTGTTCTTCACCGCCATCGGCATGTCGCTGAACCTGGCGCTGTTCCTCGAGCAGCCGCTGCTGATCATCGGCCTGGTGCTGGTGCTGCTGGCGGTGAAGGCGCTGGTGCTCTACGCGCTCGGCCGGATCAGTGGGCTGGGCGACCGGCCCTCCCGGCGGCTCGCGCTCGCCATCTCGCAGGGCGGCGAATTCGCCTTCGTCATCCTGACCGCCGCCACCGCCGGCAGGGTGATGCCGGCCGAGACCGCCAGCCTGCTCAGCGTCGTGGTCACCCTGTCGATGATGGCGACGCCGCTGCTGCTGAAGCTCGACGCGATGATGGCGCCGGCGAAACGGCCCGTCGCCACCGAGGACTTCGACGACATGCCCGAGCGCGAGGCCGGGTTCGTGGTGATCGCCGGACTGGGACGGTTCGGCCAGATCGTCGCCCGCGTGCTGCGGGCGCGCGGCATTCCGTTCACCGCGCTCGACGCCAATGCGGAACAGGTCGACTTCGTGCGCCGGTTCGGCAACGAGATCTATTATGGCGACGCCTCGCGCCCCGAGATCCTGCATGCCGCCCATGCGGCCGACGCCAAGGCGTTCGTGCTGGCGATGGACGACGTGGAGCAATCGGTCCGCACCGCCCACGTCATCCGCACCAGCTTCCCGCACGTGCCGATCTTCGCCCGCGCGCGCGACCGCAACCACGCCCACGCGCTGATGGAGGTGGGCGTCACCAACATCCGCCGCGAGACCTACCATTCGGCGCTGAAGCTGACGGAGGACGTGCTGCTCGGCATCGGCGTGCCGCGCGCCCAGGCGGAACGGTCCATCGACACGTTCCAGCGCCACGACGAGCAGCGCCTGCGCGACGACTTCGAGCTGGCCGGCGACGAGGAGCGCCTGCGCCAGCGGGTCCGCAGTTCGGCCGAGGAGCTGGAGCGCCTGTTCGCCCGCGACGCGGCCGAACTGGAGGGCAACGCGGACGGCAAGAAGGACGCGGCCGAATAGCGCTCCTCGCACCCGCGGAACCGCCCGAGGCGGCCTGCGTTAGCGCTGCGACCGCGGGCGCGCCGTCCGCCCGCACTTTCGGGAGACATCCAATGATCCGCCAACTGGCCGCCCTCGTGCTCCTGGGCCTGATCGCCGCGCCCGCCGCCTATTCCCAAAAAGACCTGGCCCAGCAAGACCTGGCCCAGCAAGGCCCGGCCCGGCAGGACGTTCGCCTCTACATGGCGCCCGTGCAGGCGATCTTCTCGTTCACGCCCGGCCAGCTCGATTTCGCCGGCAATTCGGATGCTGGCCCGGTGCTGCGCGCGGGTCCCGCCGATGCCGGCCGGCTGGAAGCCTTCCTCGACGCCAGCGACGCCAGCACGCTGCTGATCGTGCGCGGCAACAGGGTGCTGCGCGAGGTGCCGCAGGACGAGGACCTCTACGACGCCAGCGGCGTGATCCCACTGGTCGAGAGCGGCGCGCCCATGGACGAGGCCGACGCCCTGCAGGCGCCCGACCGGATCGACATCTGGGCGGTAGGCACCTCGATCGACCTCACCGGCAGGATCGAGGCGGTGGCCGAGGCCGAGAACACCAGCGGCGCCGGCGCGGTGATGCTGAAGCTGACGCCGGAGGGCCGCGACATGGTGGCCGCGCTGACCAGCGCCAATGCGGGCCGGCAGATTGCCACCCTGCTGGAGCGCAATATACTGGCCTCGCCGGTGGTTCAGGGAACGGTCGCCAGCGATTCGATCGCCGTCTCCTTCACCTCGCCCGAGGATCCGGCGCGGGAAGAGTGGGTACTGGCGCAGCTGCGCGCCATGGCCCAGGCGCCGGCCGAGACGGCGGCGCCCGCGCCCTGAGACAGCAACGGAGATCGCGTGAAGCAGGCCAGAACCACTCTCACCGTCGAGACCGCAGGTCCGGGCCTGACGGGGTTCACGCGGCCGGTGGCTCGCTGGGTGGGGGAACAGGGCATCCGCGACGGGCTGCTCACCCTGTTCATCCGCCACACATCGGCATCGCTGCTGATCCAGGAGAACGCCGACCCGGACGTGCTGGATGACCTGCGGGATTTCTTCGCGCGGATCGCCCCGCGGGGCGGCGCGTACCGGCACGACGCCGAAGGCGCCGACGACATGCCCGCCCACATAAGATCGGCGCTGACCCAGACACAGCTTTCCATCCCCGTGACCGGCGGGAGGCTCGACCTCGGCACGTGGCAGGGCCTCTATGTGTTCGAGCACCGCGACCGGCCGCACCGCCGCGAGGTGGTGCTGCACCTGCTGGGAGAATGAGGCAGGCGGGCTATTGCCCGGTCTTGAACACCAGGTCTCCCCGCTGCGGCGCCTCCGCCCCGGTCAGCGCGAAGCTGCCGTAGGATATCTTCTGTTCGACCGACGTCAGCGTCACGGTAGCGAGCTGCGCCTTGCGGATGCTGAGCACCTCGCCCGTGGACGGATCGGTCAGCTTCTTGACCACGCGCTCGATCATGAACTGGTCTCCCGCCTTCAGGCCGGCATTGGCGCCCGAGCTGATGTAGAGACCGGCGTCCTCGACCTCGACCACCTGGCTGCTCCAGGTCACGTTGCCCGCCCGCCTGGCGATGAGCGCCACGGCCTTGCTGATCGCCTTGCGCGAGGCCTCGCCGAGCGGCGTCTTGTAGAACTGGTTGGTGCCCATGCTGATGCCGCGGTAGCCGCCCGCGACGTCGAACGACTTGCTTTTCGCCTTCTCCTTCACCGTGAAGCTGTCGATCACCTCGCCGGTCGTGGTGTCGACCAGCCGGACGTCGATCGCCACCTTGCCGGTGTTGGTCTGCATGGACGCGCCCGCCGTCGTGCTCTTGCCCAGCGGGCTGCCGGCGCCGATGCCGATGCTGAATCCGCCGCCCTTGTCCGCGTCGCCGAACTCGGTGACCGCGCCGTAGACGATGATCTGCGCGTTGAACAGCTGGCCGACCTCCGCCCGTCCTTCCTGCTTGGTCAGCTTGCCCGCGCCCAGCTCCTGCTCGGCCAGCACCTGTTGCAGCTGCGCGCGCTCGACCACGATGAAGCGCCCCGCCTCGCGCAGCGCCGTGACCATCATGGCAGCAAGGCCGCTCTCGACCGGCATGCCGGTATAGATCTCGGCGGGCGAGCCGTTGGTTTCGAACTTGCCGACCGCTATGGTGCGCCGGGGCCCGGGCACCTCAGGAACGGGCTCGAGCAGGACGCCGTCCTCGGCGTTCTCCACCTCCTGCATCTCCTGCGCCTGCGGAGGCGGCTCCTCTTTCTTCTTCTTCTTGGCGTCCGCCGGCGACGCGCCGGCGACGAGCGCCATGGCGGCCAGCGCGCCGATCAAGCTCCTGTACAGCTGTCCCCTCATCTCATGCTCCTTCCGACTGTTCCGTTCAGCGCACCTGCGTCCACACCCCGGACGACTTCTCGACCAGGTATTCGTCCATCAGCGCGTCCCCCGCGCCCATGATGCGGGCCCGGATGCGGTCGCCCTCATCGGTCACCGGCCCCACCTTCAGCGCCGGATTCCCCGCCAGCATCAGCCTGTACTCCAGCAGGGCGCTGACCGACCTGACGGTCGGTCCATCCGGACCGTAGTGGCGCGCCACGCCGCTGCCCGGCACCGGCAGGTCGAGGCCTGGCACCGCCGCCGGCGCCTGGCCCGCGTTGGCTTCCGCCTGTTCGCGCAGATAGGCGGCCAGCCTCTCGATCTGCATCGACAGCGCGACGAAGTCGGTCTCGGGCGGCGGATAGGAACCGGTGGAGAAAATCGGCGCCGGCGCGATCGCGGCCTGCGCGGCGTATTGCGCGTCGCGCCGGTTGATGTCGGCGCGATCGGTGGGCGTGAGCGGCTCGGCCGCGACCTGTCCGGGCCCAGCCATCGCCAACGCGGCGGCAAGCACCGCAAGGCTGCAAGTCCGCTTGAGCATCATCACCGTGCCTCCCTCATGGCCTCTGCCCGGGCAGGTACGCGGGCGGCGGCAGGCTGTCCCAGATCCTCTCCATCACTTCCGCGCCGACCTGGTTGCCCAGGATCGCGCCGGCCTGGCGCTGGCGGAAACCGTTGACCGGATTGAACTTGATCTCGTCGAGCGGCACCTTCAGCTCGCCGGTGTCGATCCAGCCGCCATACTTGCGCATCAGCGCGTTCTTGTACTCGAAGGGCACGCTCTTGTAGGCGTCGTTGGCCTGGTCGTAGGCGCGCTGCGCCGCATCGATCTGCGCCTGGGTCGCGGTACCCGACTTCTTGACCTTGTGAAGGTCGGCATAAGCCTGGTTCGCTTTCGTTTCGGCCGCCGTGAACCGATTCACCCAGTCGGTGGACGGATAGCTGACCGCGGCCTGGAATTCCCGCGCGCGGGCGCTGATCTCGGCCGCCGAGCTGCCCTTGATCGGCACGACGCCGCCCGGATCGTGGATGATCACCTTGTTGTTCTTCGCCGGGTCGAAGCCGAAATTGTCGCTCTTGTTGTCCAGCCAGACTCGGCCGTTGTCGTTGATCGCCAGTTCCGCCTTCACGAACGATTCGGCCTCGGCCTTCGACATCAAGGAGTTCTTCTGTGCCTGCCAGTAGGTGGGAACGCCCGCGTCCTCGACGATCCGCACCGCGCCGCCCGCATAGGCGTTGTCGTTGGCCGCCCGGATGGGAATGTCCTCGAGGGTCCGCGGGGTGCTGACCACCGTGTCCTGGACATGCTTCGGCAAAGACGCAATTCCGGCCTCACCGGCCTTGTCGAGCGCGGCTGCGTAGGGGCTCGAGCCGGCCTTGGTCAGCTTGACCACGCCACCTCCGGCCCCGGCGTTGCCGAAGGTGGTGGTGAACGAGCCCTTGCCCTTCTGGGGTCCTAGCTGCAGCACGCGCGCCGCGCCCCCGGGCGTCTCGAGCACGATACTGCCCGGCTGGATTTTAGCCGTGGCGCCGACTGATGGACCGGCAGCTGGCGACGGGCCGCGGAAGGGGATGACTTGCCCCGCGGGCGCCAGATCCGACGACGCCAGCGGGATGACGAAATCCCCCGAGGAAGAAGGCGAGGGCGGCTTGCCGCCGCTGTCGATCGGGTTGAAGGACGACGGGCTGTCCGGCGGCGGCGCGGCGCCGCGAGGCGGCGGCTGGGTAGGCGTCTTCTGGCTCGATCCGATCGACGCCGGCGGCTGTTCAGCGGCGCGCGAGGCAAGCAATGGCTCGTTCGTGGCAAGACCCGACGAGCCCGAGGGCGGCCTCGCTCCCGGCGCGTTCGTCGCCGGGATCGAGCGGTCAGCCGCACCTGCAAGGAGCGGCTCGTTGGCCGAGGACGCCGGGCTCGACGACGGTCCGGAACCACGGGGTGCGTTGGTGGGCGGGATCGACCGGTCGGCGGCGCCGGCGAGGAGCGGTTCGTTGGCCGACGAGGCGGGGCTCGACGACGGTCCGGAACCACGGGGCGCGTTGGTGGGGGGGATCGACCGGTCGCCGGCGAGAAGTGGTTCGTTGGCCGAGGAAGCGGGGCTGGATGAGGGGCTGGAGCCGCGGGGTGCGTTGGTGGGCGGGATACTGGCGGGCCTCGATCCGGGCACGTCCGGTGTCGAGAGTTTCGAGGTCGGCGGGCCCGATGATGCGCCGCCAGCCGCGGCGGCTGCCGACGGCGGCCGGGTCGGTGGGATGCCGCCCCCACCCGCAGCCGCGGCGGGAAGATCGGGCGTCGACAACGGCGTCGTTCCCGAGGGCGGCGGAGGCGCGCGCGGGCCGCCCGCCATGTTGACGGGCACCGGCTCGACAATGGTGCCGCCGGGCGTTACCTCCGCGCGGTTCGCCTTGATGCCGAAGGTCTCGTCCAAGGCGCGAAGCAGGTCGGGATCGCCCTGCGCGGCGGACAGCGGCACGCGCTTGGCGCGGATCAGGTCGGCCTTCTGGATGATCTCGGCCGAACTCAGGTTCCGCCCCGGCTCGAACAGCCGGTCGATCTGCGCCGGCGTCAGGTCCTTGCTCAGGCTGCCGGGAGCCGTGGCGGAATAGTCGATCGCCGGCTTCGACGGCGGCGGCAGCGACGGGCTGGAGTCGCCCGGCGCCATGTCGACGACGTCGCCGAGCTTCGGTTTCTTGCCGCCGAAATCCACGCCCTCGGCCGGCACGCGCTGGGTGCCGTGCGGACCCGGGCCGCTGCCCGGCGCATCGAGGACCGGCTTGAGCCTGCCGGCATCGTCGGCCCGCCCCGCGATCACCTCCGTGCCGCCGCTCACCGAGCTGCCCGAAGACGCCGGCGGCAGGGTATTGCCCGCCCGGGCCGCCGCGCCGCCCTCGCCGGCGAAGCGGGCGCTGGTGCCGGCCGCGCCGGCGACGTTGTCGACCTTCCCCGCGAGGCGCGCGGCGTCCGACGCGAGATCGCCGGCCCTCGCCACGTCGGAGGCGATGCCGCCGACGCGAGCCACGTCGTCGACGGCGCCGAGGCCGCGAACGATGGTGGCCAGCTTGCCGACGGTGCCGACCGCGGCGATGGGGTCGATGAAGATCTCGCCGACGACTTCGCCCGGCTTGCTGGCGCCGACGAACGCATCCGAGAGCGATCCCGTTTCCCGCGCCATGGCCACCTGGTCGAGGCCGGTGGACACCTTCTCGCCCAGTCCGACGGCGAGCTTGACCGCGAGATCGACCGGGCTCTGGCCCGACAGGCTGCGCGCGGCATCGAGACTTTCCGTGCCGAAAAGGGCGCTCTGGCCGGTCAGGCCCGTCTCCACCGTTTCGAGCGCGAAGTCCTGGAGGCCGTTGGCCAGGTCGAGCAGGCCGATGGCGCCGTTGACGATGCCCTTGCCGGTCCCGTAGACAAAGCCCGCTCCCGCCGATATGGACACCGCGGTGTCGCTGACCGTGCCCGTCACCGTGTCGTAGGCGCCGACGACGGATCTGGCGATCGACTGCGTCACGCTGACCTGCTCCTGTCCCAGGTCCAGCGCGTCGACGCCCGCCCGGACGGCGGCCGTCTGGCTGTCGATGGCCTGCGCCCGCGGCCCGGGATTGTCCTTGATGAACTGGTTGACCCTGGCGTCGAGATCCTCCTCGAACGCGATCTCGCCCAGGCCGTCCTTGCCGCTCTGCAACGCCACGTCGTGCTGGGCGTCGCGGTAGATGCGCTCGGCCGCGTCCACGTTCCGCTGGTCGTTGGCCTCCCATTGCTTGCGCGCCTCGTTGAGCTTGCTGAGCTCCTCCCGCGCTTCGCTGACGTTCTGGCCGCTGGCGATGCTCCGCTTGAGTTCGGCCTCGCGCTGGTCGAGCGCGGCGGTGCGGGCCTCCTGGGTGCTGCGCGCGAGGTCGACCTGGACCTTGGCGTTGGCCAACGTCGCGACGCGTGACTGGACCTCCTCGGCGCGGGCCTTGGCGTCGACCTGCCAGAACGCCCGGTTGGCATCCATCACGGCGCTGTTGAACTCGTTCTCGGCCGTCATCCGGACATTGATGTCGTTCCTGAGACGGAACGAGTCGTCGGCGATTTCCTGTTCGAGCTGCTTGATCCGTTGCTCGCGCTGTGTCGTGACCGCGGAATCCACTACCCTGCTGGCGACGGTGTATCCGGCGCCGCCCTCCGCTTCCTTGAGCTTCTTGAGCTCCTCCTCCTTGGCCTTGAGCGCGTCGGTCCGGCGGCGCAGTTCGTCGGTCGTCGTACGTTGCCCCTGCGGACTGGCGTCGAATTCCTCCTTGCGCGTCTTGGCGTCCTCGTAATCGGCACGCTGGTCCGAGAACTCCATGCGCCGGAGCATGTCCATCCGGTCGTTGGGACTGAGCTTGTCCCAGTCGGGCACGTTCTTGCTGAGCCATTCCGACTGCTCGGGCTGGGTCATGCTCTCCCAGTCGAAGCCGGGCGGCGGCGTTGCGATGAAGGTGTTGAGGGCTTCGAGCTGGGCCTGCTTGGCGACCTGCGTCTGGGAATTGGCGACCGACTGCTGCACGTCCGCCTGGGCCGCCAGCCGGTCGGCCTCGGCCTGCCGCTCCGCCGCATCGGCTTCCGCCTGCTCGGCCTTCTCCTCGGCCTTCTCCGCGCGCTCCTTCAGGCTGTCCGCTTCCCCCTGCAGCCTGTTCGACTGGCTGGTGCGCTCGTCCGCCAGCTTGTCTTCCCGGGCCGCGTCCTCGCGGCGGTCTTCGGCCTGGTCGTCGAGCAGGCCGGCCTGCTCCCGATTGGCTTGGGCCGCCTGCCTGGCGCCGTCGGCGAGACCCTTCTCCGTGCCCGGCTTGGCGGCGAGGGCGTCGTACCTGGCCGCCTGCTCGCGCAGGGCGGCGGCGCGGTTCTCCAGCTCGGTCGCCTGCTGCCGAAACTTGTCGCCCTGATCGATGGCGGATTCGGCCAGTTCCGTATAGGCGCCGGCCTGCCTTTCCTGGGTTCCGGTGTTCCGGTCCGCCGTATCGCGCCGCTGTTCCGCCTCCTGCTTGGCGCGTTCCGCCTGTTCCTTGGCCTTGTCGGCCTCCCGCTGCGCCGCGTCGGCGTCCCGCCTCGCCTCCGTCGCCTGGCGCCGGGCCTCCTCCGACTGCTGGCGCAGCTGCTCCACGGTCGGCTTCGCGGGGGCAGCCGAGGGATTGACCGGCGGCGGCCGCATGGCGCTTGCCTGCTCGTCGACCAGCCTGGAGGTCCGGGTGAGCTCGGCCGCGGGTCCGCCGGGGGGCTCGCCGGTCGTCACGGTCTCGGCCTTCCCGACGCCGCCCGCCGACCGCTCCGCCGTCTTCCCCTCGGCCTTGGCCGGCTGATCGGCCGGCTTGTCGGGCGGAGGCGCCGGAGGTTCGGCCGGCGCCGCCGCCTTCGACGGCTGCTGCATCGGCGGGTTCGGCTTCGCCGGCGCCTTGTTGGCGGCGTTCACATAGCTGTCGACGCCTTGCGCCGCGGCCTGCCAGGTGGTCGCGGCGCCGTAGTTCTCGGGCTTGGCGGTGAAGCCGCCGCCCGGCTTGGTCGCGACATCGATGCCGTTGGCCGACAGGTCGGCCGTTGCTTTCTGCACCTGATCGGTGGCCGCGCGGACCTGCGACCTGGCGGCGTCGGCGGCCGGCTTGTCGCCCTTCGCCTCGGCGTTGGCCACCGCCTTGTTGGCCGCTGCGAGCGCACCGTTCCCCTGCACCAGGCCGAGCTGCCCCTGGGCGACGTCGGCGACCTGGTCCCGGAACGCGGCCTTGTCGATCTGACCGGGCGCGCTGGTCGGGAAGCCGGCCGTCAGGCTCGCCACATAGTCCTGGTGCTGGGCGACCCGCTCGAAGGCGCCGTTGGCCTCGGCGATGGGGCCCAGCTTGCCCAGTTCGGCCTCGACCTTGCCCAGCTGGTCCTGCAGGCCGCGATAGGCGTCGGCGGCGCCCGGATTGTTGCCCGGGTTGAAATTGTCGATCTGGCCCTGCAGCTTCTGCTGCTGCTGTTTCAGGTCGTTGTACTTGTTCGTATACGCGCCGCCCGGATCGGGCGCGCCGCCACCCGCGAGCGACTGCTTCGCGGCAGCGACCCGGCCGCGCGCCTCGCTCAGCATGCCCTGCTCCGCGGCGAGCTCGGCATCGGTCATCTGCGCCAGGCGCTGGCGCTCCGCCAACTCGCTCCCAAACCCCGAAACCGCGCCGGACAGCTTGGCGGCGGTGGCGTTGCTGAAGGGCTGGGGCGCCCCGAACTGGGCCTTGGTGGCCGAGTTCAGGTCTCCCATGGCCGTCTTCTGGCGGTCGAGCGCGGAGCCGAGCTGCTCCTTCAGGTTGGCGACGTCGGCTTCCATCTCGGCGAGGTGCTCGGGGCTGAAATTGCCGCTCGCGCGGGCCGACGCCAGCGAATCCTGCGCTTCCTCGTAACGGCCCTGAAGCTCGTTGACACGGGCACCGGCGTCGGCGGCGGCATTGAAGGCGTTGGCGGAGCGCTGCGCCTTCTCGAAGTCCTTCCACTGGTCGCCCATGCCGTTGTCGTAGAACTGCGCCTTGAGGGCGAGCTGGTCGGCTGCCTGGGCCTGTCCCTTCAGCGCGTCGAGCTGGCCCTCCATGCCGCTGATGGCCCGGTCATAGGCGCGATCCTCGCGCGATCCGGAACCGCCCTTCTCGCGCAGTTCCTGCTGCTCGGCCTTGAGCCGGTCCAGCTCGCTCTGCGCGTCGCCGACCCGCTTGTGCGCGTCGGCCTGAGCGCGGCGGGTCTCGTAGACCGGGTCGCCCTGGCTCATCTTGTCCAGCTCGGCTTGGTCGCGCTGCCAGGACTGCACCTGGCCCTGGAACTTGGCCTGATCGGCCTGGAAGCGGCCTTCCTGGCGCGCCAGATCGGTGGTGGCGCGGGAATTGGCGCGGCGCTGCTCCTGGATGTTGCGGCACTCGGCGCTCCGGCAGTTGGGATCGTTGCGCCGGGCGTCCTGCTCGCGCTGGCGAAGGTCGCGCTCTTCCTTCTCCAGCCGGTCGCGCTCGTCGGTCAGCTTGTCGCCCCGTTCCTTCAGCTTGTCGGCCTCATCCTGCAGCCGCTCGGCGCGCTCCCGCTGCTCGCGCTCGAGCCGTTGGCGGCGCGTCTCCTTCTTGCGCTTGTCCTTCTCCCGCTTGGCCCGGTCTTCCTTTTTCTTCAGGTCGTCATCGGTCTTGTCCAGGTCCTTCTCGGCGTCGCCCTGGTCCTTTTCGGCCGCCTCGTCTATCGCCTCCTGCGCGTTGTCGGCGGCCTTGTCGGCGGCGGGGCCGCAGGCGTTGGCGAGCGCCGGCGGGCATTGTCCCGCGGCGGCGGCCTGCTCGGCCTCGGTAACGTCCGCCGCCTGCGCCACGGCCTGCGACAGCCGGCCGATCTGATCGCGCAGCGCCGGCGTCGCGTCGGGCTCGGGTTCGCTGCGCCGTCCGCCGCGCATGGGTCCGACGGGCTGCTGCCCCTGGATCGCGATCTGGGCACGGTTCTGCGACTCCACGCGGGCGACGTTGGCGCGATTCTCGGCCGAGTCGCCGTGTTCGCCGTGCCGATCCCGCTCGCTGCGTCGCCCACCCGACTGGACCGGGCCCTGGCCGCCCTGCAGCATCTGTTGCGAGCGCTGGAGCGACGCCAACCGTTCGGCGTTGGCCTCGTCCTCCTGCTCGTGCTCGTCGTCCTGCCCGTGCCGCTGACGGCCGCCTGCCTGCACGGCGCCCTGCTTGCCGTCGAGCATCTGCCGGGCCCTGCCGAGCGAATCGAGGCGCTGGGCGTCGGCCCCGTCGTGCTGGGCTGCCTGATGGCCGCCGTGATCCTCGGTCGGATGCTCGCCGGGATGATCGGATCCCGACCCCCCTGCATCCGGCGGCCTGCCTCCGCCACATCCGCCTGGCCTGGGACCTGGACTGGGGCTGGGGGCCGGTTCCGAACCAGCACCAGGACCTGCACCGGGACCCGAACCAGGGCCAGCGCCAGGACCGGCACCGGGGCCAGGACCGGGCCCAGGGCCGGGACCGCCGCCGGGGCCGGGGGGCGGACCGGGGCCTGGACCCGGTCCTGGAGGCGCGCCGCCGGCGAACATGCCCTGGCGTGCGATGGGGGGACGATAGCCTTTCCTCGTCTCGGCGGCCGGCGCCGCGGACAGCAGATCGCCCCGCGCGGGCGGCGCCTCGGCCGCGCCGGTGTCGCCCGGCCCGCCGATCTCCCTGGGACCGCGTGCGCTTTCCGTCGTCTGCTGCTGCTGGCCGCGCCCGACGATCTTGCCGTCGCCGCCGGCCTGCGTCGTCACCCCGGATGCGCGGCCGATCTTGCCCGCCGTCTCGCCCGACTGCCCGCCAGCGGCGATCAGCCCGGGGACCTTGTAGGTGAACGGTTCGCCGTTCTGGCCGGTGTCCCTGCTGACCAGCACGATTTCCGCGCCGTCCTTGCCTCGCTGCACGTCGAGGCGCAGCCAGCCGTCAGGCGTCTTTTCGACCGCCGTCACGGCGCGGACCTCGCCGGTTTGCGGATTGGCCACGACCTCGTTCGCCTTGGCGATGTCGCGTGCGACGCCGTCGCTGAGCTTGATCTTCCCGGCAAGGTTCCGGTGCATGTCCTGCGTCCGGGCCTGCTCGACGAGCTTGGAGCCGCGGGCGGAACCGCCGCCATAATAGGAGGGAACCTGGGCGCCGGCATCCTTGTCGGCTGCACGCGCCGTGCCGTCGAGTTCGGGCCCGAACAGAAGCGCGAGGGTCACGGCGGCTGCGCGAAGGGTGAAGGCTGAGCCTTTACCCCCACGTGGAATGGCATCCAACCGCGCTGCGCGTCGCTCTCCCAGCATCGAAGCCTCGTGAGGAGAAACAGCCGTGCCGATTCGGGCGGACGATTTGCCTCGCCGAGCGAGGCGGCGCCCCTAGCGGGACGATCATAGGCCCTAAAGCCGGGTTTTCACATCAAAAGCGTACAATGGTACCGGGTGAAATCTACTTCGCCGCCGCGGCGTGGCGCCCGATCAGGCTGGTCAGGCGCAGGTTGAGCTGGGGCGGCAGGTTGTGGCCCATGCCCTCGATCACCTCCAGCGCGGCGCCGGGGATGAGCCGGGCGGTGTCATGGGCGTGCTCGACGGGCAGCAGCGGATCCTCCGAACCGTGGATCACCAAGGTCGGCGCCTGGATGCCGGGAAGCAGCGCGTCGCGGCTGCCGGACGACAGTATGGCGGCATATTGACGGGGCATGCCCTCCGGATAGAACGAGCGGTCATAGGCCTTTTCGGCGAAGGCGCGCAGATGCTCCTCGGCGACCGGATAGGCCGGGCTGCCGACCACGCCCGCGAGCATGACCGAATGGTCGACGATCGACTTCCGGTCCATGCCCGCAGGCCGCATCAGCAGCTTCTCCATGGCCTCCGGCTTGCCCGGCGGCAGGCCGTAGCGGCCGCTTGTCGACATGATCGAGGTCAGCGAGATCACCCGCTCGGGATGATGGATGGCGACCAGCTGGGCGATCATGCCGCCCATGCTGGCGCCGACCACGTGGGCCTCGCCGATCCCAAGGGCATCGAGCACGCCTACCGCGTCGGCCGCCATGTCCTGCAGCAGGTACGGCACCGGCAGCGGCTTGCCCGCCATCAGGCCAGCGATGATCTCCTTCACCTCGGGCACGGCGGCGCCGTCGAATTTATGCGACAGGCCGATGTCCCGGTTGTCGAAACGGATGACGCGGAAGCCCTGCTCGGCCAGCATGTCGCAGAACATGTCGGGCCACAGCAGCATCTGGGCGCCGAGGCCCATGATCAGCAGCATGGCCGGATGGTCCGGATCGCCGCGCTCGTCATATTCGATGCTGAGGCCGTTGGCGGTGATCTGTGGCATGCTGGCTCTCCGAAAGATGCCCGCCAGCATGGCATGGCCCGCCGCCCAAAGGAAAGGGCGCCCGGCCGCGCCGGACGCCCTGTCCCATGCCGTTTCCGCCGGTCTAGTCGGTGGCGGGCGCTTCGGGCTTGTCGCCGGCCGGCTTGCCGTGATGACCGTGGTGGCGGTGCTTGCCGCGTCCCTTCATCTCGTCGGCGCTGACGGTGCCGTCGTCGTCCTTGTCCATGCGGTCGAACATGCCGCCGCTCTGGAACTCGTCCTTGGTCACCTTGCCGTCGCTATTGGCGTCGAGGCGCTCGTACATGCGCTTCTGCCGCTCGGCCTTGCGCTCGGCCTGCTTCTTCTCGTGGAAGGCGATCAGCTCGACCTGGCTGACATTGCCGTCCTTGTCGGCGTCGGCGGCGGCGAAGTCCGCGGCCCGCTTGGCCTCGAATTCCTCCTTGCTGACCGTCCCGTCCTTGTCGGTGTCGAGCTTCTCGATCATCCGGCCGTGGTGGCGGCCGTGCCAGCCTTCCTTGCCGTCCTTGTCGCCGGCAAGGGCGGTGCCGATGCCGGCAACGGCACCAGTCGTCAGGGCCATGCCGGCCACGAGCGCGGTAATCAGGACCTTGTTCGCCATGTGTCTCTCTCCGTGATGTCTCAACGTGACATGGGCTTTAACGGGAGATGACAGAAAACCCTTCGCTGCGCGGCCTAGCGGCCCGGATCGTCGGCGACCTTGACCAGCTGCTTGCCGATATTGCGGCCCAGGAACTGGCCCAGCGCGGCATCGGGATAGGCATCGAAACCATCGGCGATATCGAGGACTTCCCTGATCTCGCCCGCCTTCATCAGCGTCGCCAGCCGCTTCACGCCCTCGGCGAAGCGGGCCACGTAATCGAAGTAGAAGAAACCCGACATGGTGCAGGCGCGCATGGCCAGCGCCATGTGATTCTGCAGGCCGGGACCGGGCGCGTTGTAGGTGGCGATGCCGCCGCAGATCACGATGCGGCCGCCATGGGCCATGTTGGCGAGCGCCGCGTCGAGGATGGCGCCGCCCACATTGTCGAAGAACACGTCGATGCCCTCGGGCGCCAGCGCCGCCATGCGCGACGGCACGTCCTCGGCCTTGTAGTCGATGGCCGCATCGAAGCCGAGCTCGCCGGTGAGCAGCGCGCATTTCTGCGGCCCGCCGGCGATGCCGATCACCCGCGCGCCCGACAGCCGGGCAAGCTGGCCGGCGACGCTGCCGATGGCGCCTGCCGCGCCCGAGACCACGACGGTGTCGCCCGGCTTCACATGGGCGAAATCGCCCATGCCGAAATAGGCGCACAGGCCGTTCATGCCCAATGTCGCGAGACCGGACGCCAGGTCGAAGCCGTCCGGAATGCGCTGCAGCGGCGTGCCGGTGCGGTCATGGGAACCGGTCGCGACGTAGTCCTGGAACTCCATGAAGCCGGTGACCGCGTCGCCCGGCTTGAAATCCGGATGGCGCGATTTCATCACGCGGCCGGCGACGCCGCCGCACATGGCCTCGCCGATGGGGATCGCCTTGAAGCGTTCCTCGAGGCCCTTGACCCAGGCGTGGTTCATGGGATCGCAGGAGAAATAGACGCTGCGCACCAGCATCTCACCGTCGCCGATCTCGGGTACCGCCGCTTCGCGGTACTCGAACTGGTCGCGGGTCAGGCCGAGGCCGTTGCCGCCCGCCGCGTCCGCCACCACCCATTGCCGGTTCGTTTCGCTCATGCATTCCTCCCTGTTCGGCGCAGGACGGTACTACATTGGACGCGCGTTTAAAAACCTTCTTGGCCAGGTTCGACGAGCGAACCAAGCATTATGCCGAGCATTCATGTCAAACCAGGAATTGGCAATTTTCACAAACGCCGGACAAGTCAGGCGGATATTGTAATTGCAAGAAAATATTTTTGAATCCTCAACAGTATCTGTCGGTTAACAGCAAAGTGAATAGATGTTGCGGAGCACAGGATTTACGATATACCGATTGCTATGTTACCGATTTCCGGATCAGGTCAATGGCGAGACGGGTCTTTGGGGGCGCCGGCGCTGCCAGCGAAAGTTGTGATGATCGAGCGACGTTTCCAGTCCGACGAACAGAGGGCTGAGCAGGTTGATGCCGGGCTCCGATTGAGCGAAGAGTGGCTGCGCCGGGTTATCGACGCTTCGCCGACCGCCATGGTGATGATCAACGCTGCCGGGCTCATGGAACTCGTCAATGCCCAGGCAGAGGCCGTCTTCGGATACAGCCGCGATGAAATGCTGGGTCAACCGGTAGAAATGCTCGTGCCGGAACGGTTTGGCGCGGGCCACCCGTCTCTTCGGACCCTGTTCTTCGAGGATCCGCAGTCCCGGCCCATGGGAGCCGGCCGAGATCTCTACGCCATTCGCAAGGACCGGAGCGAGTTTCCCGTCGAAATCGGCCTGAACCCCATCGAAACCGACAACGGGACTCTGGTGCTGTCGGCGATTGTCGACATCACCGATCGCAAGCAGCGGGAACGGCGGATCGAGGCGGCCTTGCGGGAAAAGGATGTCCTGCTGCGGGAATTCATCACCGCGTGAAGAACAACCTTCAGGTCATCGACAGCCTGCTCGGCCTGCAGTCTGCGAGAATCAGCGATCCCAGCGTTCAGGAAATTCTGCGGGAAGGTCAGAACCGGGTAAGGTCCATGGCGCTGATCCATCAGACGCTTTACCAGTCTCACGATTTCGCGGAAGTGGATTTCGCTCACTTCCTGGAAGCGCTTATACGCACCCTTGCCAGCTCCTACGGTGTGGACGCCGACAGGATCGCGCTGACCGTGGACGCCGAGACCGTTACGCTGCCCATCGACGCCGCGATCCCTTGCGGACTGGCCGTGAACGAACTCGTGTCCAACGCGCTCAAGCACGCGTTTCCCGATCAGACACAGGGCCAGATCACTATCATTCTACGGATGGAGCAGGAGGGAGCGGTGGTCGCGGTAACTGTAGCCGACAACGGCATCGGTCTGCCCGAAGGGCTTGATATTGCGACAACGCCGACGCTGGGCCTCCAACTGGTCAGCCTTCTGGCCGACCAATTGTCAGGGTCCTTCAGCATGCGGCGCGGCCCCCCTACTGAATTCCTCATGACGTTTCCCGTTGGCAGGTGAGGACGAGATGACGCCGTCCCGGATCATGGTCGTTGAAGACGAGCGGATTGTCGCCATGCACATCCGTCAGCAGTTGGAAAAGCTCGGATACGAAGTTCCCGTGGTGGTCGCTTCGGGCGAACAGGCGCTGCGATCCATCGATAAGGACAGACCGGACCTCATCCTGATGGATATCCGTATCGATGGAAGTATCGACGGCATCGAAACGGCATCGCGGGTGCCGCCCGAATACAAAATCCCGGTGATCTATCTCACGGCGTATTCCGAAGAGGCCACTCTCAGCCGTGCCAGGACGACAACACCGCATGGCTACCTGCTCAAGCCCTTCTCGGAGCGCGAACTGCATGCCACGATCCAGATGGCGCTGGAGCGCAACAAGGCCGAAAAGGCACGCGAAGCCCAGGAGGAACAGCTCCATCAGGCCCAGAAGCTGGAGGCGATCGGTCAACTCGCCGGCGGGGTAGCGCACGATTTCAACAACCTCCTGGCCGTCATCCAAGGCAACCTGGAACTCATGCAGGAGCGAGCGCCCAGCCCGGAGTTGAGCGAGATGATCGGCGACGCGCTCAAGGCCGCCAGCCGGGGCACAAGTCTCACACAACAGCTGCTTTCATATTCCAGGCGCCAACCCCTGATGCCGCGCATACTGGAAATCCCGAGCATCGTGGAAGAGTTGAGCGCCCTGCTGCGACGGCTCCTCGGGGAAACCATCGAAATCCAGACGCGGATGCCGGACCACATGTGGAAGATTCGCGCCGACCAGATCCAGCTTGAAAATGCCCTCATAAACCTGGCCGTGAATGCGCGCGACGCCATGCCGGATGGGGGTACTGTAGAAATCGCGGGCGCCAATACCGAGATATCCGGTCCGAGGCCCGACTTATCGGGAGACATCACGCAGGGTCGCTACGCGTCCATATCGGTATCGGATACCGGGACCGGGATGCCTGAGGACGTCGTGGAACACGCGCTGGAACCATTCTTCACGACCAAGCCGCAGGGCAAGGGCACAGGACTCGGCCTCAGCCAGGTCTTCGGCTTCGTCAGGCAATCGCATGGCGCCATGCAGATAAGGAGCACTCCGGGCGCCGGCACGATTGTCGAACTCCTGTTTCCCGCCGTGGAAGGAGCTTCGGAGATGAAGCCACGCATCAGCGTGATGGACCTGCCGCTCGCGAAAGCCGGGGAATGCATCATGCTGGTTGAGGACGACGAGATGGTACGCAGCCTTGTCGGCCGAATCCTGACGTCGCTCGGATACGAGACGATCGAGGCCGAGGAGGGCCACGAAGCGCTCCAGATCATCGAGGGCAACCGCAGCATCGACCTGATGATCACGGACCTCGTTCTGCCAAAGGGCATCAACGGTGCCGTGCTTGCGCGAGAAGCCCAGTTGCACCGGCCCGGCTTAAAGGTGCTCTTCATGTCCGGCTATGCGGCCGAAACCCTTCAACACGCGGAGGACATGGCCGCCGACTTCGAACTGATCCAGAAGCCGTTCACCAAGATGGCGCTGGCGAACAAGATCCAGGCCATCCTGCACGGCAACTGATTGCATCACGCCGCCGGATCGTCGGCGATCCTGACGATCTGCTTGCCCATGTTGGCGCCGCTGAAGAGGCCGATCAGCGCCTTGGGGGCCTTGTCGAAGCCGTCGGCGACGTCGAGCGTCTCCTTCAGCTTGCCCTCGGCGATCCAATGGCTCATGCGCGCCACGCCCTCGGGCCAGCGGTGCATGTAGTCGATGACGAGGAAACCTTCCATGCGGGCGCGCTTCATCACCAGTTGCATGTAGTTGGCCGGACCCGGGATGATCTTCGTATACCCGGCGATGCCGCCGCACAGGGCGACGCGGGCGTTCATGGCCAGGTTGGCGAGGCCGGCCTCCATCACGCTGCCGCCGACATTGTCGAAGAACACGTCGATGCCGGCGGGCGCCAGCGCGGCGACACGGTCCAGCACCTTCTCGGTGCGGTAGTCGATGCAGGCGTCGAAGCCGAGTTCCTTCACCACCCACTCGCACTTCTTCGTGCCGCCCGCCGTGCCGATCACCCGGCAGCCCGCGACCTTCGCCAGCTGACCGACCAGCGAGCCCACGGCCCCCGCCGCGCCCGACACCAGCACCGTGTCGCCCGGGACGGGGCGGCCGATGTCGAACAGGCCGAAATAGGCGGTAAGACCCGTCGTGCCGAGGGCGCCCAGCACCGACTGGGGCGCCGCGCCCTTGGGCGGCTTGTTGACCGGCACGCCGTTGCGGTCTACGCCGTTCGAGACGTAGTAGTCCTGCCAGCCGAACACGCCGTAGACCAGCTCGCCCACCGGATAGTCCGGATTGCTGGATTCGACCACGCGGCCGACCGCGCGGCCCAGCATGACGTCGCCCATGTCCATGGCCGGCATGTAGTCGGCCAGCTGGCGCATCCAGCCCTGCATGGCCGGATCGATCGACAAATAGAGGGAGCGCACGAGGAACTGGCCGGGGCCTATCTCGGGCCGCGGCGTCTCGGCGTATTTGAAATGCTCCTCCAGCACCACCGGATTGGTCTCTTCCGGCCGGCCGTTGAGCAGCCATTGGCGGTTTACGTCGTTCTTCATTCTGTTTCCTTCATATTCTCATGCAGTCCCACCCCCGACTGTCACCCCGGACTTGTTCCTGGGTCTGTGTTCGGACGGGACGTGATCGCGACCGACTATGCCCCAGGCGGTCGTGCCATGCCTTCCAGAATTCCTCTCGGCCGCAGACAGACCCCGGAACAAGTCCGGGGTGACAATTGAGAGTGGATGGCCAGCGAGGGGAAAAATTACCCCCGGAATTCCTTGATCAGGTTTCGTGCGATCAACAGCTGCTGGATCTGCGAGGTTCCCTCGTAGATGCGGAAGATCCGCACGTCGCGGTAGAAGCGCTCCACCGGGTATTCCGACATGTAGCCGGCGCCGCCATGGATCTGCACTGCCCGGTCGGCGACCCGGCCGACCATCTCCGACGCGTAATACTTGCATGCGGCGATGTCGCCCACGTTGCGGTTGCCGGCATCGTAGTTGCGCGCGCTGTCCAGCACCATGCACTGGGCGGCATAGGATTCGGTGCGGCTGTCGGCCAGCATGGCCTGGATCAGCTGGAATTCGGCGATGGCCTGGCCGAACTGCCTGCGTTCGATGGCGTAGCGCACCGATTCCTCGATCAGCCGCTGCGACACGCCGACGCACAGCGCCGAGATATGCAGCCGGCCGCGGTCCAGCGTCTTCATGGCGGTCTTGAAGCCCTGCCCCTCGACGCCGCCGATGATGTTTTCGGCCGGCACGCGGCAGTCCTCGAAGATCACGTCGTACACGTTCGCGCCCGACTGGCCCATCTTCCGGTTGGGCTTGCCGACAGTGAGGCCGGGGCTGTCCTTCTCGACGATGAAGGCCGAGACGCCTGCCGCGCCCCTGTTGGACGGATCGGTGCGCGCCATCAGGGTGAAAATCGAGGCGTCGGCCGCGTTGGTGATGTAGCGCTTGGTGCCGTTGACGACGTAGTGGTCGCCGTCGCGGATCGCGGTGGTGCGGATGCTGGCGGCGTCGGAACCGGCGTCGGGCTCGGTCAGCGCGAAGGACGCGACATATTCGCCGGCGGCGACCTTGGGAAGATACTTCGCCTTCTGCTCCGGCGTGCCGTCGATGACGATGCCCTGCGAGCCGATGCCGTTGTTGGTGCCGATCTTGGAGCGGAAGGCGGGCGAGGCGCGGCCCAGCTCCATGATGATATACGCCTCTTCCTCGGTCGTCAGGCCCAGGCCGCCGAACTCCTCCGGCACGGTCATGCCGTAGAGGCCCATCTCCCGCATCTCGCGCAGGATCTCCGCCGGCACCGCGTTGTCCTCGACTACCCGCTCCTCGTTGGGAATCAGGCGCTCGTTGACGAAGCGGCGGATGGTGTCGCGCAGCTGGTTGAAAATCTCCTGGTCGCGGATCATGGCATCTTCCCGGTTTCTGTGCCCGTTGGTCGCCGACGCTTATAAAGCGTTCACCAGTCGCCGCAAACCCGGCACGTTTGGTAAAGTCCGGGCGTTATCGGGTTACCATCACCGAAACCGCGGAGGACCGATGCCCGACTACAAGCCGTTCCTCGACCTGGCCATCGCGCTCGGCATCGGCCTGATGATCGGCGTCGAACGGGGCTGGACCCAGCGCGACAAGCCCGAGGGCGGCCGCATGGCCGGCCTGCGCACCTTCACCGTCACCGGCCTGTTCGGCGGCGTCGCCGCGGCGCTCGCCCAGCTCTACGGCGTCTGGATCATCGTCGCGCTGGGCCTGCTGATCACGTTGATCGTCGCCGCCGCCCTCAGCCGGATTCCGTGGGACCAGGGCAATCATGGCATCACCACCGAGATCGCGCTCGTCCTCACCTTCGCGCTGGGTGCGCTGGCAGGGTCCGGCCGGGAGGATCTCGCCGTGCCCGCCGCCGTGGTGGTCACCGGGCTGCTGGCGTTCAAGCCGGGCCTGCACCGCTGGGTCGAGAACCTGGAGCGGCCGGAAATCAACGGCGCGGTGCGGCTGCTGGTGATGTCGCTGATCGTGCTGCCGATCCTGCCCAATCAGGGCTACGGGCCCTGGAACGCGCTCAATCCCTACGTGATCTGGCTGATGGTGGTGCTGATCTCGGCGCTGTCCTTCGCCGGATACATGGCGGTGAAGTACGCCGGCCCGCGATGGGGCCTGATCGTCACCGGTCTGATGGGTGGCCTGGCGTCCTCGACCGCCGTCGCCGTGACCATGGCGCGCCTCGGCAGGAGCGGCGGCGACATCCAGCCGGCCGCCGCCACCGCGGCGGTCGCCAGCTCCACCGTCGTCTACGGCAGGCTGCTGGTGGTGTCGGCGGCATTCGCGCCGGTGCTCGCCTGGAAGCTGGCGCCGGTGCTGGGCGCCATGGCGCTGGCCGGCGCCGCGTGCGTCGCCGTCATGTGGCCCCGCGACCAGCCGGCGGCGGGACAGGACGCGCAGGCGATGGCGGACATGAAACCGTTCAGCCTGGCCACGCCGCTGCGCTTCGCGGCGGTGCTCGCCGTGGTCATGCTGGCCTCGGCCGGGCTCCAGGACTGGCTGGGCAACGCCGGCCTGCTGCTGGTGTCGGCCGTGGCCGGCGTGACCGACGTCGACGCGCCGTCGCTGACCGTCGCCGAGCGCGTCTCGGGCGGCCTCGACGCCGGCGTCGGCGCGCTCGCCATCCTGCTCGCGGTGGCGGTGAATATCGTCGCCAAATTCGCCATCGTCGCCTCGATCGGCAGGGGCGGCATGGCCCGGCGCGTCGCCGCCGGCCTGCTGCTGCCGCTGCCCGTGGGCGTCGCCGTGTGGTGGTTCTTCGCCCGCTAGGACGAATCCACATTTAGCGCATCCAGATCATGATAGCGGCGAGGTGGATGAAGGCCAGATAGTGTGCGGTCGTCCTGTCGTATCGGGTGGCGAAGCGTCGGAAGTGCTTGAGCTTGTTGAAGC
>JBFWZH010000039.1:0-43086 GCA_050185585.1 Sphingomonadales bacterium | reverse complement strand
TCTTCTGTAAACTCAAAGAGTTCAAACGGATCGCCATGCGCGCTGACAAAACCGACGCCAGCTTCGCGGCGAACATCTACCTCGCTGCCGCCGTCATCAATGCCCGGTGAATCTCAACAGACCCTAGAACACGAGCGTTACCTCGTTGACAACAGCGGCCGCATCGACGTGGCATGGGGCGCGACCATCATCGAATTGAAGAGCGATCTTCGTCGTGAGGAACGCGATGTCGTCGCGCGGATGCCTGACTATCTTGCCGATGCGACCCGCCAAAGCACGCCTGGTCGCACGGCCGTGGGCCTCGCGACAGATGGTGCGGCACTGCTCGCCTATTCGCTCGATCAGGGGGTGCTTTCGCAGATCGGCCGCTACGAAGTCGAGGCCGAGCACCCCGAGCGTCTGTTGAGCTGGCTGGAACCGCTGCTTTCGCCCGTCCCAGAAGTGATGCCGACGCCGATTGCCGTCGCCCTTACCTTCGGCAGACATAGCCTGGCCTTCGGACGCGCGTACAAGGTACTCGAGCGGCTATGGGCCGAAGTCGGCGACCATGCGGAAGCGCGGCTGAAGCGCGACCTGTGGGACGGGTTGCTTCGCCAGGTCTATGGCGACGACGTCGGCAGCGACGCGCTTTTCCTGCAGCACACCTACCTCACGATCCTCGTGAAGGCCATCGCGGCGCGCGTGCTCCATCTGCCGGTCGACGATTCGGCGGCCGTGCTCTCGGGCCGGCTGCTGGCGCAGGAGGGCATCCTCGGAGCCGTCGAGGCCGACTTCTTCGATTGGCCACTTCTCGCCGAAGGCGGCGACGCCCTCGTGCGATCGCTCGCCGCCGAGACGGCGCGTTTCCGCCTGCGCGATGTCGAAGTCGATGTGCTCAAGAGCCTCTACGAGAGCTTGGTCGATCCGGACGAGCGGCACGATCTGGGTGAATATTACACCCCCGACTGGTTGGCGGCGCGGGTGATCGCGGCGGCCATAGACCGGCCGCTCGAACAGCGGGTTCTCGACCCGTCATGCGGCTCGGGAACTTTCCTGTTCCATGCGCTGCGTCGCCTGATCGAGGCGGGTCGGGCCGCGAACCTGCCGCCGGCGGAGATCGTCGCCGCCTGTGCCGATCGCGTGTTCGGGGTCGACGTCCATCCGGTCGCGGTGGCGCTCGCGCGCGTTACCTGGCTGCTCGCCCTCGGCGATCTGACGCGGGATCGGCCGCCCACGCTCAGCGTGCCCGTGTTCATGGGCGATTCCATGCAATGGAGCCTGCGTCCGCTCGGCGCATCGGCCGAAGTGTTGGTGGACGTGCCAGGCGATCCGCCCCTGCGGATCCCGGCCGGCCTGGCAAGCGACCAACGCTTGTTCGAGCACGCGCTGGACGAACTGAACCGCGGTCTGGATTCGCTGAGCGAGCCGGCCACGGTGCAAGACGCGATCACCCGCGCCGGCGCCGACCCTGCCGACGCGGCCGTGCTCGCGGAGACGTTCGCGCAATTGAAAGAGCTCTATCTCGCCGGCCGCAATCACATTTGGACGTTCATCCTCAGGAACCTTCTCCGGCCGGTCTGGCTGGCGCATCCCGACCATCGGGTCGACGTGCTGGTCGGCAACCCGCCCTGGATCGTCTACCGGCACTTGAGCGCGGCGATGAAGGACCGGCTGCGCGATGCGCTCCAGAGCTACAATCTCTGGGTCGGCGGCAGCCTCGCCACGCATCAGGACATGTGCGCGCTGTTCTGGGCGCGCGGCGCCGAGCGCTATCTGCGCGAAGGCGGCAGGCTCGCGCTCGTCCTGCCCTATGCCGTCCTCAACGCGCCGGTGTTCGCCGCGATGCGCGACGGAACCATGCGGCGCGCGAAGGTCGGGATCACCGGCGGCTGGGGGCTCGAGCGCGTGTGGCCGATCTTCGGCGCCCAATCGGGTAGCAGCACGACCAGCACCTGCGTGCTGTTCGGAGAGCGGGACATGGAGGGGCCGCCGCCGGCGCAGATCGATCGCTGGGTAGGCGAGCTTCCCCGGCGCGACGCGACCGAGGCTGAAGCCGCCATAGCTCTCGAACATGTGCGCACCGCATGGCCCCGGCCGCGCACGCTGATATCCGCGTCACCATATCGGCGGCGCTTCCGCCAAGGAGCAACCTTCAACCCGCGACGGTTTTTCTTGGTTGAACACGCCACCTCCGGCCGGTTGCAGAGCCGACGCGACGCCCCGCGCGTTCGCGGACGCGTGGGGAACCTCGACAATGCTCCGTGGACAACAGTTGAGCCGCCGGAGGGGCCGGTAGAGCGTATTTTCTTACGTCCGGTAGCACTGGGTGAATCAATTGCGCCATTTCGTATCCTTGGCCTAGCGACAGGCGTCGTCCCTGTTCAGAGCGGAAAAGTGCTGGACTCGTCCAGTGCGGATGCACACGGTCACCGTGGTCTTGGCGCTTGGCTTCGAGATGCGGAAAACAAGTGGAATGAACACAGCAACAAGAATGCTAATGGCACACCTCGCGTTTCTCTGGAGCAATCACTTAATCATCTACAGAAGCTGACGGCGCAGACGACGAGATCACCAATACGTATCGTCTATCCGGCGTCGGGCACGCGGCTGAGTGCGTGCTGGCTCGCAGACGACGATATTGTCGTAGATAAGAACGCCTATTGGTCCGCAGCGAACTCGCTTGATGAAGCAGCGTACGTTACCGCCATTCTCAACACGCAGATGGTGCTCGATCGGGTCAGGGATCTCCAACCGGTTGGGCAACGCGATCCTCGCCATTTCGACAATCTGGTCTGGACGCTGCCTATTCCGGAGTTCGATGCTAGTGAGTCGTTGCACGCGGACCTCGCCGCAGCGGCGCTGCATGCGGCGAATGTGGCCGCGCGTGTCGCGTTTCCCGACAACACGCATTTCACGACCAAGCGCGGATTGATCCGGCAGGCGTTAGTCGCGGACGGCGTGGCGGAAACCATCGAGCGGCTCGTCGACGCCCTGCTTCCACCCTGAAGCTTTGTCCGACCGGGCGTAGCTAAACCATTAATGCACCGCGGCCGTTTCCGGCCGCTCGGGATGGTGTCTAACTCTTGGGATTAATTGGTCGGGGAGAGAGGATTCGAACCTCCGGCCCCTGCGTCCCGAACACAGTGCTCTACCAGGCTGAGCTACTCCCCGACGGGCCCTTGGGTGGGGCAGGGCGCGTGTATAGCGTTCCGCCGCGCCGCCTGCAAGCGGCCTTCGCAGGGAAATCCCAGAAATCCTAAAAAGCCCGATCGATGGTGAAGTCGACGATGCCGGTCAGCGCGTCGCGCATGGGCGAGGGGGCGAACAGGCGCAGGGCGTCCTTGGCCATGGCGCCGTAGTGGCGGGCGCGGGTCAGGGTGTCGGCCAGCGTGCTGTATTTGGTCATCAGGCCGATCGCCCGGTCGAGGTCGCCGTCTTCCTGGTTCTCGACCTGCTCCAGCGTGCGGCGCCAGAAGTTGCGTTCCTCGGCGTCCGAGCGGCGATAGGCCAGGATCACCGGCAGGGTGATCTTGCCCTCGCGGAAATCGTCGCCCACCGACTTGCCCAGCGTCGCCTGCTTGGCGGAATAGTCGAGCGCGTCGTCGGCCAGCTGGAAGGCGATGCCCAGATTGCGGCCGAAGCTCTCGAGCGCCTCCTCGTCGGGCTTGGGGCGGCCCGAGACGATGGCGCCGATCTGGCAGGCGGCGGCGAACAGCACGGCGGTCTTGGCGCTGATCACCTGCAAATAGCTGTCCTCGGTGGTGTCCACGTCGTTGGTGGTGATCAGCTGGAGCACCTCGCCCTCGGCCAGCACCGCCGATGTGCCCGACAGCAGTCGCAGCACCTCGAGCGAGCCGTCGTCGGTCATGATCTGGAAGGCGCGGCTGAACAGGAAGTCGCCGACCAGCACGCTGGCCTGGTTGCCCCAAAGCACGTTGGCGGTGTCGTTGCCGCGCCGCAGGCGGCTTTCGTCGACCACGTCGTCGTGCAGCAGGGTGGCGCTGTGCAGGAACTCGATGCAGGCGGCCAGCGGGATGTGGCGCTCGCCCGCATAGCCGCACAGCGAGGCGGTCGCCAGGGTCAGCATCGGCCGCAGGCGCTTGCCGCCCGAGGCGATCAGGTGGCCGGCGAGCTGCGGGATCAGCGCCACCGGCGACTGCATCCGCGACATGATCACCTGGTTGACCCGCAGCATGTCGGCCTTGGTCAACTCGGTCAGCACGTCGAGCGGGGACGGCGCCCCGCGCTTGTCCCTGTCGATCCGGACGACGTTATCCACCAGCCGCTTCCTTGTTTTTGTGCGTTCTGGCCAAGATAGAAGCGCGTAAGATCGGCGGTCAAGTGAACTGCCCGCAATTCAGAGTGAGCGTGCCGGCATGAAGGAAATCCTGCGGACCAACGATCCGGTGCTGCTGTCGGTGGCGCAGAGCCTGCTGAAGCAGGCCGGCATCGAGGCCATGGTGTTCGACGGGCATGCTGCTCTCGCCGAGGGCAGCATCGGCGCGATCCAGCGGCGGCTGATGGTGATCGACGACGACGAGGCCGAGGCGCGCGGCATCATCGCGGATTCCGGGATCGATGAGTGATGTCACCGAGGACCGTCTGCTGGACGGCAGGGTCCGCCTGGTCCAGCCGCGGCACGGCTACCGCGTGGCGATCGACCCTGTGCTGCTCGCCGCCGCGGTCCCGGCGAAGCCAGGCCAAAGCGTGCTCGATGTGGGCAGCGGCACGGGCGCGGCGGGCTTCTGCGTCGCGGCGCGGGTGCCGGGGATCCGGCTGACCGGCGTCGAGCGCGACGGCGCGGCGCTGGCGCTCGCCCGGCGCGGCGCCGAGGCCAGCGGCATCGACGCCGAATGGATCGAGGCCGACGTGCTGGCGCCGCCGCCCGCCGCGATGTCGCGCCAGTTCGACCACGTGATCAGCAATCCGCCCTACCGCTCCGCCGAGCGGGGCCAGCGCAGCCCGGATCCGGCGCGCGATGCCGCCCATGCCATGGGCGAGGCGGATTTCGCCGCTTGGCTGGCGTTCTGCGCCGGCCGCGTGGGTGGCAAGGGAACGCTCACGCTCGTGCTGCCGGCGGGCGAACTGGCCCGCGCCATCGCCGCGATCGAGGCCAAGCTGTCCGCCGTCACCGTGCTGCCGCTGTGGCCGAGAGCCGGCGCCGAGGCCCGGCGGGTGATCCTGCGGGCGCGGCGCGGGGGCAGGGCGCCGTCGCGGGTACTGCCGGGGCTGGTGCTGCACGGCGAGGACGGCGGCTGGACCTCGGCCGCCGAAGGTGTGCTGCGCCACGCCGGCCCGCTCTGAGTACGCCGCCTGCCGCGCTGCATTGATCGGCTGCCTAAGCTCTTCTAAACTGGGCCGTTCGGCCGAAGGCACGAGGCGACGCCGACAGCCCTTGGGGGCGGCGAAGAGGTGAAGAACATGCCCGAGCAGGATCCGCACGACGTCCGCGAGGATGGCGCGGCCGACGCGCGCCTTGCCGCGGATGCGCTGCGTCGGCGCCTGCTCAAGACCGGCGCGGTCGCCGTGCCGGTCATCATTTCGCTGCAGAGCGGCACGGCGTGGGCGCTGTCGAGCTGCGCCAGCGAGCGCAAGGGCAACGGCAAGCCGCTCAATCCCCGTCCCAGCGAGAGCACCCTGGTGTCCGAGTTCGGCGACTTCAAGGATGATCCCACCTATACCCAGCAGCGCAATCGTCAGACGGTGACCTCGCTGACGGGCATTCCGGAGAAGAAGACCGGGCAGGGGCGCAAGAACGACATCGAATCCATCGTCAAGGACTTCACCGGGTCGGGCGCCGGCTCGCCCTATCCCGAGGGCCCCGGCGAATCCGTGGAGACGGGTGACATGATCCACCTGATGGTCACCAACGGGTCGTGCTGGGTCTCGTATTGCAATGGTCCGATCAAGGGCTCGCGCGCCGTCACGATCTTCAGCGACACGACGCCCTCGGTCTGCAAGTAGGTTCCGCGGGAGCCGCGCCATGGACGGCAGCAACGATGCCTACCGTCTCGCGGCGCCCATCGGCACACTGGACTGGCGCGAATGGGACGACGGCTGCGTCGTCTTCAATCGCGCCACCGGCGAGACCCACTATCTCGACACCTTCACCAGCTACCTGCTGTGCCTCGTGGAAGCCGGGGTTTGCACGCAGGAGGCGCTCGCCGCGACGGTCTGCGGCGAACTGGGACGCGAGCGCACCCGGTCGCTCGAGGCGCAGATCGTCCGGGCGCTGGACAATTTCGCGGCGCTGGCGTTGCTGGAGCGGGCGCGGTGACCCGGATCGGCGTGCTGGAGCCGGTCGCCTTCGCCGGGCGGCTCGAACGTGGCGCCGTCCTGTCCGTGCCGCCCTTCGCCGTCCGCCTGCGCACCCCGCTTTCCGTGCTGCACGCCTCCATCCACCATCTCTACGGCGAGTTCGACCTGCTGGACGATGCCGAGACGCCCGACTTCGTCATTCGCGTGTCCGGCACCGGCGGGTTGCGCCGCTTCCTCCGGCGCCAGGCCATGGCCTATATCGACACGCCTCCTCCCTACACGCCGCTGCCCGAGCGGCTGGCCCCGATCATGTTCGAGCAGGCGCTCAACTGGTGCGTGGCGACGCGCACCTTCACCCATCTCATCCTGCATGCGGCCGTCGTCGCCAGGGAGGGGCGCGCGGTGATCCTGCCCGGCCAGTCGGGACAGGGGAAGAGCACCCTGTGCGCCGCGCTGGTGGCGCGCGGCTGGCGGCACCTTTCCGACGAGTTCGCGCTGCTCGATCCGGCCAGCCTTGCCATCACCGCACATCCGCGACCGATCTCGCTGAAGAACCGATCGCTGCAGGCTGTCGAGGCCTGGGCGCCGGAACTGGTGCTGTCGCCTGCCTATGAGGGTACGCCGAAGGGCACCATCGGCTACGTTGCCCCCTCGCGCGCCGCGGTCGAGGCGGCGGCGGTACCGGCGGTGCCGGCCGCCGTGGTCTTCCCGCGCTTCGATCCATCGGAAGCGCCGGCGCTCGACGCCATGGGAAATGCCGCCGCGTTCATCGCCCTCACCGCCTGTTCGGTGAACTACCGGGAGTTCGGCCAGGCAGGCTTCGAGGCCTTGTCCCGTCTGGTCGACGCGGGCCCGGTACTGACCGCAACCTATCCGGACACGGCATCGGCGGTCGCCCTGCTGGAACAGGTGACTCGATGACGGCCGGCATCCTGCTCCGCTGCCTGCGCGAGCCGTCGGCCATGGCCGGGCTGACGGCAGCCGAGTGGACCGATATCATGCAGCGGGCAAGGCCGCGCGCCCTGATGGGTAAGTTGGCGCAGCGGGCAGCCGATGCGCGCGTCGAACCGCTGCCGCCGGCGGTGCGGCGGCAATTCGCCTCCGTTTCGCGGCTGTGCGCCTACAATGGCGAGAATTTGCGGTCCGAGGCATTCATGGTCCTGCACGCGCTCGGCGCTGTGGATACGCCCGTCATGTTCCTGAAGGGCGCCGCCTACGCGCTGCTTGATCTGCGTGTGGCCCGCGGCCGGGTCTCGTCCGACATCGACATCCTCGTGCCCCGCGACCGACTGCCGGCGGTCGAGCAGGCGCTGGGGGCGGCGGGATGGCAGGGCATGAAGCTGGACGACTACGACCAGCGCTACTACCGGCAGTGGATGCACGAGCTGCCGCCGCTGCGGCACCGCCACCGGGCGACGGTGATGGACGTGCACCACACAATCCTGCCGCCCACCGGCCGCATCCGCCCGGATGTGGCGGCGCTGCTGCGCGACGCGGTCGCCGTCGACGTGCTCGGCCGGGCCGCCTGGGCACCGAATCCAGCCGACATGGTGGTGCATGCCGCGCTGCACCTGTTCCAGGACGGTGATCTGGCCGAGCGGCTGCGCGAACTCGTCGACCTGCATGAACTGCTGGAGGAGTTCTCGGCCCAACCCGGCTTCTGGGATCATCTGGCGGAAAGGGCCCGGCTGCACCGGGCCGGCAGGCCGCTGGGCCATGCGCTGGCGTTCGCGGCCCGGCTGCTTGGAACGCCCGTTCCCCCTGACTTCGCCGCGTCGCTGCCGGGCCGGCCCGGTTCCGTCGCCGCAGCGGCGATGAACCGGCTGGTGCCGCCGGCCCTGGTGCCCAGCCATCCCGACCGTGTCGCGGTTGGCGCCGCCTTGGCCCGCCTGCTGCTGTTCATGCGCGCGCACTGGCTGCGCATGCCGCCGCTGCTGCTGGCCCGGCACCTGGCCGTCAAGGCGTGGGCTGGTCTGGGCCGGCGGCTTGGTCGGTCCGTATGAACCGGGCGATCCGGTCGGCCCGGCCAGCGCCGGTGGACAGCAAAGCCCGCCGATCAGCACCAGCAGGCCGCCGGCGATCGCGGGCGCCAGCCAGCTGCCTTCGCCGACCCGCACCGCGATCAGCGACAGGCAGACCAGCGCGCCGAGAACCGGAATGGCCAGCGGGACCTCGAAGGCGCCCCGCGGCTCGCCTGCCCGGCGCTTGAGGATCGCCAGCGCCAGGTTCACCACCACGAACACGCTCAGCAGCAGCAGCACGGTGGCGGACGCCAGCGCCTTGATGTCGCCGACGAGAGCCAGCGCCGCCACCACCACGAACAGCACGGCGATGGCCATGTGGGGAGTTTGCCGCCCGGCATGCACCGCGCCCAGCGCCCTGGGCATCAGCCCCTGGTGCGACATGCCGTAGAGCATGCGCGAGGCCATCAGGTAGTTAACCAGCGCCGTGTTGGCGACGGCGAAGATGGTGACGACGGTGAAGCCCGCGGCGGGGAACCACGGGGCCGCGCGGGCGACGACCTCGGTGAGCGGCGCGGCCGCGGCCGCAAGTTCCCGCCAGGGCACCACCGAGACGGCGGTGACAGCGACCGCCATGTAGATGGCGGTGGCGATCAGCATGGCCGAGATCATCCCCAGCGGCATGTTGCGGCGCGGGTTCTCCACCTCCTCGGAGACGTTCAGCATGTCCTCGAAGCCGATGAATGCGAAGAAGGTCAGCAGCGACCCCTGCATCACGATCAGCGCCGTGGCGCCGTCGTGGGGCGGCAGCTCGAGCAGGCTCACACTGCCCCAATGATCGATGCCCACGGCGATCACCAGCAGCAGGCCCGAGGCTTCCACGGCCGTGCACACCAGGTTGAACCACAGGGATTCGCGGATGCCGCGCACCAGCACGCCGGCGAGGATCAGCAGGAAGCCGACCGCCAGCATTCCGTCGGGCGCCGACTCCCAGCCGAACAGCGCGCGAAGATTGGCGGCCACCACGTTGGACTGGGTGGCGATGGAGGTCAGGCCCGAGCACACCACCGCCAGCCCCACCAGATAGCTCAGCAGCGGCTTGCCGTAGGCGCGGTGGGTGACGTAGGCGGCGCCGCCGGCTCTCGGATAGCGCGAGGCGAGGGACGCGTAGGACAGGCCGGTAAACAGCGCTGCGATCATCGAGACCAGGAACGCCAGCCATATGGCGCTGCCGAGCTGGCCCGCCGCCTGCCCAACGAGGCCATAGATGCCGGCGCCGAGCATGCTGCCCAGCCCGTACAGAGTGAGCTGGAACGGACCGATGGCGCGCAGCAGGGCCGGCTTTGCTGTGTCCTCCCTGGTCATTTCGCCACCCTAGGAAGCGGACATCGATGCCTGCTTCAATGCCCGTTCCGTCTCCGGCGAATAGCGCGCCAGCAGCAGCGTCAGGATGCCCGACAGCATGACGAAGGCGCCGACCGCGGCGATGCCCATGCCGTAATCGCCCGTCCGGTCCTTGACCGCGCCGATCATGTAGGGCCCCAGGAAGCCGCCCAGATTGCCCACCGAGTTGATCAGCGCGATGCCGGCGGCGGCGGCCGAGCCGCGCAGCACCGCCATGGGCACCGTCCAGAACACCGGGAAGGCGGCGAAGGAGGCCAGGAAGCCGGCGCAGAACAGCACGTAGGACAGCAGCGGCCGGTCGGCGACTCGGCCCGCGACTGCGAACAGGAGGCCGCCGACCAGAGCGGGGAACGCCAGGCTGCGGATGCGCTCGCCCGTAACGTCCGACCGGCGTCCCCAGGCGACCAGCGCGCCCGCCGCCAGCAGGTTCGGCACCACCGTGATCAGGATCGCCTGGGTGGTGCTCAGTCCGCCCAGCCCCTTGGTGATCTGAGGCACCCAGAAGGTGAAGCCGTAGAGCCCGACGACGATGCCCAGGTAGATGAAGGCCATCATCCAGACCTTGGGCACGGTCAGCGCGCTGGCGATCGAGGCGTGCGAGGTTGCCGCTGCGGCCTGGTCCTCCTCGGCGAGCTTGCCGTTGAGCCAGGCCTTCTCGTCCGGGTCGAGCCATGGAGCCTCGTCGGGACGATTGGGCAGCGCGAACAGGACCACGACGCCCATCACCACCGTCGGCACGCCCTCCATGATGAACAGCCACTGCCAGCCGGAGAGGCCCAGATGGTCCATGCCGAGGAAGATCGCCGATACCGGTGCCCCGAGAATGCTCGACAGCGGCAGGGCGATCAGGAACGAGCCGATGATCCGCGCCCGCCAGGCCGCGGGAAACCATATCGACAGATAGTAGACGATGCCCGGGAAGAACCCGGCTTCGGCGAAGCCCAGCAAAAAGCGCAGCACGTAGAAGCTCGTTTCGCCCTGGACCGTCGCCATGCAGGCCGAGATGATGCCCCAGCTGATCATGATCCGGGCGATCCAGATGCGCGGGCCGAAACGCCTCAGCAGGATGTTGCTGGGCACCTCGAACAGCAGGTAACCGATGAAGAAGATGCCCGCGCCCAGGCCGTAGGCCGCCGCGCTCAGTCCCAGGTCCGCATTCATCGTCAGCGACGCGAAGCTGATGTTCACCCGGTCGAGGAACGACAGGAAGTAGCAGACCACCAGCAGCGGCAGCAGCCGCCACGCCACTTTCCGGCAGATGCGATCGCCCATGCGCCCGGCCCCTCCAGTTTCGGCAACGGGCACAATGGCATGGACGGGCAGGGGCGGGAAGGGCCCCTAGCCCTTGTCGATCACATCGGTATCCGGACGGTCGTCGCCCTTGGCGGTCTCCTCGTGCCAGACGCCGCGCTCGTCCTCGAACTCGATGTCGGTGGTCTCGCCGGGCTGCTCCTGCCGCGCCGCGGCAGTCTTTGCCGCGGCCAGGGCCTCGTCGTGGGTGGCGAAGGTCTCCGAGAGCACGGCGCCGACCCTGTAGGCCCACCCGCCATCATGCTCGACGATCTCGTAATGCACCTGGCTCATGGCTCGCTCCTTGTTCGCCGGGGATCAACGAGGCGGTCGCGAACTGGTTCCGTCGCGGCACAGGCCCGCCAACCAGTCCGCCAGCTCGTCCGGCATGTCGATCATGACGTCGTGGCCGCAAGGCATGGCGCGGGTGATCCAGTGGCGGTCGGCGGACAGCTGGGCATAGATCTCGGCGAACGGATTGGGCGCCCAGCCGTCGCAGTAAAGATAGGCCCGCGCCGGAACCATCTCCCATGCGCCGGTCAGCGAGATGCGCTGGAGGAACGCGGCAAACGGATGCGGCGTGCATTTGGCATCGACCCAGGCCCGGTCGGACGGGTTGACGCTGAAGCCTTCGGCCGATATCGGCGGCGACACCAGACCGCCGCCGCCCGAGGCGCCGTCGACCAGGAAGTGGCGGAAGCCCTCGGTGGTGAGGCTCAGGAGGGAATCGCCGTCGGCCGGAACGAAGGCGTCGAGATAGACCAGTGCCCCGATCCGCGCCGCCATCCTGTCGGCCACGCCGGTGATCACCATGCCGCCGAACGAGTGGCCCACCAGCACCACGTCTTCCAGGTCCTCGAAGTCGATGACGTTGGCGACGTCCATGATCTGGGTGTCGAGGTTGACGCTGGCGCTGAGCAGATGGGAGCGTTCGCCGAGGCCGGTCAGCGTGGGCGTGAACACCTCGTGCCCCTGCGCGCGCAGGCGCCCGGCCACCTTGCGCCAGCACCAGCCGCCATGCCAGCCGCCGTGGACGAGCACGAAGCTGGTCATCGGCCGGGCGGGCTGGTGGGCGGACGGACGGCGGGCGGACGGACGGCGGGCGGACGGGCAGCGGGTGGCGGCGAGGCGGTCTCGCGGTCGTCATCCTCCTCGGCGTTGGCCGGCCTCGGCTTCGGCTTCGGTTTACCGGCCTCCGCCTTCTCGGCTTCGGTCATCACCTTCTTGCCTGGTGCCGGGTCCGCCGTGGCGGCGCCGTCGCCGTCGTCCGTGCTGGAGGCGGAGGGTTTCGGCTTCGTGGGCTGGCCGCCGGCGGGAGTTGCCGCGAAGGCGGCGCCCAGCGCGAGCAGCATGGCCGCCGTCACTGTTTTCAGCATGAGGTCCGGCACTCTACCTGTTCCCGCCGGGTCACCTGCCCCGTATAGGTGTCCACATATTCGTCGAAGCAGCCGGCGGCCGTGCTGACATGCCGCTTAAGAGTGCGGCCGTCGGGCAGGAACGCCTGGCAGATCACCGTGGCCGCCTCGGCCGAGGCGACGGTGTAGCGGCCCTCGGTCAGCCCGGTCGTGGCAGGGCCGGCGAAGGCCTTGGGGATGAGGGAGGGAAGCGCCGCCGTCTCCTTGTCCTTGACGATCGATTTCAGCAGCACCCAACGATAGAAGTTGCCCTGACTCGGCGTCGACACGCGCACGAAGATGTCGCCGGAGTTGCAGATCGTCGCGTCGACCTTCAGGTTCTCCGCCGTGGAGTACCAGTCGAACGGCGCCGCCGAGCAGGTCAGGTTCGAGCGCCAGGCCTCCTGCTGCTGCTTGGCCTCTTCCCAGCCCCTGTCCTCGACCCCGTTGAACAGGGCCTGACCCTTGTCGACCCATTGCGGCGCCGCGGACAGGATCGAGATGGCCAAAGTGGGATAGATGATCACCCACTGCCACCATTTCGCCGGTCCGCCCTTGGCCCCGCCCGCCTCGGAACTGCTCGACTCTGGCATTGTCTTGCCCGGATATTGAGATGCCCGTCTCTGTCGTTATGGTACCGCAATTGCTGGTGAAATAGAAGAAGGGCGCTATTCGCCGTGCAGCGCCTGGAACGAGCGCCGCTGGAACAGCCACCTGCCATCCCGCTTTACCACAACGTCGTCGTACTGGCCGCGCGGGCGCAGTTCGGTCCCGTCCTGCATGACCGCGACCTCGGAGGTGTAGGACCGTACGTAGGCTGTGTCGCCCTCGATCCGGATGGTTCCGGGCATTGCCATCATGTTGACGAACGGAAACAATTTCATGGATTCGACCCAGGCGGCGACGATGGCGGCCTTGCCCTTGACCGATTCCATGCCGGGCACGACCGGCAGGTTCCACTCGCTGTCCTCGGCCCAGTTGGCGCCCCACAGCGCCGCGTCGCGCTGGTTCACCGCATTGCAGTAGTGCTCGATCAGCTCGCGGATCGCGAGGCGGTCGTCGGTCGGTCCGGTATTCATGGCAGGTCTCCCCAGGTTGGTGTTGGGCCGGGTCCCCGCGCCGGCGCGGCCAGTTTGCGGAATGTGGCGGGCCTTTCCAAGTCTGTTGCCGTTCGTGACATGAATCGAAGGGCCGCCGGTGCTAGAATGGCGCGTTCATCGTCCTGACCCACGGTTTGGGCCTTTTGGGGTGCGGCGGAAGATGACGTGGCGGGGATCGGCATGATGGCACGGCTGCGGTGTTCGGCGCGCATCTGCGCATGCGCCGCCGCCGCGGCGCTCTGCAGCCTCGTGCCCGCCATGCCGTCGGCCGCCTACTGGTTCGTCGACGCGGACGCGGCCGTCTTCCATGACGACAACCTGACTAACGCCGAGGAGGTGTTCGACATCGTCGGCGACTGGGCCTTTGCCGTCTCGGCGTCGGCGGGATACCGGTTCCAGTTCGACGGTTACAGCAGCCTCACCCTGCGCACATGGATGGACGGCGAGAAATATCTCGACGTTTCGGGACTCGACAACCTGTTCCTCGGTATCGAGGCCGCGTACCGCCGCAAGCTCGGCCTCGGCTACACCGCGCCCTGGATCGGGTTCTCGGCCTCCACCGGCCATTTCAGCTTCGACCGCGACGACCGCGACGGCTGGCGGCACCGGGTGGCGGTTTCCGCCGGCAAGCGCTTCGGCAGGCGGCTCGATGTCTGGGTCGAGTTGGCCTACGAGCGCCGCACCACGGATCATGTCCGCCCGGTCTTTCCCGGCTATTCCGGCGCGGTGTTCAACCTCAACGACCTGCGGTTGGGGCTGAACGCGGCTTATTCGATCACCGACCGAGTATCGCTGGACATGGGCTACGAGTACCTGCGCGGCGACGTGGTGTCGACGCTGCTGGTGTTCCAGCCCGGCAAGAGCATCTATGTGGTGACGAGCGCCGTGGCCGCCGATCCGGCATTCGGCCCGGGTGCCTTCTCCTATCGGCTGATGGGTACGGCGCATACGGTGGGCGCGCGGCTTTCCGTGGCCATTACCGGCCGGCTCGGCGCGGCGCTTGAGTATCGCCGGGTGATGACCCTGGCGCGGGGCGACAACGACTACACCAAGGACATCATCCGCTTCGGCGTGTCCTATGGATTCTAGGAGAAGCGCATGACGTATCCAGGGCTCATGCTGGCCGCTTTGCTGCTGACGGCGGCGCCTGCCTGGGCGGCGCGGATGACCGCCTCGGTCGTGGACACGGGCGGCGTGCCGCTGGAGGATGCGGTGGTCACGCTCACGCCGTCCGATGGCGGGGCGGTACAGCTCAGGTCCGGTCAGGGCACGGTGGACCAGTTGAACCTCGAATTCGTTCCATACGTCACCGTGATTACGGCCGGATCGATGGTGACCTTTCCCAACAGCGATAACGTGCGGCACCATGTCTATTCGTTCTCGGCCGCCAAGTCCTTCGAGCTGCCGCTCTATGCCGGTGCAGCGGCGCCGTCGGTGCGGTTCGACAAGCCGGGCGTCGTTCCGCTCGGGTGCAACATTCACGACTGGATGATCGGCTACGTCTACGTTGCCGCCACGCCCTACGCGGCCAGGACCGGCCGGGACGGCAAGGTGGCGCTCGACGTCCCGGCCGGGTCCTATGTGGCGCGGGTGTGGCACCCGTCGCAGGTCGGCGCCGAGGCCACGACCCAGCGCAGCGTCAAGGTGGACGAGACAGGGCAAGCCCTGTCGTGGTCGCTGGAGCTGAAGCCCAGCTTCCGTATCCCGCGGCGCTCCGGCGGCAAGGGCTTCGGATACTGACCGGCCCGCCCTTGTGGTGGGCGCGCGCTTCCGATAGCTTCCGCCGCGATAAACGGGGTCAACGGAAACGGAGGCTGGCCTTGATGCGCCGGACTGAACGGGTCGCGATTTCTGCGATCGCTGGAGTTTTGCTGATGGGCTGGCCGGCCGTGCCGGCGCCGGCGGCCACCGAGGCGCCGCCGTCCACTTCCGGCCTGGTGGCGGCCACCGCCAGCCGCACGGACCCGCGGCAGGATCCGGCCCGCCCGGTGACCCAGCCCGACTATCCGTCCGATGCCTTTCAGAAGGGCGAGGAAGGCGCCGTGGTGCTGAAATTCGTCGTCCGCGCCGACGGCAGCGTCGATCCCGCCACGGTCAAGGTCGATCAGAGCAGCGGCTCGGCCTCGCTCGACAAGGCCGCGGTCGCGGAGGCGGGCAGCAAGTGGCGGTTCATCCCGGCCATGGAGGCGGGCAAGCCGGTCGCTAGCACCCACATGTTCCGGGTGGTATTCGAGATTCAGGACGCGCCCGACCAGGCCAAGGGCACAACCATCGTGCGCGTGCCCGGCATGGCGGATGTCGCGAAGAAGTTCACCGCCGACGCGACCACCGGCGTCACCAAGGAGGACAAGCGCGCCTATCAGCAGGGCAGGGTGGACGGCGTCTATTACCGGTTCTACGACGATGGTTCGGGCACGTTCCAGACCAGCGCGCCCGGCACCGATCCGGTGGGCACCTGGAACCTGGTCTGCGGCAATGCCGACGCGCTGAAGGTCTGCGTCGCCCGCTACTACAAGCTCGAGGCGACGCTGGTGAAGGACAGGGGCTGGATCGTGCAGCTGATCGGCCAACGCATGAGCGTGTGCCCGATCGCCTTCATCCCCAGGGACAAGACCCAGGAACCGACGGCGGTGACCCTGCGGGGCGAGGTGTCCGGGCCCGCCGTCTTCCCCGACAAGGACGCCACCGGACTGGTCAAATCGCTGATGGAGATGGAGTCCTTCGTCGCGCCTTGCGGCTACGAGTTGATCGCCGATCCCGACATGGCGATGACCCCGGCGCCGTTCCCGGTGGTGCGCCGCTACATGGAATGGATCCTGAACGGCCAGCCGGCGAGCTGAAGCAGCCGCTTACTTTCCCGTTCCTTCCGGCGCACGCGGCGGTCTAGACTGCCGCCACTTTCAGGGGAGGAATCCATGGCGAAGGCGAAGCAGCTGGGCCTGTCGGGCAAGCGTCTCGACCGCATCAACGACATGCTGGAGCGGAAATACGTCGCGCCTGGACACATTCCCGGCAGCCTGATCCAGGTCTGGCGGCGCGGCGAGCTGGCCTATAACGGCATGCTCGGTTCCATGGACCTGGAGCGGGAAAAGCCGATGCGGGAAGACGCCATCTTCCGCATCTACTCCATGACGAAGCCGGTCACCTCGGTGGCGCTGATGATGCTGGTCGAGCAGGGCCTGATCGGGCTCGACGACGAGGTTGCTGCCCATATCCCGTCGTGGAAGAACCTGGCCGTATTCGCCGGCGGCGTGCCGGGCGCGTTCATCACCACCGCTCCCAAGAGACCCATGAAGGTGATCGACCTGTTCACCCATACGGCCGGCCTCACCTACGGCTTCCTGGCGCGCACCAACGTTGACGCGGCCTACCGCAAGCGCAAGATCGCCGACATGCCGAACCAGAAGGATCTGGAGGGCTTCGTCGAGGACCTGTCCGAGCTGCCCCTGGAGTGCTCGCCCGGCGAATCCTGGAACTATTCGGTGTCCATCGACGTGATGGGCTACCTGGTGCAGAAGCTGTCCGGCGAGCGGTTCGGCGACTATTTGCGCAAGCAGGTGTTCGAGCCGCTGGGCATGAACGATACGGCCTTTTTCATTCCCGCCGACAAGGTCGAGCGTTTCGCCTCATGCTACGTGGCCAGGCCGGAAGGCGGCATCAAGCTGCAGGACGACGCCCAGGCCAGCACCTACGCGGCGCCGCCGGTGTTCGAATCAGGCGGCGGCGGACTGGTGTCGACGGCCGGCGACTACATGCGGTTCTGCCGCATGCTGCTGAACGGCGGCGATCTGGATGGCGCGCGCATCCTCAGCCCCAAGACGGTCGCCCTGTTCAGCCTCAATCACCTGCCCGGCGGCAAGGACATGACCGAGATCGGTCTGGCGCCGGCGTTGTTCAACGAAGCGGGCTATTCTGGCGTGGGATTCTCGCTGGGCTGCGGCGTGACCATCGACGTGGCGCGCACGCGCCTGCCCGGCACGGTCGGTGAGTTCTTCTGGGGCGGCGCGGCCTCGACCGCCTTCTGGGTCGACCCGAAGGAGGATCTGACGGTCGTGTTCATGACCCAGGTTCTGCAGTCGCCGCACCACATCACCATCAGGCGCGACCTGCGGACCCTCGTCTATTCTGCGCTCAGCGAGTCCTACGCGTAGGGCCGGCCGTCGCGGTGCCTGTCCTCAGGGCAGGCGCCGGCCGGGCCGCACCTCGTCCAGCAGGTCGAGGATGCGGCTGTCGACGTCCAGATCGAACTTGCGGGCGAACATCTTGTCCGATGCCATAAGCGTCTCGAGGTCGTTCGCGACCAATGTGCGCGGCGACGACTTCTTCCACTCCTCGAACCAGAGATAGCTGCCGAGCTCGCGGCGCCGCCATTCGCCGCGAAACCTGGACACGTCGACGTCGGCGTTGAGCAGCAGGGTCTGGAAATACATCTCCTCGGCGTGCTGCGTGTGGCTGAAAAAGCGCTGCAGCCGCGGATTGGCGTCGCTGAGTTCAAGCGCCAGGCGGGCAGTCCGGCCCGTTAGGCACCACCAGGCGGAGCCTCCGTAAGGCGCATAGCCCGCGGGAAGCGACGGCTTGGGCAACAGGATTTGCGCCAGCTTGGTGAACAGTCGCAGACGCAGCGTCATCCGCTGCGTGATTCTGCGGCTCCTGTTGGCCGGCCAGACCAGCGGCAGCCAGTCGTAAAAATAGTACCGGTTGATGCGGCGCATCGCCTTGCTGTCCCAGAACGGCGCCGGCAGGGCTGCATAGCTGATGAATTCAATATCGGAGTGCCTCGCGAAGTAATCGGCGATCCCCTCGGCCGAGATCAGCGGATAGTCCTGTCCGCTCAGCAGGCAGATGCGGTCCGGTTCTCCTCCGGCCGCCTCGGCGAGGATTTCGCGCAGACCCGACAGTGTCGCGCGGACCAGCGAGAAACCGCCCCAGTTTGCGGTGATGCGGTTGGCGGCGAAGGACACGTCCGGCGCCTGCGCTGCTTGCCGGAACGGCGCCTCGTCCACCTTCCTGTCAACATGGATGAAGAACCGCGCGCCGTCGTGGCGCAGGGCGGCGATCAGCCGCGCCACCTGTGCCGGTCCCCGGTGCGCGCGAATGAGATAGACGATCTTCATCGGTGTGCGTTGCCCGTCGAGCGCGCGCGTTGTCCTGCACGACATTTGCCCAGTTTACGCGGCGGCGGAAGGCGCAATATCGCGGCGGGTGACATCCCCGGTTCAGTCTATTCGGTGAACAGGCCGTCCAGGTCGGCGGGCGAAAGGAAACGCCAGCTGCCCTCGGGAAGGTTGCCCAGCGACAGCCCGCCGGTGCGGAACCGGTGGAGCGAGACCACCATGTTGCCGAGCGCCTCGAACATCCGGCGAATCTGGTGGTAGCGGCCCTCGTCGAGCACCATCACGCCGCTGGTCGGACCGTCCGCCGTCCACGAGGCGGGCTTCAGCGGCTTGGGGTCGCCGGGCAGCGCGAAGCCGCCCGCGCCGAACAGCGCCGCCTCGTCGCCGCGCAGCGGATCGCGAAGCGTCACCCGGTAGTGCTTGGCCGCGTGGCTGCGCGGATGGGTGATCCGGTGCAGCAGGTCGCCATCGTCGGTAAGCAGCAGCTGTCCGCTGCTCTCCTTGTCGAGTCGGCCGACGGTCGACAGCGGCGGCTTGCGGATACGCCAGCGGTCGGGCAGCAGGTCGTAGACCAGCGGACCCGTATCCTTGTGCGAGCAGGTGTAGCCCGCCGGCTTGTGGAGCATGATCGTCATTGGCGGAGCCGGGTCGACGGTCTCGCCGTCGAGCCTGACCTCGCCGGCGTTCTCGATGGCCACGGGGTGGGAGGGATCGGTCACCTCGGCGCCGGCGACGGTCACCCAGCCGTTGCGGATCGCGGCGGTCATCTCCTTCCGGCTGCCATATCCCAGATTGGACAGCAGCCGGTCGAGCCTGATGGACGGGGGGCGGGTCATGGTGGGCGTAGGGTAGCACCCGCAGGCGGGATTGCTAATTCTCGATGGTGACCGGGGGCGACGACAGCCGCCACTCGATGCCGTCCGGCGCGAAGGTCAGGTGGGCGGTACCCTGGAGCGCGGCCGGCACCAGCTCGGTCAGCACCTTGCGTCCGAACCCGGAGGATTCGGTATCCGCTACCGCCGGACCCCCGACTTCCTTCCACCTGATGTTGAACCCGGGCTCGTCGGTCGACCATGTCAGCTCGACGTGGCCATCCTCGACGGACAATGCGCCATGCTTGGTGGCGTTGGTGCACAGCTCGTGCAGCGCCATGCCGACATAGCGCGTCGCCATCGCCGACAGCATCAGCGGCGGTCCGTCGCGGCGGATCTTGTCGGGAGGACAGAAAGGCCTGATCTGGCCCTCGATCAACTCGGCGATGGAGGCGCCCTGTGTCTCCCGCGTCAGCAGATCGCCCGAGGCCGCCAGGGCACGGATGCGGTTGCTGAACTCACGCAGGGCCGCGTGACCCTGCGGCGTGCGCGGCGTAACGGAGCGTGCGATAGCGTCCACCAGCATCAACTCGTTGCGCCGCCGGTGACCCATCTCCGACATCAGCGCCGAAGCCTCGTCGCGCGCCCGCTCGGCCTGGCGCTGCATGGCTCCCAGCCGGACCAGCGCCTTGGTGAGGCTTCCGGTCACGGCGGTGATCAGCGCCCCCAGGATGATGTAGGCGGCGATGCCGATCAGGCTTTCCTTGGTCGGATGAAACTGCTCGGCCTCCGGCACATAGAGGAACCACAGGAACAGGCTGGAGAAGGCGACGCTGGCGTAGCCGATCGGTCGGCCCGCAAAAAAGGCCACCAGCATGATGGCCGGATAGAACATCATGAACGCCATGGCGGTGCCGGCGACGAACTGCATGCCGACGACCACCGCCAGACACCCTCCGGCGATGGTCAAACCCAGTCCTGGCCGCGCGTGCATGGTCTCGGATACACGTTGTATCCACATGCGCCCCACTCCCCTGTCACCCCCCGGTAACATGTCACCCCGAAGCCCGCTTGCAAAGAGCTTCTCTGGCGCGACCGCACCGGCAGCGTAATCCATTCCGGCGACCGCTTCGCTGTAGCGTGCTACCTCGCGTCAGCGGAACAATACGAGCGAGCCGCGGAAAAGTTCCAGGAACGCGTCAGCTGAGATTGAACGAGATCACGATGCGTGGTTGGTCGCTCTCGTAGCGCAGCACGCCGTGCCAGAGCGTGTTGGGAAACAGCAGCAGCATGCCCGACCTCGGCTGGATGGTGGTGAGGAGCGTATTGCCCTCCGGCGAGAAGATGGCGAAGGCCCCGTTCCCCGTGTCATCGCACGCGCCGGCGTCCACATAGTAGGCGCCGGAAATCACGCCCGTGTGCTTGTGCGGCCGGCCTTCCAGGCCGTTGCGCGAGACGATCGCCCACATGGCCGTGATCCGGCGCTCCCCGGGACCGGCGTGCGGCCATTCATGGCCGTTGGCTGCCGATTCAGCCATCCTGGCCAGCGCCTGGAAGGCGGGATCGGGCAGTTGATGGAGATTGCGCGCGGAAAGCCACTTGCTTGAGAAGTAGGATTCGCCGGTCTTTTTGTTGGTGCCCTGGTCGGGGACGAGTTCCGACATGGCAATGAGCGCCGCGCGCAGCCGCGCGTTGAGCGCCTCGTGGTTCGCCACCATGCCCTGCCGCAGCAGCGGCTCTGCATATGATTGATGAAGCTGATCAGTGTCGGGCATGGTACCGGAGTTTAGCGTTCCTCGGCGGGCGCGCCAGAGGCAGGCATGTCTAGAACCGCATCGCCATGCGGCTCTTGGGGTTGAGGATTTCCTGGAACTCGACCACGTTCCCGTCGGGATCGCGGGCATAGGTGGTCAGCACCGTGCCGTTGCCCAGCCATTGCGGCTCGCAGTGGAACGGCACGCCGGCCGCCTTGAGGCGGGCGTATTCCGCCCGCAGGTCCACCACGTCGAAGCAGATGTGCGTCAGCCCGTGATTGCAGACCGGCCGATTCGGATCACCCGCCTCGGGCTCCGGCTGGGCGTATTCGAACAACTCGATGTGCGCGTTGGCGGCGCGCAGCATGGCGACACGGCCCTTGGCGCCGGGCAGCGCGGTGATCGCCTCGATCTCGGCGCCGCTGAAGTCGACCTCGAACAGCACTTCGACGCCGACCAGGTCCCGGTAGAAGCCAAGCATCCTGTCGAGGTCGCCGGTCGAGATCGACGTGTGGTGAATGCCTCTGATCATGCGGTTCTCCCCTGCCGATGTCCGCATCATGGCCCAAACCGCCGCGGACGCCCATGCCGAACATGAAACCTTTTGCCGGACTCCCGGCCGTCATCTACTCCACCACCTTCGCAGGGATCGGTCGTCCGAGTCTTCCCTGCGCATTCGCGATTCCCGGTCTCGGCCGGTTCAACAACCCTGGATATGTATCACTCGGCAATTGCCGGTTGCTTTGGCGCGGGCTAAAACGTGGCCAAATTGTGTCATCTTTACGGCATCGCGTTTACGCATAGCGGAATTGTGCGAATGGATGTCGACGATGCTGCGGCGCACAAGCAATATTGGACCTGTCACCACGAAGTAACGGTTCAGCGTGGTGACCCCGGAAGCCTCCTCATATTGAGGCCAAGGGTTGGTGGCCCTGCTTTCCTCCCCGTTTCCAGGGCTACCCATTTCATCGTCTCCCCAAGACATGAAGTCTTCCCTGATTTGCCGGGCTCGAAAGAGCCCGGCATTTCTTTTCCTGGACTTCCCTCGGCGTCACGGTAGCTGCCGTGTGGCCTGATTTTTCGTATCATGGCCGCGCAGGTGCTCGGTTCGGGGCAGGGTCGGTGAAGCTCGGCAGGCGGGTCATCGCGTCGTTCAGGAATTCGCCTCCGGGCACGGCGCTGGTCGCCCTGCGGCGGCGATGGGCCGCGCGCCGGGCGGCCGGCGACCTGGTGCTGATCCGGGACGGACCGCAGCCGCGGCGCTCCGACATCGTCTGCATCGCCGCGGTGCGCAACGAGATCCTTCGGCTGCCCGATTTCTTCAGGCACTACCGGAGGCTCGGCGTCGATCGCTTCATCTTCATCGACAACGGCTCCACCGACGGCTCACGGGAATTCCTGCTGGACCAGCCGGGCGTCGAACTCCATGCGACCAACGCCGCCTTCGGCCGCGCCCACGGCAGCGCCACATGGCGTCAGGCGCTGCTGCGGCGCCGCGCCTCCGGCTGTTGGGGACTGTCCGTGGATGTGGACGAGCACCTCGTCTATGATGGCTGCGAACGCCATGGCCTCGCGGACCTTGCCGGCCGGCTCGAACGGGCCGGAAGGGCGTCGCTGCCGGCGATGATGCTCGACATGTATCCGGACGGACCGCTGGACGAGGCGGTACCCGCTCCCGACCGGTCGCTCGTCGAAATCTGCCCGCTGTTCGACGGCGAGGGCTACATGTCGCCCGCGGATCGTCCGCTGTATGTGGGCCCGCGCATCCGGTGGTTTATCGGCGGGCCGCGGCGGCGCCTGTTCGCGGGAAACGGCCAGTCCGCAGGCGGCGAAGCCGGCAAGACTCCGTTCGCGCGCTGGGATCTTGACACCACGCTCCTGAGCCCGCACGCGCTGCATCCGTCGAGACTTAACCTGGGCACGCCGACCGGCGTGCTGCTGCACTTCAAGCTGATGGCCGACCTGCTCGGCCGCACCGAAACGGCGGTGCGCGAGGGCCAGTACTTCGGAAATTCAATCGCCTATCGCCGTATGCTTCCCAGCCTGCGGGAGGCGCCGCGGTTGTCGGCCGTTTGGGAGGGTTCGCGGCGCTACGAAAGTTCCCGCTCGCTGGTTCAGGCGGGATACATGACGCCCATCGACTGGTAGTCGAGCCGCCGACCGTTAAATGCACGCGTGAATTTTCTGCTTGGCCGCTGCCCCCCGGCGCTCCATGCTGTGCCTGCGAAATCAAGCGGGGAGACTTTCATGAGCATCATCCTTGGGCCCATCGTCCAGCAGGGCTACGTCGTGCCCGACGTGCGCGAATCGCTGCCTTATTTCATCGACATCGGCGTAGGGCCGTTCTTCATCCGCGATCGCTTCGACGTGGTGGGGGGCAACTGCACCTACCGCGGCCAGGAGTACACGTTCAACATTACCGCGGCCTTCACCTATTCGGGCGAGCACCAGTTCGAGCTGATCTGCCATCACAACGAGGGCCCCTCGGTCTACAAGGACTTCCTGAAGGACAATCCGGAAGGCGGCCTGCAGCACGTCGCGGTCTGGACCGACGACATCGACGAGGAACTGGCGCGGCTCAAGGCGCTGGGCGAGGAGTTCGAGGTGCTGCAACGGTTCAACCAGCTCGACTGCTACATCAAGAAGCCGGGTTATCCGTGGCCGATCATCCAGCTGATGGCGACGGTCGAGCGTCACCGGCGCATGTTCACCATGGTCAAGTACTACACCGACCGTTACGACGGCACCCGCCCGATCCGCTTCATCGACGAGGAACTGAAGCTGTTCTATGGACCGGGCGGTCCGGGCGAGGGCATGGACACCTGGGAGGTGACCAAGGCGCCGGGCCGCGAACGGGTGCTGCAGCCGGCCGGGTAGTACAGGCGCTGGATATAATTCATCGTTGATGATTGTTTTTTTCGCCGGCATGTCGGAGAGTGCCGTCAGGAAGACAACCTGGAAACCCGGAGGGGAGCATGGCCCAGACACACGACCACGAAATCGTTTCGATCTATCCGTTCTCGGAGCAGGAGGTCGAACAGCTCGTCAACAACTCCAACGAATGCGTGCTGATGTGGTCCACCAAAGACGGCTGGCCGGTCGGCGTGACCCATGCCTTCGTCTGGAAGGACGGCAAGATCTGGCTGACTTTCGCCGAGCATCGCCACCGCGCGGCGGCGATCAAGCGCGACCCGCGCGTGTCGGTGAACGTTTCCAGCGCCGGCTATCCCAAGACCGCGCCGGAAGGTCTGCCGACCGGCGCCATCACCTTCAAGGGCCGCGGCGAGTTCTTCCAGGACGACGCCACCAAGGAATGGTTCTACCGGGCACTGTCGAAGAAGCTGAATCCGAACAGCAAGGAGGGCGAGGAGTTCTTCTACAACCTGCTCGACTCGCCGCTCCGCACCATCCTGGCGGTCACGCCCGAGAAGATGATCATGTACAATGGCGGCATGGCCGGAAAGCACATGGCCGGCACCGTCTCCGAGGACGAACTTGGCGAGCGGCTTAGCGGCGACAAGGAACGGATGAACGAGGCGCGTGCGAAACGAGGCTTGCCACCGCGCTGATCGTTTCGATCAAGTATTTGTTCCATAAGGAGAAATTTTTAGCGTGAAGGAACAAAACGGGGTCTCCTGGGTTTAGGCCGACGCAGAGTCGACTTACCAAGGAGTCCCGAATGAAAGCCCTTCTGCGCACCACCTGCGTCGCCGCCGCCGCTCTTGCGGCGACGGCCGGCGCAGCCGCCGCCCAGTCCGCCGGCGACCGGAATCCGTTCACCGGATTCTATGCCGGCGGCCAGGTCGGCTACGACAGTTTCCAGTTGAACAACCGTTCCGATATCCCCGACTTCGACGACGAGAACGGCGGGCGCATCACCGGCCTCGGCAGTGACGGCATCGCCGCGGGCGCCGTGCTCGGCTACAGCTTCCCGCTCGGCGACGCCTTTATCCTCGGCGTGGAAGGCACCGGCCGCTGGAGCGACGCCAGCGGCAACACCTCGGTCTCCGACGACACCAGCGACAGCCGCATCGAGCAGGGCAACCGCTGGAGCTGGGGCGTCATGGGGCGCCTCGGCCTGATGATCTCCGACCGGACGATGCTCTATGCGTCGGGCGGCTGGGGCCAGACCCGCTTCAACACGCGCTTCATCAACACGCCCTCCGGCGGCGATCCGGTCGAGGTTTTCGATGACGGCCTCACCCGCGACGCCTGGCGCGTGGGCGGTGGCGTCGAGGCGGCGCTGGGCGGCGGCTGGGCGGCCAGGCTGGACTACACCTACGCCAACTACAGCGACTACGACGTGATCCTCGACGAGGACAACAGCTTCGCGGTCGAACCGGCCGCGCATCAGGTATCGCTGGGCGTTTCCTATTACTTCTAGAGCATGATCCGCTCAGGTCGGCGCGACCTGAGCGGTGAATCATGCTCTATCTTCTTGAATCTAGAGCAAATGACGCCGATCAGATTGAATCAATCTGATCGGCTTTTGCTCTAGGGCGAACGGCGGTTCACCCTGAGAAGGCTCCGCCGACCCGGTCGGCGGGGCCTTCACGTATGGGGCCGCGCCGGGCGGTTCCGATTGGGCGCGCACCGCCACCGGCGGGGTGGTAGAGTGTTGCCGCAGGGGCAGCGGAGGGCGTCCGATGAGGCGGGTCTTCTTGGTGGGGCTGGCGTTTCTGGCCGCGTGCGGCGGCGACGAATCCCAAGACCGGGCGAAACGGCTAAGCGAGGAGACGGCGGGCGCAGTGTTCAACGGCGGCCTCGCGGGGACCGTCCAGAAAGGGCAGTCCGTGGCGCTCGATGCGTCGCTGACCCTGACCCAGACCCGCATCGCCTGCATCCTCGACGAGGGCCGGATTCCCCAGATCGCCGACTGCGGCCCCGAAAGCGGCTGGACCAGCGTCAGCGCCCAGATCCCGCTCAGGCATGTCGAGCCGGGTTCGGTCAGCGTCGCCTCCCCCGACCGCGGCCGCGGCCAGGACGGCCTGCTGGTCTATTTCGCCTGCCGCAAGGAGGCGGGCCAGTGCGTCCGCTGGACCAGCCCGATGCCGTCCTCGGCCAATGGCGGCATCCTGTGCAAGACCCAGAAGGGCTGTGAGAAGGCCGCCGAGGATTTCGCGGCGCTCGTCGCCCTCGCCCAGCCCGATGCCGCGCCGGCCGAGACCGCGGCCAGCGACGAACGGGTGACCGGTTTCGTCGAGACGATCGGCAAGGAGGTCGCCGGCGCCTGGTTCAACAACGGCACCGTCGGCTCCATCGAGCGCCAGAAGAGCCTGGCGCTCGAGAACGGATCGCTGCGGCTCAACGCGGAGATCTGCCTGGGCACCGACGGCAGGACTCTCGACATGGCCCGCTGCGGCGCAGAACTGAACTGGATCGCGATGATCGGCACGGTCCATCCGCGCGAGATCGACCCCGGCTCGGTCGCGATCTCCGCGGCCTTGCCGGAGAACGGCGAGACCGGCGTGATGGTCACCGCGCGCTGCTGGAAATACGCCGGAAAATGCATCCACTACTCTGCACCGGTGCCCGATCAGGCGAGCCTCAGCCTCATCTGCAAGACCGCGGCGGGGTGCGACGCGGTGAAGGCCGCGCTGGTCAGCCTGGTCCGGCTGGCCCAGGAGAAGGCGGCCGAGGAGGCGGGCGGTGCGGCCGGCCTCGCGGCGCGCATGGAAGCCGGACGACGCGACGTGACCCAGGTCAGCCCGGCGCTGCTGGCGGCCAAGAAGGGCGGCGGGGTGACCGTCGATGCGGGCGGCGTGCTGCGCCTCGTCGAGAGCTCGTGCTTCATCGATGGCGACGTCTCGGCCATCGCCGAGACGTGCGCGGCGCATGCGGACTACTGGACCGATCAGGAAACCGCCGTGGCCCAGGCCGACATCGACCCGGCGACGATCGAGGATTCGAGTGTCGACGACATGGGTAACACCCTCTATCTGAAGTGCCGTACCGATCGTGGCGCATGCATGACCCTCACCTCGACCGGCGCCTACCCGGAGCGCAAGACGGCGATCGGCACCAACGTGCTGTGCCGCGGCGCCGCCGCCTGCCGGCAGATGGCCGCCGATCTCGTTACCCTGGCCCATATCGGAGGGAAGTAATGCGCCGTCTCGTGTCAGGTCTCGCCGCCGCGGCGGCCGTGATGGTAGCGGCCGGCGCGTCGGCGCAACAGCAGCGGTCCGTCGACGCCCTGCTCGACAGCGGCTACGAGGTCCGATCGGTCGCGATCTTGCCGCAGGACGCCGCGAAGCGGGTCGCCGCGGACGCATCGAGCGACACGGTGATCGTGACGCTGCAGAACAAGTCTTCGGTCGCGGTCTGCTTCCTGGCGCTATCCAACTGGTTGTCGCTCAACGAGGGCTCGCTGACGAACCCGGCAAACTGTTCCGTCCGCTAACGCGTCGTCACTTCAGGCTGCCGCCGGCGTCAGCGCGACACGCTGCGCATCGTGGTGACCTGGTCGTCGATCAGGTTGCCGGCCCGCACCATGCCCCGCAGCTCCTCGGCGGGCACGGCCGGGCTGATCACGTAGCCCTGGATCTCGTCGCAGCCCAGTTCCTGCAGGATGCCCAGCTGCTGGCGCGTCTCGACGCCCTCGGCCACCACCCGGCGGCGCAGCGAATGGCCCATGGAGATGATCGTCCGGATGATCTCGTAGTCGTCGGGATCGGTGGCGATATTGTTGATGAACGACCGGTCGATCTTGATGGTGTGAAGCGGGAACCGCTTCAGGTAGGACAGCGACGAATAGCCGGTGCCGAAGTCGTCCATGGCGAGACGCACGCCCATGCCTGCCAGCTCGCGCAGGGTCCGGACCGCGTTCTCCGTGTCCTTCATCAGCATGCTCTCGGTGATCTCGAGCTCGAGCCCGTCCGGCTCGACGCCTGCCCGTTCCAGAAGCTCGGCGACGGTGCGCGCCAGGCCCGGCTGCCGGAGTTGCCGGACCGACAGGTTGACCGCGACCTTGACGTCGAGCCCCTCGTCGCGCCATTGGCGCTGCTGGCGGCAGGCGGTCTCGATCACCCATTCGCTCACCTGTCCGATCAGGCCGCTTTCCTCCATGATCGGAATGAATCGCGCCGACGGTACGATGCCGAGCTCGGGATGCCGCCAGCGCAGCAAGGCCTCGGCGCCGGTCATGCGGCCGGTCTCCAGGTCGACCTTGGGCTGGTAGTGCAGCACGAACTCATCGCGCTCCAACGCCATGTTCAGGCCGTTGATGAGGATCAGCCGCTCCTCGATCTCGGCGTTCATCTCGGCGGTGAAGAACTGGAAGTGCTGCTTTCCCTGTTCCTTGGCCCGGTACATGGCTGCATCGGCATTCTTCAGCAGGGTAGCGGCGTCGATGGCGTCGTTGGGGAAGGTGGTGATGCCGATGGAGCCCGAAATGAACGCCTCCTTGCCGTTGAGAAGGAACGGCGCGCGCAGGGTCTCGGTGATTCGCTCGGCTACGCGCGGCGCGTTGTGGTAGTCGCCCATCTGCGGCATCAGCACTGTGAACTCGTCGCCGCCCAGACGGGCCACGGTATCCGACGAACGCATGCATCGCTTCAGCCGTGCCGCCACTTCCTGCAGCAGCAGGTCGCCCATGTCGTGGCCCATGGTATCGTTGACCATCTTGAAGCCGTCCAGATCGACGAACATCAGGCCCACCATCTCGCCCTCGCGTTCTGCCTGGGCCAGTACCTTCGCCAGCAGATCCATGAACAGCGCCCTGTTCGGTAGGCCCGTCAGCTGATCGTAGCTTGCCTGGTAGCGAATGCGCTCCTCGTCCAGCTTGCGCTGGGTGACGTCGCTGAACACCACCAGGTACCGGCCGGCCTGGCCGGCGCCGCCGGGGATCCGCACCACCGACAGGTGCTCGGCGTAGCGCTCGCCGCCCTTGCGCCTGTTCCACTGCTCGCCGCTCCAGCGCCCGCCGGTCTCTACCGCCTTGCGCAGGGCAGCCATGCCGATGCGCGGGTATTCCGGGTCCGGCTGTCCCCATTCAAGGAAGGGCGGAAGGCCGCCGATGACGTCCCAGCCGGTGTATCCGGTGATCGCGGAATAGGCGGGATTGACCGCAGTGACGCGAAATTCGTCATTGAGCACCATGATCGCCTCGGCGGCGGTGTCGAAGACCGAGGCGGCCAGGCGCAGTCTTTCGTCGGCTTTGATGCGCTCGGTGATGTCCTGGACGAAGCCTTCGTACCATTTCAGCGAGCCGTCCTCGGCAAGGACCGACCGGGCGTTCTCGTTGATCCAGATCTGGGTTCCGTCCTTGCGCCAGACCCTGGCGATGAAGTCGTGAACCGCGTTGGTTCCTTCGAGCGCGGCGCGGAATCTCTCGCGATCATTTGGGTTTACGTAAAGCGAGCCGGCGATGTCGGTGAGTTCGGACATGAGCGCCCGTGCCGAGTCATAGCCATAGATCCGGGCGAGCGCCTCATTCGCGGCCAGGTACCGGCCGTCGGGCGACGTGCGGTACATACCTTCGACGGCGTTGTCGAACAGGGACCGGTAGTCCTGCTGGTCGTCGTCCACCCAAAGCCCCCATTGGCCAATGGTCGTGCTGATTTCCCTGCAAGAACCAGGCCAATGAACGTGGTGCCTGGAGGGGCGGGTTGCCGCTGGCGCATCGCCGCGTCCCCGGCCATGATGGCCGCTCGCGACGGGAGGAGAGGCGAAAGTGGGGGCATCTTCGACATGAATGTTCGCCGGGTGATCCAGTCGGCGCGTTTCCTGGCGCGCAGCTCGGCGCCGCTTCCCGTCATTGCCGCCATGATCCGCGACAGGATCGATGCGCCGCGCGTCAGGCGGCGGTTCGGGCCGCGCCGGAGCGAATTCGAGGCGGGGCTGGCGGGGTGCGACTTTTCCACCGACTGGTTCACCTCGCGCCTGTGCCACTGGCTGGACATGTTCGAGCGGTACCCGTTGCCGGCCGGCGCGGAAATCCTCGAGATCGGCAGCTGGGAGGGCATGTCGACCCTGTTCATGCTGAGCACTTGGCCGGACGCGCGGATCACGTGCGTCGACACCTGGGAGGGTGGCTGGGTGTACAGGGGGACTCCGCAGGCGCGGGATAGCGAGGGACGGTTCGATGCCCACACCGCCCGGTTCGCCGACAGGATCACCAAGTTCCGGGGAACCTCGGCGGCGTATTTCGACGCGGCGGCCGCCCGCGACCGGTTTGATTTCGTCTATGTGGACGGCTCGCACGGCTATGCCGACGTGCTTGGTGACGCCTTCGCCGGATTCGAGGCGCTGAAGCCGGGCGGCATCATGCTGTTCGACGACTATCTGATGGCGCCCCGTGACGGCGTCCAGGACTGCCCGGGCCCGGCCGTAAACCGCATGCTGAGGGAGAAGCGAGGCCAGTACCGGGTGATCGCGGCCAATTGGCAGCTTGCCATCCGCAAGCTGCCGCAAAGCTGACGCTCGTCAGGTGTCGGCCCGGAACTTGTTCTTGCAGCTCGGGCAACTTGCCCACAGCCGGCGGCCTCGGGGCAGACGCATCTTGGTGTGGCACTTCGGGCACTTGACGATGGACTTGGCCTCGGCCAGCGGTTTCGGCCGCATGGTAGCGCGCCCCAGCGTCGCGGGAGCGGGCACGCCGGAGATACGTTCCTTCGGCGTCGGGCGGGGCTCGAAGCTCTTGGCCGCCCATTCGGGCAGGATGTCCTTGGGAGTGAGGTCGGTGAGTGGCGCGGGCGGCACCGGCGCGGCGCCCGTTTTCATGAAAAACATGGCGTAGGCCGCTACCGCCAGCGCCAGTCCCAGGAAGTAGATGAAATAGGGCGTGCCCAGCAGCAGGAAGGGCGGCGCGATCGAGGCGACGCTCATGCCCTTCAGCCAGGGCTGGCGGCGCTGGGTGGCACGCCAGGCCTTCTCGTCCTGTTCGTACTTGTTGACGGCCTCGTAATAGGCCATCAGCGCCAGGCGGTCGGCGGTTTCCTGGCGAGCCCTTTCTTCCTTGGCCAGGGCCATTTCGCGCTCGAGCCTGAGCCGCACGCCGTAGTCGGACCGGTCATAGGCGCCGGCGGTGCCGAGCGCGTCGGTGTGGACCAGACTGACGTCCATCTCGTCCGCCAGCGACGCGGCGCGTCCGGAGGGACTGCCGTTATGCACGATCAGCGCCTCGTCGGCGGAGTGGTAAGCCTTGAGCGCCGCGGCCCTTTGCAGGTCGCCGATGTCGACGGCGGCGCCAGGCGCGCACTGGACGAGGATCTTGTCGCCCCTGTGGCTGCAGATCATGTCCACGCCGAACTCGTCCGCGGTCCGGAGCACCTCGCAGGTCCAGCCGAGTTCACGCAGCTTATCGCTCACCAGGCGTTCGAACACCCGGTCGGTCCCATAGACCGCTTCCGGCCGGGTCCAGACTGTCATGTACCAAGTGCCCCCAAGGCCCTTGCAACCGGGTCCTCGCGACCCGGACCGCCCAAAATGGGTGGTTCAAATTTTATGCTAATTCGAATCTCGACGACTTGCCAAGCGTTTGCGTGTGCGAGAAGGCAAGAACCCGCAAAATAACGCGAAATTGACTGATCCAAGGCTGCAGACGGGACGTTACCACCCGGTTGAGATGAATTTGGAGCCTTTTGAACGTGAGTCGTGTGCTGCAGCTTGGGCTGTTCCTGGCGCTCGTGGTGGGCGGCGGCTCGACCATCGGTGTCCTCACGGGGCCTGGCGACTGGTACGCCGCGCTCGCCAAGCCGGCGTTCAATCCGCCCGACTGGGTGTTCGCGCCCGTCTGGACGCTGCTCTATGTGATGATTGCCGTCGTCGGCTGGCGGCTTTGGCGCGGCGATCGCCGCAGCAGGGCCATGCACCTGTGGTGGCTGCAGCTCGCGCTCAACTTCCTGTGGTCACCCGTGTTCTTCTCCCTCCACTGGCTCGAGGCGGCCATGGGGGTGATCCTGCTGTTGCTCGCCGGCATCCTCGGCTGCATCGCCACGGCATGGAGGCGCGACCGCGTGGCGGCATGGCTGATGGTCCCCTATGCGGCGTGGGTGGCGTTCGCATCTGTCCTCAATGCGGCGCTGGCCGTCTTGAACTGATCCCGGATTGACACGCGGTCGCGACCCGGCGAACATGAACAAAACAGGAACAAATGAGTCGGGAGAAGGCCGCATGTATGGAAGGCACACGATCGGCGAGGACGACATCCAGCAGCTGTTGGCCGGGCTGCGGCGCGGCCGCGACGCGCTGGCGCAGATTCGCCGGCAGACGCCCATCGACAGCCTGTTCGGCGCCCAGGCCGACTACGTGATGAAGGCGATCGACGGCATGGCTGAAACCCTCACCGGCGACCGGGAGTATTTCCGCGACTAGTCGATCCGCGTCGCCGGCGGACTGCGCCGCGGCGGCTGGCCGAATATGCGCACGCCGGAAACGCAGCACGAGTTGGCGACCCTGGCCGGCTTGGCGTGCTTCAGCCAGCATTTCGCGCTGGCGCCCTGGATGCCCGGCTTGACGAAGGTGTAGGCCTTGCACGAGGCGTCCAGCCGGCATGACCGCTCGCAGGACGAGGATGTCGTGACGTCGAATCCGGGCCGGATGTCCGAGCCGGGCCGGTCGAAGCCCATCTCCATGGCGCCCATCATCTTCACGCCCGAGGTGCAGCAGTTGCTGGCCACGCGTGACGGCACGGTCTCCTTCAGCCAGCACACGCCGGTCGACGGCACATAGGTGTAGGCCTTGCACCGGGCGATGGTGCCGCAGGAGGTGGAGCACTGCGACAGCCCCCCGGAGGCATAGCTGTGATAGTCGCCGCCGGGCCTGTCGAAGCCGTTCTCCGACTGGCCCATGGAATCGGCGTCGGCCGCGCCGCACACCATGAAGACGGCCGCGAAGGCCAGGGCGGCGGTGGCGGCGATGCGCCGTACGATACTGCTCATAGAGGCTCTCCCTCGACGGAACGCCCCCGTAATCCAGCCCAACGCCCCTAGGCTCGCGCTTTCCGCGGCGCTTTTCCAGCGGATTGCGATTCCCCGAGACCGCTTCGGGTGCGTGGCCTAGAGTCGGCGGCGGATCGTCGAAGGGGAGAACCAACCGTGAGCAAGAAACTGATCATCCTGCTGGCGCGCAAGCCCGGCACCACGCTCGAGCAGTTCAAGCACTATTACGAGACCGTCCACGCGCCCGGTGCATGCGAGCGCATGCCGGCGCTGGCCCGTGCCGAATACCGCCGCAACTTCCTGCCCGAGGAGCGCGGCGGCGCGCCGGTCGACTTCGACGTTGTCACCGAGATGATCTTCGAAAACGAAGCCGAGTTCGCCCAGATGCAGAAGGAGCGCGCCGCCTGCGCCCAGTGGATCGCCGACGACGTGGAGAAGTTCGCCGATGCCTCGAAGACCCGCAGCTACGTGGCCGACGTGCGGGTGTCCGGTTAGCCGCTACAGCTGCGACGAGAACAGGCTGGCCGCCTGCTCCATGAGTCGCTCCCAGAACGGCCGGTCCTGCCATTCGGCCAGGTTCATTTCCTTCGAGCGCTTCAGGTCGGCCTCGAAAATGCCGGTCATCTTCTCGGCGAAGGCGCGGTCATAGACGTTGAGGTTCGCCTCGTCGTTGAGCCGGAACGAGCGGTTGTCGAAATTGGTCGAGCCCACGGAGACCAGCTGGCCGTCGACCACAAGCATCTTGCAGTGGAACATGGTGGGCTGGAACACGTGGATCTCGATGCCCGCCTTCAGCAGCTCGCCCCAGGTGGCGCGCGAGGCCTTGCCGACCACCACCGTGTCGATGTGCTTGCCCGGCACGATCACCCGCACCTTCACGCCGCGCGCGACCGCGCCGATCATGGCGTCGCGGGTGAAGTCGTCGGGCACGAAATAGGCCGCCGACAGGTCGATGCTGCGCTCGGCCGCGGCCAGCGCCAGCAGGTACATCAGCTGCATGCTGTCGCCGCCGGCGCGGGGCGAGGAGATGAACATCTGCGCCCGCGAGCCGCCGGCGGGCGCCAGCGGCGGGAAGTAGGCCTCGCCCTGCAGCACCTGGCCGGACGTCTTCATCCAGTTGTCTACGAAGGCAGCCTGCATCTGCGCCACCGCCGGGCCCTCGACCCGGTAGTGGGAATCGCGCCAGTAATTCGGGTTCTGGGCGTTGCCGCGCCACTCGTCGGCGATGCCGACGCCGCCGGTGAAGCCGATCCGGCCATCGACCACCAGCAGCTTGCGGTGGGTGCGGTTGTTCATCCGCGACAGGGTGTACCAGTGCAGCGGATGGTAGCGCTCGACTTCCACGCCCGCTTCCTCGAGCTCGGGGATGGTCTTCGCGTCCATCTTCTGGCTGCCGACCCAATCCAGCAGCACATGCACCTTCACGCCGGCCCTGGCGCGTTCGGCCAGCGCTTCCCGGAAGTCCTTGCCGATCTCGCCGGACCAGTAGATGTAGGTCTCGAAGGTAATCGTCCGCTTCGCGCCCCGGATCGCCGCCAGCATGGCGGGAAAGATCTCGTCGCCGTTCTGCAGGTCCTCGATCCGGTTGCCGTCCAGCACCGGCGGGCCCAGCAGCGTGCCCAGCTCGTGCATGAACTGGGAATCGGTCACGCCGTACAGATGCTGCAACGGCTTCTGGACGTGCTTCTCCGGCTCGGAAAAGTTCAGCGCGAGGATCGTCAGCAGCACGATCCCGAACGCGCCCAGCAAGCCCGATACGATCAAGTGCTCCTTGATCCATTCCATGCGTTTCCTCCCACCGCTCCCGCGGTAGCGGGCTAACGCGCGCTGACGGAGAAGGATGCAGCCGGCGGAGAAATTTTTGGACCTCGCCGCAGCCACGGCGCGGAACGCAACGCGTCGACAAAGCGTTGACCACCCATCCAAACGAGGAGAGCTACAATGAACAGCATCATCTATCTGGTCGGCCTGGTCGTCGTCGTCGGCGCGGTCATCGCCTTCGTGTTCTAACGTGACGGGCCTGCCGGGATGCCGGCAGGCCGTCTACAGCTCCGGGCAGGCGACGAACTCGGCCTCGCCGTCGATGAAGGCGCGGAACTGCACGTTGAACCGGGCGGGGCTGCTGTAGGCGCCGGCGATCGCCGCGTCGCCCCAGCGGCCCATGAACACGTAGCCGTTCGGCTTGTCCGACCGGAACAGGCCGAAGAACACGCAGCCGTCGCGGACGCGGGCTTCCTCCACCATCTGCCGGGCGGCGAACTCGAACTGCTCGCTGGTGCCGGGCCGGATCGTCATGCGGGCGACGGTGCCGATCATCGCCTCACCACACCTGCTCGAGCATCTCGACCTCGACGTCGCCGTCGAGCATGGCGCCCACGCGGGGCAGCGCATCTGCCACATGCGCCGACTTGCCGTGGGCGTCGACCGCCTCCCGGTCGCGGTACAGCTCCAGCACCAGGAACGTGTCCGGCGCCATGCGGTGGCCCCGGTAGAACAAATTGCCCACCTCATTGCGCTCGACCTGATCGGTCATGGCGGTCATGTGGGTCTCGAAGTCAGGGCCCTTGCCGGGCTTCACCTTCAGCTTGGCGACGATGCCGATCATTCACTTGCCCTTCTTCTTTTTCTTCCTCGCGCCGCCCGCAGCCTTGCCTGCCTCGCCCTCGGCGATGAACCGGTCGATCAGCTGGTGGTGGTAGCGCAGCCGCGATTCCATGTAGTTGCTGAACTCCACCGTGCCGGTGCCGCTGGCGCGCATGCCGGTCTGGACGTGGGGCAGGTTCACCATGTCCTGCTCGAACACCAGCGCCAGCATGTCGGACAGCTCCTTGCCGGCCTCGGTCATGGGCTCGTCGAAGTCCATGTAGCGAACCGGCGCCGGCTTGGGCCGCACGCCGTCTTTCGGCACCGGACGCAGCATCATGATGTCCATCAAAGCGGATTCCGGGTCATGCCCGTTCGGCCGCCAGCGATAGACGATGTTGCGCGACATACTGATCCAGAAGCTCATATGCGGGAACACGTTGTAGAGCAGCGAATCCAGCATCTCGGCATCGCCGGCGTGGGAATAGTCGCGGCCGGTCTGCTCGGCCAGCATGTCGCGGGCGATCTGGGCGGCGAAGGCGCGGGCGGTCATGCCCTCGGGCAGTTCCATGCGCCCGGGCTGCTCGCCCACCATCACCGCTCGGCCGCCGAAATAGGAATCGAGAATCTGCTGCTCGCTCAGCCTGGTCTTCAAATGCGGGCTCTGGATCGCCGTGGCCGAGAACTGCCGGTCGACGTACTCGCTCAATATGTCGTACTGGCTGTTGGCGTCGCCGATGGTGGCGAGGCCCTGCGGATGGGTGCCGACCACGTGGTGGCTCTCCATGAACGCCTCGGCGGTCGCTTTCCAGTTGGCGCGCACCTTCTTGACGATATGGGCCGAGATGTAGCGGTTCTCGAAATCATAGCGCTCGAAATGCTCGGGCAGCGGCCCCAGCACTTCCTTCAAGGGCGGCGCGTCCGGGTCCATGTTGATGAACACGAAGCCGCCCCAGGTGTCGACCCGCGCCTCGGGCAGGGCCGGCGCGGCGCCGTCCCATTGCGGGAAGTCCCACGGGAACGGGTTCTCCTGGAAGCTGCCGTCGGCGCGCCAGGTCAGGCCGTGATAGGGGCAGCGGAAGCTCAGCTTGTGGCCGCTCGACACGGCCAGCTTGCGCCCCCGATGCAAACAGGAATTGTAGAGCGCCTTGATCTCGCTGGGGCCACTGCGGACGATGATGAAGGACTGGCCGACGAACTCGTAGACCACGTGGTCGCCGACCTGCGGGATCTGTTCCTCGCGGCAGGCCCAGTGCCAGACGCGCGGCCACAGGTGCTCCACTTCCTTCTCGAAGAATTCCCGGTCCCAGTAGCGCGAGGCGGCGACCGGCTCGGTGCCGATGTCGGGCGTCGGGCCCTGGCGCATGTAGTCGGGCGAGGGGACCCGGTCTCGTTCCAGCACCTCGGTATAGGTCTCCGCCGGGCAGCGGTCCTCGCGGAATTGGCCTCTCACCAGATCGTCCATGACACCCTCCGAGTGCAGCGCGGGCGGTTCCCGCCATCGGGGAAGGGCCGCGCGCGCGGATCATCCGGCGCGGCGAGTCTCCCCGCCGAAAGGATCATGCAACCGTGCATTTTTTGCAAGGGAAGGGGCGTGTCCGGCGCTTCTGCCCCTGAACCAAAAATTCGTGATTCTGCGAGCGGAGCGAAGCAGCCCAGCCGGGCCGTTGATGGTTACGGGGCGATGCGCACCGTTCTCAAGCTAGATCAGCTCGTCGTAGAGATCGAGCCAATCCGGATTCATCGTTTCGATTAGCGACAATTTTTTCAGCCGCGACCCACCCTTGATCTGTCGCTCTCGCGCGAGCGCATCACGGACGTCGTCATAAAGCTCGTACCAGACCAGCATCGTGCAGCCGTACTTCTTGGTGAAACCAGGCAGCAGCCCTTCCCGATGCTCGAAGATCCGGCGCTGAAAATTACCCGTCGCGCCGACATACAGCGTGCCGTTGCGCTTGTTCGCCATGATGTACGTTGCCGCCTGTCGCATGCGGCGAGATTACGCGAGCGCGAAGATTGTGCCCAGTTGCCGCACGGCCATTAACGGCCCGGCTGGGCTGCTTCGCTCCGCTCGCAGAAGCACGGAAAGAGAGAATTACCACCCGATGGTCAGCCCGTGCCGCCGCGCGACATCGATGACCTTCGGGGTGTCCGGCGGGCCTTCGGGGATCTCGGCGTCCATGGCGGTGAACATGCGCGCCGCGTTGCTGCCGGCGCCGCTGATGCTCAGCATGCGCGCGCCGCCGGGGGCGAAGCGGAACCAGTGGGTGGTGCCGGCGGGCAGATGCACCAGCGTGCCGGGGCCGGCGGTCAGGTGCTCGTCGCCATGGCCGAATTCCACCGTGCCCTCGATGACGAAAAAGGATTCGTCCCAGCCATGGCTGTGCGGCGGCGGGCCGCTGCCTTCGGGACCTTCCTGCAGGAACACCTCGTAGCCCTCGGTCTTGTCGCTCGAGGCGAGGACGGTGATGTATTCGCCGACGACCGCGAGGCGGCGGGCATAGTCGGCGGGCGAGACGACGAGGGGCGTGGCGGTCATGGCGGGCTGCTCCCGGTTGAGGGCGCGAGGATACCAGCGCCCTGTCAGGCCTTCCAGTCGGGCGGCGGCGGCAGGCGGTCGACGAGGTCGGCGAGGCCCTTGCCGTAGGCCGCGCGCAGGGCGCTCCAGTACGGGTCCTCCTTGTGCAGTTCGGCCCGGTTCGCGCTGGAGAAGCTGTCCGCCTCGTAGCGCAGGATGTCGATCGGCATGGCGACCGACAGGTCGCTGCGCATGGCGGCGTCGAACGACAGCAGCGCCAGTTTCGCCGCCTCGTTGAGCGAACTGGTCCGGGTCAGCGCCCGGTCCAGGATCGGCTTGCCGTATTTGGTCTCACCGAGCTGAAGGTAGCGCGAGCGGGGCGACGCCTCGACGAAGTTTCCCGCCGCGTAGACCTGGAACAGCCGCGGCGCCTCGCCCCGGATCTGGCCGCCGATGATGAAGCTGCCGGAGGCGCTGCCATAGGGGGCGACGAAGGTGCCGTCGCGGGCGATCACCTCTCGCAGCGTATCGCCGAGCGCACGCGCCGCCTCGTACATGGTCCTGGCCTCGTACAGGTCGCGTGGTCCGCCGTGGTCGATGCACTCGCGCAGCTGGGTGATGACCGACTGGGTGGTCGCCAAATTGCCGGCCGACAGGATGACGATCACCCGGCTGCCGGGTTGCTCGATCACCTCCAGCTTGTAGACGCTGGTGAAATCGTCGATGCCGGCGTTCGATCGCGAGTCGGCGGCCATCACCAGCCCGGAGGGCAGCAGGATTCCGAGGCAGTAGGTCATGGCGCCCTCCGGTCTCGCGTTCGCGTGCTTCAGAGGGGTACCAGCATCCCGTTCGGCAATCCACCGTCGCCCAACACTTTCAGCGCCGCCTCGCGGTAGGCCGGGAAGTCGCCGATCACCACCACCCAGGTGAACACCCGCTGCTCGCCGTCCATGTCGCGCTCGTAGGGCGAGAAGCCCAGCGGCATCACCGCGAAGGGGCCGTCGGTGTTGTTGGGCAGGTTGGCGGCGCAGAAGTCCTGGAATTTCTCGTACTGGGAAAGCCGCACCAGCTCGAAATAGGGCACCGCGTCCCTGCGCGCCCTGTTCACCCGGCGCAGCGCCTGGGTGGGGAACAGGCCGGCGGTCCAGCGCGGGTTGATCTCGGTCACCACGACCTCGCCGTCCGGGCCGATGAAGTAGTCGATGCCCAGGCAGTCGCCGGTCTTGGTGCCGAAGCCGAATTTCCGGGCATAGGCGCCCACCTTCAGCAGTTCGGCGATCTGCGACGGGGTGATCGGCGGGTCGGCATAAATGAAGTTGCCGATCCACAGCCCGTCGGTCACCAGGATGCGGCGCACGTTGTCCAAGGTCACCGTATCCTCGGTGATCAGCAAATCGGCGGTCCACTCCACGTAGTTTTCCAGCTGCAGCCGCTGCTGCACCAGCACCGGATCGGTCGGCCGGTAGGCGCTGAGGTACTCGTCCGCCTCGGCGGTATCGGCGACGGCCTTGACGCTGCGCGCCCCGGGTTGGCCGGTCATCTTCAGGATGATGCGGCCCTCGTGCTTCGCGAAGAAGTCCTCGACCCGGTTGTTCCCGCGGAGCGGCTGCTGGGCGATGATCGTTTCCGGCGTCGGGATGCCGAACAGCGGCGCGTTCTCGGCGAAGTGGAACTTGGAGTTCAGCTTCAGCATGCGCCCGATGGCGCCCTGGTCCTTGTGCAGCACCTGGTTCGAACGGCTGATCATCAGCAGGGTGAGCAGGTCTACGGGCGGCAGCCTGGCCTCGGCGATGGTCTCGTAATAGGTCTCGACCGGCGCGTAGAGGACGTGGTCGAGCGGCACCATGGTCGCGCCCGCCTTTGCCGCCATGGCGTGCTGGCGGGTGAGGAAGCCCCGCCACGGGTCGCGCGAGAACGCGTCGAACAGCGCTACCCAGTCGTCGGGCTTGCTGATGGTCAGCAGCGAGGATTGCAGCATCGCCAGCAGCTGGTTCTGCTCGTAGTGGTCAGCCTTCTGCTTGTCGGTCAGCTCGTCCATGTCGAAATGCAGCGGCAGATCGTCGGCCGCCATGGCGTAGAGCGTCGGCAGCGGCCGGTCCGGGAAGAATGAACCCACCTTCATGGCCGCGCTCCGAAACGGTCGGGATTGACGTGTTGCGGGCGCGCGCAGCGCCATCCGAGCGGTGACATTGGTTCCTCCCCAGGACAGTCTTGCCGCGGCGATCATTCCCGCTCGGCCCTGCCGTTGCAAAGGGAATCCGACACCAAAACGGTAATTTCCAGCGGCGATGATTGATTTAGGGCAATGCTCGCGCTAGAGGGTTGAGGGAAGGTTCGATTCACGCGCGGCGGCCGTGCCGCGCAACCGCAGGAGACGGGGAAGATGAACATCGAGGTGAACGCCAAGGCGCAGACCCCGACCAAGGAAGAGATGATCGCGCGCGCCGAGGCGATGCTGCCCCAGCTGCGAGAGCGCGCGGCCGAGGCCGAGAACAACCGCCGCCTGCCCGACGAGACCGTGGCCGAGTTCCGCGCCGCCGGCTTCCCCAAGATCCTGCAGCCCAAGCGGTTCGGCGGCTACGAGCTGGCACCCGACACCGCGGTCGAGGTGATCCGCACCATCTCCACCGCCTGCGGCTCCAGCGGCTGGGTGACGAACCTGTTCGTCATCCACACCTGGCAGGCCAGCCTGTTCCCGATCGAGGCGCAGGAAGAATACTGGGGCGGCAGCGACGACCGGCTGTGCTCCACAGCCTCGTTCGCCATGAACAGCAAGATGGAGGAAGTCGACGGCGGCGCCCGCCTCACCGGCCGGTGGAAGTTCTCCTCGGGCTGCGACTTCGCCGACTGGTTCATCATCATGAAGCCCAGCTCGACCTGCTTCGACTGGATGCTGATCCCGCGCAAGGACGTGACCTTCGTCGACGACTGGTTCGTCTCGGGCCTGTCGGGCACCGGTTCGAAGGACATCGTGCTCGACAATGTGTTCGTGCCGGCCCACCGCCGCGTGTCGATCATGGACCTGGCGACCGGCAACAGCCCGGGCATGAAGGAACTGAAGATTCCCATGGGCCGGCTGCCGTTCGGCTGGCCGGCGATCTGGGGCATTCCCGCCGCGCTGATCGGCATGGCCGAGGGCATGGCTGCCGCCACCCAGAAGACCCTCGTGGGCAAGAAGGCGCTGTTCACCGGCGAGGTTCAGGTGGAGCGCGTCGCCAACCAGATGAAGCTGACCGAGTGCCTGACGGACATCCACGCCGCCAAGCTGATCATGCGCCACCGCATGGCCGAGCTGAACGCGTGGGCCGCCGCCGGCGGCGCGCCGAACCCGGCGCTCGACGCCTACGTCTCGCACCGCGACGCGTCCTACGTCTCCCGCATGATGGGCCAGACCGCCCTGAAGCTGACCCAGATGGCCGGCGCCACTTCGGTCTACCTGGCCAACCCGATCCAGCGCTTCCAGCGCGACATCAATGTGGGCGTCACCCACGTCTCGCTGGTGTGGGAAGAGGCGGCCGAGAACTACGGCCGCGCGATCTGGGAACTGGGGCCGAAGCCGCGGGGGTAGGCGGCGGCGCAATCCGCCAGTTATTGTTCGTCCTGGTAGGGAATCGTTATGCCGGGCCTAACTTCGCTTTGCGGCGGCGGTGGACCGTAGTCCTGTGGGCTGGCTGAGCCCGGATAGTCGGGAGCAGGTGTCCATTCCGATGCATTGGCAGGCGGGACTATCGCGGTTGCCTCGACGCTGGCTGCTGCAGGCAGTGGCGGGGTCGGTTGATCGCCCTTAGTGACGACAAAGGTGAACGTGTGGGCATCGCCTCCCCAGGCTACCTTAAGCGTTATGGTTCTTGGATACTTTCCTTCAATCTCATCGCTAACGACCAAGCCGCCGAAAGCGTTGCCTGGATCGACGGTTGTTGTGCGTAGAGTCACTTTGTTAAGCCGTAGTCGCACGGTTTCTAGCGAGTTTTGGATTTGGGCAAAGCGATAGACAGCCGTATCACTTGCTGAATCCATATTGGCATAGGCAATCGATGGATTGTAGGTTTCCGCATGAAAACTTGCTGAACCGTATGATGTATGGACGTGTCCATAAGTACTGGTGTAACCAGTCTGACTGGCGGCTATGATATCAGCCGCTCCAGCAAGACCTACCCAGAATTTTGCCCAGCCCGCTTTTCTTTCCGCTTGCCGAATAAGTTCCTCGTAGCCAAAAAGAACGATTGAATCGCCGTTCTCGTAATATAGACTTACATTTTCTACGCCAAAATTATGTGGGGTAGCCCCCTTGTTGAAGGCGAAAGCTTCCACCACAAGGCGTTTATCTTTATCGAGACCGCGTGAGAAAATTAGGGAACTATCCGGTTGACGTACCATGTTTGTCATGTGATGATTATACATCATCAGAGGCAGGCCAACAATGTCCAAGTCAAAGCTCGACCTTCGTCATCCCATCTTCAACAACGAGAACGCGGCACGCGAACACCTAGAGTGCTTGCTGTGGCCTAATGGTGGTGTGTGCCCTCGTTGTCAGGGCCAGCGCGTGACGAAGCTTGAAGGTAAGTCCACCCGTCCGGGAGTCTATAAGTGCAAGGACTGCCGTAAGCCGTTCTCCGTCACCGTGGGCACTGTCATGGAGCGCTCAAAGATCCCGCTTACCAAGTGGCTGTTGGCTGCTCAACTGATGGCGTCGAGCAAGAAGGGCATGAGCGCGCTACAGCTACAGCGCATGTTGTCGGTCACCTATGAGACCGCATGGTTCCTGTTCCACCGGTTGCGTGAGGCTGCCACCAGCCGTGGCGATGGCCCTTTGGGCGGACAGAACAAGGTGATCGAGGCCGATGAGACCTACATCGGCGGCAAGGAACACAACAAGCACGCTCACAAGCGTATCGAGGGCGCACAGGGCGGCACGGGCAAACAGGCCGTGCTGACGCTGGTCGAGCGTGACGGCAACGCCAGGTCATTCCATGTCGCCAACGTGACCGGCGCGACAATCCGCCCGATCATGGTCAAGCACGCCAGCCGCAAGTCGCACCT
>JBFWZH010000038.1:0-45590 GCA_050185585.1 Sphingomonadales bacterium | reverse complement strand
GCTTCAACAAGCTCAAGCACTTCCGACGCTTCGCCACCCGATACGACAGGACGACCGCACACTATCTGGCCTTCATCCACCTCGCCGCTATCATGATCTGGATGCGCTAAATGTGGATTCGTCCTAGTCGATCGTGTCCCTGAACGGGTTCTTGGGATACGCGCCCAGCACCTTCACCGAGGTGGAGAAGAAGCCCAGCTCCTCCATGGCGAGCTGGACGGCGCGGTCGTCCGGGTGGCCCTCGATATCGGCGTAGAACATGGTGGCCTTGAAGCTGCCTTCCAGCTGGTAGCTTTCAAGCTTGGTCATGTTGACGCCGTTGGTGGCGAAGCCGCCCAGGCTCTTGTAGAGCGCGGCGGGCACGTTCCGCACCTGGAACACGAAACTCATCATGGTCGGCGTGCCCTGCGCCGGCGCGGCGGGCTCGCGCGACAGGATGACGAAGCGGGTGGTGTTGTGGCCGGCGTCCTCGGCCTCCTCGAGCAGGATGTCGAGGCCGTAGATCTCGGCGGCGAGCGAGGAGGCGAGCGCGCCGAGCGCGGGGTCGCCCTCCCCGGCGATCATCTTCGCCGCGCCCGCCGTATCGGCGTTGGCGACGGGCTTGAGTCCCAGCTTGCGCAGCCGCTCGCGGCACTGGCCCAGCGCCTGGACGTGGCTGTGCACCTCGCGCAGGCCGGCGAGCGAGGCGCCCCTGAGGCCGAGCAGCTTGTGGTTCACCCGCTGGAAATGCTCGCCAACGATGTGCAGCCCGGAATCGGGCAGCAAATGGTGGTTGTCGGCGACCCTTCCGGCCAGCGAGTTCTCGATCGGGATCATGGCGAGAGCCGCGCGGCCGTCGGTCACCGCCTGGTAGGCGTCCTCGAAGGTCGCGCAGGGCAGCGGGGTCATGTCCGGCCGGGCGTTGCGGCAGGACAGGTGCGAATAGGCGCCGGGCTCGCCCTGGAAGGCGATGGTGCTGGCTGGGCTGGCCCCTTCCGCGATGGTCACGTTCGGCTCGTTCCGTGCATTCCTAAGGCGCATAAACGCGCGGGCAGGGGGCCGGTTATACGGCTTGCAAACGAGCGGGGGAAGCGGCTAAATTCCGCGCGAATTTCGGACCCCAGGGCCTGGAGCACGGCCTCAAGAAGAAGGGTGGAAGCAGTGGACAGTTTCGAGTGGAACAAGATCGCGGGCGCGGTGCTGTTCGCGATGCTCGTGGTCATGGGCATCCGCGAGGTGAACGGAATCGTCAACCACGAACCCGAGATCGCCAAGAAGGGCTGGCAGGTTCCGGGCGTCGAGGCCACCGAAACCGCCGGTGAGGAAGCCCCGCAGGAGGAGCCGCTGGCCGTCCGCCTTGCCAAGGGCAGCGCCGACGACGGCGCCAAGGTGTTCAAGAAGTGCCTGGCCTGCCACACCATCGAGCAGGGCGGCGCCAACAAGGTCGGCCCGAACCTCTACAACACCGTCGGCAACCATTTCGGCCACATGGAAGGCTTTAACTATTCCGAGGCGGTGAAGGCCCATGGCGGCACCTGGGGCTATGACGAGCTCGACCACTGGCTGGCCAGCCCGCGCCAGTTCCTTCCGGGCAACAAGATGGGCTTCGCCGGCATTCCGGACGCCCAGGACCGCGCCGACGTGATCCTCTACATGCGGGCCAACGCCACGGGCGCGCCGCCGCTGCCGGAAGCCCCGGCCGAGGCGCCGGCGCCGGCCGAAGGCGCAGCCCCTGCAGACGGTGCCGCGCCGGCGGAAGGCGCTCCCGCCGAGGGCGCTGCCCCGGCCGAGGGTGCGGCTCCCGCGCCCGCGCCGCACGGCTGAAGCCTCCGGGCGACACGGCATCCGAAGGGCCGCTCCGGCGGCCCTTTTTTTGCGCCCGCGGGCGACGGTGTTATATCCTCCCGGACGGGTTGGACAAGGAGGCGAAGGGCGTAATGAACAAGGTGATTCTGGCTGCCGCTCTGCTGATGGCGGGCATGGTTCCGGCTTCGGCGCAGCAACCGGTCACGGTGAAGACGGTCCAGGCCCTGTCGCTGACCGGCGAACCCAAATATAAGCCCGGCTTCACCCATTTCGACTTCGTCAACCCCAACGCGCCCAAGGGCGGCACCGCGCGGCTCGGCGTGGCGCCGGGCAGCTTCGACAGCCTCAATTCGTGGATCGTCGCCGGCACGCCGCCCATGGGGATCGGTCTCGTCTATGAGAGCCTCACCCAGGACAGCATCGACGAGGGCTCGACATCCTACGGCCTGATCGCCGAGAGCATGGCCGTACCGTCGGACCATTCCTGGGTTGAGTACACGCTGAACGCCAAGGCCAGGTGGCACGACGGCAAGCCGATCACGCCGGAGGACGTGATCTTCTCGTTCAACACGCTGATGGAGAAGGGCACGCCGTTCTGGGCCCAGTACTACCACAATGTGAAGAAGGTCGAGAAAACCGGGCCGCGCAAGGTGAAGTTCACCTTCGACCAGGCGGGCAACCGCGAGTTGCCCATGATCATGGGCCAGCTGCCGGTGCTGGCGAAGCACTACTGGCAGGGCAAGGAATTTTCCAAGGTGACGCTGGAGGCGCCGCTGGGCAGCGGCCCCTATCGCATCGGCGAGGTCAAGCCCGGCCGGTCCATCGTCTACGAACGGGTGAAGGACTATTGGGGCAAGGACCTGCCGGTCAACAGGGGCTTCTACAATTTCGACCGCATCACCTACGAGTATTTCCAGGACGAGACGGTCAAGCTCGAGGCGATGAAGACCTACAAGTTCGACTTCATCAGCGAGAACACCGCCAAGACCTGGGCCACCGAGTACACGCCCCAGGCGTTCCCGGCGATCAAGTCCGGTCTCGTGAAGAAGGAGGAGCTTCGCCACAAGCGGCCCACCGGCATGCAGGCCTTCGCCTTCAACATCCGCCGCGAAATGTTCAAGGACGCGCGTGTGCGCCAGGCGTTGGGGCTGGCCTTCGATTTCGAGTGGACCAACAAGAACATGTTCTACGGCCAGTACACCCGGACGCAGAGCTTCTTCTCCAACTCGGACCTGGCCAGCAACGGCCTGCCCTCGCCCGCCGAACTGAAGCTGCTGGAGCCACTCAGGGGCAAGGTTCCGGCGGCGGTGTTCACCCAGGCTTACAAGGCGCCGGCTACCGACGGCATCGGCGGCAACCGCGAGAACCTGCGCAAGGCGGTGGCGCTGCTGCAGCAGGCGGGCTACGAGATCAAGGGGCGCGCCCTGGTCCACAAGCAGACCGGCAAGACGCTGGCGTTCGAGATCCTCAACGCCCAGCCGGCATTCGAGAGGATTATGATCCCCTACGTGGAAGCGCTGAAGCGGCTGGGCGTGCAGGCCAGCATCCGCACGGTCGATCCGGCCCAGTACGAGCAGCGGATGAAGGACTTCGACTTCGACATGACGGTCGAGACCTTCCCGCAGTCGGATTCGCCCGGCAACGAGCAGCGCGAGTTCTGGGGGTCGAAGGCAGCGGACAGCACCGGCGGCCGCAACGTGATCGGCATCAGGAACCCGGCAGTCGATGCGCTGATCGAGAAGGTGATCTACGCGCCCGACCGGGCCGGGCTGATCGCCGCAACGCGTGCGCTCGACCGGGTGCTGCTGAACAGCCATTACGTCATTCCCATGTGGCATACGCGCGTGTTCCGCATCGCCTGGTGGGACAAGTTCGGCCGTCCCGCCGTCACGCCAGGCCAGCACTACGGCTTCCCGGTGACCTGGTGGCTGGATGCGAAGAAGGAGGCGGCGCTGAGCGCGAAGGCGCCGAAGTGAGGTGTCTCGCCCGAACTTCCCTCTCCCATTGGGCGAGGGTCAGGGTGAGGGGCGTTGCCTGCCACATGCCGCGGCTCCATCCCCTCGCCGGCAACGCCCCTCACCCTCCAACGGCCTGCGGCCGCGGGTCCCTCCCTCTCCCAAGGGGCGAGGGATGCGAGGACCCGCTTCGCTTGATGTCTCCGCGCGCCGTTGCCGCTATGATCGAACCATGAGAGCCTTCGCCGCCGCGCTCGCGGTCCTCCTCGTCATGGGCATCGTCCAGGCCGTCACCGCGCAGGCCGCGCCGGTGCACGGGCTGTCGGCGTTCGGCGAGCTGAAATACAAGCCGGGATTCAAGCACTTCGACTACGTGAACCCGACCGCGCCGAAGGGCGGCACCATGGCGCTGCTGCCGGTGGGCGGCAAGACCAGCTTCGACAGCCTCAACCCGTTCATCGTCGGCGGCACCGGCGCCGAGGGCATCGACAACGACGCGCCGCGCAGCCTGGTCTACGACTCGCTGATGACGCGGGCCTATGACGAGCCGGACGCGGTCTACGGGCTTGTCGCCGAAAGCGCCGAGCTGGCGCCCGACCGCAGCTGGGTGGTGTTCAACATCCGGCCCCAGGCGAAGTGGCACGACGGCACGCCGATCACCGCCGCCGACGCGGTGTTCACCTTTTACGCGCTGAAGGACAAGGGTCATCCCAGCTACGCCGCCAGGCTGGCCGACGTGACCAGGGTCGAGGCGCTGTCGCCGCGCAAGGTGAAGTACATCTTCGACCCCAAGGGCGCCGTACGCGACCTGCCCATGGAGGTGGCAACGCTGCCGATCCTGTCGAAGGCGTATTATTCCAGGCACGACTTCACCAGGCCGTCGCTGGAGCGGCCGCTGACCAGCGGGCCCTACCGCATCGGCAAGGTGGCGCCGGGCCGGAGCATTTCGTTCGAGCGGGTGACGGATTACTGGGGCGCGGACCTGCCGGTCAGCGTCGGCCGGATGAATTTCGACACCATCCGGCTGGAGTACTACCAGGACCGGGCGATCGCCATGGAGGCGTTCCTCGCCGGCGCCTACGACTTCCGCGAGGAGTTCACCTCGAAGACCTGGGCCACCGAATACAAGGGGCCGGGCATCGACCGCAAGTGGATCGTCCGCGACACGCTGAAGGACAACCGGCCTTCCGGCGCCCAGTTCTTCTTCATCAATCTGCGCCGCGACAAGTTCAAGGACGCGCGGGTGCGCGAGGCGCTCGACCTGGCGTTCGACTTCGAGTGGACCAACCGGGCGATCTTCTACGGCGCCTATACGCGCACCAGCAGCATCTTCGACCCGTCCGAGCTGGCGGCGACCGGCATGCCCGGCGCGGCCGAGAGGGCGTTGCTGGAGCCGTGGCGCAAGCAGGTGCCCACCGGCGTGTTCGGCCCGGCCTTCGAGCCGCCCAAGAGCGACGGTAGCGGCAGCAACCGCGACAATCTGCGCAAGGCCATGACCCTGCTTCGTCAGGCCGGCTACGCCGCGAAGGGTGGTGTGCTTGTCGGCAAGGACGGCAAGCCGCTCACCGTCGAGATTCTCAACTACGAGCCGGGCTTCGAGCGGGTGCTGCTGCCCTACATCCAGAGTCTGAAGCGCATCGGCGTGCAGGGAAGCCTGCGCACCATCGATCCGGCCCAGTACGAGGAACGCAAGAAGGGCTTCGATTTCGACGTCACCATGGAGCGCATCGCCTGGCCGATGACGCCGGGCGTCGAGCAGCGCGCCTACTGGTCCTCGGCCGCCGCCGGCGCCAAGGGAAGCTTCAACATCGGCGGCATCGAGGACCCGGCGGTCGACGCCATGATCGCGGCGGTGATCGGCGCCAAGGATCGTCCGTCGCTCGTGGCCGCGGCGCGCGCGCTCGACCGGGTGATCATGTTCAACCGCTACATGGTGCCGCAATACTACAAGGGCAGCCACACGGTCGCCTGGTGGGACAAGTTCGGCCGGCCCAAGGCGAAGCCGCCCTATGAGCGCGGCGTACAGGATCTGTGGTGGTACGATCCGGCCAGGGCGAAGGCGCTGGCCGCGGCGCGGGGGCGCGACTGATGGCCGCCTACATCCTGCGCCGCCTGCTGCTGATCATCCCGACCCTGTTCGGCATCCTGGTGATCAACTTCGCCATCATCCAGGTGGCGCCGGGCGGGCCGGTCGAGCAGATGATCGCCCAGATCACCGGCTCGGACGCTGGCGCGACGGCGCGGCTGGGCGGCGGCACCGGCGGCGACATGGGATCGGCGGCGCGCCAGACCGACGTGGCCGGCCAGGGCGCGGGCGGCGACGTGAAGTACCGCGGCGCGCAGGGGCTCGACCCGGCGCTGATCGCCCGCATCGAGAAGCAGTTCGGCTTCGACAAGCCGGCCCACGAGCGGTTCTGGATTATGCTGCGCGACTACGCGACGCTCGATTTCGGCGACAGCTTCTTCAAGGGACGGCCGGTGATCGAGCTGATCCTGGAAAAGCTGCCCGTGTCGATCACCCTGGGTCTGTGGACCACGCTGATCGTCTATCTGGTCTCGATCCCGCTGGGCATCCGCAAGGCGGTCAGGGACGGCACGAAATTCGACACCTGGAGCAGCGGCGTGATCATCGTCGGCCAGGCGATCCCGGGCTTCCTGTTCGCCGTGCTGCTGATCGTGCTGTTCGCCGGCGGTTCGTACTGGAACATCTTCCCGCTGCGCGGCCTCACCTCGGACAATTGGGACGAGCTGACCTGGATCGGCAAGGTGCTGGACTATTTCTGGCACATCACCCTGCCGGTGATCGCCATGACCATCGGCGGCTTCGCCAGCCTCACCATGCTGACCAAGAATTCGTTCCTCGACGAGATCAACAAGCAATATGTGATGACCGCCCGCGCCAAGGGGCTGACCGAGCGCCGCGTGCTCTACGGCCACGTGTTTCGCAACGCCATGCTGATCGTGATCGCGGGCTTTCCGGGCGCTTTCATCGGCATCCTGTTCACCAACTCGCTGCTGATCGAATACATCTTCTCGCTCGACGGGCTGGGCCTCCTGTCGTTCGAGGCGCTGATCCAGCGCGACTATCCGATCATGTTCGGCTCGCTGTTCGTGTTCACCCTGATCGGCCTGCTGGTGAAGCTGATCGGCGACCTGACCTATGTCTGGGTCGACCCGCGCATCGACTTCGCCTCGAGGGACGTGGGATGACCGGAGAGCCCGCGCGCCGCCTGCTGTTCTGGAGGCTCACGCCGCTCAACGCGCGGCGCTGGGCGATCTTCAAGTCCAACCGGCGCGGCTACTGGTCGCTGTGGGTCTTCGGCGTGCTGTTCTTCCTGTCGCTGTTCGCCGAGTTCATCGCCAACGAGCGGCCGCTGGTGCTGGAGTACAAGAACGAGCTCTACTTCCCAGTGCTGAAGGACTATCCGGAAACCACCTTCGGCGGCTTCTTCGAGACGCCGGCCTACTACCGCGATCCCTTCGTCCAGCAGCTCATCACCGACAGCGGCGGCTGGATCGTGTGGCCGCTGATCCCCTACAGCGAGAACACCATCAACCGAAACATCCCGGTCCCCGCGCCGGCGCCGCCCAGCTGGGACAACCCGCTCGGCACCGACGACCAGGCCCGCGACGTGGCGGCGCGGGTGATCTACGGCTTCCGCATCTCGGTGCTGTTCGGCCTGATCCTGACGGTGATGTCGTCGATCATCGGCGTCTGGGCGGGCGCCGTGCAGGGCTATTTCGGCGGCAAGATCGATCTGGCGGGCCAGCGCTTCATCGAGATATGGAGCGGCCTGCCCGAGCTGTTCCTGCTGATCATCCTGTCGAGCATCATCACGCCCAATTTCTGGTGGCTGCTGGGCATCATGGTGCTGTTCAGCTGGACGCGGCTGGTCGACGTGGTGCGCGCCGAGTTCCTGCGCGCCCGCAATTTCGACTATGTGCGCGCCGCCCGCGCGCTCGGCCTGGGCGACGGGCGGATCATGGTCAAGCACGTGCTGCCCAACGCCATGGTGGCGACGCTGACCTTCATGCCGTTCATCCTCAACGGCTCGATCGTCGCCCTCACCGCGCTCGACTTCCTGGGCTTCGGCCTGCCGCCGGGATCGGCCTCGCTGGGCGAGTTGCTGAAGCAGGGCAAGAACAACCTCCAGGCGCCCTGGCTGGGCACCTCGGCGTTCCTGGTGCTCGCCTTCATGCTCAGCCTGCTGATCTTCATCGGCGAGGCGGTGCGCGACGCCTTCGACCCGCGCAAGACCATCGGCGGCCACCGATGAGCCTGCTCGAGGTCAGCGACCTGTCGGTGCATTTCCGGGCCGAGGACCGGACCGTCGAGGCGGTGCGCGGCGTCTCGTTCTCGCTCGACAAGGGCGAGACCCTGGCGCTGGTCGGGGAGTCCGGCTCGGGCAAGTCGGTCAGCGCCCTGTCGGTGCTGCAACTGCTGCCCTATCCGACCGCGTTCCATCCGACCGGCTCGATAAGGTTCGAGGGCGAGGAACTGGTGGGCGCCGGCGAGGCCACGCTGCGGTCGATCCGCGGCAACCGCATCTCCATGGTGTTCCAGGAGCCGCTGACCTCGCTCAACCCGCTGCACACGGTCGAGCGGCAGATCGGCGAGGTGCTGGCGCTGCACAAGGGCCTGCGCGGCGAGCAGGCGCGCGCCCGCATCGTCGAGTTGCTCAATCTCGTCGGCCTCGGCAACGTCGCCGAGCGGCTGAAGGCCTATCCGCACGAACTGTCCGGCGGTCAGCGGCAGCGGGTGATGATCGCCATGGCGCTCGCCAACGAGCCCGACATCCTGATCGCCGACGAGCCGACCACGGCGCTCGACGTCACCATCCAGGCCCAGATCCTGAAACTGCTGCGGGAGCTGCAGCAGCGGCTCGGGATGGCGATCCTGCTGATCACCCACGATCTGGGCATCGTCGAGAAATTCACCGACCGGGTCTGCGTGATGACCAACGGCGAGATCGTCGAGACCGGCCCGTCGAAGGAGGTGTTCGCCAACCCGCGCCACCCCTACACCCAGAAGCTGCTGGCGTCGGCGCCCAGGGGCCGGCCCGTGCCGAAGCCCGGCGGCCTGCCGCTGCTGGTCGAGACCGTTCACCTGAAGGTTCATTTCCCGATCAAGGGCGGGCTGCTGCGCAAGACCGTCGATCATGTGCGCGCCGTCGACGACGTCAGCATTTCGGTCGAGGCCGGCACCACGCTGGGCGTGGTCGGCGAATCCGGCTCGGGCAAGACCACCCTCGGCCTCGCGATCCTGCGGCTGATCTCCAGCGACGGGCCGATCCGCTTCAACGGGCAGGATATCGCCGGCAGGAAGTTCGAGGAGATGCGGCCGCTGCGCCGCGAGATGCAGATCGTCTTTCAGGACCCGTTCGGCTCATTGAGCCCGCGCCTGTCCATCGCCCAGATCATCGAGGAAGGCCTGACCATCCACGAGAAGGCGCTGACCGCCGCCGAGCGCGACGCCCGAGTGGTCGAGGTGATGGGCGAGGTCGGCCTCGATCCCGACATGCGGCACCGCTATCCCCACGAATTCTCCGGCGGCCAGCGCCAGCGCGTCTCCATCGCCCGCGCCCTGGTGCTGAAGCCGCGATTCCTTGTGCTCGACGAGCCCACCTCGGCGCTCGACATGTCGGTGCAGGCCCAGATCGTCGACCTGCTGCGCGACCTGCAGGCGCGGCACGACCTCACCTACATGTTCATCAGCCACGATCTGCGCGTGGTGCGCGCCCTGTCCGACCAGGTGCTGGTGCTGAAGGACGGCAAGGTGGTCGAACACGGCCCCGCCGACCGCATCTTCGAGCATCCCCAGACCGACTACACCAGGGCGCTGATGGCCGCGGCGTTCAATCTGGAGGTGAGGCACGAGGAGGCGGTGGGGACTTAGCCCGCGATGGCGACGCGAGCGCCCATGGCCGGGCGGAAGGTATCGTCGCCGTCTTCGCAGGGGCGATATCGGCTGAAATGCGCGGTGAGAGTCGCGCCCAGCCGCTGAGCGACGTGCTCGCAGGCAATCAGGCGCTGGCCATCGACTTCGCTGGTTAGCCGCACCATGCCTTCCGAAACATCGGCTGGTACCGAGGCTTCTCCGAGCGTATTCGCGAATTCCTCCGTGGCGCTGGAAAGGATATCGACCTCCACATGGGCCATGGGTTCGCATCGGACGAGCCCGGACATTGCACGGGCTTTCTCGAACGCCGTGAAGGCCGCTTCCTCGAAGGCTGCCAGAGAGGAGTCGACATCGTGATAGGCACCACCGGTCAAGACGGCTCGGTAGCCAGCGACGGGGTCCGAGAAAGCTTCCGCGGCCGCGCGCTGGATAGCTCCCGCTACGCCGGTCAGCAACTCGTTCGGGACCTCTCGGCCAACCCGGTTTTCAAAATCGTCGCGCCCATCTGCGGCTGGCGACAGTTGGAGCATCACGCGGGCAAAGTCGCCGCGACCCGCGTGCTGACGTTTCAGGCTGTAATCCACCTGGGAAGGCGCAATTAGCTGATAGCGCAGGGCAGGTCCGACTTCACCTTCGCGGCGCAGAAACATTGCGGCCTCCATCAGCCGCCGATGCGTGGACGCACCGAGAATCAAGTGTCCCGACTGGCCGAACCGAGCCGTGATGTCTGGCTGTTGCGAAATCAACTCGAAGGCCTCTCGCTGCAGGACACCGGCCGGGTCCGCCGAAAGTCTGATTTCCAGCACTGGAGGCAAGGGTGACTGCGTGGACATGTTTCGGTCCATGGCGTGGCAAAATTCAATATCCTGAACTTATCCATTTCCAAGCGAGCAAACGCAATGGCGGCTGAAACCGAAACCTCTCCGTCACAGCTGATCGACGACAGGATCGAAGAACTCGGCGACTGGCGAGGCGCTACGCTCGCGCGCGTCAGGGACTTGATCAGGCAGGCGGTTCCGAATGTCACGGAGGCGTGGAAGTGGCGCGGCGTGCCGATGTGGGAGCGTGACGGCATCATCTGCACCGGCGAGACCTACAAGAGCATCGTGAAGCTGACCTTCGCCAAGGGTGCCTCGCTAGACGATCCCGCCGGACTATTCAATTCCAGCCTCGAAGGCAATGTCAGGCGCGCTATCGATATCCGCGAGGGCGAGACGATCGACGAGGATGCCTTCAAGGATCTCGTGCTCAGGGCCGCAGCCTTGAATTCGGCGAAAACGACGGCACGGAAGAAACGCTAGACCAGCCGCCGGATCGCCGTGATCGGCGTCGGGTTCTTCTTCGCGATCTCGGCGACCACGTAGCGCAACGGGTGCGGAGATACCATCATGTCCCAGGCGTTGGCGTGGAGCAGCACGCCGTCGTCGATCACCATGCCCACATGGCCGGGGAAGAACACCAGGTCGCCGCGTTGGGCGAGGCGGGCGTCGGGCTCGACGGGCTCGCCCAGGGCGGCGGCCTGCATGTCGCTGTCGCGCGGGCAGTTGAGGATGCCGGCGAAGCGCAGCGAGGTCTGCACCAGGCCCGAGCAGTCGAGCCCCATGCTGGTATTGCCGCCCCACAGATAGGGCACGCCGATGAAGCGGATGGCGGTGGTCAGGTAGTCCTGCTCCATCTCGTCCACCGGCTTCAGGTGGTCGGTGAAGATCCAGCCGCCGCCCTCGACGGCGGTGAACTTGTCCTCGGCGCCCTCGGCGGCGACGGTCGCGCCCAGGCTCACCGCGCCGCGCACCGGCGATTTCAGGTCCGGCGCGGCATAGATGAAGCTGCGCAGTGCGCCGACCTTGTGGGTCGGCTCGGGGCCGAGGTTGCCGAGCGCCACGCTGGGCATGTAACCCACATAGCCATCGGCCGCGAGCTGGCACCACGACCAGCCGCCCTTCTCCTCGTAGACGACGACGCCCTCGCCCATCAGCGCCTCGGTCAGCCGCCCGGTCGATGTGTCCGGGCCCTTGTGCAGCGGCGCGTAGGGCAGCCGCACCTGCCTGGCCTCGCCCTTGGCGTAGGCGGGCGCCTTGACGACAGCGCGCAGATAGTCGGCCGCCAGGTCCTCGCGGGCCGGCGTGATCCGTGGATCGCCCTTCACGGGCAGCCCCACGTCAGGCGTCGTAGCCCGCCGTGACGATGATGTCCGAGAGCTGGCCCAGATAGCTGGCGCCGCGCGGCGTGCGCTCGATCAGCACGTTGCGCTTGTCGGTCATGTCCCGCCGCCGCTTCAGCAGGCCGAGCCTGCCCAGCGTGTCGAGCGCGCGGGTCACCACCGGCTTGGTGATGTCGAGCTCGGCGGCGAGACCGCGCACGGTGTGCGGGCCGGGGTTGAGATAGACGGTAAGCAGGATCGCCATCTGACGGGACGTCAGATCGTGCGTTTCCTCGCCACGAACGAGCGTGCTTACGGTGTTCAGCCAAAGGCTCAGGGCCTGGGGATTGGTCAGTTGCAATGTCATAGAGAGATTATCGGTTCGGTGCCTTTGATTACAAGCGCCCCCGCAACAATTTTAACTCGCAAAACGAGTCCTGATCATGTCGTAAACCGCCCGCATCGCCATGGCTTCGCCACCGACGGGGCGGCCCGTCCGTTTCTCCGGATTCCAGGCATAGATGTCGAGGTGTATCCATTTCTCGGGGGCGGCGACGAAGCGCTTGAGGAACAGCGCGGCGACCACCGCGCCGGCGAAAGGCCCGCCATCGTTACGCATATCGGCGATGTTGCTCTTCAGATTGTCGGCATAGGCCGGCCACAGCGGCAGCCGCCAGACCGGGTCGGCGGCGCGGGTCGACGCCTCCTCGAAGGCTTTGGCCAGGTCGTCGCCGTCGGTGAAATAAGGCGGCACCTCGGGACCGAGCGCCGACCGCGCGGCACCCGTAAGGGTTGCAAAATCGACGATCACCTCGGGTGATTCTTCCGACGCGAGCGACAGGGCGTCGGCCAGGATCAGCCGGCCCTCGGCGTCGGTATTGCCGATCTCGACCGTCAGGCCCTTGTGGGTGTCGATCACGTCGCTGGGACGGAAGGCGCTCCCGGAGACGCTGTTCTCGACCGCCGCCACCAGCACCCGCAACCGCACCGGCAGCTTGAGCCCGGCGATCATCTGGGCGAGGCCGAGGACGTGCGCGGCGCCGCCCATGTCCTTCTTCATCAGCGCCATGGACGAGCTGGGCTTGAGGTCGTAGCCGCCGGTGTCGAAGCACACGCCTTTGCCGACCAATGTCACCTTGGGATGGGCGGGATCGCCCCAGCGCAGGTCGATCAGCCGGGGCGCCCGCTCGCTGCCCTTGCCCACGGCGAAGATCGCCGGGAAATTGGCGTCGATCAGGTCCTCGCCGATCACGCTGGTCGCCTCGGCGCCGATGCGGGCGGCAAGGTCGAAGGCCTCGCGCTCCAGGTCGGCGGGGCCCATGTCGTTGGGCGGCGTGTTGATCAGGTCGCGCACCAGGAAGGTGGCCCGGGCGGCCTGCTCCACATAGGCGCGGTCGCAGCCTTCGGGGATGGCCAAATGCGGATGGGGCTTGGGCGCCTCGGTCTCCGACAGCTTGTAGCGTCCGAACCGGTAGGTGCCCAGCGCCCAGCCCAGCGCCGCCGTGGTCGCGAACGCCGCGTCCGTCACGCCCTCGAAGGCATAGTTTCCCTGCGGCAGGGTCGCCGGCAGCCCGACGAAGGTCCAGGGCGAGAGCGGGCCGCCATTGCCCAGTCCCAGGAGAACGCCCCCGATGCCGCCGTCCCCGTCGGGCAGCGTGACGATCTGCGCCTTTCCTGCCTTGAAGCCCTGCAGCTCGGTCCATTTGCGGATGGCGGCCGGTTGGCTGTCCAGCCAGCCGGCGAGCGCTGCCTCGGTAACGGCGGTGATCGGGATCGTGCCGTCGGGACGGCTGTCGGTAAGAAAATCGAACACTGGTGTCTCTGCCGCTGCGGATCGAACAGCCCCGTATGTACTGCACCGGCCGCGGCGGGCCAAGGGTTCAGCGGCCGATGAAAAAATGGGCCGTCGGACCAATCTGCTCAAAATTTGCACAGATAGTGCTTACAGATTGGCCCCAGCCTCGCCGCGTGCAGCATTCGCCGTTGCAAACCGGTGCTGATTCCGGGGTGGCACGGGAGTTGCTTCTATCGAGGGAATGGTGGCTAGGGTTCCGGCGCGGAGGGTCCGCGCGGCTGGTCCGAGAGCCGCCGCTCGTCCGGTGAACAGCGGCCGAGTACACGGCGGGACAAAAGCCCGGGAGGTCACCATGATGCGGGATTGGCATCATACCTTCGGCCTCGCCAATCCACGGATCAGCACTCGTAACGGAGGATTGGGACTATGCAGACAACGTTTGGGCAGAAGACTACCAGGATCGTCGCCGCGCTGGCGATCGCCGCGCTGACGCTGACCGGCCTCGCCGCGCCCGCCAGCGCCGAGAAGAAGACCGACTTCAAGTTCGCCTGGTCGATCTACGCCGGCTGGATGCCGTGGGGCTGGGCCGCCGATCAGGGCATCGTCAAGAAGTGGGCCGACAAATACGGCCTCAAGATCGAGGTGGTGCAGTTCAACGACTATGTGGAGTCGATCAACCAGTACACCGCCGGCGCCTATGACGGCGTGGTCGCCACCAACATGGACACGCTCGCCATTCCCTCCGTGGGCGGCGTCGACACCACCGCGCTGATCGTCGGCGACTTCTCCAACGGCAACGACGCGATCATCCTGAAGGGCAAGACCAAGCTGGCCGACATCTCGGGCCAGAAGGTCAACCTGGTCGAGCTGTCGGTGTCCCACTACCTGCTGGCCCGGGCGCTCGAATCCGTCGGCAAGTCCGAGAAGGACATTACCGTGGTGAACACCTCGGACGCCGACATGGTCGCCGCCTGGAAGACCAAGGAGGTCACCTCGGTGGTCACCTGGAACCCGCTGGTCGCCGAGATTCTCGCCGACACGAACGCCCACAAGGTGTTCGATTCCAGCCAGATCCCCGGCGAAATCCTCGACCTGGCCGTGGTCAACACCCAGACCTTGAAGGACAACCCCAATTTCGGCCGCGCCCTGACCGGCGCCTGGTACGAGACCATGAAGATCATGAGTTCGGACACGCCCGAAGGTAAGGCTGCCCGCGAGGCCATGGGCAAGGCGTCGGGCACCGATCTGGCCGGCTACGACGCGCAGCTTTCCACCACCCGCATGTTCTACACGCCCGCCGAAGCCACCTCGTTCACCATGGGCGCCTCGCTCTACAAGACCATGGACCTGGTGCGCACCTTCCTGTTCGCCCACGGCCTGCTCGGCCAGGGCGCGGCGAGCGCCGACGTGGTCGGCATCGCCTTTCCGGACGGCAAGGTGCTGGGCGACAAGGACAACGTGAAGTTCCGCTTCACGGCCGCCTACATGAACGAAGCCGCCAAGGCCAAGTAAGGGACCACCCATGGACACGGCGGCTGGCGGCAGGCCGGTCATGCGCCGGCGCATGATCAACGCCTATCCCTCGAGGAGCGCGGCGCTGTTTCTCGCCGCGCTTCCCTTCCTGCTGCTGCTGCTCGCCTACCTGGCGGGCTCGGCGGCGAGGCTGGCGGTCAATCCCGACGACAAGCTGCTGCCGTCCTTCGCCTCCATCGGCGCCGGCTTCGCCCGCATGGCGTTCGAGGCCGACCCGCGCACCGGCGACGTGCTGCTCTGGGTCGACACCGCCGCCAGCCTTGCCCGGCTGCTCGCCGGTCTGGTGATCGCCACCGTCATCGCCGGGGTGTTCGGCATCGCCATCGGGCTGGTGCCCTACATGCGCACCACCTTCAACGGCTTCGTCGCGGTGATCGCCATGATACCGCCGCTCGCCATCCTGCCGATCCTGCTCATCATCTTCGGGCTCGGCGAGACCTCGAAGGTGGCGCTGATCGTCATCGGCGTGGCGCCGGTGATCATGCGCGACATGATCCTGCGGGTCGACGAGATGCCGAAGGAACTGATGGTGAAGGCGCAAACGCTGGGCGCCTCGACCTGGCAGATCGCGCTTCGCGTGGTCGTGCCGCAGATGATGCCGCGGCTGATCGATTCGCTCAGGCTGTCGCTGTGTTCGGCCTGGCTGTTCCTGATCGCGGCCGAGGCCATCGCCTCGCAGTCGGGGCTCGGCTACCGCATCTTCCTGCTGCGCCGCTACCTCGCCATGGACACCATCCTGCCCTATGTGGCGTGGATCACCCTGCTGGCCTTCGCCCTCGATTTCGGTCTGCGCCGGCTGCAGCGGAAGGCCTACCCCTGGTTCGCGCAGGGGAGGAGCTGATGACCGCCGTCAGCGTCCGCAACGTCTGGAAGGAATATGACGGGCGCATCGTGCTCGAGCAGGTCTCGCTCGAGGTCGAGCCGCACTCCTTCGTCTCCCTGGTCGGCCCGTCCGGCTGCGGCAAGTCGACCTTCCTGCGCATGCTGCTGTCGGCCGAGACGCCGACCAAGGGCCAGATCCTCGTCGAGGGCGAAGAACTGCCGCCCGAGCCGACCGCGGACCGCGGCGTGGTGTTCCAGCGCTATTCCGTGTTCCCGCACCTCAGCGTGCTGGAGAACGTGGTCGTCGGGCTGGAGTTCGGCGCCTCGCCGCTGCTGGGCATGCTGTTCGGCAAGGCGCGGCGCAAGGCGCGCGAGGAGGCCGCCGAGATGCTGACCGCGGTCGGGCTGGGCGATTTCCTCCACCTCTATCCCGCCCAGCTGTCCGGCGGCATGCAGCAGCGGCTCGCCATCGCCCAGGCGCTGATCAAGCGGCCCCGCATCCTGCTGCTCGACGAGCCGTTCGGCGCGCTCGATCCCGGCATTCGCGCCGAGATCCACGTGCTGATGCTCAAGTTGTGGCGCGAGACGAAGATGACCGTCTTCATGGTCACCCACGATTTGAGCGAGGCGTTCCACCTCGGCACCCGCGTGATCGCCTTCGACCGGCCGCGCAACCGGCCGGAGGAGCGCGACCGTTACGGCGCCACCATCACCCATGATTTGGCTGTCTGGCCGCCGAAATATCCTGTATCAGACACGAACTTTGCCCCGGGCGGGACGACCCGCCTGCTCGAAGAAGAGCTCGGGGCATTGCCGGGACGGCCCGGCGTCGGTCAGCAGGGAGTTGCATATGACCGCGCTGGATAACGCCACCCCCGAGGAATTCCGCCGCCGCTACGAGGAACTGCAGGCCGGCGCGCGCGACAAGTCGCCGCGCCTCGCCCAGGCGGCGAAGGAGCCGTCCAATCCCGCCCGGATCAAGCCCAAGAAGGTGATCCACCGGGAGATCATTCCCGGCGGCTGGTACTGGAGCATGGTGATCCCGCGCTGGACCACGCTGCGCATCGTCAATGGCGGCACGGGCAGCGTCTCGGCGCTGTTCTGGAACATGGACGACACCAGCGAACGGTACAATGCCGGCGACACGGTGAAGGTGCAGTGGCACGCCCACCTGTCGAAGGGCCGGGTGCTGTTCTCCGACATGGGAAGGGTGTTGATGTCGATCACCGACGACACCACCGGAGGCAAGCACGACTTCATCGCCGGCGGCTCGACCCCCGGCAGCAATTTGCGCAAATACGGCGCCGACACCCTGCGCAACAGCCGCGACAACTTTCGGCTGGCGGCAGGCAAGTACGGCATGGGGGTCCGCGACGTGCCGCCCTGCGTCACCTTCTTCGCAGGTGTCCAGGTCGGCGATGACGGCCGCTTTGCGTGGACCGGCGGCCACGACAGGGCGGGCGACTACGTCGATCTGCGCGCCGAGATGAACGTGCTCGCGGTGCTGTCCAATTGTCCCCACCCGCTCGATCCGACGCCGGTCTACGCACCCCAACCGGTCGAGGCCATCGTCTGGTACTCCCACGAGCCCGACGACGACGATCTCTGCCGCACGGCGACCGAGGAGGCGGTGCGCGGCTTCGAGAACACCGATCCCCTGTTCGACGGCCCCCTATCAACTGGCAAGCGGTGAGGAGGCGGCCATGACCCACTTCATCGACCGCGACTACGCCACCGCCGTCTACGACTTCGTCATCCCCGCCCGCAAGCCGTGGTCGGGCGTGGTCAGGCGCGGCCAGGTTCTGCGCATCGTCGACCTGGAAAGCCAGCAGGCCGTCGACACCATCCTCTACAACGCCGCCAACCATACCGAGCGCTACAGCGCCCAGGACACGCTGACGGCGCAGGGCGCCGCCTATATCGAGGCGGGCACGCAGCTGATCTCCAACGAAGGCAATGTGATGGCGACGGTGGTCGCCGACACCTGCGGCCGCCACGACACCTCCGCGGGCGCCTGCTCGTGCGAGAGCAACACGGTGCGCTTCGGGCACCAGGTGAAGTACATGCACGCCTGCCGCGAGAACTTCATCCTCGAGGTCTCGAAGCACGGCATGACCAAGCGCGACATCACCGGCAACATCAACTTCTTCATGAACGTGCCGATCAGCCCGGACGGCGAGGTGACCATCGACGACGGCATCTCCGAGCCCCTCGGCTATGTGGACCTGGAAGCGGCCATGGACGTGCTGGTGGTGATCTCCAATTGTCCCCAGGTCAACAATCCCTGCAACGGCTTCAATCCCACGCCTGTCCGCGTGCTGATCTGGGACGCGGCGTGAGATGTTCAACAAGGTCCTGATCGCGAACCGCGGCGAGATCGCCTGCCGCATCATCCGCACGCTCCGGCGCATGGGCATCGCCTCCGTCGCCATCTACTCCGACGCCGACCGCCACGCGCGGCACGTGCTGCTGGCCGACGAGGCGGTGCGCATCGGCCCGCCGCCCGCCGCCGAGAGCTACCTCGACCAGCAGGCGATCATCGACGCCTGCAACCTGACGGGGGCCGAGGCCGTGCACCCGGGCTACGGCTTCCTCAGCGAGAACCCGGCCTTCGCCGAGCGGCTGTGGCTCAACGGCATCAGGTTCATCGGCCCGCGCGCCGAGCACATGCGGGCGTTCGGGCTGAAGCACACCGCCCGCGAGATCGCCGAGCGCAGCGGCGTGCCGCTGCTGCCCGGCACCGGCCTGCTGGCGGATGTGGACGAGGCGCTCGCCGCCGCCGCCTCCATCGGCTATCCGGTGATGCTCAAGAGCACGGCGGGCGGCGGCGGCATCGGCATGCAGCTCTGCCATGGCGAGGCGGAACTCGCCGCCCGCTACGAGGAAGTGAAACGGCTCAGCCAGAACAATTTCGGCGACGCCGGGCTGTTCATCGAGAAGTTCGTCTCGCGCGCCCGGCACATAGAGGTGCAGATATTCGGCGACGGCAAGGGCGGGGTGGTGGCCCTGGGCGAGCGCGACTGCTCGCTCCAGCGCCGCAATCAGAAGGTTGTCGAGGAGACGCCGGCGCCGCACCTGTCGGCGCAGGGCCGCATCGACCTGCACGCGGCGGCCATCGCGCTGGGCAAGACCGTCGACTACGAATCCGCCGGCACCGTCGAGTTCGTCTACGACGTTGACGCCGAGGCGTTCTACTTCCTCGAGGTGAACACAAGGCTGCAGGTCGAACACTGCGTCACCGAGGAGGTGTTCGGCGTCGATCTTGTCGAATGGATGGTGCGCCAGGCGGCCGAGGAGGAGCTTGTTCTCGACGTGCCCGAGCCCAGGGGCGCCGCCATCGAGGTCCGCATCTACGCCGAGGATCCGGCGAAGGACTTCCGGCCCAGCGCCGGCCGGCTGACCCATGTGAAGTTCCCGTGCAGCGCGCGGGTGGATGGCTGGGTGGAATCGGGCACCGAGGTGCCGCCCTACTACGATCCCATGCTCGCCAAGCTGATCGTCTCCGGCCCGACACGGGCAGCGGCGGTCGAGAAGCTGGCCGACGCCCTCGACCGGTCGAGCCTCTATGGCATCGAGACCAACCTTGCCTATCTGCGCGAGATCGCCCGTTCCGAGGTGTTCCGGGATGGCAAGGCGATCACCGCCACGCTGAAATCGTTTCCCTTCGTGGCCAAATCCATCGAGGTGCTGGCGCCGGGCGCCCAGTCCAGCATCCAGGGCTGGCCCGGCCGGGTCGGCTACTGGAACGTGGGCGTGCCGCCGAGCGGGCCCATGGACGCGTTTTCATTCCGCCTTGCCAACCGGCTGGTGGGCAATGACGAGGGTACGCCGGGACTGGAGATCACCCTGACCGGTCCGAGCCTGCGCTTCGGCTGCGACACGGTCATCGCGCTCGGCGGCGCGAAGCTGAAGGCGACGCTGGATGGCCAGCCGGTCGCCTGGTGGCGCACCGTCAAGGTGAAGGCCGGGCAGACGCTGGCCATGGGCGGCATCGAGGGCGCGGGCAACCGGGCCTATCTCGCCGTCGCGGGCGGGTTCGACGTGCCCGACTATCTGGGCTCGGGCGCCACTTTCGGCCTTGGTGGCTTCGGCGGCCACGCGACCGGTACCCTGCGCACCGGCGACGTGCTGCGGCTGAACGGCACCGAAAAGCCCTACATCCCGCAGGTGTTGCGCGACGACGCGCTGCCGCCGCTGACCCGGAGCTGGGAGATCGGTGTGCTGTACGGCCCGCACGGCGCGCCCGACTTCTTCACCGATAGCGACATCGAGACCTTCTTCTCGTCGGAATACGAGGTGCACTTCAACTCGTCGCGCACCGGCGTGCGGCTGATCGGCCCCAAGCCCCGGTGGGCGCGGGCCGACGGCGGCGAGGCGGGCCTGCACCCCTCCAACATCCACGACAACGCCTACGCCATCGGCGCCATCGACTTCACCGGCGACATGCCGATCATCCTGGGCCCGGACGGCCCGAGCCTGGGCGGGTTCGTCTGCCCGGCGGTGATCGTGGACGCCGAGCTGTGGAAGACGGGCCAGCTCAAGCCGGGCGACAAGGTCCGCTTCCGCCGGCTGGAGCTGGAGGAGGCCGCGGCCCTGCGCAAGGCGCAGGAGGCGGCGGTCGCGAACCTTGCCGCCGCGCCGCCGGTGGTCGCGCCCGCCGTCGTCAGGCGCGACGCCGTGCTGGAGCGCTATGCCGAGGACGGCGTGCCGGTCTGCTACCGCGCCGCGGGAGACAGCTACCTGCTGGTGGAATACGGGCCGCTGGTGCTCGACATCGCGTTGCGCATGCGGGTCCACGCGTTGATGGAGGCCATCGAGGGCGAGAAATGGCCCGGCATCATCGACCTGACGCCCGGCATCCGCTCGCTGCAGATTCACTACGACAGCATCGCGCTGCCGCTCGGCAAGCTGCTGGATGGGCTCAGGGCGCTGGAGTGCGGCCTGCCGGACGCAAGGGAGATGCGGGTGCCGTCGCGCATCGTCCATCTGCCGCTGTCTTGGAACGACGACCAGGCCCAGCTCGCGGCCCGGAAATACATGGATCTGGTGCGGCCCGACGCGCCGTGGTGCCCGTCCAACATCGAGTTCATCCGCCGGATCAACGGCCTCGATAGCGTCGACGATGTCTACAGGCTGTTCTTCGACGCCAGCTACATGGTGCTGGGCCTGGGCGACGTCTATCTGGGCGCGCCCGTCGCCACGCCGGTCGATCCGCGCCACCGGCTGGTCACCACCAAGTACAACCCGGCCCGCACCTGGACGCCGGAGAACGCGGTCGGCATCGGCGGCGCGTATCTCTGCATCTACGGCATGGAGGGCCCGGGCGGCTACCAGCTGGTCGGCCGCACCATCCAGGTGTGGAACACCTGGCGCCAGCCGAAGCCGTTCGAGCCGAAGGTGCCGTGGCTGCTGCGGTTCTTCGACCAGATCCGGTTCTTCCCCGTGTCCGCCGAGGAACTGCTTGAGGCTCGCGCCGATTTCCCCCATGGCCGCTACAAGGTCGACATCGAGGAAACCAGCTTCAGCCTCAGGGAATACAGCCACTTCCTCGACACGAACGCCGAGGGCATCGCCACCTTCAAGGCGAGGCAGCAGGCCGCGTTCGAGGCCGAGCGCCAGCGCTGGGCCGAGCAGGGGCTCGCCACCTATGTGGGCGAGGAGACCGTCGCCGCCGCGGTGGACGAAAGCGCGCTGCCCGACGGCGCGGTGGGCGTCGAATCCCACGTCCCCGGCAACGTCTGGAAGCTGGTCGCCGAGCCGGGCCAGCCGGTCGAGGCCGGCGACACCCTGGTCATCGTCGAATCCATGAAGATGCAGCTGGCCATCACCGCGCCGGTCGCGGGCGTGGTCAGCGAATACCGCTGTCAACCCGGCCGCCCCGTCCAGGCGGGGCAGGTCGTCGCCGTGCTGAAGGCCGCCTGATGCCCCTGTCGTCGTTCCAGATCGAAGACCTGCTCGCCGCCTACCGGGAGGGCCGCACCACGCCCGGGCAGGTGATCGCCGAGGTCTATGACCGGATCGAGGCGTGGCCCGACAAGGCGGTATGGATCAGCACGTTCCCGCGCGAGGAGGCGCTGGCGAGGGCCAGGGCGCTCGCCGAGCGGCCCGAGGGTGTCGACGGCCTGCCGCTCTACGGCATCCCGTTCGCGGTGAAGGACAACATCGACGTGGCCGGCCTGCCGACCACGGCGGCGTGCCCCGATTACGCCTACCAGCCGTGGGAGAACGCCACGGTGGTGCAGCGCCTGCTCGACGCGGGCGCCATCGCCATCGGCAAGACCAACCTCGACCAGTTCGCCACCGGCCTCAACGGCACCCGCTCGCCCTACGGCGCGCCGCGCTGCGTGTTCGATCCGGAGTACATCTCCGGCGGATCGAGCTCGGGCTCGGCGGTGGCGGTGGCCTCGGGCATGGTGTCGTTCGCGCTGGGCACGGATACGGCGGGGTCGGGACGGGTGCCGGCGGCGCTCAACAACATCGTCGGCATCAAGCCCACGAAAGGCCTGCTGAGTACGGCGGGCGTGGTGCCGGCCTGCCGGTCGCTCGACTGCGTCACCGTGTTCGCGCTGAATGTCGGCGACGGCAACCGGGTGCGGCGTATCGCCCAGGCGAACGACGGCGACGATCCCTACGGCCGCACCATGACGCCGCGATCCCTCCCGCTGCGCGGCTTCCGCTTCGGCGTGCTGGCGGGCGAGGACCTCAAGTTCCTCGGCGACAAGGACGCCGCCGGCCTCTACGACCGGGCCTGCCAGCGGCTCGCCGGGCTGGGCGGCGAGGCAGTGGTCATCGACTACCAGCCGTTCCGCGACGCCGCCGCGCTGCTCTATGACGGGCCCTGGGTCGCCGAGCGGCTGGCCGCCATCCAGACCTTCTTCAACAACAACCCCATGGCGGTGCAGCCGGTCGTGCGCCAGATCATCCAGGGCGGCCGCCGGTTCAGCTCGGTCGACGCGTTCGAGGGCCAGTACCGGCTGAAGGCGCTGGAGCGGGTCGCCGCGCGCGAATGGGAGAAGATCGACGTCATGCTGCTGCCCACCTGCCCGACCACCTACAAGGTGGCGGACATGGAGGCGAACCCCATCGAGCTCAATTCCAATCTGGGCCTCTACACCAACTTCGTGAACCTGCTGGACTGCTGCGGCGTCGCCGTGCCCGCCGGCAGGCGCCGCGACGGCCTGCCGCTGGGCGTCACCCTGATCGGCCCGGCCTTCACCGACGACGCGCTGTCCGTGCTGGGCGACCGGCTGCACCGCGGCCTGGTGGACAGCGCCGGCGCGACCGGGCAGCCGCTTTCCACCCGCTCGCTGGTCGCCGAGCCCGCCGGCGCCGCCTGGGTGGACCTCGCCGTGGTCGGCGCCCATCTGCGCGGCATGCCGCTGCACCACCAGCTCACCGAGCTCGACGCCCGCTTCGTGCGCGCCTGCCGCACGGCAGGCGCCTACCGGCTGTTCGCGCTACCGGAGACCGAGCCGCCCAAGCCCGGCCTGATCCGCGATCCCGGCTTCAGCGGCAAGGGCATCGAGATCGAGGTGTGGCGGCTGACCGACGCCGCCTTCGGCCGCTTCGTCGGCCGCATCCCCGGCCCGCTCGGCATCGGCACCATCGAGCTGGAGGACGGCTCCAGCGTGAAGAGCTTCCTCTGCGAGGAATGGGCGGTGCGCGGCGCCGAGGAGATCACCCGCTTCGGCGGCTGGAAGGCATATTGCAACGCGCTCACCATGGGGAAGGCGGGAGCGGCATCGACGGGTTGATCGGTGGTGCTTCCAAAAAATTACGGTGACAGTGCATTTAAATTTGCGGCGACAGTGCATTTAATTTGACATCGACTTCGGTCCTCACTGCCGGGTGTGAGCGCGCTGCGGACTGCTAATTAAGTGCACTGTCACTGTAATTGTCACCCTGTACAGCAGCGCCGCTTCCGACCCACAGCGGGCCTCCAATGCTGCGCTATTTTTTCGGAACTATATATTAACCTGCCTCGCTATTGTGTGATGCCCGTTATCGCTAATGCGAAGACGACAGATACGATGTCGCGCGCAACAAGGCTGGCGAAATTACCCAGGGTTAATCCTGTCTGCGCCCACCATGGCGACGCCTCTTGCGAACGGGATTCTTTCGCTACTCTCCGATCAACTTCGCCCCAAAAATCGCTATCACGTAACCAATTTGGATCAGCGGCTAGAACAACGGTGTGTCGGGTTTTTCGCTCTGCTGCATCATCTAATACATTTTGCTTTAGGGCGGTTGCTTCGATCGTAAAGACCACTCCTGCTAAGCCTTGACTGAACACTAACACCGCCAAGGCCGACACAACTATGTGATCTGGAAAAGCGTGGAATAGGGCGACCATCAGAGCGGTGTTCAAGGCACCTTTATAGAGGCCTAAGGCGCATCCCCTGCGCAACACGCTGTATGCTGCCGTCTCGTTCATCCCGTTTCCCTCGGCAATAGTTTATCAGTCCTGCAGCGACCCTAGCCTATAATCCGACTCATCTCATCGAACAGGTAGGCACTTAAGGGGCCATTCTAATCCGACCCATTGCCAACATTACTTATTCGATGGATCTGTCGGCTCGCCGTTGTACTTGGGATCACATAAGGTCCACGTTGCCGACCGGATTACCAATGCCGCTGGCATTGATCCCCAGAGGCCTCCGTCCTTGGGATCAGATAGCCGAGTTTCAATTAGCTTCAACAGCTGACCATCTCTAAACCGGGCAAGTGTACAATCGCTGAAATCCATTGAGCCATTATGAACCTCGTTATAAATCATATCTAAGGCGCCAGCAAAATATGCTGATCGTGCCGCAGGATTGTCTTTGGTAAACTCCAGCATATCGTTCATCGTCATGGAAACTGCTTGTGGCGATCCGCTCAAAATTGATAGCGCTGTGATCAGCCCGGTCCCAACTGAACTTTTTTTCATGGCACGTGCCAAATCCATTATGGGCGAAGTTTGATACTAATTTACAGTGGATAGTTGCGGCCACAAAGTCCGCTTTCCCATAGTGGAGGGACAGGGCGCCTATCCACGGACGAACGTCACCAGCACGGCGCCCTCGGCGACCTGATCGCCCGCCTTCACGCGGACTTCGTCGATCGTCCCGGCCGCCGGCGCCACCAGCACGTGCTCCATCTTCATGGCCTCGAGGATGACCAGCGGCGCATGCCGGGCGACCGGCTTGCCCGGCTCGGCAAGGACCTGGACAACCCTTCCGGGTAGCGGCGCGCGGATGTCCGGCGCGCCCTCGGCTGCGTCGTCTCCCGCCGCGTCGGCCTCGACCAGCTCCAGCCGGTGCGCGTGGCCGCGCCGAAGCACGGTGAGCGCGCTGCCCTCGTGGAATACATGAACCGTCGAGCGCGTGCCGCCCAGGCTGACGGCGAGGTCGCCATCGGCTTCGGCCTCGAAGGCGGCAGGCAGGCTTTCGCCGTCGATCTCGAGGGCGAGGGACGGGGCATGGGTCGCGATCACCCGGCGCTCGGCCTCGCCGTCCTTCAGCACGAAGGTCTCGCGCGCCGGCAGGTTCATGCGCCACGCCGAGCGTTCGTCCCATGGATCGGCGGCGGGCTTGCCGCGCTCCGCCAGGATCGACAGCACCGCCGCGCCGAGCGTCTCGCGGTCGGCCGGCGCGGCCGCCGGGATCAGCGCGGAGGCGTGCTCGTCGATGAAGCCGGTGTGCAGGTCGCCCGCGAGGAACGCCGCGTTCCCCGCGATGGCGGCGAGGAAACCCAGATTGGAGGCGATGCCCGCCAGTCGCGTCTGCTCCAGCGCCGCCTGCAGCCGCCGCGCCGCGCCGGTGCGCGTCGTATCCCACGCCACCACCTTGGCGATCATGGGGTCGTAGAAGATCGAGATGTCCTGGCCTTCCTCGACTCCGGAGTCGATCCGCAGATGCGGCCCTTCCGGCGGGAAGCGCAGACGCTTCAGCGGCCCGGCCTGGGGGAAGAACTTCTTCGCCGGGTTCTCGGCGTAGAGCCGCGCCTCGATGGCATGACCATTGATCGTCAGCTGGTCCTGCGTCAGCGGCAACGCCTCGCCCGAAGCGACGCGGAACTGCCATTCGACCAGGTCGGTGCCGGTGATCATCTCGGTCACCGGATGCTCGACCTGGAGGCGCGTGTTCATCTCCATGAAGAAGAAATCCGCCTCCGCGAGCCCACGGCTGCCGTCGACGATGAACTCCACCGTGCCCGCGCCGCTGTAGCCGATGGCCTTCGCCGCCGCCACCGCCGCCTCGCCCATGCGGGCGCGTAGTTCCGGCGTCATGCCGGGGGCGGGCGCTTCCTCGATCACCTTCTGGTGGCGGCGCTGGATCGAGCATTCGCGCTCGAACAGGTAGACGGCGTCGGTGCCGTCGGCGAACACCTGGATCTCGACGTGGCGCGGGCGCGAGACGAATTTCTCCACCAGCATGGTGTCGTTGCCGAACGCGCTCATGGCTTCGCGCCTGGCGGCCTTCAGCTCCTTCTCGAACGCGGCCGGGTCGTCGACCCGGCGCATCCCCTTGCCGCCGCCGCCCGCCGCCGCCTTGATCAGCACCGGGTATTCGGCGTGCTCGGCGGCCAGCGCCAAGGTCTCGTCCGACTGGTCCGCGCCGTGATAGCCGGGCACGACCGGGACGCCCGCCTTTTCCATCAGCGCCTTGGCCGCGCTCTTGTTGCCCATGGAGCGGATCGCCTCGACTGGCGGTCCGACGAAGACTATGCCGGCCGCCGCGCATGCCTCGGCGAAGGCGGCGTTCTCCGACAGGAAGCCGTAGCCCGGATGGATCGCCTCGGCGCCCGACTGGCGCGCCGCCTCGATGATCCGGTCGATCTTCAGATAGCTCTCCAGCGCCGGCGGCGGGCCGATCAGATGCGCCTCGTCGGCGAAACGCACATGGGGCGCGGCCGCATCCGCCTCGGAATAGACGGCGATCGTGCGCAATCCCATGCGCTTCGCCGTGCGCATGACGCGCAGTGCGATCTCACCCCTATTGGCGACGAGGACGGAACGGAACATGGCTACATCCTGAAGACGCCGAAGCGGGTTTCCGGGATCGGCGCGTTGAGGCTGGCCGAGATGGCGAGGCCGAGTACGCGCCGCGTGTCCGCCGGGTCGATGATGCCATCGTCCCACAGCCGGGCGCTGGCGTAATAGGGATGGCCCTGTTCGTCATACTGGGCGCGGATCGGCGCCTTGAACGCGTCTTCCTCCTCGGCGCTCCAGCTTTCGCCGCGCGCCTCCATGCCGTCGCGCTTCACCGTGGCGAGCACGGTCGCGGCCTGCTCGCCGCCCATCACCGAAATGCGCGCGTTCGGCCAGGTGAACAGCAGGCGCGGGCCATAGGCGCGGCCGTTCATGGCGTAGTTCCCCGCGCCGAACGAGCCGCCGATGATCACCGTGAACTTGGGCACTTTCGCGCAGGCGACGGCGGTCACCATCTTGGCGCCGTCCTTGGCGATGCCGCCGGCTTCGTATTTCCGGCCGACCATGAAGCCGGTGATGTTCTGCAGGAACACCAGCGGGATGCGCCGCTGGCAGCACAGCTCGACGAAATGGGCGCCCTTCAGCGCGCTTTCCGAGAACAGGATGCCATTGTTGGCGACAATGCCGACCGGAAAGCCCCACAGCCGCGCGAAGCCGCAGACCAGGGTTTCGCCGTAGAGCCGCTTGAACTCGTCGAAGCGCGAGCCGTCGACCAGCCGGGCGATGATCTCGCGCACGTCGTAGGACTGGCGGCCGTCCTTCGGGATGATGCCGTAGATGTCCTCGGCCGGGTACAGCGGGACCTCGGGCGCGGCCATGTCGAGGCCGATTTCCTTGCGCCGGTTGAGGTTGGCAACGATCCGGCGCGCCATGGCGAGCGCGTGCCGGTCGTTGCCCGCCAGATGGTCGGTGACGCCCGAGATGCGGGAATGGAGGTCGCCGCCGCCCAGCTCCTCGGCGCTCACCTGCTCGCCGGTCGCCGCCTTCACCAGCGGCGGGCCGCCGAGGAAGATGGTGCCCTGGTTGCGGACGATGATGCTCTCGTCGGCCATGGCCGGCACATAGGCGCCGCCCGCCGTGCACGAGCCCATCACCACGGCAATTTGAGGGATGCCCTCGGCCGACAGATTGGCCTGGTTGTAGAAGATGCGGCCGAAATGGTCCCGGTCGGGGAACACCTCGTCCTGGCGCGGCAGATTGGCGCCGCCCGAATCCACCAGGTAGACGCAGGGCAGCCGGTTCTCGCGGGCGATATCCTGCGCCCGCAAGTGCTTCTTCACCGTCACCGGATAGTAGCTGCCGCCCTTCACCGTGGCGTCGTTGCACACGATGACGCATTCGGTGCCGGAGACGCGGCCGATGCCGGTGATCAGCCCGCCGGCGTTGACGGTGTCCTCATACATGCCGTGGGCGGCGAACTGGGAGAATTCGAGGAAGGGCGAGCCCGGATCGAGCAGCGCGTCGATCCGCTCGCGGGGCAGCAGCTTGCCGCGCGCCACATGCCGCTCGCGCGAGCGTTCGTCACCGCCCAGGGCAATGGCGGCAGCCTTCCCGCGTAAATCATCGACCAGCGCACGCATGGCGGCGGCGTTGGCCTGGAACGCCTCGGACGTGGTTTTGACGGAAGTGGCTAGCGGCTGCATTGGATCTCCCCTGCATCCAGTTGTAGCCAATTCCCTCGCCTTCCGGGAGAGGGTTAGGCGAACGGACGTCGCGCGTTCCCTAATGCGAATGCCGGTCGGATTGCGTTGTCTGGGCAGGAAGCCGCTGGCGCGGCGCCCCCTCATCCACCGCTTCGCGGTACCTTCTCCCCGGCGGGGAGAAGGGTTCACGGCTCCGCCACGCTGTTCCAGTCCCCTCGCCCCGCCGGGGAGAGGGTTAGGGTGAGGGGGACCGCGGAGCGGTTCACTCTGCCTCTGCCGCGGAAATGTCCACCGGCGCCCCAGCCTTCCCCGCTGCCACTCTGGTCTGCCAGCTCCTGTCTTCACTCGGCAAACAGCAGGACCGGCGTTTCCAGATAGCGCTTCACTTCCTGCACGAAGCTGGCGGCGTCCCAGCCATCGACGACCCGGTGGTCGCACGACATGGACAGGTTCATCAGCTTCGCCCGCGCGATGTCGTCGCCGTCGAAGACAGGACGCTCGATGATCCTGTTGGGGGCGATGATGGCGACTTCCGGCCGGTTGATCACCGGCGTCGACGCGATGCCGGCGAGCGGGCCGAGCGAGGTGACCGTGATGGTCGAGCCGGACAATTCCTCGCGGGTCGCCTTGCCGGCGCGCGCCGCCTCGGCCAGCCGCCCGATCTCGGCCGCGAGCTGCCAGACGTTCCGGTCCTGGGCGTCGCGGATCACCGGCACCATCAGGCCCGAATCGGTCTGTGTCGCCATGCCCATATGGACGCGGCCCGAGCGGGCGACCGTGCCGGCCTCGTCGTCATAGCGGGCGTTGAGCATGGGAAAGGCCGGCAGGCTGCGGCAGATGGCGACGATCATGAACGGCAGCAGGGTCAGCTTCGCGCGGTTGCCGCGATTGTCGTTGAGCGCCGCCCGCATCCGCTCGAGCTCGGTGACGTCGATCTCCTCCACATAGCTGAAGTGCGGGATGCGCCGCTTCGCCGCCGCCATGTTCTCGGCGATGCGCCGGCGCAGGCCGGTGACCGGAACGGCCTGATCCGCCCACGCGCGGCTGGCCTCCTTCCCTTGATAGCCCTCGCCGGTCGAGTAACGCAGGTAGGCGTCCAGGTCGGAATGGCGGACGCGGTCGCCCTCGGCGATCCTGACCATGGACAGGTCGATCCCGAGATCCATGGCCCGCTTTCTGACCGCGGGTGACGCCAGGACCTGCCGGGGCGCTGCGTCGGCCTCTGGAACAGGCTCGGCCGCCGCTTTTGCGGCTGGCGCCATTGTGGCGGCGGTTGCCGGCGCAACGCCCGTTTCGGCGAGGTTGGCGGCTGGCCTGGGCGGGGTTTCGGCGCGAAAGGCTTTGGATTCTTCCCCAGCGGCGGTCTCGATCACCGCCAGCGCCGACCCGATGGCGATCGCATCGCCGACCTCGCCGGCCAGTTCGACCACGGTGCCGGCGACGGGCGATTCCATCTCCACCGTCGCCTTGTCGGTCATGACGTCGGCGAGCCTGCCGTCCTGCTCGATGCGGTCCCCGGGCTTCACATGCCAGGCGACGATCTCGGCAGTGGTGACGCCTTCGCCGATGTCCGGCAGGCGAAAGACGAACCGCGACATCAGGCGTCTCCCATGACGCGGGCGAGTGCCGCGGCGACGCGGCGCGGGCCCGGGAAATAATCCCACTCGAACGCATGCGGATAGGGCGTGTCGTAGCCGGTGACGCGCTCGATGGGGGCTTCCAGGTGGTAGAAGCATCGCTCCTGCACCAGCGCGGAAAGCTCGCCGCCGAAGCCGCCATAGCGCGACGCCTCGTGGACGATGACGCAGCGGCCGGTCTTCCTGACCGACCCGACGATCGCGTCGATGTCGAGCGGCACGATGGAGCGGAGGTCGATGAGTTCGGCGTCGATGCCGCTGTCGGCGATGCCGGCCATCGCCACATGGACCATGGTGCCGTAGGCAAGCACCGTCGCGGCCTCGCCCTCGCGGACGATGGCCGCGCTGCCCAGCGGCACGGTGTAGTGGCCTTCCGGAACCTCGGCGGCCGGATGCCCGGCCCAGCTGGCCGCCGGCTGGTCGTGCCGGCCGTCGAAAGGACCGTTGTAGAGCCGCTTGGGCTCGAGGAAGATCACCGGGTCGTCGGTCTCGATCGAGGCGATCAGCAGGCCCTTGGCGTCATAGGGGTTGGACGGGATGACGGTCTTCAAACCGGTGACATGGGCAAAGATGGCTTCCGGCGACTGGCTGTGGGTCTGGCCGCCGAAGATGCCGCCGCCATAGGGCGAGCGCACGGTGATCGGCGCCCAGAACTGGCCGTTGGAGCGATAGCGCAGCCGCGCCGCCTCGGAGACCAGCTGATCGAAGGCCGGCAGAATGTAGTCGGCGAACTGGATCTCGACCACGGGACGAAGGCCATAGGCGCCCATGCCGATGGCGGTGGCGATGATGCCGCCTTCCGAGATCGGCGTGTCGAAGCAGCGCTTCAGGCCATGCCGCTTCTGCAGGCCGTCGGTCACCCGGAACACGCCGCCGAAATAGCCGACGTCCTCGCCGAAGATCAGGCAGTCCTGGTCCTGCGCCAGCTTGCAGTCGAGCGCGGAGTTGAGGGCCTGGACCATGTTCATCACCGGCATGGTCAGGATTCCACCTCGCGCAGCTGTTCGATCACCCGCCAGTCGGGCTCGGCGAACACGTCCTCGAACATCTCCCGCACCGGCGGCTTGGACTTGCCCAGCGTGCCGACCGCCTCGCCCTCGCGCACGGCGGCCCTGACTTCCTCGTCGAGGGTCTGCACGAGCGCAATGTGGCGTTCGTCGTTCCATTCGCCAAGCGTGATCAGGTGGGCTTTCAGACGCTCGACAGGATCGCCGAGCGGCCAGCCCGACGGCTCGTCCTTTGGGCGATAGCGCGACGGATCGTCGCTGGTCGAGTGTCCCTCGACGCGGTAGGTGAAGAACTCGATCAGGGTCGGCCCGCCATTGGCGCGGGCGCGGGCGGCCGCCCATTTGGTGGCCGCCCAGACGGCAAGGAAATCGTTGCCGTCGACCCGCAGTCCGGGAATGCCGTAGGCGATCGCCCGCGAGGCGAAGGTGGTCTCCTCGGCCCCGGCGATCCCCGCGAAGCTGGAAATCGCCCACTGGTTGTTGGAGACGCACAGGATGACGGGCGCCCGGTAGACGCTCGCGAAGGTCAGCGCTTCGTGGAAGCCGGCCTCGGCGGTGGTGCCCTCGCCGACATAGCCGATGGCGATCCTGCTGTCGCCGCGATAGGCCGAGGCCATGGCCCAGCCCACCGCGTGGCCGAAGCGGCTGCCGAGATTGCCGGAGATCGAATAGAAGCCGTGATCGCGAGCCGAGTACAGCACCGGCAACTGGCGGCCCGCCAGCGGATCCCTGGCGTTGGAGAAAATCTGGTTCACCAGATCGGAAAGCGGATAGCCCCGCGCCATCAGCCAGCTCAGCAGCCGGTAGGTGGGGAAGCACATGTCGTCGCCCGCCAGCGCCATGGAGGGCGCGGCGCCGATGGCCTCCTCGCCGGCCGACTTCATGTAGAAGCTGGTCTTGCCCTGCCGGTGGGCGCGGAACAGCCGTTCGTCGAAGGCGCGGGTCAGCATCATGGTCCGCAGGCCGTGGCGAAGCTGGTCGGGCGTCAGCGCCGGCGCCCACGGTCCCCGCGCGTTGCCGTCCTCGTCGAGGACGCGCACCAGCGTGTAGGGCAGGTCGCGGATCTCGTGGTCGGGCGTCAGCGGATCGGGCCGGCGGACCGATCCCGCCGCCGGAACCTTGACCCATGAGAAATCCGCCTCGGCGCCGGGGCGGCTGGCGGGTTCGGGAATGTGAAGACGGAGCGTGATGGCAGTCTCCCCGTTAAAGCCTTCGATCATGTTACACCCGCGGGGGCGGGACATCTCGGTTCATTTGACCTGTGATTGATGCCAATGTGAGTATGTTTGATCCACTAGGACACCAGAAATCGGATGGAAATACCTTCATGGACCCGTCGGCGGGATTTCGTCCTCCAGGAGCTGGACGATGCCGACCGCAGGATATTGCGCGCTCTCCAGGCCGAGCCGGAGCTGTCGGTGGCCCAGCTCGGCGAGCGGGTGGGCCTTTCCGCGACGCCTTGCTGGCGCCGGCTCAAGCGGCTCAAGGAAAGCGGCGTGATCCAGCGCCAGGCGCTGGTGCTCGACCCGCGGCAGGTCGGCCTGCCGGTCAGCGTGGTGGCGCATCTGAAGCTGCATCGCCATGACGAGGAAACGCTCGAAGGGTTCGAGAGTGCCGTGCTCGGGCACGGCGAGATCGTCGAATGCTTCTCGGTCAGCGGTGACAGCGATTATGTGATGCGGGTGGTCGCAGCGAGCATCGAGGACTACGAACGGTTCCTGAAACGGGTGCTGCTGCACCTGCCGGGCGTCGCCTCGGTCAATTCCAGCTTCACGCTCAACGTGGTGAAGCTGACCACGGATCTGCCGGTGTGAGAATCCCTCTCCCTCTGGGAGGGTCAGGGTGAGGGGCGTTCTTTCCGCCCGCTCCAGCCCTTCATTGACAACGCCCCTCACCTTCCCACGCGCTTAGCGCGCGGGTCCCTTCCTCACCCAAAGGTAGAGAGGGTATTGGCGATGGAGTTATTCGATTTACCGGGTCGGAACCGGCTTCTCGCCCGAATAATCGTAGAAGCCGCGGCCGGTCTTCTGGCCCAGCCAGCCGGCTTCGACGTACTTCACCAGCAGCGGGCAGGGGCGGTACTTGCTGTCGGCGAGGCCGTCATAGAGCACCTGCATGACCGACAGGCAGATGTCGAGGCCGATGAAGTCCGCGAGTTCCAGCGGGCCCATGGGATGGTGCGCGCCCAGCTTCATGGCGGTGTCGATGGCCTCGACGTTGCCGACGCCCTCGTAGAGCGTGTAGACCGCCTCGTTGATCATCGGCACCAGGATGCGGTTGACGATGAAGGCCGGGAAATCCTCGGCGTTGGTGGTGATCTTGCCCAGCTTGTCGGCGAAGGCCTTCACCGCCTTGTAGGTGTCCTCGACGGTGGCGATGCCGCGGATGATCTCCACCAGCTCCATCAGCGGCACCGGGTTCATGAAGTGCATGCCGATGAAGCGCTCGGGCCGGTCGGTGGTCGAGGCGAGGCGGGTAACCGAAATCGACGAGGTGTTGGTCGCGATATACGCGTCCTTCTTCAGGCTCTTGCACAGCTCCTGGAAGATGGCGACCTTGATGGGCTCCTTCTCGGTCGCCGCCTCGATGACGAGGTCGCAGTCCGACAGCTCGGCGATGCCGCCGACCAGGCTGATCCGCTTCATGGCCTGGAGGTGCTCGTCCTCCTTGATCCGGCCGCGGCCGACCTGACGGGCCATGTTGTGGTCGATGGTCTCCAGCGCCTTCTGGGCCGCCTCTGGCTTGGCGTCCATCAGCAGCACCTTGAACCCGGCCAGGGCGGCCACATGGGCGATGCCGTTGCCCATCTGGCCGGCGCCGATGATCCCGACTGTCTGTATCATGGAATCCGCCTCGACCTTCTGGAGCATGAGGATTGATCCGGTATCAGAGCGCCTTCTCGAGTTCCGGCACGGCCTGGAACAGGTCGGCGACCAGGCCGTAGTCGGCGACCTGGAAGATCGGCGCCTCCTCGTCCTTGTTGATCGCCACGATCACCTTGGAGTCCTTCATGCCGGCCAGGTGCTGGATGGCACCCGAGATGCCCACGGCGATGTAGAGCTCGGGGGCGACGATCTTGCCGGTCTGGCCGACCTGGTGGTCGTTGGAGATGAAGCCTGCGTCGACGGCCGCGCGAGAGGCGCCGACGGCGGCGCCCAGCTTGTCGGCCAGGCTCTCGATGATCGAGAATGCGTCGCTCGAGCCCATGCCGCGGCCGCCCGACACGATGATCTTGGCCGAGGTCAGCTCGGGCCGATCCGATTTGGCCAGCTCGGCGCCGACGAAGCGCGAATTGCCCGGGTTGGCGGCGGCGGCGACGGTCCGGATCTCGGCCGAGCCGCCGGTGGCGGCGGCGGCCGGGAAGCCGGTGCCTCGCACGGTCAGCACCTTCTTGGCGTCACCCGACTGGACGGTCGCCAGCGCGTTGCCGGCATAGATCGGCCGCACGAAGGTGTCGGGCGACTCGACCTTGATCACGTCGGATATCTGGGCCACGTCGAGCTGCGCGGCGACGCGCGGCAGGATGTTCTTGCCCGAGGTGGTGGTGGGGGCGACGATGGCGTCGTAGTCGCCGGCCAGCGAGACGATCAGCGGCGCCACGTTCTCGGCCAGCTTGTCGCCATAGGAGGCGTCGTCGGCCAGCAGCACGGCGTCGACGCCGGCGATCTGCGCCGCCGCGTCGGCAACCGCCCGGGCGCCCGAGCCGGCGACCAGCACATGCACGCCGCCGCCCAGCTGCGAGGCCGCGGTCACGGCGTTCAGCGTCGCGGGCTTCAGTTCCTTGTTGTCGTGTTCGGCGAGGACGAGGGCCGTCATCAGATCACTCCCGCTTCGTTCTTCAGCTTTTCGACCAGTTCGTCGATGGTCTTGACCTTGATGCCGCCGGCGCGCTTCGGCGGCTCTTCCACCTTCAGCGTCTTCAGCCGCGGCGCGATGTCGACGCCGTAATCGGCGGGCGCCTTGACGTCGAGCTGCTTCTTCTTGGCCTTCATGATGTTCGGCAGCGACGCATAGCGCGGCTCGTTGAGGCGCAAATCGGTGGTGACGATGGCCGGCAGGCTGAGCGCCACGGTCTCGAGGCCGCCGTCGACCTCGCGGGTCACCTGGATGCCGTCGCCCTCGACCTTCACCACCGAGGCGAAGGTGCCCTGGGGCCAGCCCAGGAGGGCGGCGAGCATCTGGCCGGTCTGGTTGCTGTCGTCGTCGATGGCCTGCTTGCCCAGGATCACCAGCTTGGGCGCCTCGGCGTCGACGACGGCCTTCAGCAGCTTGGCGACGGCGAGCGGCTCGACGGTCTCGTCGGTCTGGATCAGGATCGCGCGGTCGGCGCCCATGGCGAGGGCGGTGCGCAGCGTCTCCTGGGCCTGCGAGGGGCCGATGGACACGGCGATGATCTCTTCGGCCTGTCCGGCTTCCTTCTTGCGAATCGCCTCTTCGACGGCGATTTCATCGAACGGATTCATGGACATCTTGACGTTGGCCAGGTCCACGCCCGTCTTGTCGGCCTTCACGCGGGCCTTGACGTTGTAGTCGATGACCCGCTTCACAGGGACCAGAATCTTCATGCCTGAGGTCTCTCCCGGTTTTCTGAGCTTTTTTCGCAGCGCACCAATTAACCCAAGGTCATATTAGTGTCAACGACTCCACCCCCGCTGAATCGGAAGGTCTTCTACCGGTTTGCGCTAGGTGCAGGCCGCGTCGCGGGCCCTACGGTTCGTCGCGCAGGTGTGCCAGCAGGTCCATACGTTGGTGCAGGATACGCACGACCACGATCGAATTCGAATCCTGCTGTCTGAAGACGATGAAGTGGGACCCGACGCTCATTTTTCGATATCCCGGACGGATACCGTCAATCGGCCGCGACATGAGGCGGCCTGCCGCTAGATCACGTATTGCCTCATTGATGCTGCCGATGTACCCGTCCGCCTGAGCCCGGGACCATTGTTTCGAGCTGTAAAGCCAGATGCCGCGCAAATCCGCTCTCGCCGCCGGTAAGAGCTTGAAGTTGCTCATTCTTCAGGCAAGGCGTTCATTTCAGCCAGGAACTCGTCCACATCGAAGGGCTCGGGGTCTCCGCTTTCCTCGCCTTCGATGATCGCGGCGCGCAACGCCTGGAGCTTCAATTCCTGTTCTTCCAGCAGCCTGAGTCCCGCCCGCACGACTTCGCTCGCGGTGCTGTAACGGCCTTCCTCGACTTGCTGGTCGATGAACTCCGCGAAATGGTCGCCCAGTGTGATGGAGGTGTTGCGAGTCATCGGCGATCTCCTAGAACATCGCCATAGTACCATAAATTGGTATTGCGGGTTAACGATTCGCGCCAGGCACCCAGAGCACGTCCTGCGCGCCGTTGTCGTTTAGATGGCGCGCCAGCACGAACAGATAGTCGGACAGCCGGTTCATGTAGCGGATGGCCGCCGGATTGACCGGCTCGATCTCGGCCAGCGCCACCATGTCGCGTTCGGCGCGGCGGGCGACGGTGCGGCACAGGTGCAGGAACGCGGCGGCCGGCGTGCCGCCGGGCAGGATGAACGAGGTCAGCGGCGCCAGCTGGTCGTTGATGCCGTCGATCTGATGCTCGAGCCACACCACCTGGGCCTCGACGATGCGGAGGTTCTGGGTCTGCTCGAAATCGTCGCCCGGTGTGGCGAGGTCGGCGCCCAGATCGAACAGGTCGTTCTGGATGCGCGACAGCGCCGCGTCGACGGCGCCGGACGTGTGCAGACGGGCGAGGCCGATGGCGGCGTTGGCCTCGTCGACCGTGCCATAGGCGGCCACGCGCGGGTTGGATTTCAGCACCCGGTCGCCGCTGACCAGCGAGGTTTTGCCCGCATCGCCGCCGCGCGTATAGATCTTGGTGAGCTTGACCATCTAGCGGCTCGCCATCATCGCCGCGAGCAGCAGGACCAGGATGATGGCGAACTGGATCGCGACGCGTGCCTGCATCAGCCTGTTGGACCGGCGCGGGTTGGTGCCGCCGTTTTTCGCCAGGCCGATCACGCCCATGGCGAGCACGACCACCAGCGCGACGGCGAGAATTCCGACAATGACGAGGAAGGGCGTGGACATGCGCCTAACCTAGAGCATCGCCCGGAAAACTCCAGATGGCTCGCGCCGCGGGGGCGATCAGTTTGTCTCCAGCAGGCGGCGGGTGATCACCTCGGCCTGGATCTCGCCGGCGCCCTCGAAGACGTTGAGGATGCGGGCGTCGCACAGCACGCGGCTGATCGGATATTCCAGCGCATAGCCGTTGCCGCCGTGGATCTGCATGGCGTTGTCGGCGGCGGCCCAGGCGACGCGGGCGCCCAGCAGCTTGGCCATGCCGGCCTCCAGGTCGCAGCGCAGGCCCTCGTCCTTCTCGCGGGCGGCGAAATAGGACAGCTGGCGGGCCATCATGATCTCGACCACCATCCAGGCGATCTTCCCGAAGACGCGCGGGAAGCTGTAGATCGGCTTGCCGAACTGGATGCGGTCGAGGGCATATTTCAGGCCCAGCTCCATGGCGCACTGCGCCACGCCGATGGCGCGCGCGGCGGTCTGGATGCGGGCCGACTCGAAGGTGGTCATCAGCTGCTTGAAGCCGTTGCCCTCCTGCTGGCCCAGCAGGTTCTCGGCCTTCACCTCGAAGCCGTCGAAGCCGAGCTCGTATTCCTTCATGCCGCGATAGCCCAGCACGTGGATCTCGCCGCCGGTCATGCCCTTGGCGGGGAAATCGGTCTCGCCGTTCATCCGCGGCTTCTCCGCCAGGAACATGGACAGGCCGCGGTAGTCCTTGGTGGCGGGATCGGTGCGCACCAGCATGGTCATCACGTCGGCGCGGGCGGCGTGGGTGATCCAGGTCTTGTTGCCGGTGATCCGGTAGACGTCGCCGTCCTTCACCGCGCGGGTACGCAGCGAGCCCAGGTCCGAGCCGGTGTTGGGCTCGGTGAAGACAGCGGTCGGCAGGATCTCGCCCGAGGCGATCTTCGGCAGCCACTGGTGCTTCTGCTCCTCGGTGCCGCCGTTGAGGATGAGCTCGGCGGCGATCTCGGAACGGGTGCCCAGCGAGCCGACGCCGATATAGCCGCGGCTCAGCTCCTCGGAGACCACGCACATGGAAGTCTTGCCGAGGCCAAGCCCGCCATATTCCTCCGGGATGGTCAGGCCGAACACGCCCAGCTCGCTCATATGGGCGACCACCTCGGCCGGAATCAGCTCGTCCTTCAGGTGCCAGTCATGGGCGTAGGGCGCCACTTCCTCCTGGGCGAAGCGGCGGAACTGGTCGCGGATCATGCCGAGGGTCTCGTCGAGGCCGGTGTCGCCGAAGGCGCCGGTGGCGAGGCTGTCCTCGATCAGCTCGGCGATGCGGGCGCGCACCGCCTCGGTGTTGCCGCTGCGCACCAGCGCGCGCACGGCGGGATTGTTCGCGAAGGCGGCGATCTGCTCGTCGCTGGCGCCCATCTCCGACGGACGAGCCCACTCCACCTGGCTCATCTGCAGGCCGCCGGTCAGCTGGGCGCAGTATTCGCCGAAGCCGGCCTGGAGGATCAGTGTCTCCAGCTCGCCGCCGCGGCCCTCGGCGGTCAGCGCCTTGCGCCATGCCAGGGTCTGGCGCAGCGCCTCGATATAGGTGGCGTACCAGCCATAGCCGTGGGCGACGGTCTGATGCGCCTCCAGCAGCCGGCGGTCCACCTTCCCGTCGCGAACGATCAGGGCCGACACGGCGGCACGGACGGCGAGCGCCAGCGCCTCGGCGGCTTCCAGCGCCTGCTCGCACAACGGCACCAGGTTGTCGAGGTGCACGCTCCGGGTTTCGTCCTTCGCCAGGGTGGAGGCCATGTCACTGTCCCTCTCGTTCATTGTCGGCACGTTTACGGAGGCGCTTCTTTAGCGGATGACGCCCCCCGAATCCAGCCGTGGAACCCGTCGGGGCGTCAGGCGCCCAGACCCGGTTCGTTGCCCGCCTCGATGGCGTCCTCGATGGTCCTGAGGCCTGGATAGCGGGCCGATACCAGCACCGCCATGTTGCCCGGCTTGTGTTCGTTGTTCCACATCTTGGTGTGGGCGCGCGGGATGTCCTCCCAGCCGAACACCTCGGACATGCAGGGGTCGATGCGGCGCTCGATCACCAGCTTGTTGGCTTCGCTCGCCTGCATCAGATGGGCGAAGTGGCTGCCCTGGATGCGCTTCTGACGCATCCACACGAAGCGGGCGTCCATGGTCAGGTTGAAGCCGGTGGTGCCGGCGCAGAACACCACCATGCCGCCGCGCTTCACCACGAAGCAGCTCACCGGGAAAGTCGATTCGCCCGGGTGCTCGAACACCATGTCGACATCGACGCCCTTGCCGGTGATCGCCCAGATCGCCTTGCCGAACTCGCGGCACTTCTTCATGTACTCGGCATAGACCGCCTGGTCGCCCACCGGCGGCAGCTGGCCCCAGCAGTCGAAATCCTTGCGATTGATGACGCCCTTGGCGCCTAGCGACAGCACGAAATCGCGCTTGGTCTCGTCCGAGATGACGCCGATGGCGTTGGCGCCGGCGGTGGCGCAGAGCTGGATCGCCATGGAGCCGAGGCCGCCCGAGGCGCCCCAAACCAGCACGTTGTCGCCAGGGCGGATGATATGCGGCTTGTGCCCGAACAGCATGCGGTAGGCGGTGGCGAGGGTGAGCGTGTAGCAGGCGCTCTCCTCCCAGGTCAGGTGGCGCGGCCGGTGCATCAGCTGGCGCGCCTGGATCTTGCAGAACTGGGCGAACGAGCCATCCGGGGTCTCGTAGCCCCAGATGCGCTGGGACGGCGAGAACATGGGATCGCCGCCGTTGCACTCCTCGTCGTCGCCGTCGTCCTGGTTGCAATGCACCACGACTTCGTCGCCCACCTTGAAGCGCTTCACCCGGCTGCCGACCTTGTAGACCACGCCGGACGCGTCCGAGCCGGCAACGTGATAGGGCGCCTTGTGGACGTCGAAGGGCGAGATCGGAATGCCCAGGCCGGCCCAGATGCCGTTGTAGTTGACGCCGGCGGCCATCACCAGGATCACCACCTCGTCCGGGTCGATCTCGGGCGTGTCGACCACCTCGATCTGCATGGACTCCTCCGGCGGCCCGTGCCGGTCGCGGCGAATCGCCCAGGCGTACATCTTGGGCGGCACGTGCCCCAGCGGCGGAATCTCGCCCACCTCGTACAGGTCCTTGTAAACCTGTCCGGTGGGCTGTGCGGTTTCTGCGGTTGCGGGCTGCGGGCTCATGGTCGTTCACTCCTTAACGCCGTGCTGCTATCCCGGAAGGCAGACCTTCCAGTGCGGCATTGTCGTTCAAGTCATTTTGCGGCGCAGCATCTATTATGATATTTCCGCTATGCGGTCCATCCGGAAATAAAAGGCTTCGTTACCACCCGGTAGCGGCAACAAACGCGAGGAGTACCAATGAGCGCGACGTCAGGCAAGGGCAGCGACTCAGGCCAGTCGAAAGGGAGCAAGCCGAAGGCGGACAAGCCCTGGCTGATCCGTACCTATTCGGGCCACTCCTCCGCCAAGGCGTCGAACGAACTCTACCGGACGAACCTGGCGCGGGGCCAGACCGGCCTGTCCGTCGCCTTCGACCTGCCGACCCAGACCGGCTATGACAGCGACCATCCGCTGGCGCGGGGCGAGGTTGGCAAGGTCGGCGTTCCCGTCGGCCATCTGGGTGACATGCGCGCCCTGGTCGACGGCATCCCGCTCGAGCAGATGAACACCTCGATGACCATCAACGCCACGGCACCGTGGCTGCTGTCGCTCTATATCGCCGCCGCCGAGGAGCAGGGCGCCGACCGGAGCAAGCTCAACGGCACGGTGCAGAACGACATCATCAAGGAGTATCTCAGTCGCGGCACATACATCTTCCCGCCCGGCCCGTCGCTGCGCCTGACCACCGACATCATCAGCTACACCTACCGCGAGCTGCCGAAGTGGAACCCCACCAACGTCTGCTCCTACCACCTGCAGGAAGCCGGCGCGACGCCGGTGCAGGAGGTGGCGTTCGCGCTGGCGACGGCCATCGCCGTGCTCGATTCTGTGCGTGATTCGGGCCAGGTGCCGAAGGACGAGTTCCCGACGGTGGTCGGCCGCATCAGCTTCTTCGTCAATGCCGGGGTGCGCTTCATCACCGAGATGTCGAAGATGCGCGCCTTCACCGAGCTGTGGGACGAGCTGACGGCGAAGCGTTACGGCATCGAGGACGACAGCCTGCGCCGCTTCCGCTACGGCGTGCAGGTCAACTCGCTGGGCCTCACCGAGCAGCAGCCCGAGAACAACGTCTATCGCATCCTCCTGTCCATGCTGGCCGTGACCCTGTCGAAGAACGCCCGCGCCCGCGCGGTGCAGCTGCCCGCGTGGAACGAGGCGCTGGGCCTGCCGCGTCCGTGGGACCAGCAATGGAGCCTGCGGCTTCAGCAGATCGTCGCCTACGAGACCGACCTTCTCGAATATGCCGACATCTTCGACGGCTCGGTCGCCATCGAGAAGAAAGTCGCCGCGCTCAAGGAGGAGATCCGCGAGGAAATGGCCCGGATCGAGGCCATGGGTGGCGCGGTGGCGGCAATCGAATCGTCCTACATGAAGCAGGCGCTGGTGCAGTCCAACAGCCTGCGCATGAACGCCATCGAGGCGGGCGAGTTGCCGCTGGTCGGCGTCAACATGTTCGCCGAATCGGCGCCCTCGCCGCTGACCGGCGGCGACGGGGCGATCCTGACCGTCGACGATTCGGCCGAGCACGACCAGATCAGTCATCTCAACGCCTGGCGCGCCGGCCGCGACGAGGCGGCGGTGAAGGCCGCGCTCGCCGAACTGGCGGCGGCCGCCAAGGAGGGCCGCAACATGATGCCGCCGTCGATCGAGGCGGCGAAGGCCGGCGTCACCACCGGCGAATGGGGCCAGGTCCTGCGCGAGATCTTCGGCGAGTACCGCGCACCCACGGGCGTCGGCCGCGCCACCAACGACCGCGGCGGCGACCTGTCGGCGGTGCAGGCGAAGGTGGAGGCGGTGTCGGGCAAGCTCGGCCGCCGGCTGAAGATCCTGGTCGGCAAGCCCGGCCTCGACGGCCATTCCAACGGCGCCGAGCAGATCGCCGTGAAGGCCCGCGATTCCGGCATGGAGGTGGTCTATGAGGGCATCCGGCTGACGCCGGCGCAGATCGTCAACGCGGCGCTCGAGGAAGGCGTGCACGTGGTCGGCCTGTCGATCCTGTCCGGGAGCCATGTGGCGCTGGTCACCGACGTGCTGGACCGCATGCGCGCCGCCGGCATGGGCGATGTGCCGGTGGTCGTCGGCGGCATCATCCCGCCCGAGGACGAGCGCACCCTGAAGGCGGCCGGCGCCGCGGCCGTCTACACGCCGAAGGACTACCAGATCAGCGAGATCATGTCGGACATCGTCGACCTGGTGGACCGGTCGCAGGATCAGGCGGCCTAGAAATCCATTCTATTGTCATTGCGAGGAGCGCAGCGACGCGGCAACCCAGAACCGGCCGTGCCGCTGGACCAACGCCTGGGTTGCCGCGGCGGCTTCGCCTCCTCGCGTTGACGGTGTAAGGTGCGCCTCCTTTCAGGAGATGCGCATGAAACAGCGGGATTTGTGGATCGTGTTCGACTTGGGCGGCGTGCTGTTCGATTTCCACGGCGTCCATGGGCTGGCCGACATCACCGGTCGCGGGTACGACACCATCCATGCCTCGCTGAAGCATTCTCCTGCCTGCCGGCTGTTCGAGAGCGGCAGGATCGGCGGCGACGAATTCGCCGTGCTGCTGCGCGAGGAACTGGCGCTGGAGATGCCGCCCGCCGAGCTGCTGGAGCGCTGGGTCGGCTGGCTGGGCGGCTCGAAGCCCGGCGCGGTCCAGGTGCTGGGCGATGTGCGGGCGCGGCACAACACCGCCTGCCTCACCAACACCAACGAACTGCACTGGCAGGGTCTGACCGGCATCCACGGCGTGGCCGGTCTGTTCGACCGCACCTTCGCCTCGCACCAGATCGGCCACTGGAAGCCGGACCCGGAGATATTCGCCCATGTGGCCGAGGCTCTTGGGGCGGAGCGCATCGTCTATTTCGACGACAACATCCACATCGTCGACGGCGCCCGCGCCTTCGGCTGGGACGCGCACCAGGCGCTGGGCCCGGACGACATAAGGGCGGTGCTGGGGAAACTGGGGCTGCTGTAGCCCAAACCACAGCCGTCATCCCGACGAAGGTCGGGACCCAGTCTAGGCAGTCCGGCGCGCTTCGCGCCGGTCTTTTCGTAAGCATGGAACTGGGCCCCGGCCTTCGCCGGGGTGACGACCGTTTAAGGGGCTTACTTCGGCTGCGGCACCACGCGCAGATAGGGCTTCACCGTCTTCCAGCCGCCGGGGAATTTTTCCTTCGCCTGCTCGTCACTGACTGACGGGACGATGATGACGTCCTCGCCGTTCTTCCAGTTCACCGGCGTCGCCACCGAGTGCTTCGCCGTGAGCTGCATGGAATCGATCACGCGCAGGATCTCGTCGAAGTTGCGGCCCGTGCTCATGGGATAGACCAGCATCAGCTTGATCTTCTTGTCGGGGCCGATCACGAATACGGTGCGCACCGTGGCGTTGTTGGCGGCGGTGCGGCCTTCCGAGGTCTCGCCCGCGTCCTCGGGCAGCATGTCGTAGAGCTTGGCGACCTTGAGCTCCGGGTCGCCGATCATCGGGAAGTTCACCGCGGCGCCCTGGGTTTCCTCGATGTCCTTGGCCCATTCGCCGTGATTGGTCACCGGGTCGACGGAAAGGCCGATCACCTTCACGTTCCGCCTGGCGAATTCCGGCGCGAGCCTCGCCATGTAGCCCAGCTCGGTGGTGCACACCGGCGTGAAATCCTTCGGGTGCGAGAACAGCACGCCCCAGCCGTCGCCCAGCCACTGATGGAAATCGATGGTGCCCTGGGTGGTCTCGGCGGTGAAGTTGGGGGCGTCGGAATTGATGCGCAGCGACATGGGGAAGCTCCTCTCTCGGGGCGCCGGTCAGGCCAGAAGGGCACGGCGGCGCCAAACGCGGCGCAGGATACATCCTCGCCCGTGGCGAATCCATGGCGCCTTCGGATGGAGGGGCGTATCGGCTTACCGGATCAGCCGGCGGGTGGGCGCGGCTTGTTGGTCAGGGCCCATTCCTGCCGGGCGGCCCATTCGCGCATGGTTTCCAGCTTGATGGGAATCCGGTCCAGCACCGGCTTCATGTCGACGCAGAACGGCTTGGTCGGCGCGAAATTGTTGTAGACGTAGAACTCGGCGATGCGCGCCGAGATCGCCGCGTGCTCCTCGGGCGACACCTGGTCGCCGAACGCATCGGCCAGTGCCTTGCCGAACTGGTTCGGTGTGCGCGGCACGAAGCTGATCGGCCTGCCCAGCGTTTCGCTCAGGATGGTCGCGACGTCGTCCGGCACCAGCCGCTCGGGACCGCCGATGTTCAGCCACGCGCCTTCCAGGTCCGGCCGGTCGATGGCGGCGATCATGAACTTGGCCACGTCGTCGAGGCTGATCCAGTTGGCCTGCAGGAACGGGTTGTGCGGATAGGTGTAGATGCCGTCGCGCACGATGGACTCGAACGCCCAGCCGGTCAGCAGATTGTCCATGAACAGCACCGAGCCGAACACGGTGGCCGGGCAGCCGGTGCGCCACAGCCTGTTGATGGCGATGGTGTTGGCGCCATAGGCGCCCGGATCGCCGGCGCGGTCGGGGATCCACATGGAGGTGTTCCACACCATGCGCTTCACGCCGGCCTTCGCGCAGGCCTGGCCGACCCGCTCGACCCACACCACGCGGTCGCCCGCGGCGCGCACCGGATGGGTGTAGAACACGGCGTCGACGCCGGTCACCGCCGCCTGCAGCGAGGCGTCGTCGGCGGTGTCGGCCGGCATCACGCTGATCTTGCCGGTGCCCTCGAACCCCTCGCCGTAGAACGGGTCCGCCCGGCGCGACAGGGCGCGCACGTCGTGGCCCGCCTTCACCAGCTGGCGCACCTGCGCCAGCCCCTGGCGCCCGCTCGCGCCGAATACCGCCACCAATGCCATGTGGGTCTCTCCCGTCGATTTTCCGGGCGGACATGAGCATACCGGCTGGTATCGATCAAGCCTCACCATCATCCGAGGGGAGGATGGCAGTTGGAACATACGCCGGAGAGGTCGACCCTCGCCCTTCGGGAGAGGGAGGGGCCCGCGGCCGAAGGCCGTGGGAGGGTGAGGGGCGTTGCCAGAAACGGGGCTCGAGCCGGCGGACGGCATCGATAACGCCCCTCACCCTAACCCTCTCCCACGGGGCTACGGGATGCACGGAAGTTTGTTCTGTTGAGGTTGTGTTTGTGATTCAAGTTTCCTGCGGGTGATTTGCGGGAGGCGCGGTTGAAGCGGGTTGGGATTGGGGATCCACGGGTGGCGGCTCGTG
>JBFWZH010000037.1:0-47865 GCA_050185585.1 Sphingomonadales bacterium | reverse complement strand
CCGCTCCAGCGGGGCGCGCCAACAGGCCGTTCCGGACGAATTTCACGACAGTCCCGCTCCTCGTAGCCCTCGGATACACTATCGCGACTCGGGCCGCCGAGAAAGAGTCAGGGTCCTTCGGGTCCCGGATTCGCAGCCTGCACTCCATGATACCACACGATGAATATGCAGGAATTCTGCCGGCTCCGGGAATGATAAAAATTGAAATATCAGTGCGCGTCGCGGCGGAGGCCGATGAATCGGATTGTCATCGCCTTGTTAGATCAAATAAAACTCATGCATGTAGTCAAACAATTCTGCCTATATGCTTGTTCTACAGCGTCCATATCACCAAAAGTCGTTTTATTAACCTCTTTAAAAGCCCTTTAAGGCCATATTTTTGCCCCATTATACGGAGTAAATACGATCGTTTTACATAGCCAAAAAAGCCTGTGTATTCTCCTGATACCTCACACGAATAGATGAAATCCGATAATTAATTGGTGGCCTCTACACGTTTTGTATAATATGGCGGGATTGCGAATCGGTTCGGTCGGACAATGACGAAGAGACGCCACAGCCTGGTTGGAAAGACCATCATCGGAGCGATCCGCTTCGGGTGCGATCGCACCGGCGCGGCGGTCGTGGAATTCGCCATGCTGGCGCCTGTTCTTTTCATGCTGCTGATCGGCACGTTCCAGTTCGGGATCGTGATCAACCAGTACATCCAGTTGACCGAAGCGACGCGCGTCGGCGGCCGGACGCTGGCGATCTCGCGCGGCACGAGCACGCCCATCGCCACGACGAAGAATGCCGTCTACGCCTCGGCGCCGAGCCTGACGCAGGGAAACATGGGCTTCACGATCTATGCCGGCGCCACCCAGTGCACGACCGTTGAAAACACCTGTTCGACCGCCCTGACCAACAACCAGGGCGGCCAGGCAACCATCACCGTCTCATACAACGCCTGCAGCGCGTTCGTGTTCGGGAAGGACTACCTGCCGAGCTGCAACCTCTCCAGCACGACCAGCGTACGCATCGAGTGAGCAAAGCCATGCCATCCTTCCTTCGCAGGGCCGCCGTGGACAACCGCGGAGCGGTCGCCATCGTCATCGGCATCGCGATCGTCGCGCTGATCGGCGTCGCCGCGGTGGTGATCGACATCGCCTATGTCTACAGCGTCCGCCGGCAGCTCCAGAACGCCACCGACCAGGCGGCCCTCGCCGGCGCCTCGCAGGTCTACCAGAGCGCCGGCTCCAGCACCGCGACGTCCTACAGCGCCACGACCGGCAACAAGAACATGCCCCAGGGCGTCAGCGTGTCCATGGTGAGCGGCTATCCGCAGGTGAAATGCCTGAGCTCGATCGGGCTTCCCTGCGCCGGCTCGCCATCGGGCAACGCCATCGTCGTGATGCAGACGGCGACGATCCCGACATTCTTCGCCCGCATCTTCGGCAAGGACACGGTGTCCATCACCACGCAAGCCACGGCCGCCGCCGCCGGCTCGTCGCCCAAGCCCTACAACATCGCGCTGATCATCGACACCACCGGCTCGATGGACACCAATGACGGCTATTGCGGCGGCACGACCCGGACGCGCATCACCTGCGCCAAGCTGGGCGGCCAGGAGGTGCTGAAGGGCATGTATCCGTCCATGGACAGCGTGGCGCTGTTCACCTTCCCGGGCGTCACGTCGGCATCCAAGAACAAGCACTACAACTGCAACAGCGACGAGGCCACGTCGGTGGCCTATAAGTCGTCGCCCGTCTACGAGATCATCTCGCTCGCCAATGACTACAAGTCGACGGACGTCACCACCACACTCGTGACGAGCTCGAACATCGTCCGGGCCTTCGGCGGCGGCGGCACCGGGTGCACCCAGGGCATGGGCACGCCGGGCGGCCAGGGCACCTATTTCGCCGACGTCATCAACACCGCGCAGGCGCATCTCGAGGCCAATGCGGAAACGGGTACCCAGGCCATCATGATCCTGCTGAGCGACGGCGACGCGGGTGCTGATTCCTCCAACGTCGGCAGCTCGAAATATGACGACCAGTGCCAGCAGGCCGTCAATGCGGCGACCGCGGCGAAGACCTCGTCGATTGGCACCTGGATCTATGCCGTCGCCTACAGCGCGCCGACCTCGGGCGGATGCAGCAAGGACAGCCCCTACATCTCGCCGTGCAACACCATGAAGGCGATCGCCAGCGACACCTCGAAGTTCTTCGCCAGCGGCGGCAGCTGCACCTCGACGGTGAACAACATCAACGACCTGGTGACCATCTTCGCCCGCATCACCGGCAGCCTGATGTCGCCGCGGCTCCTGCCCGACAACACGACCTGATACCTCGTCCATCACCGGCGTGGCGCGGAGCGGCGATTTGGCTTGCCGGACCCGATCCACCGGTGTTCACTTGGTGGGCGGCGCATCGTCGCCAGCCAATTGGGTTTCAAGGGAATTCGTCCGGCGATGCAGAGCCAGCAACACGTCGAGAAACAGCGCATCCTCGTCGAGGTCCAGCTCAGCACCGGCGCCAACCTGTTCGGCTACATGTATGCCGGGCGCGGCACGCGCATTTCCGACGTACTGAACGACCAGCGCTCGTTCCTGCCGTTCGAGCACGTGGACGGCAAGACCACGCTGCACGCCAAGTCCTCGATCCTGCAGGTGTTCGAGATCTGCAACGTTAGTCACTACTCCTCGCACGGCGACCCATACTTCGTGCTCGGCGTGCGCCGGACCGACGAAATGACGCATATCCAGCAGGCCTTCCATCAGCAGATCTCGGTCTGCCACCCCGATCACTACCTGCACCGGAACCCGCCGCAGTCCCTCATCAAGGTGCTGGCCGACATCTCGCAGCGCCTCAATTCGGCCTACCAGTCCATCAAGTCCGAACGGCGTGTGACGACCGACGACTGAGCCGCCCGGCGCCGTTGTTCCAGCCGTCCGGAGTGGCTACTCTCGGCGGCACGCGGGTGATCGTTCCGGAGATTTGGGGACCGTGGATTCGAACGACAGCGGACATTTCGGTCCCAAGGACGCGCCGCAGGCAGCGCCCCCGCGCCCGGCGCTGCCTCCCGAGCTGCTGATCGCGCTGGCGGCCGCCTTCGCGATCCGGCTCGCGGTGCACTACCTGGCGCCCAACATCATCTATCCCGACGAGATATTCCAGACCACCGAGCCGGCCCACCGCCTGGCCTTCGGCAGCGGCCTGATGAGCTGGGAATGGCATGTGGGCATTCGTTCCTGGCTGCTGCCCGCCCTGTTCGCGGCCCTCATGTGGCTGGGCGCGCTGTTCGGCGATGCACCCTGGCTGATCAACCTGCCGGTGACGCTGTTCATGGCAGCCACGGCCTGCATTCCGGTGTATTGCGCCTGGGACTGGGCGCGCGCGGCCCACGGCAGGGCGGCGGGCTTCGTAGCCGCGGCGTTCTGCGCGGTGTGGATCGACCTGGTCTACATGTCGAGCCATACGCTGACCGAAGTGGTCGGCGCCCATGTCATGGTCCTGGGCCTCTATCTCGGCTATCCCGGAGCGGACGCGGCGGCGCCGCGCCGGCGGCTGTTCTGGTCGGGCCTGCTGCTGGGGCTGACCTTCGTGCTGCGCTTCCACCTGGCGCCGGCGCTCGCCGTCGCGGCGCTGGGTATCTGCGGGGTGAACAGGGGATGGCGTCCCTGGGCAAGCTTCCTCGCCGGGGCCGCATTGCCGGTCCTGCTCCAGGCGGCGCTGGACTGGGCGACGCTCGGCCTGCCGCTGCAATCCATCTGGCTGAACTTCTGGCTGAACGTGGTCGTCGGCGTCAGCGACGGCGCGGGCGTCAGCCCGTTCGCGACCCTGCTGCTGATGCCGGCGCACATCTGGGGCCCGATCGGCTTCCTGCTGGTCGCGGCCGCCATCGGCGCCGCCGTCCGCCGCCTGCCGCTGCTGCTGCTGGTGGCGCTGACCGTTCTCGTCGTGCACTCCTTCGTGCCGCACAAGGAGTACCGCTTCATCTACCCCGCGCTGGCCCTGCTCGCCATCCTGGCGGGCGTCGGCTCCGGCCGGGTCATCGCGTCGGTGCTGGCCGGGCGCCCGTTCGGCGCTGGCGCACGGGCGGCGGTGGCCGGCGCCGCCGCGCTGGCATGGGCCGCCCTGTCGCTGTCGATCGCCCTGTCGGACGTGTTCAGCGTGCCCTGGACCCGGGGACGGTCATACCTGGAGGTATTCGAGGCCGCGAGCCGCGACCGGTCGATCTGCGCCATCGGCATCTACGACATGTACTGGACAGAGACGGGCGGGCAGACTTGGCTGCCGCCCGGCGTGCGCCTTCACGCCTCCTCGCCCGGCCTGATCTTGCGCGAGAGCGCCGCCTACAATGCCCTGATCACGCGCCGGGACGCCGAGGTGGCCGACCCGGCCTACCGCAAGGTCGCGTGCTTCGAGGGCGACCGGGCGCCCGACGGCGCCGCCCAGCGCGGCGATTGCCTGTGGCGCCGGCCCGGAACCTGCGATCCGGGCGCCGCCCCCGAGCCGGGGCCGATCTGGGACGATTTCGAAGCGGCGCGCCGCTTCCTGCCGAAGGAGAGCCTCGTCCCGTGATCCCCACCGGCTACAGCCTGACCCGCCAGGACCTGGAAGAGATCGCCGAGGCCGTGGTCCCGCTCGGGCCCGCGCTGCAGGGCGCGTCGCTGCTGGTCACCGGCGGCACCGGATTCTTCGGCATGTGGCTGGTCGAGGGGCTGCTGTGGGCGGACGCGGCGCTGGGACTGAAACTCCGCGTCACCGCGCTCAGCAGGGACGTCGGGCGCTTCCTGGGCGGACGCGGCCGCCATCTCGTCGGCCATCCGCGGCTGGATGTCATCGAGGGAGACATCGCGGCCTTCGATCCCGGCCCGCGCCGCTTCACTCACATCATCCATGCCGCCACCGAAGGCTATGCCGGGCATTCGGCGAGCCGGCATCTCGACGCCGCGGTGGACGGCACGCGCCATGTGATCGCGCTGGCCGCCGCCCATCGCACGGCGGCCGTGCTGCTCACCTCCTCGGGCGCCGTCTACCGCCCTCTCGATCCGCCGTCCGAGCCGAGCCGGGAAGCCCCGCGCGGAACCAGCGACTACACGGAATACCGGCACTTCTACGCCGAGGCCAAGCGGATGATGGAGACCATGCTGGCGGCGGGCGCCGAGCGCCATGGCTTCCGCGGCGCCATCGCCCGCTGCTTCGCCTTCACCGGCGCGTGGCTGCCGCTCGACGGCGGCCTCGCCATGGGCAATTTCGTCCGCGATGCTCTCCGGGGCCGCACCGTCGCGGTCGGCGGCGACGGCACCGCCCTGCGCTCGTACCTCTACGGCACCGACCTTGTCGTCTGGCTGCTGACGGTGCTGCTGAAGGGCGAGAGCTGTCGGCCCTACAATGTAGGCGGCGCCGACCCGGTCTCGATCGCCGACCTCGCGCGCCTGGTGGCGGCGGAAGCCGGCCGGCCGGGCGATGTCGCCATCGCCAGGGCGCCGATGCCCGGAACGGCGCCCGATACCTATCTGCCCGACCTGTCCCGGACCACCGGCGAGCTGGGGGTGAAGGTGTCGGTCGAGTTACAGGAGGCAGTGCGCCGCACGCTGGCATGGCACCACGGGCGCGGAGCCGGCTGAGGCTCAGGCGACGCGCGCCGTCAGTTGGCGCGGTGCGTGGCGAGCCACCTTGGCGGCCAGGTCGTCCCTGGTGAACGGCTTGAGCAGGACGCTGGCGTGATCGCCCATGTCCATCAGTTCCTTGTCGAATTTCTCGGCATAGCCGGTGGTGATCACCACCCGCAGATCCGGCTTGGCCTTGATCGCCCGGTCGGCGAGTTGCAGCCCGTTATAGGCGCCGGGCATGGCCACATCGGTGAGCAGGATGTCCACCTCGGGATGACGCTGCAGGAAAAGCAGCCCCTCCACCGCATTGTCCTTGGAATAGACCTTGTAGCCGATGGACTGGACCATCTGCACGATCATGTCGCGCACGTCGTCGTCGTCGTCGACCACCAGCACGGCTTCCGCACCCGGATCGATCACGACCTCGTCGGCCTTCGCGGCGGCGCTCTCGCCCGCCTGCCCGTTCTCCGGCAGCCACATGATGAAGGCGGTGCCGCGGCCAGGCTCGCTGTGGACCCGGATGACGCCGCCCGAGCTCTGGACGAAGGTATACACCATGGCGAGTCCGAGGCCGCTGCCGGCGTCCTGCGGCTTGGTGGTGTAGAACGGCTCGAAGATGCGCTGCTTGACGTCCTCGGTCATGCCCACGCCGGTATCACGCACCTCGAGCACGATATAGGCGCCCGCCGCCAGGCCCGGCACCACGCCCTCGCCAACGTCCTGGCGCCGGCTGGTGATGGTCAGCTGCCCGCCCGCAGGCATCGCGTCCCGTGCGTTGACGGCGAGGTTGAGCAGCGCGTTCTCGAAGGCGTTGGGGTCGATCAGGGCGTTGCCCAGGTCGTCGCCCAGCACTTCGCTGATGCGGATCTGGCCGCCGAGCGTGCGCTCAAGCAGCGGCGTGACGCCCCGGATCAGGTCGTTGACGTCGACCGACAGGGCCTCGTTCGGCTGACCCTTGGAGAAGGCGAGCAGGCGGCGGGTCAGCTGCGAGCCGCGTTCGCCGGCCATCTTGATCTGCTTCAGGAACCGTCCCGTCGACGGCGACTGGGCATCCTGGCTTTCGAGCAGGAAATCAATGTTGCCCATGATCACCTGCAGCAGGTTGTTGAAATCATGGGCTATGCCGCCGGCGAGCTGGCCGACCGCCTCGAGCTTCTGGGCCTGCGACAGCTGCTGCTCGATGTCGCGCGCCTTGCGCTCGAGCTCGCGCTCGTCGGTAATGTCGCGGAACCACAGGATGGCGCCGTCGACCGTGCCGTCCTTGCCCTGCAGCGGCACGGCGGATTCCAGCAGCCGCACGTCGCGCTCGGACTGGGGCAGCGCCAGCAGCAGCTCTTCCTCATGCACGGAAATGCCCGCAAGGGCCAGTGTCGAGGGCCGCTTGCTCTTGGGCAGCGCGGCCCCCGTGTGCGGATCGACGTAGCGGGCCGCCTCGAGGAACTTGTCGCGAAACAGGCCGATGTCGATATACCGGCGGGCCGCCTTGTTGGCGTAGAGCACGGTCTTGCGCTCGTCGATGATCACGAGCCCTTCGCTCAGGCCTTCGATCGCCTGGGTCAGCAGGAAGGATTTGCGGGCGTTGTCGGCGTTGAGCGCGTCGAGTTCGCGGCCCTGCGCCTTGGTCTTGTTGCGGTACTGCACCGCCAGCAGGATGGCGAACAGCATGGGAATGCTGCTGGCGGCCAGGAACGCCCGGCTGATGTTGGAGGTGGGGCCCGGAATGCTGATCAGGCCGGTCTGCACGGCCAGGCCCAGCGCGATCAGCACCACCGAAATCGTGCCGAACAGGATGCGAAGGGTGCGCGCAGTAATCAGCAGGTAAAGCGAAACGAAAGCGGTGGCGCCCCAGACAACGGCGCCGCCGACGTCCAGACCAGCCAAGGACTCACCGACGAGCACCGCCGCCTCCCTGCCGAACAAGGAGGCCGCGAGTCAGCGCATCGTCGGGCACGGGAACCACCCGCTGCCAGATCATGCCGCATTCACCCAATAGGAGCGCCCAATTCGCCCATAACGGTTGCAGAATAACACCGGAATCTCGGACCCAGAAGTTCTTCTGCACCTATTGTGGGTGGTAAGCCCCGTTTGTGGCATAATAAGGGCGAGGGCCGCTTGGGATTCGAGGAGGAACGCGCGTGGCGTTGGGTGAAGAACTGGTGAAGGCCGGGTTTATCCGGCCCGAAGACGTGGATCGTGCGCTCGATTACCAGCGCGCCAGCGGCCAGCCGCTGGGAGAATGCCTGCTGGCGATCGGCGCGATCACCAGCGAGGGCCTCGACAGCTTCTTCAACTATTCGGTTCCGCCGGTCGTGAAGATCGAGGACACCGGCCTCAACCGGTTCTTCGTTCTCGACCTGATGCTCAAGATCATGTTCTCGTACGGCCACGAGACCAAGCGGGCCGTCGCCAACGAGATCAAGCTGCCGCTCGGCATCGTCGACAAGCTGATGGATCTGGCCTATGAGCGGCGGCTGGTCGAGTCCATGGGCGCCACCGATCAGTCGCGGCTGACCTCCGAACTCCGCTACGGCCTGAGCGAGCTGGGCCGGGATGCCGCGATCCGGGCGATGGAGCTGTCGAACTACGCCGGCCCCGCGCCGGTGACGCTGGAGCAGTTCACGGCCCAGGTGGAACGCCAGCGCATCATCAACGACCGCGTCGACACCCACCGCCTGCGCAAGTCGCTGTCGCGCCTGACCCTGCCGTCGGGCCTGGTCGAGCGCCTCGGGCCGGCGGTCAACTCGGGCCGCTCGCTGCTGCTCTACGGCGAGCCGGGCAACGGCAAGACCTCGATCGCCGTCGCCGTGGCCGACAGCTTCGAGCAGTACATCTACGTGCCCTACGCGCTGTCGGTGGGTTCGCAGGTCATCAACATCTACGACCCGTCGCTGCACGTGCCGATCAACAAGCGCTCGGACGGTACCGAGGACGCCCCCGCCTCGTCCAACCTCATCGTCCAGGCCGAGGACCCGCGCTGGCTGCGCTGCCACCGCCCCATCGCCATCACCGGCGGCGAGCTGACCATGAAGATGCTCGACATCAACTACAACGAGGAACTGCGCTACAGCGAGGCGCCGCTGCACCTGAAGGCGGTGAGCGGCGTGCTGCTGATCGACGACCTGGGCCGGCAGGAAGCCCGCGTCGAGGACATCCTGAACCGCTGGGTATTCCCGCTGGAGCGCGGCACCGACTTCCTGACCCTGCACACCGGCAAGAAATTCGCGGTGCCGTTCGGCGGCCTGATCATCTTCTCGACCAACAAGCCGCCGTCGCAGCTGGTGGACGACGCCCTGCTCCGCCGCATCCCCTACAAGTTCTATATCGGCCCGCCCACCATGGACGAGTACATCAAGATCTTCCGGGAGGTTTGCGAGGAGAACAACCTGGAATACTCCCAGGACCTGGTGGACGACCTGATCCGCACCTTCTATCCGAAATACGACCTGCAGCTGGCCCGCTTCCATCCCGGCTTCATGGTCCGCCACATCATGGCGAACTTCCGCTATGAGGGCCAAAGCGCCGAACTCACCCGCGCGGTGCTGTTCGAGGCGGCCGAGCACCTGATCGTGAAGGACTGAGGCTTTGCCGAAGCGGCGGCGCAGTCATACCATAGCCGCCTCGACGCGAAGGACTGGACGGCCAAGCCGTCTCAGGGTTCCCTGCCGCTATCGCACTCCCTGCAACCTCGGTGCCGAACGGCGCCCACACGGAACATCGAATGCCGATCACCGTCTCTGAATACATTTTTTCCAGGCTGGCCGACCACGGTGTGACCGACGTGTTCATGATCTCCGGCGGCGGAATCATGCATCTTTGCGAAGCGCTCGGCAGGAACTCCCGCCTTCGCTACTGGTGCAACTATAACGAGCAGGCAACCGCTATCGCTGGGGAGGCCTATGCAAAGGTTCGCGAAGCGATGTCGGTTTGCCTCGTGACGACGGGTCCAGGCAGCACCAATGCGCTTTCCGGCGTGGCCGGCGCCTGGGTCGACTCGATCCCGATGCTGGTCATCTCGGGCCAGGTACGGACGGCCATCATGGCCGACTACGCGACCCAGCGACAGGTCGGACCTCAGGAGATCAATATCCTGCCGATGGTCCAGCCGGTCACCAAGTACGCCGTCACGCTCATGGATGCGGCCGACACGCGCTTCGAGCTTGAACGGTGCCTCCATATCGCGGCCGAGGGACGGCCCGGGCCGGTATGGCTGAACATCCCGCTCGATATCCAGGGCGCGATGGTCGATCCGGACGGCCTCCGGCCGTTCGTTCCCGACGACGCACCAGTCCCCACGGCAAGCGAACGCGCGATGGAAGAGGTCCTCGCTCTGCTGCAGGCATCCAGGCGACCACTGATCATTGCTGGCAATGGCGTCGTCCTGTCCGGTGCTCGATCGAGCCTTCGCGGACTGATCGAAACATCCAACCTTCCAGTCGTCACCAGCATCAGCGGCATGGATCTTTTGCCGGAGGATGCGCCCCAGTTCATCGGGAGAATGGGCCCGGGAGGTCAACGCCGGGCCAACATCGCACTGGAAAATTCAGACCTGCTGATCGCTATCGGGACCAGCCTGTCGATCTCATGCGTCGGCTTCAGCGAGCTCGTGGCCCGGCGTGCGAAAAAGGTTCTGGTCAACATCGATCCGGGAGACCTGGATAAAGACAACATCAAGATCGATCTCCCCATTTGCTCGGATGCGAAGTCCTTTCTGGACCAGCTCGACCTCAGGCTGAGGGAGGCGCGCTACTCGGCGCCCGCCCCATGGACCGAAGCCTGTCGGGACTGGAAATCGCGGTATTCGACCAAAATCCCGCCCGCCCTCGTCCAGTCCGACTGCGTGGACCTCTACAATTTCTATGATCACCTTTCAGCCGCCATGTCTCCCTCCGACATCTTCGTGCTCGGCACCACGGGGGATGCCTGCTATGTGGGCTTCCAGCACCATCACCTGAAGGATGGCCAGCGCATGTTTACCAGCGTGTGCTATGGGGCGATGGGCTGGGATCTCCCGGCGCTTACCGGGGCCAGCATCGCGGGCGGATCGCGCCGCAGCGTCCTCGTGACCGGAGACGGCAGCGTTCTGTTCAACGTCCATGAACTCATGTTCGTCGGCATGCACCGTCTGAACGCCAAGATTTTCGTGTGCAACAATGACGGCTACCAGAGCATCCGCAGCACGCAGGACCGCTATTTCAGCGGCCACTATGTGGGCACCGACTCTTCCTCGGGCGTGGCCAATCCGGACTTCGGCGCCCTGGCGAAAGCGTTTGGCCTGAATTACCTGCGCGTCACGGCCAACGATCAGCTGCAAGACATGATGGACCAGGTGATGGCGGACGATGCGCCCTGGCTGGTGGAGCTGGTCAGTTCCCGCGAGCAGCAGCGCTTCCGGCTCAGCAGCTACCGGGATGCCGAAGGCCGAATGGCGACGCGGCCGATGGACGACATGGAGCCCCTGCTGCCCCGCGAAGAGATTGCCGCGAACGCGGCGGTCTCCGATGACGGCTGATGGTGGCCGACGCCACCGCGCTTGTCCTGGGCGCGACGGGAATGCTCGGTCAGGCGCTCATGGCGTACGCCCGCTCGCACGGCATGCGGGCTCTTGGTGCGGCGCGACAGGGAACCGACCTCTCCTTCGACCTCCTCGACGGTGCGTCGGTTGCAGCCGTCGTCAAGACCGTTCGACCTGCCCTGGTCATCAACGCCGCCGCCATGACGGACCTCGCGGCGTGCGAAGCCGACCCGAAACGGGCATTTGCGGTAAATGCCGGCGCCGTCGGGGTGCTCGCAGAGGTTTGCGGGGAAGTGACGGCCAGGCTGATCCATATCTCCACAGATCATTTCTTCGTCGGCGATGGCGACAAGCTGCATGTCGAGACTGCGCCGGTTCACATCGTCAACGAATATGCGCGGAGCAAACTGGCCGGGGAGACGTTGGCGCTCGCGTCTCCCGCGGCGCTCGTGGTGCGCACGAACGTAACGGGCTTCCGTGGGTGGACGGGAAGGCCGACATTCGCGGAATGGATGTTTGAGTCGATCATGTCGAATGCCGAAACAGTGCTATTCGACGATTTCATCTGCTCGACGATAGATGCGCGCGCGCTCGCGAAGGCCATTTTCCGTCTCGACGAGGCGAATGCGACAGGCCTGCTGAACGTGGCGGCGCGGCAGCCGGCGTCGAAGAAAAAATTCGTCGAGGAAGTCGCAAAGATTCTTGGAAGACCTTTGACGCGCTGCAAGACTGGCAGCGTCGCCTCGCTCGTTCCCCGAAGAGCCGAAAGCCTGGCTCTCGACGTTGGGGCGGCGGAGTGCAAATTGGGGTATCGTCTGCCGTCAGTGACCGACGTGGCCTGTTCACTTGTAGAGGAATACCGGAACCGATGCGATACAGTCACGCCTTTCAGATAGGCCAGCGGACCATCGCCATCGAAGAGCCCACCTACTTCGTGGCAGATGCCGCATCCAATCATGACGGCAGCCTGGAGCGGGCGAAGAACCTCATCTGGCTCGCCGCCGAGGCCGGCGCGGACGCCATCAAGTTCCAGCACTTCCTGGCGAAGGACATCGTCAGCGACGTCGGCTTTCGCGGCCTCGGATCGCAAATCGGCCATCAGTCCTCCTGGAAGAAATCGGTCTACGAAGTCTACGAGGAATGCGAGTTCGACCGCTCCTGGAACCACGTGCTCGCCGAGGAAGCGAAGGCAGCGAACATCGACTTCATGACCACGCCCTATGACGTCGCGGCCATCATCGAGTGCGCCCCGCTCGTTGCCGCGTTCAAGATCGGCTCCGGCGACGTCACCTGGACCCAATCCATCGGAATGATCGGGCAGCAGGGGAAGCCGGTCCTGCTCGCCACCGGTGCGGCGGACCAGGCTGACGTTACTCGGGCTGTCCAGGCGGTGCTGCGGCACAATCCGGATCTCTGCCTCATGCAGTGCAATACAAATTACACAGGCAGTCTGGAGAATTTTCGCTTCGTCAATCTGAACGTGCTGAAGTCCTTCGCGATCCAATATCCTGGCATGATCCTCGGTCTATCCGACCATACGCCGGGCCACGCGGCCGTGCTGGGCGCCGTCACGCTGGGCGCCCGCGTCATCGAGAAGCACTTCACCGACGACAACGATCGCACGGGACCGGATCACGGCTTTTCCATGAACCCCGCCAGCTGGCGAGAAATGGTCGACCGCACGCGAGAGGTCGAACTGGCGCTCGGCGACGGCATAAAGCGCATCGAGGAGAACGAGCTTGCCGGTATCGTCGTACAGCGGCGGAGCCTCCGTCTGAGCCGTGACCTTCCCGCTGGCGCCATTATCGGCACCAGCGACCTGGTGGCGTTGCGCCCAGCGCCGCCTGGCAGTCTTCCGCCATACGAACTCGATGCAATTCTGGGACGGACGCTGGTACGAGCAAAGTCACAGGGCGAGCATCTGAGCATGGACGACTTCGGGAAAGCGAATGCTTAGGGGCGAGGTTGTCGGCCTGCGAGCGATAGAGCATGGTGATCTCCGCCAGCTCCTGGATTTCAGGAACCAGCCAAACCTGCGCCAATATTTTCGCGAATATCGCGAGTTGAGCTTCCGGGACCAGGAGAACTGGTTCAACGAACGGGTTCTGCGGGATCCCGCAACGCGCATGTTTGCGATCGAGGAGCTGGCGAGCGGACGGCTCATGGGAGCATGCGGTCTGTGCTACATCAGCCCGATCAACCGTTCGGCCGATTTCTCGATCTATATCGGCGCCGACAATCTCTACATCGACGATCTATATGCGCCGGACGCGGGAAAGCTGTTGATCCATTACGGATTTTCCGAGCTGAACCTGAATCGCATATGGGCCGAGATCTACGATTTCGACTCACCCAAAATCCGTTACTTCGAGCAGATGGGCTTCACACTCGAAGGCAGGCATCGACAGACCAGGTGGACGCAGTCCCGGTTCGTGGATTCCCTGTTCTGGAGTCTGCTCGCCGGCGACCCACAGGCCGCCGCACCGTAGCCCTGATATCTCAGGCTATCATTCTGAAAACGCTTTCGGAATCCAGCCATTCCGTATTCGTGTCGCTCGTGTAGTGAAAGTCGTCGTCGACCCTGCTTGCACCCCGGGCCAGATAGTAATCCGCAACGGCCGGATCCAGCATGGACCACAGCACATACCGGTCACCATCGAGCAGCGCGAATCGGGAGTCGTCCGCCGGTATGAGCACTTCGTGAAGCTTCTCGCCCGGCCTGATCCCGACGATGTGATGATCCAGTTCGGGCGCCAGCGCCCGCGCAAGATCGACGATGCGCATGCTTGGAATACGGGGGACAAAGATTTCGCCGCCGATCATCTTGCCGAGCGAAGACAGAATGAAAGACACACCCTGGTCCAACGTAATCCAGAACCGCGTCATCCTGGGATCGGTAATGGGCAGACTGGTCACGCCCTCGCCGATCAGCCGCAGAAAGAACGGCAGGACGCTGCCGCGCGAGCCCATGACGTTGCCGTAGCGGGCCACCGCGAAACGCGTGCCGCTCGCGCCCGCCAGACCGTTGGCGGCGATAAAGATCTTGTCGGACGCCAGCTTGCTGGCCCCGTACAGATTGATGGGGTTCGCCGCCTTGTCTGTTGACAGCGCTATCACCTTCTTGACGCCTGCGCGGATACTGGCGCGCACGACATTTTCCGCTCCCCGTACGTTCGTGTTGATGCATTCCATCGGGTTGTATTCGGCAGCCGGAACATGCTTGAGCGCGGCCGCGTGAACGACGATATCAACGCCGTGAAAGGCGAGTTCGAGCCGGTCGAAGTCGCGTACGTCTCCGAGGAAATATCGCATGCAGGGATAGCGGTCCTGCGGAAAGAGCTGCGACATTTCGTACTGCTTGAGTTCGTCGCGCGAATACACGATCAGGCGGCGCGGGTTGTGCTCCGCCAGGACGTGCTTGACGAAGGCTTGGCCGAAGGAACCGGTTCCCCCGGTGACCAGAACCGAGAGCCCTTCCAGGTCCGGCATTGGATCGCGAAAAGGACGGAGTCCGGTTCCCTTCAACAGCGCTGTCATACGATGCCTTCCGCCCTGATAGATTATCGTGAACCAGCACGCACCGTAACGACGGGGCCCATCCGCCGCAAGTTTCCCGCGGCGATCACACGGCGCATCCTAGGTTCTCAGCCTGCAGGCGACCATGAACTGATGTGGCAGCGTGTCGGCACCGCTGCTCAGGTCCTTGAGCGCCAAGATGTCGAGGCCGGCGGACCGGATCATCACACCCAGCGACCGCGCGCAGAAGAAGTTGATGTGCTCGTGCCAGTGACGCTTGTGAGCGCAACGTTCCTTCACGTCATCGTTTTGCCGTACGACCTCTTCGAAGGGCACCTCGATGTAGAGGACCGAATCCCTGTCCATGCATGATTTGATGTCCTCGATGAGATCGAGCGGAAAGGAAACATGCTCGAGCACGTTGCTGCACACGATCAGGTCATAGGTCGTGCGGCGCATGGCTTCCGGACCGATGATCGTCGCCCCGGCCACGGCGGCGCGCGCACTGATATCATGGATATGGAAAACGTCGGCGCGGTCCTTGAAGGGAGTATTCATCCCAGTGTCGCCGCCCCAGTCGAGCACCCGGATACGCTCGGGAAGGAAGTCCGACAGGAAGCCCTCCACCTCCGGAACGTAAGCGATGCCCTGGTTCAGCTCCTCGTTCCTTACCCGATACCCCGGTTCGTAATGTTCGCGCAGGGCGGTGTATTCCTCCTCCCGGTAGCCGCGGTAGAGCGCCCCCATCTCGGCGTCGGTGAAGCGGATGTCGAGGAACAGCATGCCGCAGTCCAGGCACCCCACCGAGTTGCATATCGAATAGGCGTGGCCGTTCCGGATGGTGCGCAGCCCCCAGCTGTCGTCGATCTCCACGGGTGCCCAGCCGAATACCCGGTGGGCAACGAAGGGCATCAGGATGGCGGGAGACTTCACCAGCTTCTCGGAACCGCAACAGACGCAGCGCGTCGCGATCCGGTCTCGCAAGTCTCGGCTCTCGTTCGGCATTGGCGAATTCCGAAATGTTTTGGCTCGTCCAGCCTGTTTACGTGGCCGCCTTGCTGGCAGGAAGTCTCGAATTGCCGTAGGTTTGCGGCAATGGCAAGGGTTTCCATCACAGGCGGGCGGGCTACCGTTTCATGGCTGAGGCACAATCGGGCACCATCAAGGCCGTGATCCTGGCCGGCGGCCGGGGAACGCGGCTGAGCGAGGAGACGGCGAGCAAGCCGAAGCCCATGGTCGAGATCGGCGGCCGGCCGATCCTGTGGCACATCATGAAGATCTACGCCGAAGCGGGCATCCGCGACTTCATCATCTGCCTCGGCTACAAGGGCGCGCTGATCAAGGAATATTTCTTCAACTACGCGCTGCACGCCAGCGACGTGACCATCGACCTGCGATCGGGCATCACCGTGCACAGGAGCGAGGCAGAGGACTGGCGAGTCACGCTGGTCGACACCGGGCTCGAGACCCAGACCGGCGGACGGCTCGGCCGCATCCGGTCCTATCTGGGCGACGACGAACTGTTCTGCATGACCTATGGCGACGCCGTCGCCGACATCGACGTGGCCGCCGAGATCGCGTTCCACCGCGGACACGGCAAGCGCGCGACGGTCGCCGCGGTCACGCCGATCGCCCGTTTCGGCGCGCTCAACATCAAGGGCGACCGGGTGCAGCGCTTCGAGGAGAAGCCCAGCGGCGAAGGCGGCCTGATCAATGGCGGCTTCTTCGTGCTGGCGCCCGGCGTGCTCGACCTGATCAAGGGCGACGGCACTTTCTGGGAGCACGAGCCCATGGAAACCCTGGCGCGCGAAGGCGAGCTGATGGCCTGGCGCCACGCCGGCTTCTGGCAGCCCATGGACACGCTGCGCGACCTGCGCCATCTGGAGCAGCTCTGGGACAGCGGCGAGGCGCCGTGGCGCATCTGGCGGGACGGGCCATGAGCGCGTTCCCGAACGCCTCGTTCTGGCGCGGCAGACGGGTGCTGGTCTCCGGCCACACCGGATTCAAGGGCGGCTGGATGACCCTGTGGCTCGACCGGCTGGGCGCCACGGTCGCCGGATACGCCCTGCGGCCCGACACCGATCCCAACCTGTTCACCCTGTGCCGGCTGGACGAGATCGCCGGCCACAATGTGGGCGACGTGCGCGATCCCGATCATCTGCGCAGCGTGATGGACAGGTTCCGCCCCGACATCGTCTTCCATATGGCGGCGCAGCCGCTGGTGCGCGAGTCCTATGCCGATCCGGTCGGCACCTACGCCACCAACGTCATGGGAACGGTTAACCTGCTGGAGGCGGTGCGGCACACGCCCGGCGTCGCCGCCGCGATCGTCGTGACCAGCGACAAATGCTACGCCGAGGCGCCGGAGCGGCTGCCCTATGGCGAGGACGACCCGATGGGCGGCCGCGACCCCTACAGCAGCAGCAAGGGCGCGGCGGAACTCGTCACCGCCGCCTACGCCAACTCATTCCTGATCGCCGGCGGGTGCGCCGTGGCGACCGTCCGGGCGGGCAACGTGCTGGGCGGCGGCGACTGGGCGGCGGACCGGCTCGCCGCCGACATCATGCGCGGGCTGCTGGCCGGGGAGACGCCGGTGCTGCGCAATCCGGGCGCCGTCCGTCCCTGGCAGCACGTACTCGATCCGCTGCGCGGCTACCTGCTGGCGGCCGAGCACCTGGCGCGGGCACGGCCACCGGCGCCCGCGGCCTGGAACTTCGGCCCCGACGCCGCCAGCGAGGTGACCGTCGCCGAGGTGGCGGGCCGGCTGTGCCGGCTGTGGGGCGGCGACGCGCGGGTCCGCGCCGCGCCGCAAACCGGTGCGCCGCACGAGGCCCCTGTCCTGCGGCTTCGATCCGAAAAGGCGCGCCGGGAGCTGGACTGGGCGCCCGCGCTCGATCTCGAGGCGGCGCTGTCCCGCACGGTCGCGTGGTTCCGGGCCTACCAGCGCGGCGAGGACATGCGCGCCGTCACCAGGCAGCAGATCGACACCCATGAGGATCCCGCCATGGAGGCGGCCCAGTGAGCACGAAGCCCGACGGCAGGACGGAGGCCGAAATCCTGCGCGAGGAAATCCTGCGCCTCGTCGCGCGCTATGCCGACCTGGCCCATGCGCCCAAGGACTTCGATCCTGAGCGGTCGCCGGTGCCCGTGTCGGGCAAGGTCTATGGCGCGCCCGAGATGACCTCGCTGGTCGATGCCGCGCTCGACTTCTGGCTCACCACGGGCCGGTTCAACGACGCCTTCGAGGCGGGCCTGTGCAAGGCGCTGGACGCACGCTACGCGCTGAGCTGCAATTCGGGCTCGTCCGCCAACCTGATGGCGGTGACCGCCCTGACCAGCGCCATGATCGGCAAGGACGCGCTGAAGCCCGGCGACGAGGTGATCACCTGCGCCACCGGATTCCCGACCACCGTGAACCCGATCATCCAGAACGGGCTGGTGCCGGTGTTCGTCGACGTGGACATTCCGACCTACAACATCCGGCCCGACATGATCGAGGCGGCGATCGGCCCGCGCACCCGCGCGATCGTGGTGGCGCACACGCTGGGCAATCCGTTCGACCTGGGCACGGTGATGGCGCTGGCTAAACGGCACGGGCTGAAGGTGGTCGAGGATTGCTGCGACGCGTTCGGCGCCACCTATGACGGCAAGCCGGTCGGCAGCTTCGGCGACGTGGGCACGCTGAGCTTCTATCCGGCGCACCACATCACCACCGGCGAAGGCGGCGCGGCGTTCACCAATTCCAGCCACATGAAACGGGCGCTCGAATCCGTCCGCGACTGGGGCCGCGACTGCTGGTGCGCGCCGGGCGCCGACAACACCTGCAAGCAGCGCTTCGGCTGGCAGCTCGGCTCCCTGCCCGCCGGCTACGACCACAAGTACATCTACAGCAACCTCGGCTACAATCTGAAGATGACCGACCTGCAGGCGGCGGTGGGCCTCGCCCAGCTCGACCGGCTGGACGGCTTCGTCGCCGACCGGCGGCGCAACTTCGCCCGGCTCCGGCGGGCGCTGGAGCCGTTGCAGGACGCGCTGATCCTGCCCGAGGCGACGCCCAATTCGGACCCGTCCTGGTTCGGCTTCCCGATCACGGTGCGCGCGGGCGGACCGGTGACCCGCGACGGCCTGGTCGCCCACCTCAACGCCGCACGGGTCGCGACCCGCAACCTGTTCGGCGGCAACCTGACCCGCCAGCCCTACATGACCGGCCGGGAGTTCCGCGTGGTCGGAGACCTCGCCGCCAGCGACCAGGTGATGAACGACACCTTCTGGGTCGGCGTCTATCCGGGCCTGGGCGAGGCGCATGTGGACCACATCGCCGAGACCATCGGCGCCTCGTGCCGGACGTGAGCGCGCGCCCGTCTCACCCTCCAGGCACGATCGGCCGCCGCCTCCTGCCGTCCCTGCTGGGCGCCGCCATGCTTAGCGTGATGGCGCTGCTGTTCGCGTTGGACCGTGACCTCTATTACGCGGTGATCGTCTGGTGGGGCTTCTCGCCGACGCCGGAGCCGTTCTGGGACACGTATGGGGTGCTGGCGGCGCTGGACTGTCACCGCGCGGGAGTCAACGTCTGGCAATCCAATGCCTGCATGAACGGTGGCTTCTACACCTATTCGCCGTTCCTGCTGCACGCCGCCGCGCTGCCCGTCCACGGGGACATGGCGGTGCGCGCCGGCCTTGCGCTCACGGCGCTGTTCCTGCTTTCCCTGGCGGTTCTGCCGGGCGGACGGAACTGGAAGGAAACGGCGATCCGCTGTCTGGCGCTGCTGTCGACCGCCTGCGCGTTCGCGGTCGAGCGCGGCAACCTCGATCTCGTGCTCTACGCCATGGCGACGGGCGGCGTCTGGCTGCTGCTGCGGCCCGGGCCGCGCTGGCTGGGCTATGGCGCGTTCGTGCTGGCGGCGCTGCTGAAATTCTATCCGGTCACCTTGCTCGTCCTCGCCGCCCGGGAACGCCCAAGGACGGCATCGATCACGGCGCTGGCCGCGTCGGCGACGCTGATCCTGTTCGTCGCCCTGTCGGCCGGCGACATGCGCGACGCGCTTGCGGTGACGCCGATCGGCTGGCCGTTCGGCGACGTGTTCGGCGCGCTCAACCTGCCCTTCGGCGTCTTCGTCGTGCCCAACCTGCCGGCCGGCGGCGAGATCGGGCCGGAAGTCTTCCGCGCGCCGCTGTCCTGGCAGGCCTGGACGATCCTGGCCGTCCTGCTGGCGTTCGCCGGTTACGTCGCGGCGTCCCATCTCCGCCGGGACAGGGCCGCGTGGCGCGGACTGGATGCCGGCCGCGCCGCCTGGCTGGCCGCCGGGGCGGCGGTCATCGTCGGATGCTTCTTCGCCGCCCAGAACGTCGCCTACCGGGCGATCTTCCTGCTGCTGACTCTGCCCGGGCTGTACGCGCTGATGGCGGGCGACCGGACCGGCCTGGGGCGCTACCGGTCGGTGATCGTCGCGGTGCTGTTTGTCCTGTGGCAGGAGCTTTTCCACCGCCTGGTGGCCAGGGTCACCGCCGACAGCGCCCCGGGAGCAAGTCTTCTGCTGATCTACTGGGCGATACGCGAGCTGGTCTGGTGGTGGCTGATCGCCCGGCTCGCGAGCCTGCTGGCCGCATTCCTGCTGGAGAGCCCCGCGCTCGCGCGGCTGACAGGGATCATCGACCGGCTGGCGCCGCCGGCCGGCCCGAAGTAGCTACCGGCGGCGAAACCGCGCCGGCAACATGCCGTTCATCGCCGGCGACGACAGCAGGAACGACAGCAGGATCGCGCCGATCACCGAGATGGCGTGCCACCAGATCGCCTGGCCCACCATCCAGAACCCCAGCCGCAGCATGATGTCGAGCCCGTCGGGCGCGCCCAGGGCCTTCAGGCTCTCGGCCAGCCAGACCCGCCCCGTGTCCCACCACATCAGGGCGATGAGCAGCACGGCGGTGACCCGGACGAGCCGCACCGGCCGGCCGGTCGACGGATCCTTCATCGCCAGCATGCCGGGCAGCGCCAGCAGCAGGAATGCCTGGCGGTAGGGCAAGTTCGCCCAGGCCATGAAGCAGCCGGCGACCACGAGGCAGCCCGAGACCATCAGCGCCTTGCCGGTGTCGCGCTGCGCATGCCACGCGCGGGCGAAGGCCTCGTCGCGGGAGTAGGAGAAGGCGCGCCAGACCGACCAGCCGATCAGCACGCCCATCACCAGGTAGGGGACGAACGCCAGGCGCGGCTCGGGGCCTGCCGGGTCCACATCGAGCAGGTCGATGCCGGTCGTCAGGTAGTAGACGCCCAGCGGCAGCACCACAGCGCCCCAGCAATACTGGAAATAGGCCGCGCGAGGGAGGTTGTTCATCGTCGTCGTCACGCCGCTGAGGAACGTCAGCACGAAGGCCGCCACGCCCGCGGCCAGCAGCGCCAGCGCCAGCAACAGCACGCGCGGCCGTTCCCTCGCCAGATGGCCCATCAGGACGATCGGATAGAATTTGAGGCTGGCCGACACGAGGACGATGACATAGCCCGCCAGCCGCGCACCGGCCCCGCGGCAGAGCAGGAACGACGCGATCAGCGCGCCCTCGATGAACAACAGGTCGAGGTTGGACGTCTCGAGCAGCCAGATCACCGGCGCCGAGACGAACGCCAGGCCCATCAGGACATGATCGGATCGCCGGCGCTCGATCGGCAGGAACTGGATCGCCGCCGAGAAGGTCAGCAGGTTGAGGACGCCCAGCAGGTAGCGGTAGTCGGGAGACGGCAGGACGGGCGCCAGCTCGAGCAGGAACGGCGAGTAGGCGAAGCCGCGGCATTCGGGGCGCTCGGCGTGAACGGCATAGGGATCGAAGCCCTGCCCGTAGCACCACACCTGGGTCAGGATGGAGTTCAGATCGGAGAACGCCACGCCCTTGCGCGACGCGCCCCAGAAATAGAGGATCTCGTGGTAGAGACCTTCGTGATGGAAATAGATCCAGCCCATCAGGGCGAGGATCAGGGGATAGACCAGGCTCGCCCAGTGCCGGTTCATGCGCGGCATGCGGCCTCCGACGCGAAACGCGGCTCTTTCATGTCCCTCTCCCTTCCCCCTGCCCCGCGAACCGGCGGACAAACGGCAGGACCAGACCCGCGTGCAGGATAGCGGCAAGCAGCACGACCACCCACCACCAGATCGCCTGGGTGACAAGCCAGATCGTCAGCTGCACCAGAACGGAGGCGGCCTCCGGCAGCCCCGCCGCCACCATGAGGTGAAGCACGCCCTGCGACAGCGGTCCCTGCCACATCAGCAACAACACCAACGCCGGCAAATTCCGCAACGGTCCAGCCTCGCCCGGTTCCGCCGTCAGCATCAGGAGCCCCGGCAAGGCCAGCAGCAGGAAAATGCCGCGGAAGGGCAGGTTCTGCCAAGCGGCGAAGCAGCCGACGACGATCAGCGCGCCGGAGATCAGCAAGGCACGTGGCCAGTCCGGAAGGCTCGGAAGGGCCCGGGCCATCGCCGGCCGCCGGGCCAGCCAGATCACGGCGGCGATGGCGGCGGCGAACAGCGCCACGAACGCAACGAGCGGATAGGCGGTGTTCGCCATGTCCTCGGGCCGCGCGCCGCCGGCCAGCCACTGGATGCCGAGCGGCAGGATCTGGGCGCCCCAGCGGCCGCGCAGGACCGATCCGGCCGGCAACACCTCCATGGAGGCGGCGAGCTGGCCGTGGAACACCGCGACGAACAGCGCGGCAACCGCCACGCCGATCGCGAACGGCCAGAGGAAGGCCCGCCGGCTCTCGCTCAACGCGTGCCCCATCAGCACCACGGGATAGTATTTGACCAGTCCGGCCAGCAGCGCGACCGCGTAGGCCGCGAAGCGCGCCCGGCCCCGCAGGCAGGCGAGCGCGGAGACGGCGAGCGCGAGTTCGAACATGATCAGGTCGACATTGGCCGACGCCAGCGCCCACATCACCGCGCCCGAAAGCACTGCGAGCGCCATGAAGACGACGTCGCGGGGCGCGCGACGTACCGGCAGGAAGACGAGCGAGGCGGCGAACACGCAGCAGAGCACCAGTCCCAGCGCGTCGCTCGACGCGGGGTCGATCCGGACCGGCAGGCCGAGCAGGAGCGGCGAATAATTGTAGACGCCGCAATCGTCGAATGCCCGCGCGGCCTCGATCACCGCGATCCCCGCCCGGTGGCACTCCAGCTGCGTCAGCACCGAGCGCAGGTCGGCGAAGGGCGGGCCGTCGGGGTAGTCGCCCCAGTGGACCATGATCGCGGCGTAGAGAGCCCGGTCGGAAAGATAGACGGCTCCGATGACGGCGAGGACCAGCAGAACCAGCGCCGGTGCGACCAGGTTCTGGGCTTTCGCGATGCCCATGTCGTCACGCCTTACCAGGAAGCGCGCGCAGGAACCGCGCCAGCAGGACGGCATAGAGCAGCGCGACGATGCTGGTGGTGCCGAGATGGGTGATCGCGAAAGCGAGGGCGTCACGGTGGGCCGCGATGCTCAGCGCCGCCAGGATCGGCAATGTCAGCAGCAGGTTCGGAACGGCGCCCGGATCCCGCCGCTGCGACCGCAACACGGTCGCGAAGCAGTTCGCGGCGTAGCCGATCGGGGCGCTCGCCAGCACCAGCCAGATCACGGCGGGCTCGGGAAAACGCGCGGCCATGAAGGCGCTGTAATGCGCCAGCAGGATGCAGAACAGGCCGGCGCCCGCGAAAGACGCCGCCGCCAGCCCGAGGCCGAGGACGAAGGTCCGGCGGAAGGCATGCCCCAGCTCGTCCCGCCGGCCCTCGTGGTAGAGATTGCTGTACAGTCCCGACTGGCTGAGCGGCAGCACCGACGCCGTCGCCGTCAGCAGATAGGCCAGCGACAGCATCAGGCCGACCTGGCCCGCGACGACCGCGCCCTGGGCGGCGAGAAGCAGCGGGGTCAACAGCCGGGTCGTCAGCAGGCCGGCCAGGAGATTGATCAGGTTCTTCCACTGCATGGGCCACAGCTCGCGGCGCCAGAGTTCGAGACCGGAAGCCGGTCCGCCGCGCGGCGGCAGGCCGAAGACGACCCCTATCAAGACGAGGGTCAGCACTATCCGCACCAGCATGCCGCCAGCCAGCGCCCAGAGTTCCTGTCCGGCGGCGATGAAGCCGAGAAGCACGGCGCCGCCCGCGACCTCGATCCAGAAATTCGCCCGCCACGCTTCGCGGCGCCGGCCCGTGCCCTCCACATAGGTGAGGCCGAGCATCAGCACGACCTGTACGCTGGCGAGGACGCAGAACGACAGCCACGGCCAGAACCACCTGTTCGCTTCGACGTCGCCCCGCAACAGGAGCGCCGCGCCACCCGCGAAGAGCAGGGCCGCGGCGACCGGCACCGTCGGCAGCGCGACGCGAAGCGCCGCCCAGGCGAACTGGCCGGCGCTGCCCGACGGCCTCGACGACACCGCGAGCAGCAGCGAGTAGGTCAGCCCCAGGTCGATGACGGCCGCGAAGGCCGACAACCCCGTGACCGACAGGAAGATGCCGATCCGCTCGGGATCGAACAGCACGAGCACCAGAAGCCCGCCGAGGAAGAACACGCCGGCCGTCGCCAGCCGCGTCCCGATCGCATAGAGGCCGCTGGGCGAAGCGTCGACGCCCGCGCCGGGCAACGCGCGCAGCACGGCGCTCAGCATGGGATCACCATCACACCGCGCGGGCCGCGCGATCCCGCGCGAACTCCAGGCGCGCCCGCGCGACGACCACGGCGAGCAGCGCCAGCTGGGCGATCGGTCCCACCGGCAGGGGAACCAGATGCCCCACCAGCCGAGAGAACATGGGCGCGATGAACACCAAAGCGAGGATGGTCTTCTCCCACGGCATGAAGCCGCCTGCGTCCCGCGCGGCGCGCACCAGCCAGAAGACCGCGAGGGCGCCCAGCAGCATGTCGTACATCAGCGCCACGTGGACCGCGACCGGCACCGCCGCGCAGAGGGCGGCGGCGCGGACGGCAAGGTTCGCCTTGCCGCGCCATATCCAGCCGACCACCACTGCCGCGCCGAGGGCGCAGGCGATCTGGATTCCATAGGCGACCGATACCGGCACGCCGATCAGCCGGGCGCCGCCGAACGGGGTGATGAAGGCGGCAAGGTCGACGTCGCCATGCTCGTAGGAGCCGGTCGCGCCGGTGAACAGCACGAGGAAATCGTGCCAGGTCTGCCAGCCGAACAGCAGCATGGACAGCGCGATCAGCGCGAGCACCGACACCGCTGCTCCCATGAAGGCGCGCCAATGGCCGCCGGCCGCCAGCGCCACCGGGATCAGCAGCCCGAAATGGGGCTTGTAGCAGATCAGCCCCAACAGCACGCCGGCCAGGAACGGCCGCCTGTCGACCAGCAGCAACCCGGCCCCGAACGCCGCGGCCGTCAGGAATGAGTTCTGGCCCAGCCCCGCCGCCCAGTAGACCGCCGGGCTCGCAAGCAGCAGCACCCACCCCAGCGCGCCCTTTTCCTGCAGGATCGCGCGTCCCACCGCCGCATAGGCAGCGAAGGTGACGCCGACGAAGAGATAGAACGCCGGCAGATAGGGAAACACCGCGAAGGCGGCGCAGACCAGCAGGAAGACCGGAGGATAGTAGTAGAGCAGGTAGTCGATCTCGGGCGCGGTCACGCGGCGGATCGCATCGAGATGGGCGGTCTGGTCGTAGACAAGCGCGGGCGTGCCCTCGACCGCGAGCAGGCCGGCGCCGTAGAAGCTGGCGAAGTCGGTGGTCACCGGGCCGCCCAGCTCGACGATCTTGCCGTGCGTGCCCAGCACGAAAAAGATCAGGATCAGGACTTCCACCACCACCAGGATCAGCGCATAGGACATCACGCGGTCGCGGTTCATCCAGGCCCCGGTCCTCAGCCCCTCGATCACTGCCACGCTTGCCCCATCGGTTTGCCGCCCAGGCGGATTATGGGTCGAATTCTCACGGGCCGCCAAGCCGTTTCCCGGCAAGCCGCTCGTAGACCGGCGCATAGCGCGCGACGCTGCTTGCCCAGGTCCTGACCTCGGTGACGTAGCGCCAGGCCTCGTCGAGCAGGCGGGCCGCCCGCGGGGGATCGGCCAGCCAGCCATTCACGGCCTCGGCGACGGCGTCGGGACTGCCCGCCGGAAACAGCAGGCCGGTGACGTTGTGGGCGATCAGCTCGCGGTGGCCGCCGATGTCCGAGGCCAGCACCGGCTTGCGCTGGGCCATGGCCTCCAGCGGCTTCAGCGGCGTGACCAGTTCGGTCAGCCGCATGGGATGGCGCGGATAGATGAATGCGTCGACCAGCGCGTAGTACCTCGCCACGTCCTTGTGCGGCACCCGGCCGGCGAAGATCACCGCGCCGCCCAGCGACAGGCGCTGGGCCTGCGCTTTCAGGGCGGCCTCCTCGGGCCCGCCGCCGACCAGCAACAGTTTCGCCCGCGGATTGCGGGCGAGGATGAACGGCATGGCGTCGAGCAACAGGTCGAGCCCTTCATAGCCGTAGAACGAGCCGATGAATCCCAGCACCGTCGCCCCGTCCAGACCCAGCGCCGACCGTAGCGCGGGATCGGGCGGCTCGGGGTGGGCGAACTCGTCGGGATCGACGGCGTTGGGAATCACGACGACGTTATCCTCGGGCACGCCGCGGTCGATGATGTCCTGCCGCAGCCCCTCGCAGATGGTGGCGACGGCGCCCGCCACCAGCATGGCGTCGGTCTCCAGCCTGTAGGCGATGCGGTACCGCATCCCGCCGGCGCGGAAGGTGCCGTGGGCGGCGGCCGCATCCTCCCAGAACGCCCGGATCTCGTACATTACCGGAATGGCCAGTTTACTGCCGACCGAGAGCGCGGCGCGGGCGTTGAGCACCGGGGAATGGGCATGGATGATGTCGGGCTGCACCTGCCGCGCCACCTGCTCCAGCCGCTTCGCCAGTACGCCGACGATGGCCTGGTCCTTGATCAGGGGCAGGTTGCGGGTGAAGGCGGGCGGCTGGCCGGAGCGGTGGAACTCGAGGCCGTCGACCTCCTCGACCATGTCGCGGTCGCCGCCCTGCTTGGGGCCGGTGAGATGCACGGTCTCCCAGCCGAGCGCGCGCTGCTGGCGCAGGATCGCCAGGCTGCGGAATGTATAGCCGCTGTGCAGCGGGATGGAATGATCGAATACGTGCAGGATGCGCATGGAAAAGCCCGGGCCGGTATCCCCTTATACAGGCAAGGGAACCGCGCCGGAATCCTCAGCCTCGATCAACCCGCTCCCACGGCACCGTCACCCGTTGCCCCTCGTGGACATGGTGAACGACGGCCACGTGATAGGCGGCGCGCACGTTCTCGTCGACCAGCACGGATTGCGGCGGCCCGTCGGCCAGCAGCACGCCGCCGCGCAGCAGCAGCAGGCGGTGGCAGAACCGCTCGGCGAGGGTCAGGTCGTGCAGCACGGCGATCACCAGCGCGCCGGCCTCGGCATAGGCGCGCAACACCTCCATGATGTGGATCTGGTGGTAGGGATCGAGCGCGGCGATGGGCTCGTCGACCAGCAGCACCGGCGCCTGCACCGCCAGCGCCCGCGCCAGCAACACGCGCGCCCGCTCGCCGCCGGAGAGCGTGTCGACAGACCGGTCGGCCAGCATATCCACCTCGGCCAGCGCCAGCGCTTCGACGACGGCTTCATGGTCGGCGTCCGACAGGCCCTGGAACGTCGCCCGGTGCGGCAGCCGGCCCAGCGCCACTAGGTCGCGGACGGTGAACGGCCAGTGCACCGGCTGGCTCTGCGCCAGATAGGCGACGGTGCGGGCCAGCGCCTTGCGGCCGATGCCGTGGACCGGCCTACCGCCGATCTCGACCGCGCCGGTGAACGGCACAAGGTCGGCGACCGCGCGGATCAGGCTGGTCTTGCCGGCGCCGTTGGGGCCGATGAGGCCGATGAGCGCGCCGGGACCGGCCTCGAAACCGACGCCGGAGACAACGGATGTTCCGCCGAACGAGACGCCCAGACCGGCAGCGCGGATGGTGGTCATTCGCCGCTCCGCCTTGTCTTGAGGATCAGGTGGAGGAAGAACGGCGCGCCGACGATCGCCGTCACGACGCCCAGCTTCAACTCGGGCCCGCGCATGGGGAAGCGCACCAGCACGTCGGCGGCCAGCATCACCGCCGCGCCGGCGAGCGCGCTGGGCAGCAGCAGCCGGCTGGGATGGTGGCCGATGAACGGCCGCAGCAAATGCGGCACGACGAGGCCGACGAAACCGATCATGCCGGTGACCGAGACCATGGCGCCGACCGCGAGGCCGGTGCCGACGATCACCTTGACGGTCGCCGCGCGCGGGCTGACGCCCAGGCTGCGGGCGGTGTCGCGGCCCAGGCTGAGGGCGTCGAGCGCCCTTCCCGCCGTCAGCACCAGCGCACAGCCGGCGATTGCGAAAGGCGCGGCGAAGGCCACATGGCTCATGCTGCGGTCGGCCAGCGAGCCCAGCATCCAGAACACGATCTCGAGCGCCGCCCAAGGGCTGGGCGCCAGGTTGAGGGCGAGCGAGGTGAGCGCGCCGGCGAAGGCGTTCACCGCCACGCCGGCGAGGATCAGCGTCATCACGTCGACGCCGCGCCCGGCCAGCGCGTAGACCAGCGCCAGTGCGATCATGGCGCCGACGAAGCCGCCGACGGGCACGGCGAGCGTGCCGCCCAGCAGGCCGAAATAGAACACGACGACGGCGCCCAGCGCCGCGCCGCTCGACGCGCCGACCAGGCCGGGCTCGGCCAGCGGGTTGCGCAGCAGTCCCTGCAACGCCGCGCCGCACAGCCCCAGCACCGCGCCGCCCATCAGGCCGAGCAGCGCGCGCGGCAGGCGCACCTGATAGAGGATGATGTCGATGACCGCCGGATCGAGGTCGCGGCTGGCGGGCAGCCATTCGCCGCCGCGTCCGACCAGCACGGACAGCGCGAACAGCGCCGCCACCATGACGGCGAGGACGGTGCAGATGAATGCGATACGCGCGGTCATCGTCCCGGCCCCGCCACCTGCCGCACCTGATCGCGCAGAGTTTCGGTCGCCTGCACCAGCCAGGGCGTGCCGCAGTTCCACAGCGAGGTGGGAATGCTCACCACCGGCCGGTCGCGGCGCATGGCGTCGATGGCGGGGTGCTCCAGGACCAGGTTGGCCATGGACGGCGAGCCCATGCGGTATTCGCCCAGGATCAGCAGCTGCGGCTCGGCGCGCAGCACGTCCTCGACCGACATGTTCACCCAGCCGGACTGGCCGGGCCTTGCGGCGATATTGTCGAGGCCGACATGGTTCAGCACGTCGTTGAACAGGCTGGGGATGCCCGCCGAGAAGCCGTTGGCGCCGTAGACCAGCGAGCGGTAGTGCAGGTCCGCGAGGGCGCCCCTGGTCTTCGCCAGGCCGGCATCGAACGAGGCGACCAGCGCCTCGCCCCGTTCCCGCTCGCCCAGCGCCGCCGCGACCTCGCGGATGTTCGAGCGCACGCCGGCAAAGGTGTTCGCCACCGGCACGGTGACGACGGTGGCGCCCTGGCGCTTCAGCATGTCGATGGTGAGCGGCGAGTTGGTGCCGTCGGCGAACACCATGTCGGGGCGCAGCTTCAGCACCTCCTCGGCGAGGCCGTGATTGGGCACGTAGCGGGCTGCCTGCTTCCACATGGCCGAATCCTCGGCCTCCTGCGTCACCCAGTGAACCGACAGGATCGTGTCCGGATCGGCGAGCAGCATCACCAGCTGGTCGGTGCACAGGCCCATGGAGACGATGCGCCGGGGCGCCGCCTCGGCGGACGGCGGGGAAAGGGCGGCGAGCAGACCGAACAGGATGCCGTACCAGCCCGCCGCCTTCATGCCGTCAGTCTCCCAGTTTCACCTTGAGGCCGGCGAACGCGCCGATGCCGGGCGACCGGTAGGAGAACACTTCCTCGTAGTCCTGGTCGATCAGATTTTCGACCCGGCCGTAGATCTCCAGATTGTCCGTCAGCTGGTAGCTGGCCGCCAGGGTGACGAGCAGATAGTCGTTCAGGGTCACGACGCTCTCGGGCGTGGCGTCGATGAACTCGTTGTCGAGCTGCTTGCCGTTGTAGGACAGATCGAGGTTCACGTTGCCCCGGCCGGCGCCGAACACATAGTTGACGTTGACATTGCCCATGTGTTTGGGCCGCCGCACCTCGGGCGCGCCGCCGGGCTGGCGCGACCTGGTGTAGGTGTAGCTGCCGCCGATGGACAAAACGTCGGTAAGGTTGGCCGTCAGCATGACCTCGACGCCATCGCGCTTGCTGGTGCCGACTAAATTCTCGACGGTGGTGAGGAAGGTGTTGAAGTCGAAGACCGTGACGATCTCGTTTTCCAGGTTGGCGTGGAAATAGGTCACGTCGAGCGTCAGCCGGTCGTCGAACAGCTTCTGCTCGATGCCGGCGTCGAAGCTCTTCGACTTCTCGGGCTTGAGGTCCGGATTGCCGAGGAAGAAGTCGGGGAAGAATCCGAACAGCTCGAAGAACCCGGGATTGGTGACCGCCGTACCGTGGCTGGCATGCAGCCGCGTGCCCGTGTCCGCGATGCGCCACGCGCCGGCGACACGGTAGGTGGTGGCGTTGGCGAACGTCCGGTTGTCGTCGTGGCGCACGCCCGCCGACAGGAACACCTGGTCGTCTAACTCGACCCGGTACTCGCCGATGAAACTGTCCTGCGGCTCCTTGCGCTGCTGGTTCTCCAGCGCGTCCGGCACCGCGCCGCGGTTGACGAAGCGCTGCTGTTCACGCTGATAGGCGGTGGTCACGTGGTGCCGTGCATCGAGGAACGAGGGCGTCTCGAAATTCACCGTGTTCTGGTAGGCGACCTTCAGCCGCGAGCCGTGGTTGCCGGTCAGGTCGTCGCTGGGATTGATGTATTCGCGCTGGGTGTCGGCGTATTGCACCGAAGCCTGGTGCACCCAGTGGTCGTCGAACAGCGACAGCTCGCCCTGGACGCGGCCGTAGAACTGGTCGTTCTTCTGCACGTCGGCGGTGTCGATGATCAGGCCGTTGGTCGGCGTCGGCGGGAAATCGAAATCCTGCGCGTCGGTGTCGTTCTTGCTCGACACGTAGCGGGCGGTGGCGTCGAGCCGGAAATTCTCGGCCAGCTGGGCCATGCCCTTGCCGCTGATGGTGAAGGTGCGGGCGCCGTCCTTCTCCCCGCCGAAGCGGGACAGGTTGATGCCGTCGGTGCCGAAATAGCCGGCCGACAGCGCGCCGTTGGCCCGCTCGGTGCCGCCCGAGGCGAGCGCCGTGACCTGCCGCTGGGCGAACGAGCCGCCCTCGGCCGAGCCCTCGAAGCGGAAGCCCGGATGGCCGCCCCTGGTGATGATGTTGATCACGCCGCCCAGCGCGTCCGAGCCGTAGAGCGCGCTCTGGGCGCCGCGCAGCACCTCGATGCGCTCGATGCCGGCGGCCAGCAGTCCCGCATAGTCGAACTCGCCGTTGAAGTTCAGCTCGTTGGCCTCGACGCCGTCGATCAGCACCAGGGTGTGGTTGCCCTCGGCGCCGCGCATGCGGATCTGGGTGAGCTGGCCGGGGCCGCCGGAGCGGCTGACGGCGATGCTGGGCACGCTGCGCAGCAGATCGGAGACGACCGGGTTCTGCCGGTGCTCGATGTAGTCCTCTTCGAGCACCGAGATGGCGTTGCCGATGGTGTAGGCCTCGGCGGGCGTCAGCGAGGCGGTGACGAACACGGTGTCGCCCGGCAGCACGCCGTCCGCGGCGTGCGCGGGCATGGCGCACAGGCCGGAAAGGGCGGCGCCTGCCGCCAGCAGGGACTTGTGTCGATTGATCAGTGCATTGGTCATGCGGGGTGTGGGCATCTCGTTTCCTCTCGGTCCCAGGGTTTCCCGGGCCGGACGCGCGACGATGCCGCGGCGCCAGCAGGCGCAGTCGGTTTCGAGTACGAGGACTTCTGGTGTCCCATCCGCGGCGTCCAACCCATTCACAGGTGTCGCCACAGCGGAAACCGCACCACCCACTACCCCGGTAGCTGGAAGGACGACGCGATGGCAGGTCTCCTGGCTGGCGGGTCGTCGCCCCGATACACCTTCCCGGGAAAGCTCCCAGTGGTATTCGTACCGGCACTTACCGCTTACAGTTGCGGGGACAGCCACGGCTGGAGCGGTCTTCGCTCTTCCGTGTTCCCTTTCAAGCCCTTTCGGGCACCATCAGTGCGGACCCTACGCGCACCAACCGGCAAACGCAATTGCGCAGAATTGGGGCGCTGCCCTGCGGATTTCCACAGCCTGCCGGCAGGCTGTGCGTCAAGGGACGGTCAGCCGGCGCTGCCGTCGAAGCCGGCGGCGCGGCGACCGATCTGGATCAGGGACTGGTCGACGAGCAGATCGCCGCCCCGCCAGACCGGCCGCAGGGCGTTGCGGCGGCCGTCCGCCGGCTCGAAATCGTCGCCGTCGACGGGCACGGTCTCGAAGCCTCCGTTCTCCTCGACCAGACCGAACAGGCCCCGCCGCGAACGCTTGGCGCTGTCGGTCGCAGGATCCTTGAACACGTCGCGCCACTCACCGCCGATCTCGACCGCGCTGGTCTTGTAGGCGAAGGAAAGCGTGTCGCGGTCGAGCCGCTGGAGCAGCGCGCCGCCCATGCCGAACGCGATGTTGCTGGCGCTGAAGCCGTCGGCGGCGATGCGGTCGAGGATCGCGCCGATGCTGGCCGAGTTGACGCCGTCGCCCTGGATCACCCGGACGTTGCGCAGCACCTTGTAGCCCTTGCTGTTCAGCTCGGTGCCGAAGCGTTCCGCGAGCAGCGCCATGGTCCGGGCGACGACGGTGACCGGATCGCCGCTGTCGGGCCGCACCACCAGCGTCGCGCCGCAGTCGATGACCTTTTGCCGGAGCTGCTCGCCCCAGATGCGCTCGACCGCATTGTAGAGGTCATAGCTGTCGGAGACGGCGGCGAAGATGCCGCCGGGCTTGCCGAACGCCGCGATCATGTTGGAGTACGCGTCGGCCTCGCGCTCGCGGCCCCAGCTGGTGATGGTGCTGTGCTCGGCCGCCGGGATGCTGAACCCGGCCATCGGCTCGTTGTAGTAGCGGCGGGCTGCGACGATGGCCGACAGCGTGTCGGTGCCCTTGAAGCTGACCAGATGCGCCATGCCGCCCAGCCCCGCGCTCTGTTCGCTGGACACGCCGCGCGCGCCGAAATCATGCAGCTTGAACGGCAGCTCGGCCATGGGATCGTCCGCGGTCTCGAGCAGCGCGGCGAGGATGCGCTGGCGGACGTGCCAGCTGATCGTCGCGACCGTGACCGGGTACCAGACCCGCAGCAAAGCGGTCTCCAGATAGCTGGTCAGCCACGGGAAATCAGGGTCGGTGTTGACCACGGTCATCAGCGGCTGGCGGGTGGGAACCAGACTGCCCTCCTCGACGGCGCGGATTTCGACCGGCAGCCGCCCGCCATGACGCTCGAGCAGCAGGTCCCAGCCGCGGATGTTGAACGGCACGCCGTGCTCGCGCAGCAACTCCCGGGCCTCGTCGACGTCGCGGCGGGTGACGGGCCGCTCGAACTCCTGCTTGAGGATGGCCTGCAGGCCGAAGAACAGGCTGCGGTCATAAGCGCCGCCGCGGCTCTCCACATAGGCGAACACCCGGCGGATGCCCGGCGGATACTGGAGATAATGGCTGGTCTTGTAGCTGTCGGTGTTTAGAACCGGATTGATCATCACGTGGGCTCGCAATGCCCGGCCGATTTCGAGCCACGCATCGGAGCCACGCGCCACGCGAAGTCACAACTGGCCGTTCTGCTCATGAACCCCCGGCGTCACGATCACCCCTCTCGATCCGAGCCGACAGATTATTCCGACTTGCGGCCCAGCAACAGGCCCAGAGACAGGACAGCGACAAGCATCATCCCCGCGAGCATCGCCCAGGCCTCGTTGATGGCGGTGACGAGGCCCGCCTTCTCGACCAGCGGCCGGGCGAAGTCGATGGCGGCCTGGTCGACGTCCGCGAGCGGCACCCCCTTGAAGAATTTGAGCGGCAGCCCGGCGAACTCGGCGGCCTCGCGGCTGCCCGCCATCAGCTCCTCGGCGAGCCGCCGCGCATGGGACTCGGCGCGGCCATAGATCACCGTGTCGATCAGGGCGATGCCGATGGCGCCGCCCAGGTTGCGCATCAGGTTGAACAGCCCGCTCGCGTCGGCCACCCGCTCGTGAGGGAGGTGTCCGAGCGCCAGCCGCGTCGGCGGCAGCAGGCACAGCATGATCGCGCCGCCGCGCACCACCTGAGGCCAGAACAGCTCGCGGAAGTCGTCGCGCGGCGTCTGGAAGGCATTCATCGCCATACCGGCCGCGAACAGCAGGAAGCCGCATGCGGCGAGGACGCGAGGGTCGAATCGCGGCTCCAGGCGGGCGACGACGGGCGCGGTCACCAGCTGGGCCGCGCCCATGACCAGCATGACCGTGCCGATCTCGATGGGGCCGAATCCGCGCGCAAAGCCCAGAAACACCGGCATGAGATAGACCGAGCCGTAGAGCCCGACGCCCAGCACGAAGCTTAGGACGCAGGCCACGGCGAAGCGGCGGTCCCGGAAGGCGCGCAGCTCGACGATGGGCCGCGCGCCCGAAAGCGTGCGATGCACGAAGCCCGCGCCGCACGCCGTGGCCAGCGCGAACAGCGACAGGGCGAGGCCCGAGGTCCAGCCCCGTTGCGGCGCCTCCTTCAGCCCGATCTCGACCGCCGCGAGGGCCACCGCCATCAACAGCAGCGAGACCAAGTCGATGGTCCTCGCATGGGGATGGTCCGGCCGTTCGCGGGGCAGCAGCGCGAGCGCGAGGATCGCGGCGACGATGCCGGGACCGAGGTTGATGAGAAACAGCCAGTGCCACGACCAGGTCTCGGTGATCCAGCCGCCGACAATGGGACCGGCGGTCGGGGCCAGCATGGCGAGCACGCCGCCGATGGTGGTCGCCGTCCCCTGCAAGCGCGGGGGAAACAGCAGGAACACGGCGGCGAACACCAGCGGGATCAGCACGCCGCCGGCAAATCCCTGCACCACCCGCCATGCGACCAGCGAGGCGAAGCCGCCGCTCATGGCGCAGCCGAGCGAGGCGGCGCTGAACACCAGGATCGCGGCGAAGAACAGGCCGCGCATGGTCAGCACGCGCGTCAGCATCCCGGTGAGCGGAATGGCGATCACCTCGGCGATCAGGTAAGCGGTCTGGATCCAGCTGATCCGGTCCGGATGGATAGCGAGCGCGCCCTGGATGGCGGGCATGGACGTTACCACCACCTGCACGTCGAGGATCGCCATGAACATGCCGAGGCACATGGCGGCAAAACCGGCCCAGACCCCGACGGGAATCGGCCGGCCGTCGCCGGGCGGTGGCGGCATCACCGGGCGAGCGCCCGGTTCTCGGCGCGGATTCGCACGGCGAGGACGGCGGCGTTGAGCAGGGTGAAGGCGGCGCCGTACCACGCCAGCCCGAACACCAGCGGCAGCACCATGATCTCCGCCGCGACGATGCAGTAGTTGGGATGGCTGAGGAAGCGGTAAGGACCGCCCCGCACCAGCGGCTCGCCGGGCACGACGATGATGCGCGTCGTCCAGCGCGGCCCGAGGGTGACGAGCACCCAGATGCGCAGCACCTGCAGCACCGCGAACACGCCGAGCCAGGCGAAATCGACGGGCAGATTCCACGCGAGCCACCAGAGACCTGCCAGCCAGGACGCGTGCAGCGCGACGATCAGCGGATAATGGCCCGGCGCCGCCTCGACCGCGCCGCGCGCCAGCAGACGCGCGGTGTTGCGCCGAGCCAACACCAGCTCGCCCAGCCGCTGCAGGGTGACGAAGCCGAGGATGGCGGCGGCCAGGGTCATGCCGCCCTCGCCAGGGCCGGGCTCAGCAATGACAGGCAGCCGCAGGTGAAGCCCGGCCCGAGCGCCGTCATCACCGAGCGCTCCGGCGGCCCTTGGCGCAGCACGCGTTCGAGCACGAACATCACCGTCGGCGCCGACATGTTGCCGTGGCCTGCGAGCACCGCGCGTTCGTGATCGAGCGCCCCCTGCTCCAGATGCAGGGTCTGCTCCAGCGCGGTCACCACCTTGGCGCCGCCCGGATGGCAGACGAAACGGCCGACGCTCTCCCGCTCGATGCCGATTCGCGCCAGGATGCCGTCGATGGCGGGTCCGACATGCTCCCGGGCGAAAGGCGGGATTTCCCGGTCGAAGATGACTCCGAGGCCGACCTCGTCGACGCTCCAGCCCATGATGCCCAGCGTGTCGGTCCAAAGATGCTCGCCCGCACCCTCGATCATCGCCAGCCCCTCACCGCCCGAGCGCACGACGGCGGCGGCCGCGCCGTCGCCGAACAGGGCGGTGGCGACGATATTGGCCTTGGTGAGCTTGTCGAGGCGGAACGCGGCCGAGCAGACCTCCACGGCGACGAGCAGCACGGTCGAGCCGGGCCGGGCCCGCGCCAGCCGATCGGCCAGGGCGAGGCCCTGCACGCCGCCGGCGCAGCCCAGCCCGAACACGGGCACCCGCTCCACGTCGGGCCGGAAGCCCATGCGGCCATGCACCCGCGCCTCGAGGCTGGGCGTGGCGATGCCGGTGGAGGAGATGGTGACGACGGTGTCGACGTCGGCGGCGGCGCAGCCCGCGCCGTCGAGCGCGCGCCGCGCGGCGTCGACGAACAGGTCGCCCGCGCCCGCCAGGTAGGATTCGGTCCGTTCGCCCCAGCCGCGCTGGTCCAGATACCAGTCGACCGGGCGGATCAGGTGGCGGGTTTCGATGCCGGTGGTGGCGAACACCTTCTCCAGGCGGTCGAAGTCGGGAAACCGCGCTGCGAACACCTCGCGGGCGACGCTTGCCGCGTCGGCCTGGGTCAGGACATGCGGCGGCACCGCCGTCGCCACCGACAGCAGGTTCGCGCGCGATCCCTCCCTCGCTTCGGCCGATCTGTGCATGACAACGACCTCTGCTGGCTGGCACGGCCCCCGCAACGCTACGGGCGCACTCTAGAACTATCGTCGGCGACCGCCGAGTCAACGCGCGGGGCGCTGAATCGGGCGGTACGCGGAATGATTATCCGCGCACTTTAATCAAAAGTTCCAACTGGTTATCGGCGCGTAAGCACGCGGTTACCGGCGCGCGTCGTAGCCCACGCTTTCGGGTGTGACGTAGATCGGCTCGCGCTCGGGCTCCAGCACGGTCGGACGGCCGTGGCACAGATTGATCATCTCGCCGGTGCGGCCGTTCGGGCCTTCCTTGATGATGTCGACGACGACCTGCGCCGAATCCTCCGGCCGCATCCAGGTGGCCGCGAGTTCCGGCGTCACCGCATCGCCCAGGAAGTTTCGCAGCATGGAGGTGTCGGTCGCGCCCATCGCCATGCCGTTGACGCGAATGTTCTTCGGCCTCAGCGCCTTGGCCCAGGCATAGGTCAGCGCGTAGGTGCCGTACTTGCTGGAATCGTAGACGTCGAAGACGATGCTGCCGCCGGTCGGCCGGGGCGAGTCCGCCCATGGGCAGGTTTCAAGGTGCGGGCACAGCTCGCGAGGCGAACCGCAGGTGACGCCGTGGTCGGTGCCCACATTGACGATGTTGCCGCCGCCGCGCGCGATCATGCTGGGCATCACCGCGCGTCCCATCAGGTACTCGCCCTTCAGGTTGGTGCCGACCATGCCGTCATAGTCGGCCAGGGTCTTGTCCAGGGTGTCGTGGGACGAGCTGACCCAGCACTTGCCGGCGTTGTTGATCAGGATGTCGACGCCCCCGAACCGGGCGATCACGTCGTCGACGAACTTGCGTACGGTCGCCGGATCGGACACGTCGCCGGTCACCGCGAACGCCTTGACGCCGCGGCGCTCGAGCTCCTTCGGCAGGTCCATGATCTCAGGCATGATGTCGATCACGGCCACGTTGCAGCCCTCGCGCGCCATGGCTTTGGCGTAGGCGCGGCCTATGCCGATGGCCGCGCCGGTCACGATGGCGGTCTTTCCGATGAGCAGTTCGGTCATGTCTCGTTCCCCTCGATGCGGCGACGCCGGCGGAACATCCCCATTCCGCCGGCGGCCGGACGTGTTGTCTCAGGCCACGCCCGAGATGCGCTTGTGGGCCGCCTTGCGCGGCCCCAGCTCGATGGGATAGCCGACCCAGGCGCCGATGTTCTCGCCGGTACGGCCGTCCTTGAACAGGTCGATCATCTGCTGGGCGATCTGCGCCGGCTGCATCACCTGCTTCGCCATGTCCGGCGGCAGCTGCTTGTCCGGGAACAGGCCGCGCAGCATGGGCGTGTCGGTGGCGCCCATGCACAGGGCATTCACCCGGATGTTGAATTCCTCCAGCGCCTTCGCCCAGGAATCCGTGAACCCGCTCAGCGCCCATTTGGAGGCGTTGTAGAGGTCGGTGTCCGGCTGGTTGGTGCCGTCGCTGCGGGCGGGCAGCACGTAATAGGTGCTGATGTTGACGATGTCGCCCTGGCCGCGGGTCTTCATGTGCGGCACGCAAGCGCGGGTCAGCATCAGGACGCCCTTGAAGTTGGTGTCCATGATGAAGTCCCAGTCGGCCACGGCCTGCTCCCAGGAAGAATCGACCGGGGTCTTGCGCCAGGTGCCGGCGTTGTTGACCAGGATGTCGATGCCGCCCAGTTCGGCGGCCTTGGCGACCACCTTCTCCACATCGGCGCGCTTCGACACGTCGGCCTTCATGCCGACGACCTTGGCGCCGGTTTCGTCGGCGATCCGTTTGGCGACGCCATCGATCTTGTCCTGCACGTCGAACGCCAGCACAGTAGCGCCTTCCTGCGCCAGCCGGCGGGCGAACGCCTCGCCCAGACCCTGCGCCGCGCCGCTGACGATCGCGGTTTTTCCCTCAAGCATGGACAGCCTCCCTCTGGTCGTAGCCGACGCTCTCGGGCGTCACGTAAATGGGTTTGCGCTCGGGCTCGAGAACGGTCTTGCGGCCGATGCACAGATTGATGGTCTCGCCGGTGCGGCCCCTCGGGCCTTCCTTCAGGATGTCGACGACCACCTGGGCCGAGTTCTCGGCGGTCATCCAGGTGGCGACCTCCTCGGGCGTGGCGCGCTCGCCGAAGAAGCCGCGGATCATGTGGGAATCCGTCGCGCCCATGCAGATGCAGTTGACGCGGATGTTCTTAGGACGCAGCGCCTTGGCCCAGGCGAAGGTCAAGGCGTAGGTGCCGTACTTGCTGGCGTCGTAGATGTCGAGCACGGTGCCGCCGCCGGTCGGGCGCGGCGTTTCGTGCCACGGGCAGGTCGATTCCACATGGGTGCAGATCTCGTTGGGCGAGCCGCAGGTGACGCCGTGGTCGGTGCCGATGTTGACGATCTCGCCGCCCCTGCCCGCCTTCAGCATCAGCGGGATCACCGCGCGTCCCATCAGGTACTCGCCGCGCAGATTGGTGCCGACCATGCCCTCATAGTCCTTCTCGGCCTTGTCGAGGTCGTCGTCGACCAGGCTGACCCAGCATTGGCCGGCGTTGTTGATCAGGATGTCGACGCCGCCGAACATGGTGGCCACCTGGTCGACGAACTTGCGCACGTCTTCCGGTTTCGACACGTCGCCCTGCACGGCGAACGACTTGATGCCGTTCTTCTCCAGTTCCTTCGGCAGATCGGCGATATCCGGGCGGATGTCGATCACCGCCACGTTGCAGCCTTCCCGCGCCAGCGCCTTCGCGTAGGCATTGCCGATGCCTACCGCCGCGCCGGTGACGATGGCGCTCCTGCCTCTCAATGACACACTCATCAGCGTCCTCCTGCGACGTCCAGAAATTGCCCCGTCGTCCATTCCGCGGCCGGCGATGCGAAGAAGCACGCCGCGGCCGCCACATCCTCGGGATAGCCGGTGCGGCCCAGCGGGGTCGCGTCGGCCGCCATCTTCATCGCGGCGTCGTTGTCGATGTTCAGGGTCTCCTTGAACATGTCGGTGACGACGATGCCCGGCGCGATGCAGTTCACCGTGATCTTCTTGGGCGCCAGCTCGACCGCCATGGTGCGGGTGAACGCGATCATGCCGTTGTTGGCCGAGGAATAGGCGCCGAAGCCGAGCGAGGCGTTGTGCGCCGCGATCGAGATGATGTTGATGATGCGGCCGCCGTTCTTCATCCGCTTCGCGGCCTGCTGCGAGCCCCAGAACTTGGTCTTCATGTTGAGGTCGATCTGCTCGTCCCACTTCTCGATCGGGATCTCGGGCAGCGGATACATCTTGCGGTCCAGGTTGCCGCCGGCGTTGTTGACCATGATGTCGAGCCCGCCCAGTTCGGCGACCACCCGGTCGAGCGCCGCGGGGATGGCGGTCCAGTCCATCACGTCCGCCGAGATGGCGAGGCTCTTGCGGCCCAGGCCCCTGATCTGCTCGGCCACCTCGTCGACGTCCGCCTGGCGGCGGGCGATCACCGCCACGTCCGCGCCGCACTCGGCGAAGGCCACGGCGATCCCCTTGCCGATGCCCCTGCCGCCGCCGGTGACGACCGCGACCTTTCCGTCCAAGCGGAACCGCTCGTGCATTCCCATCAATGTCTCCCTGTACCTATTGGGCTGCGATGCTCTGGTCGACCCGCGTCAGGTTGACCGGAATGGCGCTCATGCGCGGCATGCCGGTGCGCGGGTCGTAGTCCTTCTCCACATTGGTGAGCCGGCCCGTGTTGGAGCCGATGAAGAACACCTGGTTATCGAATTCGGGTGCATCGCCGAACGAATGCGCCATGGAGATGACGCCCGGCTTCACGTCGGGCGCCTCCTCGACGATGCCGAGGATCGAGGCGTGGTCGGACGAAATCTTCACCACGTCGCCCGGGTTGAGGCCCAGCGCGGCGATGTCGCCCGGGTTCATGAAGGCCGGATTGTAGCTGTGGTTACGCACCAGCGCCGGAATGTCGCGGCCGGACGAATTGTAGACGTCGTTCATGCGGCGGCTGACCAGGCGGTGGGTGAAGCGCATGGCGGTGTAGCCGGCATGGTCGGTGACCGGCTCGGCCATCACCTGGCGCAACTCCTCCATCATGTGGACGTTGCCGACGTCGAGCTTCTCCTCGCAGTCCTCGTCCTTGGGCAGCACGGTGATGGACGGGTCGTCGAAAATGTGGCCGTGCGGGTACTTCTTCACCTCCGAAAGCGGGATCCGCGATCCACGGCACAGTATTTCGAAGATGTCGTCGGTGGTCGGCTTGCTCGCCATGTCGAGCTCGACGCCGTTGACCCTAAGCTGCAGCCCCATGCGCTGGGCCAGGCCGTAGAAGAACTCCCATTCCTCCACCAGGTCCGACCCGGCCGGATCGTCGGTGATCTTCGGCTGGTACATGGCGTAGGGCTCGGGATAGCCGGTCGAGAAGCCGTAGAACCAGATGAACTCGTTGGGCTGGGTGATCGCCGGTGCCTCGAGGCCGAGCCGCGGCGGGATGACGTAGTCGGCCATCTTCGCCGTCGCCGACATCTTGATGTCGAGGGTGACGTTGAGGTCGAGCTTCTTCATCGCCGCATGGGTCTTGAGCTGGTCGGGCCAGGCGGCCATCGGGTTGCCGCCGACGCTGATCAGCGCCTTCACCTGGCCCTCGCCGTCGAGCAGGATCTCGTCGGCGAGCGCGGCTGCGGTGAGGCCGCTGACGTTCTCGCCCAGGTCGCGGACCCGGAGCTTCTCGCCATAGCCCCAGGCCTGCTTCGGCTTCGGTTCGGCCTGGGCCTTGCCGCGGCGCTCGGGGATCAGGACGAACGGGTTGGGCATCTTCTCGCCCTCGCGCAGCCATCTTCCGCACAAGGTGTTGATCACCAGCACCATGTATTCCGTGAGCGTCCCGCGCGGCGCCATGTTCGGCCCGGTTCCCGCCGTCGTCATGCCTCGTTTCGAGGTCGCATAGACTTTTGCCGCCTCAATCAGCAATTCCTCGGGAACATCTGCCCGCCTTGAAACGTATTCAGGGGTGAAGGGGGCAACGGCCTGTTTCAGCGCCTCGAAGCCTTCGACTTCGCTGTCGAGGAAATCACGGTCGTAAAGACCTTCCTCGATGATGACATGGGCGATGCCGGCAAGGATCGTGGGATCCTCTCCCGGCTTGCACTGCAGGTGGATATGAGCCTTCTCGGCGCATTCGGTCCTACGGGGATCGATCACAATCAGCTTCATGCCGCGGCGCAGGGCGTCGTGCAGCCGCTTGGCGGGATTGTACTGCGGAATGCCGCCCCACTTGGACACCACCGGATTGGCGCCCACCAGCATCCAGGTATCCGATTCGGAGAAGGGCTGCGGCCCGGCGCTCCAGCGGCCGTGGAAGGCGATGGCCATGGGCTTGCCGGGCTGGTCGATGCTGCCCGAGGAGAACTTCATCGGCGAACCGATCGCTTGCATGAACGCGCCGGCGATCGCCGAGCCCGCCGGATAGGGAAACGAATAGGTCGCGGTGTACAGCGCGACCGAACGCGGACCGTGATTGGCGATCAATTCGGTCAGGCGGGCCGCGATGTCGTCGAGCGCGGCAGCGGAAGTCACAGTTTCGTGATGACCCGAGACCTTGCGCTGCGGCCGCAGAACCCTTTCGGCGTTGTAATGTTGCTGCGGCAACTGGCGGCCCTTGACGCAGGTATATCCGAAATACATCGGATTTTCCTTGTCGCCGATGACCTTGACGGCCTTGCCGTCGTCAACGGTCACCCTTATGCCGCAAAAAGAGTGACAAAAACGGCAGATCGCCGTCTGCGTCTCAGCCATGACCGTCTCCCCGCTTCTGGCCGTGCGCTAACATGCATGCTTGAAGGTGGAGCGTACGACGGCATTCCGGCCTTGACAAGGGCCGAGGGAAACCAAGACTCTTCTCGGCGCAAGCCGCGAATAAACTTTCAACTTCTGTCGCAATTATGCGATATATATCAACGGAGCTGGGCTATGGGTGAAACGCAAGGAGGGTTGTGCGTATGAACCGAATTGGAAAATATGTCGTGCTGGGACTGGGCGTCATGACGCTCGGCGCCTGCGCCACGACGGCAGACAACTTGGACACTTACAATAAAGCCAAGGGCGCGTGCACGGCCGGAGAGGCGTTCAACGCGGCATTGTGCAACGGTTACAATCAGTTGGCGTCGGAGGAGCAGACTCCTTACGAGCCTTATGTCATTGATCCGCGCGACCGCGACTACTACGCGACGAAGGCCATCGCCGCCGGTGCTGGCCAGACCCCGCTGCCGTCGAACGTCGCCGGTCCGCTGCCGCCGGAAGGCTGCGGCGACGACCAGATGGGCGCTCCCTGCGCCGCGGTTCCGGACAGCCGCCCGATTCCGGGTGAAGCCATCGCCGAAGTCACCGACGGCCGCGCCCGCCTGATGGCGGCGTTCGACGCCAGCGGCCGCGAGAAGGCCCCCGATCCGGCCGCTCGCGCCCAGACGCAGTTCGACTGCTGGCTGGAGCAGCTGGAAGAGAACTATCAGCCGCAGGACATCGCGCGCTGCCGCCAGGGCTTCTTGGATGCGCTGGCCGAGCTGGAGAAGGCGCTCGCGCCGCCCCCGCCGCCGCCGGTCGCTGAAGGCAAGCCGGAACCGTTCCTCGTGTTCTTCGACTTCGACAAGTCGAACATCACGCCGGAATCGGCTCAGGTCATCGCCCAGGCTGCCGCCAAGGCGAAGGACACCGGCGCCGTCGCGATCCAGGTCATCGGTCACGCCGACCGTTCCGGCCCGGCTTCGTACAACGACAAGCTGTCCATGCGCCGCGCCAACGCGGTCAAGGCCGAGCTGTCGAAGAACGGCATCGACGCCGGCACCATCACGGTGGAAGGCCGCGGTGAATCCGATCCTCTGGTCCCGACCGCCGACGGTGTGCGCGAGCCGCAGAACCGCCGTGTGGAAGGCATCTGGATCTATCGCTAGGTCCTAGGCCAGAAGCCCAGATCAGGGGCGCGTGCTTCGGCACGCGCCCTTTTTCTTTGCCGCGAGCTGATACCCGTGCAAGGCCGCATCACGACATCCAGGCTGTTTCTCACCCCGGTCATCTCCCGCGACGCGGACCGGCTCCAGGTGCTGCTGACCGCGCCCGAGGTCCGGAGGTTCCTGTGCGACGACAGAATTCTGGGCGCCGATGAAGTATCGGGGCTGATCGAGGAAGCGCTCGCACTGGCGCCGCAGGGCCTGGGGTTCTGGATCATGATGGCGAAAGCCGACGGCAGCTTCGTGGGACTCGCCGCCCTGATGCCCGTGTTCGCGGGCGCCGCCGAGACCTTTCCGGAGTTCGCCGGCGACATCGAGCCCACCCTGGCGCTGGCGCCGGAAGCCTGGGGCCAGGGCTATGCGGCGGAAGCTCTGGCCGCGCTCATGGAGCGGGCGGCCGACCTCGGCCTTCAGCGCCTCGCCGCCCTGGTCGATGCTCCCAACATGCGCTCGCACCGCATGCTCGAGCGTGCGGGCTTCGCCATGATCGGAACCACGCCGGGGCCGCGATACACGCTGGTCGCGTATGTCGCGGACACCGGCCGCACGGTGTCTACCGGTTCAGGAAGTTGAGCGGCAGGCCCGGCCGCGGCCACTCGCAGCTGACCAGCTTGCCGGTGGTGGAGAGGGTCACATAGGCGGTTCGCAAATCCTTGCCGCCGAAGCAGATGTTGGTGGTCAGGATGTCGGGGAACGGAAAGTGCTCGGTGCCCGAGCCGTCCGGCCTGAAGCTGGTTACGCCGCCATTGATCAGGGTCGCCACGCAGACATTGCCCTCGGCGTCCACCGCCATGGAATCGAGCAGCTGGTGGCCGCCCAGGCCGTGCACCAGCCGGTGCGGCTGCCCGCCCGGCTGCTTCCTTGCCTTGCCGGGGCCGTCGAGGTCGACCGCCCACAGCCGGCCGGTGGTGGTTTCGGCGAAGTAAAGAACCGTCTCGTCGGGCGAGAGCGCGCAGCCATTGGCGGTGATCACGCCGTGCACGATGCGGGTGATCGAACTGCCGTCGGGCGCGGCGTAGTAGACCGAGCTCAGGTCCATGTCCCACTGCCGGCGCTTGCCCAGGTCGGTGAAATAGAAGCCGCCGGACTTGTCGAACACCAGGTCGTTCGGCCCCTTCAGCTTCTGCCCGTCGCACTCGGTGTAGAGCACCTTGATCTCGCCCGTGTCGGGATTGACCTTCTCGATGCGCCCGCCCCTGTAGTCGTCGGACTGGTTGCCCGGCATCAGGCCGCCATCGGGCAGCGTGTGCCACGCGAAGCCGCCATTGTTGCAGATGTAGATCCAGCCGTCGGGCCCCATGGCCGCGCCGTTCGGGCCGTCGCCGACCACGGCGATGCGCTCGATCTGGCCGTTCGGCAGGACGCGGGTCAGCGCGCCGGCCTCGATCTCGACCAGGATGACCGAGCCGTCCGGCATGGCGATCGGGCCCTCGGGAAACCGCAGGCCCGAGGTGATTTCGGTGATCTTCATGTCGTTCCTCCCCGTCTCTCGCGGCGTCTCAGCCGAACCTGATCTCTTCCCGGTACCAGCCCGAGCCGATGATCTTCATCGAGTTGTTGTTGGGCAGGCGCTTGTCCCAGCCCTTCGGGTCGGCCTGGTAGGCGTCGAGCACCTTCTGCGCCGCTTCGGCGTCGTCGCCCTCGAACTCGTAGATGGTGAGGTAGCCGCCCGGCATGTCGCCCTTGAACGGCTTCTCGGCCCTGAAGCACCGCACGGCGGTGACGTTGGGGCAGTTGAACGTGTCCTCGACGTGGTTGCCCAGGTACCAGTCGCGGAACGCCTGGACGTGATCCTCGGTCTTCGGATCGATCACCCCGATCAGCACGAGCTTACCCATCAGTCTTCCCCATTTTCATTCATGTGTGCAGGTTCGCGGGCGAGGTTAGGCGAGGCCCGCGGGGTTGGCAAGCCAGGCTAGAGCCTGACCTCGCGGACCGGGTCCTTGCCGTCCCAGTCGCGCGCCGCCTCGGTCAGCATGACCTGGAAATCCAGCAGGTCCTGGCGCTGCTCGACCAGCTCCACCATCACGCCCAGATCGGCGCGGGCGTCCATGTAGGCGAAGCGGCCGCCGATGTCGGGGGCGCCGCCGGTGGTGACCGCCGGATAGCCCAGCTTCTCGTAGTGGGCCTTCACCCGGTAGAAGTCCTCGACCCACGCGCCCACATGGTGGAAGCCGCCCTTGCTGGCGGGAAAGGAGTCGCGGTAGGCGCTGGGCGCGTCGTTGTGCTGCTGGATCAGCTCGATCTCGATGTCGCCCGCCTGGGCGAGCGCGAACGAGGCGTCGAGCTCGGCGGGCCTGCCACGGTAGGTGACCGGCCCCAGGTCCAGGTGCCGGTAGATGTAGAACGGTCCGACGCCCAGCTTCGTGGTCCAGCGTGCCAGCGCCGCGTCGATGTCGGGCACCACATAGGAATTCTGGAACACTTTCAGGCCAAGCGGCAGCGCGGTCATCGGTCGTCTCCCCTGTCGGCGCTACTCTACGCCCAGCCGCTCGGCGTGGGCCAGTTCTTCGGGCGTGTTGATGTTGAAAAACGGGTCGATCGGGCTCGCCGGGAATTCGGCGACGCGGGCGCCCACCCCTTCGGCCCATTCCGCCGCCCGGCGACCGCCGCCCGCGAGAAAATGACTCAGCGGATCGCGCAGCCGCATGTGGAACAGGCCGGCGACCGGATGCAGCCTGCCGCCCGAGGACGCGATGGCCGCCGGCGAGTCGCCCACCGCCTCGTGCAGCCGCGCCACCAGGTCGCGCGGCAGGAACGGCGAATCGCAGGGGACGGTGGCGACCCAGCCGAATGACGGCGCATGCCGCGCCGCCCATTCCATGGCGGCGAGCAGCCCGGCGAGCGGGCCGGGATAGGCCGCCACGGTGTCGCCGATCACCGGCAGCGCGAAGGGCTTCCAGCGCCTTGGATCGCCGTTGGCGTTCAGCATCAGCCGGCCGACCTGGGGCGCGAGCCGGTCGATCACGTGGCGCAGCACCGGGCGGCCGGCCAGCGGCAGCAGCGCCTTGTCGCCGCCGCCCATCCGCCGCGACAGGCCGCCCGCCAGGATCACGCCCAGCACGCCGCTCGTGGCTTCCCTTTCCATATTCCGATCCGTGTCTTCGCCCCTGCTTTCGGGCGGCAATGGCGATTCCGCCTTGCCTGAAAGCGCTCTAGGATGCCTCCAACTATATCGTGGAGCGGAACCAATGCACGTGATCGGCATCGTCGGCTGGAAAAACAGCGGCAAGACGACGCTGGTCGTCGAACTGGTCCGCCTGCTGACCGCCCGTGGCCTGAAGGTGGCGACCATCAAGCATGCCCATCACGACTTCGACATCGACCATCCGGGCAAGGACAGCCATCGTCACCGCGAGGCCGGCGCCACCGACGTGATCGTCGCCTCCGGCGCGCGCTGGGCGCAGGTCCACGAACTGCGCGGCAGCCCGGAGCCGGAACTCGGCGACCTCCTGCCGCGCATCTCGCCCGGCACCGACATCGTCCTCGTCGAGGGCTTCAAGCGCGACCCGCACGACAAGATCGAGGTGGTCCCGCACGATTTCGACGGCCGGCTGCTGACCCTGGACGATCCGCACGTGATCGCGCTGGCGAGCGACGCCGCGGCGCTTCCCGCCGTGGCGGTGCCGGTGCTGGCGCGCTCGGACGCCGCGGCGGTGGCCGGGTTCATCTTGCGTCACACCGGCCTCGGAAGCGTTTGACGGCCCGCGCGGCATGGCTATATCAAGCCGCATGCTCGACGCCCTCTACAACAAGGACGTGCTGCGCCGCGCCGCCACCATCGGCCGCACCGGCCGGCTGGCCGCGCCCGACGCCAGCGTGACCCGCGTCTCGCCGGTCTGCGGCAGCCGGATCACGGTCGACATCGCCGTGAAGGACGGCGTGGTGAGCGACTACGCTCAGGACATCCACGCCTGCGCGCTCGGCCAGTCCTCGGCCGCGGTGCTGGCCGAGAAGGTCGTGGGTCGCGGCGCGGCGGAGCTGCGCAAGGTGGCGGAACAGGTGCGCGCCATGCTGGTCGACGGCGCCCCGCCGCCTGACGGCGACTGGGCCGGGCTGGCGATCCTCGCGCCCGTGCACCAGCACCGCACACGCCATGGCGCGGTGATGCTGCCCTTCGAGGCGGTGATCGACGCCATAACCGAGGTGACCGGGGAGGCGGCGGTGCCCGGCGACAACCAACTTACCAAGCGGTCGTAAGGCTCAAAGATTCGTCATTCCCGCCTGCGCTCTTGGGCGTCAACTTACGGGCGCATTCGTTGCGGTCGACAGGATGAACGGCACCAACGCCCCTCACCCTAACCCTTGTGTCTTTGATTTCTGGCATTCTTACGGTTGCCGGTTGACCGGGGAATGCCCCGGTCAACCGGCCGGCCGCGAGCCCGATTGACCCTTGGATTGCAGACCGTGGG
>JBFWZH010000036.1:0-47940 GCA_050185585.1 Sphingomonadales bacterium | reverse complement strand
GCCGTATAGTCCGACCGTAATGCAACCGCTGATCCCATGGCGCCCTCCTCGCAAGGCACCATCGAATCACAACTCAGATTCCTTGGGAATCCCCAAGCGAGTCAGACATCAACGCCTTTGGTATAACGGGTACAATGGCACTCAAATGGCTCTTTTGCTACTCGCCAATCCAGTACGATAGGGATAAAATCTGCTAGCAGCGCCGCGAAGGAACTGCTTGCAGCAAAAAGGGATCAAACCCTAGGGAGCCTAGTGTTTATTGAGAAAAAAGGTTATATACTCTCTTTTGCGGAGTGAGTGATGGAAAATAGGTGGTGGGAGTATTATGCAATACGCTATTTTTTAGGCACAGTAATTGGTGCCTGTTCTATTTTATTTCTAACCTTAGATCCTGACTCTCCTTTTTTCAATTCCTTAACAACCTTGAAAGAATTTAAAGATGCAACATTTCTCAACGTCAGCTTAGTCGCTGCCCTTGGCTTCGCATTCTGCTATATCGCTAGCGCGCCCATTCTGACTTTGCATGCTGCTCGGGCCCATCTGCGGTACTCTGTCATAAAGACCTCACCGTATGCGACGTCAGCATGCTTGTTGCTGCCAATCATCATCTCGAGCGGCCTATGTTGGGTTTATCTGCCGCCTCCCGCAGCCATGAGCGTCGGCATAGTTGTTGGAACTCATTTCGGATTGGCTGCCCGAGCATGCCTAAACAAATTTGTCCTAATTGACATCTTCTATAGAGATTTGGCGACGGCTAGAGCTCCATCTACCTCAGATAGTGAGAAAAATACCCCATCTAATGAATTTATCACCTCCTATCGACATCTTCGAGAACATGGAAACGCGTTTCTAATTGTTCTTTTGGAAATTATCCTTTCGTACGCGCTTGCAACTGCACCGAATCAGGTTTTTTCTCTAATCCTGATTGTCGTTTGGATACTTCCCGCGGCATCCGCTTGGACAATTGGAAGCGCTCTTGAAAGTCGGCTGGCCTCCAATCCATTCCCAAAGTAGTAGCCGAATCTCGACGTAGCGAGATTCCCTTAACTCAAATCCTCGATCGCCTCGCCCTGCTTGCCGTCCACCTTGGCGGCGAGCGCGGCGGCGACGAAATCGTCGATGCCGCCATTGAGCACCAGGTCGGGCTGGGAGCTTTCAACGCCGGTGCGCAAATCCTTCACCATCTGGTAGGGCTGCAGCACATAGGAACGGATCTGGTGGCCCCAGGCGATGTCGGTCTTGGCCGCGGCGGCCGCGCTCGCCTTTTCCTCGCGGGCGCGCAGCTCGGCCTCGTAGAGCCGGCTCTGCAGCATCTTCATGGCGGTGGCGCGGTTCTTGTGCTGCGACCGCTCGTTCTGGCATTGCACGACGATGCCGGTCGGGATGTGGGTGATGCGGATCGCCGAGTCCGTCGTGTTGACGTGCTGGCCGCCCGCGCCCGAGGACCGGTAGGTGTCGATGCGCAGGTCCTTGTCGTTGATCTCGACCTCGATGGTGTCGTCGACCACCGGATAGACGCCGACGCTGGCGAAGCTGGTATGCCGCCGGGCGTTGGAATCATAGGGCGAGATGCGCACCAGCCGGTGCACGCCGGCCTCGGTCTTCAGCCAGCCGAAGGCGTTCTCGCCCTTGATCTGGATGGTTGCCGACTTGATGCCCGCCTCCTCGCCGTCGCTCTCTTCCATCAGCTCGGTCCTGTAGCCGTGGGATTCGGCCCAGCGGGTGTACATGCGCAGCAGCATGGAGGCCCAGTCCTGGCTCTCGGTGCCGCCGGCGCCGGCGTGGATTTCCAGGTAGGTGTCGTTGGCGTCGGCCTCGCCCGACAGCAGCGCGGCGATGCGTTTCTCGTGGGCTTCGGCCGCCAGGTCCCTGAGGGCCTGCTCGGCGTCGTCGAGCAGCGCCTCGTCGCCGTCGGCGTCGGCAAGCTCGGCCAGCTCGAGGTTCTCGGCGAGGCCGCTCTCGATGCGCTTCGTGGCGCTCACGGCCTCGTCCAGCCGGGTACGCTCGCGCATCAGCTTCTGCGCCTTGCCCGGATCGTTCCAGAGATTGGGGCCTTCGGAGAGCTGATTCAGCTCATCGAGACGTCGAAGGGCCCGGTCCCAGTCAAAGAGACCTCCTCAGCAGTTCCAGCGACTGCTCGATTGAGTCAACCTGCGCCTGAATTTCGGCTCGCATCGTTCTGATGACCTTTACGTTTCGATCCTAGTAGAGACCGCCGGTACCGACCGGCGCCGATCTTTCGCCCGGCAATGGCACGGGGCCGCCCGGTCCGTCAACCCCCGAGCCGTCCAGCACCGTGCGCTGGGCGTTCGGCTCGGTGCCGGGCTTGAAGGCCTCGAGGATGACGTTGTGGTCCTCGGGCGAGGTCGGCAGGCCGGTCTTGCTGTTGACCCGCACGAGCCGGATGCCGGGCGGAATGCGGAACGGGATGGCGGGCTGGCCCTTCAGGGCCTTTTCCATGAACTCCTGGAAGATCGGCGCGGCCGAACTGGCGCCGGTCTCGCGGCTGCCAAGGGTATGGGGGTTGTCGAAGCCCACATAGACCCCCACCGCCAGGTCGGGCGCGAAGCCGACGAACCAGTTGTCGAAGTTGTCGTTGGTGGTGCCGGTCTTGCCCGCCAGCGGCTTGCCCACGGCGCTGATCCGCGCACCGGTGCCGCGCTGGACCACGCCTTCGAGCATGGACACCATCTGGTAGGCCGTGGCCGGATCGACGACCTGCTCGCGGTTGTCGGGGATCGCCGGCGCCGGCTGGTGGCTCCAGGCCACCGAGCCGCAGCCCTGGCACGGCCGCTTGTCGTGGCGGTAGACGGTGCGACCCCAGCGGTCCTGGATGCGGTCGATCAGGCTGGGCGTGATGCGCTTGCCGCCGTTGACCAGCATGGCATAGGCGGTGGTCAGCTTGAGCACCGTGGTCTCGCCCGCGCCCAGCGACATGGCAAGCACCTTGGGCATGTTCTTCGTGATGCCGAAATTCTCGGCATAGGCAGAAATCTTGGCCATGCCCACCTGCTGGGCGAGCCGCACGGTCATGACATTGCGCGACTTCTCGATGCCCATGCGCAGGGTGCTGGGGCCGTAGAATTCGTTGGAATAGTTCTGCGGCCGCCATTTCGGCAGGCCGGGGCCCTGGTCCATCACGAAGGGCGCATCGAGCACCAGGTCGGACGGCGTGAAGCCACTGTCGAGCGCCGCAGCGTAGACGAAGGGCTTGAACGCCGAGCCGGGCTGGCGGGCCGCCTGCATGGCGCGGTCGAACTGGCTGGCGTTGTAGTCGAAGCCGCCGACCAAGGCGAGGATCCGCCCCGTATGCGGATCGATGGCGACGATCGCGCCCTCGGCCTTGGGAATCTGGCGCAGCGCGTATTCGTGGGCGCCGGCGCCCTCGTCGGTCGCCTTCTCGACCACGATCACGTCGCCGGGCTTGACCACGTCCGAGGGTTTGGACGGCGCCGCGCCCACGTTCTGGTTCTCCAGGGTCGGGCGCGCCCACGACAGGCGCGAGAAGGGAATGGTGCCGCGGTCGCCGTCGATGGTGCCGATCTGGGCGCCGGTGCCGTTCACCGCGAGCACCGCCGCGAGGCGCCACTCGCGCGGTCCGGTGGAGAGCTTCAGGGCCGCGAGCTTTTTCTTCCAGTCGTCCAGGGTGATCTGGGCGAGCGGCCCGCGCCAGCCATGGCGGCGGTCATAGGTGACGAGGCCGTGCCGCAACGCCTGCTCGGCGATGCCCTGCAACCGGGAATCGAGCGTCGAGCGTACCGAAAGCCCGCCATCATAGAGTGCGTCGTAGCCATAGAGCTGGGCGATCTCGCGGCGGATCTCCTCGTTGAAATAGTCGGCCGTGAACACCCGCTCGCCCTGCGGCGCGCGCATCCGCAGCGGCTCGGCGATGGCGGCGTCGCGCTCGTCGCGGGAGATGAACCCGTCGCTGTACATGCGGCCGAGCACCCAGTCGCGGCGGCCCTTGGCTGCCTCGGGGTGCTTCACCGGGTGATAGTTGCTGGGCGCCTTGGGCAGCGCCGCCAGATACGCCGTTTCGGCAAGATCGAGTTCGGACAGGGCCTTGTCGAAGTAGGACTGGGCCGCCGCGGCGACACCGTACGAACCCTGCGGATGCATGCCCTGGCCGAGATAGATCTCGTTCAGGTAGAGCTCGAGGATCTGGTCCTTGTCGAAGGCGCGCTCGATGCGGTAGGCGAGGATCGCCTCCTTGATCTTGCGGTTGAAGGAGACCTCGTTGGTCAGCAGGAAGTTCTTCGCCACCTGCTGGGTGATGGTCGAGGCGCCGACCAGCCGCTGGCCGCTGATCGAGTTGAAGACGTTCTCGAAGACCGCGCGGACGACCCCCAGATAGTCGATGCCGCCATGGTCGTAGAAATTCTTGTCCTCGGCGGCCATGAACGCCTGGATCACCCGCTCGGGGATCGCCTCGAGCGGCACGAACAGTCGCCGTTCGCGGGCATATTCGCCAATTAGCCGGCCATCCGAGGCATGGATGCGGGTGGTGACCGGCGGCTCGTAGTTGCGCAGCTGGTCCACGTCGGGCAGCGCCGCGCCGAACCGGTAGAGCACGACGACGACGGCGATCACGACGACAAGCACGAGGGCCGCGACGGCGACGGCCGCGATCTTCAGGTAACGGTTGATGCTGGTGGTCGCCATCTGCCTCTACACTCGTGCCAGGCGCCGCCCCGGCCGCGAGACGCCGGCGCAAAATATGCCACGCGGGCGGCATCCACAAGCCGCCTTGGCGCATTCCGGCACGGCGTCAGGGCGAGGACAGGCGGGCGTCATGGCGCTGGAAATAGGCGTCGACGGAGGCGGCGATGGCCTTGGCAATCTCGCGCCGGCCGTTCTCGGACTTCAGGTAGCGCGTGTCCTGGGCATTGGACAGGTAACCCATCTCCACCAGCACCGACGGCACGTCCGGCGCCTTCAGCACCCGGAATCCGGCGAAGCGGTGGGAATTGGTGCGCATCTGTACCGACTCCTCCATGCTGGGTATGAGCAGCGCGGCGAACTCGACGGAATAGTTCATGGTCTCGCGCTGCATCAGGTCGATCAGGATGTTCGTCACCTCGGGCGACTGCGCGCCCAGATCGACGCCGGCGATGATGTCGGCCTTGTTCTCCTTGGCGGCGAGCGCCGCGGCTTCCTTGTCCGAGGCAGTCTCCGAGAGCGTGTAGACGGTGCCGCCGCGGATGCTCTTGTTGGCGATTGAATCGGCATGCAGCGAGATGAACAGGTCGGCCTTGCCGCGCCGGCCGATCTCGACCCTTTCGCCGAGCGGGATGAAGATGTCGTTCTGGCGTGTCGCGATCACGTTGTAGCGGCCGGATGCTTCGAGCTGGCGCTTGAGTTCAAGCGCCACCGCCAACGTCACCTGCTTCTCGTAGGTTCCGTCGGCGCTGATGGTGCCGGGATCGACGCCGCCATGGCCGGCGTCGATGGCGATGGTCCGGCGGCTGTCGTCGCGCTTTCGCGGGGCCGACTGGATGGCGGCGGGCGGCGCCGGCGCGGGCGCCGGCGGGGCAGTCTGGACGGTCTTCATGAAGCTGGTCCGGTCGCTCGCCTCCAGATCGATGACGAACCGGTAGCCGAACGCGCCCTGCGGCGGCAGCACGAAGGCCTGGCGCACCGCAGCGGGCTTGCGCAGGTCGAGCACGAGGCGCGCGTTGCCCTGCTGGAACATGCCGAAACGGTATCGCTCGACGAGACCATCGGTCTCGCCGGCCTCGCCCTGGCCGCCGTCGCCGACCTTCCAATCGAGCGCCGGCATGTCGATGACGACCCGATAGGGATCGGCCAGGGTGAACACGTTGACCTGGATATTCTCGGAAAGGTCGAGGACGAAACGGGTGGAGTCAGGATGCGTGCCGATGCGCACGCCGGTCACCGACGGCTGCGCCGGCGCCGCGACGGGCGCCGCCAGGCACACCAGCAGCACGAGCACGAGCGCGAGCGCACCGCGCCCACCCGCTGAACCCCTCACCGACCCGATGTCCGACAGCCCCATCCAGCAAAGGTAATCATCGCGACCGGCCTTGGCCAGCGCCAGATCGGCCGTGCGCCGGCCGCCGCCGGATTTCATTGCAATTCAGAGGCTTGTCGCGCTATTGTCGGCATGCTCTCGTCTTTCGCGGGAAACCGAAGCGGGTTTTACGGATGCAGCAGCGGAGGCCGTCACTGGACGGCGACTGGCCTGTGGGCGCCGACAACGCCGGTTGATCGCTGACCGCGGAATGAAGACAGATCGTAAGGATACTGATGAACCCGCGGCCCGTTCCTGACCTCGATTTAGCAGTGAATCAAGGCGTGGCGCTTCTTTGCGAAGCGTCCTTCCGGGCCGTTTCCACCAACATCACGCCCAGGCAGGACGCGCCCCCAAGACGCGCCGCCTCGGGGCTTGGAGCCCGTTTTAATGTCAACACGCATGCTTCTGGATTCGGCCCACCCGGAGGAGACCCGGGTGGCCGTCGTACGCGGCAACCGCATTGAGGAATTCGACTTCGAAGCCGCAAGCAAGGCTTCACTGAGAGGAAACATCTACCTGGCCCGGGTGACCCGGGTCGAACCGTCGCTCCAGGCGGCCTTCGTCGAATATGGCGGCAACCGCCACGGCTTCCTCGCCTTCACCGAAATCCATCCCGACTACTACCAGATCCCGGTCGAGGACCGCCGGGCGCTGCTCGCCGAGCAGGCGGCCCACGAAGCCAGCCGGCGCGACGAACTCGGCGACGAACCGCGCGGCCGGGCCGAGGGCGAGGACGGCGACGACGTCGAGCAGGTCGGCGCCGACGACGGTTTCGACGACGCCGCCGAGGTGCGCCGCTCGCCGATGCAGCGCCGCTACAAGATCCAGGAAGTCATCAAGCGCCGCCAGATCCTGCTGGTCCAGGTCGTCAAGGAAGAGCGCGGCACCAAGGGCGCGGCGCTGACCACCTACCTGTCGCTGGCCGGACGCTACTGCGTGCTGATGCCCAACACGGCGCGCGGCGGCGGCATCAGCCGCAAGATCCCCACCTCCACCGACCGCAAGCGCCTGAAGTCGGTGCTGGGCGAGCTGGACGTGCCGGAAGGCATGGGCTGCATCATCCGCACCGCCGGCGCCAGCCGCACCAAGGCGGAGATCAAGCGCGACTACTCCTACCTGCTGCGGCTGTGGAGCAACATCCGCGACCTGACGCTGAAGTCCATCGCGCCGGCGCTGATCTACGAGGAAGGCAGCCTGATCAAGCGCGCCATCCGCGACATGTATATCGGCGACATCGACGAGGTGCTGGTCGAGGGCAATGACGGCTACAAGGACGCCAAGGAGTTCATGAAGCTCCTGATGCCCAGCCACGCCAAGAAGGTGAAGCAGTACAAGGACCCGATCCCCCTCTTCCACCGCTTCCAGGTGGAGAGCCAGCTCGAGACCATGTACCACGCGACGGTGCCGCTGAAGTCGGGCGGCTATCTGGTGATCAATCCCACCGAGGCGCTGGTCTCGATCGACGTCAATTCGGGCAAGTCCACCCGCGAGCGCAACATCGAGCGCACCGCGTTCCGCACCAATCTGGAGGCCGCCGAGGAAGTGGCCCGCCAGCTGCGGCTGCGCGATCTCGCCGGCCTCGTGGTCATCGACTTCATCGACATGGAGGAGAGCCGCAACAACCGGGCGGTCGAGCGCAAGCTGAAGGACGCGCTGAAATCCGACCGCGCCCGGCTGCAGGTCGGCCGGATCAGCAGCTTCGGCCTGCTGGAGATGTCGCGCCAGCGGCTGCGTCCGGGGCTGCTGGAATCCAGCACCGTGGTGTGCCCGGTCTGCGCCGGCGCCGGCTCGGTCCGCTCCGTCGAATCGAGCGCGCTGCAGATCATGCGGGTGATCGAGGAAGAGGGCATCAAGGGCCGCGCGCTGGCCGTGCACCTGACCGTGCCGCTCGACGTGGCGCTCTACATCCTCAACAACAAGCGCCACGATCTCAGCGCCATCGAGGAACGGTTCCACATCCAGGTGCAGATCTCGGGCGACGCGTCGATGCACCGCCCGCACTACATCCTGCGCCGCGAGGGCCAGCAGGAGGTCGAGCACGAGCCGCGGGTGATCACCCAGGACAGCTTCGTCGTGGTCGAGGACGACACGCCCGACAGCGAGCCCGATATGGTCGAAGAGGAGCAGGATGAGGCCGAGCCCGAGGCGCGCGAGGAAGAGCCGCGCCGCGAGGGCCGCCGCCGGCGCGGCCGTGGCCGCGACCGCGACCGCCGCCGCGACGACGCCGCGCAGCCCGCGCCCGCCGCTGAAGCCGATGTCGACGCCGATAATGTTTCCGAGGCCGAGGCTGAAGAGGATGCGACCACCGCCGGCGAACAGCCCGCCGATGCCGCCGAGGGCGGCGAAGAGCAGCGGGCCAAGCGCCGCCGCGGCCGCCGCGGCGGACGCCGCCGCCGCAAGCAGCGGGGCGAGGAAGGGGCGCAGACCGGCCAGGATGCCGAGGCAGCCGAGGCAATCGCCGGCGACGACGGCGACGGCGAATGGGACGATTCTCCGGACCCGTACGACGCCGACGCCCCGCAACCGGAATACGCGACCTATTCGGAAGACGATGCCGGACTGCCCGGCGATCAGTGGGCCGAGCCGGACATGGCGCCGGCCGAACAGCCCTCCGAACCGCTTGTCGAGGAGCCGGCCGAGCCCTTCCTGTCCGACGCGGCCGCCGAGGCATCCGAGGCCCTGACGCAGCCCGAGGCCTTTCCGGAGCCGGAGCCAGAACCCGCCATGGCTGCCGAACCCGAACCGGCTCCGATGCCGGAACCCGAGCCGCCGATGCTCGAGCCGGCGACGGCCGACGCGGCGCCTGTGCCCGAGGAGCCCAAGCGGCCCCGGCGGCAGGGGTGGTGGAACCGGGGCTGACGCCCCGGCCTCGGCCGGGCCGGCCGCGTTGACCCTGGGGTACCGGCCACCTACCTTTGTGTCACGCAACCTCGACGAGGCTCGATGCGGCACGCCCTACACACCGCGCTCTGCGCCCTACTGATCGCCGTCTCGGCCATAGCGCCGGTGCGCGCGCAGCAGATATCGATCATCCGGGACGCGGAGATCGAGCGCGACATCAAGGTCTACGCCACGCCGATCTGGCGCGCGGCGGGCCTCGATCCCGAGGCGGTGAGGGTTCATCTGGTCAACGACGACTCGATCAACGCCTTCGTCGCCGCCGGCCAGCGCATCTTCGTCTTCACCGGCATGCTCAAGGTTGCCGACGATCCCCTGCAGGTGATCGGCGTGCTGGCCCACGAGACCGGCCACATCACCGGTGGCCACCTCGCCCGGTTCCAGGACGGGCTGAAGGGCGCCTCGACGATCTCGATCCTCAGCCTGGTGCTGGGCGCGGCGGCGATGGCAGCCGGCGCGGCCGCGGCGGGCGCCGCGATCCTGGGCAGCGGCGGCGAATTCGCCGCGCGCTCGTTCCTGCTCTACAGCCGGACCCAGGAATCCGCCGCCGACCAGGCCGGCCTGACCTTCCTCACCGCCTCGGGTCAATCAGGCAGCGGCCTGATCAGCTTCTTCGAGTACCTGGGCGACCAGGAAGCGATGATGACCGAGAACAAGGACCCGTATGTCCGGTCCCATCCCATGACCCAGGAGCGTATCGACCGGCTGCGCTCGGACGCCGAGAAGAGCCCCTATTGGAACGCGCCGGCGAAGCCCGAAGACATCGAACGCCTCAAGCGGATCAAGGCCAAGCTGATCGGCTTTCTCGATCACCCTACCATCGTGTTCCAGACCTACCCGCTGAGCGACCGGAGCATCTATGCCCGCTATGCGCGCGCCATCGCCTATCACCGGCAGGCGCTGGAGGAGCAGGCCATGGCCGAGCTGGATTCCCTGCTCGCGGAAAGTCCCCACGATCCCTATTTCCTCGAGCTGAAGGGGCAGATCCTGTTCGAGAGCGGCCGGATCGAGCAATCGATCGAGCCCTACCGCGCCGCCGTCGCCGCCGCGCCCTACGAGCCGCTGATCCGCGTGTCCCTCGCCCAGTCGCTGCTGGCGGGCGAGAACAAGGAGCGGGCCGACGAGGCGATCGAGAACCTGGTCGCCGCCAACAAGATGGAGAACGACAACGGCTTCGCGTGGCACCAGCTGGCCCTCGCCTATACGTTGAAGGACGATATCGCCATGGCCGCGCTCGCCGCCGCCGAGCGCTACACGGTGGCCGGCGAGGCGCCCCGCGCCGCGCGGCAGGCCAAGATCGCCGTCGACAAGCTCGAGCCGCAATCGCCGGAATGGTTCCGCGCCCAGGACCTGTATATGATCGCGCGGGCGGCGGTCGAGGACACCTACCGCCGGCGCGGCAAGGAGCCGCCGCAGGAGGACTATCCCGAGGATTCGCCCGATCCCGGACTGAGCAACGACAGGGCCGGAGGATGATGTTGAACCGTTTCGCCCGGGCGGCCGCCGCCGCGCTCGCCTTCATTGTGGCAGCCTACACCGTCCACCCCGCCGTCGCCCTTTCCGAACGCGACAAGGCCCAGGTGGAGCAGATCGTCCGCGACTACCTGAAGAACAATCCCCGGGTGCTGCAGGAGATGATCGAGCGGCTGCAGGCGCTCAACGACCGCGAGGCCGCCCTCGAGGCGGCGAAGAACATCGCCACCCACCAGGACGACATCTTCGGCCAGACAGGCGGCATGGTGGCCGGCAACCCCAAGGGCGACGTGACCGTGGTGGAGTTCTTCGACTATCGCTGCGGCTATTGCCGTCTCGCGCAGCCGTCGATGGTGAAGCTGCTGAAGGAGGACCCGAACGTGCGCCTGGTGTTCAAGGAATACCCGGTGCTGGGTCCTATGTCCCTCACCGCCTCGCGCGCCGCCATCGCCTCGGCGAAGCAGGGCAAGTATGTGGACTTCCACATGGCGCTGATGGGCCTCGAGGAACCGCTGAGTGACGAGGTGCTCTACCGGGTCGCCGGCGAGGTCGGCCTCGACGTGCCCCGCCTCAAGCAGGACATGGAGGACGAGGCTATCGACCAGGTGATCGCCGACAACCACGACCTGGCGGATCGGCTGGGCATCGAGGGCACGCCGAACTTCATCGTCGGCACGCAACTGTTGCAAGGCATGGTGCCATACGAGACATTGACCGAGAGCGTCGAGAAGGCGCGCAAGGCGAAACCGTCCAAGCAGGTGGAGGGGTAGGATGAGGCTGGCCGTACTGACGATCGTCCTGTGCCTGGCGGCGCCCGCCGGAGCCCTTGCCGTCGACGACGTTGACGAGGTCGGCGAGCTGCGCAACGCGCCGGCAGCCGACCAGGGACCCGCCGACGATACGGGCGGCATGCCGCTCAACACCACCGACGGCATGACCGGCGGCGACTATCAGGACGAGGATCTGAGCCGCGGCGTCGGCAACCGCCTCAACCAGCAGCAATGCGTCGCCCTCGCCCGCTACCTGCAGCAGACCCAGACCACGGTCGAGGTCCAGCAGAGCCTGAAGGCGCGGGGCTGCATCTAGCAGCTAGAGGACGCTTCTGACCCACCGGACGATTTCCGAGGCCGGCATGGCGCCGGACAGGCGTGCCACCTCCCTGCCCTTGTGCACCAGGATCAGCGTCGGGATGCTGCGGATGGCGTAGCGGGCGGCGATGGCCTGCTCGGCCTCGGTGTCGAGCTTGCCCAGCCTCACGCGGGGTTCGAGTTGCCGGGCGGCTTCCTCGAACCAGGGCGCCATCTGCCGGCAAGGACCGCACCAGGCAGCCCAGAAGTCGATCAGCAGCGGCAGGTCGCTTTTCTCGGCGTGCTTCTCGAAGTTTGCAGAAGTCAGCACGACCGGATGCGCCTGGAACAGCGGCTGCCCGCACTTGCCGCACCTGGGATGCTGCCCGAGCTTCTCGGCAGGCACACGGTTGAGAGAACCGTCCGACGGACAGCAGACGATGGTTGCGTTGGAAGCGGCGGTGTCGGCCAAAGTCATCTCCAAGGCAGGGCTCGTGATTTCATATAGGGAGCCTGCGCCTGTCGTTTAAGACACCGGCTTTCCTAGATCAGCCCGCCCAAGGGCGACGAGGGATCGGCATACAGCTTCTTGGGCATGCGGCCGGCCAGGTAGGCCAGGCGTCCGGCCTCGATGGCGAGCTTCATCGCCTTCGCCATCCGGATCGGGTCCTTGGCCTGGGCGATGGCAGTGTTCATCAGCACGCCGTCGCAGCCCAGTTCCATGGCGACGGCGGCGTCCGAGGCCGTACCGACGCCCGCGTCGACCAGCACCGGAACCTTGGCGTTCTCGATGATGATCCGCAATGTCACCGGATTCTGGATGCCAAGGCCCGAGCCGATCGGCGCGGCGAGCGGCATGATGGCGCAGCAGCCCATCTTCTCGAGCTCCATGGCGCCGATGGGATCGTCGGCGCAATAGACCATGACGTCGAAGCCGTCCTTGATCAGCATCTCGGCGGCGCGCAGGGTCTCGGGCATGTTGGGATAGAGCGTCTTCTGGTCGCCCAGCACCTCGAGCTTGACCAGCGACCAGCCGCCCGCCTCGCGCGCCAGGCGCAGGGTGCGCACCGCGTCCTCGCCGGTGTAGCAGCCGGCCGTGTTCGGGAGGTAGGTGTATTTCCTGGGGTCGACGTAGTCCATCAGCATGGGCTGCTTGGGATCGGAGATGTTCACCCGCCGCACGGCGACGGTGACGATCTCGGCGCCCGAGGCGTCGATAGCGTCGCGGGTCTCGTCGAAGTCCTTGTACTTGCCGGTGCCGACGATCAGCCGCGAGGTGAATTTGCGCCCGGCGACGACGAAGCCCTCATCGGCGTCGTCCTTGCCGCCGCCGATAAAATGGACGATCTCCAGCCGGTCGCCGTCGCCCACCAGCACGTCGCCATAGGTCGATCGCGGCACGATCTCGAGGTTGCGCTCGAGCGCCACTTTCCTGGGGTCGATTCCCAGCTCCGACAGCAAATTGTTCAGCGGGATGGGGGCGGCGAACTGGCGGTTCTCGCCATTGATGGTGACGTGAATCACTGGCTCCTTTCGGGCGCTCTGGCCGTGCGCTTTTGACTTGGCAGTCCGAGGGATTTACAAGGTTCCCCTCTAATATAGGCGGGATCAGACCATGGCAAGCGCAGCAGCCCCGACCGTCCTCGTCCTCAACGGCCCCAACCTCAACATGCTGGGCACCCGCGAGCCCGAGGTCTACGGCACCACGACGCTGGTCGACATTGAGAAGATGATGAAGGAGCGTGCGCCGGCGCTGCACGTGGCCGTGGACTTCCGCCAGTCCAATTCCGAGGGCGAACTGGTCGGCTGGATCCAGGAAGGCCGCCTGACCGCCGCCGCCATCATCATCAACGCCGCCGCCTACACCCACACCTCGGTGGCGATCCTCGACGCGCTGCAGGCATTCAGGGGACCGATCGTCGAGGTGCACCTGTCGAACATCTTCCGGCGCGAGGCATTCAGGCACCACTCCTATGTCAGCGGCGTCGCCACCGGCGTGATCTGCGGTCTGGGCGCGCACGGGTATCTCTTGGCGCTCGACGCGGTTGCGGATAAAGTCGCGCGTTCCTGAAACTAAGGCTAGGGCCGATGGGCAAACTTACCGTCGACAAGGAACTCATCCGCGAGCTCGCGGCGCTGCTCGACGAAACCGGGCTCACTGAAATCGAACTCGAAGACAACGACGTCCGCATCCGTGTCGCGCGGGGCGGAACCGTGGTTCATGCGGCAGCGCCCGCCGCCGTTGCCGCCGCCGTTGCCGCCGCCGCGCCGGCTGCGGCCGCGGTGCCCGCCGGCGACGGCGTGCACGGTCATCCTGGCCTGGTCACCTCGCCCATGGTCGGCACGGTCTACACCGCCGCCGAGCCGGGTTCGCCGCCCTTCGTGAAGGTGGGCGACAAGGTATCGGCCGGCCAGACCCTGCTGATCGTCGAGGCGATGAAGACCATGAACCCGGTCACCGCGCCCAAGGCCGGCACGGTCACCCGCATCCTGATCGGCAACGAGCAGCCCGTCGAATATGGCGAGCCGCTGCTGATCATCGAATAGCGCCATGTTCGAAAAGGTCCTGATCGCCAACCGCGGTGAGATCGCCCTGCGCATCCACCGGGCCTGCCGGGAAATGGGCATCCGCACCGTCGCCGTGCACTCCCAGGCCGACGAGAACGCCATGCATGTGCGCCTCGCCGACGAGACCATCTGCATCGGCCCGGCGCCCGCCGGACAGAGCTACCTCAACATCCCGGCCATCGTTTCGGCGGCCGAGATCAGCGGCGCCGACGCCATCCATCCGGGCTACGGCTTCCTGTCGGAAAACGCCAGCTTCGCCGAGATCGTCGGCGACCACGGCATCACCTTCATCGGTCCCAAGCCCGAGCACATCAGGGTGATGGGCGACAAGATCGAGGCCAAGCGCACCGCGCGCAGCCTGGGCATTCCCTGCGTGCCCGGCTCCGAGGGTGAGTTGGCGACCGCGAAGGACGCGCTCGCGACGGCAAGAAAGATCGGCTACCCGGTGCTGATCAAGGCCGCCTCCGGCGGCGGCGGGCGCGGCATGAAGGTCGCCCGCTCGGACGCCGAGCTGGAGCAGGCCTATTCCACCGCCCGCGCCGAGGCCAAGGCCGCGTTCGGCGACGACGCGGTCTATATGGAAAAGTACCTGGACAGGCCGCGCCATATCGAGATCCAGGTGATGTGCGACAGCCACGGCAACGTGGCCCATCTGGGCGAGCGCGACTGCTCGCTGCAGCGCCGCCACCAGAAGGTGCTGGAGGAATCGCCCTCTCCCGCGCTCAACGACAAGGACCGGGCGAAGATCGGCGGCATCGTCGCCAAGGCGATGAAGAAGCTGGGCTATCTGGGCGTGGGAACGGTCGAGTTCCTCTACGAGGACGGCGAGTTCTACTTCATCGAGATGAACACCCGCCTGCAGGTGGAACATCCGGTGACCGAGATGATCACCGGCATCGACATCGTCCGCGAACAGATCCGCATCGCCGCCGGCCTGCCGATGGAGAGCCGCCAGGAGGACATCCAGTTCCAGGGCCATGCCATCGAGTGCCGGATCAACGCCGAGGACCCGGTGACCTTCGCGCCTACGCCGGGCCGGATCACCGAGTATCATCCGCCAGGCGGCCTCGACGTGCGCGTCGACTCGGCGCTCTATGCCGGCTATTCGGTGCCGCCCAACTACGACAGCCTGATCGCCAAGCTGGTCGTCCACGGCAAGACCCGCAACGGATGCCTGATGCGGCTGCGCCGGGCGCTGGAGGAATTCGTGGTCGGCGGCGTGTCGACGACGATCCCGCTGCACGCCCGGCTGATCCAGAACCCGGAGTTCATCGACGGGGTCTACCACATACATTGGCTGGAAGAGTTTCTCGCCAATAAGGATTAGGATCGTCGTGCTCAGCGCGGCACGGATTCAATGAAGCAGCTCACACCCGAGATCGTCCTGTCGGCCTACGCGTCGGGTGTTTTCCCCATGGCCGAGAGCGCCGACACGCCGACCCTGTTCTGGGTCGACCCGGAACGCCGGGGAATCCTGCCGCTGCGCAGCTTCCACGTGCCGAAGCGGCTGGCCCGGACCGTGCGCTCGGACCGGTTCGAGGTCTGGGTGGACCGGGCGTTCCGCGAGGTGGTGCGGGGCTGCGCCGAATCCACGGCCGACCGGCCGTCGACCTGGATCAACGACGAGATATTCAAGCTGTTCGTCGACCTGTACGAGCGCGGCGCCGCCCACTCGGTGGAGTGCTGGTCGGACGGCAGGCTGGTCGGCGGCCTGTACGGCGTGTCGCTGGGCGGCGCGTTCTTCGGCGAGAGCATGTTCTCGCGCGAGAGGGATGCCAGCAAGGTGGCGCTGGTCCATCTGGTGGCGCGGATGATCGCGGGCGGCTACACCCTGCTCGACACCCAGTTCGTCACCACCCACCTCTCCGGCTTCGGCGCCATCGAGGTGCCGCGCACGGTCTACCACCGGCTGCTGGGCCAGGCGCTATCGGTGAACGGGGACTTCCGGAAGCTGCCGGCTCACATACCGGGCGCGATGGCGTTGCAGTCGATCACCCAGACGTCGTAGACCGGGTGCTCCAGAGCCGACAGCGCCGGGCTGGACGCGAACATCCAGCCGCTGAACAGCTTCTCCCTTGTGCCGTCCGCCTTGACGTCGACGATCTCGAGGAACGCAGTGACTTCAGGCGTCTCCTCGGGCGGCCGCTTAGAGCAGGTGCGCGGGGTGATCTCCAGCGAGCCGAAGCGCAGCGGCTTGTCCATGGGCGCCTTCAGGTCGGTCACCTTGGCGGTGATCTTGTCGACGCCGCGCAGTGTGACGATCTGGTCCTTCGGCGCCACCACGTCGCGGCGGTTGAGCGCGGCCAGCGCCTCTTCGGGGTCCTCGGCCCGCGCCGGCCCGAACGAGGCCGGGCCGGCCAGCAACGCCAGCATGGCGGCGGCGGTCAGGCCACGCATCAGCGCGGTCACGGAGCGGGCTCGGCGGCGGGCGCGGCCTCGGGCGTTGCCGCTTCCTTGCCGCCGGTGTCGGTCGAGCCGTAGATGAACCGGCCGAGCAGTCCCATCAGGTCCACCGCGCCCTGGGTGTAGCTGATCATGCCGCCGTCCTTAAGCAGCTCCTCCGAGCCGCCGGGCTCGAGATTGACGTAGCTGCCGCCCAGCAGGCCGGCGGCTGCGATCTTGGCGGTGGTGTCGTCGGGAAGCTCGACGTCGGACTGGATGCCCATCTCGACCACGGCCTGATAGGTCCTGGGATCGAGCGTCTGGCCCGTCACCGTGCCGATCTTGATGCCGCTGATCTTGACGTCGGCGCCATTCGCCAGGTCGCCGACCTTGTCGAAGCGCGCACTGACGTGATAGCCGCCGACCGGGCCCATCTCCGTGCGGGAATAGGCGAAATAGAGGAACCAGGCGGCGACGAGCAGAACCACCGCGCCGATCAGTGTCTCAACGAGCGTGCCGCGCATGTCTTATCGAGTCGCCTCGGTTGTTGACCCTATTCGGGGCGCCAGGCCTCGTAGTCGCCGGTCACCGCCACGCGCTCGCCGCGGGCGTTGAGGCTGCCCGGCGGGAAATACGCGCCCATGGTGCCCGTCAGGTTGGGAACGTGTTCCTTCTCCCAAGGTTTCACCAGCGGCGGCTGTTTCGTCGGCGGCAGTTCGGCGGTGTGGTGCAGCCAGCGGTGCCATTCGGGCGGCACGCGAGAGGCCTCGATGATGCCGTTGTAGATCACCCAGCGGCGCTTGCCGGCCTTGTCCTGGTAATATTTGTTCCCCTGTTCGTCCTCACCGACGGACTGGCCGTTCAGCGCCGTGTGCAGCCACGTGCCGACGGTCTGGCCGTTCCACCAGGTGAAAATCGAACTGAGGATACCCATGGTCAATCCAAGCTGTTGCGCGCCGGGCGGAATATGGCACCCGGCATCAGGCGCGTCCAGCCCTGATGCTCGCGGCGGCGGACCCGCGTTTTTGCCCGGGCGCGGCATCTGGTTCGCGCCGGGCACATGCTCGCCCGCTTTCTCGAGGTCTTAGAATTGTATCGCAACCCATTGCATCTTCAGTCGATTCGCATCCGCTAGACCGGCACGGTTTCGAAACGTTCCAAGGCGCGGCTTGAAAGTGCGGGGCTAAATGCTTGCAGGCCACAACATTTGGTGTTTGCAACCAATTTTTTCCCGAAATGTAGCAAAAACAAGCTTGATCCGGTCAGAATCCTGCCCCTACCCTTTGTGCTCGGGTCTGCCCCGCGCCACTACATCTATGGGCCACCAGCGGCAGATCTTTCCGGGTTCCGAGAGCAGAAAAGGGTTCAGGGGGAAGTCAATGCGAGTCGAACGCCGCTATACGACCGAAGGCCAGTCGCCCTATGCCGGGATCGCTTTCCGCAAGGCCGTCAGCGAGATTCGCAACCCGAACGGGTCGGTGGTCTTCCGCCTCGACGAGGTGGAGGTGCCCGAGGCGTGGAGCCAGGTGGCGACCGACATCATCGCCCAGAAGTATTTCCGCAAGAAGGGCGTGCCTCTCGCCGCCACGCCGGTGGCCGAGGACGGCGTGCCCGAATTCCTGTGGCGCCGCGAGCCCGCGGGCGACCCCGGCAATCTGGGCGAGACCAGCGCCCGGCAGGTTTTCGACCGGCTGGCCGGCGCCTGGACCTACTGGGGCTGGAAGGGCGGCTATTTCGACGGCGCCGCCGACGCCCAGGCGTTCTACGACGAACTGCGCTACATGCTGGCGATGCAGATGTGCGCGCCCAACTCGCCGCAGTGGTTCAACACCGGCCTGCACTGGGCCTACGGCATCGACGGCCCGGCACAGGGGCACTTCTACGTCGATCCGGCATCCGGCGAGGCGGTGCGCTCGGAGAGCGCCTACGAACGCCCCCAGCCCCACGCCTGCTTCATCCAGGGCATCGCCGACGACCTGGTCAACGAGGGCGGCATCATGGATCTGTGGGTGCGCGAGGCGCGCCTGTTCAAGTACGGGTCGGGCACCGGCACCAACTTCTCGTCGATCCGCGGCGAAGGCGAGAACCTGTCGGGCGGCGGCACCTCGTCGGGCCTGATGAGCTTCCTGAAGATCGGCGACCGGGCTGCTGGCGCCATCAAGTCGGGCGGGACGACCCGCCGGGCAGCGAAGATGGTCGTCGTCGACGTCGATCACCCGGACATCGAGAAGTTCATCAACTGGAAGGTGGTCGAGGAACAGAAGGTCGCCGCGCTGGTGGCCGGCTCGCGCCTCGCCGAGCGCCATCTCAACGCGATCATCGCCGCCTGCGCGCCCCATGACGACCTGACCAACGAGGGCCGGCTCGATCCCAGGGTGAACCGGGACCTGAAGAAGGCAGTCATCGGCGCCCGGAAGTCCATGATCCCCGAGAACTACGTGAAGCGGGCGATCGAGTTCGCGCGCCAGGGCTTCACCCACATCGATTTCCAGACCTACGACACCGACTGGGATTCCGAGGCCTACCTGACCGTCTCGGGCCAGAATTCGAACAATTCGGTGCGCGTCACCGACGAATTCATGCAGGCCGTCGCCGCGGACGCGGACTGGAGCCTGATCCGCCGCACCGACGGCAAGGTGGCCGAGACGATCCCGGCCCGCCGGCTGTGGGACCAGATCGGCAACGCGGCCTGGGCCTGCGCCGATCCGGGCCTGCAGTTCCACACCACCATCAACGACTGGCATACCTGCCCCGCCTCGGGCGAGATCAACGCCAGCAATCCGTGTTCCGAGTACATGTTCCTCGACGACACGGCCTGCAACCTGGCCTCGCTCAACCTGATGACGTTCCTGAGGGCCGACGGCGCCTTCGACGTCGACAGCTTCCAGCACGCCACGCGGCTGTGGACCGTGGTGCTGGAAATCTCGGTGCTGATGGCCCAGTTCCCGTCGCGCGAGATCGCCGAGCTGAGCTATCGCTACCGCACGCTGGGCCTGGGCTACGCCAATATCGGCGGCCTGCTGATGGCCTCGGGCCTGCCCTATGACAGCGCGGAAGGCCGCGCCCTGTGCGGCGCCATCACCGCGCTGATGACCGGCGTCGCCTATGCGGCCTCCGCCGAGATGGCCGCCGAGCTGGGCGCCTTTCCCGGCTACGAGCCCAACCGCGAGCACATGCTGCGGGTGATCCGCAACCACCGCCGCGCGGCCAGGGGCGAGGCGACGGGCTATGAGGGCCTCGGCACGCCGCCGGTGCCGCTCGACACCCTCAACTGCCCGGAGCCGGCGCTGGCCGAGGCCGCGGCGGACGCCTGGGACGAGGCGCTGGCCGCCGGCGAGAAACACGGCTTCCGCAACGCCCAGGCGACGGTGATCGCGCCGACCGGCACCATCGGCCTGGTCATGGATTGCGACACCACCGGCATCGAGCCCGACTTCGCGCTGGTGAAGTTCAAGAAGCTGGCCGGCGGCGGCTATTTCAAGATCATCAACCAGATGGTGCCGGCGGCGCTGCGCAAGCTGGGCTACCAGGAGTTCGAGATCGTCGAGATCGTCGACTATGCGGTCGGCCACGGCACGCTGAAGGACGCGCCCGGCATCAACCACGAGACGCTCGCCGAGCGCGGTTTCGGCCCCGAGGAGATCGAGGCGGTCGAGGACAACCTCGCCAGCGCCTTCGACATCAAGTTCGCCTTCAACAAATGGACGCTGGGCGAGGCGTTCTGCCGCCACGGCCTGGGATTCACGGCCGAGCAGCTCGACGATTTCGGCTTCGACATGCTGGCCGAGCTGGGCTTCTCGCGCGCCGAGATCGACGCCGCCAACCTCCATGTCTGCGGCGCCATGACCCTGGAGGGCGCGCCGCGGCTGAAGGACGAGCATCTGCCGGTGTTCGACTGCGCCAGCCCATGCGGCCGCATCGGCAAGCGTTTCCTGTCGGTGGAAAGCCACATCCGCATGATGGCGGCGGCCCAGCCGTTCATCTCGGGCGCCATCTCCAAGACCATCAACATGGCCGGCAACGCCACGGTGACGGACTGCCTCGCGGCCTATGAGCTGTCCTGGCGGCTGGCGCTGAAGGCCAACGCCCTCTACCGCGACGGATCGAAGCTCAGCCAGCCGCTGAGCGCCGCGCTGCTCGACGAGGAGGACCTGGAGGAGGAAGAAGCCGCCCCAGCGCCCGCCCCTGCCCCGGCTGTGGAGCGCATCGTCGAGCGGATCATCGAGAAGATCGCGCCGGCGGCGCGCGGCCGCCTGCCCCACCGCCGCAAGGGCTATACCCAGAAAGCAGTGGTCGGCGGCCACAAGGTCTATCTGCGCACCGGCGAGTACGACGACGGCCGGCTGGGCGAGATCTTCATCGACATGCACAAGGAAGGCGCCGCCTTCCGCTCGCTAATGAACAACTTCGCCATCGCCATCTCCATCGGCCTGCAATATGGCGTGCCGCTAGAGGAATATGTGGACGCCTTCACCTTCACCCGGTTCGAGCCCTCGGGCCTGGTGGAGGGCAACGATTCCATCAAGATGGCGACCTCGCTGCTCGACTACGTGTTCCGCGAGCTGGCGGTGTCGTATCTCAGCCGCTACGACCTGGCGCATGTGGAGCCGCACGAGACCCGGTTCGACGCGCTCGGCAAAGGCCAAAGCGAGGGCGAGGAACCGGAGGCGCCTTCGGCCGCCCAGCAGACCATCGCCGCCATCCGCGAGGTGGCCTCGTCCGGCTATGTCCGCAACAAGCTGACGGTGGTCGAGGGCGGCATCTCCGGAAAGAGGGAAACCGTCGCCCGCGCGGTGGTGATCGAGCAGCAGACGACCGACATCGCCGTGGGCCAGTCCATGGAAAGCCTGCTGCTGAACCGCGCCGAAGCCGCCATGAGCACCACCATGGAACGCGCCAAGGAAGCCCGCATGAAGGGCTATGAGGGCGACGCCTGCGGCGAATGCGGCAACTTCACCCTGGTGCGCAACGGCACCTGCCTGAAGTGCAACACCTGCGGCGGAACGAGCGGCTGTTCGTGATTGCGGAATCCGATGAGTACCAATGGCCAAGCCCACAGAATTCTGCATTTTCTGCGGAGTCACACTCACTAGGAAAAACGTTTCCAGAGAACACGTAATTGCGGCTTGGCTCGGCCAGTTCATCGCCAAAGATAAGGCCAACTACCACTATCTGAAGGCTACGACGCATCGCGATCGTAGCGACGTTGACTTTCGTATTCGCGGAGGCGATCCGCAAAGCCGAACTGTTCGCTGTGTTTGCCGAAGCTGCAACAGCGGCTGGATGAGCGAGCTCCAGAACAGAGTCAAGCCGACGGTTTCAAGGCTAGTTCGCGGAGAGTGTTTTCGGCTCGACGAGTCCTCTAAGAACGAGCTTGCAGCCTGGGTTGCGACGGCCGTCATGGTCAGTGAATACGATGACCCAGAGACTGTAGCGATCTCCGAAGTCGATCGGGCTTGGCTGTATGCGAGCCATAGGGCGCCACCGGACTGGCGGATCTGGTTTGGCGACTACAGTCGGGACACCTGGACTCCCGGCTGGATCAGACACCACCTTCTCGTGGTCGATGACGATGCTGGTCAACTTGTATCGCCGGCCTCCAGCTCCAACACTCAGATTGTTACATACGTCTTGGGTCGTCTGCTTATCCACGTCATGAGTTCAGCGGTAACCGGCATTGTCACAGGCTGGACATGGGGAGACCGTCAGGCCAGTTGCCTCAGACAAATTTGGCCTAGTACGCCTTTCAGCATTACTTGGCCGCCTCCAACACTCAATGACAACGACGCGGACTACATCGCAGGCGAATTTTTTTCGTCTGCCCATCGCTTGCGGCGTTAAAGAGACGCACCCACTTGCAACTGCTTGTGCTTTGCAAAAACGTGCCCATGATCTTGGTCATGGACCCGCAGGACGATCCCACCGACATCACCGTCTCGCCCGCCACGCGCTACGTCCTGCTGGCGACCGGCTGGGTGTTCCTGGCGCTCGGCGCGATCGGCGTGTTCCTGCCGGTCCTGCCGACGGTGCCGTTCCTGCTGGTCACCGCCTGGGCATGGTCGAAGAGCTCGCACCGGCTGCACCGGTGGCTGTACGGCAACAGGACCTACGGTCCCTATCTGGTCGCCTGGGACCGGCACGGGGTGATCCCGCCGCGCGCCAAGGGGTTGGCGATCGTGGCGATGGCCGCGGGCTGGCTGTTCCTGACGCTGGTCGTCGCCAAGAGCTTCTGGCTGCCGCTGATCGTGGGCGTCGTCGAGCTGGCGGTGAGCGCGTTCATCCTCACCCGGCCGAGCCGCCCGCCCACGCAGGCGGAGACGCCCGGCGATCAGACCGCTTCGAGGTCGAGCGCGTAGCCGGCCGAGCGGACCGTGCGGATGACGTCCTGGGCGCCGCCCTCGTTGAGCACCTTGCGCAGGCGGCGGATGTGCACGTCGACGGTGCGCGGCTCGACATAGACATCGTGGCCCCAGACCGAATCCAGCAGCTGCTCGCGCGAGAACACCCGGTCCGGATTCTCGAGGAAGTGGCGCAGCAGGCGGAACTCGGTGGGACCGAGCCGCACCGGCTTGCCGGCGCGGGTCACCTTGTGGGCGCTGGCGTCGAGGGCGATGTCGGCATAGGTCAGCACCTGGCCCGAATAGGCCGGGCGCACCCGGCGCAGCACCGCATTGATGCGGGCGAGCAACTCGCGCGGCGAATAGGGCTTGGTGATGTAGTCGTCGGCGCCAGTGTCGAGGCCGCGGATACGGTCGCCCTCCTCCGTGCGCGCCGTCAGCATGATGATCGGGATGCCCGCGGTGTCCGGCGACTTGCGCAGCCGGCGGCAGACCTCGATGCCCGGCACGAAGGGCAGCATCCAGTCCAGCAGGATCAGGTCGGGCGCGCGTTCCTTGGCCATCACCAGGCCTTCCTCGCCGTCGGTGGCGTGAATGACGTCGAACCCTTCCTTGTCCAGGTTGTACTTGACCAGTTCCACCAGGCTCAGATCGTCTTCGATCAGGAGAACATTCGGCTTCATGTCGGTGCTTCCCGCCACAATCGTTCCGTCAATCATCGCTCGGCCGCAACACCGTGAAGCTGGTGCGGTCGCCCTTGGGACGCGTGTCTTCGAGGATCTCGCCCTTGACCAGGTAGTAGACAATCTCGGCCAGGTTGGTCACGTGATCGCCCATGCGCTCGACGTTCTTGGCCGTGAACAGCAGATGGGTGCAGGGCGTGATGGCGCGTGCATCCTCCATCATGTAGGTCAGCAACTCGCGAAACAAGCTGTTGTAGAGCTCGTCGACCGGCGCGTCGCGTTCCCATACGTCCATCGCCTTGACCGCGTCCTGGTCGATATAGGCGTCGAGCACGTCCTTGAGCATTTTCTGGACCAGATGCGCCATGTCGCCGACGGTGCGGACAATGCGGAAATTGTCCGACTCGTTGATGGCGGTGACGCGCTTGGCGATGTTCTTCGAGTAATCGCCGATGCGCTCGAGGACGCTCGACATCTTTAGCGCCGAGACAATCTCGCGCAGGTCCGACGCCATGGGCTGCCGGCGCGCCAGGATGGAGATGGCGTCGCGCTCGATGGCGATTTCCAGATCGTCCAGGGTCTTGTCGGCGAAGACGACCTGCTCGGCCCGCTCGGCGCTGCGCTTGAACAGCGCGTCGACAGCGCCGGCGATCTGGGTCTCGGCCAGCCCGCCCATCCGGGCGATGCTGGACCGAAGGTTCTCCAGTTCCTTGTCGTAGGCAGATACGGTGTGGTCGCTAGGCATTTTGTCCGGCCCTTGTCAGATGAAAAAGACGCGCTAGCCGAAGCGGCCGGTGATGTAGTCCCGGGTGCGCTCCTCGCGCGGATTGGTGAATATCTGCTCGGTGTTGCCATGCTCGACGATGTCGCCGAGGTGGAAGAACGCGGTCTTCTGCGACACGCGCGCCGCCTGCTGCATGGAGTGGGTGACGATGACGATGGCGTAGTTCTCGCGCAACTCGTCGATCAGTTCCTCGACGCGGGCCGTGGCGATCGGATCGAGCGCCGAACACGGCTCGTCCATCAGGATCACTTCCGGGCTGACGGCGATGGCGCGGGCGATGCACAGGCGCTGCTGCTGGCCGCCGGAGAGGGCCGTGCCCTGGGTGTCGAGACGGTCACTGACCTCGTTCCATAGGCCCGCCTTCTTCAGGCTGGTCTCGACGATCCCGTCGAGGTCGGCCTTCTTGGTGGCGAGACCGTGGATCTTCGGGCCGTAGGCGATGTTCTCGTAGATCGACTTGGGGAACGGATTGGGTTTCTGGAACACCATGCCGACCCGGGCGCGCAGCTGCACCACGTCGACCTTCTTGTCGTAGATGTCGGTGCCGTCCAGCAGGATCGAACCGGTGACGCGAGCGCCGTCGACCGTGTCGTTCATGCGGTTCAGGCACCGCAGATAGGTGGACTTGCCGCAGCCGGACGGGCCGATCAGCGCCGTGACCTCGTTGCTGTAGATGTCGAGGCTGACGCCCTTGATGGCTTCCTTCTCGCCATAATAGACGTGGACGCCCCTGGTGACGAACTTGCTCTCGGGCTGACCGTCGATGATCTGCTTCTCGGCCATTTCAGCCTGCCTCGTGTCCATTGTTACCATCTCCGTTCGAACCTCTTCCTGAGGATGATCGCGGAGGCGTTCATTGTAAGCAGGAACGCCAGCAAAACCATGATCGCCGCCGAGGTGAGCGCGACGAATCCCCTCTCGGGCAGGCCTGCCCACATGTATATCTGCACCGGAAGGGCCGTCGCCGGATCGAGCGGGCTGCCGGGCAAGTCGAACACCGCCGCGACCATGCCGATCATGATCAGCGGGGCGGTCTCGCCGAGCGCGTGGGCCAGGCCGATGATCAGGCCGGTGAGGATGCCGGGCATGGCGAGCGGCAGGGTGTGATGGAAGATCGCCTGCATCTTCGACGCGCCGACGCCCAGCGCCGCCTGCTTGATCGACGGCGGCACGGCGCGGAGCGCTGCCCTCGTCGCGATGATCACGGTCGGCAAGGTCATCAGCGACAGCACCAGGCCGCCGACGATGGGCGCCGAGCGCGGCATGCCGAGCATGTTGATGAAGATAGCCAGACCGAGGATGCCGAACACGATCGACGGTACCGCCGCCAAATTGTTGATATTGACCTCGATCAGATCGGTGAACCGGTTCTTCGGCGCGAACTCCTCGAGATAGATCGCCGCGCCGACGCCGATGGGCAGCGCCACCACGACCACCAGCACCATCATGAAGAAAGAGCCGATCAGGCCGACGGCGACACCGGCGAGTTCGGGGTCGGCCGAGGCGCCGTTGGTGAAGAGGCTGCTGTTGAAGCGCAGCTCGGCACGACCCTGTTCCTTCAACTGGTCTAGCCAGGCAAGCTGCTGGTCGTTCATCAGCCGGCGATCCTCGGGTAGGTCGCGGGAAATCTGGCCCTTCATGAACGGGTCCACGGCGCCGTGCGCGAGCAGCCACATGTCGACGGTGGAGCCGACCAGCGACGGGTCGTCGAGCAATACGTTGCGGACCTGCACGTCGACGCCGTTGCTGAGCATGCCGTCGGCCCGCTGCTTGGCGGCGCGGTCGCTCTCGTCGACGCCCAGCTGCTTGTACAGGGCACCGCGCGCGATCCTGGTCAGCTTGAAACCGGACAACTCGCCGATCGCCTCGGGCGTGACGCCCTCCTCGAGGCCCAGTTCCGCGGCATCCAGCGGTACGGACACGCGGAACTGGGTGTTTGAGAACCCGCCTATGCCGACGCTGACGATGGTGTAGAACAGGATCGCCAGGAAGCCGAGGCCGATGCTGATCATGCCCAGGCCGTAGAGCCGGAAGCGTTTCTCGGCGGCATAGCGCTTCCTGATCCGCTTCGCGGCCTCCTCGGACATGAAGTACGAGGTCTTGCGGGGCGTGCTGTCAGTCATATTGTTCCCTGTACTTTCTGACAATGTGCAGCGCGTAGACGTTGAGCAGCAGCGTGATCACGAACAGCGTCATGCCCAAAGCGAAGGCGACCAGCGTCTGGGGACTGGTGAACTCGTGGTCGCCGGTCAGCTGACTGACGATCTTCACGGTCACCGTGGTGACGGCCTCGAACGGGTTGACGGTAAGGTTCGCCGCCACGCCGGCCGCCATGACCACGATCATGGTCTCGCCGACAGCGCGTGACACGGCGAGGATGATCGAGCCGACGATGCCGGGAAGCGCCGCGGGCAGGATCACCTTGCGGATCGTCTCGGACTTGGTCGCGCCGAGCGCCGCCGAGCCGTCCCGCAGCGACTGCGGCACCGCGTTGATGACGTCGTCGGACAGCGAGGACACGAAGGGGATGATCATGATGCCCATGACGATACCCGCCGTCAGCGCGCTCCGGGCGTCGATCGACAGTCCGATGGAGGCGCCGGCGTCGCGCAGGAACGGGCCGACCGTGACAACCGCGAAAAAGCCGAACACGACGGTCGGGATACCGGCGAGAATCTCGAGGATGGGCTTGGCGGTCGACCGGAACCGGGGACCGGCATATTCCGCCAGATAGATGGCCGACATCAGGCCGATCGGCACCGAAACCAGCATCGCCAGGATGGTGACGAACAGCGTGCCCCAGAGCACGGGGATCAGGCCGAACTGGCCGGTTTCCCCGCCAGCCGCCGACGAGAAGCGCGGATCCCAGACCAGGCCGAAGAAGAATTCCTGCGGCGGCACCATGGTGAAGAAGCGGATCGACTCGAACAGCATCGACAGCACGATGCCCACCGTGGTGAGGATCGCCACGCTCGAGCAGATGATGAGCAGTATCCTGATCACGCCCTCGACCCGGTTGCGCGCCCGCGTCTGTGGCCGAATCTGCAGATAGCCGATCAGCGCGCCCGCGAGCGCCGCGACCAGCACCGCCACCGTCATGTAGATGCGGCTGGCGGCGCGCATTTCGTTGTAGCGTGAGGCGAGGTCGAGAACGAAGGGTTCCGCGCCGAAGCTCTCGCCGGTCTTGGCCGTGTTGGCGACCTGGCCGAGCACCAGTTCGATCTCGGATTTGGGGCCGTTGCGGACCGCTTCGGGCAGCGCATCGACGATGGCGCCGCGGATGACGATGCTTTCGCCGATCAGCCAGACCGCCAGGACGATCAGGGCGGCGAGGCCCGCCAGAAGGGCGGCATAGGTGCCGTAGTAGCTCGGCCGGGAATGAAGCGCAGCTACGTTGCCGCCGCTGGTGACCCTGGCCCGGACGATGCCGCTGAAATAGGCGGCGGCGACGAGCCCGGCGGTCAAGAGAACCAGAATGGATAAGGACATGTTCGCTCGCTAGGCCCGCTGAGGAATGCAGGGACGGCAACGGGAGCGGCGCCGCGTGACGCCGCTCCCGTAACCGGACGATATCAGTCGACGGTCTTGCCGGCGGTCCAGGCCGCGCGGAACTCGTCGCGCTGCTTCTTGGGAGCCGGGATCAGCCCCTTCTCCATCAACATGCCGTTGTCGCCGATCATGTCCTCGTTGAGGAAAAAGGCGACGTACTGCTTCAGGCCCGGGATCGCGGCCAGGTGAGTTTTCTTCACGTAGAAGTACAGCGGGCGTGACACCGGATATTCGCCGCTGCCGATGGTCTCGATCGTCGGCTCGATGTCGTTGACCGTGGACACCTGGATCTTGTCGCGGTTCTGGTCGTAGAAGCTGAGGCCGAACACGCCGACGCCATCGGGGTTGGACTTTAGGCGCGCCAGCGTCTCGGTGTAGTCGCCGTCGATGTCGACGGCCATGCCGTCCTTGCGGACGTGGTTGCAGACCTTCTTCTTGGCGTCCTTGTCGAGCTTCTCGACTTCCTTGAAGGTCTCGCAGCCGACCGTCAGCACCTTTTCCTCGAAGACTTCGCGGGTGCCGTGCTTTTCGCCGGGAATGAACGCCATGATCGGCGCCGCCGGGAAGCTGGGGTTGACGTCCTTCCAGGTCTTGTTCGGGTTGGCGACGATCTTGCCATTCACCGGGATCTGGCTGGCCAGCGCCAGGTAGACATCCTTCGGGGTGAACTTGTAGGTCGGCTTGCCGACGGGCGTGGCGAACACGATGCCGTCATAGCCGAACTTGACCTCGATGATGCCGGTCACGCCAGCCTTGTTGCAGGTCTCGACCTCGCTCTTCTTGATGGCGCGCGAAGAATTGGCGATGTCGATATAGCCGGGGCCGACGCCCTCGCAGAATTTCTTGAGGCCGGCCGAGGAACCACCGGATTCGACGACGGGCGACTTGTACTTGCCCTGCTTGCCGAACTGCTCCGCGACGACGGTCGCGAACGGCAGAACGGTCGAGGAACCGGCGATCTGAATCTGATCGCGGGCGTGAGCGGCACCCGAGGCGGCAGCACTGGCCACCAGGGCGGTCGCCAGGCCAATGAGTGTCTTGTTGATCACGATGTTTCTCCGATCATCAGTGGTGAGCCACGTCTCTGGGCGCGGCCTCGCCGGCACCCGTGGCACGCACCCTAGGGATGGGCGGTGAAAGCAATAAGACAATTGGGTTACAGTTGTGTTACAGACCGCCAACCCTTGGGAAAACGGCTATTTGCCGGCTTGCTCCGCGGCGCGGGCGGGCAGATAGACGGTCACCGTGGTGCCGACTCCGAGCTCGCTCTCGAACAGCAGCCGGCCGCGGTGGCGGTTGACGATATGCTTGACGATGGCGAGCCCCAGACCTGTGCCGCCCTTCTGCCGCGAGCGGGCCGGATCGACCCGGTAGAAGCGGTCGGTCAGCCGCGGCAGATGCTCGCGGGCGATGCCGTCGCCCTCGTTGATCACCTTCACCGCAACGCCCGGGCCGCCGGTTTCCGGCAGCCTTTCCACGGTCTTGCCGACGATCCGGATGGCAGTGCCATTGCGGCCGTACTTGATGGCGTTGTCGATCAGGTTCTGGAACACTTGGGTGAGCTGGTCGGCGTCGCCGATCACCGCCGGCATGCCGGCATCGAGATCGACCGAGATCGACATCTCGCGGTCGCGCGCCGCCAGCGACAGCGCCTCGACGACGCCGTCGACCACGTGGGCGAGGTCGACGCTGTCGGACGGCACCACGTGCTCGTCGAGCTCGATTCGCGACAGCGACAGCAGATCGTCGATCAGCCGTGCCATCCGGGCGGACTCCTGCGACATGATCTCGAGGAACCGCTCCTGGGCGCCGGGATCGCCCTTGGCCGGGCCCTGCAAGGTCTCGATGAAGCCGATGACGCTGGCGAGCGGCGTGCGCAGCTCGTGGCTGGCGTTGGCGACGAAATCGGCGCGCAGTTGCTCGGACCGCTTCAGGGCGGTTATCTCATGCAGGGCGATGGCCATGGCCGGCGCGGTCTCGCCGCCGCCGGCCTTTTCCGCAATCGGCAGCGCCGCCAGCATGAAATGGCGCTCACCGGGGCTGAGCAGGGTGATCTCCTCGCGCGAGACGGCATCGCTTCCCAGCGCGCGGTCCATCGCCTCGACCGCCGAGGGGTGCCGCAGCACCTGCGAGAAGTCCCGGCCGACGAGGCGTACGCCGAACAGCTCCCGCGCCGCCGAATTGGCTTCGACCACCCGTCGGTTGGCATCCAGCAGGATCAGCGCGTCCGGGATGACGTCGATCACCGACTGGGCATAGGAGACGGCGACGGCCGACGGCGCCTCGGCCGTCACCGCCACCCGCCGCTCGTCGCGGCGGGCCATGGATTGCCAGAACAGGTAGACGGCCGGCGCGCAGGCGACGGCGATCAGGACCGCGTGCGCCGCATGAAGGTTGCCGGTGGCGACGAGGCCCGCGAGCACCACGGCCGGCAGCGCCGGCGCGGCTTTCCACCACCCCTTCAGAGTCTGGTTCATCGCCACGTCGACCATCGGTTCAAGCAACCCGGAAACGGCTCCCCGCGCCGGACTCGGGCGCAGGAAGAGAACAACCACGATTTTCACCGGCGATGCAACCGCGCTCTCGTGACAAGGCCTTGCCTGTCGGCGGGAAATGGCGCAAAAACGACAGCCGAACCGACCCGCCGGCCACAATTCAAGAGGATTCCCGAAGGATGGACCTGTCCTACTCCGAAGAACAAGTCATGCTGCGCGACAGCGCCGAGCGCTTCGTCGAGGCCAATTGCGGCGCCGAGAACCTGCGCAAGATGCGCGCCTCCGAGGAAGGCTTCAGCCGCGACTACTGGAAGCAGATGGCGGAGCTGGGCTGGCTGGCGCTGCCGTTCACCGAGGACCAGGGCGGCCTGGACGGCACCGCCGTCGACACCGGCGTGCTGATGGAATCCTTCGGCAAGGGCCTGCTGCTGGAGCCGTATTTGACCACCGTGGTGATGGGCGGCGGCGCGCTCAAGGCGGCGGGCGGCCAGGACGCGCTGATCGGCGAGGTCATCGAGGGCAATTTGCTGCTGGCGGTCGCCTATGCCGAGCCGCAGGCCCGCTTCGACCTGTTCGACGTGGCGACCACCGCCCGCAAGGACGGCGACGGCTGGGTGCTCGACGGCCACAAGGCCGTGGTGCTGCACGGCGACAGCGCCGACAAGATCATCGTCTCGGCCCGCACCTCGGGCGACCGGCGCGACCGGGACGGCATCAGCCTGTTCATCGTCGACCGCGGCGCCGCCGGCCTGGAGCGCCGCGCTTATCCGACGGTCGACGGCTCGCGCGCCGCCGAGCTGTTCCTCAACAGCGTCAAGCTCGGCCCGGACGCCCTGCTCGGCGACGAAGGCAACGGCCTCGCCATCCTGGAGAAAATGGCCGACGACGCCATCGTGGCGCTGTGCGCCGAAGCGGTGGGCGCCATGAAGGTGCTGCTCGACACCACCGTCGAATACACCAAGACCCGCGTGCAGTTCGGCCAGCCGATCGCCAAGTTCCAGGTGCTGCGGCACCGCATGGCCGACATGATGATGGAATACGAGCAGGCCAAGTCGATGGCCCTCGTCGCCGCCCTCAAGGTCGACAGCGCCGACCCGGTCGAGCGCCGCAAGGCGGTCTCGGGCGCCAAGGTGCAGATCGGCAAGAGCGGCCGCTTCGTCGGCCAGCAGGCGGTGCAGCTGCATGGCGGCATGGGCATGACCGACGAGCTGTCGGTGGGCCATTACTTCAAGCGGCTGACCATGATCGACATCCTGTTCGGAAACGTCGATCATCACCTGAAGCAGTTCGCCGCCGCGGCCTGACGCAAGCGGCCGGAAACCAGGGGAAAGACCATGGACCTGTCGTTCACGCCCGAGGAGATCGCCTTCCAGAACGAGGTGCGGGCGTGGCTGGCGGAAGCGTTCCCCGCCGATCTGCGCGCCAAGGTCGAGGCCGGCGAGAAGCTCTACAAGCCCGACCTGCTGCGCTGGCAGAAAATCCTCCACGCCAAGGGCTGGATCGCGCCGGCCTGGCCGGTGGAATATGGCGGCACGGGCTGGACATCGACCCAGCGCTACATATTCGCCAACGAGATGGCGCTGGCCGGCGCGCCCGAGCTGCCCGCCTTCGGCATCAAGATGGTCGGCCCGGTGATCTACACCTATGGCAACGAGGCGCAGAAGGCCCGGTTCCTGCCGCGCATCCTGTCCGGCGACGACTGGTGGTGCCAAGGCTATTCCGAGCCGGGCTCGGGTTCGGATCTCGCCTCGCTCAAGACCAGGGCGGTCAGCGACGGCGACGAGTACGTGGTCAACGGCTCGAAGATCTGGACCACCGGCGCCCATGACGCCGACTGGATCTTCTGCCTGGTGCGCACCGCCGACACCGGCAAGAACCAGGAAGGCATTTCGTTCCTGCTGATCGACATGAAGACGCCGGGCATCGAGGTCAGCCCGCTGATCATCATCAACGGCGACCACACGGTGAACCAGGTGTTCTTCACCGACGTGCGGGTGCCGAAGGAGAACCTGATCGGCAAGGAGAACGAGGGCTGGACCTACGCCAAGTTCCTGCTGGTCAACGAACGCAACGGCATCGCCCAGGTCGGCCACAAGAAGCACACGCTGCGCCGCATCCGCAAGCTGGCGGACGCCACGGACATGAGCGGCGCCAGGCTGGCCGACGAGCCCGGTTACCAGCGGCGCCTCGCCGAGACCGAGGTGGCGCTGATGGCGCTGGAATATTCCGAGCTGCGCTTCCTGTCCGGCCAGAAAACCGACCACGCGCCGGGCACCGAGGCCAACATGATGAAGGTGGCCGCGACCCAGCTGCAGCAGAGCATGTCCGAGCTGTTCATCGAGATCGCCGGCTATTACAGCTTCCCGTTCGAGGGCTTCGAGGACAGGAAGGGCTCCAACGAGCCGCCGGTCGGCCCCGCCGAGGCGGGGGGCGCCATGTTCGACTTCCTGTACGGCCGCGCCTCGACCATCTATGGCGGCTCCAACGAGATCCAGCGCGACGTCATCGCCAAGGTGCTGCTGAGCATCTGAGGCCAGCGGAGGGGGCGCATTGAGCACGGACCGGACCATGCCCGGCCTGCTGGTCTCCGTGGTCTACACGGCGGCCATCTTCCTCAGCGCCGTGCTGATCTTCTGGCTCGAGCCGATGATCCCCAAGGCCATCCTGCCGCTGATGGGCGGCACGCCGGCTACCTGGGTGACGGCGCTGATGTTCTACCAGGCCATATTGCTGGCCGGATACGCCTACTGCTTCGCGCTGACCCGCTGGGCGCCGCCAAAGGCGCAGGCCGCCATCCACCTGGCGCTGCTGGCGCTGGGTGCGCTGGCCCTGCCGCCCGAGCTGCCGGCCACGCCGGACGGCCTCGCGCACATGCCGGTGACCCAGGTGCTGTACATGCTGACCTTGAGCGCCGGCCTGCCGCTGCTCGCCCTGTCGGCGACCGCGCCACTGGTGCAGCACTGGTTCTCGCGCACCGGGCACCGGCACGCGCACGATCCCTACTTCCTCTACGCCGCCAGCAATGTGGGAGGCCTGGGCGCGCTGCTCGCCTATCCGGTGCTGATCGAGCCCCATATCGGCCTGATCGACCAGGCGCAGCTCTGGACCGCCGGTTACGGCCTGTTCGCCGCCGTCATCATCGCCTGCATCGTCACCGGACGGCCGGTGGCCGCCATCGCCTCGCCGCCCGAGGAAACCGCCCTTCCCTTCCAGCCGGGCAAGCGCTGGATGTGGCTGCTGCTGGCCGCGGTGCCGTCGAGCCTGCTGTCGGGCACGACGACGCGCATCACCACCGACATCGCGGCGGGCCCGCTGTTCTGGGTGGTGCCGCTGGCGCTCTATCTGCTGACCTTCGTGCTGGCCTTCGCGCGGCGGCGCATCCTGTCCATGCGCTTCATGCTGCTGCTGCAGCCGCTGGCGCTGGCGCCGCTGATCATCGTCATCTTCGGCGGCGAAGGCTTGGTCCGCGCCTGGGACCTGGTGGTCGCCACCGTCATCCTGCTGTTCGTCTCGGCCTATATCTGCCATGCGCGCCTGGCCGACAGCCGACCCGGCCCCGAGCGCTCCAGCGAATTCTACCTGATGATCGCGCTGGGCGGCCTGCTGGGCGGCGCGTTCAACGCCCTCGTCGCGCCCAATCTCTTCAACGACATCACCGAATATCCGCTCGCCCTGGTGCTTGCGGTGCTGCTGCGCCCGCCGGCGAAGGACGGCAGATTCCGCTGGGCGCTCGACCTGGCGCTGCCGCTCGCCGTGGCCGCCATCGCCGTCCTGGTGCTGCTGTTCACGCCGAAGGACCATGTCCGGCTGGTGACCGGCATCATCGGGCTGGTGTTCGCGGTGGGGCTCGTGTTGCTGGCCGGATCGCCGGTGCGCTTCGCCACCGGGCTCGCCGCCGCGTTCCTGATCAGCTTCGCGCCCCGGCTCGCCGAGCCGCCGCTGGCGCACGAGCGCAACTTCTTCGGCGTGGTGAAGGTGATCTACGACAAGCCGCACGACATGACCATCATGGTCAACGGCTCCACCTCGCATGGCGGCCAGCTCCGGGCCGAGGGCAAGCGGCGCACCCTGACCAGCTATTACGGCGACCGCGGACCGTTCGGCGACGTGATCGCGGAGCGGACCGCCGAGGGACGCGCCCGCGACATCGCCGCCATCGGCCTCGGCACCGGCACCGTCGCCTGCTCCGGCCCGCCCGAGGCGCGCTGGACCTTCTACGAGATCAACCCGGTGGTCGTGGAGATGGCGCGCGACCCCGCGCTGTTCTCCTTCCTCGCCGACTGCCGGCCGGACGCGGAGGTGCTGACCGGCGACGGCCGCCTGCTGATCGCGGAGGAGACGCGCCGGTTCGATCTCATCGTGCTCGACGCCTTCAGCTCGGACGCGATCCCCATGCACCTGCTGACCGCCGAGGCCTTCGACATCTATTTCTCGAAGCTCAAGCCCGGCGGCATCGTCGCCATCAACATCTCCAACAAGTTCGTCAATTTGAACCCGGTGCTGGCGGCCATCGCCGAGAACCGGGGCTTCGCCGCCATCGGCCGCTACGATCTCGAATCCGACGCGGTCATCCATTCCAGCCGCTGGGCGGCGCTCGCCCGCGACCAGGAGACGCTGAACGCATTGCTGAAGCGGCCCGGCTGGGAGCGCCTCGCGCCGGACCGGGACCTGGTCTGGACCGACGACCGCTCCGGCCTGTTCCAGCTGCTCAACGTGCACCCGGGGGTGATCAAGTGACGGCGCCGAGCCGCCGCGCCGTGCTGGGCGCCGCCGCCGCCATGGCCGGCCTGTCGGCGGCGCGCGCGGCCCGCGCCCTGCCGCCCGCCCTGTCGGAGCGGCTGGTGCTGCATCTGGAATGGCTGCCGCAGGCCGAGTTCGCGGGCTACATCGTGGCCAAGGAACGGGGCTTCTTCAGCAAGCGCGGCCTCGACGTGGCGATCGTCCCCGGCGGGCCGGACCATCCGGCGCTGGGCGAAGTGGCGACCGGCAAGGCGGACATCGGCATCGGACCGTCCAGCCTGATGTTCACCGCGCGCGCCAAGTCGGTCCCGGTGAAGATCTTCGCCCTGCCGCTGCAGGACAGCATCTTCCGCTTCGTGCTGAAGGCCGAGAACCGGATCCTGTCGCTGCGCCAGCTCGCCGGCCGGCCCATCGGTCTCTGGCTGGGCGGCGACGAGGCCGAGTTCACCGCCATGGCCATGAAGCAGGGCATGAGGCTGGGCGACTTCAAGGTGATCAAGCAGGACGACAGGATCACCGGATTCCTCGAGGACCGCTACGTACTCAGCCAGGTGACCACCATCAACGAGCTGATCCTGCTCCGCAATGCGGGTTATCCGGCACCCAATTTGCAGATCCTCAGCCCGCACGACTATGGCGTGGCCATGCCGTCGGACTGCCTGTTCGCCACCGAGAAGGTGCTGGAGACGCGGCGCGACGCGCTGCTCCGTTTCCTCGAGGCCGCCCGGGAGGGCTGGCGTGCCGCGTTCGCCGACAGGGAGGGGACGGTGGCGCTGCTGGTCGCGCGGTATCCCGAGCTCGATCCCGGCCATCAGATGGAACAGCTGAAGGCGATGGAGCCGCTGGTGTTCGGCCCCGACGGCGACGTGCCGTTCGGGCAAATGGACACGGTGCGGATGGAACGGGTGCTCCAGGAGATGGTCTCGGCCAAGCTCATTCCCGGCGCCATGTTCCTCAACGACGCCGTGGACTTCAGCCTGATGCGCGACCTGCCGCCCGAGCCGGAGCGGTAAGGGCATTCGTTCCGGCTTTTTTTGGTGCTTCTGCGAGCGGAGCGAAGCAGAATCTCCGATATTTGCGGAGAGCCTACCTACTCCCTCAGTCCTTCATCGCCCGGACCATCTCGAAGCCGCCGCGCAGCAGCGCCATGTCCGACACGACCGTGACCATATCGAAGCCCTTGGCTACCATTTCCCTGGCGTAGTCGACGCTGCCATTGACGATGGCGGCGCGCAAGCCGTTCGCCTTGGCCGCGGCCAGGATACGGTCGATGGCCTCGAGCACCACCGGATTGGTCTGGTTGAGCCGGGGCTCCCCGCCCAGCGACAGGCCCAGGTCCGACGGGCCGATCAGGATGGCGTCGAGGCCGGGCGTAGCGCAGATCTCGTCAAGGTTGGCGAGGCCGTCATTGGTCTCGATCATGGCGATCGCGAGCACGGTCTGGTTGGCCATGCTCATGTAGTCGGAGCCGCCATAGATGATCGCGCGGTTGGGGCCGACGCTGCGATAGCCGTCCGGCATGTAGCGGCAGGCGCCGACGAATCGCTCGCATTCCTCTCCGTTGTTGACCATCGGACAGATGACGCCGTAGGCGCCGGCGTCGAGGGCCTTCATGATCATCGCCGGGTCGTTCCACGGCACCCGCACCAGCGGCACCGTGTCCGTCGCCGACGCGGCCAGCAGCATGGCGTGCATCTCGGCGACGCCGATCAGGCCGTGCTGCATGTCGATGGTGAGCGAATCCCAGCCCTGATGCGCCATGGTCTCCACCACGAAGGCGCTGTCGGTATGGATCCAGCAATTTGTCGCCGCCTTGCCGCTTTCCCAGATCGCCTTGAGGTTGTTCGCGCGCATCAGCCCATATCCTCGCTTCCCGATGTCCTCACTTCAGGGCGCCAGCATGATCTTGCACTGGCTGGTCGGCGTGCGGAGCGCCTCGAACGCCGCGGGGAACTGCTCGAAGCCCAGCACATGGGTCACCAGCTCCTCGACCTGGATGCGGCCGGACGCCATCATGTCGACGACGAACTGGAAGTCCGACTTGTCCTGGGCGATGGTGAAGTTGATCGACAGCTCCTTGGCCATGGCCAGCGCAGGCATGAAGGTGTCGGGCATGGCGCAGAAGCCGACCACCATGATCTCGCCGCCATAGGGCGCCAGCTCGGTGCATTTGGCGATCATGCCGGGCACGCCGACGCACTCCATGATCAGCTCGGGCACGCCGCCGCCGGTCAGTTCGCGAAACTGCTCCTTCACGTCGCCCTTCGCTTCCACCAGCCCGGTCGCGCCGTAGCGCAGCGCCATCTGGGCACGGCCCGGGTCGAGTTCGCTGACGATGACATGGCGCGCGCCGAAGAAGCGGCACCACAGCGTCGTCGTCAGGCCGATGGGCCCGGCGCCGATCACCAGCACGTCCTTGCCGGCGAGGCCCTTGCGGAGACCGCGCACGCCGTGCAGCGAGACGGCGAGCGGCTCGGTCAGCGCGCCCGTCTTCCAGCTCACCTGGTCGGGCAACCGGACGGCCTCGTTGAGATGGACGCGGGTATACTCGGCGAAGCCGCCGCCGACGTCGCCGAGGCCGATGATGATCCGCGTGGCGCATTGCCACGGCTTGCCCTGGAAGCAGGCGAAGCATTTGCCGCAGCCGATGAACGGCAGCGCGGTGAGCCGGTCGCCTTCCTTCCATCCGGCGGGGGCGTCCTTGCCCAGCGCGACGATTTCACCGCAGAACTCGTGGCCCATGACCATGCCGCGCGGCCTTCCGTGGTCCTCGGTGGCGTGCAGGTCGGTGCCGCAGACGCCGCAATGCTTCACCCGGATGACCGCCTCGCCCTCGCCGGGCGCGGGATCGGCGACGGTCTCGATGGAAAGCGGCTTGCCCGGTTCGTGGAAGACGGCGGCCTTCATCGGGTCATGCCTTTCTGTCGAAAGTGATCCACAGCTGCTTCAGGCCGCGCAGGCAGAGATGCGGATGGTGCTCGAAGCTGTTGCGGGCGGGCGCGTAGGCAAGGTTGTCCATGCGCGCCAGGATGGCCTCGAACGAGGCGATCATCTCGTAGCGGGCGAGCTGGGCGCCCAGACAGTGATGGATGCCGGCGCCGAACGCCAGATGCGCGCCGGCGTTGCCGCGTTCGACGTCGAGCCGGTGCGGACAGGCGAACTTGGCCCCGTCCCGGTTGGCGGCGGCGTAGCGCAGCATCAGCCGCGCGCCCTTCGGGATGGCGTAGCCGCCCAGCTCGGTGTCCTGCTTCACCACCCGGAACAGGCCCTGCACCGCCGATTCGAGCCGCAGGGTCTCCTCGACGAAGGTGGGAATGCGCGCCGGGTCCTCGCGCAGCTTGCGCTGCTGCTCGGGATTATCGATCAGCAGGGTCATGCCGGCGGCGATGGAGTTGGTGGTGGTCTCGTTGCCCGCCACCAGCACCTGGGAGATGATCGACAGCAGCTCGCCATTGTCGAGCGGCCTGCCATCGTCGTCGCGCACCTCGAGCAACGCCGAGAGCAGGTCGCCGCGCGGCCGGGCGCGCCTTTCGTCGAGCGCGGCGACGAAGTAGCGCTGGAACTCGAGCACCTTGCGGGCGCTGTCGATCCATTCCTCGTCGGTGAGCATCAGGCCGAGCGGCGCCACCGAGGCATCCGACCAGACCTTGAATTTCGGCGCATCGGCGCGCGGCACGCCGAGCTGGTCGGCGATGACGTAGAGCGGCACGGGCACGGCGAACTCCGTGACCAGTTCCACCTCGCCGCGATCGATGAAGCCGTCGATCAGCATGTTCACGATTTCGTCCATGTAGGGCTTCATGGCCCGGACGCGCCGGGGGGTGAACGCGTAGTCGACCATTTTCCGGTAGCGGGTATGGCTGGGCGGATCGTTGGTCACCATGGTGTTGACCCGCGGCCAGCCCTGTTTCTCCAGCTCCTTCACCTCGGGCGGCGGCGCGCGCATCTCGGCGGGCGCCTGGCTGCCGATGTTCGAGAACACGTCCGTGTTGCGGATCGCCTCCATCAACAGGTCGTAGCGGCTGACGATCCAGACCTTGAGGTCGGGGTCGAAATAGACCGGCGCCTGCTCGCGCAACACGTCGTAATAGTCCCAGGGGTTCTCCTGAACCTCCACGCTGGCCAGGGTCCGGTCGCCCGGCGCGCCCGCTATGGCATCCATCGTCGCCTCCCCGCTTCGGCTTACCAAGCGCCTCCGGACGACGCTATTGCCGCGCAAAAAACCAGTCAAGCCGCATGGCGGCGCGTGCTATCCATTGTCGGAACCTGCAACGGGGCAGATGCTTGCCATGAAGATCACCGCCGCCATCGCGCAAGGGCCGGGCCAGCCCTTCGCCGTCGAGGACATCGACATCGACGATCCGCGGCCCGGCGAGGTGCTGGTGCGGCTGGTCGCCACCGGCATCTGCCACACGGACCTGTATTTCCGCGACCTGCTGCCACTGCCGGCCGTGCTGGGCCACGAAGGCGCGGGCGTCGTGGAAGCGGTCGGCGCGGAGGTGCGCAAGGTGCGGCCGGGCGACCCCGTGGTGCTGTCCTACGGCTCGTGCGGCGCCTGTCCCAGCTGCGACGCGGGCTCGCCCTACTACTGCCACCAGTTCGGCGCCCACAACACGTCAGGCGCGAGGCCGGACGGCTCGCCCACCCTGAAGCGGAACGGCGAGCCCCTGTTCGGCAATTTCTTCAGCCAGTCGTCCTTCGCCACGCACGCGCTCGCCACCGAGGCGAACGTGGTGAAGGTGCGCGAGGACGCGCCGCTGGAACTGCTGGGCCCGCTGGGCTGCGGCGTGCAGACCGGCGCCGGCTCGATCATGAACGGGCTGGAACCGCTGCCGGGCGAGGCGCTGGCGATCTTCGGGGCCGGCACGGTCGGCCTGTCGGCGATCATGGCGGCCAACCTGATCGGCTGCGAGCCGATCATCGCCGTCGATCCCGTCGCCGCGCGGCGCGACATGGCGATCGGCCTGGGCGCGCATCACGGCATCGATCCCGCGGCGACGGACCCGGTCGCCGAGATCATGCGGCTGACCGGTGCCGGCGCGCTGCACACGCTGGAATGCACCGGCATCCCCGCCGTGTTCGAGCAGGCCGTCGCCTGCCTGGCGCCGCGCGGCACCTGCGGCTTCATCGGCGCGCCGCCGCGGGGGAGCACGGCCACCATCGACCTGGGCGGGCTGCTGAGCAGGGGCATCCGCATCCGCGGCCTCATCGAAGGCGAGAGCCAGATCGACGCCTTCATCCCGCATCTGGTGGAGCTGTTCCTGGACGGCCTGCTGCCCATCGACCGGATATCCCGGTTCTACGAACTGGACCAGATCAACGAGGCCGTCGCCGACAGCCTGGAAGGCAGGGTCGTCAAGCCGATCCTGCGCATGCCGCGCTCGCTCTAAGGGATCGGCAGGTCGAACGGCAGCGACGGCTGGGGCGCGGACTCGCCCTTCTCGCCGGCCAGCGGGTAGCCGGTGAGATGGCCATAGGCGAGCACGCTGGCGGCGGCGAGCACCACGCTGAGCAGCATGTTGCCGATCACCAGCGCGAGCATGCCGATCCACACGGTCCAGGCGCCGAAATCCACCGCGCCGCCGAGCGGTTCGAGCGTCAGCATGTCGACCAGCACGACCAGCGCGATCACGGGCAGCTGCAGCGCCACGACCAGCAGCAGCCGCCAGCCATTGCCCGCCGTCTGCCGCCAGGCGATGCTGAGGTTGAGGTCGCGGCCCAGAACCGCCTGGATGAAGACGAATTGCAGCCGCACGATGACGGCGATGCCGGCCAGCGTCCCGCCGACGGCGAAGGCGTGATAGGCCAGCGCGACGCTCGGCATCATGGCCGCCTCGTGCTCCATCAGCGTAAGCATCTCCGAGAACGGCAGCAGCGCGACCGCGAAGGCGACGGAAAGCGACAGCACCGCCAGAGTCCCGGTGGGAAACTCGTCGATGGCGTCGCCCCTGACGGTCTCGCGGCCGAACAGGAACAGGCGGTAGACCGCGACGAGGAGCGGCACCAGGATCGCCGCCTGGAGCACCAGCATCAGGCTTTCGAGGATGGTGACGTCGACCCAGGTCTCGGCGATATGCGCGGCGTGGCGGAATCCGCCCTCCACGATCAGCAGCAGCACCAAGGGAATGACGGCGAACCGCGCCAGCACCGGCAGCGCCCGCCATGCACGGCGGTAAGCCCGGAGCGTCAGCGCCAGGACGGGAAGACGGTCGGATCGCGTGGCTGGCCCGTGAATATGCGGCTCCGCGTGGGCTGCGCCCGGTGCGCGGGCTGAGACCGTCGATTCATATCATATCGCCGGCATTGCGAGGAGCGCAGCGACAGATCGTAGGTTCTATTCCGCCGCGCGCTGGGGCACGAAGGGGCAGTATTCCTCCTTGGCGACAAGGTCGAGCACGAAGGCCATCTTGTTCATGCCGCCGAGGATAGCGCCGACCATGGACAGCTCGACGATGTCGCCGTCCGAGAAATGCTCCTTCAGCCGGGCATAGAGCGCCGGGGTCAGCGAGCCGCCCATGTTGGTGAGCGCGAGCTGCTCGGCGAGCGCGATGGCGGCCTTGTCGGCGCCGGAGAACGGGCCGTTCTCGTAGTCCTCCATGGCGTCGAGCTCGGCCTCGGTGAGGCCCGCTTCCTTCGACGAGGCGCGGTTGTTGAGGTTGCAGTAGTGGCAGCCATGGATCAGCGACAGGCGGTAGCGCACCAGTTCCTTGTAGCGGCGCGGCACGTCGCCCTCGAAGAACAGCTCCTTGTAAAAGTGCTGCGAGAACATCTTCGACGCCTTGGGGGAATTGGCGAACACCTCGAGGATCGTGGTGTCCTCGCAGATCGCCTTCGAGCGGTCCCAGCCGGCTTGCTGCTCGGGCGAAAGCTGCTCGCGCGGCACGCGGTTCATCAGCGTGTTGGTCATGGTTCCGTCTCCCCTGACGAATGAACGAAATCTTCAAACTTACCGGCAGGAAACATATGCTAGAAAGACATCCGAATGCAATTCAAGGGGAGCATCCGATGAGCAACACCCAGATCGTCAAGAATTTCATCGCCGCCTGGAACGAGAACGACATCGACAAGGCCTGCGACATGATGGCCGAGGACATCTTCTACCACAACATCCCCATGCAGCCGGTCAAGGGCCGCGAAGCCTCGCGCGCCATGCTGAAGGCGATGGGCCCGCTGACCGACGTGAACTGGGAGCTACTCGCCATCGCCGAGAACGGCGAGGTGGTGATGACCGAACGGGTCGACCGCATGACCATGGGCGGCAAGAAGATCGCCATCCCGCTGATGGGCATCTTCCGCATCAGGAACGGCGAGATCTACGAGTGGAAGGACTATTTCGACCTGGGCGATTTCCAGCGGCAGCTGGCGGGGTAACATTGCGTTTAGATCGTTCGAGCGCCAAGGATGGGCGCAAGCGAGAGCCAGACGGTTACATCCCAGAAGCCATTGGCCGCGCCAGAGGTCGACGGCAGGACATAAATCATAGTCTCGCCGATCCGCGCCTGCTGCAGACCATAGGCTACGGGGCCGCCGAAGAAGGCCTGCCCGGCCTTCTTACCATTGAAGCCAAGAATACGCGGTTGATTCTCCGCGATCTTCTTACGCAATTTATCGATATCGAAGGCATTACGGGACAACTGGCGATCCATCCCGAATTCAAGTTTAGCTAGATCGGTTAGCCCGAAACGGCGCCTTGCGAGCTCATCAAACGACGCAGGCGGCACCGGCGCGTCCATGAGGCCAAGTTCATGCAGCGTCCGCCAGAACTTGTTGCCCGGTCCTGCATAGTACATTCCCCGCTGGGCTGACTTTGTTCCAGCCGCGGTGCCGCAGAAAACTATGTCCAATCCAGGTCTCAGGAGGTCCGGCAGAACCGCCATGATCGTCCCTACGCCAAATCCCCCGCGCAATACCGGATGCCGCGGCGCAAAATCTCGTAGAACACCGGCTGGTCCCAGGCGCAGCGGTCGACGGTGGGCCATTCGTCCATGATCGGGATCATGTCGTACTTGCCGCGGCAGTGGCCGAGGGCGCAGTAGACCACCTCGCCGGGGCCCTGCTGCTTCGTATACAGCATGTAGTGACGGCCGGTGCCGCCGGTCCAGTCGCTTTCGATGAAACCGTCGCAGGTGCCGTGCCAATGGGTTTCCAGCAGCACCCGGTTGTCGCCGTAATACTCGGCGCAGTAGATCTCGTCGTTCACGGTGAAGGCGTCGATGCCCTTCACCAGCGGATGACTTTCCTCGCCCGGCGTCACCGTCACCTGGAAATCCTGCAGCGGCGGGTGGGCGATGAACTGGCTGCCGATCATCTCCATGAAGCGCGGCGCCTCGCGCGGCGTGGCGACGCCGCCCTCGACGAAGCGCAGGACGGAGTTGGTGCCGTGGAGCGCGAACCACTTGCCGCCCTTCGCCAGGAACTGGTGCAGCGCCTCGGTCTGGTCCGCGGTGGGCTGGACGTCGCAGGTATAGGTGATCAGCACGTCGCAGGCAGCGATGCTGGCGGTGTCGGCGTAATCGACCGATACGGTCGCCAGGTAGCGCTCGTCCTCGGCGAGGAGCTTCAGCAGTTCGACCCGGGCGAAGTTGATGTCGTGATATTTGCCGGACGCCACCAGATGGAACCGGACCGGGCCTTTCCTGGCCATGCGCGCTCTCCCCTTTCGCAGCCGCCTCCCAAAGGCGGTGACCCGACTTTAGCCGCGCCCCGTTCGGCCCGGCCAGCGATTTCTCTCGCCAAGGCGAATGCTCGCCAAGATCATTCGCCGGGCCAGAAGCCGCGAGCGCGGCTCACCCCTCATCTGGCGCCCTTCGGCACGCTCAGGACGCCATCTTCTCCCCGCCGGGCAGAAGGGTTTGGCCAAGGCTCCAGCCGAGTCCCTTCTCCCCCGCGGGGGAGATGGTCAGGATGAGGGGGAACCGCGAAAGCGGTCAATTGGCTCAGAAATAACCGCCGGTGCCCGGAATGGCGAAGGGATTGCCCGGCTTCTTCTTCGGTTCGATGAGCTGGACGAAGACCTCCTCGCCCCGCACCTCGACCGGATAGACCGTGATCGGCAGCACGGCCGGCGCGCTCATGGCCTTGCCGGTCTCCAGGTCGAAATTGGCGCCGTGATGCGGGCAGACGATCTTGCCGGCGCGGATGCGGGCGCCTTCCATGGACTTCTTCTCGTGCGAGCACTGGTTCTCGATCGCCTTGAAGCCGCCATGGGGCATGTGGATGACCAGCACGTTGCGGTCCTCGAGCGGATAGCACTTCGACTTGCCGGGCTCGATCTCGCTGGTCTTGGCGACAAACCGGAACGGGACGTCGGACGCGGGCTTGGTCATCTGCTGCTCTCAGGCGTCGTTGGCGGTATCGCCGTTAATATAGCCCATGAGCGTCTTGTGCATATGGCGGATGCGCCGCTCCTGGTGGCTGATCCACAGCCCCTTGAACGCCGACGAGTTGTTGCCCTTCTGCACGTGCGGCAGGTTCACCGAGTCCTGGTCGAGCACCAGGCCCAGCGAACGCTCGCCGTGATTGACGTGCTCGTGGTCGGGCAGCGGCGGGCGCGGCTGGCCCTTCTTCACCCGCGCCCAAACCCAGACGTCGTAATACATCCTGTTCGGATCGGTCTCGTGCGGACGCTGGCGGAACATCATCATCCGGTCGGCGAAGGTGTTCAGCGTCAGGTTCGGGAAGATGAAGTAGTGGTAGTCGTCGGTGAGCTGGTCGTCGTTGAGCTCGGAATAGTCGACGCCCAGCTTCTCCTGGTTCTCGCGCTTGAAGATCTGGATCGCCCGGCGCGCCTCATGGACGCGGCCGCGGAAATCCTCGGGATTCATGCCGAGGGCAACCATCTTGGTGGCGATGATCTCCGGCACCTCCTGAACATCTTCGCCAAGGCGCGGGCTGACGGTGTGGAACGGCACCAGGTAGCGGTTGTGCCGGTCGTAGAGGTCGATCTGCACGTCGACGTCGTCATTGTCGTAGAGCAGCTCGGGGTGGATGCACTGGACGTGGTAGACCTCGTTGAACGCGTCGACCGAGGTCTTCCAGTTGCAGTCCCAGTTGATGGTGACGTTCATCACCATCGCCATCTTCTCGAAATGATAGGGGCCGAGATGCTCCGGGATGACGCCCAGATAGTCGAGCAGCGGCTCGGCGTCGGGGTTCAGGTTGAACCAGACGAAGCCGCCCCAGGTGTCGGTCTTGACCGGCTTGAGGGAAAGCTGGTCCTTGGGGCAGCCCTGGGTGAAATCCTGCTCGTCGGGAACGTTCACCAGCGTGCCGGTCAGGTCGTATTCCCAGAAATGGTACGCGCACTGCAGGGTGCGCGAGTTGCCCATCTTGTCGAACTTGACCTGGTTGCCGCGGTGATTGCAGACGTTGTAGAACGTCCGCGGAATGCCGTCCTCGCCGCGCACGATCAGCAGGCTCTCGGTACCGATCTCGGTGGTGATGTAGTCGCCGGTTTCGGGAATCTCTTCCTCGCGGCAGCCGACGAGCCAGACCTTCGTCCACATCCGCTCCCATTCGAGCTTCATGAATTCGGGCGAGGTATAGCGCTCCTTCGGGATCAGCGCGTTGCCGAGATCGGGCTCGGGCGCCTTCTCCGCCGGCGTATGCGTGCTTTCCTTGACCCTGGTGACCGCCATTATCCAACTCCAGCTAAATGCGAACGCCCTTTTTGCCGTGTGGGACGGCCGGGCGCAACTTCTTCATACACGACTTTTTTATATCGCGATATAATTCATTAACGTCTCGTGCATGTGCCGGATGCGGCGCTCGATGTGGCTGATCCACAGTCCCTTGTATGCCGCCGAGTGCATGCCCTTCTGGATGTGCGGCAGGTTGACCGAGTCCTGGTCGAGCACGAGGCCCAGCGACCGTTCGCCATGCTTGAAGTGCTCGTGGTCGGGCACCGGCGGGCGCGCCTCGCCCTTCGGCAGCCGCCGCATGATCGTGAGGTCGAAATACATCCGGTTCGGGTCGCTCTCGTGCGGCCGCTGGCGGAACATCATCAGCCGGTCGGCGAAGATGTTCATGGTGATGTTGGGGAAGATGAAATAGTGATAGTCGTCCGACAGCTGGTCGTCGCTGAGTTGAGAATAGTCGTAGCCGAGCGCCTCCGATGTCTCCCGCTTGCGCAGCTGGAACGCCCGCCGGATGTCGCCCACCCTGCCCTGAAACTCGGCCGGCTCCATGCCCAGCGCGCGCATGTCGGCGGCGATGATCTCGGGCACCTCGGCCAGCTCGCCGACCCGGGGCGCCGGCCGCTGGAACGGGATCAGGTAGCGGCTGTGTTTGTCGTAAAGATCGATCTGCACGTCCACGTCGTCGTGCAGGTAGGACAGCTCCGGATGGATGCACGGCGTGTGGTAGTATTCGTTGAAGGCATCGACCGAGGCCTTCCAGTTGCAGTCCCAGTCGATCGTGAGGTTCATCATCATCGCCATCCCGTCGAACCCGTAGGGCTCGAGGTGCTCCGGGATGATGCCCAGGTAGTCGGCCAGCGGCTCGGCGTCCGGATTCAGCGTGTACCAGACAAAACCGCCCCAGGTCTCCGTGCGGATCATCTTCAGGGAGAGCCGGTCCTTGGGGCAGCCCTGGGAAAAGTCCTGCTCGTCCGGCACGTTGATCAGCACGCCGCTGAGGTCGTATTCCCAGAAATGATAGGCGCACTGGAGCGTGCGCGAATTGCCGCACTGGTCGAACTTGACCTGGTTTCCCCGGTGGTTGCAGACGTTGTAGAAGGTCCGCGCCAGGCCGTCCTCGCCGCGCACGATCAGCAGGCTCTCGGCGCCGATGGTGGTGGTGACGTAGTCGCCGGTCTCGGGGATCTCCTCCTCGCGGCAGCCGACCAGCCAGACCTTCGTCCACATGCGCTCCCATTCGAGAGTCATGAACTCGGGCGAGATGTATCGATCCTTCGGGATGATCTCGTGGCCCATGTCGGGCTCGGGCGCCTTCGCCACCGGCGTGCCGCCCGGCATCTCGACGCGCGTGATCGCATTCATGAACCGTCTCCCCGGTTTCGTTCCCCAGGCCCGTTCCCGAAGCCCGTTCCATGACCACTGTCGCAAAAAAATGGGCGGCCGACCAGATGGCCGACCGCCCGAATTCCAGGCGACTGACGCCGGCGCTTACGCGTCGTTGGCGTATTCGCCGTTGATGTAGTCCATCAGGGTCTTGTGCATGTGCCGGATGCGGCGCTCCTGGTGGGAGATCCACAGGCCCTTGTAGGCGACCGAGTTCATGCCTTTCTGCACGTGCGGCAGGTTCACCGAGTCCTGGTCGAGCACCAGGCCCAGCGAACGCTCGCCATGGTTGACGTGCTCGTAGTCGGGCAGCGGCGGCACCGGCTTGCCCTTGGGCACGGTCACGAACATCTGCACGTCGTAGTACATCTTGTTCGGGTCGGTCTCGTGCGGCCGCTGGCGGAACATCATCATGGACTCGGCCATCACGTTCATCGTGATGTTCGGGAAGATGAAGTAGTGGTAGTCGTCCGACAGCTGGTCGTCGTTGAACTCGGAGTAGTCGATGCCCAGCTTGTCGCCGTTGGCGCGCTTGTACTCCTGCACGGCGCGGCGGATTTCCGGCACCCGGCCTTCGAACTGGGCCGGGTCCATGCCGATGGCGCGCAGCTCGTCGGCGAGCGCCTCCGGCACCTCCTCCAGATCCTCGCCGAGGCGCGGACTGTAGGTCTTGAACGGCACCAGATAGCGGTTGTGCTTCTCGTAGAGGTCGATCTGGATGTCGACGTCGTCGATGGTGTAGGACAGCTCCGGGTGGATGCACTGCACGTGGTACACCTCGTTGAAGGCGTCCACCGAGGTCTTCCAGTTGCAGTCACAGTTGACGGTGACATTCATCACCATCGCCATGTTCTCGAAGTGGTACGGGTCGAGGTGCTGCGGCACCATGCCGAGATAGTCCTTCAGCGG
>JBFWZH010000035.1:0-48010 GCA_050185585.1 Sphingomonadales bacterium | reverse complement strand
GCACCATCGAATCACAACTCAGATTCCTTGGGAATCCCCAAGCGAGTCAGACATCAACGCCTTTGGTATAACTCGTTGAATCTAGGCCAAAGGACGCCCGTCAGGTGATTCCACCTGACCGGCTTTTTGCTCTAGCCGGAGAGGATAGCGGCCCGCCACCGCGGAGCTTCCCTACTTTCTCCAGAAGGCAATGAACTTGTGGTTCGACTGGGCGCCGTCATATCCCGAGACGGCCCTGGTCGGCAGGTTGGCGCTGTTGAACTCGGCCTGGTACTGCTGCGATGTCATGCCGTGGCGGTCCTTGCGGGCACCGGGGACCTGGGCGAAGACGACGGTATAGGTCGGCTTGCCGTTGTCCATGTAGGCGTTGACGTAGGACGGCTTGCGGTTCTCGCCTGACTGGGTGTTGTAGAGCGCCTGGTACTCGCCCTCGGGAATCTTCGACTTCACCACCCAGCTGCCGATGCTCTCCGAGCGCCACAGCACGGTATAGCGCTCCTGGCCGCCGGTGGAGACCACCGAGATGTTGACCGGACTGAGGTTCTTGCCCTTGGCCTCGTCCATCACGGCCATGTGCTGGTCGTAGGTCAAGCCGTGTCGTGCCAGCGCGGCGCCGGGCTTGTTCTTGACGAAGATCACCGAATAGCGCACCTGGCCGGCGACCAGCGAGCTGTCGACCATCACCGGGTAGAACTTCTCGTTGTCGGCCTTGGTGAACTCGGCCTGGTAGGCGCCGGGCGTCAACAGGAAGAACGCGCGCCATGCCCCCTTCGCCGGACGCCAGACATGGTTCAGATAGGCCTTGCCGCCGACGCTGTAGCCGTCGAGCCATTCCAGCCAGTAGCCGCTGTCGGCCATGTGGTCGAACCAGCGCTGGAAGTCGTCCGCCGCGTAGCCGTGGCGCGAGTTCTCGCCCACCAGCTTTTCCGGCGGCCAGAACAGCACCGGTCCGTCGGGAATGCGGCTGCCGGCGAAGCGGGTCCACTTGTTGATGTCGGCTTTCTTGCCCTCGAGCACCGGTGTCGACAGGCCGCGCCGGAAAGTGAACTGGACGGGATTGTCGTCCTCGTCCTGCTGGTGCACGTGCAGGTGCGGCGCGCTGGAGTTGCCGCTGTTGCCGGTAAGGTAGAGCTTCTGGCCCGGCTGGATGCGGGCCTGCTGGGCGGCGGGCACGTCACCTTCCTCGTCGGCCCCGGCCTTTGAATACAGCGCCTGGTTGTGCGGGCAGAGGTTCTGCGGGATCGTCCCGGTCTGGGCATGGGCATAAAGGATCAGGTTGCCGTTGTCCTGCAGCACCAGCAGGTGGTTGCCGGCGCCCGACATCATCTTGGCGCGCCACTTTTCATGCAGCCAGTCCCGGTCCTCGAACGGTTCGTCGAAATCGTCGCCCAAGGCCGAGCTGTAGGGACGGGGATTCTGCGGCGCGTTGCGCCAGCAGCGGATGACCGTGCCCTCGGCCATGGCATAGACCGGCTTGCCCCAGACGTAATAGTCGCTGTTCTTGATCTTCGACCAGTCGGTGCCGTCCTTGACCTCGGACCACTGGTCGCTGCCCGACTTCTTGCGCATCGCGCCGATGTCGTAGCCCCATTTCTGCGTCCCCGAAGCGGAATGGATCTTCTTGCCCACGTAGTAGCGCTCGCCCGGATCGAGGTCGTCGCCGAAATAGGGCAGGTCGAACATGGGCTGGGCCATGTTCCGCATGGTCTGCCGCCCCGCCTTCAACTTCTGCAGGGCGCCGGGCGCGATGCTGTAGGGTGCGTCGTCCTCGGCCTTGAAGGCGACGCCGCTGAGCCCCGGCGGCGGATTGACCCGCTGGGGGCGCCGGTCGGCCGGTTGAGCCTTTTCAACGGCAGGCTGCGGATCGGCCCGCTCCATGCGCCGGTTGGCCGGCTGGGCCTCTCTCACGGCCGGCTGCGGATTGGTCCGCTCGATGCGGCGGTCGGCCGGCTGGGCCTCGCCCGCGGTTGGCGACGGACTGACCCGCTGTGGACGTCTTTCCTCGTCCTGCGAGGATGCGCCGTGCGCGGCGAGAACGAGTATCGGGACGAGCAAGGCAAGGGCGGGGCGGTTCATTGGCTGTCTCCCAACCCGTGGACGCAATACCGCCACGGGACATGCCTGATGAAGGAAGGCCGTCCGTCCCCCGACGGACAACCGTCAGCCTCGCGCCATGAAAGGTACGCCTCGCGCGTAGGTTGCGCAACCGTTACGGAATCTCCGCCAAAGGGTTAAGCGCGCCGGCAGGTCCGTCAGCGAAACCACCGCCAGGTTGTCGGCCGCCTGCTTGGCGTTCTTCTTCAGCGAGGTCATCAGCTGGACGATTTCGTCGGTGGTGCGGATGCCGCGCTCGGCGGGAATGCGCACCACCGCCGCGCTCACGCGCATCAGCGGAAACAAGCGGGCGTTGCCGCTGCGGTCCTCGCCCATGATCGAGCCGGCGGCGCGGGCTTCCGGATCGTAGAGGCTGCTGACCTCGTGGGCGAACTCGCTCTGGGCGCGGGCCACGGCGGCGCGCACCTTCCCGAGGTCGGCGGCGCGGAACCCGGCAAAGAAATCGTCGCCGCCGATATGGCCCAGGAACGACGCGCCGCGCAGGGTCCGCCGCATGATCTCGGAGAACAGCAGGATCGCCCGGTCGCCGGTGCGGAAGCCGTAGCGGTCGTTGAACGGCTTGAAGTAGTCGAAGTCGAAATAGGCGAAGGTGTATTCCTCGGCGGTGTCCATCAGCGCCTCGGAGACGAACTCCTCGATCAGCGTGTTGCCGGCCATCCGCGTCAGCGGATTCTGGTCGCGCGCCATGGTAAGGTTCTTCTCGGTGAGGATGCCGAGCAGGGACTGGGCGTTGAGCGTGCCCACATAGTGCATGTTCTCGGTGACGATGGCGCACTGGGCCGGGTTGTCGACCGAGAACACCTCGAGGATCTTCTCGGCCCGGCTGTTGATGTCGACCACGGGGCAGGTGCTGATGATCTGGCCCAGGGTCACCGCGAAGCTGCGGTTCGACAGCAGGTCGCGGCCGAACCGGGAGTAGACGAAGTATTTGACGTCGTCCTCGCGCACCACGCCCAGCGGCATGCCCATGGAATCGACCACGGGAAAATAGGCGAAGCGCGGGCGGTCCGAGAACTTCTGCAGCACCGACAGCATGGGCGTGTCGATCGGGATCGGCTCGATCGGCTCCATGTTGTCCTTGATGAAGTGGTAGTCCGAGGTCTTGCGCCGGCGCTCGCGCGCGCTCAGCACGGTGATGTCTTCATAGTGAATGCGCAGGTCGCCCACTTCGCACGTCGGGTGCTGCACCAGATAGCCCTGGATCAGGTCGCACCCCAGTTCCTTGCAGACCAGGAACTCCAGATCGGTCTCGACGCCTTCCGCGATCACCGCGATGCCGAGAAGCCTGGCGATATCGACGATGTGCGACAGCAGGAACCGCTTGCGGTTGTCCGCGTGGATGCCTTCGATGAAGTAGCGGTCCACGTTGCGCAGCAGGGCCTCGTAGCCGAAACAGACGCCGGAATGACTGTTGACGATGGGCTGGAACGCATGGTCGAGCCCGATCAGCATGGCCTCGAAATTGGCGGGGAGGTTGCGGATGTGGACGGGTTCCTGGGCGACCGCCTCGCTGTCGCGTCCCGCCAGCACGGGGGTGCGCGTGCGGCGCACGGTCCAGCCCGGATGCACGCGGTCGTGCCCCGGCTCCTCCGGCTCGGCGCCGTACGAGCTGATCTGTGTCACCGCGGTCACCTCCCAAGCAGGCTGAGCGGTACTCAATTGGCCTCGAAGCCCTTAATGACCGAGCATCCGCAGACGCGTCAACGAAAACGGGCTCGCTTCACATAATCTTAACAATTTCTTCGGCGCACATTACGTCGAATGACGTAGATAGCCTTCTTCGTTATTTCCAATTTTATTTATTCGCCCAGGTTCTCGTCATGCGGGCATGCTCATGCCCATCACCTCGGCCGCGATGCTGTAAGACCGTTTACGCAACTGGTGATCGAATATCTGCGAGGCGATCATCACCTCGTCGGCGCCGGTGCGGGCGACGAATTCATCCAGCGTTTTCCTCACGGTCTCCGGCGAGCCGATGGCGGACCGTTCGAGGGTCTGCTCCAGCAGATAAAGCTCGGACGGACCCAGCGTCGCCTCGAAATTCTCCACCGGCGGTTGCAGCCGGACGGACCGGCCGGTGCGGATGGCGATGAAAGCCTGCTGCATGGAGCTGGCCAGAAACCGCGCCTCCTCGTCGGTGGGCGCGGCGAACACGTTGTAGCCCAGCATCAGGTAGGACTGCTGCAGGAACTCGGACGGCTTGAACCGGCCGCGATAGATCTCGATCGCCTGCATCATCTGCGCCGGCGCGAAATGCGAGGCGAAGGCGAAGGGCAGGCCCAGCGCCGCCGCCAGCGACGCGCCGAACAGGCTCGAGCCCAGGATCCACACCGGCACATGGGTGCCCTCGCCGGGAATGGCGCGGACATACTGGTTGGGATCGGGCTCGCGGAAATAGTTGACCAGCTCCATCACGTCGCGCGGGAACTCGTTGGGATCGCTGTCCAGGTTGCGGCGCAGGGCGCGGGCGGTCATCTGGTCGGTTCCCGGCGCGCGGCCCAGCCCCAGTTCGATCCGGCCCGGATAGAGCGAGGCGAGGGTGCCGAACTGCTCGGCGATCACCAGCGGCGCATGGTTCGGCAGCATGATGCCGCCGGCGCCGACGCGGATCCTCGACGTGCCCGCCGCCACATGCGAGATGACGATCGAGGTGGCCGCGCTCGCCACCCCCGGCATGCCGTGATGTTCCGCCAGCCAGAACCGTTCGTACCCCAGCGCCTCGACATGCTGGGCCAGATCGCGGGAATTGCGGAACGCGTCGGCGGGCGTCGAGCCTTCGACGACGGGGCACAGATCGAGGACAGAGTATTTGGTCATGGCGCCCTTTTAAGCGAGAACGAAATCCAGCCCAACCCCGACATGGTCACGGGCAGGCCGACGGTCGATCACCGGCCGCGCACGGTCTCGACCCGATCGAGCCAGTTGCCCAGCTCGGCGGTGCGGATGACGGGATCGGCGACGGGCTTCAGCGCCTCGGGCGCACGCGACGGATCGCTCTCGAACGACATGACCAGCCCCATGTCGTCGATCAGCGCGGAGACGCCGGCCTCGTCCATGGTCCCGGCCTCGACGATGCCGGTCCTGAAACCGTCGACCAGGCTGGCGATCTCGCGGCCGTCGAACTCCAGATGGTACTGGGTGGCCCAGAATTCGCCCGTCCCCCGCCGCAGGATGGCGGCCTGCACCGGCGAATGGGCGTTGCCGGCGAGCAGGTCCGAGCCCTCCGGCAGTTCGCGGACCGCGTCGTTGTGCCAGCACAGCGCATCGAACCGCCCGGTCTTGCCGCCATACATCGGATGGGCGCGGCCGGCGTCGGTGAGGGTGACGTCGCGGGCCCAGCCGATCTCGGCGCCCTTGGGCGCGGCCTCGACCACGCCGCCGGCCGCGACGGTCGCGAGCTGGATGCCGTAGCAGACGCCGAATTGGGGAATGCCGCGGTCGAACGCGGCCCGCACCATGTCGATTTGAGCGTCGATCAGCGCATTGCGGCGATGGATGGTGAGGTTCGAGCCGCTCCAGATGATGCCGTCGAACGCGTCGATGGGCGCCGGCAGCTCGGGATCGACCGTATCGAAAGCCATCACCGAAATGTCGGCGTCCGGCCGGTGGACCCGCACCGACCGGCGGAACATGTCGCCGGCCCGGGAGCCGCCCCGGCCGACGATGCCGGCCCGGCCGTTGCTGGAATAGACGTCGGCGACGAGAAGTTTCATCGCCTCAGCTTAGCGGCCGCACGGCGGGTTGGTCCAGCGCCTCACCCGCGCCCATGACCGAGGCGGCGGCGATTCGCGCGCACCTTCGCGGCGCAATGTGCCACCGCCTTCGCGGCCGCGTCGGCGGGCGTCGCGCCCAGCCGGCCCGATAGCGCCCTGCGGTGCAGCGCTGCGGCCGTCTCCAGCTTTTCGCGGATCATGCGCCGCGCTTCGGCCCTGCCGCGCTCGCCTCCGCGCGCGATTCGCAGCGCGCGGAGGGCGACGACCGCGGGCACATCGAGGCTCATGGACCAGCCATCGAGCCAGATGCCCAGCAAGGGATTGCGCGTCACGCGGCGGCGCTCACCGGCGCGCCCTGCTTCAGGTCGTGACCGATGAAGCTGCGGGTCTCGGGAGAGGGCAGGCCGCTCGCCTTGAACTGGGCCATCAGTTCCTGCTTGCGCGCCTGCATCCGGGCGCCGAGGTCGTCCACGTCGAGGCCGGCCTTGCGCGCCTGGGCGAATAGGCCCTCGGAACGCTTCTCCTCCTCCTTGACGTGATGCTTGATCATCTCGGACAGCACGGTGACCTTGGCGTCGTAGAACTCGTCGTCGGGGCCGCCGGCCTCGATCTCCGCGATCAGCACCTTGGCGCCGTCATGTTCCACATAGGATTCGTCGAGAAGGTCTTCCTCCACCTTGTCCTTGCAGGCGGGATAGAAGATTTCTTCCTCGATAAGGGCATGGACGGTCAGCTCCATGCATATCTGTTCTGCGAGCGCCTGCTTGCGGTCGGCGCTCTTGGCCGCGTCGAACTTCTCGAACAGGTCCTCCACCTTGCGGTGGTCGGCCTTGAGCAGGGCGATGGCGTCGGGCTGGGTGGTCGGCACGGGTGGTCTCCATGGGTTTGGGGGTTGCTCCGTCCCCCACAACGCAGGCTTCCCGAAACCGTTCCGTTACTCCGCGCGGCGCGCCGGCAGGCCCTGATCCCATGGATCGTCCGGGTGGCGCGCGCCCCGAATCCGCAGCATGGAATAGAGCTCCCCCTCCCATTCTGCGGTCGATGGACCGTTCCTGTTCCAGTCCATCACATAGAGCCGGTCGATGATGCGCCACTCGCCGTCGCGGCGCTCGAACCGGTCCAGGTAGCGGCCGCCGACCGTGCGCTGGATCGGGCCATCGGGCGTGTCGATGTCCAGGTAGCCGGTGACGTAGGTCTCGCCCCGTGCGTGAACGCCGTCGGGCTCGATGGTGATCCAGGCGTTGCCGATCTTCTGCTGGCTCCCGCGCATGGTGGCGCGCATGGTGTCGGTCATGAACACGGCGAACTCCCAGGCATTGCCGTTGAAGGTGCCGTGGGTCTCGGTCGCGTCGGGCCAGTAGGCCGAGCGCAAGGTCTCGGCGTCGCACCGGTCGATGCCGTGGCAATAACGGCACAGCAAATCGTAGATGGCGTCCCTGGCCAGCATCTCGTCGATGCGGCGGGCGCGCTCCTCCTCGGTCATGGCAGCTCCTTCGGCCGCGACAGCACCTGCCGCAGGCAGTCCAGCAGATGGGCCACGGCGCGGCGGCTGACCCTTGCGTCGGGCGCCACCACGTCGAAGCCGTGGGGCGCGCCGGGGAACACGGCGAGATCGACCCGGATGCCGGCGCCCATCAGCCGTTTGGCGTAGGCGATGTCCTCGTCGCGGAACAGGTCGAGGTCGCCGGTCATGATGTAGGCTGGCGGCAGGCCGGTGACGTCGTCGGCGCGGATCGCCGCGGCATAGCAGGACGGGCCCTGTTCCTCCACATACAGCGACCAGGCGCGTAGCGACACCTCGCGGGTCCAGCAATAGGCCGGCAGGTCGAGGTGCCCCGACGGGAAGTGGTGGCGGTCGTCGATCATGGGATAGATCAGCATCTGGTAGAGCAGGGGCGGGCCGCCCCTGTCGCGGTTGAGCAGCGCGGCGCCCGCCGCCACGCCGCCCCCGCCGCTCGGCCCGCCGACGATGATGCGGGCCGGGTCGATGCCCAGTTCGGCGGCATGGGCTGCCACCCAGTCGATCGCCGCGCAGACGTCGCGCACCGCCGCCGGCGAACGGTGCTCGGGCGCCATGCGGTATTCCACCGACACCACCTTCATCAGCGGCGCATAACGGTAGACGAAGGGATCGTCGGCCTGTCCCAGCACATAGCCGCCGCCATGCGCCCAGATCAGCACCGCATAGGGAAACTCGATCTCGTTCGCCGTATAGATGCGCACCGCGATATCCGGATCGCCGCCGAGCCCCGGTATGGTCGCGGTCTCCTCGGTCCCGTCGAAGCCGGGCAGGATGCGCCGCCAGGCCACCGTCAGGTCGCTCCAGCGGGCGCGCGCCTCGGTCATGTCCGGGCCGATCAAGGCCAGCTGCTCGGCCCGTTCCGCGGTGTAGTTGACCCTGACGTCCGGATCGATCTGCGCTTCGATGTCGGCCATGCCGTATCCTCCCTGTCGCGGCAGCGCCCAACACTAGCAGAACCGGCCGTCTTGGCCACGGCGCAGGCAGTGATGCAAGGGAAGATCATGAGAGTCCGCACGGCCGGCGGAAGCCGGCGCCCTGCGGCGCGAGCGCGGCAGCCTAGAGCATGATCCGCTCAGGTCGGCGCGACCTGAGCGGTGAATCATGCTCTATCTTCTTGAATCTAGAGCAAATGACGCCGATCAGATTGAGTCAATCTGATCGGCTTTTGCTCTAGTCGCGGAAGCGAAGCGCCGCCAGCCGCCGGTCGATGTCGGTGGTATCCCGCCGCGCGTCACTGCCGGTGAGCAGGTCGTCGCGCATCTGCCGCCGCCGGGCGAGCTTCTCGACCGCGTCGCTGGGCAGCATGTCCATGGTGATGACGCCGCGCGCGATCAGCACGTCGATCAGGTCCTCGAGCACGCGGATGAAATCCCGATCCTGCTCGTCCATGATTCGGTCGATGATTTGTGATGGCATGTTCAGCCCCGCGCCCAGTAGCCTGAATCCGCCCGCCCCCAAAGCGCTGCGATCCGGTCACTATACAATATCCCGTCGAAAAAATGATACCCATATTGGGCTGCGGAGACAACGGGGCAGGCGTTAAGGAGTGTTACGAAGGAACTGACGGGCAAGCAGTTTCACCGATTTGCGCCCATGGCGGACGTCAGGCCGGCGAGAGATGATCTCAGATATTAGAAATTGATCATAAAATCTTGTATCAATTCAGTTTAACTTCCGATTGAAAGATCCCTTTCCGTCATGAGCCGGAACCGGCGGTTAGGCAACGCGTTCCTTCGCCGTAACCCGGAATCCTGGAGAGATGCTGTGCTGTACACTGTCGGTTACCGCGTCGACGAGACGTCGGACCACGTCACCCTCGAAGCCGAGGATGCGCTGGAAGCCGCCAAATTCGTGAAATCAGAACATCCCAAGGCGTCGATCACCTATTCGCGCGCCGCGAACCACGACGAGCGCGGCGGCGGGGAAGTATCGGCGTCCGGCCCGTAGACCTCGCATCGCCCCTAGACCTCGCATCGCCGTTGACCGACGGCGTGCCGTCGTTGTTACACTGGCGCATCGAACCTGGGAGGGATTTGATGCGCGTTGCGATGATCGTCCTGACACTCCTGCTGTTTCCCGCCGCCGCCCATGCCGCGCCGGAGGGAAAGTGGCTGTGTACGTTCAAGGATCCGGCGATGAAGGGGCAGGCGAAGCTTCACTTCGTCGGCGGCAAGCTGATCTTCGACCGGGGCGCCGGCCGCGACATCGTCACCGACATCGTCATGAGCGATGATTACGTGTTCTGGAAGTCGGGCCTGGAATTCGAGTTCTTCCCGAAGGAGAACCGCATGACCCGCACCAGCGGCAACGGCACCGACGAGCTGACCTGCGTCAGGCAGTAGGATCGGTGCGGCGTAGTTAGGTTGGATGGTGAGCCCGCCGGGATTCGAACCCGGGACCCTCTGATTAAAAGTCAGATGCTCTACCGGCTGAGCTACAGGCTCCCAAAACCGCGCGGACCATACGGTTGGCCGTGGTGGCGGTCAATCCCCGTCTGGACGCGCTTTGTCCGACAGGCGTTCAAACTCCCTGTTGTGCGCCTTCCGGCGCTCGCATAGGGTTTTGCCACGTCTAGGGATACGCCCGGCTGTGGGGGCCGCGCAGAACGTGGAGAACCGAACCATGAAGCAGTTGCAGGACAAGGTCGCCATCGTCACCGGCGCGGGCCGCGGCATCGGACGCGCCATCGCGCTCGCCTATGGCAGGGAAGGCGCCAAGGTCGCGGTGGTCTCGCGCACGCCGTCGACGGTCGAGGCCGTCGCCAAGGAAATCCGCGACGCCGGCGGCGAGGCGATCGGCGTCGCCTGCGACGTGGGCAAGCGCGACCAGGTTTTCGCCGCGGTCGACAAGACGGTGAAGGCGTTCGGCACCGTGCACATCCTGGTCAACAACGCCCAGGGCTTCGGCACCGAGGAAAGTCCCCAGCCGTCGACGGTCTACGTCGCCATGGAGGACACCAACGAGGACGAGTGGGAATACACCTTCCGCACCGGCGCCACCGCCTCGCTGTGGTTCATGAAGGCGGTGTTCCCGCACATGAAGGCCCAGCACTACGGCAAGATCATCAACTTCGCCTCGTCCTCCGGCCAGATGGGGTTCCCCGGCAATACCTGCTACAACTCGACCAAGGAGGCGATCCGCGCGCTCACCCGCACCGCCGCCAACGAGTGGGGCCAGTACGGCATCAACGTCAACACCATCAATCCGGCGCTCGAGACCCGCGCGTTCGACGCCTGGAAGAGCGCCCGTCCCGAGTTCGTCGAGGCGCTGAAGCAGCGCATCCCCATGCGCCGGCTGGGCGACCCCGAGGCCGACGGCGGACCGCTGGCCGTGTTCCTCGCCAGCCCCGGCTCCGACTACATGACCGGCGCCACCTTCATGCTCGAAGGCGGCATGCACACGCTGCCCTGAGGGCAGCCAGCCCATTGCCCCCGGGGCCGGATGCTGGTTTGATCCGGGCAAAGGGGAGGGAGCAATGACCGTCATTCCGTGGGGCGCGTTCGCGCTGATCCTGGGGCTCGCGCTGATCATGGTGGGGCTTGGGATCGTCTACGCCTATTCGAAGGGCGCATGGGAATACGCGCCCGGCGCGAAGATCCTGAAGAACTTCATGCTGTCGGCCTATGCCTGCCTGGTCCTGGGCATCGCGCTGATCGTCGCCGGCGCGCTGACCGGCGGCCTGCCGACGCCGGTGGCGGGAAGGGCGCTCCCGGTCAGCCTCTATTACGGCATGGCGCTGGGCCTGCTGCTGGTGATCCTGACCTACAACGTGCTGCATCACCGGGTGCGGGTGATGACCGCGCCGGGCTCGCAGGGCGAGGACGAGAAGTCCGGCCGCGTCACCCGCGTGCACGCCAACTTCACCGAATACGTGCCCACGGGCCTCGCGCTGCTGGTCATGGTCGAACTGTCGGGCGCACCGGCGATCATGGTCCATTTCGGCGGCGGCCTGCTGGTGCTCGCCCGCTACCTGCACGCCTATGGCTACACCCGCCATCCCATGGCCAGCTTCGGCCGCATCGTCGGCATCCAGTCGACCATCCTCGCCATCAGCTTCATGACCGCGACGGCGTTCTACTATTTGGTGCTGTGCAGGGTTCTATAACCCCTACCTTCGGTGAATTTGCGAGCGGAGCGAAGCAATCCAGCCCCGCCGCTGGGCAGTCGTGTGGCGGAGAAGCTGGATCGCGTCGCTACGCTCGCGAATCCTCGAAAGGAACAAGGAAGCTCAGGCCCGCTCCCGCGTCTTGTAGAACTGCACCTTGGGCCACTCCTCCATGGTGCGGTTCAGCTCCCACATGTTGCGCGCGAGCAGGACGGGCGCGCCGTCGCGGTCCTCGGCCAGCACCGAGCGGCGCTCGTCGAGGAACTTCTTCAGCTGGGCGGGATCGTCGCTGTCGACCCAGCGGGCGGTCTCGAACGGCGCCGGCTCGAAATCGATGCCCACCTTGTATTCGGCGGCGACCCGCGAGGCCATGACGTCGAGCTGCAGCTGGCCGACCACGCCGACGATCCAGCTCGAGCCCAGCATGGGCCGGAACGCCTGCACCACGCCTTCTTCGGACAAATCCTCAAGGGCGCTGCGCAACTGCTTGGAACGGCTCGGGTCTTCGAGCCTGACACGCCGCAGGATTTCGGGCGCGAAGCTGGGAATGCCGGTGAACCTGACATCCTCGCCCTCGACCAGCGCGTCGCCCACGCGCAGGGTGCCGTGATTGGGCACGCCGATGATGTCGCCGGGAAAGGCCTCCTCGGCAAGCTCCCGTTCCTGGGCGAAGAAGAAGATCGGGTTGGCGATGGCGAGCGGCTTGCCGCTGCGCACCTGCTTCAGCTTCATGCCGCGCCTGAAATTGCCCGACACCAGCCTGACGAAGGCGATACGGTCGCGGTGATTGGGGTCCATGTTGGCCTGGACCTTGAACACGAAGCCGGTGACCCGGTTCTCCGACGGCTCGACCGGCACGGGCTCGGCGGGCTGGGCCTGCGGCGGCGGCGCGAACGCCTCCAGGGCGTCGATCAGCCGGTCGACGCCGAAATCCTTCAGCGCGCTGCCGAAAAAGACCGGCGTGAGGTGGCCCTCGCGATAGGCCTCGGCATCGAATTCCGGATAGGCCGCCAGCGCCAGCTCGGCCATCTCGCGGAACGGCTCCAGCACGTCCGGCGGGACCCGGGTTTCCAGCTCGGGACCGCCCGGCGAGGGCGCGTCGACCGCCAGGTCGTACCTGCCGTCGCGCCCGGTGCTCGAGGTCAGGTGCTGCCCCTTGCGCAGGTCGTAGAGCCCATGGAACGCGGTGCCCGAGCCGATCGGCAGGGTCATCGGGCAGACATTGAGCGCCAGCGTGCTCTCGATCTCGTCAAGGAGTTCGAACGGATCGCGCGCTTCCCGATCCACCTTGTTGATGAAGGTGATGATCGGGATGTCCCTGAGGCGGCACACCTCGAACAGCTTGCGGGTCTGGGCCTCGATGCCCTTGGCGGCGTCGATCACCATGATCGCCGAATCCACCGCGGTCAGCGTCCGGTAGGTGTCCTCGCTGAAGTCCTGGTGGCCCGGCGTGTCGAGCAGGTTGAAGGTGATGCCGTCGCGCTCGAAGGTCATCACCGACGAGCTGATCGAGATGCCGCGCGAGCGTTCGATCTCCATCCAGTCCGACTGGGTCCGCCGCCGCTCGCCGCGCGCGCGGACGTTGCCGGCAAGGCGGATCGCGCCGCCGAACAGCAGCAGCTTCTCGGTCAGCGTGGTCTTGCCCGCGTCCGGGTGGGAAATGATCGCGAAGGTCCGCCGCGAGGCGTGGGGCGACGGGCTGGAACTGGTCATACGCTCGTGAATCCGTGTGGCTGGGCGCACATATAGGGCGGGCCGTCATCCAATGCCACGCTATTGTTGACCTGACTCGGCGGGTTGCGTGTGGTTTCATGGGCCCACGCCAACTGGAACGGACCTTCCCTTGTCTTCACTCATGCCTGCACCGCTTCCGCCGTTTTCGAGGCGGCAGGTGCTGCTTGCCGGCCTCGCGCTGGCGGCCGCGGCCTGTACGCCCATGGCCGAGCGGGAGCGGCGGCTGCGCATGGCGATCGTCACCGGCGGCACGGGCGGCGTGTTCTACCCCTATGGCGGCGGACTGGCCAAGGTGCTCAGCGAACGCGGCAGGAACATCCAGGCGACCGCACAGGTCACCGGCGGCTCGGTCGACAACATCATGCTGCTCGACGCCGGCCAGGCCGAACTGGGATTCTCCACGGTAGATTCCGCCTTCGAGGCAATCAAGGGCAGGGCGCCCTATGACGCCGTAGGGCCGCAGAAGATCGCCAGCGCGGCCGTGCTCTACGACAGCTTCCTGCATCTGGTGGTCGACGCGTCGAAGCCCATCAGACGGGTCGCCGACCTGAAGGGCATGCGCGTCTCCATCGGCTCGGCCGGCTCCTCGACCGAGGCGTTCGCCGACCGCGTGCTCGCCGCCGCCGGGCTCGATCCCCTGCGCGACGTCACCCGCGACAATCTGAGCGTCGCCGAATCCGTCGCCGCCCTCAAGGACGGCAAGGTGGCAGGCCTGTTCTGGGTCGGCGGCGTGCCCACCTCCGCCATCAACGACCTGGCGATCTCGGGCCAGCCGCGGCTCCGCTTCGTGCCGACCGCCGACGAACTTCCGGAGCTGGAGCGCCGCTGGCCGGGCATCTACTCGGCGTTCGAGCTGCCGGCCGGCAGCTACAAGGACCAGACGGCTCCCGTGCCGGGCCTGGGCGTTGCCAACCTGCTGCTGGCGCCGAGCGCGGTCGACGACGAGTTCGTCACGCGCGTGCTGGCCACCTTCTTCGACAATCTGGACGAGGTGCACCGCATCCATCCCGAGGCGCGCAAGCTGACCCTCGCGGGCGCCGCCCGTCGCACCGCCGTGCCGTTCCACCCGGCGGCCGAGGCGTTCTACCGGGCAAGGGGCGTGCTGGCGTGACCGACGAGGCGCTGGAGAAGGAACAGGACCGCATCGCCGCCGCCGCGGCGCTGTCCGACGACGGCGAGCCGGAATACGTCCAGGGGCGGCTGAAATGGCTGGCGGACGCGGGCGCCTTCGCGCTCGCCTGCTATGCGCTCTACTGGACCCAGTTCGCCATCAACACCACCTTCTACCGGGCGAGCTTCCTCGCCGCCGCGCTGACCCTGATCTTCGTCCGCCGTCCGCTCGCGCCGCCGGGAGTCTTGAGGCGCGCGAGCCGCGAGGAATGGATCAGTGCCGGCCTGGCGCTCGGCATGATCGCCCTCGTGCTGGCGGAAACCCGGTTCCTGCGAGGCGATCCGCTCGCCTGCGGCATCGTGGCGCTGCTCGGGCTGTGCTTCCTGCTTTATCCGGCCGCCCTGTCGCATCATGCGCTGGCGCGGTGGCGGATCGTCGACTGGCTGCTTGCGGGCCTGGCGGTCTGGAGCGCGGTCTACCTGGCGACCGAGATCGACGCCTACAAGAACCGCGCGACCCGGCCCACGCCCGAGGAAATCGCTCTCGGCCTGGTGCTGGTCGTGCTTATCCTCGAGGCGACGCGGCGGGCGATCGGATGGATATTGCCGGCGATCACCATCGGCTTCCTCGCCTACTGCTATCTCGGCCCGCTGATGCCGATCCCGTTCGATCACCGCGGCTTCTCGGCCGTGCGGATGATCGCCCAGAACTACCTGACCTTCGAGGGCGTGTTCTCGACCCCCATGGACGTGGCGGCGACCTTCATCATTGTATTCGCCCTGTTCGGCGCCGTGCTGGCCCGCGGCGGCGCCGGCCGGTTCTTTATCGACTGGGCCTTCGCCCTGTTCGGCAGAAAGCCGTCCCCGGCGGCGCCGGGCCGGGCCGTCGTCGCCTCCGGCTTCCTGCTCGGCACCGTGTCCGGCTCGGGCGTCGCGACCACCGTCACGCTCGCCTCGCTGGCCTGGCCCATGCTCAGGAGCAGCGGCTATCCGCCGAACGTGGCCGGCGGCATGCTGTCGGCGTCGGGCATCGGCGCGCTGATCGCGCCGCCGACGCTGGGCGCGGTCGCCTTCATCATCGCCGAATACCTGCAGGTTCCGTACCTTCAGGTCATCATCTTCGCGGCGATCCCGGCGCTGCTCTATTACTTCTCGATCTGGCTGACCACGGAAGGCGACGCGCGCCGGCTCGGCGTCGCGCCCGTCCGCACCTCCCAGGCCTCGCTCGGCCAGCTGACGGTAGCCCACGGCTACCACTTCCTGTCGCTGGCGACGATCGCCGTCCTTCTCGCGCTGGGCTTCTCGGCGTTCATGGCAGTGTTCTGGTCGATCGTCCTCGCCCTGCTGCTGTCCATGATCCGGCACGAGGACCGGATGGTGACGCCCGCCGCGCTGCTCGCCGGCATCGCCGTGGGGCTGTTGGCCTATGCCTACGGCGCCGGCGGCCTGTCGCGCGATCATGGCCTCGGCGATCTCTTCGACGGCCGCGTCTCGGTGTCGCTCTACTGGATGATGATGGCGGCGATCCTGGTCTCGGCGCTGCAGGCGGCGAGGGCGCTGCGGCGCAACGCGCCGGCGCCCTCCGGCTCCCACGGCATGATCCTGGCGCTGCGCGACGGCTCGGTCTCGACCCTCGGCGTCATCGCCACCTGCGCCTGCGCCGGACTGATCGTGTCGGTCGTCAACCTGACGGGCCTCGGCCTCACCATATCCTCGATCATCGTCGGCGCCGGCGGCGGCGAACGGCTGGTGGTGATCCTGCTGGCGGCGCTCGCCATGTGGGTCATCGGCGCCGCGCTGCCGGTGACCGCGAGCTACATCATCGCCGCCGTCATGCTGGTGCCGGCGCTGACCCAGGTCGGCATTCCCGAGCCGGCCGCGCACATGTTCATGTTCTACTACGCGGTGCTGGGCGAGGTTTCGCCGCCGACCGCGCTCGCGCCCTTCGCCGCCGCCGCCATCACCGGCGGGCAGCCGTTCAGGACCATGATGCAGACCTGGAAATACACGCTGCCCGCCTTCGTCATCCCGGTGATGTTCTGCCTCACCCCGGAAGGACTGCAGCTGCTGGCGCTGATGCCCGACGGCAAGGCGCCCGCGTCGGCCGGCGACTGGCTGGAGATCGCCGGCATGGCCGCGATATCATGCGTCGCGCTGGCCGGGCTGTGCATCGGCCTCACCGGCCATGCCCGCGCGCACGCGACCGTCCTCGAGCGCGTGCTGTGCGCCGCAGGCGGCGCGCTGACCCTGGCGCCCGGCCTCTACAGCGACCTTGCCGGTGTGGCCCTGCTGGTCGCGGGGCTGACGATCCACTGGCTGCGGACCGGCAGAAACGCGCCGTTGTCGCGATAACATTTTGAGCGGACCGCTTCAGCGCCTATATAGAGGGCCGGATCGACGATCCTCCACGAGGCCTGCCAGCGAGAGGGCGCGTTCTCACGGACCAGCCAACGCTCTCCGCTGAAAGACACGCCGCCGGATGCACCGCGATCCCAGCAAAGAACGCTACCTCCTCGCCACGACGACCCCGTTCGCCCTCGCGCATATCGCGTGCTTCGCCGCCATCTGGACCGGAGTCTCGGCCGCCGATCTCCTGCTCTGCGCCGGACTCTATGCGGCGCGCATGTTCGGCGTGACCGCCGGCTACCACCGCTATTTCTCGCACAAGACCTACCGGACGAGCCGCGTCTTCGCCTTCGTCCTCGCCTTCCTCGCGCAGAGCTCGGCCCAGCGGGGCATCCTGTGGTGGGCCGGCACCCACCGCCACCATCACCGCCATTCGGACGGCGCCGGCGACGTGCATTCGCCGGTGCGCCGCAGCTTCCTCTATTCCCACATGGGCTGGATCTTCAGCGAGCGCTTCGACAAGACCGACCTCGACCTGGTGCCCGATCTCGCCAAGTTCCCCGAGCTTGTCTGGCTGGACCGCAATCCCTATTTGCCGGCGTTGATTTCCGGCTTCGTCGTCTGGCTGCTGGCGGGATGGTCCGGCCTCGTCGTCGGCTTCCTGTGGTCGACGGTGCTGTGCTGGCACGCCACCTTCGCGATCAACTCGCTCGCCCATGTTCATGGCAGCCGCCGCTACGTCACCGGCGATCAGTCGCGCAACAACTGGTGGCTGGCGCTGCTGACCTTCGGCGAGGGCTGGCACAACAACCACCATCACTACCAGGGCTCGGTCCGGCAGGGTTTCCGCTGGTACGAGATCGATGTCAGCTACTACGTGCTGCGCGCCATGGCCGCGGTCGGGCTGGTCTGGGACCTGCGCGTCCCCTCGGAACGCGCCATCGCCTATGACCAGGTCCTGGCGCCCGCCGTCATCGAGCGCGCCGCCGGCCATCTGGCGGCCAGCTTCCCGGTCGAGCGCATCGCCGCCGACCTGCGCGCCCGCTTCGGCGGCACCATCGGGCACCTGCGCCACGACCTCGACGGTCTGATCCACGCGATCCATGTGCCGACCATGCCCAGCATCGCCGATCTGCGCGAGAAGGCGGCATCCATGTTCGCCCACACCCCCAGCCTCAACGACATCGCCGAGCGCACCCGCCAGATGCTGGTCGACAGGGTCCGCGACGAGCTGATGCGTCACCGGCCCGCGACCGCCTAGGCCCGCCCACCGGCTTTTGCTACGCTCCGGCAACAACGGAGGAGGGCAACGCCATGGGCAGTTCACTCGAAGGTAGCGTGGCGCTCGTCACCGGCGCGGGCGGCGGCATCGGCGGCGCGACCTGCGCCGTCCTGCGCGAGGCGGGCGCGGCCGTCATCGCCACCGATCTGGCCGGAACGCCGGCCGCGCGCCGGCCCGCCGGCTGCGACTGGATCGACCTCGACGTGACCAGCGAGGCCGACTGGGCGGCGCTGGCCGCCGAGGTGAAGCGCCGCCACGGCGCGCTCGACATCCTGGTCAACAACGCGGGCATCTCGGTGGTCGAGCCGATCGAGGGCAGCACCCTCGATTCCTGGCGCAGGGTCATGGCGGTCAATGTCGACGGCGTCTATCTGGGCGTGCGCGCCATGCTGCCGCTGCTGCGCGAGGCCGGTCCGCGGCGACGGGGCGGCGCCTCGGTCGTCAGCCTGTCGTCGAACGCCGGCCTGATCGGCGCGCCGTTCAACGTCGCCTACTGCACCAGCAAGGGCGCGGTGCGGCTGATGACCAAGGCCCTCGCCATGGAGTTCAGCGCGCTGGGCTATCCCATCAGGGTGAACTCGGTCCATCCGGGCGGGATCGACACGGGCATGCTGGACTCGATCTTCCAGCGCTATCACGAGCTGGGCATGGCGCCGTCGGCGCAGGCCGCCTACGACGCCTCGGTGAAGGCGCATCCCATCGGCCGCATGGGCAGGCCCGAGGAGATCGCCGCCGGCATCCGCTTCCTCGCCAGCGACGAGGCCAGCAACATGCATGGCTCCGAACTGGTGATGGACGGCGGCTACACCGCCGCCTGACCATTTGCTAGGCTGTGTAGCAAGAGGTGGCGCATGGAAACCATCGTCGCGCTGATACAGCAATACGGCCTGCTGGTGATCTTCATCAACCTGCTGCTGGAGGAAGCCGGCGTGCCGATTCCGTCCATGCCCGTGGTGATGATCGCGGCATCAATGGCCGGCGTATCCGAATACGGCATTCCCGGCATCGTCGCCGCCGGTACCGCCGGCGCCCTGATTTCCGACATCGCTTGGTATCGCAGCGGCCGCCGCTACGGCCGGCGCGTCCTGACCTTGCTGTGCCGGGTGTCGCTGTCGCCGGATACCTGCGTGCGCCAGACCGAGAGCATGTTCGTCAGGGCAGGGCCGATGACCCTGGTCTTCGCCAAATTCGTGCCCGGCCTCGCCAATGTCTGCGTGGCGCTCGCCGGCATCACCCGGGTGAAATTCGGCACCTTCCTGGTACTCGACACCCTCGGCGCGGCGCTCTATGTCGGCGGCGTCGCCCTGCTGGGCGTGATCTTCGCGGGCGCCATCGTGGACGCGCTGGAGACGCTCGAATCCCTCGGCCGCTACGGCCTGGTGCTTATCGTCGGCCTGCTGGCGCTCTATCTCCTGATTCGCTGGTGGCAGCGGCAGCTGTTCATCCGCCAGTTGCGCATGGACCGGGTGACCGTCGACGAACTGGTCCGCATGGTCGGCACCGACGACAAGCCGGTGATCCTCGACGTGCGGAGCCGGGAGGCGAGGGCGCTCGACGGCATCATCCCCGGCGCCATCGGCGCCTATCCCGCCGAGAACGAGCCGCTGATCCTGGCGTTTCCGCGCGACCGGGAGATCATCGTCTACTGTTCGTGCCCCAACGAAGCATCGGCGGCGCTCGCCGCGCGGCATCTCAAGCGCGCCGGCTTCAAGCGCATCAGGCCGCTGCTGGGCGGGCTCGAGGCCTGGATCGGCGCCGGCCAGCCCGTCGAGAGACCCGAACTGGACGCGAGCAGGGCTGCTTGATCCGATCGGCTCAGCCGCGCCGGCGCTCGGGCCAATTCCCCTCGCCCCAACGGGGAGAGGATGACCGCGCAGCGGTCAGGTGGAGGGGGACCGCGAAGCGGTTCACGGCCTAACAGCCAATTTTGAGAGGTACCAGGCCAGCCCAACCTTCGCGGCTACCGCTCTATCGATGGGCCGGGTCGAGCTTGGGCCGGTACAGCGGCGACAGCGGCCACCGCGTGAAACCGGCGTCGAACGCCTCGAGCCGCCGCGGGTGTTGGCGGACCTCGGCGCCATAGGTAAGGCGGGGGTCGTCCGGAGCCTTGTTGAGCGGCATATCGAGCAGCTTCTTCTGCATCAGGCAGCGGGTGATGAAACCCGTGACGAGGTCCGTATCCGTGTCCTGGGGCCTGGAAGCTTCGTACATGCCGGGCTCGCCATGCTTCAGATAGCGGTCGCGCAAATGGATCGCGTGACCCGCATAGGCCCGCGCCAGCGCATAGACCTGCTTCTGCAGCGTCATGCTGCCCAGCCGGGCCGGGTTGTAATAGACGCTGCCAGGCTCGTAGTACGCGACGCCCTCGGAATATTCGACGAGGCTGGGCGGGTCCCATAGTCCCCAGCCGCGCTGGATGCTCTTGTCCATGCAGTCGTCGATGGCCTCGGCCAGCCGCTCGATGCCCACATGGCCGGCCCGGCCCGGATAGCGCGGGTCGTTCGACTCACGGTAGATGTCCTTGGCGCCCTCCGGCTGCTCCATGTCACCGCAGACCGGCAGACCTTCGGCATTGAACTCCTGGACCGAGTAGGGATCGTCGGGCGAGGAGATGCAGCCGCAGCAGGCGTGGCGATTGTCGCCCCGGATCGCGTAGCAACCCGGATACCAGCTCTTGCCGCCGATCCGGTCCACAGCGATCACGTTGGCCGTGCACTTCTCCTGCCCGGTGCTGCGGCCTTGCGTGCCGAAATGGTCCCGTTCGGTGCCGGCGCCCTCGTAGAGCGGCTCACCCGGTTGCCACCCGCCACCGCCGGTATTGAACTCGTCGCGATAAGGCTCGGCGATGGCGGCGCCGGCCAGCGCCAGCAGGATCAGGGCCAGAATCTTTCCCTGCCTCAGCATGCCGTGTAGACCGAGCAGCTGCATGTCCCCCCATAATAGGGCGTGCACGACCAGTTCCCGCCCTGTCCGGTGCACTGGTAGTCCGTGCTCGCGTCCGGGTAGGAGAAGCCGCATTGCCGTCCGCCGCCGCCGCGGCCCTGGGCCTGCCGCTTCTGCGGATTGAGGCTGTCGAGGAACGAGCGCATGCCCGCGGCGGCGCGCTGCCATTCGGCCTCCAGATAGGCCCGGTCGCCGCTGACGTCGCCCACCAGCATCGCGCCGGACAGGCCGTCCACATACCATGGCCCCGACGAATCCCTGATCTGCCATGCCAGCACCGGCGGCCGGCCGTCAGGCGCGAAGATCCGCAGGTCGGCCGCGTTCATTGCCGACATGCCGTGCCGGCGCGCCACCGCAGCGGCCTGCGCCAGGTCGATGAATTTGGGCGGCAGCGGCGTCGTGCTGTAGCTCCAGCCCTCGACCGGGTTGATCTGATAGCCCGCGGCCGCATCGGGCATCACCGACAGCGCCTGACGGGCCTGCGGCGACCAGAAATGGAGACGGGTGGAGGGAACGCCGCCATCCATCATCCGCACCTCGAGCGCGACGAGGCGCGCGTCCTTCTGCCAGGCGGTTACCCACTTGGCGATGCCGGCCAGATAATCCGGCAGTTTCGCCGGCACGCTCTGACCGGCAACCTGCTGGACGGCAACCGGCGGAACGTCGGGCGCGGACGGACCCATCTGCGGGCCGGAAGCGTCCGGGTCCTTCCTGTTCCACCACACGCTGCCGCTGCGGCCGGTAAGCTGCAGCATGGCCGGATAGGGCTGCGAGTAGGTGCCGCTGTCGGCGCCCGTGCCGGTCATGGCGAACCGGCCGCCCGATGCCTCGATCCTGCCGCCGCGCGCGGGCGGCGCGCCGGAACCTTCGCCACGGATCGAATAATTGCCGTTGGCCTGGATGTCGAGAGTGAGGAACAGGGCGCCCTGGGGCGTCGATGTCATCACGAACCATGATCCGACCAGCCCCGGATCGACCTTGGCGAAGGCCGGCGCCGCGAGCAGCAGCGCCACGACCGCGATCAGCAAACGCGAAACGACCCTGGACACCGCGCTCCTCCACCCCTCAGGCGGGAAACCGACGCCGCAGCATTCCACAGAGGCCAGCGGCCGAGCAAGCGGGTTGGCTACGCAACCGTAACGTCGGTATGTGTGAAGTCGTCGCCTTTGAACAGCATTGGCATGTCCAGATGACGGGCGCAGGCATAGGCAAAGCAGTCCCCGAGATTGAGCGCCGCCCGGTGACGCCCTTTGCCATACCGCTCGAAGGCAGTTGTCGCGAGCCTGCCGACGTCCTCGGTGATGGGCATCATTCCGATCGCTGCTTCATCGATCAACGCTTCGATGAGCTGTCGCGCGGTCTCGATGGGAAGCCTTCTTGTCCGGGCCAACCCCAATGCCGCTTCATAAACCGCAATGGGAGACGTAATGGCTTGACCTGCCTGTCCAAGCCGGGCGGCGAGTGAATTGGCATCGGTTTCCCCGGCAAGAATGGCGACCATCGCCGATGCGTCGACGAACATCAGGCGTCACCGGAAAGGTCATCGTAAAATGCCTTGTCCGCCGGCTCGCCGGCTCCTCCGGACAACGCCGCCGCTTGTGCCTGAAGAGGCTTGAGCCGTTCGACGAGCGGAACCCGAGCGCGCTCTCTTTCATAGGCTTGTTCAACCGCCTCGCGAATGGTGTCGGTAATGGAGGTGCCCTTCAGCCGGGCAAGGCGGCGCACTGCCTGGTCGGTACGAGGGTCCTTGACGTGGAACGCCATGTCTACACCATTTGATCTAGATGAATATTCATAGCTGTGTATACCAGATAGGATTGGACTTCAATTGCCGGTACCGAGGAGAACATTCAGCACGAAGTCCGCCCGACGCCCGGGCGAAATCCTTGGCAACTCGACGATGGCGTATTCCATCGCCTGATAGGCTGCGCGAAGTGGCTCGAAGCTCGACGCTGCTTCCTCGAATCCGTGCCGCCGTTCGGCATCGGTGGCAAAGATTTCCCGCCACGGCGGGGCCAGGAACACCAGCCAGTTGCAGCGGAGCCGTCGCGCCGCGGTACGGACATGCTCGGGAACGGCCAGACCGGCGTGCGTGCCTCCTGCCACCTGGTCGATGATGCCCCGGTCGAAGAAGGTGAGGCGCCCCGACCGCGCGGCGTTGATCATGTTGTTGATGGTGCGGGAAACAGTCAGCTCGACGAACTTGGCCGCGTTTCCCCAGGGCAGGGCATCGCCGCCGATATAGAGCTGTTTCTTCACCACCTGACGGCCGGCCTCCTCGCAGACAGCGTGGCCGCGCCTCGCCAGTTCGCCGAGCAGCGTGGATTTGCCGCCGCCCGAGCAGCCGGAGATGATCACCAGCCTGTCGGCGGCGTCCTCGACGAGCGCGGGATCATAGGTATCTTCCAAAGACATGCCTGTCTCCTGTCCCGGCGGCGCCGGGCGATGGGTGCGTAACGAAAGGGGATGGGGCCGCTTGGCAAGCGCCGGGAAAAGCAGGACAATCTGAGCGGTCGAGCCGGAGGGGTATCATGGTTCTGGGGCTTTCCATAGACGCATTCACCACGCTGCACGTGGTCATCAGCCTCGTCGCCATCGCCGCCGGGCTGGTCGTGCTCTACGGCATGATCAAGGGCAGGCGCATGGTCATGCTCACCGGCGTGTTCCTCGCCACCACGGTTGCGACCACGGTTACCGGATTCATGTTCCCCATCAGCGTGCTGACGCCGGCGCTGATCACCGGCATCGTTTCGTCGGTCCTGCTGCTCGCGGCCCTGGTCGCGCTCTACGGGCGAAAGCTGGCCGGCTTCTGGCGGGGAACCTATGTGGTAACGGCGGTTGCTGCGCTCTATCTCAACGTGTTCGTGCTGGTGGTGCAGTCGTTCCTGAAGCTTCCGGCCCTCAATGCGCTGGCGCCCAACGGCAACGAGCCGCCCTTCCTGGTCGCGCAGGGCGCCGTTCTGATCGCCTTCCTGGCGCTCGGATACCTGGCCTTCCGGCGCTTCCGTCCCGTCCTCGCCGCCGCCTGACGGACATCCGCGTGCTCGACAGGGTCTTCCGGCTTTCGGAGAACGGCACCTCGGTCCGCACCGAGGTGCTGGCCGGCTTCACCAGCTTTCTCACCATGGCCTACATCATCGTCGTCAACCCGGCGATCCTGGCCGACGCGGGCATGCCGTTCGCGGGAGCCGCGGCGGCGACCTGCATCGGCGCGGCGATCGGGTCGATCATGATCGGCCTGGCAGCCAATACGCCCATCGCGCTCGCACCCGGCATGGGCCTCAACGCCTATTTCACCTACACGGTGGTGAACGGCATGGGGCTGCCGTGGGAGACGGCGCTGGGCTGCGTGTTCCTGTCGGGGCTCGCCATGCTGCTGCTGACCGTCGCCGGCCTCCGCCAGCTGATCATCGCGGCCATCCCCCAGTCGCTCTACGCGGCCATCGCCGCCGGCATCGGGCTGTTCATCGCCTTCATCGGCCTGCACGGCGCCGGCATCGTCGTCGCCAACCCCGTGACCGCGGTGGCGCTGGGCGACCTGAGGGCGCCGTCGGCCGGCCTCGCCGTCTTCGGCCTGGCGCTTACCGCCGCGCTGCTGGTGTGGAAGGTGCGCGCCGCCATCCTCGCCGGCATCCTCGCCACCACGGCGCTCGCCTGGGTGCTGGGCGAGGTGACGGTGAAGCCGGTCGAGTACGGCGTCGCCGCGCTGACCTCGACCGCGTTCAAGCTCGACATACCGGCGGCGCTGGGCCTTGGCGGGCAGGGGACGGGCATCGCGCTGATCGAGATCGTCTTCATCTTCCTGTTCGTCGACCTGTTCGACAATCTGGGCACCTTGGTTGCGGTTACCCAGCGCGCGGGGCTGATGACGCCCGACGGGCGCATTCCCCGGCTCAGGCGCATGCTGTTCGCCGATTCGGCCGCCAGCATGGCGGGCGCAATCGCCGGCACCAGCCCCGTGGTGAACTACATCGAGAGCGCCTCCGGTGTCTCGGCGGGCGGACGGACCGGGCTGACCGCCGTGGTCGTCGGGCTGCTGTTCCTGGCGGCCCTGTTCGCCGCGCCCTACGCCCAGGCGATTCCGGCGGCGGCGACCGCGCCGGCGCTGGTCCTGGTCGGCGCCATGATGATGGCGCCTCTCGCCAGGGTGGACTGGCACGACCCGGCGGCGTCGATCCCGGCTTTCCTCATACTCGTCGGCATTCCGCTCACCTTTTCCATCTCCAACGGCATCGCCTTCGGCGTCATCGCCCATGTGGTCCTGAAGGGCGCCGCGGCGCGGCTGGGCAGGGAAGACTGGCTGATGATCCTGCTGGCGGGACTGTTCGCGGCCCGCTTCGCCTGGCTTGCGGCAGCCTAGGGAAACTGGTCCAATCCGATGCGGGGTGGTGCTGGCTGGGGGACTAGGATTCGAACCTAGACTGGCGGAGTCAGAGTCCGCTGTCCTACCGTTAGACGATCCCCCAACGAAGGCGGGCGGAACATAGGGAGACGGGCGCATCCTGTCAACGCCCTGCGCCGCGTTCCGATATCGGAGGAGTGACGACCGCTGATCGCCGCATTTCTCACCGTGAGAGTCATCGAGGGCGTGCTCTGCGTCGGCCTGCTGGCCCTGGTCCAACCGTCCCAGGACGTGGCCTGGCATGCGCTGGCCTGGGTGCGGCACGAGATGCTGTTCGGGTTCATCGCGGTCCAGGCGGCGGCCTGGCGGATCCTCGGCCGGCAGATCGAGCTGCGCATGATCGTGCTGACCCTGGCCTGCGGCATCTATGCCTTCCTCGCCTACTATCCGCTCGCCTTCGTGATGAGCTTCATCGCCGCCCAGGCAGTGACGGAACTGTCGGTGTGGTGGAGGATGGAGCGCTTCTAGCCCCGGCGCTGCCGATACAGCTGTCGAAAGCGCCCCGGCCGCCTCGGACAAACCCGCTTCGGGGAGACGCCGACCGGCGCGACCTTGCGCCACCCGCAAACCGCGTTACATTGGTGTGAATTTCCAGATGCTTGCAGGGAGCGCGAAAGCCAGGTGAGTCACGCGGCCAACCATATCGAAGCGCGGTCCGGAAACGGGCACGGCGCCGGCCGCTGGGGACATACCTACGCCGCGGTGGATCTGGGCACCAACAATTGCCGCCTGCTGATCGCCAAGCCGACCGGCGCCGGCTTCCGTGTCATCGATTCGTTCTCGCGCATCGTGCGGCTCGGCGAGGGCGTGGCCAACCGGGGCGCGTTGTCCGCCGAGGCCATGAGCCGGACCATCGACGCGCTCAGGGTCTGCGCCGACAAGATCGAACGCCGCGGCGTCACCCGCCAGCGCCACGTGGCGACCGCCGCCTGCCGCGCCGCCAGCAACCACCAGGAGTTCCTCGACAAGGTCCGCAGCGAGACCGGCCTGAAACTGCACGTCATCACCCCCGAGGAAGAGGCGCGGCTGGCGGTTTCCGGTTGCATCTCGCTGTTCGACGACGGCTCCGAATACGCCTTCGTGTTCGACATCGGCGGCGGCAGCACCGAGCTGATCTGGGTCGCGGCGGCGCCCGACAAGGCGTGCGACATGCGGGCCTGGACCTCGCTGCCCTGCGGCGTGGTGACCCTGGCCGAAGCCTTCGGCGGCCGCGAGGTGACCGCGGAGCTTTACCGCGCCATGGTGACCCACGTCGAGAACCTGCTGCGCCCGTTCGAGGACAAGCATCGGCTGCGCGACAAGGTGAAGTCCCATCAGGTGCAGATGATCGGCACCTCGGGCACGGTCACCACCATCGCCGGCATCCATCTGGGCCTGCGGCGCTACGACCGCAGCCGGGTCGACGGCATGTGGATCGGCCGCGATCACATCCACGACATCTCGCGGCGCCTCACCGGCATGAGCTACGAGCAGCGCATGGCCGAGCCCTGCGTCGGCAAGGACCGCGCCGACCTGGTCATCGCCGGATGCGCCATCTACGAGGCGATCGCCAACATGTGGCCGTGCGACCGGCTCAGGGTCGCCGACCGCGGCCTGCGCGAGGGCCTGCTGCTCGACCTGATGCTCGACGCCGACAGCGAGCATCGCCGGAACGGCCATGGCGCCGCGTCCGCCTAGGGGCGGTCGTCCGGTTTCGCAGCGGAAAGGCGCGGCGAAAGACGGCACGGCCAGGGGATCCGGCGAGCGCGAACTGAGCGTCCGGGTCAAGACCGCGCGCAGCCGCACCTTGTCGTCGACCCTGTGGCTCCAGCGCCAGCTCAACGATCCCTATGTGGCCGCCGCCAAGCGCGACGGGTACCGCTCGCGCGCCGCCTACAAGCTGATCGAGCTCGACGAGAAATACCAATTGTTGAAGCGCGGCCAGCGGATCATCGACCTGGGCGCGGCGCCCGGCGGCTGGAGCCAGGTGGCGGTCAGGAAGGCCGGGCCGTCGGGAAGGGTCATCGCCATCGACCAGAACCCCTTCGACGAAATCCCCGGCGTCGAGCAGACCATCATGGACTTCCTGACGCCCGAGGCGCCCGAAGTCCTGAAGGCCATGGCCGGCGGCCCGGTCGACCTGGTGATGAGCGACATGGCCGCGTCCGCCTCGGGCCACCGCGCCACCGATCACCTGAAGATCATGGCGCTGTGCGAGGCCGCGGTCGAGTTCGCGGTCGAGGTGCTGGCGCCCGGCGGCAGCTTCGTCGCCAAGGTGCTGAAGGGCGGCACCGAGAACGAGCTGCTGGCCATGATGCAGCGGCACTTCAGGACCGTGCGCCACGCCAAGCCCAAGGCGAGCCGGCAGGATTCGGCGGAGGCTTATGTGGTGGCGACGGGGTTCAAGGGTACTCGGGACAACGAGTAACCCCGAAGCCGCTGTCGCGGCTCACCCCTCATCTGGCGCTACGCGCCATCTTCTCCCCGGCGGGGAGAAGGGTTAAGCAGCGCGCACTTCTTCCCCTCGCCCCAACGGGGAGAGGATGGCCCGAAGGGCCAGGTGAGGGGGACCGCGAAGCGGTTCTCTTCCTGAAGCTTCAGCCTATTCCGGCACCACCCGCACCGCGCCCTTGTCGGCGCTGGTGGCGAAGGCGGCGTAGGCGCGCAGGGCCGTGGTCACCTTGCGTGGGCGCGGCGCGGCCGGCGTCCAGCCCGCTTGGTCCTGCGCGGCGCGGCGGACGGCCAGCTCGGCCTCGGGCACCGCCAGGTTGATGGTGCGGTTCGGAATGTCGATCTCGATCCGGTCGCCCTCGCGCACCAGGCCGATCAGGCCGCCATTGGCCGCCTCGGGCGAGACGTGGCCGATGGAGAGGCCCGACGTGCCGCCGGAAAACCGCCCGTCGGTGATCAGCGCGCAGTCCTTGCCCAGCCCCTTCGACTTCAGATAGCTGGTCGGATAGAGCATCTCCTGCATGCCCGGACCGCCGCGCGGGCCCTCATAGCGGATCACGACCACGTCGCCGGCTTTGATCTTGTTGGTGAGGATGCCGCTCACCGCCGCGTCCTGGCTCTCGAACACCCGGGCCGGGCCCGAAAACTTCAGGATGCTCTCGTCGACGCCGGCGGTCTTCACGATGCAGCCGTCGAGCGCCAGGTTGCCCTTCAGCACCGCAAGGCCGCCATCCCTGGAGAACGGCGTCTGCGCACTGCGGATCACGCCCGAGGTGCGGTCGGTGTCGAGATCCTCCCACTTGCGGTTCTGGCTGAACGCCACCTGGGTCGGCACGCCGCCGGGCGCGGCGAGGAACAGCTCCTTCACCTTGGCGCTGCTGGTGCGCACGATGTCCCAATGATCGATCGCCTCGCCGATGGTGCGGGCGTGGACGGTCGGCACGTCGCGGTTGATCAGGCCGGCGCGGTCCAGCTCGCCCAGGATCGCCATGATGCCGCCGGCCCGGTGCACGTCCTCCATGTGCACGTCGGACTTGGCGGGCGCCACCTTGCACAGCACCGGCACCTTGCGCGAGAGCCGGTCGATGTCGGCCATGGTGAAGTCCATCTCGGCCTCGTGCGCTGCGGCGAGGATGTGCAGCACCGTGTTGGTCGAGCCGCCCATGGCGATATCGAGCGCCATGGCGTTCTCGAACGCGGCCTTGGAAGCGACGTTGCGCGGCAGCACGCTGTCGTCCTCCTGTTCGTAATAGCGGCGGGTGATGTCGACCACCAGATGGCCGGCCTCGAGGAACAGCGCCTGGCGCGCGGCGTGGGTCGCCAAGGTCGAGCCGTTGCCGGGAAGCGACAGGCCGAGCGCCTCGGTCAGGCAGTTCATCGAGTTGGCGGTGAACATGCCCGAGCACGAGCCGCAGGTTGGGCAGGCCGAGCGCTCGATCTTCTTGACGTCCTCGTCGCTGACCTTGTCGTCGGCGGCGGCGACCATGGCATCCACCAGATCCATCGCCTGGACCTTGCCGCCCAGCACCACCTTGCCCGCTTCCATCGGGCCGCCCGAGACGAAGACGCAGGGGATGTTGAGGCGGAGCGCCGCCATCAGCATGCCGGGCGTGATCTTGTCGCAGTTGGAGATGCAGACCATGGCGTCGGCGCAGTGGGCGTTGACCATGTATTCGACGCTGTCGGCGATCAACTCGCGCGACGGCAGCGAATAGAGCATGCCGTCATGGCCCATGGCGATGCCGTCGTCGACGGCAATGGTGTTGAATTCCTTGGCGACGCCGCCGGCCGCCTCGATCTCGCGCGCCACCATCTGGCCCAGGTCCTTGAGGTGCACGTGGCCGGGCACGAACTGGGTGAACGAGTTGACCACGGCGATGATCGGCTTGCCGAAATCGCCGTCCTTCATGCCGGTCGCGCGCCACAGGCCGCGCGCGCCGGCCATGTTGCGGCCATGGGTGGTGGTGCGGGAACGATAAGCAGGCATCTCTCAAACCCCGATCTGAGCCTCGCGCCTCATATGGCGCGTTTTCCGTCAGTATCCAATGGACTCCCGGGCCCGGCATGGCAAGCAGGAATGCGTTCGGGGGCGCGGGCGAGGGTTGCAGCCGATGGTTGGCGGCACGGGAAATTACACATGACCTGGCCCTTGTACCGGGCGGGCTCAGGTGTCATATTCCGCGCCACTTCGGCGCAGGCTGCCCAGGAGGCCCGATGGACATTCGCGAGGCACTGACTTTCGACGACGTCCTACTTGTGCCCCGAGAATCCAGCGTCATGCCCGGCCAGGTCGACACCCGGACGCGCCTCACCAACTCCATCGAACTCGGCATTCCGCTGCTGTCGGCGGCCATGGACACGGTCACCGAAAGCCGGCTCGCCATCGCCATGGCCCAGGCCGGCGGCATGGGCATCCTCCACCGCAACATGACCACGGCCCAGCAGGCCGAGGAAGTGCGCCAGGTGAAGAAGTTCGAGAGCGGCATGGTGGTCAACCCGGTCACCATCGAGCCGCACCAGCCGCTGTCCCATGCGCTCGAGCTGATGATGCGCCACAAGATCTCCGGCATTCCGGTGGTCGAGAAGGGCGGCAGGCTGGTCGGCATCGTCACCAACCGCGACGTGCGCTTCGCCACCAACACCGCCCAGCCGGTTTCCGACCTGATGACCAAGGACGTCATCACGGTGAAGGACAACGTCGGCACCGACGAGGCCAAGCGGCTGCTGCACCAGCACCGCATCGAGAAGCTGCTGGTGGTCGACGACGCCTATCGCTGCACCGGCCTGATCACCGTCAAGGACATCGAGAAGGCCCAGCTCCATCCCAACGCGTCGAAGGACGCCAAGGGCCGCCTGCGGGTCGGCGCCGCGGTGACCGTCGGCAACGAGGGCCTCGAGCGCGCCGCCGCGCTGGTCGATGCCGAGGTCGACGTGATCATCGTCGATACCGCGCACGGGCACTCCAGCCGCGTCATCGAGACCGTCAGGCTTCTCAAGAAATCCGGACAAGTCGATGTGATCGCTGGCAATATCGCCACCGCGGAAGCGGCGGAGGCGCTGATCGACGCGGGCGCCGACGCGGTCAAGGTCGGCATCGGCCCCGGCTCGATCTGCACCACCCGCATCGTCGCCGGCATCGGCGTGCCCCAGCTCACCGCGATCATGGATGTCGTCGAGATCGCCGGGAAGTCCAACGTGCCGGTGATCGCCGACGGCGGCATCAAGACCTCGGGCGACGTGGCCAAGGCCATCGCCGGCGGCGCCAACTGCGTCATGGTCGGCTCGCTGCTCGCAGGCACCGAAGAGGCGCCGGGCGAGGTGTTCCTCTATCAGGGCCGCTCCTATAAGGCCTATCGCGGCATGGGCTCGGTAGGCGCCATGGCCCGCGGCTCGGCCGACCGGTACTTCCAGGAGGAAGTGAAGGATACCATGAAGCTCGTCCCGGAAGGCGTTGAAGGGCAAGTACCTTTCAAGGGTCCGACCGGCAGCGTGATCCACCAGCTGGTGGGCGGCCTGCGCGCCGCCATGGGCTATACCGGATCGCCCACAATCCCGGACCTGCAGCAGCGCGCCCGGTTCGTGCGCATCTCCAATGCGGGCCTGCGCGAGAGCCACGTGCACGACGTGGTGATCACCCGGGAATCCCCCAACTATCCGGGCTCCTGACCCCCTATGAGGGAAGGCGCCCGCATCCAGGCCGCGATCGACCTGGTTGCGGCGGTCGACGGTTCCGTACAAGGCGGCGGCGCCGCCGCCGACACCATCCTGCGCGACTATTTCCGCCAGCGCCGCTATGCCGGCTCGAAGGACCGGCGCGCGGTCGCCGAGCTGCTCTACGCGGTGCTCCGCCGCCGCGGCGAGCTGGCCTGGCGGCTGGGCGATGGCGGCGACCCGCCGAGGCTCGCGGTGCTGCTCCAAGCCGCCCTGTCGGGCGCCGACCTTGACGCGCTGGACGCTTCGTTCGAGGGCGACCCGCACGCGCCGGCGCGGCTCGACCAATCCGAAATAACATCGCTGCGCGAGGCGCTTGCTGCCGATCCCTCAACCGCTCCCGCCTGGGCACGGCTCAACTTCCCCGCCTGGCTGGAGCCGTCGCTGCGCCGCCGTTTCGGCGACCGCCTCGACGAGGAAATGGCGGCGCTGGAGGGCAGGGCGCCGCTCGACCTGCGGGTCAACCTGCTGCGCGGCCGGGTCGAGGACGCGCTGGCGCTGCTGCCTGGGGCCACGCGCACCGGACTGCTCTCCACCGCGCTGCGGCTGCCCACGGCCGAGGACATATCCAGCCACGGTGCCTATCTGGGCGGGCTGGTCGAAATCCAGGACGAGGCCTCGCAGGTCGGCGCGCTGCTGACCGGGGCGGGCAGGGGCATGCAGGTGCTCGACCTGTGCGCGGGCGGCGGCGGCAAGACCCTCGCCATGGCCGCGCGCATGGGCAATACGGGCCAGATCTACGCCCATGACACCGATCGCCGCCGGCTGGAGAAGCTGCGCCCCCGCGCCCGGCGGGCCGACGCCCGCAACATCCAGTATGTCGAGAGCGCGGCGAAGCTGCCGGGCGGCATGGACCTTGTCGTGCTCGACGTGCCGTGCAGCGGCACCGGCACCTGGCGGCGCAATCCGGAACTGCGCTGGCGGCTGACGCCCGAGCGCCTCGCCGCGCTCCTCGAGGCGCAGGACGGCCTGCTCGACCGCGGCGCCGCGCTGGTTCGGCCGGGTGGGACGCTCGCCTACCTGACCTGTTCGCTGCTGCCCGAGGAAGGCGAGGACCGGGTGGGCGCGTTCCTGTCCCGAAATCCGGCCTTTGCCGGCGTCCCGTGGACGCGGAATTGGCCGGCGACGGAAGGCCCGCCGCCCGCGAGCCTGTCGACCTCGCCCGACTGCCTCGTCCTCAGCCCCGCCTCCCACCAGACCGACGGCTTTTTCGTTGCCGTCCTCCAGCGCTCGCCATAGGGTCCAACGCCATGACAGAACACGTGCTGATCGTCGATTTCGGCTCCCAGGTCACCCAGCTCATCGCCCGCCGGGTGCGCGAGGCGGGCGTCTATTGCGAGATCGTGCCGTTCAACAAGGTCGACGGCATGATCGACGACTTCCAGCCGAGGGGAATCATCCTCTCCGGCAGCCCGGCCAGCGCCAATGCCGACGACGCGCCGCGCATCCCGCGGAAGGTGCTCGACCGGGGCGTGCCGATCTTCGGCATCTGCTATGGCGAGCAGGCGCTGTGCGCCCAGCTCGGCGGCTCGGTGGAGAATTCCGACCACCGGGAGTTCGGCCGGGCGTTCCTGACAATCACCGAATCCTGTGCCCTGTTCGACGGCGTCTGGGCGCCGGGCGAGCGGCATCAGGTATGGATGAGCCACGGCGACCGGGTGAACGCCATTCCCGACGGCTTCAGGGTCGTCGGCGTCAGCGACGGCGCGCCGTTCGCCGCCATCGCCGACGAGGCGCGGCGCATCTATGCCGTCCAGTTCCACCCCGAGGTGATCCACACGCCCGACGGCGCCAGGCTGCTGAAGAATTTCGTCATCGACATCGCCGGCTGTGTCGCCGACTGGTCGATGGCCGCGTTCCTCGAGAGCAAGATCGCCGAGGTGCGCGCCCAGGTGGGCACCGGCAAGGTGATCTGCGGCCTCTCGGGCGGCGTCGATTCATCGGTCGTCGCCGTGCTGCTGCACGAGGCCATCGGCGATCAGCTCACCTGCGTCTTCGTCGACCACGGCCTCCTGCGCGAGGGCGAGGCCGAGCAGGTCGTCAGCCTGTTCCGCGGCCATTACAACATCCAGCTGGTGCATGTGGACGCCGCCGAACTGTTCCTCGGCAAGCTGGAGGGCGTCACCGACCCCGAGCAGAAGCGCAAGATCATCGGCGGCACCTTCATCGACGTGTTCGAGGCCGAGGCGAAGAAGATCGGCGGCGCCAGGTTCCTCGCCCAGGGCACGCTCTATCCCGACGTGATCGAAAGCGTCTCCTTCGGCGGCGGCCCCAGCGTCACCATCAAGTCGCACCACAATGTGGGCGGCCTGCCAGAGCGCATGGACATGGAGTTGGTGGAGCCGCTGCGCGAGCTGTTCAAGGACGAGGTGAGGGTGCTCGGCCGCGAGCTGGGCCTGCCCGAGACCCTGGTCGACCGCCATCCGTTCCCGGGCCCCGGCCTCGCCATCCGGATCCCCGGCGCCATCGACCGCGACAGGATCAGGATCCTGCAGAAGGCCGACAGGATCTACCTCGAGGAAATCCGCCGCGCCGGCCTCTACGACGCCATCTGGCAGGCCTTCGCCGTGCTGCTGCCGGTGCGCACCGTCGGCGTGATGGGCGACGAGCGCACCTACGACTACGTCTGCGCCCTGCGCGCCGTGACCTCGACCGACGGCATGACCGCCGACTACTACCCCTTCGACCACGAGTTCTTGGGGCGCGTATCGAGCCGCATCATCAACGAGGTGAGGGGCATCAACCGCGTGGTCTACGACGTGACGTCGAAGCCGCCCGGGACGATCGAGTGGGAGTAGACTAAGCTCGCTCGCGCAACCTTAGGCGAGGGCCTCATGTGGATCGGACGGCAGAGACTGATTGTGACCGGACTCTTAGGCTCAATAGCTGCTTGGCTGACTTCAACAATGGCCGAGAGCCGCTCGTTCGAGGACATCGGCGGATTGCGAGAGGCCGTGATGGTGGCGGCCAGGGCGACTCCGGGCCTCGGCAAGGTTCTCGCTGATCCCAATGACCGTGCAAAGTTTACAGCTGTGATCAACGATAAGACACTCACGTCGGATGTAACGAACCTGTTCGGCCATATCTCGGCTTACCCCGACGAGAATGCAGATGAGGCGATCGGGCGGTTCGTAAGGTCGATGGTGGAGAGTCAAGACGCGTCGATCAGTGACGATAACATCGTGATGGTTATTCGCAGTAGCGGCTATGTAGAAGAAGCAAAGCGGTTGGGGATGGATGTGCTCCAGGAACCGGCCGGCGCCGATTTGTTCGTCGTCTACATGGCCGATAGGCCTGACTCCATGTCGCCGATTAACGCCGAGGATTTGCCCGATAAGTCCTTGGGGGATGTGAGGAAGGTAGCGCTTGGAAACATCCGCAAGTGGCTTCCGAAGGTCGTCGCTGACGGCAGTTTAGGCGGTGGCGTTCTCTATTATGTGGAGGGAAACACCATGCTCTCCCCCAGTCTCGTGCTCCTAGACGAATTCTGGAAATCAATCGCGACTCGTTTCCCGGGCGACGTGCTGTTCGCGATCCCGCGGAGAGATCAGCTATTCATCTTCGACGATGACTCGAAAAACGAAGCCCTCGCGCGTCGTCTGATCGAGGTAACCATCGAAGAGGACTTCAACCTGCTTTCGCCGCTGCTCTACGCGCGCCGCAAGGGCCGGGTCGTGGCCGCGTCCGACTAAGATTCGGGAATGGTGGATTACGGCGACAGGTTACGAAACCCAAGTCGTTCACTGACGAATGAGGGTATAGCGACCACGACCTTGAAGACGCGCCAACTCGGCGCTATGTTAAACATATTGGATAATTGTTCAACAAGGTGCTGCGCCATGCCGAAGACAGTTCCCGAGCCTGCATCCGAGCTGTCCCGCGTCGAGGCCGTGCTGAGTGCAGCCCAACGGACAGGCCTGCTCGGCGAGAAGCGCGGGCGGATCGGCGGGCGGGTCAGCCCGGCGCTGGTGGCGCGGGCCAAGCAGCGGACGGGCATCGAGGCCGACAGCGACCTGATCGAATTCGCGCTCGCCAACATCGCGCTCGACGACGGCTTCGCCGAGGCGTTCCGCAAGGCGCGCGGCAAGGTCGACCCGGACCTCGACCTCGGCTTCTGACGTGGCCGCCTTCGATTTCGATGCCGCCCGGCGATGGGCGCGCCTCGATCCGGGCAAAACCCTGGCCCGCCGCCCGGACGGAGCCCTGCCGTTCGTCGACGACGCCGAGATCGGCGGCCAGGCGCTGCTGCTCGACACCTGCGTCTATATCGACCAGATGCAGGACCGCACGCCGGCGCGCATGGACGACATCATCGCCAGCCGCCAGGTCAACCACTCCACCGTCGCCATCCAGGAGCTGATGCACACGGTCGGCGTGCTCGATCCGGCCGACCGGCGCACCCCGGCCGCCGTCGCCGGGATCGGCCGCCAGATCCGCGCCATGCCGCCTTACCGGGTGTTCGCGGCCGATCCGGACGTGCTGGGCCGGGCGGCGCTGCTGTCGGGAGTCCTCTGCCGGCTGCAGGGCTACGCGCCGGATGCGAGGCTGCGCGCGCTGGTGGACTGCACCCTGTTCCTCCAGGCCCGCAAGCTGGGCCTCGCCGTCCTGACCGCCAACGTCGCCGACTTCGACCTGCTGCTCCAGCTCGTGCCTTCGGGCAACGTGCTGCTTTACCGGAGAACGCAGGCATAGGGCATTGCATCCGGCTGCCCCGGCGGCGCTTGCCAAGACTCGCGCGTATATATAACCTGTAACAGGTTATATCCTTCGTCTCCGATGGCGCGCCATGAACTTCAACCTCTATCTCGATGACAAAACCGCACGGGAACTGGACCAGACGGCCGCCGCCTTGGGAGAGACCCGTAGCGGGCTGATCCGCAAGGCGCTGCGCGAATGGCTGGACAAGAAGACGCTCGGCAGTCCCGGTTGGCCGTCGCTCATTCTGGAGTGGCAGGGCGCGTCCGATACGCCGCCATTCGAATCCTATCGCGATGAACTGCTGCCGCCGCGTGAAGATGCCTTTTCGTGAAGTACCTGCTCGACACGAACGTGCTGAGCGACTTCGCGCGCGGCGAACCGGCCGTGATGGCGCGGCTGCGTCAGGAGGCACCGACGCAATTGGCGGCATCGGTGATCACGGAAATGGAAGTCGAGTACGGCCTGGCGCGCAACCCGGGTTTGGCGCCGCGCGTCCGCGAAGCCATGCGGACGCTGCTGAACACGATCTCGATCCTGCCCTTCGAGCGGGAGGATGCCCGCGTGGCGGCGCAATTGCGCGCCAGCCTCAACAGCCAGGGCACGCCGATCGGGGCCTATGACCTGCTGCTCGCAGCCTGCGCCTTGCGCCGCGGACTCAAGGTGGTGACGCACAACGGGCGCGAGTTCGCCCGCGTGGGCGGCCTCGGGTTGGAGGATTGGCGGAGCGGATGACGTGCCCGCGCCTCTGACTCTGGCGGACGCCCCGGTTCATCCATAAACTGTCGGCGCAACTCCTTCGAACCGAAGCCCCCTCGATTTCGATGCCTATGGATACTCCGCGCTTCGACACGCGCGCCCTTGCTTCCAGGGCCGGCGGCACGACGTTTTCGCGCGGCGAGGCGTATTTCCGCGACGGCCTCGTCACCATCCTCGGCCGCGAACCGCAGCGCGTGGTCGCCCGCGTCTCGGGCACCGAGGACTACCGCACCGTGGTCGTCGGCGTGGGCAGGGCGATCGCCGGCAACTGTTCTTGTCCGGCCTTCGACCGCGACGGCTTCTGCAAGCACATGGTGGCTGTCGCCCTGGCGGCCAACGCCGCCGCCGACACCGGCGAGCCGGGCGGCGACATATTCGGCCGCATCCGCGCGTATCTGTCCGGACTGGATACGGGCGCCCTGGTCGGCATGGTCATGGATGCCGCCGAACAGGACCCGGTGTTGCTGCGGCGGCTGGAAATCGCCGTCGCCGCCAACGCCGCCGACGACGGCGCGCTCGCGAAGCAGCTACGGACGGCGATCCGCGACGCGACCCGGACGCGCGGCTTCGTCGACTACGGCGCCGCGCCGGAATGGGCCGCGGACGTCGGCCAGGCGCTGGAACTGCTGGCCGGCATCGCATCGGGGCCGCGCGCGGCGCTCGCGGTGGAGCTTGCCGATTATGCCATCGACCAGATCGAGGATGCGATGGAGGAGATCGACGACTCAGAGGGCGAGTGCTGGGCGCTGATCGAGCGCGCCCAGGAGATTCACCTCGAGGCGTGCCAGGCGGCAAGGCCGGAACCGGTGGCGCTCGCCCAGGCTCTGTTCGAGCGCGAGATGGAAAGCGACCACGACGCCTTCTACGGCGCGGCGCGATCCTACGCGGACGTCCTCGGCGAAGCCGGGCTGGCGGAATATCGTCGGCTGGCGCAGGAGGCTTGGGACCGGCTCCCGCCGCGAATGGCGCCACGGCGGGGCGTGATCGAGTATCGGCCCGGAGAAAGCGCGCTGGCCTCGATCCTCGACTTCTTTCTCGAGCGCGACGGCGACCTCGACGCCCGCATCGCCATGCGGGCGAGAGACCTTTCCTCGCCTCACAGATATCTCGAACTGGCCCGGTTCTGCCTGGCGCACGGCCGCGAGTCCGAGGCGCTGCGCCACGCGGAGGACGCGCTCTGGCTGTTCGAGGATGGCGCCCCGGACGAGCAGTTGCTGCTCTTCGCCGTCGGGTTGCTGGAGGATGCCGGGCGGGCGGCCGATGCCACGGCCCATCTGTGGCGCGCCTTCGGCAAGGCGCCAAGCCTCAGGCTGTACGAGCATCTGCGCAGGCTGGCCGGCGAGCAGGTGGTCAACGAGATCATCACCCTGCTGCGCGGCCGACTCGCCGGGACGACCGCGTCGAGATGGCATTCTCCGGCCGATCTGCTGATCCGCATCCTGATGGCGGAAAGCATGTTCGACGCCGCGTGGTCGGTGGTCGGCGATCACGGGGCATCGTCGGAAGTCAAGCAGGTGCTCGCCTCGGCCACCGAGAAGACCCATCTGCCCCAGGCCATCGCCGTCCACGAGGCGCGGGTGGAAGAGCATGTCGCTGCCGCCAACAACACGTCCTATGCGAACGCGGCGGCGCTCATCGAGCGGCTGGCCGCACTGCGCGGCGCCGCCGAACAGTCCGCCTATGTCGCGGACATCAAGCTGCGCCACGCACGCAAGCGTAATTTCATGAAGCTGCTGGGGTGAACCGCGGAGGCGGGCACCCTTCAGTCGCTCAATACCTTCCGCAGCGACGCCTCGATCTGCCCGCCGCACCAGGCATCGCCGTAATCCCGTTTCGCCTTCTCCGCCAGCTGTGCCAGCGGCGGCAGGGCGGCGACGCGGCGGGTGAGGGCGGCGGTCATCGGGGCGGCTTCGTCGAGGATTGTCCCGATCTTCGGGAATCGCTCCCCCATCGTCGACCAGAGCGTCGCCGTCACCACGTCGGCGATGCCGGGTTCATCGCCGCCGAGCAGGAAGCCGCTATCCGGCCCGAGGCCATGGCGGCGGCCGGTTTCCTCCCAGAAGCTCATCCACTTTTTCAGGCGCGGCACGAATTCGCGCCAGCGTTCCTCCGTCCACATCTGGCGGCCGCCGTCGAGGGTCATCTCGTCGAGCACGTCGTTGGCGTCGCACACGATCTTCAGGGTTAGCGCCCGCCTGGCAGGGTCGGCGGACAGCAGGTCCAGCGCCTCGCCCAGGTAGAGGACGATGGCCGGCATCTGGGCGACGGCGACGTCGGTCTTCCTGTCGATCAGCAGGGGCGGACCCATGAAAGGCACCGGCATGTGCTTCGTCTTGCCCTCCATCAACCTCGATATCCTGTCATCGCCGGCTTCGTCCCAGTCCTTGCCGGCAAACGCCAGCACCGCGCGCACGAACTGGCCGCGGAACGGGACGGACCAGTAGTGGAGTTCGTAGTCGGACATGGCGGGCTCCTGAACGGCAAGCGGGGCGGGGCGGGGCGGGGCGGCGCGTGCAACGGGAACATCGCCCTGCCGGCGCCGTTTCAGGCCCTGACATGGTCCAAGGGGCGTCCATTCCCAGGCGGATCGTCTGCCGGCGCCGGCTCCGGACCCAGCGCGGGAGATACGCCATGGGCGCGTTCGTGTTCCCAGCCATCATCAACGGCCTGAGCGTCTTCGGGGGGCTGATCCTGCTGTGGACCCTGCTGAAATTCGCGACGCTGCGCCAGCGCGTGCTCTACGCCTCGGTGGCCGGCGGGTTTTCGGCGCTGGCCACCTTCGTCGTCTCGGCGCTGGCGTCGGGCACCCTCTAGGCGGCGACGAGGCCCCCGGCTCAGCGAGAAAACACGGCATTTCGGACCGGGTAGCGGCCCGCGAAGCTCATGGGCACGCCCTTGCCGGTGCGCGGATCGACCGCATGGATGTGCAGGTGCGGTTCCGTGGTGTTGCCGGAATTGCCGACCCGGCCGATCGGATCGCCCCTGTCCACGCGCGCGCCCGGGGCAACGGCGACGGAACCGCGGCGAAGGTGGGCCAGTTCGACGGTCACCCCGCCGCAGTCGAGCGCCACGTGGTTGCCCGCCGGGTTGTCCCGGTCCCGCTCCGGCGGCACCAGGTCGGGCAGACCGTCGCGGGCCTCGGTCACCGTGCCGTCGCAGGGGCTGACGACGCGGACGCCATAGACGGCATAGCCGTCGAGGTCGCCCGGCAGCAGTCCCGTGGCGCGGAATCCGGCCGGGCCGACGGCGACGATGTCCGCGGCATACCGCTGCGCCCGGTGCGACGCGTGCCGGTTGAGCAGGACGCTTCCGCCGCCCTGTCCGATGACGAATCGCCCGTCCCGCAACGGGAACGCCAGCGGTCGCTCCCCGCCGGGCGGCGCCATGCCAGACAAGGTGTAAACCAGCGCCGCCGCGAACAACCCCACGGAAACGGCGCCGGTCCAATGGGTGCGCAGCAGGGATCTGCCGGCGATGCGCCACGGCCGGTGCGCGTGACGACGCAACGACCACAGCACCGCCAGGGTGACCAGGCCAACCAGGAGGAAGCGGCTGTATAACCCGGCCATGTCCCATCGTCCCACCAGCAAGATGAAGGCGACGATCGCCAGCGCCTCGCCTGTCCGCAACAGCCAGGCCGAGAGCGACGGCTCGTCCAGCCGCCAGACGCGCCAGGCATAGACCATTGGAATCCCGATGCAGACCAGCACCATGACGATCACGAGAACGGCCATCACTTCCTCCATTGGTGTGAGATAGGTCCGCATGAGGAGCAAATGTGGCGGTCGCTGCCCCCTCGCGTCCTCGCATCGCGGGAACGGTGTCCGGCTGCGCGCCCTTGATGGTCCTGGTGGCGTCGAAGCCGCTTTGCGCCCGCATCGCTCCCGGCGAATCGGCACGGTCGCGGTGCCCGATTAGCAATACCCGCGCGCCGGGGATCAGGCATATGCTCGGTCGGATTTCACTCGATCCAGCGGCATCACAGAGGGAAGCGCACCATGCCCACGATCACCACGAAAGACGGCGTCGAAATCTTCTACAAGGACTGGGGCTCGGGTCAGCCCATCGTGTTCAGCCACGGGTGGCCGCTGTCGGCCGACGATTGGGACACCCAGATGCTGTTCTTCGCCGGCAAGGGCTTCCGGGTGATCGCCCATGACCGGCGCGGCCACGGCCGGTCGTCCCAGGTCGCGGACGGCCACGACATGGACCACTACGCCGACGATCTGGCGGCGCTGACCGCCCATCTCGACCTGAAGGACGCGGTGCATGTGGGCCATTCGACCGGCGGCGGCGAGGTGGTCCACTACATCGCCCGCCACGGCGAGTCGCGGGTGGCGAAGGCGGCGATCCTGGGCGCCGTGCCGCCGCTGATGCTGAAAACCGAGGCCAATCCGGGAGGCCTGCCCAAGGACGTGTTCGACGGCCTCCAGGCCCAGCTTGCCGCCAACCGGGCCCAGTTCTACTACGACCTGCCGGCCGGGCCGTTCTACGGCTTCAACCGGCCCGGCGCCAAGGTGTCGCAGGGAATGATCTGGAACTGGTGGCGCCAGGGCATGATGGGCGGCGCCAAGGCGCATTACGACGGCATCGTCGCGTTCTCGCAGACCGACTTCACCGAGGACCTGAAGAAGATCACCGTGCCGGTGCTGGTGATGCACGGCGACGACGACCAGATCGTGCCCTACGCGGATTCCGCGCCGCTGTCGGCGAAGCTGCTTCAAAACGGCATCCTGAAGACCTACAAGGGCTTTCCACACGGCATGCCCGCAACCCATGCCGACACCATCAACGCCGACCTGCTCGCCTTCATCACCGGTTAGAATCACCTTGAGCCGCCGCGACAGTCTCGCCGCCGTCGAACGCCGCGTCCGCCGCCTGGCGGTGCGGCGCGGCTGGCACATGATGAAGGCCGAGAAGCCGGACAAGCGCGTGCTTGCCCATGGCGGCTACATGCTGCGCGATCCCGAAACCCACGCGATCGTGTTCGGCGACAAGGACTATCCCTATTGCGCCGACCTCGACGACATCGAGGCGTTCCTCGCCGCGCTCGACGGGGACGGCGAGAGCTAGATCCGAACCCGGCAAGGACGACCCTCGCCCTTTGGGAGAGGGAGGGGCCCGCGGCCGAAGGCCGTGGGAGGGTGAGGGGCGTTGTAAGGGAAGGGGCTCAGTCTGGTGGACGTTATCGACAACGCCCCTCACCCTGACCCCCCAATGGGAGAGGGAAGGAGTCCCGTACCGAGAGGTCAGCCTAAGTGGCTACCGATCTAGCCGGCTACGAAGCCGTAGCGCCGGTTGGACGGCCGCGAACCCGCCGCCTCGTACTTGGCCTTCAGCGCCGCGAAGCGGTCGGTTGCGTGGGCTGCCCTTGCCTCGGCGTCGATGCCGTACATCCGGGAATTGTTGCCGCCGAAGATGGCGGACTTCACCGGGCCATCGGCCGCGCCCAGCGGCGTGAAACCGTGCTTCCTTTGCATGTCCTCGGGGATTTCCAGCCGGCGGAGGCCCTCGATCTGCCATTGCGGCGAGCCGGTCCAGACCGCGTCCGTCCCCCAGCAGACATGGTCGGCGCCCAGGCCGCGCACCAGCGTGCCCATGATCGCCGCACACACCCTGGGCTGGGCGACCAGCGTCTGGGCGAATACCTGGCCCAAATCGGCATGGACGTTGGTGACGCCGTGCTTCTCGGGGATAGCGGCGAGGTCGGTCACCCAGTCGACGCGCCCGGTCTTCTCGAATTCGGCCAGCGCCCAGTCGGGATCGTCCAGCCGGTAGGCCGCGTGATAGATGACGAAGTCCAGCTGCGGCCAGTCCTTCGCGGCCCTGGCCACGTCGTCGACGCCCGCATAGGGCGTGAGGTGCGGAAACTGCTCGGCCACGGATCGCGGCCACAGGCCCTTGTGGACGCAGACGGTCTTCACGCCGGCGGCGGCGATCTTCTCGTAGCCCGTGTAGGTGTCTTCCGAATCCATGCGCCACGGGTGCCGCGCCAGGTCCTTGTGGGTGTTGTCGCCGACCGTGTAGCCCTTCACCGAATCCGGCTTCAGCGCCAGCGCCGCGTCGAGCCGCTCCAGCCAGCCGGGCGCGCCGGGCGTAATGATCGCGTGCGTCAGCAGGCGGCGCGACCCGGCCTGTCCGTTGACCGTCTCGCGCGCCTTGGCCATCTGCTCGTTGGTCAGGAACCAGTCCTCGGGGATTTCCGAGGGCGCCGACGAGATCAGCGCCACCTTGGTGTCGCTGTCGAGGAACACCTCCTTGAAGTAGTTGTCGAACTTCAGATCCTCGATGGTCTGCGGCCGGTCGGCGGTGAGCTTGGGATTCCAGCCCTGGGCGGCGACGGCGTCGCGCATGGCGACGAAGCCCTTCAGCCTGGTGTCGTCGCGCAGGAAGTGGGTGTGCACGTCGATCACCAGCTGGTGCCTCAGCGCCGCGGCGCGCTCGTCCGCCATGCCGGGCGTCGCGGCCTCGGCCACGGCCACCACGAACACGCGCCCCAACGCACCGTCGAGCGCCAGGAAGCCGGCCGCCATCCCCGCCGCCGTGCCGAAGAACCGGCGCCGGCTCATGCCGAGCCTGGGCGCCACCGCATCGGCGAGCGCATAAAGCCGGATTTCGGCCTCGCGCTGCTTCCGCGTCTGCCGGACCGGCGCATATTCCTCGCTTGCCACCATGCGCACGGGCAGGGGCGTGCGCGGCTCGCCGCGCTCGGCAGGCCTCAGCGCCGCCTTGTCGTCATCGGTCAGCCAGCGCATCCCGTGCTCCCGTCGCAGTCAGCGCCCCAAGCTTGCCGGAAGTATGACGGGAAATTGCCGCGCCGACCAGAGCGCGGCCGTGTCGGGTTCAGGTCCCGGCGGTGACCGGCTTCACGTCGAGGAAGTTGCCCTGGGCGTCGTAGCGGCACTTGAAGTTCTTGGTATGCCCATCCTCGTCCTGGTAGGTGCCGTCGACAGTGGCGGAACCGTCCTGCGACCTGGCGGGCCGGACGGATTTCACATAGCTGGGTCTGGCGTGGAACGTCTTGGCGGCCTGTCCCCGGCAATAGGCGCCCATGTTGTTGGCGGCGACGGGCGCCGCCGCGACAGGGACGGCGAAAGTCAGGGCAAGGGCGCCGGCGATGGTTACTGCTAGAGGCCGTGAAGTCATGTGCATGGTTCTCCTCGGTTTGAACAAGGCAGACGGCACTGAACGGCGAGGCAGGAACGCACCCGCGCCGGCTTCACTTCGGGCCGGAACCCGAAGGCGATCCGGCCGGGCATAGACAAAATCCTCCCGTTGTCACGAATGTGTCACCGCAGGGTCACGATGACAACCCAAATCAACATCTAGTCGATTCGCATCAGATCATTCGCGGATATTGCGATGAACCGCCCAGGGTTCTACCTGCCGCCCGCCCACCACGTCTCGAAGGCGTAGCCGGTCAGCGGCGTGACCTCGGGCATGGCGATGCGGTTCCAGTAGGCGACCCGGTCGCCCTTCAGGTGATAGAGGGGAATGACGTAGACGCCGGCGCGGATCACCCGGTCGAGCAGGCGCGCCGCGGTGACCAGCCCGGCGCGGGTGCGTGCCGCGGTGATGCGCTCGACCAGCCTGTCGATCAGCGGGTCCTTCACGCCCATGTAGTTCCGCGTGCCGGGGCGGTCCGCCGCGGCGGAGCCCCAGTAGAACGCCTGCTCGTTGCCCGGCGACAACGACTGCCCCCAGAAATACACCGCCATGTCGAAATCATAGGTGGTCATCCGTTCCTGGTACTGGGCGGCATCGACCAGCCGCGGCTCGGCCCTGATGCCCAGCCGCGCCAGGTCGCGGGCATATTGCTGGGCGACCCTCAGGTTGGACGGATCGTCCAGCATGATCTCGAAGCGGAACGGGGCGCCCGCCGGATCGGCGAGCGCGCCGTTCCTGAGACGATAGCCCAGCGCATCGAGCATCGACTTGGCGCGGGCGAGATTGGCGCGTCCGCCGTCGCCGGCGCGGGGCGGCGGCCGCAAGGGCGCGCGCAGGGCGGGATGGTCGGACGCACCCAACTCGTCGGCGAGACGCCGCTCGTCCGGGCCGGGCTCCAGCGGCGCCGACAGTTCGGAATTGTCGAATATGCCCATGGTCCGTGCATAGGCGCCGTAGAACAGCTTCTCGTTCAGCCATTCGAAGTTGAAGGCCTCGACCAGCGCCTCGCGCACCCGGCGGTCGCGGAACAGGGGGCGGCGGGTGTTGAACACCATGCCGTTGAGGCCGGCCGGCAGGCCGTTGGGCAGCACCCGCATGACGATCCGGCCGTCGCGCAGCGCCTCGCCGTCATAGGCGCTCGCCCATTTGCGCGGGCTCGTCTCGGCGCGGAAATCCACCGATCCGGCCTTGAACGCCTCGAGCGCCATGTCGTCGTCCCGGAAGTAGTCGAAGCGCACCCGGTCGAAATTGTAGCGCCCCCGATTGATCGGCAGGTCGCGGCCCCAGTAGCCGGGATCCCGGCGGTAGGTGATGCTGCGCCCGGGGCTGACCGTCTCGACCTTGTAGGGGCCTGTGCCCGGTATCGCGTCCAGGCTCGGCTGGTCGAACACCCGGCCCTCGAACCAGTGCTTCGGCAACACCGGCAAGAGGCCGAGGATCATGGGAAGCTCGCGATCGGCGGTCGCGCCGAAGCTGAGCTTCACCGCCCGCGGCCCAAGCTTCTCTATCCGGGTCACCTGGGAATAGTAGGTGTGGTGGTTGGGCCGGCCGTGATCGCGCAGCGTCTCCAGCGAGAAGATCACGTCGTCGGCGGTGACGGGCCGGCCGTCGTGGAACCGGGCCTCGGGCCGCAGCCGGAAGATCACCCAGGAGCGGTCGTCCGGCACCTCGACCGACTCCGCGATCAGGCCGTAGAGCGTGAACGGCTCGTCGAGCCCCCGGGTCATCAGCGTATCGAAGGTCAGCGACACGCCGTCGGCCCGGTTGCCGCGGATGATGAACGGGTTGAGGCTGTCGAACGAACCGGCTTTCGACATCACCAGCCGGCCGCCCTTCGGCGCATCCGGATTGACGTAGTCCGTGTGGCTGAACCCGGCCTTGTACTTCGGCTCGCCGTGCATGGCGATCCCATGCATCGGCGCCGCCGCGGCGACGGGCGCGGCCACGAGCAGGGCGAGAACGGCGAGCAGGCGGATCGGCATCGGCCACGACTATGGCGCGCGCCCATGCGGCCCGTAAAGCACCGCACCAAAAAAGAAGGACGCCGCGAGGCGCCCAATCCAGGGGAACACGCCGCGCCACATCACCCGCCGGCAGGTCGTGGCCCGTCGTACCGCCGCAACCTGCACGGATGCAGAAATCAATGGTTGCATGCCGGCCGCCTAGCTGGGCAGGATTTGGGCGAAAATCCGACTCCGAGAACGATGGGGAGAAGCATGCAGGAGCTTCCTGATACCGTCCGGGCCTATCAGAAGACGCAGATCTTCACCGACAAGACCACGCCCGGCATGATGAAGAACGACCACCGCGTACGGTCCGGCGTCTGGGCGAAGCTCATCGTCCAGAAAGGCGAGGTCGTCTACGAGGTGCCGGAACGCAACGAGTCCGCCACCGTCACCCCCGACGCTCCGGCGATCATCGAGCCGCTGGTCACCCACCGCATCCTTCCCCAGGCCGGCGCCAAGTTCTACCTGGAGTACTATCGCTAGTCGCAAGCCAACCCAGATTGGGTCGCCAGGTTCGGCGCGCTCCGTTCCGGGCTCTTGCGCGCCGGCCGGTTCGGGCGCTTGCTAGTGCGAGCCCCGGCGGCGCTGAGGCCGCCAGGCGGGTGAGGAGGGGATATGCCGGACAAGCGCGCCGGCGCCGAACTGCCGGATGCACCGGAAGTCTCGGCGCGCATCCTGACGTTCCGCTACGTCATCGCGCTGACCATACTGGCCATGATCGCCCTGGCCTCGCACGTCTCCTTTACCCGCGTGCTGCGGGAGAATGGCGGCTCGACCTATCTCAACGTGGTCAGCGGACAGCAGCAGACGCTCGTGCAACTCGTCGCCCGCTACGCGTCGCAATATGCGGGCGGCGAAGGCGCGGCCCGTGACGCGCTGATCGCCAACACCGACGCGCTGGCCGGGGATCACGCCGAGCTGATCGCGCAGATGCAGGCCGGCTCGCTGCCGGACGCCGTCATCGCCTCGCTGCGGTCGGTCTATCTGGGACCGGCCGATCTGAAGGCGCGGATCGAGGCCTATGTCGCGACGGCGCGCCGGATCGCCGCGGCCGAGCCCGGCACGCCCGGCATCGAGGCCGATCTGCACTCGCTGCTGGCTGAGGCGGACGGCGCGGTCCAGGAGGGCCTGCGCCTGATCGTCAATATCTACAACACCTACACGATCGAGCAGCTGAAACGGCTCGAGCGCATGCAGAACTCCATGGTGGTGATGGTGTTCCTGACCCTGGCGCTGGAGGCGGGGATCATCTTCAACCCCATGGTGCGGCGCATCGTGCGCTACACGACGGATCTGCTGAAACTGGCGTCGACGGATCCGCTGACCGGTCTGCTCAACCGCCGCAGTTTCCTCGACATCGCCTTCGCCGAGGTCCGCGGCGCCCGCCGCGACGGCACGCCGAGCTGCCTGTTGAGCATCGACGCCGACCACTTCAAGCGCATCAACGACACCCAGGGACACCAGGCGGGCGACCAGGTGCTCAAGGCCATGGCGGCGACGCTCTCGGCCCGCATCCGCAAGGACGACGTGCTCGGACGGATCGGCGGCGAGGAATTCGCCCTCCTGGCCCCCGGCATGAGCCTGGAACAGACGCTGCAGCTGGCCGAGCGGCTGCGCGGCGACATCGCCCGGCTGCGCACGCCCACGGATGTCGGCTTCGTCAGCTTCACCGTCAGCATCGGCGTCACCCAGGTTCGGGACGACGAAGCCGATCTCGCGCCCGCGCTCGGCCGCGCCGACAAGGCGCTCTATGCCGCCAAGTCCGCCGGCCGCAACAGGGTGGCCGAGTTCACCGGCGCCGACGAGCCGATCCCGCTGCCGGCCGACGGCGGCGTACGGACCGGCTAGAGCATGATCCGCTCAGGTCGACACGACCTGAGCGGCAAATCATGTTCTAATACCAACGGTCATGATGATTGACCGATGTGAGCCCAGTCTCGCAGACCGATGGAAGTGATGGTTTCGGGCTG
>JBFWZH010000034.1:0-48849 GCA_050185585.1 Sphingomonadales bacterium | reverse complement strand
CGCAGCCACTGCGCCTCGTTCAGTTCATACCGCTTGGTCCCCACAATCTGCTCCGAACCAGAAAATCCCAGAACAGATTGATTCAGAACTCCTCACGCTTGGGAATCCTGAATGTGGATTGGTCCTAGGTCTCCGCCCTTCGTTTGTCACCCCGGACTTGTTCCGGGGTCCGTCTCACCGCGTGACGGCGCAGCAGAGATTCTCCTCTTCTCTCCGTGAATTTGCGAGCAACGCGACGCAATCCAGCCGTGCCGTTGATGGCTGTGTGGCGGCGGGGCTGGATTGCCGCGCTCCGCTCGCAAATCCACGGGTAGATTTGGGACAACAGGCCAGCCGCTGCATCACGCGGAAACACAGACCCCGGAACAAGTACGGGGTGACAGTTCAAGAGGCGGGAAGAACGTACCTCTAATCCACCGACGCCCAGCTCCTGATCAGCTGGTGGGCGATGGCGTGGGGCGGCGGCAGGCGCAGCTGGTCACGGCGCGGGCCGGCGAGCACCTCCCGGATGAAGCCCTTGTCGAACCAGGTGGCCTCCTCCAGCTCGTCGCCGGGCAGGTCGACCTTGTCGTCGAGCGCGACGGCATGGCAGCCGATCATCAGCGAGGCGGGGAACGGCCAGGGCTGGCTGGAATGGTAGCGCACGTCGCCCACCGGCACGCCCGCCTCCTCCTGGATCTCCCGGCGGACCGCCTCCTCCAGCGATTCGCCCGGCTCCATGAAGCCGGCCAGCGCCGAATACATCTTCGGCGGGAAGATCGGCTGGCGGCCCAGCAGGCAGCGGTCGCCGTGGATCGCCAGCATGATCACCACCGGATCGGTGCGCGGGAAGTGCGACGCCTTGCAGGTGTCGTTGGTGCACACCCGCGACGCGCCCGACTGGCGCATTTCGGTGAGCGATCCGCACACCGAGCAGTAGGTGCGCCGGCTGTGCCAGTCGATCAGCGGCTTGGCCTGGGCGATGATCGCCGCGTCGCCCCGGTCGAGCGTCGCCGCGCTCATGCGCAAATCCGGGAAGATGCCCAGATTGGCGAACTTGCCGCCCTGCTCCGGATCGGGCTCCGACGAGATGTCGAGGGCGAAATGAGGCACGTTCTCCGCTGTTCCGAGAAACACCCACACGGCGCCCGCCTCGATCAGCGGCAGCGCCAGGCCGCCGTTCACCCACTGGATGCGCAGCGTCTCGCCCGCGGCGATCATGGGTTTCGACTTCCACAGGCAGACGAAGCGGGCGCCCGGCGCGCGCATCATCGCGGCCACCTTGTCGGCGTCGCCGCGCAGATGCTCGCAGCGGTCGAGCGGGCTGCCGGCGAAGACGTTGTGGGGCTCGAGGACGGGAATGTTGTTCAGCATGGCCGCGAGATTAGCGGCGGAGTGTTACGGACGGAACAGGAATGCGCACGATTCGGCAAATCGAGGGCCATGCTGCCCCGCACAATCTATTACTTGACGTTTTTTTGGCGTGCCTCAATATGGATAGCGTCGTCAACATATAGAAAGGAGGTGGTCCGATGTCTCATTGTCACACGCCGAAAGGTGCTCTGAAGGCTCAGACCTCCGCCGTGGAGTTCGGCCGCTAGTCGCGCCATAACGGCTGACAATGGAAGGGCCGCGCCGGCGACGGGGCGGCCCTTCGATTTTGTGGGATCGTTAAAGCCAGGTATCCGTAAAAGACATATAGGCGATGAAGGCGGCGAAGAGCGCATAGCTCATCGAGAAGACCGCCAACAGGGCGGCCGCCGGCCAGGCGCGCCTGGCGAAATAGACCAGCCAGACGCTCAGGATCAGTTGGCCGGCAAGGAAGCCATACATGATGAAGTCGGCCCAGCCATTCGGAACCTCGCCGCGCAATAGACCGGCGACGCCGCCGAACGATACGCTGAGAATGAACGGCACGCCGCACATCAGCAGTCTTTTCTGCCGATACCGAAACCCCAGGGCGGCACCCGCCAGCAGGCATACAATGCCCAGGGCAGGGATGGCGGAAAAAACGCCCGCCGAGAACGGCGAGAGTATGCTTCTGAAATACCATTGGGGCGTGGCGAGGATGAGCCACAGCGCATCGCCAGGATGCATCACTGTCTCGCCCCGCTTCCCGCATGGGCTCCGCCTCGCGGGCCGGTCGATTGCAAATGTCCGAACATGATGAATTCCGTAAATCGTCATAAAACATACAGAGACTATATCGGATAGGGCTCGGGCCATAGCGGATGCACCCACCCTTGCCACCGCCCGCCAAATGCACGATATAAGGACCGGGAGGTTGGCGGTGGGCAAATCACTCGCCAACCCGGTCAGGTCCGGAAGGAAGCAGCCGTAACGAGCCCGGTTTGGGTCATTCGTCCAACCTCCTCCCTGAACATCGCGGCACCGCCAGACCAGCAGGCCGCCCCGGCGCGCGGAACGGATGACGGACGGCACAGCCCAGAGCCCCGAAAGCCAGACGTCCAGCCCCTACCGGGTGCTGGCCCGAAAATACCGCCCGGGCACCTTCGCGGCGCTGATCGGCCAGGAGCCGATGGTCCGCACCCTCAAGAACGCCATCGACAGCGGCCGCCTGGCCCACGCCTTCGTGCTGACCGGCGTGCGCGGCGTGGGCAAGACCACCACCGCCCGGCTGATCGCCCGCGCGCTGAACTGCGTCGCCGCCGACGGACAGGGCGGGCCGACGGTCGATCCCTGCGGCGTCTGCCGCCACTGCACCGCCATCGCCGAATCGCGGCACGTCGACGTGATCGAGATGGACGCGGCCAGCCGCACCGGCATCGACGACATCCGCGAGATCATCGACGGCGTGCGCTACGCGCCCGGCGACGCGCGGTTCAAGATCTACATCATCGACGAGGTCCACATGCTGTCCAAGCAGGCCTTCAACGGCCTGCTGAAGACGCTGGAGGAGCCGCCGCCGCATGTGAAGTTCATCTTCGCCACCACCGAGATCCGCAAGGTGCCGATCACCGTGCTGTCGCGCTGCCAGCGCTTCGACCTGCGGCGGATCGAGACCGCGACGCTGAAGCAGCATTTCGCCGCGCTCGCCGCGCTGGAGAACGTCGAGATCGACGACGACGCGCTCGCCATGATCGCCCGCGCCGCCGACGGCTCGGTGCGCGACGGCCTGTCGCTGATGGACCAGGCCATCTCCCACGGCGCCGGCAAGGTCGACGCGGCACAGGTTCGCGACATGCTGGGCCTCGCCGACCGCGCCCGCGTGCTCGACCTGTTCGAGGCGGTGATGGGCGGCGACATCCGTACCGCCCTCGCCAATGTGCGCGAGCAGTACAATGCGGGCGCCGACCCCGCCGCCATCGTCGAGGACCTGCTGGGCGTCACCCACTGGCTGACCCAGATGAAGCTGGCGCCCGAGGCGTCCACCGAAGGCTTCCCCGAGGCCGAGCGCAAGTTCGGCGAGAAGATCGTCGGCAGCCTCGCCATGCCCTCGCTCACCCGCGCCTGGCAGATGCTGCTGAAGGGGCTGGAGGAAACCCGCGCCGCGCCGCAGCCCATCGCCGCCGCCGAAATGGTGCTGATCCGCCTCGCTTACGCCGCCGACCTGCCCAGCCCCGCCGACCTGGTCAGGAAGCTGCAGGGGACGCCCGCTCCGGCCGCCACCACCGCGCCGTCCGCCGCGCCGAGTGCGCCGCCCGCCGGCGGCAATGGCGGCGCTTCGGCGATCGCCAGCGGCGGGCAGTCGCGCTCCGAGCCCGCGCCCCGGCCGCACTACGAGCCCCAGGCCAGCAGCCTGCCGCAGCCGCGCAGCTTTTCGGACGTGGTCGCGCTCGCCGTCGAACACAAGGAAGGGCTGCTCGAGGCCCATCTCACCGACAACGTGCATCTGGTGCGCTTCCAGCCCGGCCGGATCGAGCTGCGCCCCGGCGACCGCGCGCCGCCCGACCTGATCGGCAAGCTCAGCCAGCGGCTGCACGAATGGACCGGCCAGCGCTGGATCGTCACCGTCTCGCGCGAGGCGGGCGAGGCTACGCTCCGCGAACAAGCGCAGGCCGCCGACCGCAAGCGCCACGACGAGGTCAACGAGCATCCGCTGGTGCAGGCGGCGCTGCGCGCCTTTCCGGGCGCGCAGGTGACCTCGATCATCGACACCGCGGCGGCCGAGCCGGCGCATGACGACGCCGATCCCGTCCTGGACATGGACCCCGACGACCTGGGAGAACTCGACCTATGAAGAACCTGGCCGGCATGCTGAAACAGGCCCAGCAGATGCAGCAGAAGATGGCCGACATGCAGGCCGCCCTGGAGAACGCCGAGGTGGACGGCACCGCCGGCGGCGGCATGGTCACCGTGACCCTGTCGGGCAAGGGCGAGATGAAGCGCATCCGCATCGACCCGTCCATCGCCAATCCCGACGACGTCGAGATGCTGGAAGACCTGATCCTCGCCGCCCACAAGGACGCCAAGGCCAAGGCCGAGGCCTATGCCGCCGAGGAGATGAAGAAGGTCACCGGCGGCCTGGAGCTGCCGCCGGGCATGAGCCTGCCCTTCTAGGATATGGCCGGTCCCGTCATCAGTCCCGAGATCGACGGGCTCATCCAGTTGCTGGCCAAGCTGCCGGGCCTGGGTCCGCGCTCGGCGCGGCGCGCCACCCTGCACCTGCTGAAGAAGGGCCCGGCGGCCATGGAGCCGCTGGCGAGGGCGCTGACCGAGGCGGCCCGGAACATCAGGCCGTGCAGCGTCTGCGGCAACCTCGACACCGCCGATCCCTGCCACATCTGCGCCGACCCGCGCCGCGACCCGGCGGTGCTGTGCGTGGTCGAGGAAGTGGCCGACCTCTGGGCGCTGGAGCGGGCGGCCTACAAGGGCCGCTACCACATATTGGGCGGCGTGCTCTCGGCCCTCGACGGCGTCGGCCCCGACGATCTCCACATCGCCGGCCTGATCGACCGGGCCAGCCGGCCCGAGGTGAACGAGGTCATCCTGGCCATGAACGCCACCGTCGACGGCCAGACCACCGCCCACTACATCACCGACCGCCTGAAGGACGCCGGCGTGACGGTGACCAGCCTCGCCCACGGCGTGCCCATGGGCGGCGAACTGGATTACCTCGATGACGGGACGCTGACCACGGCGCTGCGGGCGAGACGGCCGTTTTAACCTTCAACCGTCACCCCGGCGAAGGCCGGAGCCCAGTTGCTTGGGCGAGATAAAGTCTAGCCGTGTCCCTGAGCTTGTCGAAGGGCCTTGCATCAGCGCTCGTGCAGGCGCCCTTCGACAAGCTCAGGAACATGGACAGGTTTGCGCGTTGCACCGGGTTCCGGCCTTATCCGACATCATCACGGAGCGCCCGCCTACTCCCCCGCCGCCTTCGCGTCCGGCACCAGCCTCAGCCGCTGCTCCTCCTCCAGCTCCAGCTCCTCGATCTTGCCGGCGCGGCTGGTGATCTTCTTGCTGGAGATGACGATCTCGTCGATGTCGCGGCTGGCCTGGTTAAAGTGGGTCTGGAGGGCGTCGACCCGCTTGTCGAGCCGGCCGATGTCCTGCATCAGCACCGCGACCTCCTTCTGGATCAGGCCGGCCTGCTCGCGCATCCGCACGTCGCGCAGGATGGCGCGAACCGTGTTCAGCGTCGCCATCATGGTGGTCGGCGAGACGATCCACACCTTGGCCTGGAACGAGCGCTCCACCACGTCGCGGAAATTGGCGTGAAGCTCGGCATAGACCGCCTCCGACGGCAGGAACATCAGCGCCGAATCCGCCGTGCCCTCGACCGCCACGTAGCGCTCGGCGATATCGGCCACGTGCTTGAGCACGTCGACCCGGAACGCCCGCTCGGCCGCCTTGCGGTCCTCGCCGCGTTCGGCCGCCAGCAGCAGGCGGTAGCTTTCCAGCGGGAACTTGGCGTCGATGGCGATGGAGCCGGGCGGCTTCGGCAGGTGGATCAGGCAGTCGGCGCGCTTGCCGTTGGCGAGCGTCGCCTGGAATTCATAGGCGGTGGGCGGCAGCACGGCGGAGACCAGGTCGTTGAGCTGGATCTCGCCGAACGCGCCGCGCGCCTGCTTGTTGCTGAGGATATCCTGGAGCCCGACCACGTCGTTCGACAGCTTCACCAGATTGTCCTGGGCCTTGTCGATGACGTTGAGCCGCTCCTGGATCTCGCCCAGCGACTTGGCCGTCTTCTCGGCGTTCTGGCTGAACCCCTCGCCGAGCCGGTGGGTGACGCTGTCGAGCCGCTGGTTGATCGCCGACTGCAGGCTGACCTGGCTTTCCGCCAGCGCCTGCAGCCTTGTGGTGAGGCTGGCGAGCTGCTCCGCCTGCCACTGGGCCATCGGGTCCTGCTTCGGCTGCTTCAGGTGGGCGAGCACCATCCAGAATCCGCCGGCGACCAGCAGGGCGACGACGATCAGGCCGAAAACGAGCAGCGCGGCGGAGATTTCCATTATTCCTCGGTTTGGTGACAGGGCCGGCGCATAGGGTATCATGCCGGGATTCGCCGTGCCCAGCATCGCTTGACGCTCCGGGCGGCCCGTACTACCTAGCGGCAGACACACGCAGCGAGCAGCAGTCAGGCAAGCAATTATGGCCATCCGCAAGATCGTCACCGTCCCCGATCCGATCCTGAAGCAGGTCTCGAAACCTGTTGAGACGGTCGACGACGCCCTGCGCGAGTTGATGGACGACATGCTCGAGACCATGTACGACGCGCCCGGCATCGGCCTCGCGGCGATCCAGGTCGGCGTGCCCAAGCGCGTCCTCGTCATGGACATCGCCACCGAAGAGGAAGGGCGCATGCCGCGCTACTTCGTCAATCCCGAGATCGTCTGGGAGTCGGAGGAGCTGGCGTCCTACCAGGAAGGCTGCCTGTCGGTGCCTGAATCCTTCGGCGACGTGGACCGGCCCGCCGAGGTCAAGGTGAAGTACCTGGACTACAATGGCGAGGCGCGCGAGATCCACGCGACCGGCCTGCTCGCCACCTGCGTCCAGCACGAGATGGACCATCTGAACGGCGTGCTGTTCATCGACCACCTGTCGCGGATGAAGCGCGACATGATCGTGCGCAAGCTGACCAAGGCCCGCAAGGCCGAAGCCGCCGAGTAAGTTCCCCATGCGAATCGCCTTCATGGGCACGCCCGATTTCGCGGCGCGCATCCTGCGCGACCTGGCGGCGTGGACCGAAGCGAACGGCCACGAGATCGTCGCCGTCTACAGCCAGCCGCCGCGCGAGGCGGGACGCGGCAGGAAGCCGCAGCCGTCGCCGGTCCACCGGCTGGCCGACGAGCTGGGCATTCCCGTGTTCACGCCCGAAAAGCTGAAATCCTCCGAGGATCAGCAGGCCTTCGCCGCGCTCGGTCTCGACCTCGCCGTGGTCGCCGCCTACGGGCTGATCCTGCCGAAGGCGATCCTCGACGCGCCGCGCCTGGGCTGCCTCAACGTCCATGCCTCGCTGCTGCCGCGCTGGCGCGGCGCCGCGCCCATCCACCGGGCGATCATGGCGGGCGACGAGACGACCGGCGTGTGCATCATGCGGATGGAGGAAGGGCTCGACACCGGCCCGGTCTATCGCCGCCGGGAGATCCCTATCGGCCCGGAGACGACGACCGGAGAGTTGCACGGCGCGCTCGCCGCCCTCGCCGCCGAGCCGCTGTTCGAGGCCATCGCCGACGCGGCCGCGGGCGCGGCGCCGGAGCCGCAGCCCGAGGAAGGCGTCACCTATGCGAAGAAGATCGACAAGGCCGAGGCGCGCATCGACTGGTCGCGCCCTGCCGCCGAGGTCGACCGGCAGATCAGGGGCCTGAGCCCGTTCCCCGGCGCATGGTTCGAACTGCATGGCGAGCGCATCAAGGTGCTGCGCAGCCGGGTCGCTTCCGGTTCCGACACACCCGGCACGGTGCTCGATGACAATCTCACCATCGCCTGCGGCGACGGCGCCGTGGCGCTGACCAAACTGCAGCGCGCCGGCAAGGGCGCCATGGATGCGGCCTCGCTGTTGCGGGGCTTTGCCATCATCAGGAGCCAGGTTCTGGACTGATGGTCATTCCGGTTTTCCACCAAATCTGCTACCGTGGTGGAAAGGAGAGCCGTCATGGCGCTGAACATCAAGGACGACGAGATTCACGAAATGGCGCGCGAATTGGCCGAGTTGCAGGGCAGTTCGCTGACCGAAGCCGTGCGCGGCGCGCTGCGTGCAGCGTTGGACCGAAAGCGAGTGGCTAGCGACCGTGAAACCCGAGAGAGGTTCGAACGCATCATGGAGATTGCCCGCCGCTTTTCCGCGCTTCCCGATGTTCCCGGTGCTCCTCCCATAACACCCGATAGACCTGCCAGCGATCACTCATGGCTCTATGACGAAAATGGGCTGCCTATCTGATGGTCGTCGATTCATCGGCGATCATCGCCATATTGCTTGAAGAGCCGGATGCCGAAACGTACGCGGCGGCGTTGGCTCGCCCGGGAGCACGTCTTATGTCTGCCGTGAACCTCTTCGAGAGCGCTCTGGTAGCCGAAAGTCGCAAGGGAGAGATTGGCAGGGACTGGCTCGATTTGTTGATTGCCGACACCAGGATGGAAATCGTTCCATTCGACGGAGCTCAGGCGCAGGCTGCTCGGGCTGGATGGCGATCCTTCGGCAAGGGGCGTCATCCGGCCGCGCTGAATTTTGCCGATTGCTGCGCATACGCCCTGGCCAAGCTCTCGGGTGAACCGCTCTTGTTCAAAGGGCGCGATTTCGACCTCACGGACGTGACGTCCTATTTCTGATCGCATCCATGCCGCGCTATCGCCTCACCATCGAATATGACGGCGGGCCGTTCGTCGGCTTCCAGCGGCAGTCCAACGGGCCGTCGGTGCAGGCGGCGCTGGAGGCCGCCATCGCCAAGTTCTGCGGCGAGGCCGTCACTGTCACCGGCGCGGGACGCACAGACGCGGGCGTGCACGCGGAAGGCCAGGTGGTGCATTTCGATCTGGCGACGGAGAAGCGCCCCAATGAGGTGCAAAACGCCCTCAACCATCATTTGAGGCCCGATCCCGTCGCCGTGCTGGATGCGGTGATGGCGCCGCCCGACTTTCACGCCAGGTACGACGCCGTCGGCCGCGCCTACCGGTTCCGCATCGTCAATCGGCGCCCGCCGCTGACCTTCGATTTCGGGCTGGCATGGCACGTTCCGGTGCCGCTCGACGCGGGCGCCATGCACGCGGCGGCACAGCGGCTGGTCGGTCGGCACGACTTCACCACCTTCCGCTCGGCGCACTGCCAGGCCCAGTCGCCGCTCAAGACGCTCGACCGCCTAGACGTGTCGCGCCACGGCGAGGAGATCACCGTGATCGCCGAGGCGCGCTCGTTCCTGCACCATCAGGTCCGCTCCATGGTCGGCACCCTGAAGCTGGTGGGCGAGGGCAAGTGGACGCCGGACGACGTGACCGCCGCGCTGGAGGCGAGGGACCGGCAACGCCTGGGCCTCAACGCGCCGCCGGAAGGGCTCTACCTGACGCGCGTGGTCTACCCGTAGCGCCTCAGGCTGTCAGCCGCTCGAACAGCCGCAGCTGTCCCGCGGTCGTCGCCTCCCAGCTGAACCCTTCCGCATAGGCGCGGGTGGCCGCCCGGTCGGGCGGGTGCTCGAACAGCGCGTTCAGTCCGGCGGCCACGGCGGCGGCGGTGCGTTCGCCCACCAGTACGCCGCCCTCGGGCGCGGCGACCACCTCGCCGGTGCCCCACACGTCGGTGGCGACCACCGGCGTGCCGCAGGCCATGGCCTCGAGCAGCACGTTGGCCCAGCCTTCCCGGCTCGACGCCAGCACCAGCGCGTCGGCGGCGTTGTAGAGCGACGGCAGGTCCTCGTGCGGCACCTGTCCCACCAGACGGACCCGGCCGGAGAGACCCAGCTTGGCGATCAGGCGTTCCAGCGCGGGCCGCTCCTCGCCCTCGCCCGCGATCAGCAGCGAGGAATCGGGCACGGATTTGAGCGCCTCGATCGCCAGATCGTGCCCCTTGCGCTCGATCAGGCCGCCGACCGAGACGATGGTGCGCCCGTCGGCGCCCCAGCGGTCGCGCGCCGCCAAGCGGTCGAGCGGCCGGAACAGGCCGAGGTCGACGCCGTTGCGCAGGGTGGTGATCTTGCCGGGCTCGATCCCCATGTCGAGCAGCGGCTGCCGCAGCGCGTCGCAGACGGTGACGATCGCATCGGCCGCCTCCGCCGCCTGGCGGATCAGCCGGCGCGGCGTCTCGAACTGCGGTATCAGGTTGAGATCGGTGCCGCGCGCGGTGACGACCAGCGGCAACCCCAGTTCCCCGGCCAGCTTCGCCGCCGCGACCCCGTCCGGATAGAAATAATGGGCGTCGATCAGCTGGGCGCCGCGTTCCTTCGCCAGTCTTCGCACCAAGTCGCGCGCGCCGCGATAGAGCAGCGCCGGCGCGACGTTCATGCCCACCTTCGGGATCACCTTGTAGCGGGGATGGAACACCTCGATGCCGTGACGCACCTCGTGCGCCGGCACCTCCGCATAGGCCGCGTAGCGGCCGAAAGCCTTCGATGCGAACGGGAACCACGGCACCGGCGCCACCACCGTCAGGTTCACCCTGCCGGTCTCGGCGAGCCGCCGCAGCCGGTTCTCGACGAACACGCCCAGCACCGGCTGGGCGGCGTTGGGATAGAGCGTGGTGAAGCTGAGAATGTTCATGGCCGGGCTCAGGGCCGGCTGGCGCGGTCGTGCCGCAGGAACCCCTGGAACATCAGCAGCAGCCAGAGGACGCGAGCGTGATCGCGGAAGCTGCCCTGGTGCTGGTTCAGCATGGACTGCACCGTATCCGGGTCGACGAGGCCCGACTCGTTCAGCAGGCTGCCGGACAGCTCGTCCCGCACCTTGTCCTTCAGCGGGCCGCGGAACCAGGGCCCGAGGGGAGCGATAAAGCCCTTCTTGGGCCGGTAGAGCAGATCCGCGGGCACGAACGGCTCCATGGCCTGCTTCAGGATCGCCTTCTTCTCGCTCCCGGCGATCTTCTGTTCCGGCGGCAGGTTGACGCCCCATTCGACCAGCCGGTGATCGAGAAACGGCGCGCGCACCTCGAGGCCGTTGGCCATGCTGGCGCGGTCCACCTTCACCAGGATATCGGCGGGCAGCCAGGTCTTGATGTCGGCGTACTGCGCCTGCTTCAGCGGGTCCGCGCCTTCGGCCTTGCGCCAGTGCTCCCCGAGCACCTCGACGGGATGGTATCCGTCCCGGCGCAGCCTCGAGTGCACGCCCTCGCCCAGCATCGCGCGCCACTGGCGCCCGGTGGTGACCGAGACGCTGAGGAAATACGCGTCGAGATCGTCGAGGGCGAGTTCGCGGAAGGTGGACCTGGCGCGCAGCTTGCGGGGCGCCCAGTCCATCCTGGGATAGATCGTGCCCAGGGTGCCGAACAGCACCTTGCGGAAACCGGGCGACAGCGCCCGGCGCACCCGCGCCTCGCGGCCGTGCCACAGATAGCGGCGGTAGCCGGCGAACACCTCGTCGCCGCCGTCGCCGGACAGGGCGACGGTTACCTTCTCCCGCGCCAGCGCGCAGACCTGGAAGGTCGGCATGGCCGAGCTGTCGCCGAACGGTTCGTCATAGAGCACCGCCAGCCGGTCGATGAGTTCGAACGAATCCGGGTCCACCCGCCTCTCGGTGTGCTCGGTGCCGTAGCGGCTGGCGACGGCCTGGGCGTAGGCGGTCTCGTCATAGCTTCCGTAATCGCCAGCGGCGCCGCCGAAGCCGATGGAGAAGGTCTTCACCGGCTCGTTCATGGCGTGGGCCATCTGGGCGACGACGGCGCTGGAATCGACGCCGCCCGACAGGAACGCGCCCAGCGGCACGTCGGCGATCAGCCGCCGCCGGGTGGCGATCTCGAGCTGGGCGGCCACGTCGGCGGCGTCGCCCTCGGTCGGATGAAGCGGCAGGTCCCACCACTGGCGCAGCACCGGCTCGCCGCCCCGCCGCCAGCGCAGGCAGTGGCCCGGCGCCAGCTTGCGCGCCGCCCGGTAGATGCTCTTGGGGTCGGGCACATAGCCATAGGCGAAGAAGTCGGCGACGGCCTGCGCGTCGATGTCGCGCGGCAGCGCCGGATGCCGGGTCAGCGCCTTCAGCTCCGAGCCGAACAGGCACAGCCCGTCCGGCAGGACGGCGTAGTACAGCGGCTTCTTGCCCAGCCGGTCGCGGGCGAGGAACAGGGTCTGCTCGCGCGGATCCCACAGGGCGAAGGCGAACATGCCGTCGAAGTGGGACAGGCACTCGGCGCCCCACTCTTTCCAGCCATGCAGGATCACCTCGGTGTCGCAATGCGTGACGAAGCGGTGGCCGTGGGCGGCGAGCGTCTCCGTCAGCGCCGGGAAATTGTAGATCTCGCCGTTGAACACGACGGTGATGCCGGTTTCCGGATCGGTCATGGGCTGGGCGCCGCCGGCGATGTCGATGATCGACAGGCGCCGGTGCCCCAGCGCCACGCCGGGCGCGGTGAACAGGCCGGCGCCGTCCGGGCCTCGATGGGCGATGGCGTCGGTCATGCGCTGGAGCAGGCCACGGTCCATGGGCCGCTCCCCCCTGCCGTCGAACATGCCCGCCAGTCCGCACATAAGCCCGTTTTCTATCAGAGTGAGGCGCTTGGAGGGCGGAAAATGCACGGCTTGCCCACCCGCGCCTTTTGCCTATACTCCGCCGCCGATCGGACTCCCGGGAACACGAAAGCCATGAGCAAGAAAATCAACAAGGTGGTGCTCGCCTATTCGGGCGGGCTGGACACCTCGGTCATCCTCAAGTGGCTCAAGGTCACCTATGACTGCGAGGTGGTGACGTTCACCGCCGACCTCGGCCAGGGCGAGGAGCTGGAGCCGGCCCGCAAGAAGGCCGAGATGCTGGGCGTGAAGCAGATCTTCATCGAGGACCTGCGCGACGAGTTCGTCCGCGACTACGCGTTCCCCATGTTCCGCGCCAACGCCGCCTATGAGGGCGTCTACCTGCTCGGCACCTCGATCGCCCGGCCGCTGATCGCCAAGCGCCAGATCGAGATCGCCCGCGAGGTCGGCGCCGACGCCGTGTGCCACGGCGCCACCGGCAAGGGCAACGACCAGGTCCGCTTCGAGCTGGGCTACTACGCGCTGCAGCCCGACATCAAGGTGATCGCGCCGTGGCGCGAATGGAACCTGACCTCGCGCACCGCGCTGATCAGGTTCGCCGAGGAGAACCAGATCCCGGTGCCGAAGGACAAGCGCGGCGAGGCGCCGTTCTCGGTCGACGCCAACCTGCTGCACATCTCGGCCGAGGGCAAGGCGCTGGAGGACCCCTGGTCCGAGCCCGAGGAGTTCGTCTACTCGCGCTCCGTCGCGCCGGAGGACGCCCCCGACAGGCCGACCTATGTGGAGATCGAGTTCGACAAGGGCGATCCCGTCGCGGTCGACGGCGTCAGGATGGGCCCCGCCGCGCTGCTGACGAAGCTCAACGAACTGGGCGGCGCCAACGGTATCGGCCGTCTCGACCTGGTCGAGAACCGCTTCGTCGGCATGAAGAGCCGCGGCGTCTACGAGACGCCCGGCGGCACGGTGCTGCATGCGGCGCACCGGGGCATCGAGAGCATCACCCTCGACCGGGGCGCGGCCCACCTGAAGGACGAGCTGATGCCGCGCTATGCCGAGCTGATCTACAACGGCTTCTGGTTCAGCCCGGAGCGCCGCATGCTCCAGGCGCTGATCGACGAGAGCCAGGAGAAGGTCTCGGGCACCGTGCGCCTCAAGCTCTACAAGGGCAGCGCCACCGTGGTCGGCCGCAAGTCGCCCAACACGCTCTATTCGCTGCAGCACGTGACCTTCGAGGAGGACGCCGTCTACGACCAGCGCGACGCCGCCGGCTTCATCAAGCTGAACGCGCTCCGCCTGCGCCTGCTCGGCCAGCGGGACGCCGGCGAGTAGAAGCGGCGCCGTCGCCGTTCCCTCTCCCTTTGGGCGATGGTCAGGGTGAGGGGCGTTCTATCCACCCTCTCCGGCCTCTCCGCCCGCCGTCAGGTTGAACGAGATCACGATCCGGGGCCGCGTGCCGTCATAGCGCGCCACCGCGTGCCACATGTCGCTGCGGAACATCATGACCGCGCCGCTCCGGGGACGGTAGAGGCGCTCCTTGTAGGGCTCTTCCTCGATGGCGAGGAAGGCGCCGCTCGGACCGCCGGCGGCGTCGCCTTCATCCACGTAGTACGCGCCCGAGACCACGCCCAGATGACGGTGCCGGCGGCCATACATGCCCCTCCAGGCGACGATCGCCCACATGGCCGTGACCGAGAGGCGCTCCCCGCCGGGATTTTCCGGCCACTCGTAGCGGTTGGCATGGGTTTCGATGAACGCCACCAGCTCGGCGATCACCGGGTCGGGATAGCGGAACAGATTGTTGTCCGACCGCCACTTGTTGACGAAGAACGACGGCTTGCCGGGCGCGTAGCTGACCGCGTCCGGCAGGCGCTCCGCCATGTCGAGGAGCAGGGGGCGGAGATGCGCGTTCCAGCGCTCGCGCTCCTCGGCAAGGCCCCTGTGCACTGGCCACGTCATCCGATCCGTCCTGGCGGGCATTCGGGAACATCGAATGTTATCCGCGGCGCGGCGGTGCCGCAACAACGCCCCCGGCGTTACGCCGCGGGCTCGTCCACGCCCGCCTGACGGCAGGCGGCGATCACCGTATTGTGCAGCAGGGTGGCGATCGTCATCGGCCCGACGCCGCCGGGCACCGGCGTGATCGCCCCCGCCCGCTCGCTGGCCTCGGCGAAATGCACGTCGCCGACCACGCGGGTGCCGCCGTCGTCCTTGGGCACCCGGTTGATGCCCACGTCGATCACCACCGCGCCGTGCTTGATCCAGCCGCCGCGCACCATCTCGGGCTTGCCGACGGCGGCGACGACGATGTCGGCGCGGCGGCATTCGGCGGGCAGGTCGTCGGTGCGCGAATGGGCCATGGTGACGGTGGCGTTGGCCCGCAGCAGCATCTGGGCGATCGGCTTGCCGACCAGATTGGAGCGGCCGATGACGATGGCGCGCTTGCCGGAAAGGTCGGCGCCCAGCCGGTGCCCGATCAACATCATGCAGCCAGACGGCGTGCACGGAAACAGGCCCGGCAGGCCGCTCGCCAGCCGGCCGGCGTTGATCACGTGCAGGCCGTCCACATCCTTGTCCGGATCGATCGCCTGGGTAACCGGCTGCTCGACCAGCGGCCTGGGAAGCGGCAGCTGCACCAGGATGCCGTGGACGCGGGAATCGGCGTTCAGCTCGCGCACCAGCCCGAGAAGCGCGTCCTGGGTGATGTCGGCGGGCCGGTTGAACTCGAAGGATTCCATGCCGGCCTCGACGGTCTGGACGCGCTTGTTGCGCACATAGATCTCGCTGGCCGGATCGGCGCCCACCAGCACCACGGCGAGGCCCGGCGTCAGGCCGTGCGCCGCCTTCAGCGCCGCCACCTTATCCGCCACCCTGGCGCGCAGGTTCGCCGCGAAGGCCTTGCCGTCGATGATCGCCGCTTCAGACACCATGTTCTCCCGTCAACCTCGCCAGCGCGGCGGCGATCTCCGCCGCATCGCCGCGCACCAGCACGTCCTTGTTCCGCGACGCGGCGCCACCGACAATTTCGACCCGGCCGGCCGCCACGCCCAGCGCCTTGGCCAGCAGCTTTTCCAGCGCCGCGTTCGCCTTGCCCTTCTCGGGCACGGCGGTGACCTTCACCGCCAGCACCCGGCCGCGGCCGGCATCGTCCCGAAGGCCTTCGACCACGTCGCGCGACGCCTTCGGCGTCAGCCGCACCGGTACGATCAGGCCGTCGCCGGTCGCCCGGCCGATCACATCAGCAGCGGCAGGATGTCCTGCAGCAGCAGCGCCTGGATCACATAGATCAGGATGATCAGCACCATGGGCGAGAAGTCGATGCCGCGCATCTTGGGCAGGAAGCGCCGGATCGGCCGCAGCATGGGCTCGAACAGCGCGTCCAGCGAGCGCATCACGCTGCTCACGAAGGGGTTGTAGGCGTTGATCACGTTGAAGGCGATCAGCAGGCCCAGCACGGTCCAGATGATCAGCATCCAGATCAGGACCTGGCCGACCAGATAGATGAGCGTCGCGAGGGCGTTCATGGCGTTTCCCGTCTGTGGTGGCGCAGGTTTAATATGCCCCCGGTACCCGCGCAAGTGCGGTTGCTCGCTTATCGCCACGCATCTTCGGCCAGGGCATCGTCGGCGCTTGACTTTGGTGCCCCGCCGTCACATGGTGCGCGCCGTTTCGCCGGTCGGGGCCGTAGCTCAGTTGGGAGAGCGTCGCGTTCGCAATGCGAAGGTCAGGGGTTCGATCCCCCTCGGCTCCACCAGAAACGCTTCCCTTTGACAAGTCGCATTTGTGGCGCGCTGCCTCGGCCTTGAGCGCGGGGCGCTATTCGGCCTTCGTCAGGACGCTCGCCAGGCCCATGAGCGAAAGCGCGCAGCTCGCGATCAGAATCCAGCCGATGACGCCACGCCAATTGAGCCTCATGTAGAGGAAGGCATATTGCGTCGCCACGGGCGACATTCCCGTCGCCAGACCGACCAGCAGAATCATCGGCGAGAAGGCGATCGGCAGCGCGACGATGGCGAACGGAAGCGCAGGCAACAGGAGCCAGACAACCGAGGCATCTTCGAGTCCCAGCAGGGAAAGGATCGTCGCCAGCGCCATCACGAACAAGATGGACACCAGTCCGATCGCCAGGATGTGCTTTCCCGGCCTGTGATCGTCACGCTGAAATAAATGACTGATCCGCATCGGCATCCGCCCACCAGAAATAGAATCAATCGATCCATTTACTCTGCGGCATTCCACGCCAGGTGCAAGTTCTTCATGGTCCTGAGCTGGCCGCTTTCGTAGACCGGCGCTGTGCCGGGGACGAGCCCGAACTCGGGGATGCGGCGCAGGAATTCCTCCACCGTCACCTTGATCTCCAGCCGGGCCAGGTGCTCGCCCAGGCAGCGATGCGGGCCGACGCCGAAGGTGGTGTGGACGATCTGGCCGCGCCTCGGGTCGAATTGGGACGGGTTGGCGCAGGCCTCGGGATCGCGGCCGGCGGCGGCGAAATTCAGCGCCACCCGGTCCCCCGGCTTCAGCGCCACGCCCGCCACCTCGGTCTCGGCGCGCACGGTGCGCGCGGCGGCGACCACGGGCGGATAGAGCCGGATGGTCTCCTCGACCACCGCGTCGATCAGCGACGGATCGGCCAGCAGCGCCCGCCGAGTCTCGGGATGGGTCGCCAGATGGTGGATGGCGCCCGACATCACATGCGTCGTCGTCGCCAGCCCGCCGAACACCACGTCGAGGATGATGTAGACCTTGTCCTGCCACGGGCAGGGCGTGCCGTCCTTGTCCACCCCGGCGACGATCAGGTCGACCAGGTCGCCCTTCGGCGGCATCTCGCTCCGCCGCCGCAGGAAGTCCTCCAGATAGGCGTGGACGCGGCCGAAGGCGGGCCCGCGTCCCGCCGGCGGCCCGAACGAGGAGAGGTCGATGTCCTCGAACAGTACCGGAAGATCGGCGACGGGCACCGGCAGGATGCGCTCGAACAGGATGCGGCCGGGCAGGATGGCCGCATAATCGGCGATGAACTCGCATCCGCCCTTCGGCGCGATGGCCTCGATCAGCCCTCGGGCGCATGCGCGGGCGAACTCCTCCAGCCCGGCGACGTTCTCGCGGCTGAAGAACGGGTTCAGCACGTGCCGCCAGGTGTTGTGGTAGGGCGGATCCGAATCCTCGGGCAGGATCGGGATCGACCCCTCGGGCGGGTTCAGCATCCAGCCGTCGGCACTGGAGAAGGTGCGCCAGTCGCGGGCACAGCGGCGCACGTCCTCGTGCCGGTTGACGACGTAATAGCCCGCGCCGTCGCGGCTGCGCGCCACCGGGCAAGCCGCGAGCAGATCGTCCAGGGTGTCCTCGAACCGCTCGCTGAGCAGCGGGTCCTCGATGTGGAAATCGGCATAAAGGCGTCTGGCGTCGTCCGTGTCCGGCATGGCATGTCCTCCCCGGCCGCAGGATAGCCCACGCCGACCCGATGCCGAACGAAAACCGGCAGCTGGGAGCCGGAACACGCCGAGACACCGAGCGTTTCAAGGCGCGATCGATCATCGCGGGAAACGCCATGGGAACTCACAGCGGATTCGGGTATCCGGACGATCGGACGGTCCATCTGTGCATCGACATGCAGCGGCTGTTCGCGCCGGGCGGACCGTGGGCCACGCCCTGGATGGAGAGAGTGCTGCCGCTGGTGGCGGGGATCGCCACGCACGCGCCCGAGCGGACGGTGTTCACGCGCTTCATCCCGCCGATCGAACCCGAGGACATGCCCGGAACGTGGCAGCACTACTACCGGCACTGGCGCAGCATCACCCGCGACCGTCTGCCCGCCGGCATGCTCGAACTGCTGCCGCCGCTCGACGATCTCGCGCCGCCCGCCATGGTGATCGACAAGGCCACCTATTCCGCCTTCGGGTCCCCGGCCCTCGAAACGCTGCTGCACAAGAAGGGCGTGGACGGCCTGATCGTCACGGGAGCCGAGACCGATTCCTGCGTGCTGGCGACCGTGCTCGGCGCCGTCGATCTGGGCTACCGGGTCTGGCTGGTTAAGGACGCCGTATGCAGCTCTTCCGACGAAGGGCACGACGCGCTGATCGACCTCTATCACCGGCGCTTTGGCCGGCAGATCCAGACGCTGACGACGGCCGAGGTGCTCGAGACCTGGCGCGTCTAGCGGCTGGTCAGGAACCGCTCGACGGCCCGGCGGTCGAACAGGCTGTCGCCCTGCCGCGCCGACAACGCCTCGAGGACACCATCCAGCCGCGTCCGCCAGGCCGACAGCGCCCGGTGCGCGCCATCGGGATCATCGCGCAACAGCGGTCGAATGGCGGCGAGGTCGCGGCCCAGCACCGGCAATGTTTCCCTCGCTTCGCGGGAGCCGGGAAACCGCTGGGCGATGCGGCCCATTTCCAGGTTCAGCGAGCGCAGCACGAAGTCGGTCACCTGGACCTCGCCCCGATCCAGGGCGCCCAGCAGCACCGCGTAAGTGGCGAGGAGCCCCGCGGCCGCGTGGGGGAAGTCCGTTGCTTCGGTCCCGCCGGCGGGGCAGGCGGCGCCGTCCAGCGCCGACACATAGGCGACGAGCGCCCGGGCCACGGCGGGCGCGGGTTCGGTGCCCTGGAACTCTTCGACCATCACCGAATGGACGAAGCCGTGCAGGTCGCCCGCAGGGCGCACGGTGCCGAAGCTCGCCTTGCCGGCGATGCCGGTCAGGTCGGGGATCGGCACCGGGTTCGCCGTGCCGTCGCCCCTTGTCTGGCTGAAGATCGCCGAGGTCACGTCGGCGGTGCCGGGCACGCCCGAGACGCCGGCGATGAAGAAATCCGGGTTGCCGTGGCCGTTGCGGTGGCAGGTGTCGCAGGAGACGCCGCTGCGCGCGGCAAGGCCGCCCAGCAGGGCGGGCGAACGGAACGCCACCCGTCCCAGCGAGACCAGCCAGGCCTGTTTCGGACCGGCGGGAGTGCCGATGCATTCGGCGGGGGCCGTGGTCAGCACCGCCGCCCGGTCGCTGCCCGGCGCCAACCAGTTCAGGTCGTCGAGCGCGAAGGCCGGCGCGGCGGCGAGCGCGCCCGCCAGCGCCAGGGCAGGCAGACTACCGCGCGCCAACCACCACCGCATCGATCCGCTCGGCCAGCATCTCGCGCTCGGTGCAGCCATAGGGGCACAGGCGGTCGAGCGCGGCGAGCTGGGCGCGGGCCTCGTCCATCCGGCGCAGCTCGACGAACAGCTCGCCGAGATATTCATGGGCGCCCCGGTGATCGGGGTCGAGCGCCAGCGCCTGCTCGTAGTATTCCAGCGCCTGCTCGAACCGGCCCAGCTTGCGGCTGGCGTAGCCCAGATAGTTCAGCACGTCGGCGTTTGGGCCGATGGCCGCGCCCAGGGTCCTGAGGCCGGCGATGGCCTCCTCGAACCGCCCGGTGTTGATCAGCGCCACCGCGTCGAGATAGGCGGCGCGGCGCTCGGTCGGCGGGCCGAACAGCATCGATTGCGGCGCAGGCGCGGCCGCCGGCGAGGCGCCCTCGACGACGGACTTCAGGCCGTCGCGGGCGGCGGTGAGCGCCGGCGGACAGGTCTCGCCGCAGGCCTGCGCCTTGGCGTTGAGCGCATCGAGCGCCTGCTGCGCCTCGACCTTCTTGCCCAGCGCCATGTAGGAGCGGCCCAGCTGGTCCCAGGCGCCGTACTGGTATTCATCGTACTTGACGGACTTTTCGAGGTATTTGATCGCGTCGTCGTGCTTGCCGTTCCCGGCCTTCGCCATGCCCATGTAGTAGTTGGCCTCGGGATTCTTGGGCACGGCGTTGATCACCGTCTTGAAATGGCGCTCGGCCTTCTTGTAGTCGCCTGCCTGCAGCGCCGCGACGCCGTCGGCATAGGCCTTGTTGGGATCGGGCCCCGACGGCATCGAGCCGCCGGAGCTGCCCCCGCCCGAGGGCGCGGCGAAAGCCGCCGGCGCGGCGAGAACGAGAATGAAGGCGAAGGCGAAGGCGGAGGCGATGCGAGACATGTCCAGCTCCTCTTCCGGGGCGCCTGAGAGAGTGAACTCCACCAGACTCGGCCGCAATACACAATCTAGGTAGCGAAGCACCGCCGCGCTACGCCTGACACGCGGCGGCTCTCGATATTTCTCTGGAAATGGGAAGATGACGCGCGTCATGCTGAGGTCGCGCCCGCCATGACCGCGGGGCCGCCAAACGGGAGAAGCTCATGTCGTCACCGATCTATCTGCACGTCACCCTGAAGGTCCGCATGGACGGCTACAAGCGCTTCTGCGAGGGCATGGCCAAGCAGGTGCCGATCATCGAGAGCTATGGCTGGAAGCTGGTCGGCGCGTGGGTGACCACCGTCGGCCGCCTGCACACGGTCATCGACATCTGGGAGATTCCCGACCACAACGCCTATGCCGAGGTGATGAAGAAGGTGGCCGAACGGCCCGACTACCCGGCGTTCTGGAAGCTGCTCGAGGAGACGCTCGAGGAAGAGGTGGTGACCATCGTCCAGAAGGTTTCCTACGCCCACTGAGCCGGGCCGCGATCCTTCAGATCAGGCGCAGGCGCATGGCCTGGGCCACCGCGTGGGCGCGGGTCTCCACGCCGAGCTTGGTCTTCAGGTTGGCGACGTGATAGTTCACCGTCCGCTCGGCGATCTGCATGATCTCGGCGATGTCCTCGGTGGACTTGCCGTGGCTCAGCCAGCCCAGGATCTCGGTCTCGCGCTCGCTCAGCACGGGCGTCTGGTCGCCGCCGCCGGCGGTGAGCTGGCACCAGGTTTCGTGCGCCTGGTTGCACAGCGCCGGGAGCAGCATGATCGCGTGCTCGAAATGGTCCTTGCCGAGCGTCTCGTAGTCGGCCCTGGTCGGGGTGACGGCGAACAGGCCCATATAGTTGGTCTGGTCCCGCACCGGGAAATGCCACGCGGGCGAGTGGATGCCGAAATCCTTCAGCCCCTCGAAGATGTCGCTGGCCCATGACCCGTCGTCGGGAATGTCGCTGCGGCGGATCGGCGTGGTGCGGGTGATGGCATAGGCGATCAGCGGATCGCGCACCGCCACGCTCGAATCCGCCCACACCCGCCGGATCTCGTCCGGATAGGTCGAGCAGATCATGTAGAGACGGGGCTGGCTGACGTCGATCTGGCAATAGATGTAGTGGGAGAATCCCAGGGTCTCGATGACCCGCTGGAAGCGCTGGCCGAGCGCCACCTCGCCCGGCGCGGTCCGGATGGCGTCGATGAGCGAGACGCCCGGCTCCACCCCCTGCACGGGCGCAAGCCTCTCCACCTGAATCTGTCTCAAAATAGTCCTCGGTAAACCTGTTGCCGCGCCCCTTCCCGGCGCGATTAGTCCATGGCCGTCTGATAGGCCCGTCGCTGGAAGACGAAGAGCAGTTCCTGATGGTTCGAGACGAAGTCGGACGTCCCCATCCTGAACATGTTCACCAGTTCCCAAGCCGGACCGTGCTGAACATAGAAGTCATCGAGCATTTTTTCCAGCTTGCGGATCTGGTTGCGATCCAACCCGTCCGCCGGCGCCACCATGACACGGTGTTCGACGCGCAGCCTCGGCTGCTCCCGGACCATTGAAACGGACTTCGCGGCGGCCATTCCGGAAACCCCTGGATTATCCTTTTTCAAGCCGCTTTCCGACGGCGTTTCCACCCGAACCTAGGACACGCCAAAAACGCCTGCAGGGGAACTGTCAGAAATAACACCCGCGCGTGATCGTGGCCTCCTACATGGCGCTGATGCCGCCGTCGAGCACCAGTTCGGCCCCGGTCATGAACTTGGATTCGTCGGAGGCGAGGTAGACGACGCCCCAGGCCACGTCGTCGGGCTCGCCGACCTTGCCCAGGGGAATCTGGCGCCCGAGCTTCCCGAGGGCTTCCTCGCGCGGCATGTTGACGGCGATGTCGTCGAGGATCGGCGTGTCGACGAAGGCCGGATGCACCGAGTTGCAGCGCACGCCGGGCGCCTTTCGGGCGCAGTGCAGCGCCACCGACTTGGTCAGGTGCCGGACCGCGGCCTTGGCCGAATTGTAGGCCGGCACGTTGTGCCCGGCGACAATGCCGGCGATGGACGAGATGTTGACGATGGCGCAGCCGCGCTCGGGGCTGGCCGCCTCGCGCAGATAGGGCACCGCGTATTTGCAGCCCAGGAACACGCTGTCCAGGTCGATGGCGTGCACCCGCTTCCACTCGGCGAAGTCGGCCTGCTCGATGGTGCCCACCGAGCCGATGCCGGCGTTGTTGACCAGGATGTGGATGGCGCCGAATTTCTCCTTCGCCGTCTTCAGCACCTCCTGCCAGCGCGCCTCGTCGGTGACGTCGTGCTGCAGGGCGAGGCTGCCGGGGATCTCCGCGGCCACTGTCTCGACGGCCGCCAGGTTGATGTCGGTCAGCACCAGGCTTGCGCCCTCCTGCGCCAGCCGCCGCGCGATGGCCGATCCCAGCCCGCCCGCCGCGCCGGTCACCACCGCCACCTTGCCGGCGACCCGGCCTTCACCGTCACTCATTTTCCGCTCCCCATTTGCGTTCCCAATGCTCCGATCAGGCTGAGGAGGCCCGAAGGGCCGTCGCGAAGCCCGCTCCAGGTATCTCCTGCGGCGATGGCGCGCGGCATCCCGCCCTTCGCGACGGGCCTGCGGCCCTCCTCAGGGCTCTCGGTGAGTTCAGTATCAGGCAAGGGCGAGTTAATGCGCTTCGTCCCAATTGCCGCCGACGCCGACGCCGACGGTGAGCGGCACCGACAGGTTCACGGCGGGCACGGCCGCGCCTTCCATCACCGTGCGCACGGCTTCCGTGGCCTTTTCCAGCTCGTTCTCAGGCACCTCGAACACCAGTTCGTCATGTACCTGCAGCAGCATCCTGGTCCTCAGGCCCGCCTTGTCCAGCGCCGCCGGCATGCGGATCATGGCGCGGCGGATGATGTCGGCGGCCGAACCCTGGATCGGCGCGTTGATGGACGCGCGCTCGCCGAACTGGCGCAGCGCCGGGTTCTTGTCGTTGATCGACCTGACATGCACCCGGCGGCCGAACAGGGTCGTCACGTAGCCCTTCTCGCGCGCGCCGGCGATGGTGTCGTCCATATAGGTGCGGATGCCGGGAAAGCGTTCGAAATAGCGGGCGATGTAGGCCTTGGCCTCGCCCTGCGGGATGCCGAGCTGGCGCGCCAGGCCGAATGCCGAGATGCCGTAGATGATGCCGAAATTGATCGCCTTGGCGCGGCGTCGCTGCTCGGGCGGCATGCCTTCCAGGGGGATGCCCAGCACTTCCGAGGCGGTCATGGCGTGGATGTCGAGACCGTCGGCGAAGGCCTGTTTCAGGGCGGCGATGTCGGCCATGTGCGCCAGGATGCGCAGCTCGATCTGGCTGTAGTCGGCCGACATCAGCTTGTGGCCGTCCATGGGAATGAACGCCTGCCGGATCTTCCGGCCTTCCGCCGTGCGGATCGGGATGTTCTGCAAATTGGGCTCGGTGGACGACAGGCGGCCCGTCGTCGTCGAGGCCATGGAATAGCAGGTGTGGATGCGCGCCGTCACCGGGTCGATCTGCTGTTGCAGCGCGTCGGTGTAGGTGCTCTTCAGCTTCGACAGCTGCCGCCAGTCGAGCACGCGAGCCGGCAGCTCGTGGCCCTGCGCCGCCAGGTCCTCCAGCACGTCGGCGCCGGTCGAGCGGGCGCCCGACTTGCCGGCGCGGGTGCTCGCGCCCAAATTCAGCTCGTCGAAGATCAGCTCGCCCAGCTGCTTGGGCGAACCGATGTTGAACTCGCGCCCGGCCAGCCGGTAGATCTCCTTCTCCAGCGCCGCCATGCCGTCGCCGAAGTCCCTGGAAAGTGCCGCCAGCTTCTCGCGGTCGACCTTGATGCCCTCGCGTTCCATGGCGCCCAGCACCGGCGACAGGGGCCGCTCCAGCGTCTCGTAGACGGTGACCAGGTGCTCCTGCGCCAGCCGCGGCTTCAGCAGCTGGTGCAGCCGCAGGGTGACGTCGGCGTCCTCGGCGGCATAGGCGGTCGCCTTGTCGATGGGCACCCGGTCGAAGGTGACCTGGTTCTTGCCGCTGCCCGCCACGTCGGCGAACTTGATGGTCTGGTGGCCCAGATGCAGCTCGGACAGCTCGTCCATGCCGTGGCCGTGGGCGCCGCCCTCCAGCACGTAGGATATCAGCATGGTGTCGTCGACGGGCGCGACCGCGATGCCTTCCTTGGCGAACATCACCGCGTCGTATTTGATGTTCTGGCCGATCTTCAGCACGCCCGGGTCCTCGAGCAGCGGTTTCAGCCGCGCCAGCACGTCCTGCTTCGACAATTGCTGCGGCCGGTCGCCGTCAAGGTCGAGCGTGCCCGCGCCGCCCGACCCGGTGTGGCCGATGGGGATGTAGCACGCCTTGCCCGCCTCGATCGCCAGCGACACGCCCACCAGGTTGGCCAGCATGGGCTGGACCGAGGTCGTCTCGGTGTCGACGGCGACGAAGCCCTGCGCCGCGGCCGCGTCGATCCACATGTCGAGCGCTTCCAGCGACAGGATGGTGTCGTAGCCGGTGGTCTCGACCTTCTGGGGCGGCGCGGGTTCGGCGGGTTTCGCCACCGCGCCGCTGGAGCTCGCCCGGGCGGCCAGCTTCACGGCCAGGCTCTTGAAGCCGTTCATCTCGACGAACTCGATGGCGCGCGGGAAGTCGATGGGCCGCACAGCGATATCGTCGATGCCCTCGGGAACCGGGGTCCGGTCGTTCAGGGTCACCAGGTCGCGGCTGATCCGCGCCTGCTCGGCGAACTCGATCAGGGATTCGCGGCGCTTGGGCTGCTTGATCTCGCCGGCGCGGGCCAGCAGCGTATCGAGGTCGCCATATTCGTTGATCAGCTGGGCGGCGGTCTTGATGCCGATGCCGGGAACGCCGGGCACGTTGTCGACGGAATCGCCGGCCAGCGACTGCACGTCGATCACCTTCTCGGGGGCCACGCCGAACTTCTCGAACACCTCGGGGATGCCGAGCTTCCTGTTCTTCATGGTGTCGAGCAGCATCACCTTGTCGTCGACCAGCTGCATCAGGTCCTTGTCCGACGAGACGATGATGACGGTCGCGCCGCGCTCGCGCGCCTGCCTGGCATAGGTGGCGATGATGTCGTCGGCCTCGTAGTTCTCCAGCTCGATGCAGGGCACGTCGAAGGCGCGCACCGCGTCGCGGATCAGGCCGAATTGCGGGATCAGGTCCTCCGGCGGCTCGGGCCGGTTGGCCTTGTAGGCCGGGTAAAGCTCGTTGCGGAAGGTCACCTTGCTGGCGTCGAAGATGACGGCCAGATGGGTCGGCGCCTCCGAGCCGCTGTCCTCCAGCAGCTTGTACAGCATGTTGCAGAAGCCATAGACCGCGCCCACCGGCGTGCCGTCGGACGGCCGCGACAGCGGCGGCAATGCATGGTAGGCCCGGAAGATGTAGCCGGACCCGTCGACCAGGAAGATATGCTCGCGCTCGCTCATGGGCCCGCATCATGCCCAGCCGGGGACCCGGTGGCCAGCGCTACGTGCGCTACCGATCAACTGGAGGCCAGTTCCCCGCCGTTCCTACCAGTGGTAGCGGTCCATATATGCTTGACGTATATCATACAGATAAGCAATATCAAGGGCCTGTGGTCTCCAAGAGCGCTATGAGCAAGCCGCCCGTCCATCCCGGCCAGCACCTCGCCGACGAGCTAAAGGACATCGGCGTCACGCCGACCGAGCTGGCGCGGCAGATCGGCGTGCCGCCCAATCGCCTTTCCGAGATCATCCGCGGCCGCCGCTCGATCACCGGCGACACGGCCCTGCGACTCAGCCACTGGTTCGGCACAACGCCGCAGTTCTGGATGAACCTGCAGTCGTCCTACGACATCAGGGTGGCAGCGCTGCGCGCGGGTGAGACGATTGGGAAGCTGCCGAGGAGGGGCGATTCCGTAGTGGCGCCGGCAGAATAACGCCGAAGCTCACCACCCCCTCGTTGTCACCCCGGACTTGTTCCGGGGTCTGTGGTGCCACTTGATGGGACAGTTGTGGTTTCTCTCTGCCGTCGCCGTGAGGCTTTTGGAAATCCTCAGGCTGTCTTCACGCGGACGGACGGACCCCGGAACAAGTCCGGGGTGACAATCGAGACAAATGGGAGGACGCGCGTAGCCTCAGTGCCCGCCGTCGCCGTCCAGGACGAAAAGCCGGTCGCAGTACGGGCACTCCACCCGGCCGGTCTCGTCCATGTGGAGGTAGACGCGGGGATGGCCCAGGGCGCCTTCGCCGCCGTCGCAGGCGACTTCGACCGAATGGGTGTGGATGGTCTCGGGGGGCTGCGGCGTGGATGCGGTTGAATTCGGCACGGGAATTGTTCGCTTTTTGTGACGCCAGGGTCGTTGAGGTTTGCTTGGCCGGATGATACGGATTGCCGGCCGCGCTGCAACCGCTAGTGCACGGCACACAACAGGCATGCAGGAAGACCGCTCGCCCATGACCGCGACCGAGACCGCCCCCGACAACGCGATCGAGATCAGGGGGCTGAGGAAACGCTACCGCGGCGGCAAGGGCTTCCGTCCGCACGAGGCGCTGAAGGGCATCGATCTCGACATCCCGCGCGGCGCGTTCTTCGGCCTGCTGGGCCCCAACGGCGCCGGCAAGTCCACCCTGATCAACATCCTCGCCGGCCTCGTCAACAAGACCGAGGGCGAGGTGCGCATCTGGGGCTTCGACATCGACCGGCAGCCCCGCGCCGCCCGCGCCAGCATCGGCGTGGTGCCGCAGGAGATCAGCTTCGATGCGTTCTTCACCCCGCGCGAGGCGCTGGAGCTGCAGGCCGGCCTCTACGGCGTGCCGAAGGCCGAGCGGCGGACCGACGCGATCCTCGCGGCCATGCATCTCACCGACAAGGCCAACGCCTATGCCCGCGCCCTGTCGGGCGGCATGAAGCGCCGCCTGCTGGTCGCCAAGGCGATGGTTCACAGCCCGCCGATCCTGGTGCTGGACGAGCCCACCGCCGGCGTCGACATCGAGCTGCGCCAGCAGCTCTGGGAGCACATCGAGGCGCTCAAGAGCGGCGGCGTCACCATCATGCTCACGACCCACTACCTGGAAGAGGCCGAGCGGCTGTGCGACCGCATCGCCATCATCGACCAGGGCCAGGTGGTCGCCAACGAGCCCACCCAGAAACTGCTCCAGCGCATCGACGAGCGCGAGCTTGTCCTTCGGCTCGACCGGCCGGTGGACGCGGTTCCGGAGGCGCTGCGCGGCTTCCAGACGAAGACCCTCGCCGACAACGAGCTGTGCGTGCGCTATTCGGCCAGCCTGCACGACGTGGACGAGGTGCTGGGCGCCGTGCACGGCGCGGGCTATGCCATCGTCGATCTCACCATGCGCGAGACCGACCTCGAGGACGTCTTCATCAGCCTGACGAGCCGGAAATAGCATGGCCAACGACGCGGTCTTCGATGTGCTCGTGATCGGCAGCGGCGCCGCGGGCCTGACCCTGGCGCTGTGCGTCGCCGACCATTGCCGGGTGGGCGTCGTCTCCAAGGCGCGGATCGACAGCGGCTCGACCAACTGGGCCCAGGGCGGCATCGCCGCCGTGCTCGACGCCACCGACAGCTTCGATTCCCACGTCGAGGACACGCTGGTCGCCGGCGCCGGCCTGTGCGACCCGGAAGCGGTGCGCTTCACCGTCGAGGAGGGTCCGGCCGCGATCCAGTGGCTGCTCGACCGGGGCGTGCTGTTCGACACCACGAAAAGCGGCCCCTGGCACCTGACCCGCGAAGGCGGGCACAGCCACCGCCGGGTGATCCACAACAAGGACGCCACCGGCAAGGCAGTGCAGCGGACGCTGGACGAGCAGGCCAAGGCCCATCCCAACATCACCGTGCTCGAGGACTACGTCGCCGTCGACCTTATCAGCCGCGACAGCGGCGGCGTGCGCGGCGCGTGCCGGGGCGCCTATCTCTACGACATCAGGGAATCCCGGGTTAAGACCTTCGCCGCCAAGAAGACGGTGATCGCGACCGGCGGCGCCAGCCGGGTCTACCTCTACACCTCGAACCCGGACGGCTCGACCGGCGACGGTATCGCCATGGCATGGCGCGCCGGCTGCCGGGTGGCGAATCTGGAGTTCAACCAGTTCCACCCCACCTGCCTCTACCATCCCGAGGCGCGGACCTTCCTGATCACCGAGGCGGTGCGCGGCGAAGGCGGCAAGCTGCTGCTGCCGAGCGGCGAGCGGTTCATGAAGCGGTTCGATCCGCGCGGCGAGCTCGCGCCCCGCGACATCGTCGCCCGCGCCATCGACCACGAGATGAAGCGGCTGGGCCTGGAATGCGTCTACCTGGACATCAGCCACAAGAAGAAGAGCTTCATCAAGGAGCACTTCCCCAACATCTACAAGCAGTGCAGGAAGTACGGCATCGACATCTCGCAGGAGCCCATCCCGGTCGTGCCGGCCGCGCACCACACCTGCGGCGGCGTGATGGTCGACCGATACGGCCGCACCGACGTGGACAACCTCTACTGCATCGGCGAAGCGTCCTATACCGGCCTGCACGGCGCCAACCGGCTGGCCAGCAACTCTCTGCTGGAATGCGTGGTCTACGCGACCAGCGCCGCCGAGGACATCCTGGTCAGGATCGACCTGATGCCCGAGCCGGGTTCACTGAAATCCTGGGACGAGAGCCGGGTGACCAATTCCGACGAGGAGGTCGTGGTCTCGCACAACTGGGACGAGCTGCGCCGCACCATGTGGAACTATGTCGGCATCGTGCGCACCGACAAGCGGCTGCGCCGGGCGCAGCGCCGGATCGACCTGCTGCGCGCCGAGATCCAGGAGTACTACGGCAACTTCCGGGTGACGCCCGACCTGCTCGAGCTGCGCAACTTGGCGACCGTTGCCGACCTGATCGTCCGCTCGGCGGCGTCGCGCAAGGAAAGCCGCGGGCTGCACTACACGCTCGACTATCCGGACATGCTGCCGGAAGCGGTTCCGACCGTGCTGTCGCCGGGCTGAGCCATGTCGCGCGTCGCCTATGTCAACGGCCGCTATGTGCCCTATGCCCATGCGGCGATCCATGTGGACGACCGCGCGGTGGTGTTCGCCGACGCGGCCTATGAGGTGATCGCGGTGATCGGCGGGCGCATCGCGGACCTGGCGCCCCATCTCGACCGGCTCGACCGCTCGCTGGCCGAACTGCGCATCGAAGGTCATCTAAGCCGGCAGGCGCTGACGGTGATCGCGAACGAGATGCTGCATCGGAACCGTCTGCAATACGGGTTGCTCTACATCCAGATAGGTCGCGGCGCGACCAGCCTCCGGCACTCGGCACGCGACAGCGCCTTCCCGAAGGACGTGCGGCCCTCGGTGATCATGACCTGCCGGCCCATCGATTTCTCCAGGGTCGCAGCGCGCGCCGCCGCGGGCGTCGCCGTCGCCACCATGCCGGACCTGCGCTGGAGCCGCGTCGACATCAAGTCGGTCTCGCTGCTGCCCAACGCGCTGGCCAAGCAGGCCGCGCGCGAGGCCGGAGCGTTCGAGGCCTGGATGGTCGACCGGGACGGCCGCGTCACCGAAGGCGCGTCCACCAATGCCTGGATCGTCGCGGCCGACGGGACCATCGTCACAAGGCCGCTGTCGAACAGCATCCTTGCCGGCATCACCCGCCAGGTGGTGATCGCGCTGGCGCGGGATGCGGGCCTGAAGGTCGAGGAGCGACCCTTCACCGTCGCCGAGGCGCAGGCGGCCAAGGAAGCGTTCTTCACCAGCACCACCGGCGGTCCGATTCCGGTCGTCGCCATCGACGGCATGACGGTCGCCAACGGCGCGCCGGGCGGCGTTACCGAGCAGCTGATCGGCCTCTACCGGCGTCACCTGGCCTCGTTCGCGCCCGATCCCGAAGCGGCATTCCAGGTACTGGGCGGCTGATGGCGCACGAGCTCTACGGCAAGGCGACCTGGATCTTCGATCTCGACAACACGCTCTATCCGGCGGCCTGCGACCTGTTCGCCCAGATCGACGTGAAGATGGGCGCCTACATATCGAAGCTGCTGAGCGTCGACCTGATCGAGGCGCGGCGGGTGCAGAAGGACTACTTCATGCAGTACGGCACCACGCTGGCCGGGCTGATGCGCCACCACCACATCGATCCCCACGACTATCTGGACTACGTCCACGACATCGACGTCAGCGTGATCATGCCGGACGAGCGCATGGCGCTGGCGCTGGAGAAGCTGCCCGGCCGAAAGATCGTCTACACCAACGGCTCAGCCGGCCATGCCGCGCGGGTGATGGAGCGGCTGGGCGTCACCCACCTGTTCGAGGGCACCTTCGACGTGCTGGCCTCCGACTTCATCCCCAAGCCCGACCCGGGCGCGTTCACGGCGCTCATCGAGGCCTATGCCATCGACCCGGACGAGGCGGTGATGGTCGAAGATCTGGCCAAGAACCTCATCCCCGCCAAGGACCTCGGCATCACCACGGTCTGGGTGCCGACCGCGTCCGAATGGTCGCGGGCTGGCGCCGATGGCGGCTTCATCGACTATGTGGCCGAGGACCTCTCGGCCTGGCTGGCCGATGTGGCGGGCCTCGGCGATTGACACGCCGTCCGGCGCGGCTATGGTTCCCGCGCCTCAAGAACAAGGATGACACCATGAGCCTGACCAGCCTGGAGCCGATCATCGAACGCGCCTGGGACGAGCGCGACGGGATCTCGATCACCACCACCGGCGAGGTCCGCGACGCGGTCGATGCGGCGCTCTCCGCCCTCGACGGCGGCAAGGCGCGCGTCGCCGAGAAGAAGGACGGCGCGTGGGTCGTCAACCAGTGGCTGAAGAAGGCCGTGCTGCTGTCGTTCCGCCTCAACGACATGGAGCCGATCATGGGCGGCCCGGGCAACCACGCCCGCTGGTTCGACAAGGTGCCGTCCAAGTTCGAGGGCTGGACCGGCGAGCATTTCCGCGCCGCCGGCTTCCGCGCCGTTCCCGGCTGCTTCGTGCGCCGCTCGGCCTATATCGCGCCGGGCGCGGTGCTGATGCCCAGCTTCGTCAATCTGGGCGCCCATGTGGGCGAGAATTCCATGGTCGACACCTGGGCGACGGTCGGCTCCTGCGCCCAGATCGGCCGGAACTGCCACATCTCCGGCGGCGCCGGCATCGGCGGCGTGCTCGAGCCGCTGCAGGCCGATCCGGTGCGCATCGAGGACCACGTGTTCATCGGCGCCCGCTCCGAGGTGGCCGAGGGCGTCATCGTCGAGGAAGGCTCGGTGCTGTCCATGGGCGTCTTTATCGGCGCCAGCACCAAGATCGTCGACCGCGAGACCGGCGAGGTTTTCTACGGCCGCGTCCCCGCCTATTCGGTGGTGGTCCCCGGCGCGCTGCCCGGCAAGGCGCTGCCCGACGGCACCCCCGGCCCCAGCCTCTACTGCGCCGTGATCGTCAAGAGGGTCGACGAGAAGACCCGTTCGAAGACCTCGATCAACGAGCTGCTGCGGACCTGATCACTCCAGTTCGTCGCCCGGGCGGGGCGGCTGCGTTCCTGTCCGGTCGAGGATTTTCCTGGCACTGTTCCAGTCACCGCGCCCGGCGCGCTGGCGAAGCATGTCCTCCGTGCGCAGGGCGGACAGTTTCTCGGCCACGGCCGTGGCAATAAATTGGTTCAATGACACGCCTTCCTGCGCGGCCGTCTCTTTCAGGGCCTGCATCATGGGTATCGACAGTCGAACGGAGCAGGACTTGGAGATCATGGGCATGATCCGAGGTTTGCGCCGAAGGCTCTCACGAATTGGATGTGTAGTTCAAACTGATTGGCTAGAGTGCCGCGAATGACGAGCATCGACCCTGTCGCGCTAACGCAAGAACTGATCCGCCGGCCGAGCGTGACGCCGGCGGATGCGGGAGCGCTCGACGTGCTGCAGGACGCGCTGGAGAGCATCGGTTTCGTCTGCCGCCGCTACGTGTTCTCGGACGAAAACACGCCCGATATCGACAATCTCTACGCCCGGCTCGGCACCGCCCAGCCCAACTTCTGCTTCGCCGGCCACACCGACGTGGTGCCGGTGGGCGACCCGGCCGGCTGGACCGTCGATCCGTTCGGCGCCGAGATCATCGACGGCACCCTCTACGGCCGCGGCGCGTCCGACATGAAGGCGGCGATCGCCTGCTTCACCGCCGCCGCGGGCACCTTCGCCGGCGCCAACCCCGGCTTTCCCGGCTCGATCAGCCTGCTGATCACCGGCGACGAGGAAGGCCCGTCGATCAATGGCACGAGGAAGCTGCTCGAGGCGATCCGGGACGAGGGCGAGCAGATCACCCATTGCATCGTCGGCGAGCCGACCAATCCCGTCCGGCTGGGCGAGATGGCCAAGATCGGCCGGCGCGGCAGCCTCAACGGTCTCGTCACCGTCACCGGCGTTCAGGGGCACGTCGCCTATCCGCACCTCGCCGACAACCCGGCGCCCAGGCTGGCGCGGCTGATGAACCGGCTGGCGGCGCTGGAGCTCGACCGGGGCAACGCCCACTTCCAGGCGTCCAACCTGGAGATCACCGCCATGGAGACCAGTCCGGGCGCCGAGAACGTGATCCCCGCCTGGGCGCGCTGCCGCTTCAACGTTCGGTTCAACAGCGAGCACACCTCCGAGGACGTGGAGCGGCTGGTGCGCCACGCGCTCGATCAGGAGCTCGTTCCCTACGACCTCGCCATCAGGGTCAGCGGCGAATCCTTCCTCACCCCGCCCGGCCGCCTCAGCGGCCTGATCGTCGAGGCCTGCAAGGCCGTGCTCGGCCTGGAGCCGGAGCTCAGCACCACCGGCGGCACGTCCGACGCCCGGTTCATCAAGGACTACTGCCCGGTGATCGAGTTCGGCATGGCGAGCGGCACCATGCACAAGGTCGACGAGCGCGTGCCGGTCACCGACATCCATGCGCTGACCCGCGTCTACGAGGACGTGCTGCGGCGCTACTTCGCCGCCTGAGGCCGGATCAGCGGTAGAGATAGTCCCGCGTCAGCGGCACCGAATCGACCTTCCTGCCCAGCTGCATCTGGAACACCACCAGGCCGCCCCAGTGGAAGCTGCCGACGCAGCCGGCGAGGAACAGCTCGAACATGCGGCAGAACCGCTCGTCATAGAGCGCCTTGACCTTCTCGCGGTTCCGCTGGAACCGGTCGTACCAGGCGTGCGCAGTCCGGCCGTAATGCACGCGCCAGACCTCGATGTCGCTGATGTGGAGGCCCGAGCGCTCGATCGCCGGCATGATCTCGGACAGCGCAGGGGAATAGCCGCCGGGGAAGATGTAGCGCTCGGTCCACGCGTCCGTCGCGCCCGGCCCGTCGTCGCGGCCGATGGTGTGGACCATGGCGATGCCGTCGTCGGTCAGCAGCTCGCGGATGCGGCGGAAATACTTCTCGTAGCGCGCGACGCCCACATGCTCGAACATGCCGACCGAGACGATGCGGTCGAACGGCCCGCCGATCCTGCGGTAATCCTCGACACGGAAGTCGAGCGCGTCCTCCTTGCCCTCGGCCACGGCCATCTCGCGGGCGGCGCGGCACTGTTCCTCGGCAAGGGTGATGCCGGTCACATGGGCGCCGGAGACGGCGTTGATGTGCCGCGCCAGCCCGCCCCAGCCGCAGCCGATATCGAGCACCCGGTGCCGCGGCTCCAGCAGGAGCTTTTTCGCCACGTGATCGAGCTTGTTCAGCTGGGCCTGCTCCAGCGTGTCGGTTTTATCGCGGAAATAGCCGCAGGAATACTGCCGGTTTGCGTCGAGGAACAGGTCGTAGAACTCGGTGGTGAACTCGTAGTGGGTGGCGACGTTGGCCCGCGCCCGCCGCCGGTTGTTGGCCCGCCTGATGCCGCGCACCAGCCGCCCGGCGCCCAGGTGGAAATAGCTCTCGTCGGTCGCCCGGCCGGCATTGATGGCGACCAGGTTGAGGAAGTTCAGGATGTCGCCTTCCTCGACGGTGAGCGTACCGTCCATATAGCCCTCGCCGACCGCCAGGGTCGGGTCGCGCAACATCTGCCAGACCATCCTCGGGTCGTGCAGGCGGATGGTGGAGGAAAGCCCCGGCGGCGTGCCGTAGGTCTCCGCCCGGCCGTTCGGGTCGATGACGGTGAGGGTGCCCTGCCTGATCAGCCTGCTGAGCAGCAGTTTCAGCGGCACCATTCCACCCGGCTCCTACGCGGGTAGGCCCGCCGCCTCGGCCTTGGGGAGGTCGGCCTTGCGGATCTTCTCGGACGCGGATTTGAGCTGGCCGCACGCGGCCATGATGTCGCGGCCGCGCGGCATGCGGATCGGCGCCGAGATGCCGGCGTTGAACACGTATTCCGAGAACGCGTGGATGGTGTCCCAGTTCGAGCACTCGAAGGCGGTGCCGGGCCATGGGTTGAACGGGATCAGGTTCACCTTGGCCGGGATGTCGTACTTGCGCAGCAGCCGGACCAGCTCCTTCGCGTCGTCGAGGCTGTCGTTGACGCCCTTCAGCATCGCGTATTCGAAGGTGATGCGCCGCGCGTTCGAAGCGCCCGGATAGGACGCGCAGGCGGCCAGCAGCTCCTCGAGCGGATACTTGTTGTTGATTGGCATGATGGCGTCGCGGGTCCCGTTGCGCACCGCGTGCAGCGACACCGCCAGGTTGACGCCGATTTCGTCGCCGCAGCGCTGCATCATCGGCACCACGCCGGACGTGGAGAGCGTAATGCGCCGCTTCGACAGCGAGATGCCTTCCGGGTCCATGACGATCCTCATGGCCTCGCGGACATTGTCGAAATTGTAGAGCGGCTCGCCCATGCCCATCAGCACGATGTTGGACAGCAGCCGGCCGTCGGCCGGGCTGGGCCATTCCCCCAGCGCGTCGCGGGCGATCATGACCTGGCCGACGATCTCGGCGGCGGTCAGGTTTCGCACCAGCTTCTGGGTACCCGTATGGCAGAACCGGCAGGTCAGGGTGCAGCCCACCTGGGACGACACGCACAGGGTGCCGCGGTCCTCCTCGGGGATGAACACGGTCTCGACCTCGTTGCCGTCGTCGAGCCGGATCAGCCATTTCCTCGTGCCGTCCTCGGACAGCAGCGCGGTGGAGATTTCCGGGCGGCGGATTTCGGCCTTGTCGGCTAGCATGGCCCGCATGTCCTTCGACACGTTGGTCATCACGTCGAACGAGACCGCGCCCCGGTTGTAGATCCAGTGCCACAGCTGCTGGGCGCGCATCTTCGCCTGGCCCTCGGGCACGCCGAGGCCGATCAGGCTGGCGCGCAATTCCTCGCGGGACCGGCCGCAGAGATTGACCTTGCCGGAGGTTTCCGCCGGCGCGAGCGACCGGTGCATGTTCATGTGCCGCACGCCTTGCTGGCCGCGTCCATGGCGGCGGTGAAGCCGTCGAGCGAGAAGTCGTATTCGGTGTTGTCGCCGTTCGAGGCCATTTCCTTGACCGTCAGCAGCTGCGAGCTCTTCATCCGCTCGACGATACGCTTGTCCGAGGCCGCGTCGTAGGCGAAGGCGTCCTTGCCCGAATTGAACAGCGGCTCCTTGAAGCCGCCCATGATGGCGGTGCCGTCTCGCGCGCCCTTCAACTCGTAGCGGGCGCCGAAGCGGACCTCGCCGGCGACCTTCTTCGCCGGCTTCTGCGTCACCATGAAGAACACGCCGTTGTGGTCCACTTCCTTGGGCTTGGTGCGCTTGGGGACGGTGATCGCCCAGCACGCCTTGGCGTTGCCGCTGCCGTTGGTGAAAACGTCCCAGTCGGTGAAGGTGCCGACCAGCTTGGGCTGCGCCGCGAGCGCGGGCAGGGCCAGTACCGCGGCCGCGAGGCCGGCAAAAAGCGAAACCAGTTTCATGGGCATACCATACAAAGCACCGCCGCGTTTTTCCACGGACATCACCGCAACCCTGCCGGAACGTTCAGGATTTGAGGCGAAAGATTGGATCGCCGTAGCGATGTTCAAGCATCGGCTGCGGCTCGCCGCGCGGCGTGACCGGCCGAACCGGCCAGCGCCCCAGCGTCCGCACCCGGTCGTACATCACCACCGCGCCCGCCGTCGCCTGGTTGAGGCAGAAGCTGGTGGGGATGCGGATCACATGGGCGCAGCGCGCCAGGATCTCCGGCGTCAGCGACCCGCGCTCGCGGCCCAGCACATAGGCGGCCTGGCGCGGATGAGTGAAGCTGGGCAGGTCGATCGCGTCCTCGGTCAGCTCGACGCCCACCAGCACGCAGCGCGCCGGCAGCATGATGGTCTCGACGGACTCGAACCGGTAGAGCGGCACTTCCTTGTCGGTTCGGCTGGTGTCGGAGAAGGTGTCGTGCTTGTTGTAGTCGCGCCCGACCGTGAACAGGAAGCTGGCGCCGAACCCGTGCGCCGTGCGCATCAGGTTGCCCAGATTGCCCGATTTGTCGCCGCTCTCGACGCCGATCCCGAAAAACCCGCGCATCCGCTCCGCCAAGGGCCCGGAAAGGGCCGGTTCGGCGGGCTTATACAGGGTGCCAGGCAGACTGGCAAATCAGGGCGCGCCGTCTGCCCTATAGATTTCAAGCCCGGATGGCTCGCAACACTTTCCGGACGAGCGAAGTGCCCGAGCCGTCTGCGCCTCGAAGATCATTGAAATCCCCCCGGAGCGCCTTGAGCGCGAAGCGTTCCTCGTCGATCTCCGCGGCCGTCTGGATGCCGAGCCTGCGCAGGATCGGAAGCGGCGGACACCACCCCTGCAGCGCATGCTGCAGAAGAAAGCCCGTCACCAGCATGGGCAGCGCCAACCACCGCCGGTCGATCGTTGCCCCCAGCGTGACGCCGGCGAGCGCCAGGATCGAGGCATTCGTTTCCAGGGTGCGTTCGGTGTCCCACTCCCTGTCGAGTTCTTCCAGCCGTGCGCCGATCTCGGAGGGATGCTTTTCAAAATAGAGCAGCCGGTCCTCCATCTTCTGGCGCAGGCGCTGGTTGACGGCATCGGCCGTGTTCACGGATACGCGTTCGTTGGTGTCGGGCAGCATGAAACCCTCCTCGCAGGTTTCGGCAGAAACTGGCTGCCCAACTCTTTGTTCCCCCGGCCCCGATAGGAATCGGTGCAGGGAACCGATCGCAAGGTCCAGTGTTCCAGCGGATCGGCTGCACCGGAGGATCCCATGTTCAACAGGAAGCTGGTATCGGTCGGCGCCGCGCTCATTGCAGTCGCTGCGTGCGGCGACTCACGCGAACCTGCGGGACGGCCTGCCGGTGAGGACACGACGGCCAAGACTGACGTGCTGAAGGCTGGGGCGGCTGCGATACAGGGCGAAGGCCCGCTGGAGGGCTTCAACGTCTACCTGGTCGGCTTCCATCCCATGAAGGGGAATCCGCTGCACCAGATGGAAGCCCATCATTTTTGTCGTCAGGTGAACGAGGATTTCGCCCAGTGCGTCCTGTTTGATGGCAACGTCAACACCGCCAACATGACCGGCATCGAATACATCATTTCCGAGAAACTGTTCCTGACGTTGCCGGACGGCGAGCGGCAGTACTGGCATCCCCACAACGGTGAAATTCTCAGCGGCCAGCTTGTGGCGCCCGGGCTTCCACGGCTCGCGGAAGAAGAACTGATGGAGGGCAAGATGAACAGCTATGGCAAGACATGGCACAGCTGGGCGACCGACAAGGGCCAGCCCATTCCATTGGGCGAACCGATGCTGGCCTGGTCGTTCAATCGGGACGGCGAGGCGTACCCGGACCTGATATCGAAGCGCGACCACGCGCTTGGTATCGATACGGCCGAGATCAGGAAGTCCCGGCAGGACCTGATGCCGCTGGCGAAGCCCCAGCATGGCGTCGACGCCCTCAACGGTCAATTCGGCGGCGAGACGCAGGACATCCCGGGCGTGGTCGAAGCACCTTGACCGATTGCTGCTGTTCGGCTGTTCAGTGTGGGTAATGCTCCGTGGAAAAAGCTTGGTATTCACGTGCGCTCATCGTCGGCATCTCACTCACGAAAGCGACGATGTTCCACAGCTTCCGATCATTATGGGAGCCACCGAAGGAAGGCATGCCTGTCATCTTGATGCCGTGGCGGACGATCCAGAATATCTCCTTTGGCTTCCATTGATCGGCCTCTTCGGCAAGGGGCGGCGGCTTCGGACGCATTCCGTGGGACCAGTCGGCACGGCCCGCACCCACTCCGCCATGGCAGTGCTGGCACATGGCCTTGTACTCGACCGCCCCGGCCACGACCATTGCCCGTGTCAAATTCGGGACCTCGATGCCATCCGCGCGTGACCGGATGGAATTGTTCATGGTCGTGGTGAGCGCCCATTCCACGGGAGTCGCGTGCCGGTCGTCCGCCGCAACGTTGTAGCTGCCGGTCACCACGACCAGCAGCGCAGCGGCGCCGAGCACGCCGAGCACGCCAACGGCGCCGACCGCCACGCCCCTCCAGTCGGGTTTCAAGGACATGGCATTTCCCTTCGGTCTGTCATAAGCCGTGCTGCGAGCAGTCTTCGTAGCCGCGATAACCGAGTTCATCCCGCGCTCCGGGGAGCATGACTATCATGTCGGATTCCCGAAGCCCGTCGGATCCGAACTCGCGACGTACCGGGCGTATCACCACCCCAAGGCCGCCGCTCTCGTAGATTCCGCCCTGCCGGGCGCGCAGCGGGATCAGCGTGCCATTGAGCTTGATCGCCCCTTTCCCTCCGGGTCCGTCGTGCACGAAGGACGGGAAGCCGACGGATGTGAGCCGAATGAAGCATCTCCCTCGCGGGCCACCGAGTGCGGCCACTTCGCCATCGCTCATGGTTTCGGGCTGGACCGCTTCGACGGCGATGCCCGCCAAGGCTTCGGCGGCGCTCGCGACCCGCGCCGGGGCGGGCGCGGGGTCGATCTGCGATTCCCGGTCATTGCCGGGGGAGGTATTGCGATTGCAGGCGCCGAGCGCCAGCATCGGCAGCAGCGCAATGATCACGACGGGGCGGATCATTGCAGTTCCTTCGAGCCGGCGGAAGGCGCGGCGGGCGGCGCCAGTTCTTCCGGGCGGGGCATGCGTTCCACGGTCCGCACGCCGTTTCGTTCGATGTCTTCCACCAGATACTTCATTTCGGCGATCTCGCGCCGCTGAGCCACGATGATATCCTTGGCCAATTCGCGTACGCGAGGATCGCGGATGTGAGCGCGCTCACTGGTCATTATGGCGATGGAATGATGGGGGATCATCGCCTTCATGTAGTCGGTGTCGTCGATCGTCGATTGGCTGCGGACCAGCCAGAAAGAGAGTGCGAACACTAGGGCTGCGGCGCCCAGAATGATGAAGTTCAAGGTGGGGTTGCTGTACATCGTCCACATGAACAGGAGCATGATGACCATCATGGCCGCGCCCATCACGAACGCCATCCAGAGCCGCGTCTCGCTGAAGAAGATGTGGTCCGCACTGTAGGTGTTGAAGTACATCAGCACAAACATCACAAATGTAGACGTACCGATCATTGCCCAGAACCGCCCGTACATGCCGCCGCGTTTGTCCTTGCCTCCTTCCTTGCTTTTATCTCTTCCGGGCACCAGTTCCTCCACCATTAACTTCGGAACTGGCAACTGATCGGAAAGTTCCTTCGAAGGGGACCGACGCCCGACGCCCATCCTGGTGACGCAATCCGCAAGAGGCAGGGGGTCACCAAAGCGCCCTTCCCACCGCGTCCCTTCCGGCATAACCTGCGCGCATGCTGAAAATCGCCGCACCGACGCGGACGGTCCAGGCCGTTCTGCTGATGATCTGCGCCAGCGCCACCATCTCGGTGCTGTGGGCGCTGCTGCGCTGGGGCGCCGAGACCATGCACCCGATCTACATGGTGTTCTGGCGCTCGCTGTTCGGGGCGATCGTGCTGGCGCCGCTGATCGTCAGGGGCGGGCCGGCGCTGCTGCGCACCAGGCGGCTGCCGCTGCACCTGCTGCGCAGCACCTGCAGCCTCGTCGCCATGGTCGGCATCTTCTATTCCATCGCCCATGTGCCGCTGGCGCAGGGTATGGCGGTGAACTACTCGGCGCCGCTGTTCGCCACCATCGGTGCCGCGCTCCTGCTGGGCGAGACCCTGCACAAGCGGCGCATCACCGCGGTGCTGGTGGGCTTCGCCGGCATGCTGGTGGTGGTGCGCCCCGGCGTCGAGGACATCCAGATCGGCATTCTCGCGGCGCTGATGGGCGCCATGGCCATGGCCGGCTCGCTGCTGTGCGTCAAGAAGCTGTCGGCCACCGAGGCGACGCCCACCATCATCCTCTACGGCAATACGCTGTGCCTGCCCATCGCGCTGGGGCTGGCGCTGCTCTACTGGCAGCCGATGACCTGGCACAATTTGATGGTGCTGGTGATCGTCGGCGCAGTGTCGTCCACCGCCCAGTGGTTCCTCGCCAAGGCGCTGTCCATGGCCGACGCGGGCGCGGTGCTGCCGCTCGATTTCCTGCGGCTGGTGTTCGTCACCATCCTGGGCGTGGCGCTGTTCGGCGAGCATCCGGACCTGTTCACCGTGCTGGGCGCGGGGCTGATCCTGTGCAGCACGGTCTACATCGCCCGCCGCGAGGCGCGGGTGAAGCAACCGGCGCGGCCCGAGGCGGCCAAGCCCGCCCCGGCCGAATGAGCCCGCCCGCCGAAGGCTTCGAGTTCACCGAGCGGCCGGAGCAGGCCCGCGACAATCTGCGCGGCGCGGTCTGGATCGTCGCCGCGGCGGTGCTGAGCGCCGTGCTGATGAGCCTGGTCAAGATCACCGGCGAGACCCTGCCGCCCACGGTCATCGCCTTCTTCCGCGGCGCGTTCGGGCTGGTGATCATGGCGCCGTTCATGGTGCGGGTGGGCTGGAGCGGCTTCCGCACCCACCGGCCGGGCCTGCAGCTGGTCCGCGCCGCCAGCTCGGGCCTGATCCTGCTGGCCGGCTTCCATGCCTTCGTCCACCTGCCGCTCGCGCAGGTGACCTCGATCCTGTTCTCGCGGCCGCTGTTCGTGCTGGTGCTGGCCGCGATCTTCCTGTCCGAGCGGCTGCGCTCGCACCGCATCATCGCGACCCTCGCCGGCTTCGTTGGCGTGCTGATCGTGATGCGGCCCGGCCCGGACATGGATCCGGCGGCGATGGTGGCGCTGGCCGCCGCCGGGCTGGCCGCCGCCAACATCGTCATGGTCCGCATCCTCACCCGCACCGACCGGACCGAGACCATGGTGTTCTACGCCGTGCTGGCGCAGACCGTGGTGCTGGCAGTGCCCGCGGCGCTGCAGTGGGAGACGCCCGACGGCCGCGAACTCCTGCTGCTCGCCGCCACCGCCGTCATCGCCACCCTGCTGCAGACCTGCGTGGTGCGCGGCTACAAGCTGGCCGAGGCCTCGGCCATGGCGCCGTTCGAGTACACGAGGCTGCTGTTCTCGACCACCGCGGGCCTGCTGCTGTTCGCCGAGGTGCCCGACATCTGGACCGGCCTCGGCGCCGCCATCCTGATCGGCTCGACCTTCTATATCACCCGCCGCGAACGGCGTCTGGCGAAGGCGTGAAAGGCATCCGGCATCGCCCCCACCGTCTGAAGCCGAACTGGCCAACGGTTCCGCGCCGGGCCTAGAATGCGTCCCACCCATTTTTGCGCATTTGGAGCGATGATTTTGACGAACCGGATTCTGATGCCTGCCTTTCTCATTCTGGCGCTGATGCTGCCCGCACGCGCACAGCCCGTCATCCCGGTAGCCGCGCTGGACATGGCGGGCATCTTCGACAGCCCCGGCCCGAGCATCACGGTGACCTGGGAATACCTCGCATCCCCGCGGCTGAAGGACGAGACCCAAGCCATCGCCGATTGTTTCGCCGAGATGGTGGACCGGGAGTTCCTGCCGCGCGACCCCTACGCTGGGCTCGAAGTCGTGATGACCGCGGACCGGGCGGCGTTCGAATCCTATATGCGCGGACACTATCCCGACCAGGAAATCCCCGCCTTCGGCCTCTATGTGGAGCAGGGCAAGCTCGTCACCTTTGCGGATTCGGGCTTTGGCACGGTCACCAGCCTGCTGCTGCCGGGCCTGCTGGGCAGTCAATATGACGACCTTCCCCAGTGGGCGATGTCCGGACTGCGCACCTATTTCGAGAAGGTTTACGGCTACTGGGAAACCGACCCGGCAACAGGCGAGAACACCATCCGGTTCGCCCACGGCTACCACAATCCCTGGCGGCTCGAGGCTGCCAGGATGCTGCTGCCCGACCTGAAGCTGGCCGACCTGGTGTCCGACCAGCCTGCCATGGAGGACAGCCTATACCAGAGCCAGCGGCGAATGCTGATCATGTTCGTCTGGAAGGAGGGCAAGCTGCCGGCCTTCGTCGCGGCGCTGAAAGCACGCGACCGCAAGATGTATCCCACCTATCTGGAAGCCGTGTTCGGCCTGCCGCTCGAAACCCTGCAGCCCCGCTTCCGGGCGTTCCAGGAAAGCATCCTGGCCCATTGGGATCTCGTCGCGCGGACGCCGGCGAGCCAGCTCTATCCCGACAGGGCGGCCTTCGAGGCGGCCACCGCCAAGGTTTGGCGCTGAGGCGCGTTTCCCTCCCGCCACCGCCTCGACACCGTGAAACCGCTGTGCTACATCGGCCCGCCGAAATAGAACAAACGCAAGAAAAAGGACGAGAGAGCATGGATGTGAACGGCGTTGCCGCCATCATCACGGGCGGCGCATCCGGACTGGGCCGCGCGACCGCCGAGGCCCTGATCGCCAAGGGCGCCAAGGTCACCATCTTCGACGTCAACGAAGCCACCGGCGAGCAGGCCGCAAGCGAAATGGGCTGCGTCTTCGCCAAGGTCGACGTGACCAGCGAGGAAAGCGTCATCGCCGGCCTCGACAAGGGCAAGGCGGCCCACGGGCAGGACGCCCGCATCCTGGTGAATTGCGCCGGCGTGGCCGACGCGGGCCGCACCGTGTCGAAGGGCGAGCCCCATTCGCTGGCGGTTTACACCAAGGTGATCAATGTCAACCTGATCGGCACCTTCAACTGCATCCGCCTCGCCGCCACCCGCATGGTGAACATGGCGCCGCTGGCCGACGGCGAGCGCGGCATCATCGTCAACACCGCCTCGGTCGCGGCGTTCGAGGGCCAGATCGGCCAGGTGGCCTACGCCTCGTCGAAAGGCGGCGTCGTCTCCATGACCCTGACCGTCGCCCGCGACCTGTCGCGCGACGGCATCCGCTGCTGCACCATTGCGCCGGGCCTGTTCATCACCCCCATGCTGAAGGGCCTGCCGCAGAACGTGCAGGACGCGCTGGGCGAGTCGGTGCCGTTCCCGTCGCGCCTGGGCGACCCCAGCGAGTACGCCAAGACCGTCCTGTTCCTGTGCGACAACGTGATGGTGAACGGCGAGACCATCCGCCTCGACGGCGCGCTGCGCATGGCGCCGAAGTGAGCGTTTCCGGATAGGACGGAAAAGGGGGCTCTCGCGGCCCCTTTTTTGTTTCTCCTATCCAACTCTCCGCGAACTTGCCAACAACGCGAGAGGGATTGCGACACCTACTTCGCCGCCTTGTCCATGAACGCCGCCAGCGCGATATCCTTCTTCGACACGCCGCCCACGTCGTGGGTCGACAGCGTCACCTCCACCCGGTTGTAGACGTTGAACCATTCCGGATGGTGGTCGGCCTTCTCGGCCTCGAGCGCGACCCGCGTCATGAACGCGAACGCCGCGTTGAAGTCGTTGAACTTGTAGCTCTTGGTGATAGCGTTACGGCCCGGTACGTCGGACCAGCCGTCGAGCCCGGCCAGCGCCGCCGAGCGTTCGGGTCCTTCCAGTTTCACCATGTCGCGCCCCTCGTTGCCACGTCGATATGAACGGATGGAGATGACATATGTCCAGAGGCAGCTTTCTCAATGACACCCTTTACGACTACCTGCTGAACGCGACGCTGGCCGCCGAGCCGCTGCTCGACCGGCTGCGCGACGAGACCACCGAGGTGGCGGGCCAGTTCGCCGGCATGCAGATCTCGCGCGACCAGGGCCGGTTCATGCAGGTGCTGGTGAAGCTTATGGGCGCGCGCAGATACCTCGAGGTCGGCACCTTCACCGGCTACAGCTCGCTGGTCGTCGCCCAGGCCATGCCCGCGGACGGCCGATTGGTCTGCTGCGACATCAGCGAGGAATGGACCGCCGTCGCCCGCAGGTACTGGGCCGAGTCCGGTGTCGAAGGGAAGGTCGACCTGCGGATCGCCCCCGCGCTCGAGACCATGGCCGCGCTGGCGGCGGGGCCCGAGGCGGGCAGCTTCGACATGATCTTCATCGACGGCGACAAGAAGGAGTATGACGGCTACTACGAGGGCGCCCTGAAGCTGCTGCGCCCCGGCGGCGTGGTGCTGGTCGACAACGTGCTGTGGCACGGCCAGGTGGCCGATCCGTCGAAGCAGGACGAAGGCACCTCGGCGATCCGCGCCCTCAATGAGAAGGTGAGGGACGATGCCCGCGTCTACAGCGTGCTGGTCTCCATCGGCGACGGCCTCACCCTGGCGGTGAAGCTCTGACCGCATGAAGCCGACCAGCGTCCTGTTCGTGTGCCTGGGCAACATCTGCCGCTCGCCCATGGCCGAGGGCATATTCCGGAAACTGGCCGCCGACGCGGGCCTCGACGGCCTGATCCGCATCGATTCCGCCGGCACCGGCGACTGGCATCTGGGCGAGCAGCCGGACAAGAGGGCCATCGCCGAGGCGGCACGGCACGGAATCGACATCACCGGCCTGCGCGCCCGGCGGGTGCGCGCGGACGACTTCCGGGACTTCGACCACATCCTCGCCATGGACCGCTCCAACCTTGCCGCGCTGCAGCGCATGGCGCCGCCCGATCGTGTCCGGCCGGCGCTGTTGCTGCGCTACGCGCCGGCGGCCGGCAGGCTCGACGTGCCCGATCCATACCGCGTCGGCGGGTTCGACGAGGTGTTCGATCTGATCGGGCAGGGCGCCGCCGGATTGCTGCATGCGCTAAGGGACGAGGCGCGCGGAACGCTATAATACATGTTATTTGTGTATAGAATTATATTTTACATTTTTGTTGATTAATTCAATCGCTGGCACTAGATACCCCAACAGTTACGCGTGCTGGCCCGATGGCGATGGTTCGCCTTGCCGCAGGGTGCGCGTGGTAGTATGTAAGCCGTGTGACAGCGGGCATTTAAGCACCACTGCCGAAAATGCGACCCCGAAAGGATGGGTCTGGGAGAAGATGGCTACCAATCTCGCTCAAAAGCCGACCGCGAGCGCGGACCAGCGCGTCCCCGCGAGCCTCGAATCCGTCGTCATCCGTTTCGCCGGTGATTCCGGCGACGGCATGCAGCTGACGGGAACCCAGTTCACGCACTCGACGGCGCTGATGGGCACCGACCTGGCGACCTTCCCGGACTTCCCGGCCGAGATCCGGGCGCCGACCGGGACGACCTTCGGCGTGTCGGCCTACCAGATCAATTTCGGCGCGCGCCGCGTGCTGACGGCGGGCGACCAGCCCGACGTGCTCGTCGCCATGAACCCGGCGGCCCTCAAGACCAACCTCTCGGCGCTGAAGACCGGCGGCACGCTGGTGGTCGACACCGGCTCGTTCAACGACCGCACCTTGGCCAAGGCCGGCTACACCTCGAACCCGCTCGAGGACGGCTCCATCGCGCCTTACCAAGTCATCCGGCTCGACATCACCAAGATGACGCTGGAGTCGGTGAAGGAATTCGGCCTCTCCAACAAGGAGGCCATGCGCTGCAAGAACATGTGGACGCTTGGCCTGATGCTGTGGATGTACGGCCGCCAGCGGCAGTCGGTCATCGACTGGCTGCGCGGCAAGTTCGCCAAGTCGCAGCAGCTGGCCGACGCCAACGTCGCCGCGGTGAACGCGGGCCACGCCTTCGGCGAGACCGCCGAGCTGGCCGGCGACATGAGCCATTCGACCGTCGGCCGCGCCGAGGTGGCGCCGGGCGTCTACCGCACCATCACCGGCGCGGAATCGCTGGCGCTGGGCCTGGTGGCCGGCTCCAAGCTGGCCGGCCTCGACATCATGTTCGGCTCCTACCCGATCACGCCCGCCTCGACCCTGCTGCACCAGCTGGCGCGGCTGAAGGAGCACGGCGTCGTCACCTTCCAGGCCGAGGACGAGATCGCGGCCATCTGCTCGGCCATCGGCGCGTCCTTCGCCGGCTCGCTGGGCGTGACCTCCTCGTCGGGCCCGGGCATCGCGCTCAAGGGTGAGGCCATGGGCCTTGCGATCAGCACCGAGCTGCCCTTGGTGATCGTCAACTCGCAGCGCGGCGGCCCGTCGACCGGCCTGCCGACCAAGACCGAGCAGTCGGACCTCTACCAGGCGATCTACGGCCGCAACGGCGACGCGCCGCTGCCGGTCATCGCCTCGTCGACGCCCGGTGACTGCTTCGAGGTCGCCATCGAGGCGGTGCGCATCGCCACCAAGTACATGACCCCGGTGATCCTGCTGACCGACGGCTACCTGGCCAACGCGGCCGAGCCGTGGCCGGTGCCGGACTTCGACGGCCTGTCGCCGTTCCCGGTCACGTTCGAGACCAATGCCGAGGACTTCAGCCCGTCGCGGCGCGATCCCGAGACCCTCGCCCGCAACTGGGCGATTCCGGGCACGCCGGGCACCGAGCACCGCATCGGCGGCATCGAGAAGGACTTCAACACCGGCAACATCTCCTACGCGGCGGACAACCACCAGCTGATGACCGACACCCGCTGGAACAAGGTGCTGGGCATCGCCAACGACATCCCGCTGCAGGGGATCGCCCAGGGCGAGGAGACCGGCGACCTGGTCGTGGTCGGCTGGGGCTCGACCTTCGGCCCGATCTTCCGCGCCGTCGAGACCGCCCGCGCCAAGGGCCAGAAGGTGTCGCAGATCCACGTCCGCCACATGTGGCCGCTGCCGAAGAACCTCGGCGACCTGCTGAAGGGCTACAGGAAGGTGCTGGTGCCGGAGATGAACAAGGGCCAGTTCGCCACCGTGCTGCGCGACAACTACCTTGTCGACGCCATCCGCCTGAACCAGGTCAATGGCCAGCCCTTCAAGGTGAGCCACCTGACCAAGGTCATCGGCGAGCTGGTGGGCTGAAGGAGACGATCATGAACGAGATGTCCCCCCAGAAGCTGACCGCCAAGGACTACGCCTCCGACCAGGAAGTGCGCTGGTGCCCGGGCTGCGGCGATTACGCCATCCTCAAGTCGGTGCAGAAGACGCTGGCCGACCTCGAGGCCGACCCGGCGAACACCGTGTTCGTCTCGGGCATCGGCTGCTCGTCGCGCTTTCCGTACTACATGGCCACCTACGGCTTCCACACCATCCACGGCCGCGCCCCGGCCTTCGCCACCGGCATCAAGCTGGCGAACCCCAAGCTCGACGTCTGGATGGTCACGGGCGACGGCGACGGCCTGTCGATCGGCGGCAACCACCTGCTGCACGTGCTGCGCCGGAACGTCGACATCCAGATCCTGCTGTTCAACAACGAGATCTACGGCCTGACCAAGGGCCAGTACTCGCCCACGTCGCGGCCGGGCACCCGCTCGCCGTCGAGCCCGGGCGGATCGATCGAGCGCAATCTCAACCCGTGCGCCTTCGCGCTGGCCTCGGGCGCGCGTTTCGTCGCCCGCACGGTCGACACCGACCAGAAGCACATGCCGGAGATACTGAAGCGCGCCCACGGCCACCGCGGCGCGTCCTTCGTCGAGATCTACCAGAACTGCATCGTGTTCAACGACGGTGTGTTCGCCGACTTCACCGACAAGAAGAGCGCCCCGGAGCGCCAGTTGCGCGCCGAGCACGGCCACCGGCTGGTCTTCGGCCCGAACAACGAGAAGGGCCTGCGCCTCAACCGCGAACACGTGGCCATCGAGGTGGTGACCATCGGCGAGAACGGCATCACCGAGGACGACATCCTGGTGCATGACGAGACCGATCCGATGCTGGCGCAGATGCTGGTGTCGCTGGACGGGCCCGAGATGCCCGTGGTCGTCGGCGTGATCTTCTGCAACCCGGCCGATACCTACGACGGCGGCGTCGCCAGGCAGGTCGAGAAGGCCAAGGCCGCCAAGCCGAACGCCGACATGAAGGAGCTGCTGTTCGCCGGCAGCACCTGGACCGTCGACTGACGCTTTCGGGTCACACGAGACAGATGGGGCGCCCTCGGGCGCCCCATTTTTTATCCCTCGCCCTCTGGGAGAGGGAGGGACCCGCGGCCGAAGGCCGTGGGAGGGTGCGGGGCGTTGTGCGGGAAAGAGCTGGGCTGGCGAGCGTCATCGACAACGCCCCTCACCCAACCCTCTCCCAGAGGGCTACGGGATTCACGGAAGTGTTTCTTGTGCGAGGCTGAAGCCTGCGAGGACGGCTGTGAAGCGGTTCCAGCCTTGTGCCATGGTTTTGGGTCCTGGCGGTTTTCCAT
>JBFWZH010000033.1:0-48852 GCA_050185585.1 Sphingomonadales bacterium | reverse complement strand
CCAATGGACCGTCATCTTCGCAAGTCGCCCCATCGCCCAGATCAACCTGCGCGATGGAACAGTGCAAACTGTCACCCATGTCTCCGAACAGGTGTAACCTATGTCCCCGGTCCAAACAGGGAGAGGGTTGGGGTGAGGGGCGTTTTCGATGCCGTCCACCAGCCTGAATGCCTTCCCATGCAACGCCCCTCACCCTCCCACGGCCTTCGGCCGCGGGCCCCTCCCTCTCCCAAGGGGCGAGGGTCAACCTTGCCGGCTTTTGCTCTAGCCGGAAAGTTGGATCACCTCGAACCCGTCACCTGTCCAGATCGCCACGAAGAGTGCAGATTCCTCCTGGCCGAACAACAGTTCGCCCCCCTCGAGGATGACCGTCGTTCGCGGGCACGGATCGTCATCGGAGCCGCCGCCCTTGCCGCACCATGTGTCGAATGTTCCGGCAATCGCCGTGTCAAGAAACGGATAGAGCACGCCAGGGGGATCGAGCCGCACTACCACAGAATCAGGACGCCGCTGTCCACCCCACTGGATAACGATCTCCTGGCCACCATCCCGGGTACCCACAAATGATGCGAGGTCCAGTAGGCCGTCGCGGTCGAAGTCGCCATGGAGCGGCGCGGGGAGGGAATAGAGGGATGCGGCCAGGACCAATGAAAGAAGCATGGCCTTCACCTCCCCCACCTACCTCGAGATAGCCCGCCAGCCGATGTCGCGGCGGCAGAAGCCGTCGGGCCAGTCGATCCTGTCGATGGCCTCGTAGGCCTTCCTCTGGGCCTCGGTGACCGTGTCGGCCATGGCGGTGACAGCGAGCACGCGGCCGCCGGTCGCCAGTACCTTGCCATCCTTCGCGGTGGTGCCGGCGTGGAACACCTGCACGCCGTCGACGGCGTCCGCCTCGTCGAGGCCCCGGATTTCGGTGCCCTTCTCGTAGTCGCCCGGATAGCCGTTGGCCGCCATCACCACGGCGAGCGCCGGTTCGTCGTGCCAGCGCAGGTCGAAATTCTCCAGCTGCCCGTCGGCGCTGGCGATCAGCGCGGGCAGGATGTCGGAGTTCAGGCGCATCATCAGCACCTGGCATTCCGGGTCGCCGAAGCGGACGTTGTATTCGATCAGCTGCGGACCCTTGCCGGTGATCATCAGCCCGGCGAACAGCACGCCCCGGAAGGGACGGCCCTCGGCCGCCATGGCCTTCACGGTGGGGCGAATGATCCTTTCCATGACCTCGGCGGCCACGGCATCGGTCACGACCGGCGCGGGCGAGTAGGCGCCCATGCCGCCGGTGTTGGGGCCCGTGTCGCCGTCGAAGGCCCGCTTGTGGTCCTGGGCGGCGGCGAGCGGCAGGGCGTGCTCGCCGTCGACCAGGGCAAAGAAGCTGGCCTCCTCGCCGATCAGCCATTCCTCGATCACCACCTCGGCGCCCGCCGAACCGAATCGGCCGCCGAAGATGTCATCGACGGCGGCGAGCGCCTCGGCCTCGGTCTCGGCCATGATCACGCCCTTGCCGGCGGCAAGGCCGTCGGCTTTCACCACGATGGGCGCGCCCCTTTCCCTGACGAACGCCTTCGCCGAAGCGGCGTCGCAAAACCGTCCATAGGCGGCGGTGGGGATGCCGTATTTGGCGCAGAGGTCCTTGGTGAAGCCCTTCGAGCCTTCGAGCGCCGCCGCATCGGCACGCGGCCCGAACGCCATGATGCCGACCTGGGCCAGCCGGTCGACAAGGCCGGCGACCAGCGGCGCCTCCGGCCCGACGACCACGAAATCGACGGCGTTGTCGTTGCAGAAGGCGACGATGCCGTCGAGATCGTCGGCGGCGACGGGCACGCATTCGGCGTCGCGGGCGATGCCGGCGTTGCCGGGCGCGCACCACAGCTTGTCGCACAGGGGCGAGGCGGCGATGGCCCAGCACAGGGCGTGCTCACGGCCGCCCGATCCGACGACGAGTACCTTCATGTCGCTCTTCTTTCTTCCGGTGTGCGGCTCTTGTAGCATAGGGCCCCATGAGCACAAGCCCTTCGGCCGGCGCAGGCCCGAACGTCCCCGAATTCTCGGTCGGCGAACTCTCCAACGCCATCAAGCGGACCCTGGAAGGCCGGTTCGACCACGTGCGCGTGCGCGGCGAGATCACCGAGTTCATGGCCGCGCGCTCGGGCCATCTCTACATGTCGCTGAAGGACGAGGCCGCCAAGGTGAGGGCGGTGATGTGGAAGGGCACCACGGGCCGCCTGAGCTTCCGCCCGGAGGACGGGCTGGAGGTGGTGGTGACCGGCAAGATCACCACCTACGGACCGCGCTCGGAATACCAGCTGGTGATCGAGACCATGGAGCCGGCCGGCGCCGGCGCGCTGATGGCGCTGCTGGAGGAGCGGCGCAGGAAGCTCGCCGCCGAGGGCCTGTTCGACGCGTCGCGGAAACGGCCCATACCCTACCTGCCGACCGTGATCGGCGTCGTCACCTCGCCCACCGGCGCGGTGATCCGGGATATCCTGCACCGCCTCGCCGACCGCTTTCCGCGCCACGTGCTGGTCTGGCCGGTGCTGGTACAGGGACAGGGCGCCGCCGAGCAGGTGGCCGCCGCCATCCACGGCTTCAACGCCATCGCGCCGGGCGGCGCGGTGCCTCGGCCCGATTTGCTGATCGTCGCGCGCGGCGGCGGCAGCCTCGAGGATCTGTGGGCGTTCAACGAAGAGATCGTGGTGCGCGCGGCCGCGGCCAGCGCCATTCCGCTGATCTCGGCGGTGGGCCACGAGACCGACACCACCCTGATCGACCATGCCTCGGACCGGCGCGCGCCGACGCCGACCGCCGCCGCCGAGATGGCCGTGCCGGTGCGCGAGGAGCTGCTCGACCGGATCGCCGGGCTGGAGCGCCGCCACCGCCAGGGCATCCGCCGTCTGCTGGACGAGCGCCGGACGGGCGTGACCGCCGCCGCCCGCGCCCTGCCCGACCTCAATACCCTGCTGGGCCTGCGCCGGCAGCGCTTCGACGACCTGTCCGAGCGGCTGCCGCGCGCCCTCGTGGCCAACACCCAGGCCCACCGGCACATGCTGGCCGACGCGGCCGGCGGCCTGCGCCCGGCGCTGCTGCGCGGCCGCGCCGCCGATGCAGCGAGGGCGCTGGAGACAAGGAGCGCCCGGCTGCCGCGCGCGCTCCAGACCAATATCGAGGCGCATCGCCACGCGCTGGCCCGCGCCGAAGCCGGCCTGCGACCCGCGCCGCTGCGCGCCCGGCTCGCCGACGCTGCCCGGCTGGTCGAGGACAAGGCCACGCGGCTGCAGCCCGCAGCGGCGCGCATCCTCGAGAAGGCGGAAAAGGAGCTGGCCGCCGCCTCCCGCGTGCTGGACAGCCTCAGCTACCGGAACGTTCTGAAGCGCGGCTATGCGGTGATCCGCGACGCCGACGACAAGCCGGTGACCGAAAGCCGCGCGGTGGCCCCGGGCGACGTGCTGAGCATCGAGTTCGCCGACGGCCGAACCAATGTGCTGGCGGCCGGCGACCCGCCGGCCAGGCCGCGGCCCGCCAGGAAGCCGCCCGGCGCGACACCGCAGGGAGACCTGTTCTGAGGCTCGCGCTCGCCGCCGCCATCGTTTTCGCCGCCGTCCTGCCGGCCCGCGCCGAGATCGTCCTCGACGGTCCCCTGACCCAGGGCGGCATGATCATAGGCCGGGCCGAACCGGGTTCGTCCGCGACCCTGGACGGCCAGAAGCTGCGTGTCGCGCCGGACGGGCGCTTCGTGTTCGGCTTCGGACGCGAGGCGCCGGCGTCCGCGACGCTGGAAGTGACCGTGCCCGGCGGCGCGAGCGAACGGCGCGAGCTGGCGATCGCCCAGCGCCGCTACGACATCCAGCGGATCGACGGGCTGCCGCCGTCCAAGGTGACGCCGGACCCGGCGCTCGACGCGCGTCTCGCGCGCGAGCGGGCGGCCATCGGCGCGGCGCGGCGGCAGGACAGCGACGCCATGTTCTGGGCCGAGAAACCGGCGTGGCCGGCCAAGGGCCGCATCTCCGGCGTCTACGGCAGTCAACGTATTCTCAACGGCCAGCCGAAGCAGCCACACTACGGTGTCGACGTCGCGGGGCCGAAGGGATCGCCGGTGACGGCGCCGGGAGCGGGCACGGTGACGCTGGCCGAGCCCGACTTCTACTACGAGGGCGGCATCGTCATCATCGACCACGGCTACGGCGTCTCCTCCACCCTGATCCACCTGGAGCGGGTCGACGTCAGGGCCGGCGAATCGGTCGAGCAAGGCCAGCGAATCGGGCTGCTGGGGGCAGCGGGACGGGCGTCGGGCCCGCATGTGGACTGGCGCATGAACTGGAATGGGGTCCGCCTCGATCCGGAATTGATCGTTTCGCCCATGCCTCAATTTTAGCCGCCGGGAACGGCGGAACACTGCCTATTGTTTCCGCTTTGTTGCACTTGCTGGTTAATTTCTATGCAAAATCGGCTGTGGCAATATTGCAACGCCGAGCAGCAAATGCAGCACAAAAATTTCTGAATCACCCTCAAACCATTGACCTTCCTCGATCTCTGCTGCATTCCGCATTGCAGCGCGTCTTGACTGGCACGCCTCTTGAATATGAGAAAGCAGAGCGCAGTCACCTGCTCTGGAACCACGAGAAAACGAGCCCAAAGGGTAAGGAAGGACACATGATGAAGTTCACGAAGGCAATCGCACTGGCCGCACTGGCCGCCGGATTCATCGCGACGAGCGCGCCCGCCATGGCGGAGGAAGCCGCCGCCGAGCCCGATTTCAGCTTCAGCGGCAACATCGCGATCACCAACGACTACGTGTTCCGCGGATTCACCCAGACGAACGAGGACTTCGCCGTTCAGGGCGGGTTCGATCTGGCCCACAGCAGCGGCTTCGCCATCGGCGCCTGGGCCTCGAACATCGAGTTCCTCGACGAGACCGGCGGCAACTCCACCTCCGTCGAGCTCGACCTCTATGCCAGCTTCTCCGGCACGTTCGGCAACAGCATCTTCGGCTACAATGTCGGCGCCATCTACTACCTGTATCCGGGCGACCCCTCGGGCAGCGACTACGCCTATTGGGAATTCTGGGCCAAGGTCAACGCCGATCTGGGCTTCGCGACCGTCGGCACCGGCCTGGTCTACTCACCCGACTTCTTCGGCGGCGCCGGCGACATGATCCACATCCCGCTGGACGTGGCGGTTCCGATCCCGCTGGGCAGCGAGACCTTCGGCCTCACCGTCAGCGGCCAGCTCGGCTACAACGAGTACACCAATGCCGGCGTGACCTGGGACGGCTTCACCGACAACTACCTGAACTGGAACATCGGCCTGACGCTGAGCATCACCGACTGGTTCGACGTGGACGTGCGCTATCACGACACCGACCTGGACGGCGCGTTCTGCCACAAATATTGCGACGAGCGGGTCACCTTCATGATCAAGCGGTCGCTGTAGGTTTCGTTAGATAAGCTAGCCAGCTTCTCTCCCAACTGGGCCCGGGACCGGCAACGGTCTCGGGCACTTTTCTTTTTTGGGGGTCTTCTTCTTCGTGTCATCCCCGCCTTGCTGCGCGGGGATCCATGTGTGAGCGAGTTTCGTCGTCCGGGCGTCTCGCGCGGAGACCAGAGCCAACATCGAGCCGCGCATCCGGCATCGACATGGTTCCCCGCGCGCGCTCCGCTTGGCGGGGATGACACGAGGAATGGAGGACGCTCAATCCTTCTTCGGGATCTTCGGCTCGAACTCGCGCAGCTTGGCGACGAGTTTTTCCTGCAGCACCGGGTTGGCGGCGATGACGTTCTGGTTCTTGCCGCCCCGGCCGTGGAAGCGGTAGGGCATGCCCTCGCGGTCGGTGCAGACGCCGCCGGCCTCGCGCAGGATCAACTCGGCGGCGGCGATGTCCCAGTCGTTCTGGGGCTTCAGATTGATGCAGGCATCGTGGTCACCGCGCGCCACCAGCGCCACCCGGTAGGCGATGGAGTTGACCATGTGGATCTTCACCGGCGGCCAGGGCGTGCGCCAGTGGCGGTCGTCGAACATGGCGCGGTAGCCGATCATCCGCACGTTCCGCAGATCGTCGTGGGCGCTGACCCGGATCGGCTGGTCGTTGCAGGTCGCGCCCCTGCCGGCCTGGGCGGCGAAGAATTCGCCGGTAGCCGGGTTGAACACGGCGCCGAGCACCGCCGCGTCGCCATGCACCAGGGCCGCGCAGACGGTGAAGTGGGGCTTCTTCTCGATGAAGGCGCGGGTGCCGTCGATGGGGTCGACCACCCAGGTGAACGGGATGCCCGGCGTATGCGCGGCGCGCTCGGATTCCTCCGACAGCCAGCCGTCGTCGGGCAGCGCGCCCAGCAGCCGCTCGCGGAGCAGCGCGTCGACGGCGAGGTCCGCCTCGGTCACCGGGTCGTCGGCGGCCTTCTCCCACTTGCGGGCGCCCTTCCTGAAGTAGTCCATGGCGAGCGCGCCCGCGTCGCGCACCGCCGCCAGCATGACCTGCCGGCGAAAGCTGAGGTCAGCTTCCGGCAATGGTCATCCCGTCCAGTCGCAGGGTGGGCGCGTTGACCCCGTATTTGAACACCAGGTCATCGGCCGGGGTGAGCGCCTTGTACATATCCCTGAGATTGCCGGCGATGGTGAGGCCGGAAACCGGATAGGCCAGCTCGCCCTTCTCGATCCAGAACCCGGACGCGCCGCGGCTGTAATCGCCGGTGACGCCGTTGACGCCCATGCCGATCATCTCGGTGACATAGAAACCATCGTCGATGGCGCCGATCAGGTCCTTCACGCTGGTCTTGCCCGGCGCCATGTAGAGATTGGTCGGCCCCGGCGAGGGCAGGCCGGTGCCGCGGGCGGCGTGGCCGGTGCTGACCAGCCCCAGCTGGCGCGCCGAGGCGCTGTCCATCAGCCAGGTGGTCAGCCTGCCGCCGTCGATGATGTTCTGGCGCCGGGTCGCCACGCCTTCGCCGTCGAACGGCTTGGAGCGCTGGCCGCGCGGCCGCAGCGGATCGTCGATGACGTCGATGCCCTCGGGGAAGATGATCTCGCCGAGGCTGTTCTTGAGGAAGCTGGTGCCGCGGGCGACGGCGCTGCCCGAGATCGCGGCGGTGAGGTGTCCCAGCAGGCCGCCGGCGACCCGCGGATCGTAGACCACCGGCACCTTCCTGGGCTTCACGCTGCGAGCGCCGAGCCGGCGGATGGTGCGTTCGGCGGCCCTGCGGCCGATCTCGGCCGGATCGGCCAGGTCCGAGCGGTGCCGGGCGCTGTCATATTCATAGTCGCGCTCCATGGCGGTGCCTTCGCCCGCCAGCACCGACACGCCGACCGCGAAGCTGGTGTTCTCGTAGCTGCCGGCGAAGCCGTGCGAGGTGGCGAGCGAGATCCGCCCCCGGCTCCAGCTGGCGCTGGCGCCTTCCGAATTGGTGATGCCCGTGACGGCACGGGCGGCGTCCTCGGTGGCGCGGGCCTGGTCGCTCAGGTCCTCGGCGCTGGGTTCGCTGTCGTCGATCATGTCGAGATCGTCGGGCCAGTTCCTCGCCAGCAGATCGGGATCGGCCAGGCCGGCGAACCGGTCCTCGGGCGCGTAGCGCGCCATGTCGACCGCGCGCTGGGCCAGCAGCTCCAGCGCGATCGGCGCCACGTCGCTGCCGGAGACGATGGCCTGCCGGCGGCCGATCAGCACGCGCAGGCCCACGTCGCGGCCCTCAGAGCGCTCAAGGTCCTCCATCTCGCCGAGACGGCACGACACGCCCAGCGACGCGTTCTCCAGCAGCACCGCGTCGGCCGCTTCGGCGCCCGCCTGCCGTGCGAGGTCCAGCAGCCGGTCGAGAATGTCGAGGGAGGGCCCGCTCCGGGTCATGTCGTCTCCTTGGTCAGATCGGTCGGCGCACACTATAGTGTCGTTTCGCTCGGCGTGAATACCGGATACCGTGCCGGACGCACCGGCCGGCATCCGTCCGGGACAATGTTCGCCGATGGCCACCGTGACCATGGCGCGGAGCCTAGACTCTGGTGTAAACTGCCGGTAACAAAAACGAACAATAGCGCCGCCACGAACCGTAGATGGCTCAGAGAGACGCCGAGGCAACACGAAAGAACATCCTCCAGGCCGTCGGCCGGGTGCTTTCCCGGGACGGCTTCACCGGCCTTGGCGTCAACGCCATCGCCAAGGAAGCCGGCATCGGCAAGCCGCTGATCTACCGTTATTTCGGCGGGCTGGCGCCGCTGCTGGAGGAGTTCGGCAAGGACGCCCACTTCTGGCTGGCCGTCGCCGACATCTCGGCCGAGGCCAAGGACGAGACCGGCGGACGGCAGGTCGACGACTATGCCGAGCTCGTCCGCCTCGCCATCACCTGCTACACCCGCATCCTGCGCCGCCGGCCGATGATGCAGGAGATCATGGCCTCGGAGCTGACCGCCCCGCCCGAGTTGATCGAGCCGCTGGCCCGCGCCCGCCGCGGCGCGGCGCGCACCTCGACCGGCAAGTTCATGCATGGGGTGGAGGCGCCCAAGGGGATTGACGCCGACGCGGTCTACGCCATCCTGCTGTCGGGCTTCCAGCACCTGGTGCTGCGCTCGCGCGTCGCCGAGGATTTCTGGGGCGTGCCGCTGCGGTCGGACGAGGACTGGAAGCGGCTGGAGAAGGCGTTCGGCCTGATCGTCCACAGCGTGTTCGACGCCTGCGAGAAGGCGGAAGAAAAAACGGCCTGAGGGCCGTTCACAGGCTGTTGCCTTCCTGCTAAACCCGGCGCCATGAGTCCTCCGATCCTCGCACTCAAGAATGCCGGGCTGACCTTCGGCAGCACGCCGCTGTTCAGCGGCGTCGAGCTGGCCGTGTCGCCGGGCGACAAGGTGTGCCTGGTCGGCCGCAACGGCAGCGGCAAGTCGACCCTGCTCAAGGCGCTAGCCGGCCTGATCGAGGTGGACGAGGGCGAGCGCTTCGTCCAGCCCGGCACCCGCATCGCCTATCTGCAGCAGGACCCGCGGCCCGACCCGTCGCTGACCGTGGCCGACTACGTCGCGGAAGGGCTGGACGACGAGGGCCGCGAGCAGCGCCTCTACCGGGTGCGCGACCTGATCGGCACGCTGGGCCTCGATCCGGCGGCGGCGGTCGGCACCCTGTCGGGCGGCGCGCTGAGGAAGGCCGCCATCGCCAGGGCCTTCGTCGGCGATCCGGACGTGCTGCTGCTCGACGAGCCGACCAACCACCTCGATATCGCGACCACCCTGTGGCTGGAGAAGACGCTGGGCGCCACCGACATGGCGCTGCTGCTGATCAGCCACGACCGGGCGTTCCTGCGCGCGGTGAGCCGGCGCACCTTCTGGATGGACCGGGGCACGCTGCGCGTGCTCGAAAAGGGATATTCCGGCTTCGAGGAGTGGTCCGAGGGCATCTTCGCCGAGGAGGAGGCGGCACGAAACCGGCTCGAGAAGAAGCTCGAGGAGGAAATGGAGTGGCTGCACAAGGGCGTCACCGCCCGGCGCCGCCGCAATCAGGGCCGGCTGCGCGAGCTGAACAATCTGCGCGCCAAACGGCAGAAGCAGCTGAAGCAGCCGGACAGGATCGAGATCGACCTGACCGACGGTCCGCCCGCCGGGCGCAAGATCGTCGAGGCGCGGAACATCACCAAGGCGTATGACGGCCGGGTGATCGTCGACGGGCTGACCACCCGCATCATGCGCGGCGACCGGATCGGCATCGTCGGCCCCAACGGCGCGGGCAAGACCACGCTGATCAAGCTGCTGACCGGCGAGATCCGGCCCGACGGCGGCTCGATCAAGCTGGGGACCAACCTGGAGATCGCCTATTTCGACCAGACGCGGGCCAGGCTCGATCCCAGGCGCACGCTGTGGGAGACGCTGACCGACAAGAAGATCGGCGGCGGCGGCGATTCGGTGAACGTGCAGGGGCGGGTGCGCCACGTGGTCGCCTACCTGAAGGACTTCCTGTTCGATCCCAGCCAGGCCAAGCAGCCGGTGGGCTCGCTGTCGGGCGGCGAGAAGAACCGGCTGCTGCTGGCCAAGCTGTTCACCAGGGAATCCAACGTGCTCGTGCTCGACGAGCCGACCAACGACCTGGACATGGACATGCTCGACGTGCTCGAGGACACCATCGCCAACTATGCCGGCACGGTGCTGCTGGTGAGCCACGACCGCGACTTCCTCGACCGCATGGTGACCAGCACCATCAGCTTCGACCCGGACGGCAAGGTGCGGGAATATGCCGGCGGCTATTCCGACATGCTGGCGCAGCGCGGCGGCGTCCAGAACATCATGGCCACCATGCCCCGCCCCGAGCCGGCCCGGCCGAAGCCCGCCGAGGCGCCGAAGGCCGCGCCGGCGAAGCCGCGCATGACCTTCAAGGACCGGCACGAACTGGAGAAGCTTCCCGGCGAGATCGAGGCGCTGGAACGCGACGTCGCGCGTATCGAGACCCAGCTCGCCGACCCTGCCGCGCTCGACGCGGACGGCATCGCCAGGCTGGCCAAACTGCTGCGAACCGCGCAAAGTCTGCTGACGCGCAAGCAGGATCGCTGGCTGGAGCTGGAAATGATCAGGGAGGATCTGGAGGGCGCCGCTTGAGGCCGCCGCAAATGCCGCCGGGCGGCGCGTTCGGCACCTTCGCCGCCAGCGACGGGGCGGAACTGCGTTATGCGCTGTGGCCCGGGGACGGCGCGCGCGGCACGGTCATCCTGCAGGGCGGCTTCACCGAGTTCATCGAGAAGCATTTCGAGAGCGTGGCCGACCTGCTCGCCCGGGGTTTCGCCGTGGCGTCCATGGACTGGCGCAGCCAGGGCCTGTCGCACCGGTTCCTCGCCAACCCACAGAAGATCCACGCCACCAGCTTCCGCCGATATGCCGACGACCTGGCCGAGTTCCAGGACCGGATCGTGGCGCCGGTGCTGCCCGGCCCCTATGTGATCCTCGCCCATTCCATGGGCGGGCACATCACCTTGCGCTACCTGCACAACCGGCCGCCCGCCATCGCCTGCGCCGTCTTGTCGGCGCCCATGGTGGACATCGCCCTGCCGGCGAAGCTGCGCTGGCTGATCGCCGCCATCGTGGGCGGCGCCGTCAGCCTGGGCGCGGGCGAGGCCTACGCGCCGGGCAACCGCGACTACGGTGCCTGGAAGCAGAAGTTCGAGGGCAACACCTTGACCTCCGATCCCGTCCGGTTCCAGCACGCCCATTCCTGGATCGCCGAGAACGGCCGGCTGGCCTCGGGCGGCGGCACCTATGGCTGGCTGAAGGCAGCCCTCCGCTCGGTCAGGCTGTTCGACGACCGGGCCTATCTCGACCTGTTCCGCACGCCGATCTGCATCGTCCAGGCGGGCGACGACAAGGTGGTGTCGAACGCCGCGCAGGACCGCTTCGCCGGGCGCGTGCCGTGCTGCGAGCTGCACCGCATCGACGGCGCGCGCCACGAGCTGCTGAAGGAACGTGATGCGTTGCGCGATCAGTTCTGGGATATATTCGACGGGTTTACCGCAAGGCATATCTGACGATTTCCGCAGGGCAGGGGCCGCGATGATCGACTGGCATCAGCTGCTGATGACGCTGGCGTTCGGCGCGGGCGGCGCCTTGCTGGGCGTAGCGATCGGCTTTGCGCTGCGACGCAACACGGCGCAGCCCGGGCTTCGCATCGCGCTGGCGGGCTTCGTCGGCCTGGCGCTGGCGGTCGGGATCGGCCAGCTGATCTTCCCGCCGCCGGGCGACGCCGAGCAGATCGGCCGCGAGCTGGACCGCCAGGCCGTCTTCCGGATGGCGTTCACGCGCGAGCCCGCCCTGCGCGACCGGACCATCGAGCGGCTGCGGCTGGCCGCCGAGACCGGCGGGCGCGACGCCTATCTGGTCGAATCCGAGAAGATCGGCATGGAGCTGTCGCAGCGTTATTTTCCGGACATGGTCTCGCGCGCCTCCGCCGAGGCGCTGGACCGGTTCCTGGACTTCGCCGTCGCCATGCTCGAGGAGCGTCACGCGCACGCGCCCGATGCGTGCTACGCCTACCTGGCCGGCGCCGCGGCCGCGGCCGGAGGCCTCGCCAACCTGCCGGTGCGCCTGCAGGAGCAGGCCGACGAGGCCATGGCGGCGCTGGCCGCCTCGGCCGACGGCGATCCGGTCGCATTGTCGGACGCGGAACGGCAGCAGGCGATCGCGCGGCTGAGCGGTATCGTCGCCGACCTGCGCGCCGGTCCGGAAGGACAGGCGCTCTACATCGCCGACTATGCCCGGGAACCCGCGACCACGCCGGAATCGCGCAAGGGCGCGTGCCTGTTCGCCCTGCGCCTGCATCAGGCCATCGAGGCGGTGCCGCAGCCGGAGCGGGCGGCGCTGATCCGGGTGACCATGGGGGAGCCGCTGTGAGTCGCTTTCGAGCCGTCACTCCAGCCGCAGCATGTCGCCGCGCGCTGGCGTACCTTCGGTCGCCCTGGCGAGAGACGATTTCTCGCGCACGCTCTCGACCTGGACCGTTCCCACCTTGTCGATCAGCGTATCGACCACAGCGCCCGTCGCCGGGTCGATCAGCTCCTTGGACTTGCGCCAGACCGAAAGGGTCATGCCCGGCGCCACGTTCTGGTCGGTGCCGGCGTTGACATAGACCGCGCCGTCAGTGTTCTCGATCACCAGCGCCGTCCAGGGCACGTTCTCCATGCCGGTGACGATCTTCGCCAGCGCCGCCTGGATCGCCTGCTCGGCGGCCTGGCCCAGCGGCGTCTCGCGGAACTGGGTGCTGCCGATCTGGAAATCGCCCCGGCTGTACAGCGTGGCGTTGAACTCCTTCGACGACGCCGAGCCTTCCGCCTTGGCGGTCGAGATGACCTGGCCTGTCGTGGCGTCGATCAGCCGCAGGCTGATCTCGACGATGGCGGTTGAGCCGCTCATGCCGACGCCGCTGCTGCCGCCGAACATGCCCGAGCCCAGCGAGATGCCGCCGCCCTTGGTCTTGGGGCTGAACTTGGTGACGGTGCCGCGGATGATGACGCTGGCGCCGAGCATCTGGCCGGTCCTCGGCGCGGTCTCGGCCGTGCTCATGCCCGCCTTGCCCAGCGCCTGCTCGGCCTCGATATCCGCGTAGCCGAGCCGCTCGACGGCGACGAAGCGGCCATCGGCCATGATCGCCTCGAGCAGCATCTGCGACAGTCCCTCGCCGGTCGCAGCGCCGAACAGCATGTTGGCCGACTCGAAGCTGCTGACGAACACGGTCTTCTTCGGCCCCTGATAGCCGGGGCCCTCGGCCCGAGCCGGCGCGCCGCCCGGCGCCGGCCAGATCGCCGATGCCAGGATCAGCGCCGCCGCGGCGCGCCGGACCAGCCGGAATGCACTGCCGGACATCATCTGTGTTCCCATCCGAGCCTGCCGGAAAAGCGCGGTCGGCGCCGCCGCGTGGCCGGTGTCTGGGCCGGCAACGAACCACGCGGAAGCGCCCGGCCTCGTCAGATTTTCTTGGCCGGCGCCACGTCGTAGCCGGTCTTGCCCGGCGCGCCCGATTTCGCGCCGCCGTCCGGCGGTGTCTTGAACTGGATCTTGGTGTAGTTGAGCGACAGGCTTTCCATCGGCTGTCCCCCGCCTGCGCCGCCGCCTCCGCCCGATACCGAGTAGCTGGAAATCATCACGTTCTCCAGTTCGTAGGTCATGTAGTCCTGCTGGCCGCCGCCGGATTTCCTGACGCTCAACGTCGCCTTGGGGAAATGCGTGCCCTTGGCGCAGGCCTCCGCGAGCTTGGGCGACGACTTGTCGTAGGCCTTGGCCAGCGACAGCGTGGCCGGACCCTGCGGCGGCTCGGCCGGCTGGGCGGAGGCGCCGGTGCGTCCAGCGCCCGCGGCCCCGCCGAAGCGCGGTCCTGCGCTCTGCGTCGCGCCCAGCGACCACGAAGCCACCTCGATGGCGCCGCGATTTGCCATGTCCGCGCTCTCACCCGGTATACCCTCGATCTTCAGATAGATGTCCGAGGCTGCGCCGGCAGGCGCGGCGACGGCAAGCATCGCGGCCAGGGCGATCAGCCCGGCCGTGCCGACTCGTTCAACCGACATGATGTAACTCCCCTCATCCCACGGTCCGTGGTTCTGCCGAGGACCAGTGAAATATTACCACTGCGTGACAATCGGGGAAAGAATGTTGCGTGGGCCTCTACCCGTTCAGCGCCTCGAGCGCCGCCTGGTGCACCCGACGGTCGCCCGCCGCCAGGATCCGGCCCGCCTGCCATGCCGGCTCGCCTTCCCAATTGGTGACGATGCCGCCCGCCTGCTCGACGATCGGGATCAGCGCATGGATGTCGTAGGGCTGCATGCTGGCCTCGACGATCAGGTCGACGAAGCCGTGCGCCATCATGCAGTAGGCGTAGCAGTCGCCGCCGAAGCGGCGCAGCTTCACCCGCGTCTCGACGCGGCGGAACGCGGCCATCTCGGCCTCGCCCTTGAACATGTCGGGCGTGGTCGAATAGAGCACCGCGTCCTCCAGCCGGGCGCAGGACCGCACTTTCAGGCGCAGGTCGCCCAGGAACGCGCCATCCGGCCCGCCGGTGAACCGCTCGCCGGTGACCGGCTGGTCCATGATGCCCAGCACCGGGCGGCCGTATTCCGCCAGGCCGATCAGCGTGCCCCAGGTGGGGAAGCCGCCGATGAAGGAGCGGGTGCCGTCGAGCGGGTCGATCACCCAGGTGAAGCGTTCGCCCCATTCGGCGCCGTGCTCCTCGCCATAGACGCGGTGGTGGGGATAGCGGGCGGAGATCAGCGCGCGCATCGCCGTCTCGGCGTCGCGGTCGGCGGCGGTGACCGGGTCGAAATCGGCGGCGCGCTTGTTGTCGATGGCGCCCACCGAGCGGAACAGCGGCCTGATCACCTTCCCCGCTGCATCGGCCAGCTTGTGCGCGAAGGCCATCAGCTCGCGCGCCTCGGCCTCGGTCATGCCCTTGCCTGCGCCCAGACCTGTGCCAGCGGTCACGGATTTCCCCTTGCGTGCGATGTTGCGCTGCCTAGGTTAGGCACTCCGCTGCAACAGGGGAAGCATCCAAAGTGGCCGCCCGCGACTGCGATTTCCTGATCATCGGCGCCGGTATCGCCGGCGCGAGCGCCGGCTATTTCCTCGGCCGCCACGGCAGCGTCGTGCTGCTGGAACGGGAGAGCGCGCCCGGCTACCACACCACCGGCCGTTCGGCGGCGTTCTATGCGCCGTCCTATGGCGGACCGAACATCAGGCCGCTCACCATTGCCTCGGGCCCGTTCCTGCGCCGGCCGCCGGAGGGCTTCACCGAGACGCCGCTGCTGACTGACCGGGGCGCGCTCTACATCGCCCGGAAGGAGCAGATTCCGGCGCTCGACGCCTTCGAGGCCGCGCTCCGGCCGTTCGAGCCCGACATCGTCCGCCTGGACGGCGCCGCCGCCCGCGAGATGTGCGGCGTGCTGCGCGAGGATTATGTGGCATCGGCGCTCTACGAGCCGGAATGCGCCGACCTCGACGTCAACGCGGCACACCAGGGTTTCCTGCGGGGCCTGCGCCAGCGCGGCGGTACCGTCGCCACCGACGCCACGGCCCTGTCCATCGTGCGCGAGGGCGGCAAGTGGGTGGTCGACACGCCCTCCGGCACCTGGCGCGCGCCGGTGCTGGTGAACGCGGCCGGCGCCTGGGCCGACGACGTGGCGCGCCTTGCCGGCCTGAAGGCGATCGGCATGCGTCCGCTGCGCCGGACAATCGTCATCCTGCCGCCGCCGCCAGGCTATTCGCCGCGCTGGCCGGTGGTGCTCGACGTGGACGACCAGTTCTACTTCAAGCCGGAATCGGGCCGCGTCCTCGCCTCGCCCGCCGACGAGACGCCCAGCGACCCGGTGGATGCCCAGCCGGAGGAGATCGACGTGGCCATCGCCGTCGACCGCATCCAGCAGGCGGCGGACATCCCGGTGCGGCACATCGACAACAAATGGGCGGGACTGCGCACCTTCTCGCCGGACCGCACGCCGGTGGTGGGCTTCGACAACCAGGGCGAGGGCTTCTTCTGGTTCGTCGGCCAGGGCGGCTACGGCATCCAGACCGCGCCGATGATGGGGCGGCTGGCCGAGAGCCTGATCGTCCGCCGCGCCATGCCCGAGGAGCTGGACGGCTTCGGCGTCACCGCCGCCACCTACGATCCCGACCGCTTCGACTGAAAGAGGACAGAGCATGCGCGCCATCATGTGCCGGGAACACGGCGACCTGTCCGTCCTGAAGCTGGAGGAGGTGCCCGACCCGGTGCCGGGCCCCGGCCAGGCGCTGGTGCGCATCCGCGCCTGCGGCATCAACTTCGCCGACAGCATCATGGCGGCGGGCAAGTACCAGAACCAGCCAGACCTGCCCTTCACCCCGGGCTCGGAGATCGCCGGCGACATTGTCGCGCTGGGCGAGGACGTGGAGGATTTTGCCGTCGGCGACCGGGTGATGGGGCTGCCGGGACGGGGCGGCTATGCCGAGCTGGCGGCGGTCGACGCCGGGCGCCTCAGCCCGCTTCCCGAGGGCCTGTCCTACGAGCAGGCGGCCAGCTTCGCGGTCACCTACGGCACCGGCCATATCGCCCTCGCCCACCGGGCGCGGCTGAGGCCGGGCGAGACCCTTCTGGTGCACGGTGCCGCGGGCGGCGTTGGCCTGACCGCGGTGGAGCTGGGCAAGATCATGGGCGCGCGGGTCATCGCCACCGCCGGCGGGCCGGACAAGCTGGAGATCGCCCGCGCCGCCGGCGCCGACGAGGCCATCGACTACCTGACCGAGGACATCCGCGAGCGGGTGAAGGCGCTGACCGGCGGAAAGGGCGCGGACGTGATCTACGATCCGGTCGGCGGCGACGTGTTCGACGCCTCGCTGCGCTGCGTGGCGTTCGAGGGGCGGATCCTGGTGATCGGCTTCGCCGGCGGCCGGGTGCCGCAGATCCCCGCCAACCACGTGATGGTGAAGAACGTCGACATCATCGGCGTCAACCGTCCGGCCTACGACGTGCTGGCAGCCGACGTCGCCCGCCGCAGCCAGGAGCAGTTGCTGGAGTGGCTGGCCGAGGGACGGCTGAGGCCGCTGGTCTCGCGGACATTCCCGCTCGAGCGGGCGGTCGAGGGCCTGGAATCTGTGGTGAGCCGTAAGTCCACCGGCAAGGTGGTGATCACGCCGTGACCATTCCGGCGGTAGCGCGGTAGTCGGCGTCGCCGCGCGCTACCACTGTAACCCATTGTTCACGAAAGATTTCCCGAAATGCCTTGATTCCGGAGCCGGGACTCCTAAAATTATGCCTGTACCTTTGCCGCGTTTTTTCGCGAGAAGGTACTGCCCTTCGTGGGCGTTTCCTCCCTAAACTTGGGCCACTTCAGGCAACTGAAGTGGCTCTTTTTTTGGTTGATCCGGCGGGCCAACGCCGTGGGCCCGCGAATGTTCCGATCGGCGACCGAAATTATTTCGCCGACGGTCAGAGCGCCTTGAGCGGGTCGGCGGGCAGGGCGGCGAGGGCCTGGATGAGCGCGGTCATGGCATCGCGCAGGGCGCCGAAATCGTCGCTGCGGCCCATGGTCGCCTCGTCCATGTAGAGCGACCGGTTGATCTCGATCTGCAGCGCATGGCGCCCCTCGCGCGGGACGCCGTAATGGCGCGTGTTGAAGCCGCCCGAATAGGGATCGTTGCGCACCACCCGGTAGCCGCGGCCGGCCAGGACCTGCTGGGCGGCGATCATCACCTCGCCGTTGCAGCTGCGGCCGTAGCGGTCGCCGAGGATGAAATCGGGCGTGCCGCCCGAGGTCTTGATCGGCATGTCGCCCCACGCGCCGCCGGAGGAGGGCATGGAATGGCAGTCGACCAGCACCGAACAGCCGAACTGGGCGCGGGTCTTGTCCAGCAGCCGCGCCAGCGACTGGTGATAGGGCCGGTAGACCGTGGCCACCCGGCGCTCGGCCTCGGCGAAGGAGAGGCGGCCCTGGTAGATCGCGGTGCCGCTCGCCACCACCCGGGCGATGGTGCCGAGGCCCGCGGCGACCCGGCCGGACCTGGCGTTGACGAATTCGGGCAGCGGCCCGTCGAACATCTCCGGGTCCAGCTCCCACGGCTCGCGGTTCACGTCGAGATAGGCGCGGGCGTAGTTGGCCTGGATCAGCGGCGCGCCGAGCTGGGGCGCGGCCGAGAACAGCTCGTCCACATAGGCGTCCTCGGACGCGCGCAGGGTGTGCGGGTCGAGCCGGGAGGCGGAGACGAAATCGTCGGGATAATAGCGGCCGCTGTGCGGCGACGAGAACACCAGCGGCGCGGTCTGGCGCGCCGGCTCGGTCACCAGGCATGCGGGCGGACCGGCTTCGGGTTCTGCCGCGGGAAGGGCCTTGAGTGCGGTTTCGCTGGGGGTCATCGTCCCGTCATCTGGTTCAGGGAGTGCCTCCGGCAAGACACGGCCCCTTGGAATTATGACGGATTTTCATGGCAGGGCAACCTGACGGTTGCGAAACCGCGCCGCCGCCGCCGGCCCTGTCGCATTCCGGCAACAGGGGCCGGCAACAGGGGCCTTGCGCCGCCGGACGTTTTGCTTATAGTCCGCGCCGATCCCGAGGGCGCATAGCTCAGTGGTAGAGCACTACGTTGACATCGTAGGGGTCGCAAGTTCGAACCTTGCTGCGCCCACCATTCCTCCCCTCCCGAACCACCAGCACCGAATCCGGCCGCGTGCACCGCTTGCGCAATCCGTTGCGGTATCGCAACATCTGCGCGCCTTTTCCGGAGACCGCCATGAAAATTCTCCCCGTCACCGTCGCGCTCGCCCTTGGCGCCGCCCTTTCCGGCTGCGACTTCAAGGAGGGCTTCGACGAGGGCTTCGACCGCGGCGCCCGGGAATCGTTCATCAAGTCCTGCGTGGCCAGCATCACCAAGGTCGACGCCGCCACCGCGACCGCGCTGTGCGGCTGCGTGAGCGACCACATGAGCGAGCAACTCACGCCGGCGGAAATGATGAACCCGGTCGGCGGGCGGGCGAAACAGGTCGAGGGCGAGGCGGTCGAGGCCTGCGTCGGCAAGCTTCAATCGGGCACGCTGACCGGCTCCTAGGCTACTCGGACCGATGCGGGCGATTCCCTGCCGCCCTCGTGCTGGGCCGAGATCATCAGGGTCATCACGAACGACACCGCCGAGGTGATCGCCAGGTAGAAGGCGGGCGCCAGCGGATCGCCGGTCCGGGCGATCAGGAACACCGCGACGACCGGCACCGTGCCGCCGAAGATCGACTGGGCCAGGTTGTAGCCCACCGACAGGCCCGAGCAGCGGACATGCTTGGGGAACGCCTCGACCATGAAGGCGGGGAAGGCGCCGGCGAAGCACGCCACGATCAACGCCAGGCAGAGCTGGCCGGCCATGATGGCCGGCAGCGCCGGCTGGCTGAGCAGCAGGAAGATCGGCCAGGCGAGCACGGCGAGCAGGCCGGTTCCCGCCAGCAGCACCGGCTTGCGGCCGATCCGGTCCGACAGGATGCCCATCGCCGGGGTCAGCAGCATGAGGGCGAACAGGGCGGCGGAGTTGAGCAGCAGCGCGCGGGTCTCGGTGAAGCCGTGCACCTGCATCATCCACGTGGTCAGGTAGACAAAGCACATGTAGAAGCCGACGCTGGCCACCAGGTTGAAGCCCACGGCCTTCAGGATGGTGCGCCACTGGGTGCGGAACGCCTCGCGTATCGGCGAGGTCGCCTGGCGCGGATTCTCGATGCCGACTTCCCTGGGCAGCCGCCTGCGGGCGATGAACACGAGGAGGCCGATGACGACGCCGGTGAGGAACGCGGCGCGCCAGCCCCAGGCCTCGGCGCTCTCGGCGGGCAGCACGGCGGTGATCAGCGCGCCCACGGCCGATCCCAGCAGCAGGCCGCCGATGGAGCCGAACGGCGCGAAGGCGCCGACCCGGCCGCGCCTTCCAGGCTGGGCGCCCTCGACCAGCATGACGATGGAGGTGGTGTACTCGCCGCCGACGGCGAGGCCCTGCACCAGCCGCAACAGCACCAGCAGCACGGGGGCGGCGACGCCGATCTGGGCATAGGTGGGCAGCAGGCCCATCAGCGCGGTGGGCACGATCATCACCAGCACCGAGCCGATCACCGCGGTTCGGCGACCCATCCGGTCGCCGATATGGCCGAACACCAGGCCGCCCAGCGGCCGGGCGATGAAGCCGACGGCGAACACGCCGAACGAGGCGAGCAGCGACAGCGTCGGGTCCTCGGACGGGAAGAACTGCCGGCCGATCACCACCGCGAAGAAGCCGTAGATGCCGAAGTCGTACCATTCCATGACGTTGCCGGCGAGGCTGGCGATCACGGTGCGGCGCTCGGTGGTCCGGACCTTGCGGTTGAGCTCGTGGGCGGTGCGTGCGATCTGGCCGCCGATCAGGTCGAGGGCGGCGATCTGGGCGATCCGGGGCTTTACTTCAGTCAGCTGCGCCGGGGTGAATATGCGCTCGAACACCGAGCAGGCGTCGGCGATGGCGACGAGCGCCGAGTCGGCCGGGTCCGGGATCTCGTCGCTGAACAGCAGCCTCAGGATGCGGCGCTTGGCCTCGGGGCGCTCCTGTCCCTCGACCACCGGATAGCGGCGCTCGCGCATCACCCACAGGAACCGCTCGTCCTCGCGGCGCAGGATGCCCTTCTTGCACAGCGCCGCCAGCGCCGCCTCGCGCATGCCGTAGGCGGCCGGCGCCAGCCGCTCGATCCAGGCGCGGGCGCCAAGGCGGGCCGGCTCAGCGGCGATGTCGCGCAACACGATGTCGAGCACCACGTCGCCGACGGGCGTCTCGTCGACGACCCAGAGCGCGTCGAGGTCGGAATCGATCCGGCCGCGCAGCGCCAGGTCCATCAGCGCGCCGCCCGCGAGGCCGCAGGTGAGGTAGACCTCGGGCACGCTGTCGAATTCGCCGCCCGAGTCCTCGAGGGTCAGGAGCAGCAGCTCCTCGATCAGGCTCACCGGCGCAGTCGCCCCCATTCGACCTCCCGTCGGACCGGCCCAGGCTAACGCGCGCTTGCGGCGGGGCGGCCTGTGACCGAGTCTAGTTCACGCGGCGGCGGGGCGCCATCGGGCAAACGGAGCACAGCCATGGACGACATCGCGAGGGCCCAGGCGCGGGCCTGGCGTTTGGCCGCGCACCTGCCGGGGATCGAGGAGGGAACCTCCTACGGCACCCCGGCGGTGAAGGTGCGCGGCAAGCTCCTGACCCGGATCAGGGACGGCGGGACGCTGGTGCTGATGTGCCCGCTGGCGGACAAGGAGCTGCTGATGGAGGCGGCGCCCGACATCTACCACGAGACCGATCACTACAGGGGCTGGCCGGCGGTGCTGGTGCGCCTTGCCGCCATCGCCGACGACGAACTGGCCCTCCGCATCGAACAGGCTTGGCGGATGAAGGCGCCGAAAACCCTAGTGAAGCAATTCGATGCAGGCGCTCGCAGCCCCTAGATGCTTGCCGCGCATCGCGCGCGCCCCTACCTTCCCTGCGACGCCAACCATCGCCGGTCCATGAAACCCGCCTCGCCGCATCGCCTGCTGCCCATCCTCCTCGCGCTACTTGCCGCGGCCGCGCCCGCCCATGCGCTGGCGCCGATCCGGGATTACCTGGACACCGGCCGCGCGGGCGAACGCGACCATGCCTACCCGCTGATGCGCTGCGGCGCGCTCTACATGTCGTCGCTGAAGGCGCAGGGTGCCGAAGTCGCAGCGGAGAAGGCCGAGAACGTGATGCAGACCGCCATGAAGATGGTCGCCATCGCCACCTCGTTCCGGATGCAGCCCGGCGATGACCCGACCATCACCGCCAACGCGGTGATGGACGAGGTGGAGAAGATGGTGAGCGCCTACGGCGCCGAGCACACAGCCGTCAGCAAGACGTCCCTGCTGGCGCAGGACTTCAAGTACTGCCGGAACTTCGCCGAGCCCTTCGCACGGAATTACGACATGAACCCGCCCGCGGGCAGCCTGCCCCGGCCGGTCCCGCGGGAGACGCCGCTGCCCGAGCCCGCGCCGGCGGACGAGCCCGTGATCCGTCCCGGCGACGTGCCGGGCGCGCCGCTTCCGCACTGAACCCGAGAACTCAGGCCTGGGCGCTGGGCCGCTGGTCGATGCGGTCCCACCAGCGCAGCAAATTGGGGTGATCCTCGGTGAAGAAAAGTCCCACATGCCTGCCGGTGCCGATCCGCGCATAGGCGGTGATGTCCACCACGGTGAAGCGGTCGCCGGCGATGTAGTCGCGGCCCGCCATCTCGCCGTCGAGCCAGTCGAATTTCTTCAGCGCGTCCTTGCGGCACGCCTCGACATATTCGGGCACCTGGGTGAGAACCTCGGCGAAGAACGGCTGCTGGTGCTTGACGAAGCTGGTGACGTAGCTGGCCACGTCCAGCTCGATGCGCCGGTTCCACATCTCGACGATGGCGCGCTCCTTCGGCGTGGTGCCGAACAGCGGCGGCTCGGGGTAAAGCTCCTCCAGATAGCGGCAGATGGCGTAGGACTCGCTGAGATGGGTGCCGTCCTCCAGCCGCAGCACCGGCAGCGCGGCCATCGGGTTGATCTTGCGGAACTCGGGCGTGCGGTGCTCCATGCGCGAGAACTCCACGTTCCGGCGCGGAATCTCCAGGCCCTTTTCCGCCAGGTACATGCGCACCCGCTTGGTGTTCGAGCCGGCCTGGTTGTCGAGCAGCGTCAACGCCTCTAGGCGGTTCGCCATGGCCTTTCTCCTTGTCCTGTTTCCCCAGGCCCGCACAGTAGCCGCCGACGCGGGCAGCGCGATAGGGAGATGCGGGGAGCGAGATGCGGGGAGCGTTGCCGCCGCCCTTCATCGCCCCTAGACTTCCCGCAGGGGGTCCCGAAGCGAGAATGTCGGCCAGAGTTCTGTTCATCGGCCTCGACGCGGCGAGCGGCGCGCTGATCCACCGCTTCTGCCGCGAGGGCGTCATGCCCACATTTGCCGGGCTGGAGCGGGACGGCGCGGTGTGCCGGCTGTCCAGCCCGCTCACCAGCCTGCCCGGCGCGATCTGGCCGGAAATCTCGACCGGCATCTCGAGCGGCAGGATGGGCGAATTCTACCATCCCGGCCAGCTTCACACCGGCGAGGCGCGGATCCGGCCGATACGGCCCGAGGACACCGACCCGGAGCGCTATTTCTGGACCCGCGCCAGCCGGGCCGGCCGCCGGGTCGCCGCCATCGACATGCCGCAGACGACGGTCATGCCGGACCTGAACGGCGTCCAGCTGTGCGAATGGGGGCTGCACGACCGCAATTTCGGCATCGCCTGCCACCCGCCCGGGCTGCTGGAGGAGTTGCGGTCCCGCCACGGCGACCATCCGATCCAGGCCACGGCGTGCGACACGGTGGCCGACCGGGACGGCCTCGAGGCGTTGCTCGAGGGCCTGCTGCGGGGAGTGCGGGCCAAGACCGGCCTGCTGATCGACGTGATGGAGCGCGAGCCCTGGGATCTGTTCGCCTGCGTCTACGGCGAGACCCATTGCGGCGGACACCAGTTCTGGCACCTGCTGGACAAGTCGCATCCGCGCCATCCGGCGGACGCGCCGCCGCGGCTGCTGAACGCGATGAGGCGGCTCTATTCGGCCATCGACGAGGGCATGGGACGGGTCATCGAACGGGCCGGGCCGGACGTCACGGTGATGGCGCTGGCCAGCCATGGCATCGGGCCCTATGTGGGCGGCACCCAGCTGCTGCCCGAGGTGCTGTCGCGCCTGGGCATGGCCGCCGCCGCCGATACGCCCGCGCGCCGCAGGCTGCGCGCGCTGCACGGCAGGGCGCGCTACCTGCCCCGCGGGATCAAGCAGGTGCTGCGCCGGGCACTGGGCCTCGGGGCGCTGCGCCGCGCCCAGGCAAGCCTCGGGGTGATGTTCGAGCCGTTCGAATCGCCGGCCACCCGCGCCGGCGTGGTGCGGAACAACCGGTGCGGCGCCATCCGCCTCAATCTGCGCGGCCGCGAGCCGTTCGGTTCGGTGACGCCGGGCACCGAGGCCGACGCCGTGGTCGACGAGCTGCGCGCCGAGCTGCTGGCGCTGACCCAGCCCGGGACAGGCCGCACCATCATCGACGGGGTCGACACCGCCGAGGAGGTGTTCGGGGCGGACCGTCATTCGGACGTGCCGGACCTGATCGTCCGGTTCCGCGCCGACATCGGCCCCATCGAAGCCTGCACGTCGCCGCGCATCGGCACCGTCGCGGTGCCGATCAACTCGCCCGGCTATCCGCGCACCGGCGACCACGTGCCGAACACGCGGCTGTGGGCGATGGGACCGGGTATCGCGCCGGGGCGCCGGGCGGCGGACGGCAGCGTGCTCGACATCGCGCCGACCATCCTCGGTGCGCTGGGCGTGCCGGCGGCCGCCGGCCTTGACGGCAGGCCGCTCGGCCTGCGCGGCGACTGAGCCGCGCCCCGCTCAAATTCAGCACGGGCGCTGGCAATGCCTTGGCCGGAGCCTACCTACGGCCTATGGTATCCTCTCCCTGAACCGGACCCATCCGTTGCCCAATCCGCCCGCCGTACAACGCCCCTCCATGCTGGTGCCGCTGGTCATCGCCTGCGCGCTGTTCATGGAGACGCTGGACGGCACGGTGATCGCCACCGCCATTCCCGCCATCGCCCGCGACCTGAAGGAAAGCCCGCTGGCGCTCAACCTGGCGATGACCGCCTACATGCTCAGCCTCGCGGTGTTCATCCCGCTCAGCGGCTGGCTCGCCGACCGGTTCGGCGCCCACCGGATCTTCCGCGCCGCCATCGTGGTGTTCACCCTGAGCTCGCTGGGCTGCGCGCTGGCGGTCGACCTCAACATGCTGATCGCCGCGCGCATCTGCCAGGGCATGGGCGGCGCCATGATGATGCCGGTGGGCCGGTTGATCCTGCTGCGCACCATTCCCAAGCACCAGTTCGTCCAGGCGATGAGCTGGGTGGTGATCCCGGCGCTGATCGGCCCGGCGATGGGTCCGCTGGTGGGCGGCTTCATCGCCACCTACTGGTCGTGGCGCTGGATCTTCCTGATCAACGTGCCGATCGGCGTGCTCGGCCTGATCCTGGCGCTGCGGTTCATCGGGCCGGTGATCAGCCCCCGGGTCCGCAAGCCCGACATATCCGGCTATCTGCTGCTTGCCCTGGGCCTGGGCAGCTTCGCCTTCGCGATCGACAATCTGGGCCGGGGCCTGCTGCCCGGCTGGGCGGTGGCGGTCGGCTTCGTCGTCGCGGCGGGCACCCTCGCCTATTACGTCCGCCACGCGCTGCTCAGCCGCCATCCGGCGCTCGACCTGCGGCTGTTGCGCATTCCCACATTCCGCGCCGCCACCGTCGGCGGCAGCGTGTTCCGAATGGGCATCGGCACGGTGCCGTTCCTGCTGCCGCTGATGTTCCAGCTGGGCTTCGGCCTGTCGCCGCTGGAATCCGGCGCGCTGACCTTCGCCACCGCGATCGGCGCCATGACGATGAAGGCGGTGGCGACCTGGGTGCTGCGCCGCTTCGGCTTCCGCACCCTGCTGACCTGGAACGCGCTGCTGTCGGGCATTCTGCTGGCGGCGACCGGCCTCGTCCGGCCCGATACGCCCTATCTGGTCGTGCTGGCGCTGCTGATGGTCTCGGGCTTCTTCCGGTCGCTGCAGTTCACCTGCCTCAACGCCCTCAGCTTCGCCGACGTGGACGACGGGCGCATGAGCAACGCCACCAGCTTCTCCAGCGTCGCCCAGCAGCTCAGCCTGGGCATGGGCGTGGCCTTCGCGGCGCTGCTGCTCAGCCTGGTGCCGGGCGTGTCGGGCGGCCACGCCATGCACCGCATCGAGCCCGACGCGTTCCTGCCGATCTTCGCCGCCGCCGGCCTGATGTGCGCGGCATCGTGGCTGTGGTTCCACCGGCTGGCGCCCGACGCCGGCCAGGAGATGAGCGGCTACCGTCGCCTCGGGCCCGCCGACCAGCCCGCCGAATAGCTAGGGCTGGCTGGACCAGGCGGTCGAGCGGGCGATGTCGCTGAACGCCTTGCGCGCCGCCTCGGAGGCTTCGCCCTCGACTTCCTTGCCGTCGACGGCAATCTCGTCCAGTTCGCCGTCGCGGTCGATCTCGCACTCGACGATGACGCGGCGTTCTTCCTCGCTGTCCTGGGTGATGAAGTCGATGCGGGCCTGGCCCGGACCCCAGGCATGGGCATCGACGCGGGCGCCGCGCAGCGGCTCGCCCAGCGCACGGGAGGCGGAAATGCAGCCGCTGGACAACACTTCGGGCTTGTAGACCACGCCGCAGCCCGATACCGCGGCCGCCACGCCCGCGCCCAGGACCATCCAGCCCAACCGATTCATCGGCATCGCTCCCTCGTTCGTTGCCGCACGCTAACGGCGGCGGCGGCGGAAAGTGACATGAGAAAGGTCAGCGGCGCACCCTCGCCGCGACCGCGTTGATCGCCACCGCCACGTCGAGGCCGACCCACTGGCCCGTCGCCCACTGGCCGGCGCCGACGCCGAAGTCGGTGCGCGTGAGGGTAAAGCCGCCCTTGATGGCGGCGGAATCGCCGATCGGCGTGAGGGTGAACGGGATGGTCACCCGCCGCTCGATCCCCTTCAGGCGGAGCACGCCGGTGACCTCGAAATTCCTGCCGCCCTTCGCGGCGAAGCTTTCGGAGCGGAAGGTCGCCTTCGGATGGGCGGCGGTGTCGAACCAGTCCTTGCCGGGCAGCGCCTCGTTGCGCTGCCGGTCGCCGGCATCGACGGACGCCAGATCGACGGTGGCGGTGAGCCGGGCGCCGGCCAGATCAGCCGGATCGAGGGTCAGGTCGGCGGAGAACCGGGCGAACCGGCCGGTGAAACGCTGGCCGACCTGGGTGGCGAAGAACGCCAGCGTGCTCTTTTCCGCATCGATCCGCCAGGTGGGCGCGTCCGCCGCCCGCGACGGGGCGGCCCCCGCCGCCCACAGGCACAGCGCAAGTGCCGCCGCGATCACCCGGGTCATTCCGGAACCTCGCGCCGCAGGAAGGGCAGCATGCGCGCCAGTACGTCGTCCTTCAGGATGAAATGATGCTTGAGCGCCGCGGCGACGTGCAGCGCCAGCAGGCCGACGGCGCCGAAGGCGAGCAGTACGTGGCCGGCCCGGAGCGCCTCGAACCCGGCCTTCGCCACCGGCAGGTGCGGCCACGGGATCTCGCCGTAAAGCACGGTCGGGATGTCGTAGGGCGAGGCCGACACCATCGCCCAGCCCAGCAGCGGGATCGTCACGATCAGGACATAGAAGCCAACATGGGTAATCCGGGCCGCGGCCCGCTCCCACGGCCTGAGCGCAGCCGGCAGCGGCGGCGGCCGGTGGGTCAGCCGCCAGGCCAGCCGCACCAGCGACAGCAGCAGCACGGTGATGCCGACCGACTTGTGCCACTGGTAGAGCGAGAACTTCAGCGCGAGCTCGGTATCGGGAAGTCCGGTCATCACCATGCCCATGGCCACCAGCGCGACGATCGCCGCCGCGATCAGCCAGTGCAGCCCGATGGCGACCGCCGAATAGCGCGTCATGGCCGGACCGCCGCGGCGAAGGCGGCCTTCGCCGCCTCGTGGTCACCGTCGCGGGCGCGCACCGAATCGATCTTGATGCGCGTCAGCGCGCCGCCGAAATTGACCTTGCACTTGACGTTGAGCACATGCGGATCGCCGCTGCCGTCGGGCAGCCGGTAGCGCAGGATCGCCTCGCGGCCGACGACGGCGCGGTAGTCGAGGGGCACGTCCGCAACTTCGGGCCGGAGCGCCGCGGCGGCGGCCTCGCAGCCGGCGAGCATGGGCTTCTTCCCCAGCGGCTCGCCGCAAGCCGCCAGCGCCACCAGCCCCGCGATCGTAACGAGCGCCCGCATCCGCATTGCCCGATACATAGCACGCCGCCGCGCGCCGTCCAGCGCATCGGTTTTTCGGCACGCCCGCCGAAACTCCGCTGGACATTACCGCTGGATGGACGTCTGCTTAACCGGAGCCGGACCAGCCGATATTGGGGAGATATCATGGTCGAGGAAACGGGACATCGTCCGCTGCCGAAGCGGACGATCATCTTTTACGGCCTGTCCGAGATGCCGCTGCAGGTCGCCAGCGTCGTGATCTCGGCCTATCTGCTCAACTACTACGCCGCCGATCTCGGCGTCGGCCTGGCGGCGATCGGCACCATCTGGCTGGTGGCGCGCATCTTCGACGGCGTCACCGACCCGCTGATCGGCTATCTGAGCGACATCACCAGGACCCGCTGGGGACGGCGCCGCGTCTGGATGGCGGCCTCGGTGCCGCTGATCATGCTGGCGGTCTACAAGCTGTTCTTCCCCGACCCGCCGGTCGACGCCCTGTACTTCCTGTCCTGGATGCTGGTGCTGTGGCTGGGCTGGACCATGCTGATGATCCCCTACTACGCCTGGGCCGCAGAGCTCTCGACCGACTACAACGAACGCTCGGTGATCGTCGGCTGGCGGGTGTGGCTGGGCATGGCGGCCAACGTGCTGTCCAAGGTGGTGCCGGTGGCGGCGCTGCTGTGGTTCGGCTTCGGCGGCACCCGCGAGGTGCTGTACATGATCGGCATCATGACCCTGGTGCTGGTGCCGCTGACCGTGGGCCTCACCATCACCCGGGTTCCCGAATCCCCCGACTACAAGCCGCCGACCATCCCCTTCCGGCGCGGCCTGGTCGCCATGTGGAAGAACGGCCCGTTCAAGCGGCTGCTGTTCGCGTTCTTCGTCAATTCCATGGGCACGACGGTGGCGACGGCAACCGCCGTCTTCTACGTCCGCAACGTGGTGGGCGAGGAGAAGCTGGCGATCCTGTTCCTGCTGGTGTTCTACCTGGCGGGCCTCGCCGGCATCCCGTTCTGGGTCTGGCTGTCGAAGCGCGTCGGCAAGCACAAGGCCTGGATCGGCTGCCTGATGTTCTATCCCTGCTTCAGCTGGCTGTACCTGTTCCTGGGGCATGGCGATTTCTGGTGGATGCTGCCGATCGCCGCGGTGACCGGCTTCGGCGGCGGTTCCTCGGCGGTGCTGGCCAATTCCATGAAGGCCGACGTGATCGACCTCGACACCCTCAAGACCGGACAGAACCGGGCCGCGCTGTTCTTTTCCGCCTGGGCGCTGATCACCAAGGTGTCGCTGTCGGTGGGGCCGGCGCTGGCGCTCTACATGCTGGCCGTGCTGGGCTTCGATCCCAAGCCGGGCTCGGTCAATTCCGAGGAGAGCCTGTGGGGCGTGAAGGCGGTGTTCGCGCTGGGCCCGCCGATCTTCATGATCCTGACCGCCTTCGTCGCCTGGCGCTATCCGATCACCGCCGCACGCCACCGCGCCATGCGCGAGGCCATCGCCCGCCGCAACGCCCGGCGTGACGAACGGGAGCGGGTCGCGGCGGCGGCGCGGGCGACGGCGGAATGGGCGGCGGGAACCAATGCGCCCGCGCCGCGCGGGCTCGATCCGGGTCCGGCGCGGGGGTAGCCCGTCAGTTCACCTGCCGCCCGCCCTCGCCCCAGAAGCGGGCGCGGAGCACCTTCTTGTCGGGCTTGCCGATGGCGGTGACCGGGATCGCGTCGGTGAACTCGATGCGCTTGGGCGCCTGCACCGAACCCTTCTTTTCCTTCACCAGCGCGATCAGCTCGTCGGCGCCGACCTGCGCGCCGTTACGCCGTACGACGACGGCGGTGACCGCCTCGCCCCACTTGTCGTCGGGCACGCCGATCACGGCGGCCTGGGCGACGCCCGGGTGACGGGTCAGCACGTCCTCGACCTCCTTCGGATAGACGTTGAAGCCGCCGGAGATGATCATGTCCTTCTTGCGGTCGACGATGTAGAGGAAGCCCTCGGCGTCCTTGCGAGCCATGTCGCCGGTGTGCAGCCAGCCGCCGCGCAGCGCCGCCGCCGTCTCGTCGGGGCGCTTCCAGTAGCCGTCCATGGCGAGCGGGCTGCGCACGCAGATCTCGCCCACCTCGCCCTGCGGCACCTCCGCGTCGTTCTCGTCGAGCAGTTTTACTTGCACGTTGGCGACCGGGAAGCCGCATGAAGCCAGCCGTTCGGGATGGGCGGGATCGTGGTCCCAGGTGTTGAGCGTGGTCACGGTCATCGGCAGCTCGGACTGGGCATAGAGCTGCAGGAACACCGGGCCGAACACGCCCAGCGCCTCCTTCAGCCGCGTCGGCGACATGGGCGAGGCGCCGTAGACGACGAGCTTCAGGCTCGACAGGTCGAGCTCGCGGATACGGGGGTGGTCGAGCAGCCGGTAGAGCATGGTCGGCACCAGCCAGGTGACGGTGATCTTCTCGCGCACCACGCAGTCGAGGAATTTGTCGGGATCGAAGCCCTCCTGCAGGTGCACCGTGCCGCCCTTGACGAAGCTGGGCGCCACCATGGAGCCGCCGGCATGGGACAGCGGCGTGACAACCAACGTGCGGATCTCGCGCGGCCATTCCCATTCCGCCAGCATCATCAGGATGGCGTTGACCGTCGCCCGGTGGCGGTGGATGACGCCCTTGGGCCGGCCCGTCGTGCCACCGGTGTAGACGAGGCCGACGATGGCGGCGGGATCCGCGTCGTCCCACAATGGGACAGGCGCGAAGCCGTCGGCGCGGGCGAGAATGTCGTCACCGATGTTGCTGGGGCCGACGCCGAAGACATGCTTCAGATGGGGCGCGCGCTCGGCCAGCGCCGCGCCGCGCTCGGCATAATGGGGATCGACGGCGAGCGCGTCGGCCTCGCTGTCCTCGATGATGAAGGCATGGTCCTCGACCGCGCCCAGCGGATGGAGCGCGGTGTAGCGGATGCCGAGCAGGGTGCAGGCGAGGCGCACCATCAAGGTCTCGGGCCGGTTGGAGCCGAGCTGGCACAGCGCCATGCCGCACTCGAGCCCGCGCGCCTGCATCGCCTGCATGATCTGGCTGATCCGGCCGCCGAGCTGCCGGTAGGTGAGCCGGGTTTCGCCGCACACCAGCGCCTCGCGGTCGCCATAGCGCTCGATGGCCCGCCGCGAAATCTCGCCCGCCGTGGTGCCCAGATGGACCTGCGCCAGATCGACCATGTTACTACCCCGTATTTCCCCGCGCCACTCTATCGGCGGCCCGCAGCGGCATCAATCGCCGGATCGCGGGGCTATCCAGCGCCGCCGCCGCGCGATAGGGTTTGGCGCAACCGTTTGGATTCAGGCACATGCGCGCACTCTCGGCGCTGTTTTCGATCATTCTCCTGCTGCTGCCCGGCGCGGCCGCGGCGCAGCCGATCATGGCGGAGCCGATGGGGCGGCCGGGCGACCTCAACGTGCCGTTCCGGGCGACGCCCACCACCGTGGTGCGCTACCGCATCGAGGTGACCCAGATGCGCCAGAAGGAGGGCGAGCCGGCGCCGACGGTGACGGCGACGCAGGTTTCCGAGGTGTCGTTCCGGGTGCTGTCGAACCGTGACGACGGCTTCCGCATGGCGATGAGCTACGACAAGGTCGAAAGCCGCTCGCCGCAGATGAAGGCCATGGGCATCGACGACGAGATGGCCGACAAGATCGGCAAGCGGTTCGAGCGCACCACCCTGGTCTATCTCTGCGATCTCAACGGCAACCCCACATCGCTGGAGAACCTGGCCGACCTCAAGGAGGTCATGGCCAAGAACACCGGGACGCTGCGCTTCTACTTCAAGCAGGCCAAGCTGTCGGAAGGCGCCCTCGCCCTGGTCGACAACATGGAGACGGCCTACGCCACCATGACGCCGCAGCAGGCCAACAGGGTCTTGCTGGAGGACATCAGGCCGCTGTTCGGCACCACCGGCATCGACCTGCCGCCGGGCGGCGAGATCCGCTTCGACGAGACCGAGCCGTGGCCGATGACCGGCACGCTGCTCAAGACGGCGGGGACGCTGAAGCTGGTGCGCCAGGACGCGGCACGGGCGGTGATCGAGCTGCGCACGAGCTACGAGCGGGCCAGCGTGCTCGAAGGCCTCGAGGTGGCGCGCCGCCAGCTCGCCGCGCAAAACGGCGGCGCCTTGCCGGAGAGGCTGGCCAGCACCATCAAGGGCATGGAAAACTACGACGTGCAGGAGAGCCAGACCACGACGCTGCGCCTGGCCGACGGGTGGCCCGACGCCATGACCATGGAGCAGGTCTCGGTCATCGGGCCGGAGCGGCGGATCAAGCGCACGTCGGCGACGAGGCTGCCCTGAAGCGCGTTGAGGCAAGGCGACCAGCCTTGCCGTCCGAAAGCCGCGACGACGAACTACGGAGCGAACGGGGAGAGATCGATGGAGTTCATGAAGTGGACGGTGGGCGACGTCACCGTCACCAAGGTGCCGGAGCTGGACCGGGTGCCAGGCATGCGCGGGCTGATCCCCGCCGCGACCCGCGAGGCGATCGAGCCGATCAAGTGGCTGCAGCCCCACTTCGTCACCCACGATCTGAAGATGCTGGCGAGCATCCAGGCGCTGGTGGTGGAAGCCGGCGGCAGGCGCATCCTGGTCGACACCTGCGTGGGCAACGACAAGGATCGGGCGTTCGAGGCCTGGAACCACATGCAGGGCCCGTTCCTTGCGGACCTTGCGAAAGCCGGCTTCCCGCGCGAGACCATCGACACGGTGCTGTGCACCCACCTGCACATCGACCATGTGGGCTGGAACACCATGTGGGTGGACGGCGAATGGGTGCCGACCTTCCCCAACGCCCGCTACCTGATGGGCGCCGATGAATTCGCCTACTGGCAGGCCGAGGCCGACGCCGAGGCGAAACTGCCGCCAGGCGAGAAGGGCATGCTGGAAAGCGGCCAGGTGTTCGGCGATTCGGTGCGGCCGGTATTCGAGGCCGGGCTGGTCGACCTTGTCGGCACCGATCACGTCATCGCGCCCGAGGTGCGGCTGATCCCGACCGTGGGCCACACGCCCGGCCATGTCAGCGTGCTGATCGAATCGCGTGGCGAGACGGCGCTGATCACCGGCGACTTCATGCACCATCCCTGCCAGATCGCGCATCCGGAGTGGGCCGCCGCCGTGGACTACGATTCGGCGCGGTCGACCCAGACCCGCCGGGAGGTGTTCGAGCGCTATGCCGACACGCCGACCCTGATCATCGGCACCCATTTTTCCAGCCCCACCGCTGGCCGCCTGGTGCGCGACGGCGGAACCTACCGGCTGGACGTGTGAGGAGGGCGGCCTGACCGACGCGGCGACCAGCGGAGCCCGGCCATGAACCGCGCGGTGTCGCGCGGCCTGTTCATGGCGTTCGCGGCCGTGGCCGTGGGCTTCCTCGCCTGGAGCGGCTGGCGCGACTACCGCGAGGCGAACGCGCCCGCGGCCGAGGAGACGTTCCGCCAGCCGGACATTCCCTACGCGCCGACGCCGATGATCGTCGTCGAGCGCATGCTGGAGGCGGCGCGGCTGAAGCGCCGGGACACGCTTTACGACCTGGGATCGGGCGACGGGCGCATCGTCATCAAGGCGGCGCTGACCTATGGCGTGAAGGGCGAGGGATTCGAGCTCGACCCCAAGCTGGTGGAGCGCTCGCGGGCGGCCGCCAAGGAAGCCGGGCTGGAGAACAAGGTGACGTTCCTGCGCCGCGACATCCTGACCGTCGACCTGTCGGACGCCGATGTGATCACCCTGTCGCTCAGCCGCGAGCTCAACAGAAAGCTGCTGCCCCAGCTGGAAAAGCTGAAGCCGGGCGCGCGTATCGTCAGCCACGATTTCGGCCTGGGCGATTACGTCCCCGACAAGCTGATCCGCTTCGCGCCCGAGGTGGAGGGCGGCCGCGAACACCTGATCTATGTCTATACGACGCCGCTGAAGACCGGCACCGGCGCGACCGCCGTCGACCGGCCGGACACCGCCGGCATCAACTTCGTGCCCACGCCCGAGGCGGTGGCCGAGGAGATGCTGGTGCTGGCGCGGGTGATGCCGCACGAGACGGTCTACGACCTGGGCTCGGGCGATGGGCGCATCCTGATCGCCGCGGCGCAGAAATACGGCGCGACCGCCGTGGGCTACGAAATCAATCCCCGGCTGGTCGAGGAATCGCGCAAGCGCATCGAGGCGCTGAAGCTGGGCAAGAAGATCGAGGTGCGCGAGGGCAATCTGTTCGAGGCCGATTTGAGCCAGGCCGACGTGGTGACGCTCTATCTCAGCCCCACCATGAACGCCAAGCTGCTGCCGCAGTTCGAGGCGATGAAGCCGGGCTCGCGCATCGTCAGCCACGATTTCGACATCCCCGGCGTCAAGCAACAGACCGTTGTAAAGGTCACGCCCGGAGGTGCATACAAGCGCGAACGCACCATCTATCTGTGGACCACGCCGCTGGAGCGCGTGGAAAAATAGCTCTCTCGAAGGAACCAGCCATGAGCGTGATGCAGGCGATCAATCCGGCCAGCGGCGAGGTCATCGCCACCTATCAGCAGCACACGTCCGGCGAGGTGAACCAGAAGATCGACCGGGCCGGCAAGGCGTTCGCGGGCTGGTCGGCCACGGCGGTCGACGAGCGCGCCGCGCTGCTGCCGAAGCTGGCGGCGGTGCTGGAGGGCAACAAGGAACGATATGCAAGGCTGATGACCGCCGAGATGGGCAAACCCATCAAGGAAGCGCGCGGCGAGATCGAGAAATGCGCCTGGGCGTGCCGCTACTACGCCGAGCACGGTCCCGCGTTCCTGGCCGACGACGTCGTCAGGACCGAGGCCGCGAAGGCGTTCGTGGCGTTCCGGCCGCTGGGCGTGGTGCTGGCGGTGATGCCGTGGAACTTCCCGTTCTGGCAGGTGCTGCGCTTCGCCATCCCGAGCCTGCTGGCCGGGAACGCGGCGCTGCTGAAGCACGCCTCCAACGTGCCCGGCTCGGCACTCGCCATCGAGGAGGCGCTGCGCGAGGCAGGCCTGCCCGACGGCGTGTTCCAGACCCTGCTGATTCCCAGCGGCATGGTCTCGGGCGTGATCGAGAACCCGCATGTGCGCGCCGTCACCCTGACCGGCTCGAACGCCGCCGGCAAGGCGATCGCCTCGAAGGCGGGCGAATGCCTGAAGAAGAGCGTGCTGGAGCTGGGCGGCAGCGATCCGTTCGTGGTGCTGGAGGACGCCGACCTGGACAAGGCCGCCGAGGCCGGCGCGGCGAGCCGGCTGTTCAACACCGGCCAGGCCTGCATCGCCGCCAAGCGGTTCATCGTCGTCGACAGCATCGCCGAGAAGTTCGAGGACAAGCTGGCCGAGCGCCTGCTGGCCCGCAAGATGGGCGATCCCATGGACGAGACGGTCGCCCTCGGCGCGCTCGCCCGCGCCGACCTGCGCGACGAACTGCACGACCAGGTGGAGCGCAGCCTGAAGGAAGGCGCCCGCAACATCCTGGGCGGCGCCATCCCCAACGAACCCGGCGCCTATTATCCGCCGACCATCCTGAACGGTGTCGAGAAGGGCATGCCGGCCTTCGACGAGGAGCTGTTCGGCCCGGTCGCCTCCATCGTGCGGGCCAAGGACGAGGAGCAGGCGCTGAAGATCGCCAACGACACGCCCTACGGCCTGGGCGCCGCCGTGTTCACCGAGGACAAAAAACGCGGCGAGCGCATCGCCCGCGACCATTTCGATGCGGGCGTGTGCTTCGTCAACGACTTCGTGAAGTCCGACCCGCGCCTGCCCTTCGGCGGCGTCAAGGAAAGCGGCTATGGCCGCGAGCTGGGCATCTTCGGCATCCGCGAGTTCACCAACATCAAGACGGTGGTGGTGGCGTAAGGGATGCTTCGCCCTCTCCGCGCCCCTTGATTGTCACCCCGGATTTATTCCGGGGTCTGTCTGTCCGCGTGGCGGTCACTTGCCTACACATTCCATCCTCGCCGACCCTGCGAGCGCAAGCGAAGCAATCCGGGGTGACAACCGGGGGGCTTTTGTGGCTGATGCACCCCTATCAGCCGCGTACTTAGCTGTTGAACCCCGCGCGCAAGCTCTCTACCATTTGTAACCAACTGGTAACATTCTCGGGGAGAGAACGGTGCACGCGGATATCCTGATCAGGAACGGCTTGATCGTCGACGGCTCCGGCACCAAGCCCTTCACCGGCGACGTCGCCATCGCCGGCGGCAGGATCGCCGCCGTGGGCAGCTTCGACGGCACGGCGGCGCAGACCATCGACGCGGGCGGCAAGGCCGTCGCGCCCGGCTTCATCGACATCCACACCCATTACGACCCGCAGCTCTGCTGGGACCGGCTGGCGACGCCGTCGCTGGAGCATGGCTGCACCACGGTGGTCATCGGCAACTGCTCGCTGTCGGTGGCGCCGATCCGCGACAAGGCCGCGGCGAAGAAGCTGGTTTCCATGTTCCGGGTGATCGAGGACATCGGCGACACGACCTTCGAGGAAGGCGTGCCGTGGTCGTGGGAAAGCTTCCCCGACTATCTCGACTACATCCGCGATGGCCTGGGGATCAATGTGGGCGCGCTGGTCGGCCATTCGGTGCTGCGGCTCTACGTCATGGGCGAGGCCGCGCAGGAGCGCATCGCCACCGACGAGGAGATCGCCGAGATGGTCCGCCTGCTCAAGGAGGCGATGAAGGCGGGCGCCATCGGTCTGTCGACCTCCTATGTGGACGTCGACGAGAACATGAAGCCGGTGCCGAGCCGCTACGCCGACATGCGCGAGAAGATCGCACTCGCCCGCGCCATGGCCGAGACCGGCCGCGGCGTGATGCAGACCGTGCCGTTCTTCCTCGATCCGGTGAAGCAGCTCGAGTGCATCGACGAACTGGCGGAGATCTCCCGCGCGACCGGGGTGATGTGCACGCTGGCGCCCATCGTCTACAGCCCCATGGGCACGCTGTGGCAGGATTCGCTCGACCGGCTGAGCGCCGTCCGCGCAGCGGGCGCCAATGTCTACGGCCAGTCCATGCCGCGGCCGTTCGACCTCAACATGCGGCTGTCGGAGAACTCGTTCCTGCTGCTGTCCATGCCGAGCTGGGTCAAGGCGCTGAAGATGGGCCTCACGGACAGGCTGGCCTATTTCTCCGACCCGGCGACCCAGGACATCCTGATCGAGGAGATGAGCGCGGGTCCGATCATGGCCGCGTTCGGCAACCTTCGGGTGGGCCGGGTGACCCATCCGGACAACAAGCCGTTCGAGAACAGGGGCCTTCACGAGGTGGCGGACGAGCTGGGCGTGCCCATGCCGCGGGCGATGATCGACATCGCCCTGCGCGACGGCCTGGACGCCGAGTTCCAGCTGGTGGGCGCGATCCACGGCGACGAGAAATTCGTCGCCATGATCCTCGACCATCCGGCCTGCCTGGTCGGCGCGTCCGACGCGGGCGCCCACATCGCCCAGTTCTGCGGCGCGGGCGACACCTGCTACATGCTCTCCCGCCATGTGCGCGACCGGGGCGACATGACGCTGGAGCGGGCCGTGCACCGCATGACCCTGGAAGTAGCGCAGGCATGGGGCATCGAAGGCCGGGGCCTGCTGCAGCCCGGCATGGCGGCCGACGTGGTGGTGTTCGACCCCGCGACCATCGACCGGGGCGAGGAGATCTTCGTCCACGACGTTCCGGGGAACGCCAACCGCTACGTAAGGCACCCCGCGGGCATCGAGGCGGTGATCGTCAATGGCGAGGTGGCGGTGCGCGGCGGCGAGTATACCCAGGCGCGCGCCGGCCGCGTCGTCTGACACAATATCCGGGTCGCCTTTCGTAAGTCTGAGCAGCCGCGAAGCGGTTTCGAAACTCAGGCGACCGTGTCCAGCGCGCGGCGCATGGTCTCGAGCAGCTGCTGGCGCGAATAGGGCTTCTGCAGGAAGTTGCGCCCTTCCTGCAGCGACAATTCGCGCCCCGCCACGTCGCCGCTGTAGCCGCTGGTATAGATCACCCTCAGCCCGGGTTCCGCTTCCGTCAGCCGGGCAGCGAGTTCGCGGCCGTTGATGCCTTCGGGCATGACAAGGTCGGTGAACAGCAGCTGGATGGGCCCCTTGCGCCGCTCCCAGGCCTGCAGCGCCTCGACGCCGTTCGACGCCTCCAATACCTGGTAGCCCTGCCGCTCCAGCAGGGCGCGGGTGATCATCCGGACGCTGACCTCGTCCTCGACCAGCAGGATGGTCTCGCTGCCGGTAGCGGGCGGGGGTTCGCCAGCGGACTGCCGGTCGGCCGATCCGGCGATTTCGGCGGCGGGGAGAAACACCCGGAAGGTGGTTCCCTGGCCGAGCGCGCTGTCCACGGTCACCCAGCCGCCGTGCTGGCGGACGATGCCGAACACGGTGGCGAGACCCAAGCCGGTGCCCTTGCCCGCCTCCTTGGTGGTGAAGAACGGATCGAAGATGCGCTCCAGGTTCTCGGGCGCAATGCCGGCGCCGGTGTCGGCCACGGTAAGGCAGGCGAATCTTCCGGGCGACGCGCCCTCGATCTCCGAGGCTTCCTCGGCCGTCACTTCGCACGGCGCCGTACCGATGGTGATCCGACCGCCGGATGTCAGCGCGTCGCGGGCATTGACCACGAGGTTGAGCAGCACCTGGTCGAGCATGCCGGCGTCCCCCTGCAGCGCGATCGGCGCCGTGTGGAGGTTGAACTGCAGCCTCACGTCCTCGCCCAGCAGACGGGTGAGCATCTTGCCCAGGCTGGTGACCGCCTCGTTCATGTCCAGCGCCCGGGTCTGCATCACCTGGCGGCGGCTGAACGCGAGCAGCTGGCGGGTGAGGTTGGCGGCCCGCTCGGCCGCTGCCCGGATGTCGTCCAGATAGTCGGCCGCCTCCTCGGGCACGCCCTCGACGGAGCTGGCGATGTCGGCCTGCATCATGATGGCGGCGAGGATGTTGTTGAAATCATGCGCCACGCCGCCGGCCAGCTGGCCGATGGCCTCCATCTTCTGGGCCTGGCGGAACTGTTCCTCGAGCTGGCGGCGCTCGGTGATGTCCTCGGCCATGCCGACCACATATTCTATGGCGTCGGCGGAATCGCGCACGGGAAATGCCCGGTCGTGGATCCAGCGCACGCGGCCGTCCGGGCGCCGGATGCGATATGTCTCGACATAGTCCCTGCCATGTTGCTGGCCGGCCGCGGCCGCCGCGACCCGGTCGCGGTCCTCAGGGTGGATCGCCTCGAGCCACAAAGCGGGCGCGCGGTAGAGATCGTCGCACGACCGGCCCCAGATGCGCTCGAAGCCGGGGCTGACATAGATCATCCGGGTCTTGGGCGGATCGGTGATCCAGAACACCTCGTTGATGTTCTCGGCCAGCAGCCGGAACCGCTTCTCGCTCTCGCGCAGCGACGCCTCGACCGCCTTACGCTCGGCGATGTCCTGCTCCAGCGTCTGGTTGGTCTGCTCGATCTGCAGGCTCTTCTCCTCGAGCTTGCGGATCAGCGTCTCGCTGTAGAGCTTGAGCAGGGCGTTCTCGTCGCCTTCCGGATCCTGCTGGCGCGGCGCCGCCGGCTGGGCGGCGCGGCGTTCCACCAGCCGCAGCTTTTCGACGAAGTCCTCAGGCTCGGCCGGCTTGAGGATGAACGCGTCGGCCCCCAGGTCGAAGGCCAGCTTCTCGTCGTCGGCTTGGGTGTAGGTCGCCGTATAGACGATGAACGGCACCTGCCGCAGCCTGGGATCGGATTTCCAGTGGCGCAGCAGGGTATAGCCGTCCATCACCGGCATGAGCAGGTCGGACACCACGATGTCGGGCGCCGACTGGCGCGCCAGCACCAGCGCCTCGGCGCCGTGGCGCGCGGCCGTTACCTGGTATCCCATGCCGCTCAGCAGCGCCTGGAGGTAGTAGAGATTCTCCTCCTTGTCGTCGACGACGAGAATGCTGGTCATGGCCGGTCCGCCCCGGCGGGCGGCGCGACGCGCTCGATCTCGGACACGAAGGTCTCCGGGTTGATGGGCTTCTCGATATAGCCGTCGCAGCCGGCTTCCAGCGACTTTTCGCGGTCGCCGACCATCGCATAGGAGGTGACGGCGATGATCGGCGTCGCCTGCAGCGACGGCACCTGGCGCAGGGCGCGGGCGACGGCGTAGCCGTCCATTCCGGGCAGCTGGATGTCGAGCAGGATCAGGTCGGGGCGCTCGGCACGCGCCATGGCGATGCCGGCCGGCCCGTCCACCGCAACCGCCACCGTGTAGCCGCTGCGCGCCAGCAGGAACGTGGTGAGGTAGCGGTTCTGCTCGTTGTCCTCGATCAGCAGCACCGTTCGGCTCATGCGGTCCTCCTTTCGAGCGGCAGGACCACGGTGAACTCGCTGCCGCGGCCGGGCGTGCTTTCGGCGGTGATCTCCCCGCCCAGCAGGCTCGCCAGCCGCCGGCAGATGGCGAGCCCCAGGCCGGTGCCCTCGTGCTGTCGGGCCAGTCCGGTGTCGACCTGGCGGAACGGCTGGAACAGGCCGGCCAGGTCCTCGGCGGCGATGCCGATGCCGCTGTCGCGCACCCGCAGGCGCACGGCGCCTGTCGGCGGTCCGCCGGCCGGCGAACGGAAATCCTCGATACGGTCGGCTACCAGGGTCACGCCTCCCGTGTCGGTGAACTTGATGGCGTTGTTGAGCAGGTTGAGCAGGATCTGCTCCACCCGCCGCCGGTCGCTGGTCATGCCGGACAGCTGCGGCGAGACGCTGGTGCTGACCGACAGACCCTTCCTTTCGGCCAGCGGCACCACCGAGGCCGCGGCGCCCTCGACCAGTTCCGGCAGATCGAACGGCTCCGCGCGCACCTCGAGCTGTCCGGCCTCGATCTTGGAGATGTCGAGAACGTCGTTGATCAGCGCCAGCAGGTGCCGCGCGCTGGTGCGCACCATGCCCAGCTGCTTGGTCTGCTCCTCGTTCATCGGTCCCGCAAGGCCTTGCGCCAGGATGCCGGTGAAGCCGATGATCGAGTTCAGCGGCGTACGCAGCTCGTGCGACATGGTGGCAAGGAACGCCGACTTGATGCGGTCGGCGGCCTCGGCCCGCAGCAGTGCCGCTTCCAGTTCGTTGGTGCGCTCGGCGACCCGGTGCTCGAGGGTGTCGTTCAGGTGGCGCAGCGCCATCTCGGCGCGCTTGCGCTCGGAAATGTCGATGCCCACACCCAGAAGGCAGTCGCGCCCGTCGTACTCCACGTGGCGGCCGGTGAAGAAATAGGGCAGCAGGTCGCCGTTCTTGCACAGGAAATCGGCTTCGACCGAGGACTGACCCTTCTCGAAAACCTCGGCGATGCGCTCGCCGACCAGGGCGGCATGGTCGGCGCTGAAGAAGTCGAGCGGGTGCATCAGGGCGATCTCCTTGCCCGTATAACCCGACACGGCCTCGAAGTTCCGGTTCCACCGCATGAACCGGCCGGTGCCGTCGTAGAAATAGAGGATACCCGGCATGGCATCGATCATGGTCCTGGAGAATTGCCGCTCGTTCTCGGCGGCGGCCGAGGCGCGCTCCCGCTCGGCGTTGTTGTCCAGCGCCTCGAGGCCGAAGGAAATGTCGCCGGCCGCCTCCTGAAGCAGCGCGATCTCCTTGCCGTGAAAGAACCCGGTCTGATCCGCGTAGACGCAGAGCGTGCCGTGCACCTCGCCGCGGACGTGGATCGGAAACGCGGCCGTCGACAGGAACCGACGGGCCTCGAGCGCCGGCCACCACGCCCGGGTGGCGGGATCGGACAGCAGGTCGTTGCTGATGAACGGCTGGTCGGCCCGGAAGGTATGACCTTCGGCACGCGGCGCGCCCGGCTCGGTCGCGCCGTAGACCACCAGACCATCGAGAAACCCCGTGTCGTCGCCGCACTGGGCGACCGGCGCCAGCTGCCCGGTCGTTCCGTCGCGCCAGCCGATCCACGCCATGCGGAACTTGCCGTTCTCGACCAGCGCGCGGCAGACCCGATCGCACAGCTCGCCGCTGTCGCGTGACAACACGATCGCCTGATTGACCTGGCTCAGCGCCTCGTAGAGGCGCGACAGGCGCGCCAACTCCCGTTCCCGGGACTTCTGGACGGTGATGTCGCGTGCGATGATCGAGGCGCCGATCATGCCGCCCTCGTGGTCGCGCATGGGCGAGGCACAGATCGACACGTCGATGGTCCTTCCGTCGCGGGTACGCCGCGTGGTCTCGAAATGCTCGATATGCTCGCCCTTTCGGATGCGGCGCAGGATGGCGAGCTCGTCGTCGCGCTGACCGGGAGGGATCATCCGCAGGATCGAGGTTCCGACCATCTCGGCGGCGCTGTAGCCGAAGATTCGCTCGGCGCCGGCATTCCAGTCGGTGACGATGCCGTTCATGTCCTTGGCGATGATCGCGTCGTCGGACGATTCAACGATGGCGGCGAGGCGGGATTCGGCCAGCTCCATCAGCCGGCGGCGCAGCTCGAGCTGCGCCATCACCTGCCGGCCCAGGGCGGCGAGGGCCGCGCGCTGCGCCGCGTCGAGCTCGCGGGGGACGCGGTCGATGACGCAGAGGGTACCGAGGGCGTGGCCGTCGTCGGTGACCAGCGGCGCGCCGGCGTAGAAGCGGATGGCAGGGTCGCCCAGCACCGCCGGATGGTCGCGGAAACGATCATCCGCCAGCGCGTCGGGAACCACGAACAGGCCCTCGCCCAGGATGGCGTGGGCGCAGAACGCCTCGTCGCGGGGCGTCTCGCCCAGCGGTCCGCCGACCGCCGACTTGAACCATTGCCGCTCGGCGTCGACCAGCGACACCATGGCGAGCGGCGTGGCGCAGATCTGCGCGGCCAGGGTGGTCAGGTCGTCGAATGCCGGCTCGGGCAGGGAATCGAGAATGCGGTACCGCCGCAGCGCCGCGAGGCGCTCGCTCTCGCCGGCCGGAATCGGCACGGGCTTCAATGCGCGCCCCGCGCGGCGGCGCGGACCGTGGCTGCTTCCCGTCCCGGTGTGCTGGCCTGGCCGAGCAACATGATTGCCCTCGTCGAAAACCACCCATCATCGCCTCTCGAACGGCATATGCCTACCGAAACCTGCGGGACGGCGGCGCCGGGGGCACGGCCCTGTCAGAAAAAGTTCACTGGCGCGAAGGGGCGGGTTCCATGACCATCCCGCCGACGCGGCGGCCGCGCGGGCGGCACGTCAAGCTTTTGCCATGAGGAGTCCCGATGGTCAGCGACGGTGTCTACGATGTTCTGTTCCTGTGCACGCGCAATGCGGCTCGAAGCATCATCGCCGAGGCGATTCTCGACAAGTTGGGGCAAGGCAAGTTCAACGGCTACAGCGCCGGAACCAATCCGAAGGGCTCCATCGACCCGCACGCGATCAGCCTGCTGACGCAGATGGGCCATCCGGTGGACGAGCTTCGCTCGAAGTCCATCGACGAATTCAGCGGCGAGGGCGCGCCGTTCTTCGACTTCATCATCACCCTTTGCGACAAGGCCGCCGGCGAGCCCATGCCGACCTGGCACGGCCATCCGGTGACCGCCACCTGGAGCTTCCCGGACCCGTCGCGGTTCGAGAACGGCGAGCACAACGAGGCGGAGATCGCCGCCGAGTTCGCCGAGACCTACAAGGACATCAACACGCTGCTGCAGACCTTCGTCAGCCTGCCGCCCGAATCCCTCGACCGGCTGAGCCTCGAGAACCACATGGGCGCCGTTTCCGCCCAGCACGCGGCCAAGCGGGGCTGAGCGTCAGGTCTTCGGCCGCTTGTGCACCAGGCTGTCGCCGAGGAAGTGGAAGACGGCCTCGCCCGCGTCGTCGCGCAACTCGTGGCGGATGGTGACGCGGCCGATGTCGTCGCGCTTCTTCCACGGCCGCTTCTCCAGGATCTCGGCCCAGGCGCGGACCCGGTCGCCCGGCCTCAGCGGCTTGCGCCAGCGCACCTGGTCCCAGCCGATGCCGCACACCCAGTTGACGTCGCCGAACACCTGGTGATCGAGCAGCCGCCAGATGGCCGCGGTGTAGATGCCGCTGGCGCTGAGCCCCTCGAAGACCTTGTGATCGGCCGCGGCCGCCTCGTCGTTGTGGAACCACTGCGGGTCGTATTTCGAGGCAAAGGCGATCATCTCGCTCCGCTCCAGGGTGAACGGCTCGGACAGAACCGTCTCTCCGACGGTCAGATCCTCGAAATACCGCCATTCGGTCATGGCCTTCGCCTTTTCATGCAGCTACCGTTACGTCCCGGTATCTAGACCGATTATCGCCGAAGCCACAACGGCCGCGCCCGGGGGGAGGGGCGCTCGATGAACTACCTGGCCTTCATCCTGTCGAACCCGCGCTTCCTCGCCTACGGGTTCATGATGCTGTTCTTCTCCGGCTTCGGGCAGACCTACTATTTCGGTCCCTACACGGATTCGGTGCGCCAGTCTTTCGGCATGAGCCACGGCGACATCGGCCTGCTGTTCTCGCTGGCCACCGGCCTCGCCGGCCTGCTGATGATGTGGGCCGGGCGCAAGATCGACGACGTGGACCTGCGCACCTTCACCTTCCTGATCTGCGTGACCCTGATCGCCGGCTGCTTCTCCATGTCGACGGCCAACTCCGTCCCGACCCTGATGCTGGCGTTCTTCCTGCTGCGCCTGTCCGGCCAGGGGCTGATGATGCATGCCTCGTTCACGTCGATGGCGCGCTATTTCGACAAGGACCGCGGCCGGGCGATCTCGGTCGCCTCCATCGGCCTGGCGCTGGCGCAGGCGACATTCCCGCTGCTGGCCAAGTGGCTCAACAGCGACTTCGGCTGGCGAGACGCCTGGCACTACAGCGCCCTGTTCCTCACCTTGACCCTCATCCCGATGATGCTGTGGCTGCTGGTGGGCCACAAGGAGCGGCACGAGGAGTTCCTGCGCAACAACGATGACGGCCCGCAGGCAGCGCAGCAGAAGACCGGCTGGACGCGGCGCGTGCTGCTGCGCGATATCCGCTTCTTCCTGATGCTGCCCTCGGCCATGACCATGCCGTTCATCCTGACCGGCTTTATCTTCCACCAGCAGCACGTGGCCAATCTGAACGGCTGGCCGCTGGGGCTGCAGCCCAAGGCGTTCGTCGCATATGCGGGCGTCGCCTTCGTCTGCTCGATCATCGCCGGGCCGCTGGTCGACAAGGTGGGCGCGCGCAAGATGATCGCCTGGAACACGCTGCCGTTCATGGCCGGGATGATCTCGCTGGCGGTCACCGACCACCAGGCGGCCGCCTGGCTCTATTTGGGCCTGTCCGGCATCACGCTGGGCTTCGGCATCCCGGCCGGCACCGCGTTCTGGACCGAGATGTACGGGCCGCGCCACGTGGGCTCGGTGCGCGCGATCATGAGCAGCCTCGGCATGCTGGCCACGGCGCTGTCGCCCTATGTGATGGGCGTGGCGTTCGACCACGGCGCGTCGGTCAGCCTGCTGGCCTGGCTGAGCGCTGCCTATCTGGGATCGAGCGCGGTGCTGGTCTGGCTGGTGGTGTACATATACTGGGACAAATTGCACGTGGAGCTGGCCTGATGATCCGCTTCGAGTTCTTCTTCGACTGCTCCAGCCCCTGGACCTACCTGGCCTTCGTCAACGTCCAGCCCCTCGCCGCCGAGTTCGGCGTCGACATCGAGTGGAAGCCGATCCTGGTGGGCGGCATCTTCAACGCGGTCAACGACAGCGTCTACCGCAACCGGGAGAACCCGGTGCCGGCCAAGGCGAAATACTCCCGCAAGGACCTGTACGACTGGGCGCGGGTCGCCGGCATCGAGATCAACTGGCCGTCGATCTTCCCGATCAACAGCGTCAAGGCCATGCGCGGCTGCTTCATCGCCGCCGAGGACGGATTGCTGGCGCCGTTCGCGGCGCGGGTGTTCCGCGCCTATTGGGGCGAGGACCGGGACATCGCCGACGACGCGGTGCTGGCGGACATCGTCGCCGAAACCGGCCTCGACCGGCAGCGGTTCTTCGACGGCATCGCCCGGCAGGAGGTCAAGGACCGGCTGAAGGCCAACACCCAGGACGTGATCGACCGGGGCGGCTTCGGCTCGCCAACCATGTTCGTGAACGGCAGCGACATGTATTTCGGCAACGACCGGCTGCCGCTGGTGAGGGCGGCCTTCCAGCGCCTCAGCCGATAACCAGGCTCTCGCCTTCCATCCGCCTCATCGCCTCGAGGAAGGACGGCATCACCGGGACCGGGCGATGGGTCGCGAGGTCGGCGCAGACCATGACCGTCTCGCCCGAGGCGAGCAGGTCGTCGGCGCCCTCCGGATGGATCTCGAACAGGTTGGTGACGCTGGTGCGCCCGATGCGCGCAGCCCGCACGCAGATGTCGACCAGCTGGTCGAACACCAGCGGCCTGCGGTACTCGACCACCGATTTCACCAGATGGAAGTCGAGGCCGGTGCGCGCCACCTCGCCCTTGTAGTCGTAGCCCATCGCCCGCATGTACTCGGTGTGGGTGACGTCGAAATAGGTCAGGTAGTGGGCGTTGAACACCACGCCCTGCGCGTCGACCTCCGCGTAACGGATGCGGATGCGGTGGTGGAACTTGAAGTCGGCGCGGGCCATGGCCGGCACTTTCGGGCATCGCGACCGTCCGCGCAACGCCGTTCGGACGTTTGCAACGCCGGCGCACCTGCTAATATCCGGCGATGAGCTCGCAACCCATCGCATCGCCGCAGGCGGCAGGCGGCCATGACGCGGCGATCGAATCCGTCCTGCGCACACAGCGGTCGGCGTTCCTCGAGAACGGACCGCCGGTCCTGCGCGAGCGGCTTGCCCATCTCGACGCCCTCGACGCGCTGATCCGCGACAACCATGGGCGCATGGCCGAGGCGCTGAGCGAGGATTTCGGCAACCGCAGCCGTCACGAGACCCTGCTGGCCGAGGCGCTGGGCTCGCTGCTGGTGCTGCGCCACACCCGCAAGCACCTGGCGAAGTGGGTCAGGCCGCGCCGGGTGCCGCTCAACCGGCTGCAGCAGCCCTTCGCCCGCGCCTATGTCAACTACCAGCCGCTGGGCGTGGTGGGCGTGATGGCGCCGTGGAACTACCCGTACAAGCTGTGCTTCGTGCCGCTGGCGCAGGCGCTGGCCGCGGGCAACCGGGTGATGATCAAGCCGTCCGAGCTGACGCCCAACGCCTCGGCGCTGACGAAGGAGCTGCTGGCACGGGCGTTCGGCGAGGACCGGGTGGCGGTAATCAATGGCGGGCCGGACGTGGCCGCCGCGTTCTCGCGCCGCAAGTTCGACCATTTGATGTTCACCGGCTCGACCGCGACCGGCCGGCGGGTGATGATGGCCGCCGCCGAGAACCTGGTGCCGGTGACGCTGGAGATGGGCGGCAAGTCGCCGGTGATCGTCGGCGACGGCTACGACCTGGACAAGGCCGCCGGCGCCATTGCCTTCGGCAAGCTGATCAACGCCGGCCAGACCTGCATCGCGCCCGATTACGGCTTCGTGCCCGAGGGCAGGCTGGACGCCTTTGCCGCCGCGTTCCGCAAGCAGGCGAGCGCCATGTATCCGAGCCTCGCCGCCAATCCGGACTATTCCTCCATCGTCTCCGACCAGCACCACGCGCGGCTGCAGGCGCTGGTGGCCGACGCCCGCGACAAGGGCGCCGAAATCATCGAGATCAACCCGTCGGGCGAGGCGCTGGGCAATGCGCGCAAGATCGCCCCGACCCTGATCCTCGAGCCCACCGGCGACATGAAGGTGATGCAGGAGGAGGTGTTCGGTCCGGTGCTGCCGCTGAAGACCTACCGGTCGATCGACGAGGTGATCGGCCATATCAACGCGGGCGACCGGCCGCTGGCGCTCTACCATTTCACCCATGACGAGGCCGAGAAGCAGCGGGTAATGGACCGCGCGCTCTCGGGCGGCGTCACCATCAACGACACCATGCTGCACGTGGCGATCGAGGACCTGCCGTTCGGCGGCGTCGGCGCCAGCGGCATCGGCGCCTATCACGGCGAGGCCGGATTCCGCACCTTCAGCCATGCCCGGTCGGTGATGGAACAGGGCCGGATCGCCTTCAACAAGGCCGCCTGGCCGCCCTTCGGCCGGCGCATCGAGCGCATCGCCCGCTTCCTGATCGGCCGCTGAACCGGTCATCCCGACCGATGACACGACCGGGAAAACCGGTTAAGTATCGGCCTTCACCGTCGGAATCGGAGTGTTTCATGCTGCGGAAGACCGCTCTCATGGCCGCCGCCGCCGCGATGGTCGCGGCCCAGGTCGCGCCCGCCTTCGCGGAGGACGCATGGCGCGACATCTATGCGCCGGGGCAAAATACGCTGGCCGGCGTGCTGGACGACGACGAGGTCGCCGGCATGGCCTATATGCGGATCCCGTTCGGCGGACCGTCGCATCTGCGCAAGTCCGACGTGAAGTACGGCGTGAGCCTGGCGGCCCGCATGCCCGACAGCGTCTCGGTCAACCAGTTCGACACCCGCCGCAACCTGATGTCGCTGGCCGACCTCAAGTTCTCGCCCGACGGCTTCGAGGACCTGCGGGTCAACGGCCTGAGCCTGCGCGAGACCGAGGCGCGTCTCGCCTATCGCAGCGAGGGCGAGCCGTCGGCGTGGTGGACCTACGGCCTGATGGCGCTGGCGCTGGGGGTGGGCGCGGTGATCGTGGTCACCGCCTCGGACGACGGCTTCAGCGAGGAGAACGCGCCGCCGCCCGAGTGAGGTTGGCTGGCGGAGCGATTTCCGCGTTTTCGACGGATTCAGGCATGTTGACAACCGCATCCGCCGCCCATATGGTCCGCGCCTCGAATTCAGCCGCCACGCGGTCCGGAGCAGAACAATGAAGATCAAGAACTCACTCAAGTCGCTGAAGTCGCGCCACCGCGACTGCCGCGTCATCCGCCGCAAGGGCCGCGTCTACGTCATCAACAAGACTCAGCGCCGCTTCAAGGCGCGCCAGGGCTGATACCGGCCCGACAGGCGAAGCATTCCGAGGGCCGCGTCCGCAAGACGCGGCCCTTTCCTTTTGGCTGGAGCGGTAGCCACTTAGGTTGACCTCTCGGCACGGGACTCGTTCCCTCTCCCTCTGGGCTACGGGATGCACGGAAGTTTGTTCTGTTGAGGTTGTGTTTGTGATTCAAGTTTCCTGCGGGTGATTTGCGGGAGGCGCGGTTGAAGCGGGTTGGGATTGGGGATCCACGGG
>JBFWZH010000032.1:0-49405 GCA_050185585.1 Sphingomonadales bacterium | reverse complement strand
AAGCGCCCAAGCGTCACGTCCATCCCGATCTCCTCTCAATGACCAGGACAGCGAATCAGACTTCACCACTCCCTTCAATACATTCTCAAATCACGATGTGTGAATGTCGTAGCCCAAGGGGAGAGGGAACTCAGTGAAACCCTCATCGCCACCCTCTCCCCTTGGGAGAGGGGCAGGGTGAGGGGCCTTCCATCCACCGCACGAACCGTCAATCCCTTGCCGCCACCGGTCTCGTGCGCTATAGCCCCTCGTCCCCTTACCGGCGGAAACCATGGACCTGACGATCTACAATTCCCTGACCCGGGAAAAGCAGCGCTTCGAGCCGATCGACGAGGGCAATGTGCGCCTCTACGTCTGCGGCCCGACGGTCTATGACTTCGCCCATATCGGCAATGCGCGGCCCGTCGTGGTGTTCGACACCCTGTTCCGCGTGCTCCGCGACCTCTACGGCGCCGACGCGGTCACCTATGTCCGCAACATCACCGACGTCGACGACAAGATCAACGCGCGGGCCCAGGAGTCGGGCGAGGACATCCGCACCATCACCGAGCGCACCGTCGAGGCCTATCATCAGGACATGGACGCGCTGGGCGCGCTGCGACCCACCATCGAGCCGCGGGCGACTGAGCACATCGCCCAGATGATCGAGATGATCACGGCGCTGATCGACCGCGGCCATGCCTACGAGGCGGAAGGCCACGTGCTGTTCGCCGTGGCGAGCGACCCGCATTACGGCCAGCTTTCCGGCCGGTCCATGGACGAAATGATCGCGGGCGCGAGGGTCGAGGTGGCGCCCTACAAGAAGGATCCGGCCGACTTCGTGCTGTGGAAGCCGTCGACGCCCGACCTGCCCGGTTGGGACAGCCCGTGGGGCCGCGGCCGTCCGGGCTGGCACATCGAATGCTCGGCCATGGGCGCGGCGCATCTGGGCGAGGTGTTCGACATCCATGGCGGCGGCATCGATCTGATCTTCCCGCATCACGAGAACGAGATCGCGCAGAGCGCCTGCGCCCATGACGGGCAGCCGCACGCGCGCTACTGGATGCATAACGGCTTCCTGATGGTGGAAGGCGAGAAGATGTCCAAGTCGCTGGGAAATTTCTTCACCGTGCGCGACCTGCTGGCCGATTGGCCGGGCGAGGTGCTGCGCTACACCATGCTGTCGACCCATTACCGCCAGCCCATCGACTGGACGAAGGCGGGCATGACCCAGGCGCGCGAGAGCCTGGACCGGCTGTACCGCACCTTGAAGGCGTTCGAGGACATCGAGGCCGATGAGGCCGACATTCCCGAGAGTGTGCTCGCGCCGCTGCTCGACGACCTCAACACGCCGCTGGCTCTGGCCGCGCTGCACGAGCTGGCCACGAAGGCCAACAAGTCGAAGAACGATCCGACGCGGGGCAAGTACAAGGCCATGCTGGTGGCCGGCGGCCGGATGCTGGGCCTCTTCGGCAGCGATCCTGACGATTGGCTGAAGCGCCGCGATGCCGCCGCCGATGGTCCGGGCGAGGCCGAGATCGAGCAGCTCATTGCCGACCGCATCGCCGCGCGTCAGTCCAAGGACTTCGCCGAGGCCGACCGAATTAGGGGCACCCTTGCCGAACAGGGCATCATCCTTGAGGATGGCCCGCAAGGGACCACTTGGCGGCGGGGATAGATTTTCTGGTCCAGGCGGCCCCTTTGGGGCTAACTCAGTAGGTCGGCGGTGACATCACCGCCCGTGCCGGCGGCCCGAGGCCGCGGCACACGGGGACGAGAAAGACGGAATCATGGCCCGCGAGAGGCTTTATCTATTCGACACCACCTTGCGTGACGGCGCCCAGACCCAGGGCGTCGACTTCTCCGTGCACGACAAGCAGCGCATCGCTGCCGAGCTCGACGCGCTGGGCGTGGACTATATCGAGGGTGGCTGGCCGGGGGCGAACCCGACCGACACCGAGTTCTTCGCCGCGCCGCCGGCGCTGAAGGGCGCCACCTTCACCGCCTTCGGCATGACCCAGCGGCCCGGCCAGAGCGCCGCCAACGATCCCGGTCTGGCGGCGCTGCTCAACACCACCGCGCCCGCCGTCTGCATCGTCGGCAAGAGCTGGGACTATCAGGTCGATGTCGCGCTGGGCATCCCGCGCGAGGAGAACGTGGCGATCATCGGTTCGTCGATCGCCGAGATCAAACGGCGCGGGCGTGAACCGATGCTGGACGCCGAGCACTTCTTCGACGGCTTCAAGGCCAACCCGAAATACGCGATGGAATGCCTGCACGCCGCCGCCGAGGCCGGCGCGCGCTGGGTCGTGCTGTGCGACACCAATGGTGGCACGCTGCCCCATGAAGTGTCCCGCATCGTCGCCGAGGTGGTGAAGGAGATTCCCGGCGATCGGCTGGGCATCCACACCCACAACGACACCGAGAATGCCGTCGCCAATACGCTCGCTGCCATCCTCGGCGGCGTCCGCCAGCTTCAGGGCACCATCAACGGCCTGGGCGAGCGCTGCGGCAACGCCAATTTGATGTCGCTGATCCCGACCTTGATGCTGAAGCCCGAATTCACTGAGCGGTTCGAGACCGGCATCCCCAAGGCCAACCTGCGCAAGGTGCGCCATGTCTCGCTGATGCTCGACGAGGTGCTCAACCGCACGCCCAACCGGCACCAGGCCTATGTGGGTGAGAATGCCTTCGCCCACAAGGGCGGGCTGCATGCCTCGGCGGTGATGAAGGAGCCGCAGACCTACGAGCACGTGCCGCCGGAGAGCGTCGGCAATGCCCGCAAGATCCTGGTGTCCAACCAGGCCGGCCGCTCCAATATCATCCAGCGGCTCGAGGAAGTCGGGCTCAAGGTGCCGAAGAACCATCCCGGCATCGGCCGCCTGCTCGACGAGGTGAAGGAGGCCGAGGCGCAGGGCCTGTCCTATGACGGCGCCGAGGCGAGTTTCGAGCTGCTCGCCCGGCGTGCGCTGGGCCAACTGCCGAAGTTCTTCGATACCCAGAGCTACCGGGTGCTGGTCGAGCGCCGCCACAATGCCATGGGCGAACTGGTGACGGTGGCCGAAGCCACGGTGAAGCTGTCGGTCGACGGCGACAACCTGATCTCGGCCGGCGAGGGCAACGGTCCGGTCAACGCGCTCGACCAGGCGCTGCGCAAGGACCTGGGGCGCTATTCCTCCTATATCGAGGACCTGCGGCTCATCGACTACAAGGTGCGCATCCTGAACACGCGCGGCACCGAGGCGACCACCCGCGTCCTGATCGAAAGCGGCGACTCGAAGGGCAACCGCTGGTTCACGGTCGGCGTCTCGCCCAATATCGTCGACGCGTCCTACCAGGCGCTCAACGACAGCCTCGTCTACAAGCTCCTGCGCGATGGAGCGTCGCCCGCGAAGGGCTGAACCCCGGGCTCTCGAAGTGGTCCTCAGGGCCGGAATGCCGCCACCCGTGCTGCGTCCGCAAACGGATCGTGTTGCGCCGCGGCAACAGGTGTGCGGCCTGTAATCAAACCGTCATATCAAATTCATCCAGCCGTCATCGCCTGCCCTTACAGAGGCAGTGCTAACGACTGCGGACGCCAACGCTTGGGGGAGTCCTCGCCTCGTGCTCCGCACGCAACATTCCTCAAAGGGAGAACACCAACGATGCAACCCCGGAAAAGCGCGAAGACGCTATTGACGGCGGGACTCGTGGCGGCGGGCGCCACCATGTTCGCCGGCAATGCGCACGCCCAGTCCAACGAGCAACTGCTCCGCATGATCCAGCAGCTGAGCGCTACCGTCGAGGAGCTCAAGGGCCAGGTCGAAGAAGCCCACATGAAGGGCGAGCAGGCCGTGCTGGCCGCCGCCGACGCCAAGAAGAAGTCCGAGAGCGGCGACGCCAAGTGGAAGTGGGGCCCGAGCCCGACCATCCAGAGCGGCGACGGCAAGTTCGAGATGCACGTCCGCGGCCGTCTGCTGGCCGATTTCGGCATAGTGTCCGACAGCCATGACGAGCAGGACCGCACCGCGACCGAGTTCCGCGCCGCGCGTCTGGGCATCGAGGGCAAGGCCTGGAAGGACGTCAAGTACAAGTTCGAGGTCGACTTCGCCACCAACGAGGTGGACATCACCGACGCGTATCTGGAGTACGCCGGCTGGGATCCGTTCTACATCCTGATCGGACATGCCAAGACCACCAACTCCATGGAAGAGCTGACCAGCTCCCGCCACATCGATCTGGTCGAGCGCGGCGGCTTCACCGACGCCTTCAACTTCAACCGCCGCCTGGGCGTTCAGGTCGGCTACGTCGGCGAGTGGTTCCGGTTCGACGTCGGTGCGTTCGGCGCCGAGCTGCAGCAGCCCGACGAGAACTTCAACGACGAAGGCTATGCGCTCAGCGCGCGCGCCGTGGCCTATCCCGAGATCGGCAATGGCGGCATCCTGCACATCGGCGCGTCGATCCTGTACCGCAACTACAACGACGACATCTTCGGCCGCGAGGTCCGCTACCGTCAGCGTCCGCATTCGCACCTGTCGGGCATCCGCTACATCGACACCAATACCCTCGACGCGGGCAGCGACCTGTTCTTCGGCGTCGAACTGGCCGGCGTGTTCGGTCCGTTCTGGGCCGACGCCGAGTGGGGCTGGCTGAAGGTGAAGGACATCACCGGCCAGGGCGGCCAGACCAAGGCGACCTTCCAGGGCGGCTATCTGGGCGTGGGCTGGTTCATCACGGGTGAGACCCGCGGCTACGACGAAGGCAGCTTCGATCGTCCCAAGAAGGTCAACAATCCGGTGTTCGAGGGCGGCTGGGGCGCCTGGGCGCTGGTGGCCCGCGTCGACTTCGTCGACCTGAACGATTCGTTCGGCAATGGCGGCTGCGTGATGGCGGCGTCCGGCATCTGCGGCGGCCAGCAGCTGACCTACATCGTCGGCGTCAACTGGTTCCTGAACCGCCACACGGTGATCAAGCTCAATTACGCCCACTCCGACATCGACGATGCCTGGGACAATCTGGGCGACACCTTCCCGGACGGCCACAACGGCGTCGACAGCTTCGTCGCTCGCTTCCAGGTCGACTGGTAAGTACCAGATCAACCTCCCCAAGGTTGGAGCGGCCCGTCCGGAAGGACGGGCCGCTCTCTTTTTTTCCGTCGGCGTTTCGTCTCCCCTGATGTAGCCGCCTCTATTCCTGTCCGACTTGGGGCTGCCGGGAATTGATGTATATTGCCCCACATGATCAATATCCGACCCTTCCGCGAGGCCGACCCGGCCGCCGTCGAGGCCCTGCTCGACCGCTCGTTCGGTCCCGACCGGCAAAAGAAGACGGTCTACCGGCTGCGCGAGGGCGTGGCGCCCGTCGAGGCGCTGGGCTTCGTCGCGTTCGACAACAAGACGCTGCGCGGCAGCCTCCAGTTCTGGCCCATCCAGGTCCGGCCGCTATGCTCGGAGGCGGCGCCGACGCCGGCGCTGCTGCTCGGCCCGCTGGCGGTCGAGCCTGCCTATGCGGGGCGGGGCATCGGCATGGGGCTGATGCGCGTCGGCCTGCAGAAGGCCAGGCAGCTGGGACATGCCGTCGTGATCCTGGTGGGCGACCTGCCCTACTACAGCCGCGTCGGCTTTCGACGGGAAGGCGCCGAGGGCCTGCGGCTCCCGGGTCCGGTCGATCCCGAGCGGCTGCTGATCCGCGAGCTGGTCGAGGGCGCCGCCACGGGGCTGGAAGGACTGATCGAGCCGCCCGCGAAGGGCGAGGGCGAGGCCGCGGCGGCGCCGGATCTCCGGGAAGCGGCGCCGTGACGGAAGCACGGAGCGCCCAGGGCACGCCCAACCTCGCCGAGATCATGGCCCGGTTGCAGGACAAGAAGCTGCCCCCGGTCGAGAAGTGGAACCCCGACTTCTGCGGCGACATCGACATGCGTATCGCCCGGGACGGCACCTGGTACTACATGGGCTCGCCAATCGGCCGCAAGCGCATGGTAAAGCTGTTCTCCACCGTGATCCGCCGCGACGGCGACAAGTATTTCCTGGTCACGCCGGTCGAGAAGCTCGGCATCACCGTCGACGACGCGCCGTTCGTCGCGGTCGAGGCCGACATCTACGATCCCGGCAGGACCCAGAGCATCGTGTTCCGCACCAATGTGGACGAGGAGGTCATCGCGGGCCCCGACAATCCGATCCGCGTCGAGACCGACCCGGAAACCGGCGAACCGTCGCCCTACGTCCTAGTGCGCCGGAACCTGTGGGCGCTGATCGCCCGCCCGGTGTTCTATCAGATAGTCGAGGCCGGCGAGGAACGCGCCGTCGACGGCGAGAAGGTGCTCGGAATCGGCAGCCGCGGCCAGTTCTTCGTGATCGGCAGGCTGGACGCGGCCGGCTGACCATGCTTCAGGATCTGTTCCGCGGCCGGCTTCTCGATGTCCCGAGCGCCTCCGGGAGCGGCCTTCCCCCGACCAGCGACTACGACCTGACCCCCCATATCCGCGCGGGCCTGCCGCCGGACCGGCCGCTGCGGGAGGCGGCGGTGCTGGTGCCGGTCATCGACCGGCAGGGCGGGGCGACCGTGCTGCTCACCCAGCGGACCGACCATCTCAGCAGCCACGCGGGACAGGTCGCCTTTCCCGGCGGCCGCGTCGACGGCACCGACGCCGGCCCGGTCGACACGGCGCTGCGTGAAACCTGGGAAGAGATCGGCCTCGACCGCTCCTATATCGAGGTCATCGGCGCGCTCGACACCTACGAGACCGGCACCGGCTTTTCCATCACGCCCATCGTCGGCCTGGTCCGGACCGGCTTCACCCTGACCCTCCAGCCCGACGAGGTCGCGCTGGTTTTCGAGGTGCCGCTCGACTTTTTCCTCGATCCGGCCAACCATCAGCGGGAAAGCCGCGAGTGGCGGGGCGCCATGCGTCACTACTATGTGATGCCCTATGACGGTCATCACATCTGGGGTGCGACGGCCGGCATGCTGGTGAATCTGTACAACAAGCTCAGGGGCTGATGCGCAAGTCGGGAACGGTCATCACCCAGTCCTGGCTGACCGAGGGCGGGGCGTCCGAGGTCATGGCCGCGCTGACGTCCCGGGGAGGGACCGCCCGCTTCGTCGGCGGCTGCGTGCGCGACGCGCTCGCCGGCCGGCCGGTGCGCGATATCGACATCGCCACCGACCAGCGGCCCGAGACGGTGGTGGAACTGCTCCAGGCGGCGGGCGTGAAGGCGGTGCCGACCGGCATCGACCACGGCACGATCACCGCCGTCGCCCGCGGCAGGCCGTTCGAGGTGACGACTCTCAGGGTCGACGTGGAGACGGACGGCCGCCGCGCCGTGGTCGCCTTCACCGACGACTGGACCGAGGACGCCATGCGCCGCGACTTCACCTTCAACGCGCTCTACTGCGATGCCGACGGCACGGTCTACGATCCGGCGGACGGCGTGGCCGACCTCGAGGCGAGTCACGTGCGCTTCATCGGCGATCCCTGCAAGCGGATCGAGGAGGACGCGCTGCGCATTCTCCGTTTCTTCCGGTTTCATGCGTGGTACGGCCGGGGACCCATGGACGATGAGGGATTGGCGGCGTGCCGCGACCGGCGCGGTGATCTCGGTCGCCTATCGGTCGAGCGCGTCCGCGCCGAGATGTTGCGGCTGCTGGAGGCGCCGTCGCCGGTGCCGACGCTTCAGGTCATGGACAGCGCCGGCGTGCTCGGGCAGGTGTTGCCCGAAGCGGTCGCGCTCCGTTGTCTCGGCCGGCTGGTCGAGATCGGAGGCGGAGAGGCGCTCCTGCGCCTCGCCGCGCTGACCAGCCGCCGCGCCGACGTCCTGACCGGTCTCGCGGAACGCTGGAAGCTGTCCACCAGGTACAAGTCCCGGCTCCGTTGCATGGCCGCGGGCGAGGCGGAGCTTCCGGCCCGGCTGACCGACGGCGAGGCGAGCGCGCAGCTCTACTGGCTGGGGGCGGAGCGGTTCCGCGACCTGGCGCTGCTCGACTGGGCCGCCGACGGCGACGACCGCCGCCACCTCGTCGCCCTGGCAGACGGCTGGAGCAGTCCGTCGTTCCCGCTCAAGGGCGCCGACCTGTTGCGCCAAGGCATTCCCGCCGGCGAGCAGGTGGGAAAGTTGCTGCGCGCTCTGGAGCGTCAGTGGGTCGACGAAGGCTTCGCGCCCAGCAGGGCCGAACTCCTGGCGCGGCTCGATACGCTCGAGTGAGGCGATCCCGCCCCGTTGATCGCGGCTTTCTGCCTGCCAGGTCCTACGGCCACTTCACCTCTGGCGGCAGCGACATCAGGATGGCGTCCACGTTGCCGCCGGTCTTGAGGCCGAACGTGGTGCCCCGGTCGTAGATCAGGTTGAACTCCACGTAGCGGCCGCGGCGCACCAGCTGGTGCTCGCGCTGCTCGTCGGTCCACTCCTGGTTCATGTGGCGGCGGACGATCTTCGGATAGACGTCGAGGAACGCCCGGCCCACGTCCTGGGTGAAGGCGAAGTCGGCTTCCCAGTCGCCGGTGTTGACCGAGTCGTAGAAGATGCCGCCCACGCCGCGCGGCTCGTTGCGGTGCTTGAGGAAGAAGTATTCGTCGCACCACTGCTTGAACTTCGGGTAGTAGGCCGGGTCGTGCCGGTCGCAGGCCTCTTTCAGAGCGCCGTGGAACTGGTCGGTATCCGCGTCGTCCGGATACATCGGCGTCAGGTCGGCGCCGCCGCCGAACCAGCCGCGGGTGGTGATGATGTGCCGGGTGTTCATGTGCACCGCCGGCACCAAGGGCGATTGCATGTGCGCCACCAGCGAGATGCCGCTGGCCCAGAAGCGCGGATCCTCCTCGGCGCCCTGAATGGTCTTGGCGAATTCGGGCGAGAAGGTGCCCTCGACGGTCGAGACGTTGACGCCCACCTTCTCGAACACGCGGCCCTTCATCACCGCCATGACGCCGCCGCCGCCGCCCGGGCGGGTCCATTCGGTGCGCTCGAAGCGGCCGGCGCGCTGGTTCCGCAGCGGGCCGCGCAACTCGTCCTCGATCATCTCGAAGGTCGAGCAGATGCGGTCGCGCAGGCTGTGGAACCACATGCGTGCCCGCACCTTGTGCTCGTCCGGAACGTAGGTCATCGGTTGCTCCCCGAATTCGGAAACCCGCTGGTCTGCCTCAGCGCCTCACCCACTACCATCGCCGCCGCCACCGCCACATTGAGCGAGCGCAACCCCGGCGCCATCGGAATCGCGACACGCGCATCGGCCCGGGCATGAACGTCCTCGGGCACGCCTGAGGATTCCCTGCCGAACAGCAGCACGTCGCCGGCCGCGAAGCCGAAGTCAGTATAGGTCTGGCTGGCGCGCGTCGTCAGCAGCACCATCCGGTCGGGATCGCTGGCCAGGAACGAGCCCCAACTCGCGTGGGCGGTATAGTCGGCATGCGCCAGATAATCCATCCCGGATCGCCTGAGGGCGCGCGCGCCGAACGGAAAGCCGCACGGTTCGATGATGTCGACCGCCACGCCGAGGCACGCGGCCAGGCGCAGAATCGTGCCCACGTTGGGCGCCATGTCGGGCTGGTAGAGCGCTATCCGCATGGCGGCGACGTTGGTTGCATCGACGGCCCGCGTCAAGCGCGGCATCGGCGTCCGCGAGGGCACAGATTTGCAAGCATCCCGACTGGACAATTGCCTTTTATGGTGCCAAAACACGCCTGCCATCAGGGGCGGGGATGCCCCACATACACAAGAAGAAGCAGAACGGGTGGGTCTGAATGTCCACGACTGATTCAACCAGCGATCATCACGGCGAAGGCGTCAAGCGCAGGGATTTCCTGTTCGTGGCCGCCGGCGGATTCGGCGCCGTTGGCGCCGCCGCTGCGGTGTGGCCGCTGATCGACAACCTCAATCCGTCGGCCGACGTGCTGGCGCTGTCGTCCATCGAGGTCGACATCTCCAAGGTCGAGGTCGGCCAGAGCATCCGCGTCAAGTGGCGCGGTAAGCCGGTGTTCATTCGCCACCGCACCGAGGAAGAGGTCGCCAAGGCGAAGGCCGTCGACATCAGCGAGCTGCCGGACCCCCAGAGCGACGAACAGCGCACCAAGCCCGGCCACGAGCCGTGGCTGATCATGGTCGGCGTCTGCACCCATCTGGGTTGCATCCCGCTGGGTGAGCAGGGCGACTTCGGCGGCTGGTTCTGCCCCTGCCACGGCTCGCACTACGACACGTCCGGCCGCATCCGCAAGGGGCCGGCCCCGGCCAATCTCGCAGTGCCGGAATACACTTTCCTGAACGATACGCGCGTTCGGATCGGCTAAAGAGGCAACGCCATGCATCCATCACGCCCCTTCGAGCCGAAGAACGGCTTCGTCAAATGGTTTGACCGCCAGCTGCCGCTGTTCACCGTCATGCACGGCGCCCTGGTCGCCTATCCGACGCCCAAGAACCTGAACTACTGGTGGAGCTTCGGCTCGCTCGCCGGCCTGATGCTGGGCGTGCAGATCGTCACCGGCATCATCCTGGCCATGCACTACACGCCGCACACGGCGATGGCATTCGCCTCGGTCGAGCACATCATGCGCGACGTCAACTACGGCTGGCTGCTGCGCTACGTGCACGCGAACGGCGCGTCGTTCTTCTTTATCGTCGTCTATATCCACATCTTCCGCGGCCTGTACTACGGATCCTACAAGGCGCCGCGCGAGCTGCTGTGGATGCTCGGCCTCGTCATCTACCTGCTGATGATGGCGACCGCCTTCATGGGCTACGTGCTGCCGTGGGGGCAGATGAGCTTCTGGGGCGCGACCGTGATCACCAATCTGTTCGGCGCCCTTCCTTTCGTCGGCCAGGATCTGGTGACCCTGCTGTGGGGCGGTTTCTCGGTCGACAATCCGACGCTGAACCGCTTCTTCAGCCTGCACTTCACCCTGCCTTTCGTGATCGCCGGCGTCGCCATCCTGCACATCTGGGCGCTGCACATCCCGGGCTCCAACAACCCGCTGGGCATCGACGTCAAGGGTCCGCAGGACCAGATCGACTTCCATCCCTATCACACGGCCAAGGACAGCTTCATGGTGTCCCTGCTGCTGCTGATCTTCTTCGCGGTGGTCTGCTTCGCGCCGAACTACATGGGCCACCCGGACAACTACATCCAGGCCGACCCGCTCGTCACGCCGCCGCATATCGTGCCGGAATGGTACTACCTGCCGTTCTACGCGATCCTGCGCTCGATCCCCGACAAGCTGCTGGGCGTCATTGCCATGTTCGCGGCGATCCTGATCCTGTTCGCGCTGCCGTGGCTCGACCGCTCGAAGGTCCGCTCCGGAACCTTCCGGCCGCTGTTCAAGCAGTTCTTCTGGCTGCTGGTGATCGACGTGATCCTGCTCGGCTTCGTCGGCGCCAAGCCGGCGGAAGGCGTCTGGCTGATCGTCGGTCGCATCGCCACCTTCTACTACTTCTTCCACTTCCTCATCCTCCTGCCGCTCCTGAGCAAGGTGGAGAAGACGCGACCGCTGCCTGAGAGCATTTCCCAGGCCGTGCTGGCCAAACACGCCTGAGCGAGGGGAAGCCACAATGAACAAGAAGAACATCCTGGCCGGCCTCATCCTCGCAGCGGGCGTCGTCCTCTCCTCGATGGCCCACGCGGCGGGCGACAGCGAGAAGCCGAAGACGCCGCCGCAGGGCTGGCCACACGAGAAGATCATCGGCGCACATTACGACCGGGCGGCGGCGCAGCGCGGCCTGCAGGTCTACAAGGAAGTCTGTCACGCCTGTCATTCGTTGAACCTGGTCGCGTTCCGCTCGCTGAGCGGCATCGGCTTCAGCGAACCCGAAATCAAGGCGATCGCCGCCAGCATGACCGTCATGGGCGAGCCCGATCCGGACACGGGCGACGTCAAGGAGCGTCCCGGGAAGCCGTTTGACTATGTGCCGGCACCCTACGCCAATCCGGAAGCCGCGGCGGCCTCCAACAACGGCGCGATTCCGCCGGACCTGTCGCTGATGGTGAAGGCCCGCGTCGGCGGCGCCTCCTACGTCTATTCGGTGCTCACCGGCTACCGCGAGCCGACGCCCGAGGAACTGCATCACGTGCCGGGCGGCAAGATCCCCACCGGCGGACACTTCAACCCTTACAAGTCGGGCCGCGTGATCGCCATGGCGCCGCCGCTGGCCGAAGACATCGTGACCTATACGGACGGCACAAAAGCGACCGTCGAGCAGATGGCCTATGACGTCGCAACCTTCCTCGCCTGGGCCGCCGAGCCCAAGCTGGAGCAGCGCAAGAGCATGGGCTTCATCATCGTGGCGTTCCTGCTGATCACCACCGGGTTGCTTTTCTTTGCCTACAAACGCATCTCTAAGCGGGTGCTCGGCCACTAGGACCGGACCCGCGAGGAGACGCCGGACAGTGATACGCCTGAAGCTTTGCGCCGTCGTGGTGAGCGCCCTGACGATCATTGGCGCCGGGGCATCCGCCCAGCCGATCAGCGAAGCGGAGGATCTCAAGGCCGACACGCCCTTCGCCGGCTTCCTCAAGAGCCAGAAACACGCCGAGCTGCGCGCGGCCGTCGCCATCCGCGAAGACCGATCCGTCGGCCGCGAGTGCAAGGACAACTACACGATGGGCAACTACGCCATGAAGATCATGGCGCCCATCGAGATGGACGCCGGCGCGGTCGTCCCCAAGACCGGTCGATGGCTCGAGCGCTTCCAGGTGACCCGCTGCGGCCGCCAATCCGTCTTCAACGCCATCTTCATCGCCTCGGAGACCGGACTGCAGGTGAAGGCCGCCGGCCCGGGCGAAACCGGTCAGGACCTGCAACTGGTGATCGATCTGCGGCCGGTGATCGTGCGCAAGGCCAAGATCGAGAACTGCGATAAACGCGGCTTGCTCGACACGATGAAGGGACCGCCCGAGGGATACGAGCCCAAGGTCGCCGATGGCGACTACGAGACCTGGACAGTCAGCGGCTGCGGCAAGGACGTGGACCTGGTCCTGCTGTTCTCCAAGAGTGCCGAGGGCAAGGTCGGCGTCCTCGTCGAGAAGCAGCTGCCGCGATAGATAACTCCGAAGGGGGAGCCGTGGGCGCACAACCGATTCTGGGAATCATCGGCGGCAGCGGCCTCTACGACATCGACGGGCTGGAAAATGCCGGCTGGGAAACGGTCGACTCGCCGTTCGGCGCACCGTCGGACCAGCTGTTCACCGGGACGCTGGGCGGCACCACACTGGTGTTCCTGCCCCGCCACGGCCGCGGCCACCGCATCCCGCCCGGCGAGATCAACTACCGCGCCAACATCGATGCGCTGAAGCGCAGGGGCGTCACCGACATAATCTCGCTGAGCGCGTGCGGCTCGCTGCGCGAGGATTTGCCGCCGGGCGCCTTCGTGCGCGTAACCCAGTACATCGATCGCACCTTCGCCCGCCAGAAGAGCTTTTTCGGCACCGGCCTCGTCGCCCATGTCTCCATGGCCGAGCCGGTGTGCAGCCGGTTCGGCGGCCTCGTCACCGAGGCGGCCATCGACGCCGGCATCGCGCTGGCCCAGGGCGGCACCTACCTGGTCATGGAAGGCCCGCAGTTCTCGTCCATGGCCGAGTCCCATCTCTACCGCCAGTGGGGCTGCGACGTGATCGGCATGACCAACATGCCCGAGGCCAAGCTCGCCCGCGAGGCGGAGATCTGCTACGTCAGCATCGCCATGGTCACCGACTACGACTGCTGGCACGACGACCACGCCCATGTGCAGGTCGCCGATATCATCCGCGTGCTGAACGAGAATGCCGGCAAGGCGCGGGCCCTGGTCCGATCGCTGGCGGCGCGGATGGCGGAATCCGTCCATCCCTGCGCCCAGGGCTGCGACCGGGTGCTCGATACGGCCTTGATCACGGCGCCGTCGGCGCGCGATCCTGAAATCATCAAGAAGCTGGACGCGGTGGCCGGCCGCGCATTGGGGGTAAAGCCATAATGGACTGGATCAAGTCCCGCATCCGCACCATCCCGGACTATCCGAAGCCGGGCATCCTGTTCCGCGACATCACCACCCTGCTGGGCGACGCCCAAGGCTTCCGCAAGGCGGTCGACGAGATGGTCCAGCCCTATGCGGGCGCCGACATCGACAAGGTGGCGGGGATCGACGCCCGCGGCTTCATCCTCGGCGGCGCCGTGGCGCACCAGCTTTCGGTGGGCTTCGTGCCGATCCGCAAGAAGGGCAAGCTGCCGTGGCAGACCTTCGGCCAGGACTACGCGCTGGAATATGGCTACGACAAGCTGGAGATCCACCAGGACGCCGTGGTGAAGGGCCACCGCGTGCTCATCGTCGACGACCTGATCGCCACCGGCGGCACGGCCGAGGCGGCGGTCAAGCTGCTGCAGCGGGTCGGCGCGACCGTGGTCGGCTGCACCTTCGTCATCGACCTGCCCGAACTGGGCGGCGCGAAGAAGCTGGAGGCGCTGGGCTGCCCGGTGAAGGCGCTGTGCGCGTTCGAGGGGCACTGAGGCTCCGGCGATGGACGGATGGGTTGGATATGAAACCCATTCGCCGCTCGATGGATACTATTTCGAAGACAGCTACGTGCTCTGCGTCTGGGCCTCGAAGGCCATCGTGGAGTTCACGCTACTTGCAGCTCTGACATCAGGTCATCCAGCCTATCAGGCACCGCTCCCCGGAGAACACCATTGCTACCGGTATGCGCGGTTGCGGTTCTCGGGATGTTCGGATGTCTGTTGGCTTGATCGCTCTCCGACGCTCTCCGTCGACCCCGATGGTGAGGCCGACTTCGGCAATCTTGATACGTTCCTGTTGAATCAGGGTCGATTCCGCCTCCAGGGTAGCTGGGGCCATCTGGAGTTCGCCGCCGATGACTGGTCTATCGGCCTGATCGACACATAGGACGACGCTTTGGCAAACTTTGCCATTGGTGCTATCATAGGACGGTTGACGGAGATCGATCATGGCAACCATGAATGTTTCCCTCCCCGGCCCGATGAAGGACTGGATCGACGAACGCGTGAAGTCCGGTCGGTACGGCAATGCCAGTGAATACGTCCGCGACCTGATCCGCGAGGACCAGCGCAACGAGGAATGGCGCCAGTACGTCATCCGCGAGCTGGAGGAGGGCGAAGCGGACCTGCGCGAAGGGCGCTACACAGTTTTGAATTCCCGAGAAGAACAGACGCGATTTTTTAACGAGATAGTCGAGAACGCCATCCATGAAGCAGCTCAAGCTGTCGCGGCGGGCAAAAAGGCATCTGGCTGACATTGCCTCCTATACCGTCTCGGTTTGGGGCGCCGCGCAGGCGGTCCGTTATCTGACAAAGCTCGACGATACCATCTTCATGCTCAGGCACGATCCGCATGCGGGTGTCCTCAGCTCCAACATCAGACGCGGTTGCCGGGCGTTTCCCTCTGGCGAGCATGTGATCTTCTACCGGGTACACGGCAATACCCTGCAAATCGTGGGCATTCTCCACGAGAAGATGGATCCGAAGCGCCACCTCTGATGCTGCCGATGGCAAGGGCCACGCAGGCGCCGATCAGGGCGGCGATGGGCGGCCCGCGCCGCATCAGTCCTTCATGTGCTGCTCGAGGAACGCCAGCGTCCGTTCCTGCGACAGGGCGATGGCCGCGTCGTCGTGGTTGGCGGGACGATCGGACCAGAAGCCGTGCTCGGCCTGATAGATGTGCACCTTCACCGTCGGATGCGCTTCGGCCGTGGCGCGCACGCCGTCGAGCGGGATGCTCTTGTCGCGGCTGCCGAAGTGCAGCATCACCGGGCAGAGCGGCTGGATGTCCAGGTGTTCGGGGATCAGCCGGCCGTAGAATCCGACGGCGCAGGCCAACCCTTCCACGCGCGCGCTGGCCATCCAGGTCAGCGAACCGCCATAACAGAAGCCGGTGATGGCGACGGGGCCGCGCTTCTTCAGCTCGTCGGCCGTCGCCTGGATGTCCAGCATGGGCGTCTCGATGCCCGACGTGCCGGCCATCTTCACGGCGGCCTGCATGTCCTCGGGCGTGTAGCCGGTGGCGAAGTCCTTCTGGTAGCGGTCGAAGATGGCGGGCGCCATGGTCTCGTAGCCCAGCCCGGCGAAATGGTCGCACAGCTCCATGATGTGGTCGGTTACGCCGAAGATCTCCTGGATCAGGATCAGGCCGCCCTTGCGCTCGCCCTGCGCCGGAGCCTGGTAGACGGCGAACTCATGCCCGTCGACGGCCTTCAGCGTGATGTCGTTACCCATCTGTCCTCTCCCCTGGATTGCGTCGGCCGAACATGGTCACGGCCTGGAAGGTCATGGCCAGCTCGCCATGCTGGTTGTGCACCTTGTAGCTGATGTCGACCATGCCCCGGTCGGGCTTGCTGCGCGAGGCCTTGGCGCTGAGCACCCTGCCGGTCAGGGTCAGCGTGTCGCCGGGACGCACGGGCCGAACCCAGCGCAGCTGGTCGAGGCCGGGCGAGCCCATGCTGGCGGCGCGGAGGAACAGGCCGTCGCACAGCAGCCGCATCATCATGGCGCCGGTGTGCCAGCCGCTGGCGATCACGCCGCCATAGATCGAGCGGGCGGCGGCTTCCTCGTCGACGTGGAAGGATTGCGGGTCGTAGCGCCGGCTGAACTCGAGCAGCTCGGTCTTGTCGACCGTGACGCTGCCGAACGGGATCTCCTGGCCTTCGTGGAAATCTTCGAACCAGATCTCGGGCGCGTCGGTCATGGAGCCTCAGGTATTGAAGCGGAAATGCAGGATGTCGCCATCCTGCACAACGTACTCCTTGCCTTCAAGCCGCGCCTTGCCCGCTTCCTTGGCGCCCACCTCGCCGTTATGCGCGACGAACGCGTCATAGGCGATGGTCTCGGCGCGGATGAAGCCCTTCTCGAAATCGGTATGGATCACGCCGGCCGCCTGCGGCGCCTTGGTGCCCTTGTTGATGGTCCAGGCGCGGGCCTCCTTGGGGCCGACGGTGAAGTAGGTGACGAGGCCCAGCAACTCGTAGCCGGCGCGGATGATGCGCGACAGGCCGGTCTCGGTAAGGCCGATCTCCTCGAGGAACATCGAGCGCTCCTCGGCGTCGAGCTGGGCGATCTCGGATTCGATGGCGGCGGAGATCACGACGCACGGCACGCCTTCCGCCTTCGCCTTCTCGGCGACCTTTGCCGACAGGGCATTGCCGGTGGCGGCGGCGGCTTCCTCGACGTTGCAGACATAGAGCACCGGCTTGGCGGTGATCAGGCCCAGCCGTTCGAACGCCACACGCTCGTCGTCGGCGAGCTGGACGGTGCGCGCCGGCTTGCCATCGCGCAGCACGGCGGCGGCGCGCTCCATCAGCGCCAGCTCGCGCCTTGCTTCCTCGTCATTGCCCTTGGCGCGCTTGGCCAGCGCCGGAATGCGGCGTTCGGCGCTGTCCAGGTCGGCCAGCATCAGCTCGGTCTCGATGGTCTCGGCGTCGGCCAGCGGGTCGACCCTGCCGTCCACATGGGTGACGTCGCCGTCCTCGAAGCAGCGCAGCAGGTGGATGATGGCGTCGACCTCGCGGATGTGGGCGAGGAACTGGTTGCCGAGGCCTTCGCCCTGGCTGGCGCCGCGGACGAGCCCGGCGATGTCGACGAAGGTCAGTTGGGTCGGGATGATCTGGGCCGACTTGCCGATGCGGGCGCAGGTCTCGAGCCGGCCGTCCGGCACCGGAACCACTCCCACATTCGGCTCGATGGTGCAGAACGGGAAGTTCTCGGCCGCCGCGGCCGCGGTCTGGGTCAGCGCGTTGAACAGGGTCGATTTACCGACGTTCGGCAGGCCGACGATGCCGCACTTGAATCCCATCAGCTCGCATCCTTCTGGTCTTGCTGGGTCAGCAGGGCGACCCGGGTCATGAATTTCTCGTCCTGGCCGGTCGCCAGGTGGGGCGCCGCGTCGGCGATGGCCTCGATCAGCGGATCGAGCCAGATGCCGTCGGTCTTGGCGAAGTCCGACAGCACGTAGCCGGTTACCCGGCTCTTGTCGCCGGGATGGCCGATGCCGATGCGCACCCGCCGGAAGTCGGCGCCGATGTGACGCTCGATGTCCCTGAGTCCGTTGTGGCCGGCATGGCCGCCGCCCACCTTCATGCGCAACCTGCCGGGCGGCAGGTCGAGCTCGTCATGCAGCACGACCACGTCCGACGGCTTCAGCTTGTAGAAGTTCACCGCCTCGGCGACGGCCTCGCCCGAGCGGTTCATGAAGGTCTGCGGCTTCATCACCAGGGTCTTGGCGATGCCCAGCATGCCCTCGCTGATCTCGGACTTGAACTTGCGCCGCCACGCGGGAAAGCGATGGCGGCGGACGATCTCGTCCACCGCCATGAAGCCGACATTGTGCCGGTTGTCGTGGTACTGGTCGCCCGGATTGCCCAGGCCGACGAGCAGCAGCATGGTTTCCCGAGGGAAGGGGCCGAAGCCCCCTTATTCTCCCTCGCCCTCGCCTTCGTCGGCGGCTTCTTCCTCCGCCTCCTCACCGACACCGCCCGACGGCGCCGCGATGGTGGCGACGGTGAAGTCGCGCTCGGTGATCGCCGGCACGATGCCTGCCGGCAGCTTGACGTCGTTGATGTGCACCGCGTCGCCGATGTCGAGGCCGGTTAGGTCGATCTCGATGAACTCGGGAATCTCCTCGGCGGGGCAGATCAGCGGAATCTCGTGGCGCACGATGTTCAGCACGCCGCCGCGCTTGATGCCCGGGGCGGACTCTTCGTGCACGAAGTGCACCGGCACCTCGACCTCGATCTTCGCGTCCTTGGCCAGGCGCAGGAAGTCGATGTGGATCGGGAAGTCCATCACCACGTCGACCTGGATGTCGCGCGGGATGACGCGTTCGACCTTGCCGTTCACGTCGAGGTTGAACAGGTGGCCGGCCAGCCGGCCCCGCTTCATCTCGTTGTTGACGACGTTGAAGGGCAGGGTGATCGAAACAGGGGGTTTGCCCAGACCGTAGATCACGGCCGGGACGAGGCCTGCGCGGCGCGCCGCACGGGAGGACCCCTTACCCACCCGTTCGCGAGGTTGCGCCACCAGAGTGCCGATTTCCGACATTGGATGCTCCGTTATACAAGACGCGTCCCGCCTCCAGGGGTGCGGGTCCGCAAGACCGCGGGGTTCTAACGGAAAACGATCCGAAACTCAATCGAACAAACTGGAGACCGAGCTTTCGTCGTTGATCCGGCGCATCGCCTCGGCGATCAGCGGCGCGATGGTGACGATCCGGATGTTGGGACAGGCCGTCACCGCCTCGGTCGGCGCGATGGAGTCGGTGATTACCAGTTCCTTGAGCGCCGAGCCGGTCACGCGTTCGACGGCCTTGCCCGACAGCACGCCGTGCGACACATAGGCCGAGACGGACTTGGCGCCGTGTTCCTTGAGCGCCTTGGCGGCATTGCACAGGGTGCCCGCCGAATCGACGATGTCGTCGACCAGGATGCAGTCGCGGTCCTCGACGTCGCCGATGATGTTCATCACTTCGGAAACGCCGGCGCGTTCGCGGCGCTTGTCGACGATGGCCAGGTCGGCGCCCAGCCGCGAGGCAAGGCGCCGCGCACGCAGCACGCCGCCCACGTCCGGAGACACGAACATCAGCCGCTCGCCGTCATAGTGGTCCTGGATGTCGCGCAGCAGCACCGGCTCGGCATAGAGGTTGTCGGTGGGAATGTCGAAGAAGCCCTGGATCTGGCCGGCGTGCAGATCCATGGTCAGCACCCGGTTGGCGCCGGCGCCGGTGATCAGGTTGGCCACCAGCTTCGCCGAGATCGGCGTGCGCGGCCCCGGCTTCCGGTCCTGCCGTGCATAGCCGAAATAGGGCAGCACCGCGGTGATCCGCCGCGCCGAGGCCCGGTGCAGCGCGTCGATGCAGACCAGCAGCTCCATCAGATTGTCGTTGGCCGGGTAGGACGTGCTCTGGACCACGAACACGTCCTGACCGCGCACGTTCTCGTGGATTTCGACCCACACTTCCTGGTCGGCGAAGCGCTTGATGTCTGCCTTGGTCAGTTCGATGCCCAGATAGGAGGCGATCTCGGAACACAGTTTGCGATTGCTGTTCCCGGCCACGATTTTCATTGGCGCTCACTCCAGGAATGAAATCTTGTTGTCGACGCGGGCGGCAGGCGTCTTTGCGATTTCACTATCAGGCTGGTCCGCGCCCCACAAGACCTATCGCGGAGAGTTGACGGCCATAGTCGGCCTCGCCCCTGTGCGTGGTGCGCCTGAAGCTGAAAAAACTGTCTGCCTCGGCATAGGTGTCGCGCCTGAGCCGCTCGACGTGGCCGATCCCTGTGTCGCCCAGGCGCGCCTCGACGAAGCCCGGCAGGTCGAACAGATAATGGTTGGGCCGGGCCGAGGCCGCGAAGTAGCGCTGCCACGTATCGTCCTTCAGTACGAAGCGGGCGCGGAATTCGGGTCCGACCTCGTAGGACGGCTGGGCGATGCACGGCCCGATGGCGGCCCGGATCGACGACGGGCGTGCACCCAGGCGGACCATCGCCTGGACGGTCGCCTGCGCCACGCCGCGGAAGGCGCCCTGCCAGCCTGAATGGCACGCGCCGACGACCCGGGCGATGGGATCGGCGAACAGCACGGGCGCGCAATCGGCCGCCAGCACGCCGAGCACCACGCCCGGCGCGCGGGTCACCATCGCGTCGGCCTTGGGGCGGGTGCCCGGAGTCCAGGGCTTGGTGACGAACACCACGTCGTCGCCATGCACCTGATGCACCGTGCACAGCATGGAGTCGGACATGCCCAGCAGGTCCATGGCGAGGCGCCGGTTCTCGGCCACGTGCTGCGGCAGGTCGTCCGAGCCGGGGCCGCAGTTGAGGGAGGCATAGACGCCTGTCGAGACGCCGCCCTGGCGGGTAAAGAAGCCATGCACCACGTGGGGCACTGTCAGGGCGTTGGCGCGCAGGATCATGGGAATCCCGCGGGAGGCGGCATGCCGGGATCGGTCAGGGCCATGGCCTTGAACAGGCTGCCCATCTGGTCCGGCGCGGTCAGCCGGTGCACGGCGAGGTCGATGTCGCGGGACTGGGCCGGCGTCGCGCCGCGCTTCAGCACCTGGGCGCGGACGAACACGCCCAGCGCCTCGAGAAACTGGAACTGCGGCACCGGACCGTGCACTGCTGCGCCCGCCGCCCGCGCCGCGCCGGCCAGGGCGGCGAAGTCCACATGGGCGGTGATGTCGGCCTCGCCGGGCGCCGCCAGTGGATCCTGGTAGCCGTGGCCGCTGACGGCCTGCAGGCTGTCGCCGTTTCGGCTCGCCACCGTGCCGTAATCGATGAACAGCGCCGCGCCGCCGCCTTCCACAAGACGCTCCGCCACGGCGCGCACCAGCGATTGCGCGGCGGGGCTGGTCTCGGCCATGTCGCCTTCCTCCGCGGCATCGAGCGCGTCGGGGAGGCCAGCCTCCCGGCGCGAAACCGGTTCGCCGAGCGTCCAGGCCAGCGTACCGCCGCAGTCGCCGATCAGGCGCTCGCGCCAGAAGTCGCCGGCGCGGCTGAATTGGCGGATCGGCAGGGCGTCGAGAAACTCGTTGGCGATCAGCACCATGGGGCCCGGCGGCACGCCGTCGAGGCTATGGGCCCATTGGGCCTCGACCCGCCGGCGCTGGATGTCGCGTAGCACCGGGCTTGCCTCGATCAGCCAGGGATCGGGCAGCATGGCGGGCGCGACCTTCAGCGTGCGCAGCACGTCGGCCATCAGCGTGCCGCGTCCCGGGCCCAGTTCGACGATCTTGAGGCGGCGCGGCCGGCCCATGGCGTCCCAGCAGTCGGCGATCCACAGGCCGATCAGTTCGCCGAATATCTGGCTGATCTCGGGCGCGGTGGTGAAGTCTCCGCCGGCGCCCAGCGGATCCCGGGTGGTGTAGTAGCCGTGGTCCGGATCGGTCAGCGCGGCCTGCATGTAATCGGCGACGGTGAGCGGCCCGTTCTTTCGGATCCGCTCCAGCAGCATGGCGCTAAGCGGGCTTGGCATGGGTCACGGCAGGTCGGCGCATCGCCCTGGCCAGCAGCCAGACCCCGAACAGCACCATGGGGATCGACAGCAGCTGGCCCATGGAGGCGCCGAGCCAGAGGAAGCCCAGGAAATCGTCGGGCTCGCGGAAGAACTCGACGACGGTCCGCGACAGCCCGTAGCCGATCCAGAAGCAGCCGCACAGCGCGCCGGGCCTGAAGCGCAGGCCGGTGCGGGTGAACAGCAGCCGCAGCACCAGGAACAGCACAATGCCTTCCAGTGCCGCCTCGTAGAGCTGGCTCGGGTGGCGGGCCAGGCCGTCGGTGCCGGGGAAGATCATGCCCCAGTCCGAACCGGTGGTCCGTCCGAACAGCTCGCCATTGATGAAGTTGGCGACCCTGCCCAGGCCGAGACCGATGGGCACGGCGCAACCGATCAGGTCGCCGATGCTGAACATGGAGCAGCGGGTGCGTAGCGCATAGACGATGATCACGGCGGTGACGCCGATCAGACCGCCATGGAACGACATCCCGCCGTGCCAGACCTGCAGGATCTGCAGCGGGTCGTCGAGGTAGTCGGACGGCTTGTAGAACAGCACGTAGCCCAGCCGCCCGCCCAGCACCACGCCCAGCATGATGTAGAACACCAGGTCCTCGGCCTGACGCTTGGTCAGCGGCGGTCCGGAGGGCCACCACTTGTCGGCGAGGAGCCGGCGCAGATACCACCAGCCCAGCAGCAGTCCGCCGATATAGGCGAGCGCGTACCAGCGGATCTGGAAGAATCCGAGGTCGAGGGCGACCGGATCGAAGGCGGGAAAGTTGATGGCGGCGAGCGTCATGCCACTAGAAGCCGTGGCGGAACGGAGTCTGTCAAGCATCTTGGAATGCGGCCCGGGCCACCCCATATTGGCCCTGCATCACCGTGGAGATCGCCATGCAGACGGAAAACCGCTTCCTTAACGATCTTGGCAAGCTCGCCACCGGCGCGGCGGGCGTTTTCCAGTCCCTGCGCGAGGAGATCGAGACCATGGTGCGCCAGCGGCTGGAGCGCGCCATCGCCGATCTCGACGTTGTGACCCGCGACGAGTTCGAAACTGTCAAGGAGATGGCAGCGACGGCACGCCAGGAGAACGAGAGGCTGGCCGCCGAGAACGCGCGCCTGGCGGAGCGGCTGGCCGCGCTCGAATCGGGCCGCGGCTAGCGCGGGCGGCACTGATTCGTCACAATCACGTCAGCATCGTTTCCACAACATCTAGGTACTTGAACCAGCCCGATAACAATGGCAGGCTAGATTTAGTGCTGCATCGCAATGCCGCACCATAATTGGAGGATCGAGCTATGACGTCATTGAGCTCCGACCACGAAGTCCCCTCCGGCGACCCCCTCGACCTGATCGAACAGATCGTCTCTGCGAACGAATGGCCCTACGACCGCCAGAACGAGCAGGAGTTGACGGTCTTCGTCGCCGGAAACTGGGCCGAGTACAATTTGCACTTCGCCTGGAACGGCCCCCATTCGGGCAGCGACTTCGGTGGCCTGCAGCTGGTCTGCGCGTTCGAGGGCAGGGTGCCGAAGGGCAGCCGCGCCCCGCTCCATGAACTGATGGCCAAGATCAACGCCCAGATGTGGCTGGGGCATTTCGACCTCGTCGAGGACGAAGGCCTGCTGATGTATCGCCACGGCGTCCTGATGTGCGAAGGCCAGACCGCGACCGCGCTGGAGTGCGAGAATCTCATCGAGATCGCGATCACCGAGTGCGAGCGCTTTTTCCCCGCTTTCCAGTTCGTGCTCTGGGGTGGTAAGACACCCGCCGAGGCCATGGAAGCCGCGTTGTTCGAGACTGTCGGCACGGCCTGAACAGGAGTGTCGTGACGGATTTCGGCGTGATTGGCGCCAGCCGGCCGCTGGTGCTGGTTGGCGGTGGGCGAATGGGGTCGGCGCTGCTCGCGGGATGGCTGGGCAAGGGGCTGCACGGCACCGCCGTGGTGGTCGTCGAGCCAGACGCCGAAGCGGCCCGGCGGATCGCGGCCATCGACGCCGAGGTCAAGGTCATTCCCTCGATCGCCACGCTGAACCGCGATCCCGCGGTCATCGTCCTGGCAGTGAAGCCGCAGGTGATGGGATCGGTGCTGCCCGAGGTCGCGGCCTTTCCCCACGCGCTGTTTCTCTCCATCGCGGCCGGCAAGACCCTCGACTATTTCGCCGAAGCGATCGGCCCGGCAGTCGCCATCGTCCGCGCCATGCCGAACACGCCTGCGGCCATCGGCAAGGGCGTGAGCGTCTGCGTCGCCAGTGCCAGCGTCACCGAGGCCCAGCGGACGCTCTGCACCACCCTGCTTCGCGCGGTCGGCGCCGTCGCCTGGCTGGACCAGGAGCGGCAGATGGACGCGGTCACGGCCCTGTCGGGCAGCGGCCCCGCCTATGTGTTCTATCTCATCGAATGCATGGCCGCCGCGGGACAGGCGGCGGGCCTGCCCGCCGAACTGGCCGAGATGCTGGCGCGCCAGACGGTGGCCGGCGCCGGCGCGCTGGTCGAGGCTTCGGAGGACGAGTCGGCCGCAACCCTGCGCCGCAACGTCACCAGCCCCAACGGCACCACCGAGGCGGCGCTCAACGTGCTGATGGGCGAAGCGGGCCTCGCGCCGCTGATGCGCCACGCCATCGAGGCGGCGGCACGGCGGTCGAAGGAATTGTCGGCGTAGTGGCCTTCCGAGCGCCATCGACAAGGATCTTACTGAGACCGTGCTTCGCGACGGGCCTTCGGCCCTCATCAGCACTCTCGGATCATTGTTGGATCAACAACTGCCGAGAGTGCTGAGCAGCCGCGATGGCGGCGTCGCGAAGCGCGGCTTCAGCATCCTCGGCGCGACGGCTTTGCGTCCACGTGGCTGCCCGGCTAAGGTGCGACCGCATCCGATCCGGGGGAGGAACTCATGGAAGGCAAAGTCGTCATCGTCACCGGCGCCACGTCGGGCATCGGGGAGGCCGCGTGCTACATGCTGGCCGAGCGGGGCGCGAAGGTGGTCGCGGCCGGGCGTCGCGCGGACCGTGGCGCGGCGGTGATCGAGCGTCTGCGCGCCAAGGGCGGAGACGGCATCTTCGTGCCGGCCGACATGGCCTCCGACGACGACATCCGGTCCATGGTCGAGGCGGCGGTGCGCACCTATGGCGGGCTCGACGGCGCGTTCAACAACGCCGGCACGGGCGGCGCGCGCGAGCAGCTGCACGAATATTCCGACGAGAACTGGGACAAGGTGGTGGCGGTCAACCTGACCGGCATCTACCGCTGCATGAAGTACCAGATCGGCGCCATGCTGCAATCCGGCGCCAAGAAGCCGGGCGGCGCCGCCATCGTCAACACGGCCTCGACCTTGGGGCACCGGGCCAGCCACCTGTCGGGCGCGGCCTATACGGCGAGCAAGCACGGCGTGATCGGCCTCAGCCGCCAGGCTGCCATTTCGTATATCCGAGACAACATCCGGGTGAACGTGGTCTCGCCCGGCGCCACCGATACCGAGCTGCTGGCGCCACTGAAGGCCATGGGCCCGGAGATCGTCAAGCAGGTCAACGAGATCAATCCCATCGGACGAATGGCGACGGCCGAGGAGGTGGCGGGCGCGGCCGTTTTCCTGCTGTCCGACGCGGCGGCCATGATCACCGGCCATGCGCTGCCGGTGGACGGCGGCCAACTGGCCAAGCTTTAGGGGCCCGGCTTCTGCCTTCGCACCAGTTCCAGGACCTGGGCCCGCTCGTCCTCGTTGATCAGGTCGAACAGCAGCGACTGGAACGACCGCGACGCCTCGGGACCGGCCTTCTCGAACAGCTTGCGAAATCGGGCGCGCTGCGGGTCGGACAGGGCGGTTTCGAACGCCTTGCCCTTGTCGGTGAGATAGAGCAGGCGCTGCCTGGCATCCTCCTGGCCGCGCTCCTGCGCGATGAACCCCTCGTCGATGAGCTGGCGCAGCACGCGGGCGAGGCTCTGCTTGGTGATCTGCAGGATCGACAGCAGCTCAGCCACGCTCATGCCCGGATTGCGGCCGACAAAATGGATGACACGGTGGTGGGCGCGTCCCAGCGAGCCGCGCGGGCTCACATAGTCCGCCAGAACCTTGTCCGGGTCGGCGACGAAATCCCGGTAGGCGAAGAACAGCAGTTCGATGGCCTGCCGGATCTCGTCGTCGGTCGGAAAGTGTTTTATGTCAGCCATGTTGACTTAGTTTAGACACAATGTTACTCAGTGCAACCTCCTAGAGTCAGATTGTTCCGCGTAACAGAATTCCGCGAAGGATAGACTGCCATGACCCTCATTCCGTTCGACGACCGCGACGGCTTCATCTGGTTCAATGGCAAGCTGGCGCCCTGGCGCGACGCCCAGATTCACGTGCTGTCCCATGGCCTGCATTATGCCAGCGTCGTATTCGAGGGACAGCGTGCCTATAACGGTGAAATCTTCAAGCTGAAGGAGCATACCAGCCGCCTGTTCAACTCGGCGCGGATTCTCGATTTCGAGATTCCCTATACCGAGGACGAGATCAATGCGGCCTGCGACGAGGTGATGAAGGCCAACGACCTGCCCGATGGCTATTGCCGCCCTGTCGCATGGCGCGGCCCGGAGCAGATGGGCGTGGCGGCGCAGGGCACCAAGACGCACGTCGCGATCGCCGGCTGGCCCTGGCCGTCCTACTTCGATCCGCAACTGCGCGACAAGGGCATCCGCCTCGACGTGGCCGAATGGCACCGCCCGGCGCCGAACTGCGCGCCCACGGCCGCCAAGGCGGCGGGTCTTTACATGATCTGCACGCTGTCCAAGCACGCCGCCGAGCGCAAGGGCTACAACGACGCGCTGATGTTCGATTACCGCAACCAGGTCGCCGAGGCGACCGGCGCCAATGTGTTCTTCGTCCAGGACGGCAGGATCCACACGCCGACGCCCGACTGCTTCCTCGACGGCATCACCCGGCGCACGGTCGTCGGCCTGGCGAAGAAGCGCGGCATCGAGGTCATCGAGCGGGCGATCATGCCGGAGGAGATGGAAGGTTTCGAGCAGTGCTTCCTCACCGGCACGGCGGCCGAGGTGACCGCCGTCGGCGAGATCGGCCCCTACAATTTCATGGTCGGCGACATCACGAAGACGCTGCGTAGCGATTACGAACAACTCGTGCGCGGAAACCGCTGAGCGCATCGGCGGGAGTCCAGGGACCTTCGGGCACCAGGCTCCCGGCGGGCGGCCGACGATTATACAGGTAAACCCAGGCCCACAGGGCAGGCTCGGTCAGCAGCACCGGGCGGCGCAGATATTCCGACTTCTTGGGGTTGCGCGGATAGTAGGCCTCGAAATCGTCGAGCACCTTGAGCACGCGCCGGTCACGGATGCGGTAGAGCCGGCCCTCGGCCATGCCCGGCCGCAATTTCAGCGCCGGATAGGCACCGAGATCGTGCAGTCTTCCCGGAATGCGGCACGGGCCCACCAACTCCAGCGCGTCGCCGAGACGGTATTTCTCGAACGGGCCATGGCCGGGGTTGAGCAAGCCGTAGAAGGCAATGTGCCGGGGGATCACCGAAATTCCCTCTCCCATTGGGAGAGGGTAAGGGTGAGGGGCGTTCTTTCAGCCCGCTCCAGCCCTGCATCGACAACGTCCCTCACCCTCGCACGCGCTGCGCGCGCGGGCCCCTTCCTCTCCCAAGGGGAGAGGGAAAAAGTGCCGAGCGCCCGCATCGAATGCGTCACTTCTGCCACCTGTCCGCCGCCTCGTCATCCGCCGCTCTTGCCTCGACCCAGCGGTCGCCTTCGGGGCCGGCCTCGCGCTTCCAGAACGGCGCTTTGGTCTTGAGCCAGTCCACCAGGAACGCGGCGGCCTCGAACGCGGCCTGGCGGTGAGCGCTGGCGGTGATCACCAGCACGATCCGGTCGCCGGGGGCAAGCGCGCCGTAGCGGTGGACGATCAGGCTGGCATCGAGCGGCCAGCGGCGGTTCGCCTCGGCCTCGATGTCGGCCAGCATGCGCTCGGTCATGCCGGGATAGTGTTCCAGGGTCATCTCGGAAACCGCCGCGCCGTCGGCGATGTCGCGCACCAGTCCGGTGAAGGTGACGACGCCGCCGATATGGGTCTTTCCCAGTGTGAGGGCGGCGATTTCGGCGCCCACGTCGAAATCCGCTTCCTGCACCCGGATCATCTCAGCCTCCGGTGACCGGCGGGAAAAAGGCGACCTCGTCGCCCGGCCGCACCGGGTCGCCAGCCTCGGCGAATTCCTGGTTGACCGCGGCGCGGATGGCCTGGCGCTGCTCGAAGGTGCGGGCATGGCCCGGGCTGCGCGTCGACAGCCAGTCGATCAGGGCGTCGACCGTGGCAACTCCGGCGGGGGGCTGTACCTCTTCCTCGCCGGTGCCGACCCTTTCGCGCAGCCAGGCGAAGTAGAGCACCTTCATGGCGCGCGGGTCCCGGTCAGGTGGCGCAGGCCGGCGCGGAGGTAGTCGTAGCCGGTGTAGAGGGTCAGCACCGCGGCGATCCAGAGCCCGAAGGTGCCGATCTCGACGGCGTAGAGGCCGCGCGCTGCGTCACCCGCGAGAAGGAAGGCGATGGCGACGATCTGAACTGTTGTCTTCCACTTGGCGAGCCGGCTGACGGGCAGGCCCACCTTGATCTCGGCCAGCACCTCGCGCAGGCCCGAGACCAGCATCTCGCGGCACAGGATCACCACGCCCGGGATCAGGTGCACGCCGGCGAGCGGGCCCTTGGCGGCGAGCATGAACAGCGCCGAGGCGACCAGCAGCTTGTCGGCCACCGGGTCGAGGAACTGGCCCAGCTTCGACTGAACGCCCAGCGCGCGCGCCACGTAGCCGTCGAAGAAGTCGGTGATGCCGGCGGCGACGAACAGGCCGAGCGCGAGCCACTGCTTCATCGGCGCATCGAGCCAGAAGGTGCCGATCAGCGCCGGGATGACCAGGATGCGCGAGAGGGTCAGGAGATTTGGGATGGAGGAGATCATGCCGTTCCGTTCGCGGGTTGGCGCGACTATAGCGCCGTCATCCGTCTGCGTGGAAATAATCATAGACCTTGCGCGCGACCGCCTTGCTGATGCCGTCGGCGGCTTCCAGATCCTCGAGCGCCGCCCCCGCCACCGCCCGTGCCGAGCCGAAATGGGCGAGCAGGGCCTTCTTGCGGCCGGGACCGACGCCGGGCACCTCGTCGAGCTGGGATTTCTTCATCGATCCGGCGCGCTTCTGCCGGTGGGTGCCGATGGCGAAGCGGTGCACCTCGTCGCGCACCCGCTGCAGGTAGTACATGACCGCGCCGCGCGGATCGAGGGTGAAGGGCTCTCGGCCCGGCATGAAGAAGCGCTCGCGGCCGGCGTTGCGGTCGGGCCCCTTGGCGATGGCGACGATGGCCAGGTCCTCGATGCCCAGCTCGGCCAGCACCTCTTCGGCCGCGGCGAGCTGGCCGGCGCCGCCGTCGATCAGCACCAGGTCGGGCCATTGGCCGCGGCTGCGCTCCGGGTCTTCCTTCACCAGCCGGGCGAAGCGGCGGGTCAGCACCTCGCGCATCATGCCGTAGTCGTCGCCCGGCGAGAGTTCGGTGTCCTTGATGTTGAACTTGCGGTAGCCGTTCTTGATGAAGCCCTCGGGGCCGGCGACGATCATGGCGCCGATGGCGCTGGTGCCGGAGATGTGGCTGTTGTCGTAGGCCTCGATGCGCGACGGCGGACCTTCGAGGTCGAAGATGTCGGCCAGCTCCGCCAGGACCTGCTGCTGGGACGCGCTTTCCGCGAGGCGCAGCGCGAGCGCATCGCGCGCGTTGCGCAGCGCCAGTTCCATCATCTTCGCCTTCTCGCCCCGCTTCGGCACCACCAGCGCCACCTTGCGGGGCGACTTCAGCGACAGCGCCTCCTCCATCAGCGGCCGCTCGGCGAAGTCGTGGCTGATCAGGATGGTCTGGGGCGCGGGCCGGCTGTCGTAGAACTGGCCGATGAACGCCTCCAGCACCTCTTCCAGCCCCTGCGTGGTGTCGTGCTTGGGGAAATAGGCACGGTTGCCCCAGTTCTGGCCGGCGCGCAGGAAGAAAACCTGGACGCAGCTGTGTCCGCCCTGCTGGTGCACCGCGATGACGTCGGCGTCCTCCACGTCGCCGGCGGTCACGCCCTGGCGGCCCTGGATCGAGGTCAGCGCCTTGATCCGGTCGCGGATGGCGGCCGCCCGCTCGAACTCCATCGCCTCGCTGGCCGCCAGCATCTGCTCGGACAGGTCGCGCTGCACCTTCTGGCTCTTGCCGCCCAGGAAGGTCCGCGCGTCGTCGAGCAGGCCGGTATATTCGGCTTCCGTCACCCGGCCGACGCAGGGCGCCGAACATCGCTTGATCTGGAACAGCAGGCAGGGCCGCGTGCGGGCGTTGAACACCCCGTCGGAGCACGAGCGCAGCAGGAAGGCCCGCTGCAGGGTGTTGAGGGTTGTGTTGACCGCGCCCGCCGACGCGAACGGCCCGAAATAATGTCCCTTGATGCTCTGGGCGCCGCGGTGCTTCTTGATCTGCGGCCATGCATGGTCGGTGCGGATCAGGATGTAGGGGAAGCTCTTGTCGTCGCGCAGCAGCACGTTGTAGGGCGGCATGTAGCGCTTGATCAGCTGGGCCTCGAGCAGCAGCGCCTGGCTCTCGGTCTCGGTGGTGACGACGATCAGGTCGTGCACCCGCCCGATCATCCGCGTCACCCGGTTGGTATGCGCCTTGCCGCTGGCGTACTGGGAAACGCGCGCCTTCAGGTTGCGCGCCTTGCCCACATACATGACCTCGCCATGCTGGTCGAGCATGCGGTAGACGCCCGCGCCGGTAGACAGCCTGCGCGCCTTCGCCCGGATCAACGCGCGGCCGGAGACCGGTACCGCCGCGGCCGAGTCGGCCGAATCATTGTCGCCAGCGCTGTTGGTTTCTTCACTCACAATTAAGGTCATACGTGCAGGCAAGGTGGTTAACCGACTGGACTCTAGGACGGATTGCATGGCCAATCCAACAGGTCTGACCGGGTGTCCTGGTACCCGGATCGGATCGCCCGGTACTATCCACGGATTCTGTGGATAACTCTGTGCAAAAGGAGCCACCGGTAGCGCGTGTCCCGCAGAACCCTTGGAGTCTCTACGGGTTGCCCATTTTTTAGGCAAATTATGTAACCTATTGGAGTTAAATAGTTTTTGCTGACCAAAGCGTCATAGAAGGTTCACAGCGCTGTAATCGTTCGAGAGTCAACCCCCCTATTGGAGCAATGTGTACAACTTTCGAAGTTGTGACCGCTGCATCGCAGAAATTGCCGAATTGTGACATTTTTCAGGCACTTGTCCGCTCGATCTCAACGCCGACGCTAGCGACATTCGCAAACGCATCCAGCTTCTCGACGCGTACCCGCACCGCAACCACGTCCTCGATCCCGAGGATGTCCTGGGCGATCTCCTCGGCCAGGGTCTCCACCAGGTTGACGTGGCCGCGCCGGACGATCTCCGTCGTTCCGTCCACGACTTCCTGGTAGCACACCACGTGCTCGATGTGGTCGGCGGGAAGCGGGTGCCGGTCGATCACCGACAGGTCGATGTTGATGCGCAGCCGCTGGCTGACGCCCTGCTCGTGGGCGTGGATGCCGATGTGGCCGTCGAGCAGCAAATCGCGCACGAATACGTGGCGGATGCGCCGATCGGCGTCGGCGATGCGGAACGGAACGACGGTGTTGTCGGGCTTGCTCATTCCACACCCATCACGTCGGGAGTCTGCCAGGCCAGATGCTGCCCCCCGTCCAGGGCAATCATCTGCCCGGTGATCGAGGGAGCATCAAGCAGAAAGGCGATCGCGGCCACGAATTCCTCGAGCGCCGGCCCGCGCCGCAGGGGCAGCGCGTCGACCTGGGCCTGGAAGTCGACAGGGGACTGCCGCGTGTTGGGCAAAGCGGGGCCAGGTCCGATGGCGTTCACCCGGATCCGGGGGGCAAGCGCCTGCGCCAGCGTCTGGGTCAGGGTCCAGAGCGCCGTCTTGCTGAGGGTGTAGGACATGAAGGCCGGCGTCAGACGCCAGACCCGCTGGTCGAGCACGTTGATCACGTTGCCAGCCTCGCCGTCTGGCAGATCCGCGGCGAGCTGCTGGGTCAGCACGAACGGCGCGCGCAGGTTGACGTCGAGGTGGCGGTCCCAGCTTTCCCGCGTGACCGTCAGCGCGTCGTCGCGCTCGAACACGGAGGCGTTGTTAACCAGGCAGGTCACCGGCGCGCCGAGCGCGGCGGCGGACCGGGTTACCAGCGACTCGACCTGGACTTCGTCCGACAGGTCGGCCGGCACAGCCAGGGCGCGGCCGCCCTGCCGTTCGATATCGCGGACGGTCTGCCGCGCGGGTTCGTCGGAGCGGTTATAGTGCACGGCGACGGCCCAGCCCTTGCGCGCGAGGCCGAGCGCGACGGCGCGCCCGATGCGGGCGCCGGCGCCTGTGACCAGCGCTGTCCTTGACCTGTTCGTGCTCATCGTCCGATTCGGTGGCGGGTTTCGTCCTGGGCCGTCTCCTATATAGGAGTTCCGGCGGTTCTGGAAACCCGGCGCATCCGGGATGGCTCCCCATCGGCGCCCGCGCCGTGGCACGGGGCGAAGGACCGGACAAGAAAATGCCCGGGCCGCGCGGGAGAAGAACGCGGCCCGGGCACCTCGCCCCTCAACTCATTCCAGCGGCAACTCCTCGCCCTTGGGCATGTAGTGGAAGGCCAGGCAAACCAGCGCCATCATCAGGTAGCCGATGGCAACGGGCGTCGAATTGCCGAAGCCCAGCGCCGTGCCGTTGATGAAGCCGAAGAACGCGAGAATGGCGCCCGCCAGCGAATAGGCGGCGGCGTGAACGAACTTGCGGTCGATGATGAAGGCGGCGATGGCGCCCAGCACCATGCCGGCCAGCACCGCGCCGCCTCCCAGCAGTTCCATGCCGTGATAGATCACGCCGGAGCCGGCCAGCTTGTCCATGCCGACGGCCGCCGCTGTGGTTCCGGCGGCGTTGAGCGCGCCGTCGATCTGGTTCTGCGCCCAGGCGGCGATGTTTGGCAGGATGGCGAGCACCACCGCCGGCGCGTGCGCCGCGGGCACTGCCTGGAACGACTGGGCGCCGATGACCAGGCCGATATAGAGCAGGATCGGCACGATCGTCACCAGCGGCACCACCGCCAGCAGCAGCGCGGTCAGTCCCAGGAAGCAGACGAGGGCGATCACCACGCCGGTCGCCAGCGAATAGCCGATGCGGCCGCCCACCGCCTTCCAGCCCGGATGGCCGATATAGACCGCTGGCGGGAACGGGCTGCCCAGCGCCGCGCCGACCATGGCGCCCAGGCCGTCGGCCACCAGCACCTTGCGCAGGTCGTAGTCGTCGCCCGCGGCGGCAGCGCTTTCCACATTGTTCATGGCTTCGGTGAAGTTGTAGATGCCCAGGGGCACCGCGGTCACCAGCAGCGGCCCGATCTCGGACAGACCGGTCAGGAATGCGCCGGAAGGAATCGGCGGGTGGACGCTGAACTGGGCGAGCGAGGCGCCGACGGCCTCAGGCTGCATGATCGAATCGATGCCCGACACGGTGGCGCCCCAGGCGAGCAAGGTGCCCAGCACCACCGCGACCAGACCGGCGGGGGAATTGAGCGGCAGCTTCACGTTGGCGGTCCAGCAGCCGAGGATGATGGCGAGCGTCAGGAAACCAAGCCAAGGCGTCTCCCAGGTCTGGAACGCCGGCCGCATGGAGATGAAGGCGATGGAGATGCCGGCCAGGGTGCCGAGCATGGCGGCGCGCGGCGTCCACTTGCGCACCGCCGGGCCGACGAAGGCGCCCAGCAGCACGATGACGCCGATGACGAACGCCCAGGCGAGTCCCATTTCCCAGGCGATGATCGGGTCGCCGGTCTTCAGGTACACCGGCAGCATGATCAGGAACACGACGATGAACATGTGCGGCACGCTGGGGCCGTAGGGCAGGGCGGTGACGTCGCTGCGCCCGGTCTTCTGTGCCAGCTTGTAGGCGAGATACGCATAGAATAGGTTGCCGATCGGCAGGGCGATGCCCAGCGCCGGCAGGATGCGGCCGAACACGATGTCCTCGGGCAGCTTGACCACGCCGAGACACAGACCGGTCAGTACGATTACGTTGAGTACCACGTTGGTGAACAGGCCGAAGAAGCCGTTCCAGTCGCCCGACACCCACCGTTTGGGCTGGAAGCCGGTCGTTCCCATGGTCGTCGTGGACATGATCCCCTCCTTGGTTCGATACCGTTCGCGATGACAGGCTTCAGGCGAGGGCGGCGATGATGGCCGGCGAACTCGCCACCCAGCCGAAGATGCCGCCCTGGGCCTTGATCATGCGCAGCCCCATCTCCTGGAACTCCGGGAAGTACGAGCCGCAGCAGTCCTCGACCACGAGGCAGTCGAAGCCGCGGTCGTTGGCCTCGCGCACCGTGGTGTGCACGCAGACCTCGGTGGTGACGCCGCACACGATCAGCTTGTCGATGCCCCAGTTGCGCAGGATGGCCTCCAGGTCGGTGGCGTGGAACGCGCCCTTGCCGGGCTTGTCGATCACCGGCTCGCCGTCGACCGGATAGAGCTCGGGAATGATGTCGTGGCCGGTCTCTCCGCGCACCAGGATGCGGCCCATTGGACCGGGATCGCCGATGGTGACCGGGAAGCGGCCGCGCCGCTTCTTGGCCGGCGTCAGGTCGCGCAGGTTCGGATGGTGTCCCTCGCGGGTGTGGATCACCAGGATCCCGGACTCGCGGGCCGCGGCCAGAAGGGCCCTGGTGGGCTCGATGGTCCGGCGCAGCAGCGACACGTCGTTGCCCAGGGCCTCGCCGAAGCCGCCGGGCTCGAGGAAGTCGCGCTGCATGTCGATGATCACCAGCGCGGTCGCGTCGGGATCGAATTCGAAATCGTAGGGTTCCGCATCCACGCTCAACATGGTCTGTCCTCCTGTCTGCATCGATGAAGAGGCGGGGGCGGGCGCCGCCTGGTCAGAAGGGTCCGTGCAACTTTCGCGCCGCATGGTCAGAACCCCATGCCGATGCTGAACGAACCGACGACGTAGTCCTTATGGCCGCCGCTGAGCGGATCGGCGGTGCCGATCAGCGTCTGGGCGAGGCGCAGCTGCTTGTTGACGAAGGCGTAGTACTGCACGCCCACGGCCGTGTACCAGTTGCCCAGCCGGGACGGGATAAAGGTCAGCGGCAGCTTGAGGCTGAGGCCGGTGCTGACGACGCCGAAATTGGAGGTGCCGCCCCAGTAGGATTTCGGTCCCACGGTGAACCAGGTCGGCGCGCTGAGGTTGGCGGTGGCCCCGAACAGTGGGAAGCTGACGTTCGGCTTGGCGCCGATTTCCACGTCGAAGGTTTCGCCGCGCTTGCCGGTGACGACGGTCGAGTCGCCGGACACCGCCCAGAAGAACTTCACGTAAGGCTGGAACGACCACGACCGGTCCTTCTCGGCGTCATCGTAGTTCAGCGCGAACTCGATATTGCGTTCGGTGATGAAGTTGTTGGGCGGACTGATGAATTCGACGTACTGCACGCCCAGGGTCCAGCGGGTGCCCAGCTTGAAGTTGGCGCCGACGAACCAGTCGAACTCGTTGAAGGCGCCGACGCTGGGATCGTGCTGCGCGGTGGCGATATCGCTCCAGGTGCCGAATACCATGGACACGCCGCTGAGCGTCTCGCCGGGAGCGTCGTAGAGGCCCAGCACGAGACCGTTGAGTACCTGGATGGTGACGCCGTCATTGACCACCATCAGCCCGCGCGGCGTGATGTAGGCGTTCTTCACCGAGACGTCGAGAAATCCATGGATCGACAGATCGTCGGCCTTGGCCGTGGCCGAGCCGCCCAGAAACGCCAGCGCCGCCAGCAAACCCGCGAAGAACCGCTTCATCCGCAATCCCCTCCTGTTGTGGGAGGCCGGCGGCGTGCCGGCCTCCCTGTCACCTGTTTTCCGCATTTTTCGCATGCAAGTTAGGACACAAGATTGCATGCAAAATTGCATAAGCAACCGGCGTGCCAATCGGGTGGCGCGAGCGTCGAGGAAAGGACGAAGCCGCCCAACTGCCCTTGACGATTGACGTTTTGTTGCATTGCGATAAACGCAAAGCTGCATTGAGATCGGCGCTATCCTTGGGTTACAGCGCTATGCTGGCGCTTAAGGTGGCAAGATTGGCGGATTTTTGTGCAAGTGCGAATGTTGCCTTGAGATCAGGCAATGACGTCGCGCCGCATATGGAAAGTGCCGCGGCAGGCACTATCAACAGCGGGTGCTTGCCGGTACACTCACATAGGGGAGTTCAGCACGACGGAATGTCCAACCAGCGATTCGAGCGGGGCATGGCGAAACAGCGAGTGGACAGGCGCGACGAAGGCGTGCAGGCGGCACGTGGCTCCACGGTGTCCGATCTCATCCAGCGCGTCACGGCAGAGATCGTCGAGCGCCGGCTACTGCCCGGAGTAAGGTTGGAGGAAGCGGGCCTCGCGGAGCGCTACGGCGTGTCCCGGACGCCGGTGCGCGAGGCGCTGCGCCAGCTCGAGATCGTCGGCCTGGTCCAGCGCCGGCCCAATCGGGGCGTGGTCGTCGCCGCCATGCCCAGCGAACGGCTGGCTGCCCTGTTCGAGACGCTGGTCGAACTGGAGGCGATCTGCGCCCGCCTCGCCGCGCAGCGGATGCCGATCAAGGACAAGAAGCGATTGATGCAAGCGCATCTCCGGGTCCTGGATGTGGTGCCCGCAGACGACCGGCCGGGCTTCGAGGCCGTCAACGGAGACCTGCACCAGCTGATCTGGGCCGGCGCGCTCAACGAGGAACTGGTGGCGCTGGTGGTGACGCTGCGCCAGCGCCTCGCGCCCTACCGGCAGTCGCGCCTCGCCGCCGACGGGCGCCTCAGCGCGTCTTTCGAGGAGCATGCCCGCGTGGTCGAGGCCATTGTCGCCGGCGATCCCGAAGAAGCCGCCGAGGCCATGCGGGAGCACCTTCGCATCGCCGGCGAGACGTCCTGGCGGTTCCGGTACTAGAGCATGATCCGCTCAGGTCGGCGCGACCTGAGCGGTGAATCATGCTCTATCTTCTTGAATCTAGAGCAAATGACGCCGATCAGATTGACTCAATCTGATCGGCTTTTGCTCTAGACGATCGAGGTTGCCGTGGGGAACTCCGGGGCGGCGACTGCGGTGTCAGTTCGTATCGCCCTGCAGCGACACATGCGCCGCGACGATGCGCCAGCCTTCGGCGAAGCGGACCCAGGTCTGGCTCTGGCGTCCCAGCCGTTCGGTGTTCACCCGCTGGAACTCGGTGCTGGCGACGGCGTAGTCGCGGCCGAAGGTGGTGATCAAGGTCTTGCCCAGCATACGCTTGGGGGCGCCGCCCTTGCGGTTGGCGCGGAAGCTGGCGATGGCCTCGTAACCGTAGAGTTGCTCTCCGACGCCGTAGCGCAGGGTCTCCGGCGAGCGCCAGAACATGCCGGTGAGCGAGTCGGTGTCGTTTTCCATCAGCGCCTGCTCGTAGCGCCTGAACATGGCGGTCACCTCGGCGACCACCTCCGGATCGTTGACGATCATGCCCCCTCCGCGACCGGGGCGCGGACCACGCCGCGCCGTTCCAGATGTGCTGCCACCCGCAGCGCCAGAGCCTCGCGCCAGGGCGGCGCGATCACCTGCACGCCGACCGGCAGCGCGCCTCCTCCATGCACGGGAACCGCGACGACGGGAAGGCCGATGAAACTGACCGGCTGGGTGAATACGCCGATATTGGGCCGCGCCGGCACCTCCTCGGCGCCCAGCCGGATGGTCTGCTGGCCGATCCGCGGCGCTGGACAAGGGGTCGAGGGCGCCAGCAGGATGTCCACGTCGCGGAATGCCTCGGCCACCCGGTCGCGGAACCAGCGGCGCAGGCGGTGGGCCTGCACCAGAACCGCCGACGGCAGCAGCGCGCCGGCCAGCAGCCGGTCGCGCACCGCGGGGTCGAAGTCGTCGGCGCGGTCCCGGAGGTTGGCGAAGTGCAGGTTCGCACCTTCGGCGGCGGTGATGCAGAATGCGGCGGCCCGCGCCTCGGCGACCCGGGGCAGCGTCACGACCCGCTCGGTGCCGAGCGCGTCGGCGACGAGGCCCAGCGCGGCGAGCGCCTCGGGGCCGGCGATGTCGCGGAACCAGCCGTTGAGCACCGCGACGCGCGTGCCGTTGATCGGCTGCTCGAGGGTCAGGCTTGCCTGGTCGATGGGACGGTTGGCGCAGGCAGGGTCGCCGGAGTCCCAGCCCTGCAGCATGTCGTAGGCCAGCGCCAGGTCGGCGACGGAGCGGGCGAACGGGCCCAGGTGGTCGAGGTCGTGGACGAACGGAAAGCTGCCGGTGCGCGGCAGGCGGCCGAAGGTGGGCTTCAACCCGAAGATGCCGCAGAACGACGCCGGCACCCGGATCGAGCCATTGGTGTCCGATCCCAGGCTGATCGGCACCATGCCCGCGGCGACCGCGGCCGCCGATCCGCCCGATGAACCACCTGCCACGTGGGCCGGGTCGTGAGGGTTGCGGGCGGGGCCGTAATGGGCGTTCTCGGTGGTGAAGCCGTAGGCGTATTCGTCCATGTGCTGGGCGCCGACCAGCACCGCGCCCGCCGCCTTCATCCGCGCCACCAGGACGCCGTCGGCACGGGCCGGCGGCAGGTCGCGGTTGATCTTCGAGCCGGCCAGCGTCGGGAGGTCCGCCACGTCGAACAGGTTCTTGACGCCGAACGGCACGCCGGCCAGCGCGCCGGGCTCGTCGCCGCTGGCGATCTTCCGGTCGACCGCCTCGGCCTCCTCCAGCGCCCTGTCGGCGAGCACGTCGGTGAAGCAGTTGAGGCTCGGGTCCAGCCGTCCGATACGGTCCAGCGATGCGCGCGCGACCTCCCGCGCGGTGAAGCGGCGGCCGCGGACGCCGGCGGCGATGTCGGTGGCGGCCAGCAGGGACAGGTCGGTCATGGCGTGAAGATGGACGCGGGTTCCATGTCCTCGGCCAGCGGCACGGACATCACCAGATGGGCCTGGGTCATCAGCCGTGCCAGATTGAGCGCGACGCCGGCGCGGTGCTCCTGGATCAGGTCGAGGCCCAGCGCCGCGGCCATGGCCGTCGCGGCGGCAAGCGCGTCTTTGTCGGAAATCGGGGGAGCGGACATGACGACCCGGAATTGATGCGGTGCAACAACGAGTGTTCCCGCCGGATCGAGCGCTGTCAATCCGGCGGATGGAAAATTGTATGCAATCGCGATGGTGCGGTCGTCAGGCCAAGAGGCTGCGGAGCATCCAGGCGTTCTTTTCCGATACCTGCATGCGCTGGGTCAGCAGGTCGGCGGTGGGTTCGTCATGGGCCTTGTCGGCCAGCGGGAACACGCCGCGGGCGGTCTTCACCAGAGTCTCGTGGGCCTTCACCAGGTTGCGGATCATGTCCTCGGCCTTCGGCACCTCGTCCTCTTCGCCGATGGCGCTGAGCTTGGACAACGACTTGTAGGTGCCCGGCGCGTAGACGCCGAGGGCGCGGATGCGCTCCGCCACCAGGTCGACCGCCATGGCCAGCTCGGTGTACTGGGTCTCGAACATCAGATGCAGGGTCTGGAACATGGGGCCGGTCACGTTCCAGTGGTAGTTGTGGGTCTTGAGATAGAGCGTGTAGGTGTCCGCGAGCACGTGGGACAGGCCCTCGGCGATCGCCTCGCGCTGCTTCTTGGGAATGCCCGTATCGATATCCATGGCCATGTTTTGCTCCATCTCAGTCCTGGAATGGTTCCAAGATAGGGTCGCAGGCTACCATTGCAAGCGCGTGAATCGATGGGAGGCTATGTGCCGGCCGGCTCGTCGGCGCCACCGTTTCGCGCCGGCTTGCCGCGCCGCATGAACCGGCGCAACGGGCCCAGGAATCGGGGGTGGCGATGCTCCAGCCGGATGAATATGCGCTTGGCGGTGTAGGACTGGCTGAGGATCAGGACCAGCCCGGCTGCCACCACGGGAATGCCGCCGGGGCCGGGCAATATGCCGATCAGGGGCCCGGCGACGACCAGCACCCAACCGGTGCCGAGCAGCACGACTTTCTTGACGGTGAAGCCCCGGGCGGGATTGTCTTGCGGTGTGGTCATCATCACTATCTGGGGTTTCGCGGGCCCCGCAGCAAGGAGATAGCAATGTCCACAACGTCGAGGCGCGTCGTCTCGCTCATCGCCAGCGCCACCGAGATCGTCTGCGCGCTCGGCAGGCGCGACTGGCTGCTGGGCCGCTCGCACGAATGCGACTTTCCGCCGTCGATCGCGCCGCTGCCGCGCCTGACCGAGCCCAAGCTGAACGTCCACGGCAGCTCGCTCGACATCGACACCCAGGTGAAGACGTTGCTGAAGGAGGGCTTGTCGGTCTACCGGGTCGACGTGGACCTGCTGCGCGAGATCGATCCGGACGTGATCGTTACCCAGGACCAGTGCGAGGTCTGCGCCGCCAGCCTGTCGGACGTGGAGGCGGCCCTGTGCGACTGGACCGGCCGCAACGTGGAGATCGTCTCGCTGCGTCCCGATGCGCTGGCCGACGCCTGGACCGACATCGAGCGGGTGGCTGCCGCGCTGGACTGCCCGGCAGACGGCGCGGCGCTGGTCGCCTCGCTGAAGGCGAGGATGCGCCACGTCGCCGATGCCTGCGCCGGCCTGCCGAAGCCGACCGTCGCCTGCATCGAATGGATCGACCCGCTGATGGCGGCGGGCAATTGGATGCCCGAACTGGTCGAGATGGCCGGCGGCGTCAACCTGTTCGGCGAGGCGGGCAAGCACTCGCCGTGGATGACCTGGGATCAGCTCCGCGCCGCCGACCCGGACGTGATCGCCATCCTGCCCTGCGGCTTCGACATGCCGCGCGTGCTGGAGGAGATGCATCTGCTCACCGGCCAGCCGGGCTGGTCCGGCCTGAACGCGGTGCGCGCCGGCCGGGTCTACGTCACCGACGGCAACCAGTATTTCAACCGCCCGGGCCCGCGCCTCGCCGAATCGGTCGAGATCCTCGCCGAGATCCTGCATCCCGGCCGGTTCGACTTCGGCCACGAGGGCACCGGTTGGCAGGTCTTCGAGGGCGCCCGCGCGGCCGCATGATCACCACCGGCCGTCTCAGGCTCAGACCATGGCGCGAGGCGGACAAGCCGGCCTTCGCCGCCGCCACCAACACGGAAGCGGTGATGCGGCATCTGGGCGGGGTGGTGGCCCGCGAGCGCATGGACGCGGTCATCGACGCCCACATGAAGCTGCAGGCCGAGCAGGGCATGTGCTTCTGGGCGGTCGAGACTCTCGCGGACGAGCGCCTGATCGGCTTTTGCGGCCTTCGCCATGCCTCGCTGCCGGGCACCGGTATCGTCGACGAGTTGGAGATCGGCTGGCGGCTGGCCGAGGGCGAATGGGGCAAGGGCTATGCCCGCGAGGCGGCCGCCGCCTGCATCGGCTGGGCCTGGGAGAACACGGCGCGGCCGCGCGTGACGGCCTGGACGGTTCCGGCCAACACGCCGTCATGGGGCCTGATGATCCGCCTCGGCATGACCCACCGCCCGGACCTGGATTTCGAGCACCCGCGCTTCCATGTGGGCCACCCGCTCAGCCGGCACGTGGTCTATGCGATCGAACGGCCTCGAATGCTCAGGCCGTGAGTTCGACGCCTTCCGAGCGGGCGGCCACGGCAAGCTGGCGGTCGAGCGTGGAGAGCAGGGCGCCGGTTCTCAATGCCAGCTCCAGGTAGCATGCGTCATAGACGCTGAGGGAATGCCGCCGCGCCAGCCGCATCAGCGGCGGGCTGGCCGCTTGCGGCTCGAAGGATATGCCGAGCCTGTCGACCCGCTCCAGGAATGCATCGCTTCTGTCCGCGCTGAGCCTTTGGCGCCGCTCGCCTACGTGCAGGGCGTTGCGGATCTCGTACCAGAGCAGCGCAGGAGCGATGGCCTGTTCTTTCGCCATTCGCTCGAATGCGCGATTGGCGAGAGGGGACAATTCATCCGGAAAGCACCATGCCACGACGACGGAGCAGTCGACGACGATGGTCACTCGCGGCCCTCGTCGCGCCAGGCCAGGACTTCGTCCGCGGTCACGGCCGGCGCGTCACGCCTCGCCTGCCTGATCTCCTCCATTGCCTTGAGCGCGTCCTCGCGGGCAGCGTCATTCGCCGGCACGAGCTTGGCTATGTCCACGCCGTGGCGCGTGATGACAACCGTCTCTCCCGCTTCCACTTCGGCCAGCAGGCGGGGAAGGTGGGTTTTCGCTTCATAGGAGCCGACACGCTTCATAGCCGTCCTCTATCAGACTGGTCTAATAGACTAGTCTGATACATGGTTGCGTCAAGGCCATGCGTCGCCTGCCCCACCCGACGCAACTACGTTCCGGACGGCCAGTCGAATTGCGCCAGCAACTGCTCAAGGCTTTCTCCAGTTTGTATGACATCACCAGGCGGGCACGTCTTGAAGATGCTGATATGAAGCCGGTCACGCGCGACGAAGAAGGTTTCCAGGTTCCACATTTCGCCCTCGACATCGAAGAAAGGCCAGAGCCGGCGGATACCGGTCGGCTTCGTTTCCAGCCCTGCCCGGAACGTCCCATACTGGTAGTCAGCGCCCGCAAGGCCGATTATCGCCACGGCCCGGTCGGAAAGTTCGATCAATCCCTCCTTCGGCGACCTGTCGGTGATGGCGACTTCGACGACGACCTTGCCGCGGCCGGGCGGCTCCAGAGTGTAGATCGCGTATCCGTCGGAACCTGTTGGGTTGTCGAACCCGACACTCCTGCGATGGAGTGCGCCGAAACGCCGGGCGAACCTGACCGTGGTCGGGAGGTGAACCAGATCGTCGCCGTCGTCTTCTGCGGCCCAGAGTTCGTCGGTGCGCTTCCGGGTAAGGATATCCAGCATCGACTCCACGCGGGAAACCTCGTCGTCCGGTCCCACCTCCTTCAAGCCCAAGAACCAGTTCCGCAGCACGCTCACTAGATAGCCAGTGTCCTCCGGCCCGGAACGGGCCGCGAGGTCGTATGCCTGTTCGAGGTGCATGCATGCTTCCTCGTCGGCGCCTTGCTTGCCGAGCGTGATTCCTAGCATGTAGAGGACGTGCGCGCGTTCATCGTCCGGTCGCGAAACAGACGACAGCGGCCGCAGGATGGCTTCCGCCTTATCGAACTTCCGGGCCTCGATGTATCGTTCCGCCTGACGCATCTGCGTCAGCCACGGATCGCCAGTATTGTCCCTCGGCTGGAATAGCCTGCTGAACGTGGAAAAAATCCTTTGCAACATAACGGCTCCCCGACAAGCGAGAGACTATGTGTTGAAAGGAACATAAACAGAACATGCTGGATAAGCAACCATCGTTACGCGAGTGTAACCCGGTTTCATCGCACGGCTTCGCGTAGTCCGATCAATCCCGGCACCTGTCGCATGTCCGTGAACGGATGGCCACCCGACAGCTCGGCGGGCGCGTGCGCCGGGTCGGCGACATAAGCCAGCGCATTCATGCCGGCCGCCTGCGCCGCTTTCAGGCCGGCGGCGCTGTCCTCGATCACCACGCAGTCGCCGGGTGCGGCGCCCATGGCGTCGGCGGCATGAAGGAACAGGTCTGGGAAGGGCTTGCCGCGCTGCATGTCCTGGCCGCTGAACAGCCGATCCTCGAAGTGCTTCAGCAACCCGGTGATGCCGAGGCTGGTGATCATCTTGGAGACGGAGCCGTTGGAGCCGACGCAGATCGGTACGCCGGCCCTCTCCAGCGCCTCAATCAACTCGCGCACGTGGGGAATGGGCTCCAGCCCGGCGTGGAAGGCTGTCTCGGTGGCGACGCGTACCTCCTCCAGCCACGGATCACCCAGCGACAAGCCGTAACGCGTGTTCAGGTCTTCTGCCACGGCCTGCAGGGTCAGGCCGATGTATCGGGACGAGAAGTCGGCGAGGGATACGGTGATGCCGCGCAGCGCCAGCAGGTCGATCAGCACCTGGTCGCCGATCGCCTCCGAATCCACCAGCACGCCGTCGCAGTCGAAGATGACCAGCTTCGGCGGCGAAAGGAGCGGGAACGCCGGCCGTTCCCGCCCTGTCCGCATGGCTTGGCTCAGGAGAGCGCCGCGCAGGCGCGCTGGATGCGTCGGCAGGCTTCCTCCAGCGCTTCCGTCGAGGTCGCGTAGGAGATGCGGAAGTGGGGCGACAGGCCGAACGCGGCGCCGAACACCACGGCGACGCCTTCCGCTTCCAGCAGGTAGTTGGCCACGTCCGCGTCGTTGTGCAGCTCCAGCCCTTCAGGCGTCTTCCTGCCGATCATGCCAGCGCAGCTGGGGTAGACGTAGAAGGCGCCTTCTGGCGTCGGGCAGGTCATGCCCTTCGCCTGGTTGAGCATGGACACCACAAGGTCGCGTCGCTCCTTGAACACGGCGTTGCGCTCGGCGATGAAGTGCTGTGGGCCGTTCAGCGCCGCGACCGTGGCCGCCTGGCTGATCGACGACGGGTTCGACGTGCTCTGCGACTGCATCTTGGCGATGGCCTTGATCAGGTCGACCGGTCCGCCGCCATAGCCGATGCGCCAGCCGGTCATGGCGTATGCCTTGGCGACGCCGTTCATGGTCAGCGCGCGGTCCATCAGGCCGGGCTCCACCTGCGCGGGCGTGTGGAACCTGAAGTCGTCATAGACCAGGTGCTCGTAGATGTCGTCCGAGAACACCCAGACATGGGGGTGGCGCAGCAGTACGTCGGTCAGCGCCTTGATCTCGTCATGGCTATAGGCGGCGCCGGACGGGTTCGACGGCGAATTGAAGATCAGCCATTTGGTGCGCGGCGTGATCGCGGCCTCGAGCTGGTCGGCGGTCATCTTGAAGCCGGTGGCGATGGTCGCCTCGACGAACACCGGCGTGCCGCCGCACAGATGCACGATATCGGGATACGACACCCAGTACGGCGCCGGGATGATCACCTCGTCGCCCGGGTTCACCGTCGCCATCATGGCGTTGAAGATGGTGTGCTTGCCGCCGCAGTTCACGGTGATGTTCTCGGGCTTGTACTTCAACCCGTTCTCGCGCTCGAACTTGGCGCAGATCGCCTCCTTCAGCTCCTTCGTGCCGTCCACGTCCGTGTATTTCGTCTGGCCGTCGCGGATCGCCTTCATGGCGGCGTCCTTGATGTTGTCCGGCGTGTCGAAATCCGGCTCGCCCGCGCCCAGACCGATCACGTCCAGACCGGCGGCCTTCAGTTCACGGGCCTTCGCGGTGACCGCGATGGTGGGCGACGGCTTGATGCGTTGGATGGCATCGGAGAAGAAGCTCACAGTACGACCTTTCCTGTCCATGGAGCGGTTGGCAAAACGGGCCGGACCCTACGCTCGCGGGACCATGGGTTCAACCTCAATCGGACTCGCAAACAGGGATTTGATCGCCATATAACAGCCCCATGTCCGATCCCATGCTCGCCGACAACACCTACCCGTTCGACCCGCCGAAAGTCGTGCGGCCACCGAAGGGCGAGGGCGGCATTCCTCTGAAGGTCGAAAGCCCCTATGTGCCCGCCGGCGACCAGCCGCGCGCCATCGCCGAGTTGGTGCAGGGCGTGCGCAACGACGAGCGCGATCAGGTGCTGCTGGGCGTCACCGGTTCGGGCAAGACCTTCACCATGGCCAAGGTGATCGAGGCCACCCAGAAGCCGGCACTGATCCTGGCGCCGAACAAGACCCTCGCCGCCCAGCTCTACGGCGAGATGAAGTCGTTCTTTCCGGAGAACGCTGTGGAGTATTTCGTCTCCTATTACGACTACTACCAGCCGGAAGCCTACGTTCCGCGCACCGACACTTATATCGAGAAGGAATCCAGCATCAACGAGCAGATCGACCGCATGCGCCATTCGGCGACGCGGGCGCTGCTGGAGCGCGACGACGTGATCATCGTCGCCTCGGTGTCGTGCATCTACGGCATCGGCTCGGTGGAGACCTATTCGGCGATGACCTGCGAGGTGAAGATGGGCCAGTCCGTCGACCGCACTTCGCTGCTGCGCCGCTTCGCCGAACTGCAGTACAAGCGCAACGACCAGGCACTGTCGCGCGGCACCTTCCGCGCGCGCGGTGATGTGATCGAGCTTTTCCCCAGCCATCACGAAGACCGCGCCTGGCGCATCTCGCTGTTCGGCGACGAGGTGGAGAGCATCGTCGAGTTCGACCCGCTCACCGGCGAGAAGACGGCGAAGCTGGAGAGCATCAAGGCCTATCCCAGCTCCCACTACGTCACGCCGCGCCCGACCCTCGATCAGGCCATCAAGCAGATCGCCCGCGACCTGGAGATCCGGCTGGAGGAGCTGCGCCGCGACGGCAGGCTGCTGGAGGCCGAGCGGCTGGAGCAGCGCACCCGCTTCGACATCGAGACCATGGCCGCGACCGGCGTCTGCGCCGGCATCGAGAACTATTCCCGCTACCTGACCGGCCGGCCGCCGGGCGCGCCGCCGCCAACCCTGTTCGAATACCTCCCCGAGGATGCGCTGGTGATCGTCGACGAGAGCCATGTGACGATCGGCCAGCTCAACGCCATGTACAATGGCGACTTCCGGCGCAAGTCGATCCTGTCCGAATACGGCTTCCGCCTGCCCAGCTGCATCGACAACCGCCCGTTGAAGTTCGAGGAATGGAACCGCATGCGGCCGCAGACGGTCTACGTCTCGGCGACACCAGGCCCGTGGGAGCTGGAGCAGACCGGCGGCGTGTTCGCCGAGCAGGTGATCCGGCCGACAGGCCTCACCGATCCGGACATCTTCATTCGGCCGGTGGAAAGCCAGGTCGACGATTTGATCGCCGAGTGCAAGGCGGTGGCGGCCAAGGGCCAGCGGGTGCTGGTCACCACGCTCACCAAGCGCATGGCCGAGGACCTGACCGAATACCTGCACGAGAACGGCCTGCGCGTCCGCTACATGCACTCGGACATCGAGACCCTGGAGCGCATCGAGATCATCCGCGACCTGCGCCTGGGAGTGTTCGACATCCTCGTCGGCATCAACCTGTTGCGCGAGGGCCTCGATATCCCGGAATGCGCGCTGGTCGCCATCCTCGACGCCGACAAGGAAGGCTTCCTGCGCTCCGAGACGTCGCTGGTGCAGACGATCGGCCGCGCGGCGCGTAACGCCGAGGGGCGGGTGATCCTCTATGCCGACACGATCACCGGCTCGCTGAAACGCGCCATCGACGAGACCGAGCGGCGCCGCGCCAAGCAGGAGGCCTACAACGAGCTGCATGGCATCACGCCCGAGACCATCCGCCGCGACATCAGCGACGTGATGCAGAGCGTCTACGAGGCCGACTACGTCACCGTCGACACCGGCGCCAGCGACGTCCAGCACCTGGTGGGCCACAACATGAAGGCCCATCTGGATGATCTGAAGAAGCGCATGCTGGACGCCGCCGCCAACCTGGAATTCGAGGAGGCCGCGCGGCTGCGAGACGAGGTCCGCCGGCTGGAGGCCAGCGAACTGGCGGTGGCCGAGGATCCGCTCGCCCGCTCGACCGGGTTCGAGTCCGGCGTGCCCGCGGGCAGGGGGCGTTCCATGTCCGGCCGCCCGGGCACACGCCAGTGGCGCGGCAAGGGGAAAAGGCGCGGACGGTAGGCCGGATTGCGCTACCCTCACCGTCGCTGCCATGGGGGAGGGACGGATGGGAAAGCCCAATTTCATCGTGATCCTGGCCGACGATCTCGGCTATGGCGACCTGGGCTGCGACGGCGGCGCGGTCATCCGCACGCCCAACCTGGACCGGATGGCCGCCCAGGGCGCGCGGCTGACCGATTTCTATGCATCGGCCAACGTGTGCACGCCGTCCCGCGCCGGGCTGCTGACCGGGCAGTTCGCCATCCGCCACGGCCTGGCGCACGAGGTGATCCAGCCGGCGGACACGACGGGACTGCCGCCCGACGCCCTGACCATTCCCAAGGTTCTGGGACCGGACTATACCAGCGCGCTCATCGGCAAGTGGCACCTTGGTCACGTCGCGCCCCATTGGCCACCCATGGTCTACGGGTTCGACCGGTTCTACGGCCTGCCCTACAGCCACGACATGAAGCCGCTGGCGCTCTACGACAATGCGACGACGCCCATGACCGAGAGCCGGGCCGATTTCGCCCGGCTGACCGAATGGTTCTTCGGCCAGACCGCCACTTTCGTCGAGGCCAACCGGGACAAGCCGTTCTTTGTATTGCTGGCGCTTACCGAGCCCCACGTGCCGCTCAAACCCAATCCCGACGATCTCACCGGCTCGCCCGCCGGCGCCTACGGCGAGGTGGTGGAAGAGATCGACCTCAATGTGGGCCGGCTGCTGGAGCGGCTGAAGCGGCTCGGCCTCGATGAGGATACCCTGGTGATCTTCACCTCGGACAACGGGCCCTGGTTCGAGGGCTCGTCGGGTCCTTTCCGCGACCGCAAGGGAGGATCGGCCTGGGATGGCGGTTTCCGCGTGCCGTTCATTGCCCGCCGGCCCGGCGCGATCCCGGCTGGACTGGTCAGCAACGCGCTGTCATCCAATCTCGACCTGCTGCCCACGTTGCTCGCCATGTCCGGTGGAACGCTTCCCGCGGCGCACGAGCTCGACGGCCGGGACATTTCGGCCGTGCTGACCGGCGGCGCGCCATCTCCCCACGAGGAGATCGCCCTGTTCGACAACAATCACGTGGCGGCGATCCGCACGCCGCGCTGGAAATATGTCGCGCGGTCCTACTACCGCACCTACGACATCCCGCTGGACCGCTATCCGCTGCTGTTCGACATGGCAGCCGACCCGGGCGAGAACTACAGCGTGGCGCGCAATTTCCCCGACGCGGCCGCCGAGATGCGCGGGCGGCTGGAGCGGGCGCGCGAAAAATACGAGCCGATGGCGGCGCTGTTCCCGCCGCACGTGGCGCCGGCGTCGGCGAAGGATCATCCCGACTGAGCCGTTGACTCCGATCAATGATGCCGGTGCCGTTGCGGCGCAATCTGGTTCCATCACCAGCGATGGAGCCAGCGATGATTCACGACGAAATGGTGCTCGTAGTCCCCGTTCTCATCTTCACCTTCATGGTCATGGGATGGATCATGATCCTGTTCCGCGGCTATCTGAGAAAGCGCGACGCGATCGTGGTCGACTGGCGGGATGGGCATACGCCCGTTCACCAGGACGCCCAAGGGCACCGTGAGGCGGTGTGACGCCGTTTGGGCCTCAGGGCCGATCGTGGTACTATTTCTGACCGGCGACTCAGCCGGCATCGCACAAGCGATACATTGACGCCCTCCAGCCGGAGCGGCTCAGGGAATATGCCCTTGTGAAGGGCATGAAAAACCGGGCTCGGTGGCCACGAGCCCGGTTTTCGCATGTTCAGGGGATCAGAACTTGACGCGCTTGTTCTGTCCGCCGTCGACGGTGACGTTGACGCCGGTGACCCAGGAGGCTGCCGAGGAGAGCAGGAAGACGATGACGTTGGCGACTTCCTCGGGCTTGCCGTAGCGGCCCATGGCGATGGTGGAGAGCACGTGCTTGAAGAACGCCGGGTTGCCCTTCTCGATCTTGTCCCAGTCGC
>JBFWZH010000031.1:0-51035 GCA_050185585.1 Sphingomonadales bacterium | reverse complement strand
GGTGCTGCTCCTCAAGCAGGGCGACCAGACGCTGGATAGTCTCGGGATCGACATCACGGTCGAACCGCACCCGGCGGCCGCCCGCCAGCTCGACCTCGATTCCAGGCGGTCGCTCCACGACGATCGGCGGCGCGGGCACAGGTGCTGCAATGACAGCCGCCGCAGAGGGGGTATCGGCGATGATGACCGACAGGAACGTCGTCTCGGGTGCTACCGCGGGAGCCAGCTCTTGCTTCCAGTGGAACAGCAGCCGCTTGCTGATCCCGTACCGCCGGGCGATGTCCGATACCGACGCACCAGGACGGCTGGCCTCTCCGACGATCCGCCGCTTGTCCGCCGGGCTGAAGCATCGCCGCGCCCCCGCCGGCACCGACTTCGCCGACGGAATGTATGACCGCGGCGGCAGGACAGTTTCCCTATTAAGCATATGCTTAGACATATGCTTAAGGCCTGCGCCACGGCGATAAAGCAGCTTCGGCGGCCGCCCCACATCGTCGTCCTGGAACTGGGCCCGCCAGTTGCCGAACCGCTTCAGCGGCAACCCGTGTAGCTCGCAATACTCGCGCTGATTCAATTCGCTGCGCCGCCAGCCATCCAGATGGGATCGCCAGAAGGTCTCCAGTTCCAGTCGCTTATCAGCCGTCATCCTCGGCACAACACTCCTCCCTTCACGGATTCAGCCGTGAAAAGAAGATCACCTCCCGATCCGACCGGACAAGCGTGTCACCACCGGACGCTTACAAAATTTCGCTGATCCGCCGCATTAATTCCCTGATCTACACGCTAAAATTCCCTGTTATGAATCTAGGGAAACGTTTCAATAATAGGCTATAAAACAGTGCCTTAGCGGCCAGACAAGCGCAGTCACACTTCGGAAAATAAGCAAATTCCCTGTATTTTCGCATTTATCAGGGAATTTCGGGCTGAGACGGGTTCGCTCAAGACTGCTTCCACCGCCACCCTGCGCCCTTCGGGCTTCGGGTGGCAGGCCACCCGTAGGCCGAAGGCCGCAGGGTGATCTCCCGAAGCTGCGCAGCAGCGCAGGGAGACTGTTTCCGTTTCTGCAATGCCTTTATCGACACCCTTCGGTGGCATCCATGTGGTACGTGTATTTTCTTCAGCTGAGCAACGGCGACATCTATGTCGGCTCGACCAAGGATCTGAAGCGCCGCATCGCTTCGCACCATTCCGGACATGTGCTCTCGACGAAAGGCCACCTGCCTGCCATCCTGAAATCCTATGTCGCCGTGGAGACCGAGCAGCATGCGCGGGAACTCGAGGCCTATCTCAAGTCGGGATCGGGCAAGGCCGTCGCCCTCAAGCGGCTGATCAGGACGCCCGCGCCAGTCAGAGGCACGTCACCCTAATTCAGTGGACCGCATTTCGAACGACCGATGGCCACACCCGAGCAACGCGCCCGCGACATCATCGATACGCAGCTTGCTGCCGCCGGATGGGTCGTGCAGAGCCGCGAGGACATGAGCCTCGGGGCCGGGCTGGGCGTCGCGGTCCGGGAATATCCCCTGGCGAGCGGCCCTTGCGATTACCTCCTGTTCATCGATCGAAAGGCCTGCGGCATCGTCGAGGCCAAGCCAGAGGGAAACACGCTTTCCGGCGTGGCCGAACAGGCGGGCCGCTACCAGCATCAGCTGCCGGCCCATCTGGCGCACTGGAGCGATCCCCTGCGCTTCGACTACGAGGCCAGCGCGTCGGAGACCCTTTTCAGCGACCGGGCCGATCCCGACCAGCGGTCACGCTACCTGTTCGGCTTCCACCGGCCCGAGACGTTGCACGAATGGCTGAAGTCCGGCAGTTCGCTGCGGGCACGGCTAAAGGTCATGCCTCCTCTCGTGACCGATGGACTGCGCGACTGTCAGGTCGAGGCTATCGGCGCCCTCGAAGGTTCTCTGGCCCAGGGAAAACCCCGCGCCCTCGTCCAGATGACGATGGGCGCGGGCAAGACCTTTACAGCGGCCACGCAGGCCTATCGCCTGCTCGCCCATGGCGGGGCGAAGCGCATCCTGTTTCTCGTCGACCGCAACAATCTGGGCCGACAGACCCTGAAAGAGTTCCAGGCCTACCGTCCGCCCGGTACCGGCCGGCTGTTCACCGAGCTGTACAACGTGCAGAGGCTCGGCCCCGCCGGTCTCGACCCCAATGCGTCGGTGGTCATCTCCACGATCCAGCGGGTCTATGCCCAGCTTGCCGAGCAGGAGCTTTCCGAGGAGGACGAGGAAGCGAGCGGCTACGAGGCCGAGAGCGCGCCGGCGAAGCAGGTGGTCTACAACCCCGCGATGCCGCCGGAGACGTTCGACTTCGTCATCGTCGACGAGTGTCACCGCTCGATCTACGGCAACTGGCGGCAGGTGCTGGAATATTTCGACGCCTTCACCATCGGGCTCACCGCGACGCCCTCGGTGCATACGCTGGGCTACTTCCAGCGCAACCTGGTCGCCGAATATCCCTATGAGCGCTCGGTCGTCGACGGCGTGAACGTGCCGTTCGAGGTGTTCCGCATCCGAACCGAGATCGGCGAGCGCGGCGGCCGGATCGAGAAGGGCTTCACCGTGCCCCGGCGCGACCGCCATACCCGCCGCCAGCGCTACGAGGAGTTGGCCGAGGACTTGGTCTACGGCGCCACCGACCTCGACCGTTCGGTGATCGCGCCCAACCAGATCAGGCTGATTCTCGAAACCTACCGCGACACGCTGCCGACCGAGCTGTTTCCCGGCCGTACCGAGGTGCCGAAGACGCTGATCTTCGCCAAGGACGACCATCACGCCGAGGAAATCGTCCACATCGCCCGCGAGGTGTTCGGCAAGGGCAACGACTTCGCCAAGAAGATCACCTACGCGGCGGAAAATCCCGAGGCGCTCATTGCACAGTTCCGCAACGCCTACAATCCGCGCATCGCCGTCACCGTCGACATGATCGCCACCGGCACCGACATCAAGCCGGTCGAGACGCTGATCTTCCTGCGCGACGTGCGCTCGTCGCTGTATTTCGAGCAGATGAAGGGACGCGGCGTCCGCACCATCAACGACGCCGACCTGATGATGGTGACCCCGGACGCGGTGAAGAAGGACCGCTTCATCCTGATCGACGCGGTCGGCGTCACCGAGAGCGTCAAGCAGGTCGCGAAGCCGCTGGAGCGCAAGCGCGATGTGAGCTTCGACAAGCTGCTCGAACATGTGGCCAGCGGGCGCAGCGACGCGGACCTCGTCTCCACCTTGGCCGGACGGCTGGCGTCGCTGGACAGGAAGCTGTCGGCGCAGGACCAGGCCGCCATCGCCGACATGTGCGGAGGCCACACGCTGCACGACATCGCCAGCCGATTGCTCGACGCCATCGACAACGACAAGGTGGCGGCGGCCACGCCGCCGCCGGCAACCGATGCCGCGCTGGACGACACCGCCCGGCGGATGCGCGAGGACGCGCTGCGGGTGCTGGCCGACGGGCCCAGGCTGCGCCGGCTGCTCACCGACCTCAAGAAGCAGAGCGAGCTCTATATCGACGAGTTCAGCCGCGACGCGGTGATCGCGACCGGCTTCGACGAAAAGGCGGCGCGGGAGACGGTGGCGAAGTTCAGTGATTTCCTGGAGCAGAACCAGGACGAACTGGCCGCGCTCACGCTCCTCTACGGCAAGCCGGCCCGCATCCAGCGGCTGACCTATGAGAGCATCGACGAGCTGCGCCAGGCGCTGGCGCGGCCGCCCTGGCTGCTGGAGCCGGTGTCGGTCTGGGCGGCGTACAAGCGGCTGTCGAACGGCAGGGTCACCGCCAACCCGTCGCGGGTGCTGACCGACATCGTCGCGCTGGTGCGCTATGCGCTCGGGCAGCGCGAGACGCTCCAGCCGCTGTCGGCGGACATGGCCGGACGCTTCAATCTGTGGCTGGGGCGCGAGAAGACTGCGGGCCGCGACTACACACGAGACCAGCTCGGCTGGCTGGAGGCGATCCGCGACCACCTGGCCGCCAATATTGACATCTCGCTCCGCGACCTGCAGGAACAGCCCGGCTTCGCCCAGCGCGGCGGCGTGATCGCCGCCCGCCGCGCCTTCGGCGACCGCCTGAATACGATCATCGAGGAACTGCCGGAAGCGCTGGTCGCGTGATGCGGCAGCAGACTGGGGGATAGGGTGGCGCGGAAAAGTAAGGCGGCTGGCAACAGCGGCCCAGTTGAGGGGCCATGGGAACTCCCCGAAGGCTGGCGCTGGGAGCGTCTTGGCGATCTAGCAGAATTCATCAATGGTGCGGCCTTTAAGCCATCCGATTGGCACGGCGAAGGCCGACCAATCATTCGCATCCAGAACCTCACAAATCCGGAAAAATCTCCCAACCTCACGCGCTCTGTGCTGGCTGATAAGTACATCGTTGAGGCGGGTGACATTCTCTTGAGCTGGTCAGCAACTTTGGATGTCTTTGTATGGCGCGGTGAGAATGCTTGGCTGAATCAACACATATTCAAAATCGCAAATATTCGCCCCGATGTTGATAAGCGCTTTTTTCGCTTCTTGCTCAAAAACGAAATCGAGACGCTTAAGCGCAGCGAGCATCTACATGGTTCAACAATGATGCACATTAATCGCGGCCCGTTCATGGCCCACCCAGTGCCCATTCCCCCCATCGCTACCCAGGTCGAGATTGCAGCTCGCATTGACGCCCTGTTCTCCGAAATTGATGAGGGCGAAGCGGTGCTAACCAAGGCAAGGGCCGGGCTGGAAACCTATCGCAAGTCCTTGCTCAAGTGGTCGGTGACGGGCGGACTCACCGCCGACTGGCGGCACGACAATCCTCCTCAGGAAACCGGCGAACAACTCCTCCAGCACATCCTTGCCGATCGCCGCGCGCGCTGGCACGCCAATCCGAAGAATGCCCGCAAGCGGTATGCTGAACCGGTAAACGCGAAAATCGGAGACTTACATGATCTACCAATGGGTTGGACATGGGCGACGATCGAACAAATCTGTGACCCCAATAGGCCGATCGCCTATGGCGTATTACAGCCAGGCGCGGATCAGCAGGACGGAGTACCGCTCATCCGCGTCACCGATGTGGCAGACGGGCAAATTCAGCAGAATAATCTAAAGCGCATAGACCGCTCGATTGCAGCCAAGTTCCCGCGCACATTTCTGCGCGGGGGAGAGGTATTGTTGACTCTCGTCGGGTCGATCGGCCGGACGGCAATCGTGCCTTCCGAACTCGTCGGATCAAACGTAGCGCGAGCCATTGCGGTCTTGCCAGCAACAGGCTGCACCGCGCTTTGGTTGGAACAGGTTCTTCGGTACGAACCAAACCGTCTCGCACTTGAAGGAGTCTCACATGAGGTGGCACGAAAGACCCTAAATCTCGAAGATGTCCGCCCCTTTCCAGTTCCTGTCCCCCCTAGGGCTGAGGAAGCCGTCTTGGTTGAGAGAGTGAGTAATCTACTGGAAAACTCGAAAAACCAAGGAAGCACGGTTTCTCGCCAAGCCGCCGCGGCCTTCACCCTACGCCAATCCATCCTTGCTGCTGCATTCCGAGGGGAACTCGCGACATGAACGAACAGACCCTCATCTCCAAAGTCTGGAACTACGCCCACGTCCTGCGCGACGAGGGCATCAGCTATGGCGACTATGTCGGCCAGATCAGCTTCCTCCTTTTTCTGAAGATGGACGAAGAGCGGAGCGAGTATCTCGGCGAACCCTCGCTGATCCCGACGGAATATCAGTGGGCCACGATCCGGGGAAAGACGGGCGAAGCCCTGGACGCGCACTACAAGAAGGCGCTCTCGGAACTCTCGAGGCGTACCGATTTCGTCGGCACCCTGTTCCTGAAGGCCGAGAGCAAGATCAACGATCCGGCCAAGCTGCAGCGGCTCGTCACGCTGATCGACGGCGAGACCTGGATGGGTGTCAATGTCGACGTGAAGGGCACGATCTATGAGGGCCTGCTGGAGCGCAACGCGGGCGAGGTGAAGAGCGGCGCGGGCCAGTATTTCACGCCGCGCCCGCTGATCCAGGCCATAGTCGAGGTGGTCGATCCCGAGCCGAACGAATATGTGTGTGACCCCGCCTGTGGTACAGGTGGTTTTCTGCTGGCTGCCTATGAGCATATGAAGCGCAAGCCGGCCGCTGCAGACCGCCGCGTATCAACGGCGCTGCGCGAGGAGAAATTCCGCGGCTTCGATATCGTGCCGGAGGTCGTCCGGCTATGCGCCATGAACCTCTATCTTCATGGCATGGGTGGCGCCAAGTCGCCGGTTCTTCCCGGCGATGCCCTGCTCGACAAGGGCAACGAGAGCTATGACATCGTGCTGGCCAACCCGCCTTTCGGCAAGCGCCAGTCGTTCCGCATCGTCAACCAGGAAGGCGACATCGAGACCGAGCGGCAGGATTATGTCCGCGAGGACTTCATCGTCACCACCTCGAACAAGCAGCTGAACTTCCTGCAGCACATCATGTCGATCCTGAAGCCGGGCGGCACCGCCGCCGTGGTGCTGCCGGACAACGTGCTGTTCGAGGGCGGCGCGGGCGAGACGATCCGCCGCCGACTGCTGAAGGATTTCAACTTCCACACCCTGCTGCGGCTGCCGACCGGCATCTTCTACAAGCAGGGCGTGAAGGCCAACGTGCTGTTCTTCGAGAAGGTGGCGGCCGGCGAGCGGATCGCCACCGAAGCGCTGTGGGTCTACGACTTCCGCACCAACCAGCGCTTCACCCTGCGCGAGCGCCCGCTGAAGCGCGCCGACCTGGACGATTTCGTCGCGTCCTATCGCCCCAACCATCAACGCCACGCGCGCGAGGAAGGTGAACGCTTCAAGCGCTTCGGCTATGAGGAGCTGGCGAGGCGCGACAAGCTGAACCTCGACATCTTCTGGCTGAAGGACGACGGCCACATCGACCCCGACAGCCTGCCACCGCCCGAGGAAGTCGCCGCCGAGATCGTCGAGAACCTGGAGGCGGCGCTGGAGCGCTTCCGGAACGTGGCCGCCGCGCTGGCGCGACCCTGAATCTGCTAATCGAGGACAATCGCGCCGCTTCGCGGTTACGGCAGCCCGGGAACCAATTCGGGTAGCAATCTCCTGTCCAACTTCCTGCAATGATTTCACCGGACATCGCGTCGAGGGAAGGATAGACTTTTTGCCGCTGCACCCGGGGACATGGTGCGGCCTTGCGTGCGGTTGAGGATGACCGGACACCTTTCGGGGAGATGGCAGGGATGAAGAAACTCAGCGTCAACGGGCAGGCGGTCGAGGTCGCGGCCGACGAGAGTACGCCGCTGCTGTGGGTGCTGCGCGACGAGCTCGGGCTGACCGGCACGAAATATGGCTGCGGGGTCGCCCAGTGCGGCGCCTGCACCGTGCATGTGGCGGGGCGGTCGGTGCGCTCCTGCGTCCATCCGCTGGCCGCTGTGACCGAGGGGCAGGAGATCGTCACCATCGAGGGGCTGTCGGCGGATGCCAGCCACCCGGTGCAGCAGGCCTGGGCCGAGCTGGACATCCCGCAATGCGGCTATTGCCAGCCGGGGATGATCATGGCCGTCGCGGGCATGCTCAACCACAACCCGGATCCCAGCGACGAGGACATCGACCTGGAGATCACCAACATCTGCCGCTGCGGCACGCTGGCGCGGGTGCGCAAGGGCATCCACCTGGCCAAGACCAGGAAAGCCTGAGGGAGAGGGCCATGAACGAGATGACGAGCCTGTCCCGCCGCGGCTTCATGATCGGCGTGGGCGTCGCCGGCGCGGGCCTGACGATCAGCTATTTCGGCGGTTTCCGCCCGGCGCTGGCGGCCGAGCCCGGCACGATGCCCGAGGTCAACGCCTGGGTCCATATCGGCCGCGACGATGTGGTGACGATCCGCATCGCCCGCTCGGAGATGGGCCAGGGCACGCTTACCGGCCTTGCCCAGCTGGTCGCCGAGGAGCTGCAGTGCGACTGGTCGAAGGTGGTCACCGAATATCCCACGCCCGGCGAGAACCTGGAGCGCGACAACGTCTGGGGCGAGATGCTGACCGGCGGCAGCCGGGGCATCCGCAACAGCCACCAATATGTGCGCGAGGGCGGCGCCGCGGCCCGCATCATGCTGGTCGAGGCGGCGGCGGCGCGCTGGAAGGCGCCGGCCGGCGAGTGCACGGCGAAGGACAGCGTGATCACCCATGGCCCGACCGGCCGGACCGTCACCTTCGGCGCGGTGGCCGAGGACGCGGCCAGGCTGACGCCGCCCGCCAAGGTGCCGCTGAAGGACCCGGCCGAGTGGACCGTCGCCGGCAAGCCGGTCAAGCGGCTCGATACCGCTCCCAAGCTGACCGGGGCGCAAATCTACGGCGCCGACGTCAAGATGGACGGCATGCTGAACGCCTCGATCAAGGCCTGCCCGGTGCGCGGCGGCAAGCTGAAGCGCTTCGACGAGAGCGCGGTGATCAAGATGCCGGGCGTCCGGAAGGTGCTCGCGGTCTATGGCGACGCGGTCGCCGTCGTCGCCGACACCTGGTGGCAGGCGAATTCGGCGCTCGAGGCGCTGCCCATCGAGTGGGAGGGCGGCACGCCCTACGACAGCGCCGACTTCGAGGCCGAGCTGGAAGCGGGCCTGCGCGCCGAGGAGGCGTTCGTCGGCAACCGCCAGGGCGACGTCGCTTCCGCCTTCGCCAAGGCGGCGAAGGTCGTCGAGGCGACCTACCGGGTGCCGCACCAGAACCATGCCTGCATGGAGCCGATGAACGCCACGGTGGTGTGGACCAAGGAGTCCTGCCGGGCCTGGATCCCGACCCAGGACGGCATGTCGGCGCTCGCCGCGGTCGCCGAGGCGGCGGAGCTGCCGGTCGCCCAGTGCGAGGTCTACAAGCTGCTGCTCGGCGGCGGCTTCGGCCGGCGGGGCGGCAGCGGCGGCGACCATGTTGGCCAGGCGGTCAAGATCGCCATGGCGATGCCCGGCACGCCGATCAAGCTGCTGTGGAGCCGCGAGGAGGACATGCAACACGGCTTCTACCACCCGACCTCGCGCGCGCTGGTGCGCGGCGCGCTCGACGCGGAGGGCAATCTGACCGGCCTGCACGTGCGGATCGCGGGCCAGTCGATCCTGGCCGCGCTGCGGCCCGAGGCGCTGAAGAACGGCCTCGACATGGTCACCATGCAGGGGCTGGCGCCGGCCGATCTCGCGCCCGGCATGGAGACGCAGGCGCTGAAATACACCTTCCCCAACCTGCTGGTCGACCACGCCATGCGCAACCCGCCGGTCCGGCCGGGATTCTGGCGCGGGGTGTGCGCCAACCAGAACGCGATCTATCTGGACTGCGCGCTCGACGAGTTCGCCCACGCCGCCGGCAAGGACCCGCTGGAGTTCCGGCTGGCCTACATGAAGGACTGCCCCGAGCTGGCGGCGGTGCTGAGGGCCGTCGCCGAAAAGAGCGGCTGGGGCAGGAAGGACGGCGTGCACCGGGGCCTCAGCGCGTTCTACTCGTTCGGCTCGTACACGGCGGCCTGCGCCGAGGTGACGGTGGACGAGGACGGCAAGCTGAAGATCCACCGGATCGTCGCGGCGACCGACCCGGGCATGGCGGTGAACCCGCAGCAGATCGAGGCGCAGGTCGAGGGCTCGTTCGTCTACGGCCTCTCGGCCATGCTGTTCCAGGAGGTCACCTTCAAGGGCGGCGAGGTGCAGGAGCGGAATTTCGACACCTACAACTCGATGCGGCTGGAGCACATGCCGCTGGTCGAGACCATCGTGATGCCCTCGGGCGGCTTCTGGGGCGGGGTCGGCGAGCCGACCATCGCCGTGGCCGCGCCGGCGGTGCTCAACGCCATCTACGCCGCCACCGGCAAGCGCGTGCGCCACCTGCCGATCAAGGACCAGAACCTGAGAGAGCTGTGATCGCCGCCGCCCGCATCGCCGGCGTCCTCGCCGCGGCCTCGGCCCTAGCCGCACTCGGCGGGTTCGGGCAGCGGGCAGAGGCCGGCGCTTCGGGCGCGGATGATCTGGGCAGGGCGGCGACGCTGGCGGCGGCCTGCTCCGGCTGCCACCTGACGGACGGCGAGGCGATCGCCGGGCTCGACGCCAGGAGCGAGGGCGAGCTCGCCGCGCTGCTGACCGGGTACCGGAGCGACAAGGCGGGCACCTCGGTCATGCACCGCCTCGCCCGCGGCTATTCCGAGGCCGACATCAGGCTGGTCGCCGCCTATCTGGCGGCGCGGAAGGACCGCTAGCATGGCGCTGCGCCCCGATCGCCGCGCGGTGATCGCCGGGCTGGCGAGCCTGGCGGCGATGCCGGCTTCGCCGCGGGCAAGAAGGCGCGCGTCGTGGTGGTGGGCGGCGGCTTCGGCGGCGCGACCGCTGCGCGCTTCGTCAACCGCCTGGCGCCGGAGGCGAAGGTCACCCTGGTCGAGCCGGAGAAGGCGTTCATCTCGTGTCCGCTGAGCAACCTGGTGATCGCCGGCGCGCGGGACATGGCCGCCCAGCGCTTCGGCTACCAGGCGCTGGCCCGCGAGGGCATCGACGTGGTCCACGACCGCGCCAGCGACGTGGACGCCGCGGCCCGGACGGTCACGCTGGCGGGCGGCGCGGTGTTGCCCTACGACCGGCTGATCCTGTCGCCCGGCATCGACATCGCCTGGGACGCCCTCGACGGCTACGGCACCGGCGCGGCCGAGGCCATGCCCCATGCCTGGAAAGCCGGCGAGCAGACCCTGCTGCTGCGCCGGCAGCTCGAGGCCATGGACGATGGCGGCCTCGTCGTCATCTCGGCGCCGCGCGCGCCCTTTCGCTGCCCGCCCGGCCCCTATGAGCGGGCCAGCCTGATCGCCCACTATCTGAAGACGAGAAAGCCCCGTTCCAAGCTGCTCATCCTCGATGCCAAGGACGATTTCTCGAAAAAGTCGCTGTTCGAGGCCGAATGGGCGGCGCGCTATGGCGGCCTGCTGGAATGGCGCGGCGCGTCCGACGGCGGCCGGGTGGCGCGGGTCGACGCGGCCGCCATGACCCTCGAGACGGATTTCGAGCAGGTCCGCGCCGCCGTCGCCAACGTCATCCCGCCGCAGAAGGCCGGCGGGATCGCGGCGCGGGCGGGCGTGGCCGACGCAACCGGCTGGTGCCCGGTCGACGCGCTGGCGTTCGAATCGCCGCTGCAGCCCGGCATCCACGTGATCGGCGACGCGACGATCGCGGCGCCGATGCCCAAATCGGCGTTCTCGGCCAATCTGCAGGCCAAGGTCTGCGCCATCCAGGTGGTGCGGATGCTGCGCGGCCTGGGCCCCGAGCCGACGCTGCTGGCCAACACCTGCTATTCCTATCTCGCCCCGGACGCCGCCATCTCGATCTCCGGGGTCTACGCCAATGACGGCGGGAAGCTGGCCGAAATGCCCGGCTCCGGCGGCGTCAGCCCGGCCGGACCCGATCCGGCGGGCCGCGCGCAGGAGGCGCGGCAGGCCGCCGACTGGTTCCGCGCCATCACCAGCGAAACCTTCGGCTGATGCGCGCCGCCGCGGCCGCCCTGCTGCTTGGCCTGGCGGCGTTCGCCGGCGGCTGCGGCGAGGACCGGCTGGTCGAGCCGTCGCAGATCGTCGGCGACGCCATCCCCGCCTCGCTCACGGGCGCGCCCGGCGATCCCGACCGGGGCCGGGCGATCTTTACGGCGCGCGAGGGCGGGCACTGCGTCCTGTGCCATGCGGTGGCCGGCCTGGACGCGGAATTCCAGGGCAATGTGGGGCCCGAGCTGTCGGATGTGGGCGCGCGGCTGACGCCCGGCCAGATCCGGCTGCGGATCGTCGACGCCTCGCTCCTCAACCCGGACACGGTGATGCCGGCCTATTACCGCATCCACGGGCTCAACCAGGTCTCCCATGGCCTCGACGGGAAACCGGTCCTATCCTCGGGGCAGATCGAGGATCTGGTGGCCTATCTGGCGGCATTGAATGGCTGAGCACGGCGAGATGACCTGGCCCGACCCCGCCACCCGCCGCGGCGTCCTGCTGGGCGGCGCCGGGTGCCTGATCGCGCTGCTGGCGCCGGTCCCCTCGCTCGCGGCCGCGGCGGACATGCGCGCCGCCGTCGCCGAGGCCTTCGGCGACCGGCCGATCGCGGAGGGCGGGATCACCCTCACCATCCCGCCCCTCGCCGAGAATGGCAATTCGGTGCCGCTCTCGATCGACGTCGACAGCCCGATGACCGAGGCCGACCACGTGCGCCGGATCGCCGTGTTCTCGCCGCTCAACCCGCTGCCCAACGTCATCCGGTTCGAGCTCGGGCCGCGGGCGGGAAAGGCGAGCGTCTCGGCGCGCATCCGGCTCTCGCGGACCCAGAAGGTGCTGGTGGTGGCGGAACTGAGCGACGGCACGCTGCGCTCGGCCTCGGCCGGCATCATCGTCACCGTCGGCGCCTGCATCGTCGAATAGGCAGGGCCATGAACACCATCCGCATCGCCGCACCGAAATCCGCAAGGCGCGGCGAGGTCGTCGAACTCAAGGCGCTGATCCGGCATCCGATGGAGACCGGCTTCCGGCGCGGCCCGAAGGGCGAGGTCATTCCGCGCGACATCATCGTCGCCTTCGAATGCCTCTACAACGGCGAGCGGGTGTTCGCGGCCCGGTTCTTTCCCGCGGTGTCGGCCAACCCGTTCCTCACCTTCCATACGGTGGCGACCGAGAGCGGCCGGCTGGAGTTCCGATGGACCGACCAGCACGGCGCGGTGTTCTCGGACTCCGCGGACCTGACGGTCGAGCCGTGAAGCGCCTGTTCCTGGCCGGCGCCCTGCTTCTCGCCGCGGCCTGCGGCGACCGCGAGGCGGAACGAAAGGACCTCGACCCGGCCAAGGTGGTCTCGGGCTATACGTTCCTGACGCCCGAGACGCGGCAGCAGCAGGACGACGAATTCCTCAACCCGGGCTATCTGTGGGTCGATCGCGGCGCCAGGCTGTTCGAGAGCACGGAAGCGGTGACCGCAAGCTGCGCCGGCTGCCACGGCGACGGCGGGCGGCCGCTGGCGGGCGCCGCCGCACGCTATCCCCGGATCGACGCGGCGACGGGCAAGCTGACCAATTTGGAAGGCCGGATCAATTACTGCCGCACCCGGCACCAGGGCGCCGAGCCGCTCGCCCATGAGAGCGATGACCTGCTGGCGCTGACCGCCCATGTCGCCAACCTTTCGCGCGGAAGGCCGGTGGCGGTGACGCTCGACGAGCAGCTCGAGCCCTATTACGAGAAGGGCCGCGACTATTTCTTCACCCGGCGCGGCCAGCTGAACCTGGCGTGCCATCAATGCCACGACCGGAACTGGGGCCGTTCGCTGCGCGGCGACACCATCAGCCAGGGCCACGGCAACGGTTTCCCCGCCTACCGGCTGGAATGGCAGAGCCTGGGCTCGCTGCATCGCCGATTCCGCGACTGCGACACAGGCGTTCGCGCGGAACCCAGGCCGCTCGGGTCGGAGGACTACCTGGCGCTGGAACTCTATCTGGCCGTGCGCGGGTCGGGCCTCACCCTGGAATCGCCGGCCATCCGGCCGTAGAGCCGAAGCCGGGCAAAGTGCACCCTCTCCCTCTGGGAGAGGGAGGGGCCCGCGGCCGAAGGCCGTGGGAGGGTGAGGGACATTGTGCGTCAAGGGATTAAGGCTCGCGGACGGCATCGGCAACGCCCCTCACCCTGACCCTCTCCCAGTGGGAGAGGGAAAGAGTCCCGTGCCGAGAGATCAACCTACGTGGCTACGATTCAAGGCCGTTCAGCCGCGCCGCGCCGGCGAGGCTTCCTGCCGCGCGAAGCGGTGCGCTGGTCGATCCACGCCCGCACCTCCTCACCAAAAGCCGCGGGCGCCTTTTCGCCGACCGCCCTGCCAATATCGGCCAGCGACTGGCGGGCGAGCGCGTCCCGCATCGCCTGCTCGGCCTGGAGGATCGCCGCATGGATCGAGCAGGTGCCCGCCGTCGCCCAGCCCGGCGGACGTTCGCCGAACAGGGCGCAGCGGCCACGGATTTCCTGGCAATCGAACAGCGGCTTGTCGCCCTCGATCGCATCGACCACGTCGAGGACGCTGATCTCTCCGGGATCGCGGGCGAGCACGTAACCGCCGCGGACGCCCTCGGTCGCCTCGACGATGCCGGCCTTCTCCAGCCGGGTGAAGATCTTGGACAGGAAGGCGGGCGAGATGCCCTGGAGGTCGGCTAGGTCGCGGCTGCTCAGCGGCGCGTCGCCGGCATCGACGAGCCAGAGCAGGCAGTGCATGCCGTATTCGACGCTGACGGTGAGATGGGCCATAACACGGACTGTAGGCGTCCGCGTTATGGCCCGCAACGTTACATCCGTTCGACGATGATCGCCGGGGCCATGCCGCCGGCGGCGCACATGGTCACGAGGCCGCGCTGCAGGTCGCGGCGCTCCAGCTCGTCGATGATGGCGCCGATCAGCAGCGAGCCGGTGGCGCCGATGGGATGGCCGAGGGCGATGGCGCCGCCGTTGACGTTTACCTTCTCGCGGTCGAGGTCGAGGTCGCGCTGGAACTTTTCCGACACCACGGCAAAGGCCTCGTTGATCTCCCAGAGGTCGATGTCGTCCTTGGTGAGACCGGCTTTCTCCAGCACCTTCTTCGCGGCAGGCACCGGCGCGTTCAGCATCAGTGTCGGACAGTCGCCCATGTTGGCGAAGGCGACGATGCGGGCGCGCGGCTTCAGGCCGTGCTTCCTCGCATAATCCGGCGAAGCCAGCAGCACCGCGCCGGCGCCGTCGACCACACCCGAGCTGTTGCCGGCGTGATGGACGTGATTGAACTTCAGATCGGTGTATTTCTGCTGGATCAGCTTGCGGAAGGTCATGCCGCTCTCGTCCAGCGGCACATCGGCCAGAGACTCGAAGGACGGCTTCAGGCCGGCCAGCGCCTCGGCGGTGGTCTGCGGGCGCGGGAACTCCTCGCGGTCGAGGGCGATCGAGCCGTCCTCATTGTGCACCGGCACCACCGAGCGGTCGAAGCGGCCCTCGCCGATGGCGATGGCGGCGCGACGCTGGCTTTCCAGCGCCAGCGCATCGACGGCCTCGCGGCTGATGCCCTCCAGGGTGGCGATGGCGTCGGCGCAGATGCCCTGATGCGACTGGGGATGCTTCGCGCGCAGCCGCTCGTTGCCCCGGTCCATCAGCATCGGCCCGTCGCCGCGCGCCGTCGCGGTATAGGACATCATCTCGGTGCCGCCGGCGATGACCAGGTTTTCCATGCCGGACATGATCGAGGCCGCGGCCAGGTTGACCGTGGTGATGCCCGAGCCGCAGAAGCGGTCGAGGGTGACGCCGCTGGTGCGGATGTCGTAGCCGGCGTCCAGCGAGGCCATGCGGCCCATATCCGCGCCCTGCTTGCCGACCTGGGCGGACGTACCCCAGATGATGTCGTCCACGTCGCTGGTGTCGAGGTTGTTGCGGTCGGCGATCGCCCGCAGCACCGTCGCGGCGAGATGCTGGGGATGGAGATGGGCGAGCGCGCCCTTGCCCACCTTGCCGACGCCGCGCGGGGTGCGGCAGGTGTCGATGATCCATGCTTCGGTCATTGGTCTGTTCCCTGAGTTCGGATTGTTGTCGTTGCGGTTCAGCGCGGCGCCATGCGGATGGCGCCCCCCAATTTGTAGATTAGCGCGGCGCCATCCTGATGGCGCCGTCGAGGCGGATCGACTGGCCATTGAAGTAGGAATTGCGGACGAGCTCCAGCACCAGCGAGGCGTATTCCTCGGGCAGGCCGAGGCGCGCCGGGAACGGCACCTGCTCGGCGAGCGACTGCAGCACCTTCTCGGGCCGGTTCATCAGCAGCGGCGTGGCGAACAGGCCCGGCATGATGGCGTTGATGCGGATGCCGTCGCGCGCCATGTCGCGGGCAGCCGGCAGGATCATACCATTGATGCCCGACTTGGCCGAGGCATAGGCCACCTGGCCCACCTGGCCCTCGATGGCGGCGACCGAAGCGGTGCAGGTGATGACGCCGCGCTCGCCGTGTTCGAGCGGCTCGAGCGCCGCCATGCCGGCGGCCGACATGGTGGTGCAGCGGAACGTGCCGATCAGGTTGAGCTGGATGACGAAGTTGAAGGTGTCGGTGTTGTAGCGGCTGATCTCGCCCGTGGTCTTGTCGCGAGCGATGGTCTTGCCGGCGCGGCCGCCGCCGGCGCAATTCACCAGGATGCGCTCCTGGCCGTTGGCGGCGCGGGCCTTCTCGAAGCCGGCGAGGCAGCTGTCCTCGGACATGACGTCCACCTCGCAGAACACGCCGCCCAGCTCCTTCGCCGCCTTCAGGCCGTTCTCCACGTTGACGTCGAAGATGGCGACCCTGGCGCCCTGTTCGGCCAGCGCCTTCGCGGCGGCGAAGCCCAGACCCGATGCGCCGCCCGTGATCACCGCGGCGGTCTCTTTCGTGATTTTCATGCTCTGTCCCTCGGAGATTGGTGTGGCCGCACCATAGCGCCTAATACCACCCGGTAAACAGCCGCGTTCTCCCGGAAATGCAAGGGTGGCTCACAGCCTGTCGAAGGCGATCTCGAGGCGGCTCGGGCCATAGGCGAAGAAATGGGTCTGCCATTCGACGCCGTCCTCGCCGCGGGCGAGGCGCAGATTTCCCATCCGCCTGAGGATGCCGGCGATGGCGACGCGCAGCTCGCCGCGGGCAAGCTGGTTGCCGACGCAGAAATGCGCGCCCGAGCCGAAGGCGAAGTGCCTGCGCGCATTGCCGCGCTCGACGTCGAGAACATCCGGGTCCGGGAACACCGACGGGTCGCGGTTGCCGGCGCCGTAGCGCAGCACGATGATCGCGCCTTCGGGGATCGGCGTACCGCCGATCTCGGTCGCGCGGGTCGCCCGCCGCCACAGGCCCTGGACGGGCGCGTCGAGCCGCAGCACCTCCTCGACGAATTTGGGGATCAGCGCCGGGTCGGCGCGCAGCCGCGCCTCGAGCCCAGGCGTGGTGACGATGCGGTACATGGCGGAGGCGAGTGCGCCCACGGTGGTGTCGCTGCCCGCCGGCAGCATCTGCTCGACGATCTGGATGATCTCCTCGATGGAGAGCCTGCGGCCGTCGATTTCGGCGTGGACCAGGTCGCTGAGGATGCACTCGCGCGGATTGACCCGGTACTCCTCGGCCCGGTCGACGATGAAGTGCTGCAGCTCGCAGATGGTGTGGGTCAGCTCGACCTGGCGTTCCTCGCCATTGTCCGGATCGTTCTCCTGCACGATGGCGTCGGCCCAGCGCTTGAAGTCGGCGAAGCGCTCGCGCGGCAGGCCGATCTGGTCGGAAAGCACATGGTTGGGGATCTTCACCGCCAGGTTGAAATAGAACTCCACCTCACCGCGATCGATGACCTGGTCGATCATCTCGTCGACGACCCCTTCCAGATAGGCCTCCATCCGCCGCACCTTCGTCGGCGTGAACACCTTGTCGACCAGGGCGCGGTGGATGGTGTGGACCGGCGGGTCGGCGGCGACCAGCGCGGTCACCGGCATGTAGCCCTTTTCCCGGTAGATGGCGTCGATCCGGGCCTGGTAGGGCGCGTTCTTCACCATCAGCTGGCCGGTCACGTTGGAGAAGGTGGCCGGGTCGGCCGCCGCCTTCATGATCTCGGCATAGCCGGTGACGATGTAGAAGCCGCTGCGCGGGTCCAGATAGACCGGACCCTGCTTGCGGATTTCGGCATAGGCGGCGAAGGGGCAGCGCTGCACCTCCGGATCGCTGAAGCTGATCGGCGTGGACGACAATCCGCCCTCCCTCGCGGTCTGTTCCGGCACCGATTCATAATCCATCGCGCGCCTTGTGTCGCCGCGAGCTTGATTTGCCGCCGCCGTTCGAGAACCCTTGGCGGTGCAACGGGAGGGAACCATGAGCGACGTGCTGAACGAGCTGGCCGACCACCACCTCATCCGCCAGACGCTGGAGCGCTACTGCCGCGGCATCGACCGGCTCGACGCCGGGCTGATCGACAGCGTCTACTGGGAGGATTCCACCGACAATCACGGCATCTATGTGGGTCCCGGCCCGGATTTCTCGGCCTTCATCATCCCCATGCTGCGCGAGGCGTTCGAGCGCACCATGCATGTCATCGGCCAGTCCAACATAAAGGTGAACGGCGGCAGGGCCGCGGCCGAAACCTATTTCGTCGCCTATCACACGCGGCATGACGGCGGCACGGCGATCGACGTCGCCGCCGGCCGCTACGCCGACATGCTGGAGAAGCGCGGCGGCGAGTGGAAGCTGCTCGACCGGACCGTGGTCATGGACTGGGTCGAGACGCGGCGCGGGCTGGAGAATTCGGCGCTGGCGCTCGACGGCTTCGTCAACGGCGCGCGCGACACCGGCGATGTCAGCTACCGCGCCTATGAATGGGCGATGGAGGTTCGCTAACGCATTGGCCGCGACTGCTGTTCGGCCTTGCACCGCTCAAGCGGCGGAGAGGCCGTGAACCGCTTCGCGGTCCCCCTCACCTGACCGCTTCGCGGCCATCCTCTCCCCGCTGGGGCGAGGGGCTTTGGCCGGAGCGTCGGCCAGGCTGAACCCTTCTCCCCTGCGGGGTTGCGCTAGCGTACGTTGGTCTGGCCGCCGTCGACGGGGATGAGCTGGCCGGTGATGAAGCGGGAGGCGTCCGAGGCGAGGAACACCATGACCGGCCCCAGATCCTCGTCCGGGTCGCCGTATTTCTGGCCCATGGCGATGCTGGCGTGGTTGATCCAGTAGCTCGCCTGCTTCTGCTCCTCGGTCGCCCGCGCCATGGCCTCGTTGTACATGGGAGTCGCCATGGCCGGCAGGACGGCGTTGACCCGGATGTTGTCGGCGCCCCAGGCGGCGGCGGCGGTGCGCGTCCAGGAATGAACCGCGCCCTTGGCCGCCGAATAGGCCGCCGCCCCCGGCTCGGGCCGGAGCCCGGAAATCGAGCCGAAATTGATGATCGAGCCGCCGCCCGCCTCCCGGATGTAGCGCCGGGCGACCTGGTTGGCGAGCATGGTGCCGCGCACGTTCACCGCGAACATCAGGTCCCAGTCCTCGACCGACACGTCGCCGGGACCGGAAGAACGCTGGATGGCCGCCGGATGGGCCAGCACGTGGAGCCCGCCCAATCGATTCACAGCCTCGGCGAAGGCGTCCTCGACGCTGGCCCTGTCGGCGATGTCGACATGCAGGTAGGCGGCAGTTCCCGGGCCCGCCGCGTTCGCCTCGGCGGCGACGGCGGCGCCCATCTCGTCGAGCACGTCCATGCCGATCACGTCGGCGCCGGCCTTCACATAGGCCCTGACGGTCGCCGCGCCCATGCCGCGGGCCGAGCCGGTGACGACGATCTTCCTGCCCTTCAGTTCCATCGACTGTCTCCCTCAGACCGGCACCGTGCCGGTGAACAGCTCCACCTGGCTGACCTCGCGGAAATCCACCGTCAGCGCCCGGCGGCGGATGCGCCAGACGCCGTCGTCCTTGCGGTAGCGGTCGGTGTACTTGATGACGAAGTCGTGGGTCATGCTGAAGGGCATGCTGCCGGGCGAATTGTGGTAGTCGGTCCAGACGTGGCGGGCGACGCAGTAGACCTCGCCCTCGGCAGTGTCGGCGGAGAGGAGCGTTGCCGTCTGGGTCAGCACCCCGTGGAACGTTCTGCTGTAGCGCTTCAGCTGCCGCTCCGGGATGCCGACGATGGTGTCGTAGCCCAGCGCCGCGCCATCGCTGACCCTGAGCTCGACATCGCGGGTGAAGCACGCGGCCCAGGCGTCGCAGTCGCCCCGGTCGACGGCCTGGGCGTAGCGATGCACCAGCTTGGCGATCTCCCACTCGTCGCGCAGCTGCTCGAAGCTCAGCTCGGCCATTCAATCCTCCCCTGGACTGTTCGATGGGCGATCATACGGACTCGCAAGGGGCGTGGTAAGGCCATCCAATCGCATTGCGCCGCTGTCGGGAAAAAACTAGCATGCGTGCATAAAATCTCCGCCGGCCGTGACAGACCGCCATGACGCGCACCATCTTCATCAACGCCAATCTGCTGGACGGCGAGCGCCCTGCCCGCCGCGGCGCGACCATCGTGGTCGAGGATGGACGCATCGCCGCCACCGGTCCGACATCACCCCGCGAGGGCGACGACATTATCGACCTCGCGGGCAGGACATTGATGCCGGGCATGGTTTCCGGGCATTACCACGCGGTCTATGGCCGGCCTGGCGGCAAGCCCGGATACGTGCGCGGCGCGGACCCGATCCAGCACGCCTACTGGGCCATGGGCAACGCCCAGACCGCGTTGCGCGCGGGCGTGACCTCGGTCGTCGGCGCGGCCACCTTCGAGAATATCGATGCGCTGCTGTCGGCCAGTATCGAGGCGGGCGACGTGCTCGGCCCGCGCTTCGTTCCGGCGAGCCGTGCGCTGTCGCCGACCGTCAAGGGCGACAGCGGGCAGATCATCTCGCACGTCCTGCAATGCGACGGGCCGGAGGCATTCCGACGCGGCGCCCTTCTCGAGATCGAGCGCGGCGCGAAGGTGGTGAAGATCTTCGCCGGCGAAGGCCACGGCCAGTTCGTCGGCCGCGACATGAGCGAGGCCGAGCTGCGCGCCGCGGTCGACGCCGCCCACGAGAACGGCGCCCGCGTCCGCGCCCATGTGGCGGGACGGGAGAACATCCTGAACTGCGCCAGGGCAGGCGTGGACATCCTCGACCATTGCGACGGCCTCGACGAGGCGTGCATCGACGCCATGGCCGAGAACGGCTGCTTCATGTTGCCCAGCATCTACCTGCCCTGGGTGGCGCTCCGCAACGGCGGCAAGGGCGGCTCGGGCTATTTCGACCAGGAAGCGCTGGACCACACCTGCGCCATGCTGCCGCGCGCCATCGCCGCAGGCGTCAGGCTGGTGCCGGGCGACGACTACGGCGCGGCCGAGCTGCCGCACGGTTCCTACGCGAAGGAACTGGCATGCTATGTGGACTATGCCGGCATCGATCCGCTCGAGGTGATCCGCTGGGCGACGCGCAACGGCGGCGCCATGACCGGCGTCGCCGGGCTGGGCACCATCGCGGCGGGCAGCATCGCCGACATGCTGGTGGTCGACGGCGATCCGTCCACCGACATCACCTTGCTGGCGCGCCCGGAGAAACTGGTCGCGGTGATCCGGGACGGCCGGGTGGTCAGCGGCCATCTCCCCGCCCGCCGCGAGCAGCCGGCGCTCGTCTGACCGCCAGCCTGTTGGCCGCCAGCCTGTTGGCCGGCAGCCGGTTGGCCGGCACACGGTTGGCCGGCTCACGGTGAAGCAGGCCCGCCGATCTGGTAAAGTCGGCGGGACGGATGCCGACGTCACGGCCAAACGCCATGGATCTGCCTGCTCATCTGCCGTTGTCCTTCGTGGTCTGGGCGATCCACATGATCGTCTACCACGGCGTCGCACTCGGCTTCGAGGCGCTGGACGCGACCGGCCGGCTCGCCCGCTTCCGGACCCGCCCGCCCGAACGACGCGGATATTTGGCCCTGCTGCCGCTGGTGCTGGTCAACCAGTGCCTGGTGCTGCTGCCCTCGATGATCGCGCTGGAGTGGGCCGGCCTCGCCTTTACGGGCGCCGCCCACCTCGATCCGCTGTGGTTCGTCGCGGCGCTGGTGCTGATGGCGGTGGGACACGATGTCGTCCAGTACGCCGGCCACATACCGCAGCACCGGCTGGCCCGGCTGCGCTTCCTGGGGCATCACGTCCATCACTCCACCGGCGCGAGCCGCGCGGTCAGCGCCTGCTACATGAGCCCGCCTGATTTCGTGTTCCAGATTCTGCTGCCCTATCTGGTGCCGCTCGTGCTCATCGGCGGCGGCGGCGCGGACATGACGTTCCACGCGGTGACCATGGGCCTTGGCGCCGTCGGCGGCCTCTACGAACATTCGGGTTACGATTTTTCCCCGGCGCTCGGCGGCAAGGCCGGACGCGCACTCGCGCCTTTCCTCGGCAGCCATGCCCACGCCCAGCATCACCGGCGCTCGGACGTCAGCTTCAGCGACGGCTTCGGCAGTCCCGGCCTCTGCGACACGCTGTTCGGGACCCGCTGGGACAAGGCGAAGCGCTGACCGGCAGGGAACCCTTGTCCGATCCCCTCTGTTAGCGAGGAAGGCGATACCGCGTGTCGCCGGAGTGGACGGATGGACATGGCGGAAAACAAGGACAGGGTCGACTCCCCGGCCGAAATCCGGCGCGACGGCTGGAAGGCGATCCTGAAACGGCTGTGGTCGGAACTGCAGGACGACCGGGTCCTGCTCGCCGCCGCCGGCGTGACCTACTACGCCATCCTGGCTCTCGTACCGTCGCTGTCGGCGCTGGTTTCCGTATACGGCCTGTTCTTCGACACCGCCGCGGCGGCCAGCCACCTCAGGCACCTCGACTACGTCGTGCCGGGCGGCGCCATCGAGGTGGTGCGCGATCAGGTCTCGAGGCTGGCCGGCGAGAGGTCGGGCAAGCTGGGCTTCGCGTTCGTGATCTCCCTGGTGGTCGCGCTGTGGAGCTCGAACCGGGGCATGAAGGCGGTGTTCGAAGCCATGAACATCGCCTACGACACGTCCGAGCAGAGGGGCTTTTTCAAGCTGACCGCGATCACGCTCGCATTCACCGCCGCGGGCATCCTGATCCTGCTGGTCCTGATCGCCGCCATCGTCGCCGTCCCCGTGATCATCGGCGACCTGGGCTTCGGCGGGCCGCTGGTGTGGCTGCTGGCGGCACCGGTGTACGCCCTTGCGCTCCTGCTGATCGCCGCGGCCGTGACCGCCCTTTATCGCTGGGGGCCCAGCCGCCCCGACGCCGAGTGGCGATGGGTGGCGCCGGGCACCGCGGTGACCGTGCTGCTGATCTCGGCACTGTCGGTGGGCTTTTCCTGGTATACCGCGAACTTCGGCTCCTTCGACCGGACCTACGGGTCGCTCGGCGCGTTGATCGGCTTCATGACCTGGATGTGGATGTCGATCGCCGTGCTGATCGCCGGCGGCGAACTCAATTCCGAGATCGAGAACCAAGCCGGCGTGTCGGGCGGCGCGGATGACGCCGATGCCGGGGACACGGCCTGATCGGCATGTTCCACGCAAACTCCCACATGGCCCAGGCGACCAGCCACAGGATGGCCGACGTGGCGATGGCGCTCCATCCCGGCCCGACGAACCGGTAGAGCACTTCGTACAACGCCCAGAACAGCGAGGCGATCGCGCCGATGGTGACGCAGGCGGAAGCAAACAGCACCATCAGCCGGAACGACAGCCTGCGGGCGATCGGCTTGGCATGACGGAACGCCGCGAGAGCCAGGCGCGTGGTGGCGATGAATTGGAACACGCCCATCCGATCCCCCTTCGATGTGCCTGCTCACTAGAATGCGCCGCCAAGCTGGATGTTCCGATTCATGACAAAACCCGGCAGCCGACAACGCCAGCGACGCGCCTGGCTTCTTGTTCAATCGACCAAGAACACTTGCCGTGGGCCCGCCTGTCCGCCTAGAATAAAGTCATGTGCGCTGGCACCAGGGATACGAGGAGCAGATCATGGACGGCATCGAGGTAACCGACACCGCCGAGGAGCAGCTGGGCAGGACGCTGGGGGCAGCGCTGCGCGGCGACCTGATCCACAGCGAGGAATACACCTCGGTGGCGTTCATGGAACGCGAGATGGACATGGTCTGGGCCAAGGTGTGGAACGTGGGCGGCATCGCCTCAGAAATCCCGGAGCCGGGCGACTACGTCACCCACAATCTGGGCCGGGAATCCATCCTGATGGTCCGGCAGGACGACGGTTCGGTGAAGGCGTTCTTCAACGTCTGCCAGCACCGGGGCAACCGCCTGGTCTATGGACGCGACGGCGCCGCGGACCTGTTCACCTGCGTCTATCACGGCTGGCAGTTCGCGCGCGACGGCGAGCTGGTCAACGTGCAGGACGCCGAGGATTTCCGCGAAGGCAACCCCTGCGGCAAGCTCAACCTGGTGGAGATGCCGTGCGAGGTCTGGGCCGGCTTCATCTGGTACAACATGGACCCGGACTGCAAGCCGCTGAAGGAGTTCCTGGGCCCGGTCGTCGCCGAACTGGAGAACTACCGCATCGAGGACATGACGCGGGTGTTCTACCGGGTCACCGAAGCGCCGTTCAACTACAAGTGCATCCACGACAATTTCTGCGAGTCCTACCACCTGCCGACCTTGCACCCGCAGATCGGCAGCTATGTGGACGACGACTACCGCAACACGCATTTCATCATGTACCCGCAGGGCCACAACCTGATGAAGATGAAGGGCGCGCTGCCCTCCGTGCGCGACGCCGGCGGCATCAGCGAGACACTGGCCAACGAGATGCGCGAGTGGGACCTGGATCCGGCCGACTTCGAGGGTCGGGCGCGCGACGTGCGCGGCGCCTTGCAGCAGCGCAAGCGCGAACTGGGTCCGCAGCGCGGCCTGGCGCATTACGCGGAGATGGAGCCCGGCCAGCTCACCGACGCCCACCACTTCAACATCTTCCCCGGCACGACGATGACCATGCAGTCGCCGATGATGCTGGGCTTCCAGCGGGCCGAGCCGCATCCGACCGATCCCAACAAATGCATCTTCGAGCACTGGCGCTTCTCGCACCCGACCCATGACGGGCGGGACGTGGTCACGCCGATCGGCGTGTTCCCGTTCCGCGTCGCCGAGCGCGAGGAGATCGAGTTCGGCAAGGGCAGCATGGGCAGCGTGTCGGACCAGGATCTCTACGCCTGTTCGGGACAGCAGCTGGGGTTCCATTCACGCGGCTTCAGGCGCGCCTATCTGGCCGGCCAGGAGGACCGGGTGCAGCAGTTCCACGAGATGCTGCACGACTACATGGACGGAAAGCAGCCCTAGGGCGAAGGCCGGTCAGGTGGAATCACCTGACCGGCGTCCTTTGTTCCAGATTCAAAAAGATAGAGCATGATTTACCGCTCAGGTCGTGTCTGCCCGAGCTGATCGTGCTCCAGGGATTCGACCCGGCGATCACATCGGTTCGCCGGTGAAACGATCCGCCCGGCGCCGCGCCTGAGATCGGGTTGCGACCCGATACAACCTTCGTTTGCAGCGCGATCAACACCGGGCTTATGATCTTTCCGGGGCCGGCCAGTCGGGTGTTTCGAGAGGTATCTCGGGACCTCGGCCTGCAGGGGAGAATGTCGTTTTGAGACAATCAATCAGACTCAAATCTGATCCGCTTCGGCTGCTCCTGATCGCGGCCGCGTGCATGACGACGGCGTGCACCAGCCTGCCCGACACCAGCGGCTACACCGCAGCGACGATCGAATTGCGCCAGAGCGTCAACGTCGTCGGCGATGCCGTCGCGACCGAATTGAAGATTGCCGGTCAGCCCCGGGACGGGGATTCCGAGCCGATCGGGAAGATCAGGGCGAACCTGCTCGTCAAGGCCAGCGAGTTCGAAACGTCGTGGAAGGACGTAGGCGTTTCGCTCGGCGCCATGGTGCAATACGCGGAATCGATCGAGGGAATTGTCCGGGCCGGCAATGAAGGCGCCGAGAGCGCCCAGAAGGTTGCGGCGGCAGTCAAGACGCTGGCCGATACCGTCAGCGGCGATCCCATGACGGAAGGCGCCAAGGCCGCCTTGTCGACGGTGTCGGGCACCGTGGCGGCGATCTATGGCGAGTTCAGCAAGGTCCGGGCGAGCAAGAGCCTCGAAAAGTCGCTCGATACCGTCGGCCCCACGATCACGAAAATCACCAGCCTGGTGGATGAGCTGCTGAGGCAGGCGGGACGGACGCACCATCATGCCGTAGCCATCTCCAGGCTGACGGTGACCACTTCCGATCGATTCACCGACTGGGACGAGATTGTCGAGCGTATCGACGCTGAACAGAAGGGGGTGCTGGACGACCTCTCAGATCCCGCTCTGTCTCCCACGGACCGCAAGGCAAAGCGCGCGAGAAGCGACGAACTGGCCGTGCTTCGGGAACGGGCCTTGCCGAGGCTGGCCGAAGCACAGGCGGCGGAAACGGTGCTCGCCCTGCGCGAGAAGAAGGGCCAGGAACTGATCGCTGCCTCGCGCACGGCCTTGGGCGACTGGGCAGCGGCGCACCAAAAACTCGCCGCGGCGGTACACAATCGAACACCCGTCTCGGTGGCCTCGCTGCAGGCCGCAACAGCGGAAATTCGTGAACTCATCAAGCAATGGCGGGCGCTATGACGGACCTGATCGGACTGGAGAAATGCACGGAGGAGCTGGCAACGCTCGTCGCGAAAACCAACAAGGACATCGAGCAGGCGAAGGGCCGTGGCGACGAGGCACTCGACGCGGCTATCGATCAGGCGTCGGCCAGATTCCGAGGCTTCATCAAGCGTAGCAAGCCCGCGGATCCGGACGAGGCCGATGCGATCAAGCGCCTCGACGAGCTCGCCCTCGAAGCGGCCTTTGCGCTGCATGCAAGCGCGATCGACGATGCGGTGGCGCGCATCAAGGAAATTGCCGCAACCCTGAAGACGCTCGGCGAGGACGTGGGAAAGCTCGCCAAGGCCAATCAGGCAACCGCGAAGAAGCTGGGGCTGAGCGACGTGGTGAAGGCCGTCGAGTCCATGACGACGCTGGTGGAGACGGTGAAGCAGGCGAAAAAGGAACTCAAGGCCGACCCGGCCGAAGCGGACATCGCGGCCAAGATCGAAACCCTCCTGACCGCCTTCAATCAGCTGCGCACTACGCTGCCCCAGCGATAAGCCGAGCCTAAGACTTCGCCAGCCGGGAAATGCCCGCGTCGAACAGGACCGCCATCTTGGCGGCGACGGTTTCCAGGTCGGACGCCTTGCAGCGGCCGCCGGACAGCCGGTCGATGCTGCGGTTCTCCACCAGCACGTGGATGAACGCCGAATTGAGGATGTAGAATCCCCAGTACACGTCCTCCTCGGACGCGCCCGGCATCTTCTGGCGCAGCAGGGCGATGAAATCCTCGACCACCCTGGCGTATTCGCGGGCGAAGGTCTTGACGTGGGGCTCGGAGCCCGGCGTGTTGGCGGCCAGCGACAGCAGCTTCACATAGGCCGCCCATCCGGGACCGCCGTCGAGCGCGCGGCGCATGACCGGCATGATGAAGGCGGTGACAAGGTCGGCGATGGTCGCCTCGTCGCCGCGGCTCGCGACCGCCTGCACCGACGCCGCGATGTCGGCCGCGTGCTCGGCCGAGCGGCGCATGATCACCTCGCCATAGAGATCGCTCTTGGTGCCGAAATAGTAGCTCATCAGGCCCAGCGGCACGTCGGCCTTCAGGGCGATGGCGCGCGTGGTGGTGCCCTCGTAGCCCTGCTGCGAGAACAGCACTTCCGCGGCATCGATGATGCGCTCCTTGGTGCTCTGGGCGCCTGCCGCGCCGGCATCGTCGGCGGGATCTGCTTTCTGCTTCCTGGCCAAATGTCGCTGTCCTGCCACCAGTCCTCGTCAAATCCGCCGGATACTAGCAGCGATGCGCCGCGCCGGCGCACTCAATTGTGGAACGTGGTCCTGCGCGGTGCGAACGGCTCGCCTGCTAGGTAATGGTCGCCGCGTTCAGCTCCAGCTCCTCGGCCTCGCGCAGATTGTTGGCGTAGTGCGGCCGCGCGTACCACAGCAGGCCGAGCCAGATCGGCGCGCAGGCGCCCATCATCAGCATCAGCGAATAGCGCACGCCGTCGGCCTGGGGGAACAGATTGTCGCTGATCGCACCGGTGAGGATCGGGCCGAGTCCGGTGCCGATCGCCGAGCCCATCATCAGGTAGACCGCCGACACCTGGGCGCGCAGGCGGTTGGGCACGATCACGGGCAGCGCGCCGTAAGACATGCCGAACGGCACGTTGATGAAGAACATCAGCGGCGCGTAGAGCACCCAGACCAGCCACTCCCAGGGCACCAGCGGCGCGACGAGCCCCAGCGGCACCATGGGCCAGGCCCATATCAGGCTGCCGCGCATGGGCCAGTCCTTCTTGCCCTGACGGTATAGCCGCCCGCCGATCCAGGCGCCGAAATAGGTGCCCGCCGTGGCGAAGCTGAGGAAGTAGAGGCCGTACCAGATGCCCGCCTCGCCCAGCGGCACCCCGTGAATGCGGTAGAGGAAGGTCGGCGTCCAGAACACGAAGGAGAAGCCGGCGAGCGCGACCGCGCCGTAGCCGACGTGGTGCGCCAGCAGCGTGCGCCAGTTGCGCCGGTAGAAGGCGAACAGCGGCGCTGCGCCGCCGCCCGAGCCCGCATAGGTCTTCACCACGCTGCGCCGCTGCGGCTCCTTGACCACCAGCATCAGCAGCATGACGAGAGCGCCCGGCGCGCCGACGGCGATGAACACCATCTGCCAGGGCTTGAGTATTCCGAACATGCCGGCGTCCACCGGCGGCAGGGTGCCGATATAGGCGACGATCAGCCCGCCGACGGTGAAGGCGATGCCGGTGCCCAAGGTGCCGCTGAGCTGGAACACGGCGACGGCAAGCGGGATTTTCTCACGCGGGAAATAGTCGCCGATCAGCGAATGGGCGGCGGGGGTCAGTGTCGCCTCGCCCACGCCGACGCCGACGCGCGCCACCAGCAGCGTCCAGAAGCCGCGCGCCAGGCCGCACCAGCAGGTCATCACACTCCACAGGAAGATGCCCGCCGAGATCAGCCAGCGCCGATTGAACCGGTCGGCCATCCAGGCGAGCGGCAGGCCCGCGAACGCGTAGAACAGGGCGAAGGCCGACGACAGCGCGCCGACCTGGGTGTCGGTGATGCCGAGATCGGCCTTCATGGGCGTGACCAGCAATGCGATCACCTGCCGGTCGACGAAGCTGACCAGCGAGGCGAGCACCAGCACGCCGACGACGAACCAGGCGTAGCCCGATTTCGGGTAAGGGAGCGTGCTCACCGGCGGCTGGCCGTCGCCCGGAGCATCGAGAACGATGACATCAGGCCGCCGCTTCGTTCATCAACACCGCCGAATAGCCGACGCTGCCCAGTTCGGTGGTCTCGATCTCGGCGATGCATTCGCGCAGGCCGGGGCCGTTGCCCAGATGATAGTCGGCGTTGTAGTGGACGTCGAAGGCGGCCTTGTCCCGGTAGGAATGGAAGCCGATGAAGGTATTGGACTGGCGCGGGTCGGCGCGCAGCTCGAACACCAGATTGCCCGGCTCCTTGCGGGTGTGCTCGGTAATCTCGCGCATGATCCCAAGGAATTTCTCGGTCTTGCCCTCGTTGATGCGCATGCGGAACATCAGTGTGTATTCGGTCATGCCCGTTCTCCAGTTTTCTGCTTGTTGAAATCGGCGATCACCTCGCGCGCGATCCTCAGGCCGGTGACGCCCGTCGGCCATCCCGAATAGTGGGCGAGGTGGATCATCATTTCCTCGACGGCCTCGGGGCTGACCCCCACATTGAGAGCGCCGCGAAGGTGGAGGCGCAGCTCGTGCTCCTTGCCCAGCGCGACCAGCGCCGCGCAGGTGATGAGCGACCGCTCGCGCAGCTCGAGCCCCGGACGGGTCCACACGTCGGCGAAGACGTGGTCGACCGCCATGGCGATCAGCGGATCATCGAAATCGGGCTGGGCCTTCGGGCCCAGCAACTCGCGCAGGCGCGTCAGCCCGCGCTCGCGGCGGTCGTCGGACATGCAGTCTTCCCCGTTTCAAGGCGCAACTTCCGCCCGGGCCGAACCGGCCGCGGCTAGTTCGCTGCCCGATCGTGACGCCGCCTAGCGGCCTTCCTTCTGCGCCTTGCCCTCGGCGATGTAGCGGTCGATGCCGTTGTGGAACTGCTGGATGCGGTTCTCCTGGCCCGACAGATACGCGCCCTTGAAGCCGCGCGACTGGAAGCCGAGCTGCTGGCCGGTCGCCACCTGCAGGTCCTGGTCGGCGGTGAAGCCGACGCTCTTGGTGCCGTAGGGGAACTCGTCGCGCTCGGCCTGCCGGAACGGCACCCAGCCGTCCGGGCTCGAGACCATGCCGTCCTTGAGCGGCTTGATGGTCATGTGCCAGTGCTCGTAGATGCTCTTGTTCGGATCCCACGGATGCGGCTCGCAGCGCTGCATCGAGGCGCCGATCGACGACACGGTGATCGAGGTGCCGGGGAACATGTTGAAATGGTAGGCGTCGGTCAGCCAGTCGTCCTCGACGGTCAGCCAGTGGGAGAAGCCGCGCTCCCCGGCGATCCTGCGCTTGTGCTGCTGCATGGCGCCGCGCACGTCCTGGGCGCGGCCCTCGAATTCCTTCGGATCGAGGCCCCAGAGCTCCATCTCGGCGCGCAGGGTGTCGTTGATGACCGCCGGGTCGCTGCCGCGCACAGAGGGCATGCAGCCCTTCATCTTCATCAGGCTGTGATGACCGTCGAACAACTCGAAGGTGGTGTTCTGGTAGTCGTCGTCATAGTAGTCGGCGAGCTGCGGATGGGCGGTCGGCAGATGGTAGGACTCGCAGAAATTGTCGTGCAGGGCCTTCCAGTTGAACGCCACTTCGGTGACCCGGTAGAAGGTGCGGGTCATGTTCTCGAGCTGGTGGGTGTCGAAGTAGGTCTTGATCGGGCCGAGGAAGCTTTCCAGCGACGGCGCGTGCTCGTCCATGTTGTACCAGATGAAGCCGGCGTAGTCCTCGCACGGGATCTGCGACAGGGCGAGCTTGCCGCACGGATTGCCCTGCGGGAAATCCTCCTCGTCCTGCACCACGATCAGGGTGCCGTCATGGGCGAAGGTCCAGCCGTGATAGCCGCAGGTAAATGCGTCCACGGAGCCCTCGCGGTTGTTGACCAGGCGATTGCCGCGGTGCGGGCAGACATTGTGGAAGGCGCGGATCGAGCCGTCCTCCTGGCGAACCATCAGGATCGAATCGCGGCCGAGCTGGTGGACGACGTAGTCGCCGGCCTCGGGAATTTCCATCGAGCGGCCGCCGATGTTCCAGACCCGCGCCCACATGTAGTCCAGCTCGAGCTCCATGAATTCGCGCGAGGTGTAGCGGTCGCCGGTGATGCGCACCTCTTCCGGCTCGATGCGGTTGGCGCCGCCGGAAATGGCCCTGTTGAGCGTCGTGGACATGATTTCCTCGCTGGGTTCCTGAGCCCGGACAGTCTAATTGTTCATTTGACCAATGCAACTGCTTTTTTTGGCCAGCGGCGGCTCAAATCCGCGCCAGCCTTTCGATGCCGGCCTCGAACAGCAGCGCCATTTTCTCGGCCACCGTGTCCAGGTCCGAGGAACTGCACAGGCCGCCCGAAAGCTGCTCGAGGGTTTCGGTCTGCACCAGCATGTGGATGATCGACGAGGTCATCACGTAATGCGCCCAGTAGATGTTCTCGGGCCTGGCCGCAGGAAAGCGCTCCCTGAGCAGCCGGATAAATTCCAGCGGCACCGGATTGTAAATCCTGCGGAACGCCGCAACGTGCGGGTGGGAGGGCGATTCGTTTGCCGTGCGCGACAGCAGGCGGATATAGGCGCGCCATCCAGGACCGCCATGGAGGGCCTTTTCGGCGATGGGACGGAAGAACGCTTCCACCAGCGCGCGCAGATCGACCTCGCCGCCGGCGGCGCGCTGCTTCACCGCCGTCATGGCGGCCATGATGTCGGCCACATGCTGCTCGGCGCGGCGGCCGATGACCTCGGCATAGAGGTCGTCCTTGGTGCCGAAATGGTAGCTCATCAGGCCCAGCGGCACGTCGGCCTCGCGGGCGATCTCGCGGGTGGTGGTGGCGTCGAAGCCGCGCGCCGCGAACAGCCTTTCGGCGGCATCGAGCAGCCTCGCCCGCGTGGTCGCGGTCTCGTCGGATATCGCCCCTCGCCTGCGCGCCATGTCGCCTCGCTCGGCCCAAAAAAAGGCGCCGGAGGCTGCCTGCCGCCGGCGCCGCAAGAGCGCCCCTGGGGAGTGGAAAAGGGACGCAGAACTTCCGGAGGGGAAGCCGCCCGGTCCGAACGGCGGACCGGGCGGCGCGCCCTCAGTAGCGGTAGGTCAGCTCGAACTTGACCGTGCGCGGCGGCAGCGAGTAGCCGGTCAGGTCCGAACGGAAGGCGTTGGCCGTGCCGGTGTTGCCGCCGGTGCCCGCGGCGTCTCGGACGCCGACCAGCACGTACTCGTTGGTCAGGTTCTTGCCGATGACCGAGAAGGTCCAACGGCCATCCTCGGTGCCGACGCGCAGCGCCGCATCGAGCTGGGCGTAGCCCTTCTGACGGGCATCGGGGATGAACTCGCTCAGCGAGTAGCTGGACTTGAACTTCACATTGCCCGACAGGCCCCACACGAAGCCATTGCCGAACGGCGACTCATAGTCGAAGCCGATGTTGCCCGCCCACTTCGGCGCCAGGTTGCGGGGAGCGCCTGCCAGGTCCTGTTTCTTCAGCGGCAGATTGAGATCCACATCGCAGCCTTCGGCGATGGACTGTCCGCCGGAGCACGGCGCAAGGAAGCGGGTGTAGTGGGAATCGTTGTAGGCCAGCGAGCCGTTCAGCTGGAGACCTTCGACGCTCTCCGGCGCCCAGGTGACCTGCAGTTCGCCGCCCGTGGTGCGCATGTCGCCGTTCAGGGTCTGATAGGCGAAGATCGGCGCATTGAAGAAGTTCAGCTGCAGATCGTTATACTTGTACATGAAGGCGTCGAGCTCGAGGCTGACGGTGCCGCCGGCCAGCAGCGCCTTGATGCCGCCTTCGAAGCCTTCCACACTTTCCGGGTCGAAGGTGATGTCGTCGAGCGGGCTGACGTTGAGCGTGCTGTCGATGGTGCCGTTGTCGAAGCCGCCCGACTTGTAGCCCTGCTTATAGGCCACGAAGATCGTGAGGTCTCGGTTGGGCTTCCAGGTCAGCGTCGCTTCCGGGATGATGTCATCGAACTTCTGCTTCACCGCGAGAGTGCGATCCTCGACGAACAAGCCCGCGAAGTTGGGATTGACGTAAGGCTGGATGAAGTAGGAATCCTTGGTCTCCCAGATGTAGCGGGCGCCACCGGTCAGCGTCCACTGGTCGGTGATGGCCCACTTCAGTTCGGCGTAGGGCGACACCGTCTCACCGTCCGTTTCCGAATACTTGTCGTAGGCGGTGTAGCGCTCATAGGCAGGCGCGGCGGAGTTCTCGGCGCCGGCGAAGTGCACGCTTTGCTCGAAGTAGCGGTGGGTCTGCTGGTAGTAGAAGCCGAACACCGCGTTGACGGGGCCATCGAACTTGGTGGCCATGCGGGCTTCGGCCGAGTAGTTGCTGAAGGTGTTGAATTCCTGGGCGAAGGTCGAGGTATCGGCACCGCCGTCGTTATCGCCGACCCACGCGTTCTTCTGACGGTGATAGTTCAGCACCAGCTTGAGGTCCGCCCAGTCCATGTCCCAATCGACGTCGCCGGAGATGATGAACGACTTGTACATCTCGCCGAGCTGGCCGTTGCCGAAACGGTTCAGGCCGGGGCTGTCCGGGTTGGGGCCGCCACCGGTGGCGGCAATGTCCGGCGGCTCGTTGTTGAAGCCGGTCTTCCAGTCCTTGTTGCACTCGCCGACGCCGGCGGGAACCGGCATCTGGTTGGGCGCGGCGCCCGTGGCGCGGTGCGGCTGGCCATTCAGCGTCGGGCACGACACCAGCTCGAACAGGCCGGGCGCGTTGGTCAGAACGTCCGCGTAGGACGTCTTCAGCCGCAGCGTCAGGTTGTCGGTGGGGGTCGCCTTCAGGGTGAGGCGGGTCTTCCACGACTCCTCGCCCGGCAGCTTCTTGTCGGTGGGCGCCGGATTGAAGTGCACAGTCGGGGCGTTGCCGTTCGCCACGTCGCGGGTGGTGTAGGTGGTGTCGGGCGCGGTGTTCTCGAAGTAGCCGCCCCACATCTTGGTGCCCTGGGCGGCGATACGGAAGCCCCACTTGTCGTTGACCGGGACCGAGATCATCGCCTCACCGTCGAGCTGGTCGGCGCGGGCCTCGTAGCCCACGCGCGCCATGGCCTCGAACTCGTTGCCGGGATCGTTGGTGGTGATCGACACCACGCCCGCGGTGGCGTTCTTGCCGAAGTAGAGGGCCTGGGGACCCTTGAGGATCGCCACCTGGCTGGTGTCGAACAGGCCCTCGTTGATCACGCGGCCCTGCGGGTAGTAGGCGCCGTCGATGATGACGGCGACCGACTGCTCGATACCCAGCGAACCGGCGGACGACGACACGCCGCGGATGCTGATCGAAGTGCCGGTGCCGCTGAGGATGCGCAGGATTTCGAGCGAGGGCGTCTGCGCCGCCACGTCGCCCAGGGTCTGCATCGAGTACTGCTGCAGCTTCTTGGCATCGAGGGCGGTGATCGCTACCGGAATGTCGCGAACCGATTCTTCCTCGCCGCGCGCCTCGACGCGGATTTCCTCGATCGCCGCGTTCGCGGCGAACGGCATGCCGGCGATAGCCAGCACAGCGGCGCCCTGGAGCGCACGCCAAGCGACGCGCCGCGATGCCGGGCGGTCAGTAAACCATCTCATCGGGTTCCTCCCATGATAGCGGCCCGCGAGCGCGCCCGTCTTCGCGGTTCGGCGCTCCGTGCCTGTTCCAGCCGATTGCCAGAGTGCCTGGCTCCCCTTTCCCCGGATTTGGGGAAATTTTTATTGGTTGTTCATCCGTCCTAATGATGCACTTACCAACAAGGTCCGTCAACAGCGGATTGACCGAGTGGTCAAAAAGCTGGACGCCTGCTTATGGCATTTTCCGGATCGGAATGCTCTTGCCCCATTCCCGCTCGTAGCGCTCGATGTCCTCGGGCAATGGATTTCGCCTCAGCGTCAAGCCGCCATTCACCTGCAACGCCTCGCCGGTCATAAAGCATTCGTCGCTCGCGAGCCAGACCGCCGCGGCCGCGACGTCGTCGCAGGTGCCGTAGCGGCCCAGCGGCGTCGCATCGGCATAGGCGGCCTTGCGCCAGTCCTGCAGCGGCACCTTCTGCATCGGCGTGTCGGTGTGTCCGGCCGAGATGGTGTTCACCCGGATGCCCTTGCGGCCATAGAAGTTCGCCACGGCGCGCACCACGTGGTCGATGCCGGCCTTGGTGCCCACATAGGCCTCGTAGCCGCGCACGGTGCCGGTACGCTGGGCGGTGGCCGAGCTGATCTGGATGATCGAGCCGCCTTCGCCCATGGCGCCGACCATGGCCTGCAGGAAGAAGAAAGAGCCCTTGAACTGCAGCGCGATCAGCTTGTCGAGGTCCTCCTCGCTGAACTCCTCGAACGGGCCGCCGACGGCGATACCCGTCGAGTTGATGGCGATGTCGATCTTGCCGAACTTCTTCCTGGTGAAGTCGGCCAGGGCGAATACGTCGGCCTTCCTGGTCAGGTCGCAGACAGTCGAGACGCCGCCGATCTCCTTCGCGAATGCCTCCAGCTCGGCGCCGCGGCGGCTGGTGACCACCACCTGTGCGCCTTCGTCGCGGAACCGGCGCGCGATCGCCTGGCCCATGTTGCCTTCGCCCGCCGCGCCGATGATGATCGCGACCTTGCCTTCGAGACGTCCCATGCGCTCTCCCCGTTATAAGCGTCTGCATTGTTCGGTCGATCAATGCTAGACGGCGCGCGCACGGGACGCAACGCCCCAGGTCTGCCGGCAGGGAAACGCCGGAAATTCTTGCGGAACGCCCGGACGATGCTGCTAAAAGGAACTGTCGGCCCAGCCGGACGAGGCACCAGCGATTCCCACCATGGCGACAGCAAGACACAGGCAATCATCACCCGACCGGATTCTCGACGCCGCCGAGAAGCTGTTCTCGCGGCGCGGGTTCTACGGCGCCTCCCTGCGCGACATCGCCAAGGAGGCGAAGGTGCAGATGAGCCTGGTGAACTATCACTTCGGGCCGAAGGAAGACCTGTTCCGCCAGGTGGTCGCCCGGCGCGCCGACGAGCACGCCAGCGCCATCGCCGCCTCGCTCGATGCGCTGCTGGCCGAGCAGGAAAAGCATCCGGTTTCCGTGGAAGACGTCATCCGCGCCCTGCTCGCCCCGATCTTCGACCGCTACATCAATGGCGGCGAAGGCTGGCGCGACTACATCCAACTGCTGTCCCGCGCCTCGCACCAGCACCAGGACGCGGCTTTCATCGCGCCCTTCGTCGAGAGCTACCAGCCGACCATGGACCGCTATACCAACGAGTTCCTGCTGCTGTTTCCCGACGCCGACCGGAACGACGTATTCTGGTCCATCGTGTTCCTCGAGGCAGCGTTCGCCAACATCCTGCTGCAAAGCACCCTCGCCGAACGCGTCTCGCAGGGCGCCTTCACCGCCAAGGATCTGGGCCAGGTGGTCGAGCGCATGGTGCGCTTCTTCGGCGCCGGCTTCCGCGAGCTGGCGAAGCCCTGATCGATCCGCAGCGCGCGGGCGTGCCAGCCTTGTGACGAGTGCCGAAAATCCATATATCTATGTGGCTAGACACACAAGCACATAGGCGCCCAATGAACCAGATCACCCGTTGGAGCCTGAAAGTATCACGGGAAACGGATATCGCCCTGCGTACGCTGCTCGCCAGCCGAGGCGGCAAGAAGGCGACCTTTCCCGCTTCGTCGAAGAGGCGGTGAACCGCGAAGTGCTTCGGGAGATCGTCCGCGACATCCAGGCGCGCAACGCGAATGCCGATCCGGAGGAAGTGGAACGGCTTGTCGACGAGGAACTGAATGAGATGCGCCACTCCCTCCAGGCGCAAGAGCCGCGCTGACGGGTGCGGGTCATCCTCGACACCAACGTTCTGTTGAGCGGCCTCATATCCGGAGCTGGCATTCCAGCCCGGCTGATCGAGGCTTGGCTGGATCGCCGCTTCGTACTGATCAGCCACCTACTGCAGATCGATGAAATCCGCGATGTTTCACGGCGCGAGAAGATCCGCGAACTGATCCGTCCCGCGGAAGCCGGACGCCTCGTCAACCAGATCATGCTGGTCGCGGAAATGCCCGCCACCTTGCCGCATGTCCGGCGCTCGCCCGACCCTCACGATGACTTGCTTCCAGGGCTGTGCGAAGCCGGCCGCGCCGAGTGGCTCGTAACCGGCGACAAGAACGACCTGCTCGCGCTGCAGCGCCATGGCATCACCAGTATCATAACCGCCGGCACATTGGCCGAGCACCTCGGAATCAGGAAGGTTTGAGCGCGCCATCTCGACACCGATCAGCGATATCCATTGAAATTGGTCGATCGATCTAACACCCTGTTCCGCGGGGAATCACGGAACGGGAGAGCCGCATGACCATCGAGGAATTGCTCGAGATCGAGGAGATCAAGAACCTTCGCCATCTTTACGCGCTGTACCTGGACAGCGGCGAGATCAGGAAGATGGTCGACCTGTTCCTGCCCGACGGCGTCGCCGAGTGGCCCGAGCACATGGGCGGCTACTGGAGCGGCCACGACCAGATGTTCGAGAACTGGACCCGGGTCTACAAGGACGCCGACCTTCCGTTCGCCCACCTGCACATCGCCACCAACCCGTTCATCCGCATCACCGGGCCGGAAACGGCCAACGGCCGCTATTATGCCATGTCGCTGCACACCACCGAGAAGGAGATCGGCGACTGCATCAGCGTCATCGGCGTGCATGACGACGTCTACCGCAAGGTCGACGGCAAGTGGTTCTTCGAGAAGACGCGGTACGACTTCCTGTGGCCGGTGCGCCGCTACCAGGGCTTCCGCACACCGATCTGAGGCCATTATTCTGGAGAGAGGCAGGCCATGGGAAAGATGATCGCGGTGATCGCACGGGTGCGCGCCAGGGACGGCATGGCGAAGGCGTTCGAGGACATGGTGAGCGGCGTCGCCGCCAATGTGGAAGCGGTGGAGCCCGGCAACGTGTTCTACCGGGCCTACCGGACGAAGGACCCGCAGGTCTTCGTCGCCGTCGAGGTCTATGCCGACCAGGCAGCGCACGAGGCGCACATGAATTCAGAGCATCGCGCCAAGGCCGCGGCGAAAGTGGTCGAACTGCTGGACGGCGCCATCGAGGCCGACCGGCTGGAGCAGGTCTGGTAGCCTACGGTTCGTAGGCTCCCGAGGCGAACAGGGTGGAGACGTTGCGGATCATCTTGTCCGGGTCGATGTCGAGATCCCGGAAATTGTGGTCCATCACCAGCGCCAGATAGGCGCCGACGCCGATGAGCTGCAGAAACTGCGGATCGAGGTTCTTGTTGCGGCGCCGGCCGCCATAGGATTCCCGGATGCTGGGGACCAGCGACTGGAACCACGGGTGAAGATGGTTGCGGTAGAACTGGCGCCCGCGATCGCTGTCCGAGAACAGCGCGGTCACCAGCAGCGGGTAGATTTCCCGAATAGTGTCGAGCAGCCGCCGGTGCGCTTCCTTGTTGAGCCGCTGCTGCTCCTCCTGCGATGTCGCCCGGCGGTAGCTGGTGTCGATGCTCATCTCCTTCTCGACCAGGCGCTCGAGCGGCTCGACGACGGCGGCGTCGAACAGCTCCTCCTTGGTCTTGAAGTGGGTGAACAGGGTCGCCTCGTTGACGCCCGCCTCCTGCGCCAGCTCGCGGGTGCGCGAGCCGCTGAGGCCGCTGCGGATGAACACCCGCTGGGCCGCCTTGAGGATCTGCTCGCGCCGCTCGGGCGCGGCCATCCGCTTGCGGCGCTTGCGGCGGGCGGGCGCCTCGATGTCGTCCTCGGCGGTGCGCTGGAGTGTGGTCGGCTTGCTCATATGGCCTCGTCCATTACCTCGCGGTAACTGCACCGTGTCCCGCACCGCGGCGCAAGCTGAATCCGCAGCGGATCAGGCATCGATGTACTTCATCAGCGTATGGTGCATGTGGCGGATGCGGCGCTCCTGGCTGGAGATCCAGAGTCCCTTGAACGCCGCCGAGTTCATGCCCTTCTGCACATGCGGCAGGTTGACCGCGTCCTGGTCCAGCACCAGGCCCAGCGAGCGCTCGCCGAACGCCACGTGCTCGTGGTCGGGCATGGGCGGGCGCGGCTGGTTGTCGGGCACCCGGACGTGGACGGTGACGTCGTAATACATCTTGTTCGGGTCGGTCTCGTGCGGCCGCTGGCGGAACAGCATCATCCGGTCGGAGAAGATGTTCAGCGTCAGGTTGGGGAAGATCATGTAGTGGTAGTTGTCGGTGAGCTGGTCGTCGTTCAGCTCGGAATAGTCGACTCCCCGCTCCTTCTGGGTGCGGCGCTTGTAGGCCTGCATGGCGTCGCGGATCTCGCCGACCTTGCCGATGTACTCGTCCGGGTTCATGCCGACCGCCTTGAGCTGGTTCGACAGGATCTCCGGCACCTCGTGCGGCTCGTAGCCGAGGCGCGGGCTGTAGGTGTGATAGGGCACCAGATAGCGGTTGTGCTTGTCGTAGAGGTCGATCTGCACGTCGACGTCGTCGATGGTGTAGGACAGTTCCGGATGGATGCACTGGACGTGGTAGACCTCGTTGAACGCGTCCACCGACGTCTTCCAGTTGCAGTCGGATTCGACGGTGACGTTCATCACCATGGCCATGCGGTCGAAGTGGTACGGCCCCAGATGGTGCGGGATGATGCCGAGGAACTCCTCGAGGGACTCGCCGTCGGGATCGAGGCTGAACCACACCCAGCCGCCCCACACGCCGGTGCGGATGGTCTTCAGCGACAGCTGGTCCCTGGGGCAGCCCTGGCTGAAATCCTGCTCGTCCGGCACGTTGATCAGGCGGCCGGTCAGGTCGTATTCCCAGAAGTGGTACGCGCACTGCAAGGTGCGCGAGTTGCCGCAATGGTCGAACTTCACCTGGTTGCCGCGGTGGTTGCAGACGTTGAAGAAGGTCCGCGCCTTGCCGTCCTCGCCGCGAACGATCAGCAGCGACTCGGTGCCGATGTCGGTGGTGATGTAGTCGCCGGGCTCGGGGATCTCGTCCTCGCGGCAGCCGACCAGCCACACCTTGGTCCACAGCTTCTCCCACTCCAGGTCCATGAACTCCCTGGAGGTGTAGCGCTCCTTTGGGATCAGCTCCGAGCCGAGATTGGGCTCCGGCGCCTTCTCCGCCGGCGTGATGACGCTCTGCTTGACCCGTGTGATCGCGACCATGACCGTGTTCCCCGTTCCGTTCGCCGCAAACGCGGCCTGCGGTAAGTATAGAATAATCACTTACTATGTTGTAGCGCTATGCAACGCACGTCGCAAAAACCGGGGAGTGTCCGACCATGCGCAAGAAGCCGTTTCGTTTTTCCTGGCAGGCCTACGACGCGGAGACGCCGGAGGACTGGCGCCGCAAGGTGACGAGCGCCGAGGCCGAAGGCTTCTCGGCGTTCCACCTCGCCGACCACTATCTCGGGCCCGGTCCCGCGACATGGGGTCATCCTCCCCAGGATCTGGCCGCGATCCCGGCCATGGCCATGGCTGCCGAGGCGACGACGACGCTTAAGGTCGGCTGCCGCGTGTTCTGCAGCAGCTACCGGCCCGCCGCGGTGCTGGTGAAGGAGGCGATGACCATCGACTTCCTGTCGAACGGCCGTCTCGAGCTCGGCCTCGGCGCCGGGTGGATCGAGGGCGAGTACGAGGCGATGGGCGTGCCCTACGACCCCATCGGCCGCCGTATCGACCGGCTGGAGGAAACCATCCAGGTCGCCAAGGCGCACCGCGCCGGCGGAGTCATGAACGTGGAGGGCAAGCAGGTTCGCGCCGTCGGCTTCGAGGGCACGCCGCGGCCGCGCGGCAAGGTGCCGATCATGATCGGCGGCGGCTCGCCGCGGGTGCTGCGCCTTGCCGGCCGCGAGGCGGACATCGCCAGCCTCAACTTCAACAACAAGGCGGGCAAGATGGATTCGTCCAACATCGCCGCCTATTCGGGCGCCGACGGCACCATGGCCAAGATCAACTGGATCCGCGAGGGCGCCGGCGCCCGGTTCGACGACATCGAGATCGAGATCGGCATCTATTACGGCGCGGTCACCGACAACCAGAAGCAGGTCGCCGAGGCCATGGCCCGCGAACTGGAGATGGACACGGAAGCCTTCCTGAACTTCCCGCACGCGCTGGTCGGCTCGGTCGATTACATCTGCGAGGAGATCGAGCGCCGCCGAGAGCTATACGGCTTCTCCTATGTCAGCATTCTCGACCGCTGCGTCGACGGCTTCGCGCCGGTGGTGGCGCGGATGACGGGGAAGTAGTCAGTCGCGGCCGTGGATGCCGGTGAGCGACTCGGGCAGCGGCATCAGGCCGCTTTCGGCGAACCGGTTCATCTTCCAGCCCGACGGCGTGCGCACGTAGTCGAGGAAGTACTTGACGTAGACCAGCACGCTCTGGCCGTCTCGCGCCACGCCCATGCCCATCACATAGGCGGTGCAATAGGCCGTGTCCGGGGTCTTGCGCTCGACGGTGAAGTTGCTGATGAAGTGGGCGTGATGGGTCATGTCGGCGAAGACCTGGCCGAAGAACTGCCTTATGCCCGCATGACCGTCGAAGCGCGGCAGATGGATGCCGCCCAGATCGAGCACCGCGTCCTCGGTGAAGCAGGCCAGCAGCCCGTCCATGTCCGACAGCGAGTCGACGGCGGCGCAATAGGCCTTCAGCACGTCCTCGAGCGCGAGGCGGTCCTCGATGGCTTTCCAGCGGTCTTCCGACATTGATGCCTCCTCCGTTGCCGTGGCGAGACCATGCCCGTTCCCCGCACGGGCGGTCAACTGAACAAATGGTCGGAATTCAGCGTCCAGCGATCGCCTGCGCGATCAGCCGCGCCGAGGTGCGCACCGAGATGGTGAAGGCGAAGAACGGCCCGAAATCCCGCGTCGCCGGCATGGAGGTGATGAAGAGGCCGGGAATGCTGGTCTGGAAATGCTCGTCCAGCACCGGATAGCCGTCCTCGGCCTCGATCCGCCACTGCAGCTCGGACAGGAAAGGCACGCGCGGCAGCCGCACCCGGTAGCCGGTCGCCAGGATCACATGATCGACGACGAGCACCGTTCCGTCGTCGAGCGTCACGGCGAGGCCGTCTTCGGTTTCCGCGCCCGACACCACATTGGTGCGCGGCCACAGGCTGACGCCTGGCCGCAGCACCCGCGTCTCCAGCCATGGCTCGACCTTGGACCGGCCTTCGATCCACAGTCGCTTCGCCAGCGCGTCCTGTTCGTTCTTCGGCAGCCGCCGGAACCAGCCCGGATCATCCGCCATGGCGTCGACCAGCGGGTTCACCCAGGACCAGTCCGAGGCCGCGAAGGCCGGCGAGTCGTGCCGGTGCGACACATGGACATGCGCCGCCCCCTCCTCCGCCAGGAGCGCCGCCCATTCGAACGCGCTCTGGCGGCCGCCGACGATCAGCACCCGCTTGCCGCTGAACCGCGCCAGGTCGCCGGGCGCCGCCGTATGCGACCAGCGACTGGGAGGCAGCATCCGGCCCAGTTCGGACGGGACGTTGGCGAAATTGCCGAAGCCGACGGCCACGGCGACGTTGCGCGCCTCGACAAAGGTCAGATTGTCGTTGATGGCGACGAAACCGTCCTTCTCCACCGACAACCCGCGCACCATACCGGGAAGCGGCTCGATCCCCGACTTCTGCCGGAACCATTCGGCGTAATCCAGGTAGAAGTCGCGCGACAGCGGCTCCACATCGGCGGGCGTCTGACCCCGTTCGGCGAGGAACGCCTCGATCGTCAGAATGCCGTCCGCGTCCAGGTGCCAGTCGCTGGCCGAGCGCAGCGTCATGCCGCTGGGCATGTTCTCGCGCCAGAACGCCATGGGCTTGCCCAGCACCGAAACCGACAGTCCCCGGTTGCGCGCATGCGCGGCGAGCGAAAGGCCGAACGGGCCGGCGCCGATGACCAGCAGGTCGACGCTCATGCCGGCACGGCCTCGGGCTCGAAAACCTCCTCGGGCGCCGGCGGCGCGCGTCCCAGGATCATGTCGGCGGCCTTCTCGGCGATCATGATGGTGGGCGCGTTGGTGTTGCCGCCGATCAGGGTCGGCATCACCGAGGCATCGACCACGCGCAGCCCCTGCAGCCCGATCACCCTCAGCGTGTCGTCGACCACCGCCATCGGATCGCCGGCGAGGCCCATGCGGCAGGTGCCGACCGGATGGTAGATGGTCTCGGCGGTGCGGGTGATCCAGTCGTCGAGCTCGGCGTCGGACTGTACGGCCGCGCCGGGGTCGATCTCCGGCCCGCGAATGCCGTCGAGCGCGGATTGCCGGATCACCTCGCGGACGATGCGGATGCCGTCGCGCAGCGAGCGCCGATCACTCTCGCTGTCGAGGTAGTTGCCGAAGATCGCCGGGTCGTCGAACGGGTCGGCCGAGCGCAGGCCGACCCTGCCCCGGCTTTCCGGACGCAGCTGGCAGACATGCACCGAGAAGCCGTCGCGGTCCATGGGCACCTTGCCGTGGTCCCGCATCAGCGCCAGCACCAGGTGCAGCTGCAGGTCGGGCAGCTCCAGCTCCGGCCGCGACTTCAGGAACGCGCCCGCCTCGAGGAAATTCGATCGGCCCGGCCCCTGCCCGCGCACCACATAGTTCAGGCCGGTCCTCAGGCGGTTGAAACCGCGATTGGCGGTGAAGGCGGTGATCGGCCGGGTGCATTCCCATGCCGGGATCACGTCGAGATGGTCCTGCAGGTTCTTCCCCACGCCGACCAGCGGATGGACCGCCGGCACGCCGGCGTCCGCCAGCGCGCCGGGATCGCCAATGCCCGACAGCATCAGGATCTGCGGCGACTGCACCGCACCGGCGCAGAGCAGCACCTCGCGCTCGGCGCGGACGACGCGCCGCGTCTTGCCCTGCGCGTACTCGGCGCCGACCGCGCGGCCATTCTCGATCAAAATCCGTGTGGTGCGCGCGCCGGTCTCGGCGGCGAGGTTGGGCCGCTTGCCGAGGATCGGCCGCAGGAACGCCGCCGACGCGCTCCAGCGGCGGCCGCCATGGATGTTGAGCTGGTAGGGTCCGAAGCCTTCCTGGCTGGCGCCGTTGAAGTCCTCGGTCACCGGATGTCCGGCCTGCGCGCCCGCTTCAATGAAACCGCTGAAGATCGGGTTGGGCGAGGCGGCGCGGGAAATATGCAGCGGTCCGTCGCTGCCATGCCACGCGTCGCCGCCGCCTTCCATGGCCTCGGAGCGTTTGAAGTAGGGCAGCACCTCGGCATAGGACCAGCCGCGCAGGCCGAGTTGGCGCCAGTGGTCGTAGTCGCGGGCGTGGCCGCGCACATAGATCATGCCGTTGATCGACGACGATCCGCCCCAGCCGCGCCCGCGCGGCCACCACAGCCGCCGCCCGCCGAGGCGCGGCTCCGGCTCGGTCCAGAAACCCCAGTTGTAAGGCCCCTTCCGCTTGATCAGCTGGCCGGCGCCCGCCGGCATGCGCACCAGCAGCGAATCGTCGCGCCCGCCGGCTTCGAGCAGCAGCACCGTCGAACGGCCATCCCCGGTCAGCCGGTTGGCGAGCACGCAGCCCGCCGATCCGGCGCCGATGACGATGTAGTCGAAGCGGTCCATGCGAAATGGCCTCCCGTCCACTTCCACCCGTCAAGCCTATGCGGGCGCGCCGCGCTTGGCTATGGTCCGGCTTACGTTGGATGAAACGGAGAAGGCCATGGAAATCGACGTGCTGAAGCTGAAGGACATGCGCGACAAGGGCGAGAGCCATACCCTGCTCGACGTGCGCGAGCCGCACGAACTGGCCATCTGCAAGGTCGCCGGTTCGGTCGACATTCCCATGCAACAGGTGCAGCAGCGTCTTGGCGAGCTGCCCAAGGACGGCACGATCGTGGTCATGTGCCACCATGGCGGCCGCAGCCGCATGGTCATGAACTTCCTGCGCCAGAACGGTTACGACGCCATCAACCTCAAGGGCGGCATCGACGCCTGGGCCCAGGCCGTCGAGCCGGGCATGGCGCGCTACTGATCGATTTCGGCGGCGGAATCCTTCCGGAATCACCGCCATTGCCGAACGCCCGATCCTAAACTAACATAATTGTCAGTTTTGGCGCGCGGCAGCGGCTGCGGCGCCTGTCCAGCACAATGGAGCAAGCTCATGGGCCTTCCGACCGTTCATCCGATGGCGCTCGACGGCGGCGACGTCCGCAACGTGCGCGGCGATCCAATCACCGGCGACCGGTTCTGGTCGAAGGAGTTCGCCCAGAAGGAATGGGACCACATGTGGAAGCGCATCTGGCACGTGGCCGGCCGCACCAGCCAGCTGCAGGAGCCGGGCGACTACGTGATCCACGACTTCATGCACGAGTCGGTGATCTGCGTGCTGCAGGACGACGGCTCGATCCGCGCCTTCTACAACGCCTGCAAGCATCGCGGCCAAAGGCTGGTGTGGGAGGACGGCTGCCAGGACGCCTTCACCTGCCCCTATCATGGCTGGGTGTGGAGCAAGGACGGCCTGCTGCTGGACGCGCCCGATCCGGAGACGTTCCCGCAGGGCAACCCGGTCGGCACGCTGCGGCTGAAGGAGCTGCAGTGCGACATCTGGGGCGGCTTCATCTGGTACAGCATGGACCCCAACGCGATCCCGCTGCTGGAGTACCTGGCGCCGATCCCCGAGCTCTACAAGAACTGGCCGTGGGACAAGCTGGTGCGGGTCACCAACCTGACCATCGAGATGGAGTGCAACTGGAAGTTCGCCAGCGAGAACTTCTCGGAGTCGTACCACACCCGCACCGCCCATCCGCAGGTGCCGGCCTGGATCGACCAGGACCACTGGACCTCGGTGTTCGAGATGTTCCCCATGGGCCATGGCCGCATCGTCCAGCCCGGCCGTCCGTCGCTGCGCGACGTACCGCCCGATGGCGAGCCCGCGCCGTTCGACGCCTTCCTGACGCCGTGGGGGATCGATCCGTCGAAATACGCCAGTTACGAGGAAAAGGTCACGCAGGGCTACTTGGACCTGATCGAGGCCAAGAAGCGGCTGTGGCGCGAAAAGGGCTATCTGCACTACGAGAATCTGGAGGGCGGCGAACTGGTCGACAGCCCGCACAACGTGGTGTTCCCCAACGTGACCCTGTCGGTGCTGCCCGACGACGTGATCTTCTTCCGCACCGAGCCGCACCCGGACAATCCCGAGAAGTGCACCTTCGACCTGTGGCACATGGTGTTCCCGGTCGAGGGCGTCACCAATGTCGAGACCATGCACGGCCCGCGCACGGTCGAGGACGCGGCCTATGAGCGCCGGGCGTTCGACCGCGGCCGCGGCGTGCCGGAGATGCATGGCCAGATCGTGTTCCAGGACCTGAGCCTGGCCGAGGGCCAGCAGCGCGGCTGGCGCTCGCAGGGCTACGAGGACGCCTATCTGTCGAGCCAGGAGGTGCGCGTGCGCCGCTGGCACGAGGTGCTGAACGACTATCTGGAGGGCCGGCGTTAACCTCCGGTGATCTCGTTCGAAGGGTAGTTCCCCCTCGCCTCCCTGCGCGCGATGTGGAATGATCCGCGCCGGGGAGACATGGCCATGTTCAAGGTTTTCGCGTTCCTGAAGCGCAATGCCCGGCTGACGCACGATGAATATCGGGCCGGGCATATCGGCTACCATTCGGGGCATTCGCGGCGCATGAAGGGCATGCGCGGCTATTGCGTGAACGTCTGGTCCAACCGGAACCTGCAGCAGGCGCTGGGCCCGCTGCACGACCGGATCACCCGCGGCGCGCCGGCCAGCTTCCTCGACCAGTGGGACGGCTTTCCCTGCGTCCATTTCGACAGCGAAGCCACGTGGCGCGGCTCCGGCGAGCCGGAAAAAACCCGCGCCATGAAGGGTGGCCTCGCCGTCGATCCGGACCGTCTGCCCGACGACGGGCAATATCTGTTCGACGCCGTCGAGGGCACCAGCGACCAGTTCCGCTCCAACCACGTCCGGCTCGACGAGCACGTCATGCTGCCCGTCGAGAGGGTCGAGTACAGGCAGACCAAGCTGGTGCAGTTCTTCCGCCGCAACCCGGCGGTATCCGAGGACGCGTTCCGCGTCGGCCTGATCACCCGGCACGGTCCGCTGGCGGCGCGCATGAAGGGGCTGAACGGCTACATCGCCAATCTGCGCGACCGCGACATCGACGCCGCCATCACCGGCTTCTACCCGCCGGACGACTGGCGGTTCACCATCGAGGGCCGCGCCGCGCGCCAGGCCTTCTGCAACCAGTGGGACGGCGCCAGCGAGCTGTGGTTCGACGGCCTGGCCGACTTCATCGCCGCCAGGAGCGACCCGGACATCGCGCCCGAGCTCGACGCGCTGGAGCGGCACCTGTTCGATTCCGTCTGGTGGGTCGAGGTCGACGAGAGCGTGATCGTCATGCCCAACCGGGCGCCCGCGCCCCTGTTTTACTATCGGTAAGGCCATGAGATTTCCACTCAGCGACCGCCATTGCGAGGAGCGAAGCGACGCGGCGACCCAGCTCCTTGCGGCGTCTGTTGGGTGCCGGAGAGAGCTGGCTTGCCGCGCTTCGCTCGCAATGACGGTGAGGGTTGTTCCATGCTGAAGGTCTTCGGCTTCGTCCGGCGCAACGCCGACCTGACCCACGACGAGTACCGCGCGGCCCATGTGGGCTATCACAACTCCTACGGCAGGCGGCTGCCGGGCATCCGCGGCTATCTGCTCAACGTCTGGTCGAACACCCCGGTCGGCGACAGCCTGGGGCCGCTGGCGGCGCGCCTCACCAGGGGCGAGCCGGCCGGGTTCGACGCCATGACCGACGGCTGGGGCCAGCTGATGTTCGACGACCTGGCCGAGTACCTCGCCGGCAAGGCGCCGTCCCGCGACCGGGCCGGGCCGAACGGCCTCGCCGACGATCCCAAGGTGGGCGACGTGGGCGGCGACGGCGACTACCTCTATGACGGCTCGCCGTTCCAGTTCCATATCGACGAGCACGTGGCGAGGCCGGTGCGCCGGCCCGAGCGCAAGCTGTTCAAGCTGGTGCAGTTCGGCAAGCGCCCCGCCGGCATGGCGCCCGAGGAGTTCCGCGCGATCTGGACCGGGCGCTATGCCGCCAACGTGAACACCATTCCGGGCCTGCGCGGCCACATCGTCAACTTCCGCACCGGCCTCGACGTGATGACCGGTTTCTTCCCGCCAAATTCGGAAGGCTTCACCGAAGCCGGCGCCGCCCGCCGCCAGGCGTTCTTCGACACCTGGGACGGCATGGCCGAGCTGTGGTTCGACCGGCCGGAGCAGTTCGCCGAGGGCCGTTCCGAGCCCGGCCTGTCGGCGAGGCTGGACGGGATCGAGCGCAAGCTGTTCGCCTCGGTGTTCTACCGCGAGGTGGACGAGACCGTCGCCGTGCTGCCCAACCGCGCGCCGGCGCCCGACTTCTATTACCGCTGACAGCCGCCAGAAAAAGGTAGCCCGCGGCCGCTCCGCCCCCCTACCATGACAGGGGGAACGATCGAGGGAGAGATTGCATGCGCAGACTTTTGACCCTGGGGCTCGCCGCTTCGCTGATGGCTTCCAGCCTGGTGGCCGCGGCGCCCGCCCACGCCCAGTTCAGCCCGCGCGACGCCAAGCAGATGTGCAAGGACGCGGTCCGCGCCCGCGGCGCCACCGACACCACCGGCGTCAATGTGGATGCGCTGGGCCGCAGCAAATACAACGTCACCGGCTACGCCCAGCGGCACAACAGCAGCGCGTATTTCACTTGCCGGGTGAACCGGGGCGATGTGCGCCATGTCGAGATCGATCGGTGGCAGCACGGCGGCGGCAGCGGCGGCGGCGGCAAGACCGCGGCGGCGGTGATCGGCACGGCCCTGGTGCTGGGCGCCATCGCGGCGGCCGCGTCGTCGGACAAGCGCTCGAGCGACTACGACCGCTACGACGAATACCGCTACGGCGACCGGCCGGACTACGACCAGTACAGTCCCGCGCCGGGCATCGTCTGCTATCGCTGGCAGCGCACCTGCTACAAGAACGGCAGCTACGCGCCCGGCTGGACCTCGCGCGAATTCGGCTACTGAGGAGAGCGCCGATGAACACCACGATCCGTTTCGCGGCGGTCTGCGCCGCCCTCATGCTCGCCGTGCCCGCCGCCGCCGAACCGGCGGCCCGCGAGGAAGCCGCCTGGCGCTGGCTGGACCAGGCCATGGCGCCCACCCTGAACCAGGAGCAGCGCGCCAAGCTGACCTGGGCCGCCTACAACAACGCGGCCGGCTCGCTGTGCAACGAGGTGGCGGTGGAAGACGCCAAGCTGGGCGACCTGCTGTCCACGCTGCTGCCGGCGCCGGACGCCGCCGACGTCACGCCGGAACAGCGCCGCCACCTGGAAGCCTCGCTGATGCTCCACCTGGGAGCGGCCACCGGCATCCTCGCCGCCGAGAATGCCGACAACCTGACCGAATTCTGCGGCGAGGCGGTGGCGCTCAGGGACGCCAAGGAGCCGAACAACAATTTGTTCCTGCCGGCGACCGTGGCCGAGGAGCCGGCCGGCGAAAAGCCGAAGGAATAGCCGGCGGGCGGCCGTGCTCAAGGTCTTCGGCTTCGTCCGGCGCAATCCGCGCCTGACCCATGAGGAATACGGCGCCGCCCATGCCGGCTTCCATGCCTCCTATGGGCGGCGGCTGACCGGCATCCGCGGCTATGTGCTGAACGTGCGGGCCAGCCGGCCCCTGGCCGAGGCCATCGGCGCGGACGCGGCCGGCGCCCTGACCCGCTACACCCCTGACGGCTTCGACGAGGCTTGGGACGGCTGGGGCCAGCTGATGTTCGACGACCTCGCCGCCTATCTGGCCTCGCGCAACCCCGTGCCCGACCGTGCCGGGCCGAACGGGCTGGAGATCGACCCGCTCATCGCCGAGGTGGGCGGCGACGGGCCTTATCTCTATTCCGGCTCGGCCATGCAGTTCGCCGTCGACGAGCACATCGCGATGGAAACCTGCCGCCCCGAGCGGCGGCTGTTCAAGCTGGCCGTGTTCTGCAAGCGCCCGGACGGCATGGCGCCCGAAACCTTCCGCGCCCGCTGGGCCGGAGAATGGTCGCCGATGCTGAACGCCCTCAATGGCCTGCGCGGCCAGATCGTCAATTTCCGCACCGACCTCGACGTGCTGACGGGCTTCGTGAATTTGAGCGGGGAGGCATTCACTCCGGCAGGTATTGCGCGGCGCGAGACGTTTTACAGTTGGTGGGATGCTATCGCCGAGTTGTGGTTCGATGGGCCGGAGAACCTTGCCGCTGGCCTTGAGCCAGAGGCGTTCAACGGCTTGCCACCGTGCTTCGCGGCCGAAGTGGTAGAAGGGCTCGTGGTCGCTCCGGACCGGTCGCGCGCGTAGCTAATCCCACATATCGTTCGGGCAGGACGTTGGGGCCTCCGGTCGCCACACCAATACCATCTATAGTAGCACTCGATGCACAATTCATCATCCCAAGATTGAATATAGCATAGGGAGATGTTTTATCTTGAACGGCCTTCCGGAACTGCTATCGTGTCTCTATGACGATAGCTCGTGCAGTACCCGTCAAATTGTGGGGCCTTGAGCCCTGTGGGGGGCAGCGCCTCCCGTCTACCGCCCGTGGCTGGGGCTGGGGTGGCGTCGCGCCGCGCCCGACCGGGTCCGGGCGCGGCTTTTCCGAGGTATAAACGCCGCGGAACTGTTCTCCTGGAGCCGACGGGCGCCGGCAATTAGCTGGTGGGCTCAAGAACGGAGAAAATCATGAGCAAAGACCGTCATTAGCGGCGGCGCCGTTTCCCTGTCTGGCTGTGGATCCTTGTTTTCAAGGCGGTCGTGGCCGTGGGACAGGTGGCAAACCTCGTTGCGAAGATCGTCTACCCACGCGAGTAGGCGGCGACCTCGGAAATAGCCCTAGATGACCCCAAAAGCTCTTATTAATGATGCCCTTCGGCTCATTCGACTTTACTGGGGGTTATCCCAAAGCCAGTTAGCAGAGACTATTGGAGTATCGCAATCTTTCATCTCAGATATTGAAGCAAACAGGAAAAGCGTATCCTATGATCTATTGCAAAAATACAGCCAAGGCTTGAATATTAGAATGTCTCAGCTTCTGTTTTTTGCTGAGGAGATCAGCGGCGAGAATGTTAAGAGGAAGGGAAATTTGCTTTTTGCTGATCGCATATTGGCACTTCTAGAGAAAATTAGGCCATCAGTCGATGACGAAAAAGAAGAAAAAGAATCGAATTGAGATTTATGAATTAGAAAGATCGCCGCTTGCTCAAAAACCGACGCAGCGAGATTTAGCAATTCTGCTGGGTATGAAGCGAGATGAATTAATAAATCTCATAACCCACGCCGATGATTGGATTGTACTGCGGGAGTAAATCATCAATAGAAAAGTTCGCTAACTAGCATATCCTCACGGAAAACTAATGCGCG
>JBFWZH010000030.1:0-53217 GCA_050185585.1 Sphingomonadales bacterium | reverse complement strand
CGACGACATCCTCGACGCCGCCTGCCGCGCTTGGAGCAACCTCACCCAGCAGCCCGAAACCATCACTTCCATCGGTCTGCGAGACTGGGCTCACATCGGTCAATCATCATGACCGTTGGTATTAGAAGCACCGGATTTCGACCTAATCCGTTGATATTAAAAGAGGAAAGTTAGTGGCGGAGAGGATGGGATTCGAACCCACGATACGGCTTTTGACCGTATAACGGTTTAGCAAACCGCCGCCTTCGGCCACTCGGCCACCTCTCCGCCGCCGTTGGTAGCGAACGGGCGGTTGGGTGTCAACGGTTTAGCCTGTGCGCGGCGCTCAATGCTGGTCGAGGTCGTCGACGTCGAGCTGTCCCGTCAGCCGTCGCTGGACATGGGACCACGACATGCCCACGCCCATGACGATGGTGAGGATCACCTCGACCACCAGCACGATCACCATGGGCGAGCCGACATCGACCAGCTGGAAGTCGGCCAGCAGCCAGACGAACACCCCGAACACGGCGACCACCAGCGCGATTCCCAGCAGGCCCAGCGACAGCCAGGTGGCGCGGAAGTAGACGCCGAAACCACCCAGCAGCAGCAGGCCGACGAGAATCTTCAGCGGCACGTTGCCGGCGCCCGCCGCCTCGCCCGTCGCCATCGCCCAGTGCAGGTAGGACCAGCCGCTGGGATTGTAGGTGGCGAACACCAGGAAGGCGGCGCCCAGCCAGCGCAGCAGGAAGCCCACCCAGGTCAATCCTCCCGCCGCCATGCCGGATCCCTTACTGCGAGTCGGTCGACGCCATGCCCGTCGTGGCGGGCTTGACGAACTTCACCGTCATGCGGTCGCTCTCGCCGATCTGGGTGTAGCGCTCGCGATCCTGGTCGCCCAGCCGCAGGGTGGGCGGCAGGGTCCAGACGCCCTTGGGGTGGTCGCGGGTGTCGAGCGGGTTGGCATTGATCTCGGAATGCTCGACCGCCTGGAACCCGGCCTGCTCGGCCAGCTTGATCACGTGCTCCTGGGTGACGTAGCCGGTCGCGGCCAGCGGATCCTGCGGCAGTTCGGGGTCGCCGCGATGTTCGACGATGCCGAGGATGCCGCCCGGCTTGAGCGCCTTGTACATGGCGGCGAACACCCTCTCGGCATAGCCGCCGGACATCCAGTTGTGGACGTTGCGGAACGACAGCACCATGTCGGCCGACGCCTCCGGCACGATGTCGGTCGTCTCGGGACCGAGGGTGGCATAGTTCACCGTGCCATAGGCCGCGGCGTTGGCGGCGATCTTGTCCTTGAGCGCCTGATTGAGCTTGGGGCCATAGCCGGTGCCGTCGCCTTCGGGGAAGATCACCGCCGTGTACTTGCCCTTGCCGGCCACGTAGGGGGCGATGATGTCGGCATACCAGCCGCCGCCCGGCCAGATCTCGACCACGTGCATCTCCGGCTTCAGGCCGAAGAAGGCGAGCGTCTTCTCGGGATGGCGGTACTTGTCGCGCAGCCTGTCCTCGGCCTTGCGCAGCGGACTGGCGACGATGGCCTCGAGCGATCCCGGCGCGGGCTGGGCCACGGCGGGCGCGGCGTCGGTGGCGGCCTTGTCGGAGGCGGGCGCCTGATCGGCGCCGTCGCCGCAGGCGGCGAGTAAGGCCGCCGTCAGCAGCGCGGCCAGGGTGAGCGGATTGCGCATGGGTCCTCCCGTTTTCCCGTTTGGACCGGAAGCATAGCCCGCCTCACCCCGCCGCGCCACCCGGGGACTTGGCGTCCCCGGGGAAGCGGATCAATGGCTCAGGGCCCACTCACGGGCGAGGCGCTGGGCTTCGGCGATCTCGGCCGGGCTCATCACCTCGGCGAGGTCGGCGCGCTCCTCGCGGGCGCGGGGATCGCCCAGCATGGCGGCGATGTTGAACCATTTGTGGGCGCGGACATAGTCGATCGGCTCGCCGTGGCCCGTGGCATAGGCAAGGCCCAGCTCGAAATAGCTGTCCGCATCTTCGCTGACAGGCGCCATGGCAGGCGCCGGCGCGCTGTAGGAGAAGGTGTGGGTTGTATCGAACATGACTGGTAACTCCCGTGTCTGTATGTTCACAACACGGATATCCTGCGACCGGTTCCATGAACGGAATCTTAACGGGATACCGAATTCGGCATCGGGCCAAAAAAATATGGCGGCCAGATTGCCGCCATATTCTCCAATGGTTTAGGCCGTTAATCGGGGGTCAGGAAGCCGCCTTGGCCGCCGCTTCGCGCGCCGCGCGGACCTTGTCGTTGGTCTGGTTGAACAGCAGGTCGCGGCGGGCCTTCTCCTCCGCCTCGGTCAGCTTGCGCTCGCCGAGTTCCTTGCCGGCCTTGCGCCCGGCCTGGACGGCGGGACGCGCGCCCACCTCGTCGATCCAGCGCTTCAGGTTCGGGAACGGCTCGAGCACTTCGTCAATGATGATCCGCGGCAGCAGGAAGGCCCAGGGCCAGGTGATCATGTCGGCGATGCTGTAGTCCGGGCCGGCCAGGAACCGGTTGACCGAAAGCTGGGCGTCCATCACGCCGGACAGCCGGTCGACCTCGCCGACGAACCGCCTTGTGCCGTATTCCAGCTGCTCCGGCTTGTCGGTGAGGTTCCTGGCGTAGTTCTTGAAGTGGTTCGCGTTGCCCATCATCGGGCCCAGATTGGCCATCTGCCAGTGCACCCATTGCAGCACCTTGTAGCGGCCCGGTCCCGATTTGGGGAGGAACTGTCCGGTCTTGTCGGCCAGATATTCCAGGATGGCGCCGGATTCGAAGATCGACAGCGGCGCGCCGCCGCCGATCGGATCGTCGTCGATGATGGCGGGCATGCGGTTGTTGGGGCTGATCTTCAGGAAGCCGGCCTTGAACTGGTCGCCGCCGCCGATGTCCACCGGCACGAGCCGGTACGGCAGGCCGGTCTCCTCCAGCATGATGGTGACCTTCCAGCCGTTCGGCGTGGGCCAGTAGTGAACGTCGATCATGGATCGCTCCGTCGGAAAGGGGGTTTGCGGGGCAGGATGGCCGACGGGGCCGATGACGGCAAAGAAAAATCACTCCCGCAGGTTCGCAAGCGCCGGGTGCGCGGATCATCCACCCACTTCTACGTCATTGCGAGCCGCGAAGCGGCGCGGCAACCCAGAAGCAGCGGAGCAGCGGCAACAACGCCTGGGTTGCCGCGCCGGCTTCGCCTCCTCGCAATGACGGAAATGGGATCAGTCGAACTTGTCGCGGATGCCATAGAACTCGCGCACGGGCCAGAGGAAGTCGATGCGAGTGCGGTGGATCTTCCATTCGCCGTTCACCTTCTTGTAGACGTCGTCATAGACGCCGAACAGGGTGAGCGGGTTGGGCGCGCCGGGCGACACGTTGAGGTTCAGCTGGTACCAGCGGCCATAGGCGGTGTCGGCGTCGATCAGCCGGATCCACGGGTTGGTGACCGCGTGCATCTGGGAATGCTCCAGCCGGCCGCTGCCATAGAGGAAGTCGTGATAGCGGGCGCGGATCTGCTCCTTGCCGACCCAGTCGCCGCCGAATTTCGGGCCGAACTCGCAGACCGCGTCGTCGGTGAACAGGCCGACCAGCTCGTCCAGCTTGTTGCCGTCGTAATAGTGGGAATAGAGCTGGCGCATCTGCTTGATCGACTCGATCTCCAGCAGTTCCTCGATGGTCATGGTTCCCTCCCCTTCGGTCCGGCGGCGAGCCTAGCGCAGGAGCCGGAGAGGGCCAAGCCTTCACGCGTGATTTTTACCACTTTACAACTTGCACTAGATGCTGCGTGACTGAACGCGTAAGATGCCATATATTGTAGGGTCTATTTTTGATTGAGGCTCAAATGACAAAGGACAATAAACATATCGGCTATATGACCACTGGTCATCTAAAGCCCAAAGGTAGCCCCAAGATTAAGAAGCAAGGAACACTTACTACAAACCACTTAAATCAGACGCAGAAAGACAAGCCAAAGGGAAACACGAAGTCTACCAAGCCAAAACAAAAGGAATAACAGCACATGAGCAAAGACCGAATCACCTACAATGACAGCTTAACCACTGGCCACTTTAAGCCGAACAACGCCAGCAATCCAGAATCTCTGAAAAAATCGCTTACCACAAGCCATTTGAAAAGCCCTCCGCCGCCACCCAAGCCCGATAGCGGAAAAAAATAGATTGGCCGAAACTGACAGCTCTATTGGCGCTAATAAGAAATGTCTCTAGATGACGTTTCTGATGTATTCGTTATAGTTGCCGGCTCTATTGCGGTATTTGCACTTATCGTGCAAGTTCGAGCACTTAAGCAGCAGCAAAAACTACAAGATTTCAGCGCCTTTAACACGCTCTCGAATGAACTTCGGGAGCTTTGGCAGAGCTTTGTGCTCTCTGAAGGTGACGCTCAAACAGCTCAACGACAATTTCTATTTGCAGAGCTACTTAATAAATACGAGGCTATGTGCTTTATGTTCAATAATAATATTTTAGGCACCAAAGTCGAAGAACTTCTTAAACAACATATAATAGAAGTTCTGTTGATGTGGTTAACGGAAGACGAAACAAGGACAATGATTTCCGGGCTTCAATCGGGTCAAGAGACTTTTGTTGAAATATCCAAGTTCATTAAAAGACACAGAAAATCTTACCAAGCACACTGGGACTTTCTTCAAGAAAGCCCCTTGGTGCAAGATTTTAGCTAGCCCAGCTTCTTCTTCAGCAGTTCGTTGACCTGGCCGGGGTTGGCCTTGCCCTGGCTCTGCTTCATCACCTGGCCGACGAACCAGCCGATCACCTTCGGGTTGGCGCCGCCGTCGTACTGGGCGACCTGGCCCGGGTTCTCGGCGATCACTTTGTCGATGATGCCTTCGATGAAGCCAGTATCGGTGATCTGCCTCAGACCATTGTTTGCAATGACGACATCTGCGTCTTCGCCAGTCTTTGCCATAATTTCAAACGCGTCATTGAACCCACGCACCGAAATCGTGCCGTCCAGCTTGCGGTCGATAAGAATGCCTACCTGTATCGGATCAACGACACTCTCAGAGATAGAGACGCCGACAGCGTTGTTCGCCGCAAAAACCTTATTGATGACAGTGTTTGCCACTTCCTTTGCATTGCGGCGTCGAACTTCCTTACCAGCCGAATCTTTGACAATGTAAACTTTGTCAAAAAAGCCTGTTGTCTCGGCCTCGGCAACAAGCACCCCAGCATCGTATGCTGAAAGCCCCTCCTCCTCCATCAACCGACGCTTCTTGTCGTCGGGCAGCTCGGGCAGGCTTGCCTTGATCTTCTCGACCCACGCCGGCTCGAGCTCCAGCGGCAGCAGGTCGGGATCGGGGAAGTAGCGGTAGTCATGCGCCTCTTCCTTGGACCGCAGCGATCGGGTGACGCCCTGGCCCGGATCGAACAGGCGGGTTTCCTGGGTCACCGTGCCGCCATCCTCGATCAGGTCGATCTGGCGGCGCGCCTCGTATTCGATGGCCTGCTGCACGTAGCGGACCGAGTTGACGTTCTTGATCTCGCAGCGCGTGCCCAGCGGCCCGCCGGGCTTGCGCACGGACACGTTGACGTCGGCGCGCATGGAGCCCTGCTCCATGTTGCCGTCGCAGGTGCCGATATAGCGCAGGATGGTGCGCAGCTTCTTCAGGTAGGCGCCCGCCTCTTCCGAAGAGCGCATGTCGGGCTTGGAGACGATCTCCATCAGCGCCACGCCCGACCGGTTGAGGTCCACATAGGTCATGGTCGGATGCTGGTCGTGCATGGACTTGCCGGCGTCCTGCTCCAGGTGCAGGCGCTCGATGCCGACTTCCTTGGTCTCGCCGTCCTTCAGGTCGAGGGTGACGATCCCCTCGCCCACCACCGGCTGCTTGTACTGGGAAATCTGGTAGCCCTGCGGCAGGTCGGCGTAGAAATAGTTCTTCCGGTCGAAGATCGAATAGAGGTTGATCTGGGCGTTGAGCGCCAGGCCCGTGCGCACCGCCTGCTCGACGCAATAGGCGTTGATCACCGGCAGCATGCCGGGCATGGCCGCGTCGACCAGCGACACCTGGGTGTTGGGCTCGGCGCCGAATTCGGTGGCGGCGCCCGAGAACAGCTTGGCATTGGAGGTGACCTGGGCGTGGACCTCGAGACCGAGGACCACTTCCCAATCGCCGGTGGCGCCGGAAATCAGCTTGGACATCACGCGGCCTCCTTCCACCACGCGCCCGGCCGGCCGGCAAACCCGGCGGCCTGCTCGATGACGTGACCCACCTTCAGCACGGTCTCTTCCTCGAACGGCCGGCCGAGCACCTGCAGGCCGAGCGGCATGCCTGCCGAGCAGGTACCGGCGGCGACCGACATGCCCGGAATGCCGGCCAGCGAGGCGGGCACGGTGAACACGTCGTTGAGATACATGGAGATCGGGTCGGCCGACTTCTCGCCCGGCGAGAACGCCGAGCACGGCGCGGTCGGCGTCAGGATGGCGTCGACCTGGCCGAAGGCCTGCTCGAAATCCTGGGCGATCAGGGTGCGCACCTTCTGCGCCTTCAGGTAATAGGCGTCGTAATAGCCCGCCGACAGCACATAGGTGCCGATCAGGATGCGGCGCTGGACCTCGTGGCCGAATCCGGCGCCGCGGGTGTTCTCGTACATGTCGATCAGGCTGCTGCCCGGCTCGCGCAGGCCGTAGCGCACGCCGTCGTAGCGGGCCAGGTTGGAGCTGGCCTCGGCCGGCGCGACCACGTAGTAGGTGGCCAGCGCGTATTTCGTATAGGGCAGCGAGATGTCGACGATGCGGGCGCCCGCATCCTTCATCCACTGGATGCCCCTGTCCCACAGGTCGAGGATGTCCTGGGGCGCGCCGTCGATGCGGTATTCCTTCGGGATGCCGATCCGCATGCCCCGGATGTCGCCGGTCAGCGCCTTGCGGTAGTCGGGCACGGGCGTGTTGATAGACGTGGAATCCTTGGGGTCGTGGCCCGCCATGGAGCCGAGCATGATCGCGGCGTCCTCGACGGTGCGGGTGATCGGGCCGGCCTGGTCGAGCGACGAGGCGAAGGCGATGATGCCCCAGCGCGAGCAGCGCCCATAGGTCGGCTTGATCCCCGCGAGGCCGCAGAAGCTGGCCGGCTGGCGGATCGAGCCGCCGGTGTCGGTGCCGGTCGCGCCCATGGCCATGCGCGCGGCGACCGCGGCGGCCGAGCCGCCCGACGATCCGCCCGGCACGCGGGACTTGCCGTCCTTCGTGCGCCACGGGTTCTCGACCGGGCCGTAGAAGCTGGTCTCGTTGGACGAGCCCATGGCGAACTCGTCGAGGCTCACCTTGCCCAGCATCACCGCGCCGTCGCGCCACAGGTTCGAGGTGACGGTCGATTCATAGGGCGGCTTGAAGCCGTCGAGGATGTGGCTCGATGCCGTGGTCAGCACGCCCTTGGTGCAGAACAGGTCCTTGATGGCGAGCGGGATGCCGGCGAGCGGCCCGGCATCGCCCGACCGGCGCGCGGCGTCGGCGGCATCGGCCATGGCAAGCGCCTGCTCGGGAGTCTCGGTGGTGTAGGCGTTGAGCGCGCGGCCCTTCTCGACCTCGGCGATGTGCGCCTCGGTCAGCTCGCGGGAGGTGAACTCGCCCTTGCCCAATCCGGCCAGCGCGCCGGCAATGGTGAGGTTCGTAAGCTCGCTCATTATTCGATCACCTTGGGCACGGCGAAGAAGCCGTTCTGGGCATCCGGGGCGTTGGCCAGCACGTCGCCGCGCCGGTCGCCGTCGGTGACCACGTCCTCGCGCTTCGGCAGCCGGGCATGCACCACGCTGGTCAGCGGCGGCACGTTGTCGGTATTGACCTCGGCCAGTTGCTCGACCCAGGCCAGCAGCTGGTTGAGCTCGCCCGCCATGGGCTCGAGCTTGTCTTCCGGCAGCCTGAGGCGTGCGAGATGCGCGATATGCGCGACCATTTTCGTATCGACCGACATCAGTTTCCCAATAGTGTCCCGGGACGCTCGCGCCCCCTGTTCCGAAGGCGCGGAAAGTAGCCCGGAAGTAGGGGCGCGGCAAGGTGCGAGGGGTAATGCAATATGTGCGTCCCAACACCTCTCCATTCTCATCCCGGCGAAAGCTCGGACCCAGCGTGCAGCGCGCAATCCTGGCCGTGTCCCTGAGCTTGTCGAAGGGCCTTGCACGAGTGCTGATGCAAGGCCCTTCGACAAGCTCAGGGACACGGATGTTTCAGAGACCTGCATCGGGACTTGGACCGGCTTTCGCCGGGATGACAAGACAGAGTAGTGTCGCAGAATGCGCCAGCCGCCTGCACATCCCGTCACCATCGCTCCCTACGATTCGGAATGGCCGCTGATGGCCGAGCTGGAGAGCATGCGGCTGAGCGTCGCCGTGGGACCGGTGCTGCTGCGCTGGGAGCATTTCGGCTCGACCGCCGTGCCGGGCCTCGCGGCCAAGCCGGTGATCGACCTGATGGGGATCGTCACCGCCCTCACCGAGCTGGACTGGCGGCGGCCTCATATCGAGGCAGCGGGCTATGAATGGTTCGGGGAGTTCGGCATCGCCGGGCGCCGATTCAACACGCTGACGCGGGACGGAAGGCGCATCGTTCACCTGCACTTCTACCAGCAGGATTCCGATCAGGTGGCGCGGCATCTGGCAGTCCGCGACTATTTGCGGGCGCATCCGGCGGCGGTGGGGGAGTACGAGGCGGAAAAGCGGCGGGCGGCGGCGCTCCACCCAGACAATTCCCTCGACTACAACCGGGAGAAGAACGCCTGGGTGAACCGGCTGGAACAGGACGCCATGGAATGGGCGAGCATCGGGAACTCGGCCCATGCCTGAGATGACCCTGCAGGAGCTGAAGGCCGCGCTGCCGCGCAACGGCCGGCTGCTGGGGCTGGACCTGGGCACCAAGACCATCGGGCTCGCGATCAGCGACGGGGCGCTGATGGTGGCGAGCCCGATCGAGACCATTCAGCGCACCAAATTCACCGCCGACGCCCAAAAACTGCTGGGGGTGGTCGACGGCCGACAGGTGGCAGGGCTGGTGCTGGGGCTGCCAGTGAACATGGACGGCACGGAAGGACCGCGCTGCCAGTCGACGCGGCAGTTCGCGCGGAACCTGCTGGGGCTGCGAGACCTGCCGATCGCTTTCTGGGACGAGCGGCTGTCCACGGCCGCCGTGCAGCGGGCGATGATCGACGCCGACCTTACGCGGGCGAAACGAGCCAAGGTCGTTGACCAGATGGCGGCGGGGTATATCCTTCAGGGCGCGCTGGATTTTTTGCGGCGCAACTGACGCTTGCCGGAGGATCACGATGCCCGTATACAACCGGCTTCAATGACAAAAACGGACGGCATCAGGCATCTTCTCGGCATCGAGGGGATGAAACCGCAGGAGATCGCTGCCCTCCTGGAACTGGGCGATTCCTACCTGGAGCGCTACCGGTCGGGGAAGAAGATCAAGAAGGTCCTGAAGAACCGGACCCAGATCAACCTGTTCTTCGAGGAATCCACCCGCACCTCGACATCGTTCGAGCTGGCCGGCAAGCGGCTGGGCGCGGACGTCATCAACATGATGACCTCGACCTCGTCGATCAAGAAGGGCGAGACCCTGATCGACACGGCGATGACGCTGAACGCCATGCGCCCGAGCGTGCTGGTGATCCGGCACGGCTCGTCGGGCGCAGCCGCGCTCCTGTCGCAGAAGGTGAACTGCGCGGTGATCAACGCCGGCGACGGCCGCCACGAGCACCCGACCCAGGCGCTGCTCGACGCGCTGACCATCCGCCGGCGCAAAGGACGGATCGAGGGGCTGACGGTCGCCATCTGCGGCGACATCCTGCACAGCCGTGTGGCGCGCTCGAACATCCACCTGCTCAACGCCATGGGCGCGCGCGTCCGCGTCGTGGCCCCGCCGACGCTGATGCCCGTCGAGGTGGAGCGGCTGGGCGTCGACGCGTTCCACGACATGCGCGGCGGCCTCGAGGGCGCCGACATCGTGATGATGCTGCGCCTCCAGACCGAGCGCATGAAGGGCGCGTTCGTGCCCTCCCCACGCGAATACTTCCACTTCTACGGCCTCGACGCCGACAAGCTGGCGGCGGCCAAGGCCGACGCCATGATCATGCATCCAGGCCCGATGAACCGTGGCGTGGAAATCGATACCGAGGTGGCCGACGACATCGACCGCAGCGCCATCCGCGAGCAGGTCGAGACCGGCGTCGCCATCCGCATGGCGTGCCTCGACACGCTGTGCCGCGACCTCGAGGCGGAGGAGGACGAGTGATGGCCGCCGAACGCCGCGTCGTCTACATGAACGCCCGTCTGATCGACCCGTCGAGCGGCCGCGACGAGCGCGGCGCGCTGCTGACCGTGGGCAGCAAGATCTGGGACCTGGGCGCGGAACTGTTCGCCGACGGGGTGACCGACGGCAGCGAGGTGGTCGACTGCAAGGGCCTTTGCCTGACGCCCGGCCTGATCGACATGCAGGTGTTCCTGGGCGAGTCCGTCGAGACCACCGCCCGCGCCGCCTCGGCCGGCGGCGTCACCGCCATCGCCACCATGCCCGACATGACCCCGGTGGTCGACCGGCCATCGCTGGTCGACTACGTGGAGCGGCTGGCGAAGGACACCAGCTTGCGCATCCATCCGATCGCGGCGGCGACGAAAGGGCTGGGCGGCGAGGAGATGGCCGAGATCGGCCTGCTGAGGGAAGCCGGCGCGCTGGCGTTCACTGACGGACGCCGGGCGATCGCCGACAGCCAGGTGATGCGGCGCATCCTGACCTATGCCAAGGCGCACGACGCCATGGTGATCCAGCATGCCGAAGACCCGATGCTGGCGCGCGAGGGCGTGATGAACGAGGGTGAGATGGCGACGCGCCTCGGCCTTCCGGGCATCCCGGCCATCGCCGAGGTGATCCTCATCGAGCGCGACCTGCGGCTGGTGGCGCTGACCGGCTGCCGCTATCACGTCGGCCTCGTCACCACCGGCGCCGCCGTCGAGGCAATCCACAAGGCCAAGTCCGACGGCCTGCCGGTGACCTGCGGCACGGCCCCGCATTATTTCGCGCTCAACGAACTGGCCGTGGCCGAATATCGCACCTTCGCCCGCACCTCGCCGCCGCTGCGCACCGAAGAGGACCGGCGCGCCGTGGTCGCTGGCCTGGCCGACGGCACCATCGACGTCATCGTCAGCTCGCACGACCCGCACGACGTGGAAAGCAAGCGCCTCCCCTTCGACCTGGCCGCCTCGGGCGTCATCGGGCTGGAGACCATGCTGCCGATCACGCTGGAGCTGCATCACCGCGGCCACGCGCCCCTGTCGCGGCTGCTGGCGGCGGTCACGTCGCGACCCGCCGAGATCCTGGGAATCCCCGGCGGCAGGCTGGCCAAGGGCGAGCCCGCCGACCTCGTCCTGTTCGACCCGGACAAGCCCTGGCGCATCGATCCCGAGTCCTTCCATAGCAAGGCGAAGAACAGCCCCTTCGAAGGCCGCCCGGTGCAGGGTAAGATCGTCCGCACCATCGTCGGCGGGCGAACGGCGTATCAGGGGTAAGGGATGGACGGAATATTCGGGGTCATCATCGCCGCCATCGTCGGCTATCTGCTCGGCTCCATCCCGTTCGGCCTGCTGCTGACCAAGGCCGCGGGCATGGGCGATATCCGCGCCATGGGATCGGGCAACATCGGCGCCACCAACGTGCTGCGCACCGGCAACAAGTGGCTGGCGCTGGCCACGCTCCTGCTCGACGCGGGCAAGGGCGCCCTGGCCGTGATCGCCGCCCGCGAGATCGCGCCGGACGCCACGCTGATCGCCGCCGCGGCGGCGTTCTTCGGCCATCTCTATCCCATGTGGCTGAACTTCCGCGGCGGCAAGGGCGTCGCCGTGTTCCTGGGCATCGCGCTGGCCATCAATCCGGGGCTTGGCGCGGTGTGCTGCGGCGTCTGGCTGCTGACCGGGCTGCTGTTCCGCTATTCCTCGATGGCGGCTCTGGCAGCGGCGGCGATCGCGCCGATCTACGCCATGGCGATCCTGCGGCCATTCGAGATCGCGGTGCTGTTCCTGCTGCTGGCGCTGATGATCTTCCAGCGGCACTCGTCCAACATCCGCCGGCTGCTGCGCGGCGAGGAACCCAAGATCGGGCAGAAATAGCGCATGGCCGCCAGCGCGATCACGGCAGCCGATGCCCGCGACCGGCTGCGCCTGATTCGCAGCGCCAATGTGGGACCGGCCGCCTTCCGCCAGCTGCTGGCCCGCTACGGCAACGCATCGCGGGCGCTCGAGGCGCTGCCCGAGCTGATCCGCAAGGGCGGATACCAGGGCGCGGCCCTGTGCTCGGCGGACGAGGCCGAGGACGAGATCGCCGGTATCGAGAAGCTGGGCGGGCGCCTGCTCCACTACGACGAGCCGGCCTATCCGCCCCTGCTCGCCGATCTTCAGGCGGCGCCGCCAGTGCTGACGGTCCTTGGCAGGGTCGAGCTGCTGAGCGCGCCGTCGATCGGCGTGGTCGGCGCGCGGAACGCCTCGGCGGCCGCGATCCGCTTCACCAAGCAGCTTTCGGCGGATCTGGGGGCGCAAGGTTTCGTCGTCGTGTCGGGCTTGGCGCGGGGAATCGACACCGCCGCGCACCAGGCGGCACTGCCCACGGGCACGGTCGCTGCCATGGCCGGCGGAGTCGACATCGTCTATCCGCCCGAGAATCAGGCGCTCTACGAATCCCTCGCGGCGACGGGCGCGATCGTCTGCGAGATGCCGCTGGGCACCAAGCCGCAGGCGCGGCATTTCCCGCGCCGCAACCGCCTGATATCCGGGCTGTCGCTGGGGCTGGTGGTGGTCGAGGCGGCGATCAAGTCCGGTTCGCTGATCACCGCTAACTATGCGCTCGAACAGGGCCGCGAGGTGTATGCCGTGCCCGGCTCGCCCCTTGACCCGCGATGCCGGGGAACCAATAACCTGATCCGGCAGGGGGCGGTGCTGACCGAGGGCATCGAGGATGTGCTGAACAACCTGCCGGACTGGAGACACCGGCCGACGCCCGCGCAACAAAGCCTGAAACTGGAGCAGAATCAGGCCGATGCGGACGATGCGGCACGGAGCTCCGTACTCGAGAAACTTGGGCCGACGCCGGTCGAGGTGGATGAAGTGATCCGCCAAACCGGTTTGACACCCGAGATTGTTTTGACCATTTTGCTGGAACTCGAATTGGCCGGCCGCCTCGACCGGCACTCAGGAAGCAAGGTTTCTCTGGCCTGAATCCCGACCTGATCAGAGCCCAGCCCGCAGAACGGACGTCATGAATCTGGTTATCGTCGAATCGCCGGCGAAGGCAAAGACCATCAACAAATACCTGGGCAGCGGCTTCAAGGTGCTGGCCAGCTTCGGACATGTGCGCGACCTGCCGTCAAAGGACGGATCGGTGCGTCCGGCGGAAGATTTCGCCATGGACTGGGAAGTCGACGCCGACTCGAAGAGGCGCATGAAGGACATCGCCGACGCCGCCAAGGGAGCCGAGATGCTCTACCTGGCGACCGACCCGGACCGCGAGGGCGAGGCGATTTCCTGGCACGTGCAGGAGATCCTGAAGAAGACCAAGGGACTCGCGGCGACGCCGGTGAAGCGGGTGGTGTTCAACGAGATCACCAAGTCGGCCGTGCTCGACGCCATCGCCAATCCGCGCGACGTGGACCAAGAGCTGGTCGACGCCTATCTGGCGCGCCGGGCGCTGGACTATCTGGTGGGATTCACCCTGTCGCCGGTGCTGTGGCGCAAGCTGCCGGGCGCGCGCTCGGCGGGGCGCGTGCAGTCGGTGGCACTGCGCCTGATCTGCGAGCGCGAACTGGAGATCGAGGCGTTCCGGCCGCGCGAGTACTGGACCGTCGACGTCGACCTGAAAACGCCGGGCGGCGAGCCGTTCACCGCATCGCTCACCGAACTCGACGGCAAGAAGCTCGACAAATTCGACCTGGCCGACGAGCAAGCGGCGAAGGCCGCCGTCGCCGCCATCGAGGCGCGCGACTTCGCGGTCGCCAGCGTCGAGAGCAAGCCGGCGCGCCGCAACCCGGCGCCGCCCTTCACGACATCGACCCTGCAGCAGGAAGCCGCCCGCAAGCTGGGGTTCTCGGCCTCGCGCACCATGCGCATCGCCCAGAAGCTCTACGAGGGCATGGACATCGGCGGCGAGACGGTCGGCCTGATCACCTATATGCGGACCGACGGCGTCCAGCTGGCGAACGAGGCCATCGCCGGCGCCCGCTCGCTGATCGCCAAGGATTACGGCGACCGTTTCGTGCCGCCGCAGCCGCGCATCTACAAGGCGAAGGCAAAGAACGCCCAGGAAGCCCACGAGGCCATCCGCCCGACCGACCTGCACCGCCGCCCGGCGCAGGTGGCCCGCGCGCTCAGCGACGAACAGCTGAAGCTCTATGAGCTGATCTGGAAGCGCACGGTGGCGAGCCAGATGGAAAGCGCCCAGTTCGAGCGCACCGTGGCCGACATCAAGGCGCCCGACGGCAAAGTGGTGCTGCGCGCGCGCGGCTCGGTCGTGACGTTCCCCGGGTTCCTCGCGCTCTACCAGGAAGGCCTCGACGACAGCGACGACCCGGACGCGGACCGCCGGCTTCCCGCGCTGGCCAGCGGCGACGCCGTGCGCCGCGGGACGGTGACGCCCGAGCAGCACTTCACCGAGCCGCCGCCGCGCTATACGGAAGCCAGCCTGGTGCGCAAGATGGAGGAGCTCGGCATCGGCCGGCCGTCCACCTATGCCTCGATTCTCGACGTGCTGCGCGACCGCAACTACGTCCACATGGACCGCAACCGCTTCGTGCCCGAAGACAAGGGCCGGCTGGTGACGGCGTTCCTGGAAAGCTTCTTCCGCCGCTATGTGGAGTACGATTTCACGGCGCAGATGGAGGAGAAGCTGGACGAGATCTCGGCCGGCAACGTCGACTGGAAGCAGGTGCTGCGCGAGTTCTGGGGCGATTTCAGCAACGCCGTCGAGGGCACCGCCGATTTGCGCGTCGCCCAGGTGCTGGATGCGATCAACGACATCCTCGGCCCGCACATCTTCCCGGTGCCGGAAGACGGCGGCGATCCGCGCGCCTGCCCGTCCTGCGGCGGCGGCAGGCTGAGCCTGAAACTGGGCAAGTTCGGCGCCTTTATCGGCTGCTCGAACTATCCCGAGTGCAGGTTCACCCGCCAGCTCGGCACCAACGGCGACGGGGCCAACGGCGACACCAACGGCCACAAGGTGCTGGGCGAGGTCGACGGCGACGAGATCAGCCTGCGCGGTGGGCGTTTCGGGCAGTACCTGCAGCGCGGCGAGGCCGCCGACGGCGTCAAGCCGCCTAGGGTATCGATCCCCAAGGACATCCCGCCGGACAGCATCGACCTTGAAAAGGCCGTCGCGCTGCTGGCGCTGCCGCGCGAGGTGGGCACCCATCCGGAATCCGGCAAGCCGATCCTGGCGGGCATCGGCCGCTATGGGCCGTACGTCAACCACGAGAAGAAATACGTCAACCTGCCGTCGAGCGACGAGGTCTTCACCATCGGCATCAACCGCGCGGTCGACATGCTGGCCGCCGAACGCCCCGGCCGCCAGGCCAGCGCCAGCGTGATCAAGGCGCTGGGCGATCATCCCGCCGACGGCAAGCCGGTGAACGTGATGAAGGGACGGTTCGGCCCCTACGTCACCCACAACAAGGTGAACGCGACGCTGCCGCGCAGCGCCGACCCGGAGGCCTTGACGCTGGAAGAAGCGCTGCCCCTGCTGGAGGCGAAGGCCGGCCAGCCGAAAAAGGGCAAGGCCCGAAGCGCGCCCAAGAAGGCGGCGGCGCCAAAGAAGGCGGCGGCGGCGAAGAAGCCGGCGGCCAAGGCAAAGAAGACAGCCAAGACAGCGAGGAAAGCGAAGTAAGCGGTGGCCAAAAAGGACCCGTCGAAGCAGGCTCCCTTCCCGACCAAGGCTGAGATCATCCGATTCATCGAGGAGAAGCCTGGCCTCGCCGGGAAGAACGAGATCGCGCGTGCGTTCCATGTGCGCGGCGACAGCCGGGCCCTGCTGAAGGACCTGCTGCGCGAGATGGCGGAGGAAGGACTGCTGGAGCGGGGCCATCGCCGGTCGCTGAAATCGGCCGCCAAGCTGCCAAACGTAACGGTGGTGGAGATCACCGGTCAGGACGTGGACGGCGAACTACTGGCGAAGCCGGTGAAATGGACCGACAAGCAGAACGACCCGCCCCGCATCCTGGTCGCGCCCGGCAAGCAGTCGGCCGGCAATCTGGGCAGCGGCGACCGGCTGCTGGTGCGGCTGGAGCGCCAGCGCGACTTCTACGAAGCGAAGATACTCAAGAAGCTCGAGGCGACCCGCGACCGCATGCTGGGCGTCTACCGCCGCAAGGAAGCGCGGGTGGCGCCGACCGACAAGCGCGAGCGGCACGAGCTGATCGTCGAGACCGACGACAATGGCGGCGCGCAGGACGGCGAACTGGTGCTGGTCGAGATCAGGGGATCGTCGAACAACCGGCTGGGCCTGAAACGCGCCCGCATTGTCGAGCGGCTGGGCGACCTCAACGCGCCGCGCAGCACCAGCCTGATCGCCATCCACGCCCACGGCATCCCCACAGAGTTCCCGAAGGCCGCCGTCGACGAGGCGAACGCGGCCGAGCCGGTGGGGCTGCAGGGGCGCACCGACCTGCGCGCCATCCCGCTGGTGACCATCGACCCCGCCGACGCCCGCGATCACGACGACGCGGTGTGGGCAGAACCCGATTCCGACCCGAAGAATCCAGGTGGGTGGCACGTCATCGTCGCCATCGCCGACGTGGCCCACTACGTGACCCAGGGCAGCGCCCTCGACCGCGAGGCCTACCGGCGCGGCAACTCCACCTATTTCCCCGACCGGGTCGTGCCCATGCTGCCGCATGAGCTGTCGTCGGATCTGTGCTCACTGCTGCCCGGCGTCGACCGGGCGTGCCTTGCGGTCTCGATGTGGTTCGATGCCGAGGGCAACAAGCTGGCGCACAAGTTCGTGCGAGGCCTGATGCGCTCGGCCGCCAACATCAGCTACGAGCGGGTCCAGGCGGCCCATGACGGTTACCCCGACGACGAGACCGGGCCGCTGCTCGAGACGGTGATCCGCCCGCTCTACTCTGCCTATTACGCCCGGGTGAAGGAGCGCGAGAAGCGTGGGCCGCTAGACCTCGACCTTCCCGAACGCAAGGTGGAGCTGGACGAACTCGGGAACGTGAAGCGCATCGCGCTACGCGAGCGGTTCGACGCCCACAAGCTGATCGAGGAGTTCATGATCGCGGCCAACGTGGCCGCCGCCGAGGAGCTGGAGAAGCACCGAACGGCGTGCATGTACCGGGTTCACGAGCCGCCCGCGGAGGAAAAGCTGGCGGCGCTGCGCGAGTTCCTGGAGACCATGGACCTCAAATTGCCCAAGGGACAGCGGCTGGGACCGCACCATTTCAACAAGGTGCTGCGCCGGGCTCACGAGACGTCGCAGTCGCATATCGTCAGCACTGTGGTGCTGCGGAGCCAGACCCAGGCCTATTACAGCCCGGAGAACCAGGGCCATTTCGGCCTGGCGCTGCAACGCTACGCCCATTTCACCTCGCCGATCCGGCGCTATTCGGACCTGCTTGTCCACCGGGGGCTGATCCGGGCCCTGCGTCTGGGGCAGGACGGCCTGCGCGAAGACGCCGCAGCGGATTTTCCCGATACGGGCGAGCACATCTCGATGACCGAGCGGCGCGCGATGGTGGCCGAGCGCGACGCCAACGACCGCTACATGGCCCAGTTCATGTCGGACAAGGTGGGCAGCGAGTTCAAGGGGCGGATTTCCGGGGTTTCCCGCTTCGGCCTTTTCGTGTCGCTCGACGAAACCGGCGCTGACGGCCTGATTCCCATCAGCTCGCTGGGATGGGAATTCTTCGTCCACGACGAAAAGGCGCACGCCCTTGTCGGCCGGGACAGCGGCACCATGTTCCGGCTGGGCGACGCGGTAACCGTGCGCCTCGCCGAAGCCACGCCGATAACCGGTGGCCTTCGGTTCGAACTTATCTATGATGCGCCCCCGCGACGGTTCCGGGGAAAGCCACCGCGGAAATCGGGTGGTCCACCCCGCCGCAGACGGTGAAGGATCAGATGAACGGTACCTCCGACGACACCCTGCATTTCGGCGACTCGGCCAATCGTCCCGCCTGGGAGAGCCTCAAGCGCGGCTGGACGGGAAAGTGCCCGCGTTGCGGCAAGGGCCACATATTCCGGGCCTTCCTGAAGGTCCGGGACGCGTGCGAAGTATGCGGTCTAGAGCTGTCGCACCACCGCGCAGACGACGCGCCCCCCTATTTCACCATCCTGATCGTCGGCCACGTGGTCGTGCCGCTGATGCTGGTCTACGACCGCATCGCGACGCCGCCACTGTGGCACCAGATGCTGCTGGCAGTGTTCGGCACCGGTGGCGCGTGCCTGTGGCTGCTGCCGCACATCAAGGGCGCCCTCGTCGCCTATCAGTGGGCTCACCGGATGCACGGTTTCGGCGACGAGCCCGGGATTTCCGCCGCCGACGCCTGATCCCATGGCCGCCGGCTCGCGCATCGTCAGCCTGGCGGCCGTCATGGGCATGGTCTCGGTCGTCGGGCTGATCTTCGGGCTGACCGGACCGCTGCTGAACCTGTTGCTGGAGCGCGAAGGACTCAGCGGCCGGACCATCGGCCTCAACGGCGCCATGACCGCCCTCGGCGCGCTGGTCTTCACGCCGTTCGTCCCCTCCATAGCCGTCCGGCTCGGCCCCTTCCGCCTGTTGTTCCTCACACTTGCCGCGACCGCGGCACTGCTGTTGTCGTTCAAGCTGTTCGACGACTACCGGGTGTGGTTCGCCCTCCGTTTCCTGCTCGGCATCGCCGTCGTCGTGCCGTTCCTGGTCAGCGAGATCTGGATCAACCAGATCGCCACCGTGGCGAACCGGGGACGGCTGCTGGGGCTCTACGGCGCGTCGATCTCTACCGGCTTCGGCGCCGGGCCGCTGCTGATGCGGATCACCGGAATCGATGGCTGGTCGCCCTTCCTCGCCGCCGCCGGACTCGTGACGCTGGCCATGGCGATCATCAGCCTGGCGCGGCACGACCGGCCCTATCTGGACACCCATGGCCGCAAGTCGCCCTGGCCCTATGTGGTAGCAAGCCCCGTGGCGATCCTCGCCGGCCTGATGTATGGCGCGGTCGAGACCGGCATCTTCGGCTTGCTGCCGGTGTACGGCGTGCGTTCCGGACTCGCCGAAGCCGACGCGGCGACCCAGCTGACCGTGATCGCCGCCGGCAACATCCTGCTGCAATACCCACTCGGCTGGCTGGCCGACCGGACCCGGCCCGGATGGGTGCTGCTGTTCTGCGCCCTCGTCGGGGTGTCGGGCGGCGTGCTGCTGCCGCCGCTCCAGGGCACCACGCTGCTGTGGTTCGTGCTGTTCCTGTGGGGCGGCACCATCACCGGCATGTACACCATGGCGCTGACCATGCTGGGCCAGAAATATTCCGGCCTGGCGCTGGCCTCGGCCAACGCGGCACTGATCTTCGCTTACAATGTGGGCGCCATGGGAGGGCCTCCCGTGCTGGGTCAGGCGATGGACCTGATCGACCCTCATGGCTATGCATACGCGCTGGCCGGATTCTTCCTGGTGTTCATCGTCGCCAGCGCCCTATTGCGCCGCGAGCGGCCGGCGCCCGCCTGACCTGGGAGTCGCCTGACCTAGTGGCCGCCCGACCTGGCGAACGAACGACCTAGCGGCCGAACGACACCGGAGCGCCGTAGCTGAGTTCGCCGTCTGGATAGGTCACCACGAGGCGGCGGCCGGTGCCGGCGATCACAACGTCGTCGCTGGACAGCTCCATCCGCTTCAACCGGAGATCGCCGATGTCGATGGTGACGAACGGGATGGCGTCGCTGAACTGGCCCCGGAGCCAGCCGGTAGCGGTCTGGCCGATCCGGCGGGTTACGCCATGGGCGCGCTGGAGCGCGCGCGCCGATGCGACGAGGGTCACCGGACGCCCCGCGGAGAGGGCGCTCCAGTCGCCCCGCACGAACCGGACCGGCACGTTGGCTTCGCCCGCAAGCTCCTGCGCCCAGATTCGCAGCATCGGCCGCCCGTCGCTCTCCCTCGCTATGGTGAACCCTCGCGGTTCCCGGCCCCGCGCGAAGCTTTCGTCGAGCAGTTGCGGGCCATTGCCGATCCTTCTGCTGGCCAGAACGCCGCTGCCGTTCGCGGACAGCGCGTATTCCAGCCGGGCACGCGTCACGACAAAGCTCAACGGTGCGGCCGCCTCGTAGTCCTCGGTGAGACCGCTGACGGCGATATGCACGTCGATCCCCGCCGAGTCCTGCGCCAGCACCGGCGCCGCGACCGCCGCCAGTACGGCGACGAGCATTGCGCGCAGCGGCGCGGCTGGTCGGAGGCCGGTCAGGGGAGAGCCTTGAGTTCGGTGCTGTAGGTCGCGGTGATCGAGGGATAGCTGATGGTGAAGCCGCGGTTGTTGCCCTGGATGATGACCTGGTCGCCGTCGGTCCGGCGCGTCCGCAACTGCAGAGGCTCCATGCGCGCACCCTTGAAACCTTCCATCTGCCCGACGACCTCCCTGCCGATGGCGTCTCCGAGCTGATCGAGCACGAATGGCAGCACCTGCAGCTCCGCCACCGGCGCGATGATGGTGACGGTCCGGCCCTCGGTCAGCATGGACCAGGTGCTGCGGATGAACTTGGCCCGAACAACCACGTCGGCTTTCTGTCCGGTGATGCGAATCCGCAGGATCGGCTGATCATCGGGGCCCTTCTGGATGATGATGCCGCGCGGCTCCTTGCCGATCGTGATCGCCTGGTCGACATCCTTCCGGGACTGGCTGAACTTCTCGGAGCCCAACGCGCCGCGACCGGCGCCGGAAAATTCGTAGCCAAAGCCGATGTCCCTGATCAGGAACGCCAGCGACGTCTTCGATGCCGAATAGGATTCGACGAAGTCATCCAGCCGCACCTGCACGTCGAGCCCCCCGGACGGCGCCGGCTGCGCCATCGCCCCGGGCGCCGCGAGACACGACAGTATGGCCAACACCACGCGCGTCGAGCGTTTCCCCTTCATCCCGTCATCGATCCGATCGTTGTTGGTCGTTGCTCATAGTTTAGGTGCTTGATCCGCCTGGTGCCACGACCTGTCACCGGATTTCCGAATAATCACCGCCACCCAGCGAGCTGGGGATTTCGCTCACCGGCTCCCGCGCCACCTCGGCCGAATAGAACCGGCACTCGGGACGAAAGCATGGACTCGGCGGCCGGCCGCGGACGAGGACAATCTGGCAGAGGCGGCACCGGGCCTTCACTTCCCTGGAACGGGCCCAGAGCTTGTAGGCTGTTTGTTTCATGCGCGCCTCCCTCAAAGGAACACAACAAGAACATTTGTAGGTTAGGCGAGTCGGGTCTCATGGGTCAACAATTTTTCTGGTTGGGATCGCGACAAATTTTCTCGCGTTTTTACAAGTTTTATTGTATGTTTTGCATCATGAGCGAGCTGTCGGAGAGAGTCGCCCAGGCCCGCGAGGCGCGCGGCTGGAGCCAGGCGGAACTGGCGCGGCGGGTAAGCGCCAGGCGGCGCGCCCGGGGCAAGGGCGCCGTGCGGCAGCAATCGGTGAACCAGCTGGAACAGGGAGGCGTCGATGCGCCGCGCTATCTGCTGGAACTGGCCGAAGCGCTGGAAGTGGACGTGGCATGGCTGTCGGGACATGCCGGAACCGCGCCCCCCGCCACGGCTCGCCCGCCGGCCGGCATCGTCCGTGTACCTGTCGTCAGCTGGGTGGAGGCAGGCAGCCTGGCGGACACTGTAGAGCCCTACCTGCCCGGTGAAGCGGCCGAGTGGGTGCCGGCGGCGCATCATCACGAGACGCTGATCGCCCTGCGCGTCAAGGGCCGGAGCATGGACCTGGTGGCGCCCGAGGGCACCGTCGTGATCGTCGACCTGGCCGACCGCGCCCTGGTGGACGGCAAGCACTATGTGTTCCGCCACGAGGGCAGAGCGACCTTCAAGACCTGGCGGAGGGGGCCGCCCGAGCGCCTCGAGCCGCGCAGCACCGATCCGGACTACCAGCCGATCTTTCCGGTCGAAGGGGTCGAGGTGGTGGGGCGGGTGATCCGCAAGACCGAAGAAATCTAGCCGCCGGCGTCTCGCTTCGGCTAACGTCCCCTGTCAGCAACCCTGGGGAGACAATCATGGCCGATCATCTGCTGGTGGCGATCAGCAACGCACAGCCCGGACGCGAGGACGAGTACAGCAACTGGTACGAGAGTATCCACATGCCGGAGGTGCTCGCCCTGCCCGGCTTCGTCGCGGCGCAGCGATTCGCCCCTGCCCAAGCGCCCGCCGACGGGCCAAGCCGCTACATGGCGGTCTATGAGATCGAGGGCGACGTGGACGCGGCGATGGGCGGGCTGATGGGCGCGGTGCGCGGCGGCACGCTGAACATGACCGACGCCATCGATTCCAAGACCGTGACCATGGTGGTGTACAAGGCGACGACGCCGAAGATTACCGCCCGGTAAAAAAAGCACACATAACGGTGGACGGCGCGAAAGCGCCCTGCCTAATCTTGGCGTCACGCTTTCGTGGGGAGACGAGCGGGATGCCAGGGCACCATCGATGCACGCCGGACCGACCAGGGACAGAGCTCCCTGTTGCGGAATCCGTCCCGACATCGCCTGTTCGTGGCGCATGGGCCAATGAGCGGCCCGCCTAGCGCGCCGGCGGACAGGAGAGTACCCCATGCGCTGGTATTACGGTTGGAACGTCCTCGCGGTCGGCGTCGCGTTCCAGGCGGTTCTGTTCGGCTTCACGGTCAATTCCTTCACGCTCTGGGCGACCGAGTGGGTCAAGGAATTCGACGCCCCGCGCGGCGATATCATGATCGGCGTCACCATCTGGACCATCGTGCAGGGCCTGATGGCGCCCTTCGCCGGCAAGGCGATGGACCGGTCATCGATCCGGCTGCTGGTGACCGCCGGATCAGTGGCCACCGTCCTCGGCCTCGCCGCCATCTCGCAACTGGACGCGGTCTGGCAGATCCTCGTGGTCTACTGCACGCTGATCGCGTTCGGCACGCTGCTCGCCGGTCCGCTTGCCGCCCAGACCCTGGCGGCCAAATGGTTCCGCGGCCGGCGCGGCTTCGCCGTCGGCATCTCTACCATCGGCACCTCGATCGGCGGCTTCCTGATGCCGCCGCTCGTCACCATGCTGTTCCTCGACGTCGGCTGGCGTGACGCGCACCTGATTCTGGCCGGCATCGCGCTGGTGACGATCATCCCGGTAGTCTGGCTGGTCGTCCGCAACGACCCCGAGGAAATGGGCATCGAGCCGGACCCCGAAACCGAGGTCAGCGCGGCCCGCAGCGCCTCGCGCGTGTTTCCGGAATGGACCACCTGGACGATCCTGAAGGAGCGGAATTTCTGGATCATGATCGTGGCCTTCGTGCCGATGGTGACGGCGCTCGCATCGATCCAGCACAATCTCAGTCCGCTCGCCAGCGATTCCGGCATCGAGCCGCAGGAGGCGTCGTATCTGGTGTCGCTGATGCTGGGAAGCGCGGCGGTCAGCAAGCTGTTCTTCGGCCTCGTTACCGACCGCTGGGATCTGCGCACGCTGTTCTGGATGGCGAACGTCTCGATCGGCCTGGCCATCTGCCTGTTCCTCGCGGACCCGGGCTACGCGCTGATGCTGCTCGCCAGCGCGCTGCTGGGCCTGGGCGCGGGAGGATTCCTGCCCCTGCTCGCCGCGCTTGTCAGCACCCGGTTCGGCCCGCGGTCGTTCGGCCGGGTGATGGGGCTGGTGGGCCCGTTCACCCTGATCGCGGGGTTCGGCCCATGGGCCGCCGGCTGGCTGCGCGACAATCTGGGGACCTACGAGCTCGCGCTGCAGATGTCGCTGGCGATCCTGCTTCCCGCCGTCGCCGTCATGGTACTGCTCCGGCCGCTGGCGGCCGTGGCCCAATCCAATCTCGCCGGTGGAAGACCCGCGGCCTAGAGCCAATCGGAGACTGACATGCGTTGGTATCATGGTTGGAAAGTCCTCGCGGTCACCGTTCTGTTCCAGGCCATCCTCATCGGCTCGACCGCCGCGTCGTTCACCCTGCTGATCACCGAGTGGTCGAGGGAATTCAAGTCGGGCATCGGCGACCTGCAGCTTGCGATCCTGATCTTCACGGCGGTGCAATGCCTGCTGGCGCCGCTCCCCGGCATGATCGTCGACCGGGCATCGATCCGGACGATGATCGTCATCGGCACGGTGTCGACGGCGGCCGGCATGGCGCTGCTCTCGACGGTCACGGCGGTCTGGCAGATTCTCGTGGTCTACGGCACGCTGATCTCGGTCGGCGTCCTTCTGGCCGGCTTGCTGCCGGCCCAGACCCTGGCGGTCAAGTGGTTCAGGGGACGGCGCGGCCTGGCGATCGGCCTGTCCACGGCCGGTGCGTCCATCGGCGGCATCGTGATGCCGATCATCGTCACCAAGCTGTTCCTCGAGGTCGGCTGGCGCGATGCGCACCTGATCCTGGCCGCCGCCGCCGTGCTGCTGATCGTGCCCGCGGTCTGGCTGGTCGTGCGCAACTCGCCCGAGGCGATGGGCATCGAGCCCGAGCCGGAAAGCCCGCTCAGCGCCGCGCGGGCCGCCTCCCGCGAATTTCCCAAATGGACGATCCGCAGCATCCTGCGCGAGCGGACCTTCTGGATCATGGTCGCGTCGCTGGTGCCCATGGCCATGGCGATGGGAGCCGTGCAGCAGAACATCGGCCCGCTGGCGCGAGACGTCGGCGTCAGCCCGATCGATGCAGCGTTTCTGGTTTCCGTGTTCTCGGCCTGCGCCCTGCTCAGCAAGATCCTCGTCGGCCTGACCGCCGACCGGGTGGACCTTCGGCTGCTGTTCTGGATCACCAACTCGCTGCTGATCGGCGCCGTTATCGTGTTCGCCATGCAGCCGGCCTACTGGCTGATGATGGCGGCCGCCGTTCTGCTGGGCCTTGGCGGCGGCGCCTTCCTGCCGCTGCTGGCCTCGCTGATCTCGACCCGTTTCGGACCGCAGTCATTCGGTCAGGTCATGAGCATGTTCGGCCCGGTGACCATGCTGAACGGTGCCGGGCCCTGGATCGCCGGCCGGATCCGCGATGCCACCGGCGACTTCGCGCTGGCACTGAACGTGTTCCTGGTGATCCTCATTCCGGCCATGCTGGCGATGCTTCTGCTGCGTCCGGCTCAATCCAATCGCCAGCAGCAATCCGGGCTCGCGCCCGGCGAATAGTTCGGAAAGGCTCCCGCATAGAATCGGCGGTTTAGCGGTAAATCCTACGGAAGCGGCTAGGTTGCCCGCGCCCATCCCCATCGCCCAGATTGGGTGCTGGCTGATGCGCAGGAGTGGCGGGGCACGGCAACGCGCCCGACCAGCTTCACCAGAGTGCCTTTTTTCGGCACGACGCGTATCAAAGGGGCGCACCAGCTGGTGCGCCCCTTTTCATTCGTACCCGTATCGAGCGGCTACTGCGTTGCGTCCTGAGCCGCCTCGCCGGCCTTCTCGGCCGCGTCGCCGGCTTTCTCGGCAGCATCGCCGGCTGCGTCAGCCGCATCGTCGGCTGCCTCGCCCATGCTGTTCGCGGCATCCTCGGCGTTCTCGCCCGCCTGCTCGGCAGCCTCGCCGGCCTGGTCCGCCGCGTCCCTCGCTGCATCACCGGCGTCTTCGGCGGCGTTGTCCATCTTTTCGCCGGCTTCCTCCATGGGGCCGTCCTTTTCGCAGCCCGCGACCGCCATGCCCCCCAGAAGCGCCACCGCGGCAATCCATGTCGTGATCTTCATTATCCACTCCGTTAATGATTTGGGCCTGACCCGCCCGCATGACCGACCTGAACCGGGAGAACACCATGTCCAGCCCTCTGAACAGGCAGATCAGTTTTATCAAACGTCCGGAAGGGCCGGTTGGTGCCGACAGTTTCGAAATAATCAGCAGCTCGGTACCTGATCCAGAGCCCGGACAGGTGGTGATCCGGAATCGCTACCTGTCACTCGACCCCTACATGCGCAGCGCGCTCAACAACGCAGAGAACCTCGGCCGGCCGATCGAGGGTCGGGTGGTCGGCCAGGTCCTGGCCTCGCGCGATCCAGGTATCCGGGAAGGCGACTGGGTCTTCGCCATGGGCCGCTGGGAAGAGATCTCCACGGTCGGCGGCAGCGCCGCGCGCCCCATCGACGTGGGCATCGCGCCGCCTTCGGCATATCTGGGCGCGCTGGGTTTCACCGGGCTGACCGCATGGTCGGGCCTGGTGCATTACGGCCTCCCGAGCGGCGGCGAGTCGCTGTTCGTCTCTGCGGCATCGGGCGCCGTCGGTTCCATGGCCGGACAGATCGGCCGGATCCTGGGACTGAGGGTCGCAGGCTGCGCCGGCACGAACGACAAGGTTGCCTGGCTGAAGGACGAGTTGGGCTTCGACGCGGCGTTCAATCACCGCACGGAGCCCGACCTGACGCGGGCGATCGCCCGCGCCTGCCCGGACGGCATCGACATCGACTTCGAGAACGTGGGCGGCGCCGTGTTCGACGCGGTGTTCCGCAACATGCGATATGGCGGCCGGATCGTTGTCTGCGGCGCCATCTCGCAATACGAGCGCGAACCGCGCCCCTGCGTGCCGAACATTTCCGACTTCATCGGCAAGCGCCTGGTCATGCGCGGCTTCTCGGTTCGCGACCACGCCGGCGAGATCAGGGACTACATCGATCACGCCGCGGGTTGGTTGCGCGAGGGCAGGCTGAAATACCGCGAGACCATCGTCACCGGCCTCGAAAACGCCCCAGCCGCGTTCGCCCGCCTCTTCAGCGGCGAGAACTTCGGCAAGCTGCTGATCGACGTTTCCTGATCGTCGGTACGGCGAAAGCAAAAAAAGGCCGCCCGGATCGCTCCGGACGGCCTTTCGCGCGTGCACAGGGGAGAGCCGCGCTCGAATTGCGTGCTGCAGGCAAAAGCTTTCCTCAGGACGCTCGAGGGCGCAACCATAAATTCATCGATGATGCTTTTCTTGTGGCCGCCGATCGCGCATGGGCCCGAGCATTTGGACGGTCAGTTGCGGGAAATCCCCGGGGCGCCGTGCTCGAAGATTTCGCGGACTCGCGCTACCAGGTACGACCGGACGTTCTCCGGCTGCAGCATACCGCCCTGGTTGGTCAGCTGCTGGAGGGCGAGCCCCTCGAGCACTGTGTGGGCCAGGCCGCACGCCAACTCCAGATCGCTGCGGCGTCCCTGCCATTCGGGGAAAGCCACGACCGCCGCCGCGACCCACTCGTTCCAGAACGACTGCTGGGCCTGCCGCATCAGCGACGCCAAGTGTTCATCGGTGCGCGAGGCAACGGCGATCTCGAAATAGGCGACGTTGACCGGCTCCAGCATGAAGTTCCACAACGCCTCAACCCGCGCGGCAAAGCGGTCCCCGTCCAGCGCGGTCTCGCGAGCCGTGCTGCGCATGGCTTCTAGACGAAGGTCGAGGATATGCGCCAGCGTCGCGCGCAGCACATCGGTCATGGTCTCGAAGTGGTACTGCATCGCGCCGCGGGACAAGCCTGCCGTCTTGGCGATGACGGTCATCGTCGTCCTGTTGAACCCGATTTCACTCAGACACACGATCGCCGCATCCAGGATCTGGCGCCGGGTCTGATCGCTTTTTTCGGCCTGCCGGGTTCCCTCCCGGGACCTGACCCTGCCATGGCTCGTCAGATTGTGCACGTTGTCTCCGTCATTGTCGTGCGGTGACCCACACGGACACCATCACGCGTGACTTTCGGTATACTCCATCCTCGCCGGCTTGTATCGCATAAATTCAGCGAGGTTGACTTTTGGCCGATTCGGCGAGTCGCCTGTTCGCTGGCAAAACTAACAGCGACTGTCGTCATCCGCTACCTGTCAACCTTACCGGGGGTCGAAGGAGCGGTCGATGCGCTCGAAGCGACGCCGGACGAACTCACGACTCTCTTCGTGGGTTATGATATAGAGTTCCTGCCTGCGGATGGCGCGCAGCACGCGGTCCGCGACTTCGGGTGCTTCCAGGGTACGCCCCTGTAGCGCGTTCTGCTCCTCCTGGTTCCGCCTGCGGACCAGGCCCGATCCGCCCAGTGCCTCAGGACGGTTACGGGCACTGTCGCCGATATTGGTCCTGACCAGCATGGGACACAGCACCGAGGCGCTGAGCGGCGTCCCCCGCAGATCGCGGTAAAGGCATTCCGACAAAGCCACCACGCCATATTTCGTGACGCAGTACACCCCGAGCCCGCTGTTCGGCACTAGACCGGCGAACGACGCCGTGCTGACGATGTGACCCTCGTCGCCCTGCTCCAGCATACGTGGGACGAAGGACTCGACGCCGTGGATGACGCCCCAGAGATTGACGTTGATCGACCACTCCCAGTCCTCGTGCCGCATTTCCTGGACCGGACCGTAGACCGCGACGCCCGCATTGTTGAACAGAACGTTCACCTGTCCGAATGCGCCCCATGCCGCGTCGGCCAGGGCCTGGACATCCGCGCGCTTGCTGACATCGGTCGTAACGCCGATGACAGGCGTCCCCTGCCCCTCGAACTCGGCAACGGCAAGATCGAGCGGCCCCTTCTCGATATCCGCCAGTACCAGCTTCATGCCTTCCCGCGCCAGACGCCGCGCGGTCGCAAGGCCCAGGCCGCTCGCACCGCCGGTAATCACCGCGACGCGGCCATTGAGATCTTCCATCACACCCTCCCGTTCCGGTCCGTCGCCATAATGCCACGCGGCCGGCCGTTGCCAACCGGCGGAACGACACGCACGCTCGATTCCTTGCACACCGTCGACGATTGGTCGGCGACACCGGCCGGCGGCGTCCTATAGTGCCCGTCATGGCAATCGGGGGAGGATCCGTTGGAGAATTACGTCTATCCGGGCATCGTGAGCAGCCTTGCGCTGCTGCTCTGTTACTACACGCTGTTGCGTTCGGGCATCGCCCGGCGCCGCTTCAAGATCGAGCCTCCGGCGCACAGTGGGCCGGAAGAATACGAACGATACGTGCGGGCGCATCAGAACACGGTCGAGCACCTGGTGCTGTTCCTGCCCGGACTCTGGCTGTTCGCGCTGGCGGTCGATCCTGTCTGGGCTGCCGCCATCGGCGCCACATGGCTGCCCGGGCGGCTGTTCTATGCTCACGGTTACTATCGGTCGGCGCCGGCACGCCGCCCCGGCCTGCTCGCGAGCATGCCAGCGATCTACATCCTGATCCTCGGATCGCTGATCGGATTTATCGTCAAGCTGCTTCAGAACTAAGAGACCGGGTACGACGATGATGGGAACTGCAAGAATAGCCGCGCCAATTGGTACGAGTTTTAACCAAAACTATAGATTTGCCTCAATTCCAGCCCTGCATTAGCTCTAGCTTGGACGAAGTTCGACAACAGGCTTGGGCACAATGTTTGAGGGCGCAGACTTCGGCGGCATCAACGCCGTCGGCGCGATCGTTTGGGGCGCAACCGCCTGCGTGTCTCTTTACGTTCTGATCGCCATCCGCAGCCTGCGGATATTCTTCGGCAGCGCGTCGCTGCTGCTGATCGCCCTCGCCGCCAGCCTGCAGGCGGGCTTCATCGATCTGACGGGCTTCGACATCACGTCGATCGGAAGCGGACAATTGCTGCTCACCCTGGGCAGCATTCCCATGCTGCTTTGCGTGTTGCTCGCGGCCCAGTACCGGCAGCAACGGGGCATCCAGGACAAGGCGCTGGAAAATTCCATCAGCGGTGTCGCCATCGCCAGCCTGGGAGGCAGGATCCAGTATGCCAACGCCGCCTATGTCAAACTGGTCGGCGCCAATGGAACCCGGGACGTCATCGGACATGACGCCCACGAATTCTTCGCGAATCGTGAGCAGGCGGACGAAATCATCTCGACCGTTCGGGAGCGGGGCAGCTGGCGCGGCGAGATCGGCGCGAGGCGCGCCGACGGCGGCACCAAGGAGGTCGACCTGCATGCCTCGCTGATCCGGGATGCCTCCGGTCAGCCAACCGCGATCATAGGCTCCTTCGCCGACGTCAGTCACAGCCGCGAAAAGGAACGCCAGCTCCGCTTCAGCAACACGCTGCTGACGAACCTCGTGGAAAGCGCTCCGATCCTGCTCTGGACCGCCGACGCGAACGGCGACATCGGTCTCGTGTGCGGCCGTGGCTTCGACCGCGTCAAGCGCCTCGCGGTCGATGGAGGCGGATTCGCGCCGCCAGGTCCGGGCACCTCCATGTACGACCTGTTCCACAACGTACCCGACATTCGCGGCCTGATGTCGCGGGTGCTGGCGGGAAAACCCGCCCGCTTCGAGTGGCAATGCGGCGACCAGGCTTTCTTCGAGGCCCAGATCAGTCCGCGGCACGGCCCTGCCGGAACCGTCACGGGCCTCGTTGGTGTGGCGCTCGACGTCTCGACGAGGGTTGCCGCCGAGCGGGCGTTGGAGCGCAACCTGAAGCATCAGGTCGAGATCGAACAGCGTCTGGACCGGGCCCAGCGCCTCGAAGCCGTCGGCCGGCTCACCGGCGGCGTCGCCCATGACTTCAACAATCTTCTGACGACGATTCTCGGCAATATCGATCTGGTCGTGGAGGCCGTCGAGCAGGACCCGAAGGTCCGGCAATACGCTGAATCCGCCGCGCGTGCGGCGGAACGGGGTTCCGAGCTCACCCAGAGGCTGTTGGCGTTCTCCCGCCAGCAGGCGCTCCAGCCTCGGTCCACCGACGTTCACGGGCTGCTGCGGGAGCTGACCGTCATGCTGGGCCGTACGCTGCCCGAGTCCATCAGTATTCGCTGCGAATTCGATTCAACGGACGTCCTCGCCGGCATCGATCCCGGACAGCTTGAGAACGCCATACTCAATCTCGCCCTGAATGCGCGCGACGCCATGCCGGACGGAGGAATGTTGACGATCTCGACCGACGCCCAACCACGACGCCCGTCCCATATGCCGAGACGTCGACCAGACGATCCCCATTTCATTTCGATTACGGTCCGGGACACCGGCATGGGCATGAATCAGGATGTCCTAGACAAGGCCTTCGAGCCATTCTTCACCACCAAGACGGAAGAAGTGTCGGGGAACGTCGGCTCGGGTCTGGGGCTGAGCATGGTTTATAGTTTCACGGCTCAGTCCGGCGGCCATGTGGAGATCGAAAGCCGGCCTGCTAGCGGGACCACCGTCACCCTCTTCCTCCCAAGCGCGGAAGGGCTCGAGGAGAACCTGGAAAACGAGACGACCGCTTCGCGCGAAATTCAGCAGGGCAGCGACAGGATCATGGTGGTCGAGGACGATCCCGACGTTCGCCAGTTCATCGTCAATGCCCTGAAGCGTTTGGGTTACGCGGTGGTGTCGGCGGAAAACGGACCGGAAGCCGTCGAAGTCGCCAACGCATCGGACAAGATCGATCTGCTGATCTCCGACGTGGTTCTGCCGGGCGGCATGACCGGTCCGGACGTGGCCGACCGGTTCCTGGAGATTTTCCCGCAGGGCAAGGTTCTGTTCACGTCCGGCTATATCGGCGACGATCTGGAAATGCGCGCCCGGCTGGAGAGCGACGTCGAGTTGCTGTCCAAGCCCTATACGCTCCAGACTCTCGCCTCCAAGGTCCGGACCGTCCTTGATCCCACGCTCCACTGACGGGAACGGCGCCGCACCATTCCGCCCTGTCAGGCCGTCTCGTCGAACAGTTCGCGACCGATGAGCATCCTGCGGATTTCGCTGGTGCCCGCACCGATCTCGTACAGCTTGGCGTCGCGCAGCAGCCGGCCGGTCGGATAGTCGTTGATGTAGCCGTTCCCGCCGAGGGCCTGGATCGCCTCAAGCGCCATCCAGGTCGCCTTTTCGGCGGCGTAGAGAATACATCCCGCGGCGTCCTTGCGGGTCGCGTCGCCCCGATCGCACGCCAGAGCCACCGCATAGACGTAGGAACGGCAGGCGCTCCACGTGGCATACATGTCGGCCAGCTTTCCCTGCATCAGCTGGAAGGTGCCGATCGCCCTGCCGAACTGCTCGCGCTGATGAACGTAGGGTACGACAGCATCCATGCACGCCGCCATGATCCCGAGCGGTCCGCCGGACAGCACGACGCGCTCGTAATCCAGGCCCGACATCAGGACGTTGACGCCCCTGCCCTCCTCTCCCAGCACGTTCTCGAACGGCACCTCGCAGTCCTCGAATACCAGTTCGCAGGTGTTCGAGCCGCGCATGCCCAGCTTGTCGAGCTTTGCGCCGCTCGAGAACCCGGCAATGTCGCGCTCGATCAGGAACGCCGTGATGCCCCGAGGACCGGCGGCAGGATCGGTCTTGGCGTAAACTACGAGGACGCCCGCGTCAGGCCCGTTGGTGATCCACATCTTGGTGCCGTTGAGCACATAGCGATCGTTGCGCTTGTCGGCGCGAAGCCGCATCGACACCACGTCCGAGCCAGAACCGGGCTCGCTCATGGCCAGCGCACCGACGACGCTGCCGTCGAGCAGCCCCGGCAGAAAACGGCGCTTCTGCTCGGGCGTCCCGTGACGAACGATCTGGTTGACGCACAGGTTGGAGTGTGCGCCGTAGGACAGGCCCACGCTGGCCGACGCCCGGGAGATTTCCTCCATCGCCACCACATGCGCCAGATAGCCGAGCCCGGCGCCGCCGTCCTGTTCCGGGACGGTGATTCCCAGCACGCCCAGCTCGCCAAGTTTGGTCCAGACATCCATCGGGAACTGATTGGCGGCGTCGATCTCGGCCGCGCGCGGCGCCAGTTCCCGCGCGGCGAAGCGGCGGACGCTGTCGCGTAGCATATCGATGTCATCGCCATGTCCGAAGTTCAGCGCCGGCAATTCCATGTGGCGGCTCCCGCAGTCCCTGTTTGGATCGAGGCTAGCGTGAAACCGCCTTCGCCGACAGTCAGCCGATGAGTCGGCCCGCGCCCAGCAGCACGATTCCGCCCAGCACGGCGAAGATTCCGGCCGCCACGATCCTGATGGCCTTCAGCGGCAGCTTGGTGGCCGCCGCCTCTCCGATCAGCACGACCGGCACGTTCGCCAGCAGCATGCCCAGCGTGGTGCCGGCCGTAACCCAGGCGATGCTTTGGTACCTTGCGGCCAGCGCCATTGTCGCCACTTGGGTCTTGTCTCCGATCTCCACCACGAAAAACGCCGCGACCGTAACGAGGAAGGTGCTCGTGCCCGTTACGCGCCGTCGCTCGGACTCCCCCAGCGTATCGGGCTTCAGCGTCCATGCCGCCATCACGATGAACGATGTGCCCAGCACCCACTGGAACGTGTCGCCCGCCAGCCATGACGCGAGCGTCATGCCCGCGAACGCGGCGAGTGCATGATTGGCGAGCGTCGCCGCGAGGATACCCGCGATGATCGGCATGGGCTTGCGAAACCGAGCCGCCAACAGCAGCGCGAGCAGCTGTGTCTTGTCGCCGATTTCCGCAACGGCGACGATGCCGGTCGAGACGAGGAAAGCTTCCATCGAAATTCCCTGGGCCGGGACACGAGCCATGATCCGACGGTCCGCCCGACCCAAATATCGGGGCGCCGAACCAATGGTCTTGCCATGCCGATGGGCCGGATGCGCCATGGCCGAAGCCAAGTGTGTTGACGCATCCCCTCCTGCGATGGAGGCGGCTACTCCCCAATGGATTCCACGCACACTAGCGTCCGACCACGGAGGGCGCAATCGCGGGAAGCGGGTCGCGGGAAGCGGGTTGATCGAGACCAGGCTAGTCTCTACCTTCGTGGACTCTTCGAACGCAGCCGCATCGGAATATGGCCAGGGGAATTGTTGGTACACTCAAGCGCTCACTGCTTGCCCTGCCCTTTCTGATCGTCCACCGGCGATTCAGTTCGGCCCGCGCCGCCAATATGGTGACCCGGATTCGCACGGGCCGGCCCGCCAGGCCAGACGAGGTCATCGTAGTTTCCGTCGTGCGCGACGAAATCCTGCGCCTGCCGGACTTCCTTCGTCACTACCGAAGTCTCGGCGTCGAGAAATTCATCGTCATCGATCATGGCTCGTCCGACGGCACCACCGATTTTCTGGCCGCCCAGCCCGATGTCGACCTGTATGCGAGCACAGGGTCCTATCCGCAGTCCAATTTCGGCGTCTACTGGTTCACCGGCCTGTTGAGGCGTCTGGGAATCTCCGGCTGGGTGGTTCAGGTGGATGCCGACGAACATCTGGTCTATGACGGCTGTGAGCGCCGCGGCCTCGCGGACCTCGCCCGCCAGCTCGAATCCATGGGCCGTCGCTCGTTGCCGGTTATGATGCTGGACATGTATCCCGAGGGCAGGATACGCGACGCCGCAACGCGCCCCGGCGACAGGCTGCTCGACGTTTGTCCGCTTTTCGACGCCGAGGGATACCGGGTCGTTGACAGCCCCTCCCGCTGGGAAGTACAGCGAAACCGCCAATATGCGGGGGGGCCGCGCGAAAGGATGTTCAGCTCCGAGGAAACCCGCTTCCATTGCGAGTTGGCCAAGACGCCGCTGGTCCGCTGGGATGCCGACGTGATCTACGTGTACAGCCACGCCGCCTATCCCTTCGAGCTCAATTTCGGCGAGCCGACGGGCTGCCTGCTTCACTTCAAGCTTCTCGAGGATTTCCACGATCGGGCGCGCGGCGCGGTAGAGCAGGGTAACTTTTACGACAGCTCCATCGAGTACCGCCGGTATCTGTCCCGTCTGGAGGTCGATCCGGACCTGTCGGGCGCGTTCGGCGGCTCTCGGCCGTACCGGGATTCCCGCTCGCTGGTCGAGGCCGGCTTGATGACGTCGATCGACTGGCACGAGCCGGCCGCCGCGAAATCAGGCAATCGAATTTAGCGGCTCGCTTCGGCCCGCCTTCGCCCCATGTCAGGACTATTGAGTCTGTAAAGGGGGAGAGCCATGTCATCGCCGGTGTACAAGAAGATCACCCTCATCGGCACCTCGCGCCAGAGTATCGAGGGCGCCGTCCAGAATGCTGTAGCAACCGCGGGGAAGACGCTGCGGCATTTGTCCTGGTTCGAGATCAACCAGGTTCGCGGGCACATCGCCGACGGCAAGATCGACAGCTATCAGGTCGAGGTGGCGATCGGCTTCAGCCTGGAAGGCCAGGAGGACGCCGTGCACATCATGACCGCCCTTTAGTAGGGCTCGGTCTCGACCATCGAGGGCCGCCGCGCGAAGTCGTCGTACCATGTCTTCAGCGCGGGGTGGCTTTTGTGCCATTGGTCGTCCGGGAAGCGGAAATCCAGGTAGCCCAACGCGCAGGCGATGGCGATCGTACCGATATCGACGCCTTCAAGGCCGGCCACATCGTTCTCGAGCGCGTCCAGCACCTGCCGGATCGACCGTTCGTATGCCGCGAGCCGCGCGGGAGACTGCTGCTGGGCGGGACGCAGCATTTCACCGCGTCTCGGCACCGCCGCATCCATGATGCCGTCGCCCAGCGCCTGCAGCTTCAGCACCCGCCATCGCTCGGGCCCGGTCGGCGGGAAAAGGCCGCCGCCGTGGACCGCATCCAGGTACTCGCAGATCACCGGGCTGTCGAACAGCACCTCGCCGTTGTCCAGTTCCAGCGCCGGCACCCTATGGATCGGGTTGATACGGCCGTATTCCGACTCCGCGGCCTGGGCATCCGCGATCACCATCTCCAGCCTGACTCCAAGCTCGGCGGCGAGCGCGCGCACCTTGCGCACATAGGGCGACGCGGGCGAGGCATGGATTCTCATCGACGGCTCCGGCTTCGTGTGGAAGCCGCAGAGTGGCCGGTGCGATCCCTCGAGGCAAGCCTCAGTGGAAGAAGCGTCCCTTGGCGAGGAAATCTTCGGGCGCCTCGGCGGGCGCTTCGGTCAGCAGGGCCAGCCAGCGATTGATCTCGAAGACCTTCTCCACGATCACGTGTATGACCCCCTCCGCGCTTTCCACCTTGCCCTCGCAGGCCATCAGCCGTGCCGTCAGGGTAGCTCTTCGATACTCTTCGTAAACACCTGGAAAAACGACCAGATTGGCCACGCCGGTTTCATCCTCCAGGGTGATGAACATGACGTCCTTGGCGGTACCGGGACGCTGGCGCGCCAGCACCACCCCCGCTACCACGATCCGGGCGCCGTTGCGCGCCGTCTTCAGGTCTCGCGCCGGGCGGACGCCTGCCCTCCCCAGCCTGTCCCGCAACAGCGCCACCGGATGCTGCTTGAGGGACAGTTGGGTCGCCTGATAATCGGCGACCACGTGTTCGCCCAGCCCCATCCGCGGCAGATGCCCTTCCTGCTCGACCTGCGCGCCATGATCCAGCGCCTCGAACAGCGGCAGCGGTCTGGTCTCGGTCAGCCGCTTCACCGCCCATGCCGCCTGCCGCCGGTCGAGCCCCAGCGACTGGAACGCATCCGCCTCGGCCAGCCGCACCAGCGTCCTGGGCTGCAGCCCCGCCTTCTGCCAGAGGTCGAGCGGCGAGCGATAGCCGTCGCCCCGGCACTTGACCAGCTTCTCCGCCTCGTCCTTCATCAGTCCCTTGACCTGCCGCAACCCCAGGCGCAGCGCAGGACGCCGCCCATCCGCCCGCTCCAGCGTGCAGTCCCAGTCGGACAGGTTCACGTCGGCCGGCCGCACCTCGCCGTGGTGTTCCCGCAGATCCCGCACCAGCTGCGCCGGTGCATAGAACCCCATCGGATAGGAGTTCAACAGCCCGGCGGTGAACGCCTCCGGATAATGGTATTTCAGCCATGACGACACATAGGCCAGTAGCGCGAAGCTGGCGGCGTGGCTTTCCGGGAAGCCGTAATCGCCGAAACCCTCGATCTGGCTGAAGCAGCGCTCGGCGAAGTCCTGCTGGTATCCCCGGCCGACCATGCCCTCGATGAATTCGTCGCGGAATTCGTTGATGGTCCCGAGATGCCTGAACGTGGCCATGGCGCGGCGCAGCTTGTCCGCCCGCGACGGGCTGAACCCTGCCGCCACGATGGCGATCTTCATCGCCTGCTCCTGGAACAGGGGAACGCCGAGGGTGCGCCTCAGCACCTCCTCCAGTTCGGGCTTCGGGAATTCCACCGGCTCCAACCCCTTGCGCCGCCGCAGATAGGGGTGAACCATGTCGCCCTGGATCGGGCCGGGCCGCACGATCGCCACCTCGATCACGAGGTCGTAGTAGGTCTCGGGCCGCAACCGCGGCAGCATGGCCATCTGCGCCCGGCTTTCGATCTGGAACACACCGACCGTGTCCGCCTTCTGGATCATCCGATAGACGTCGGGGTCCTCCTGCGGAATCGTTGCAAGGTCAAGCTCTTGGCCATGATGCTTGCGAACGAACTCGAAGGTTTTCCGGATCGCCGTCAGCATCCCCAGGGCCAGCACGTCGACCTTGATCAGTCCTAGTTCATCCAGGTCGTCCTTGTTCCATTGGATCACCGTCCGGCCTTCCATGGCCGCGTTCTCGATCGGCACAACCTCGCACAGCGGCCCGCGCGACATCACGAACCCGCCCGTGTGCTGCGACAGATGCCGGGGGAAGCCTCGCAGTTCGCTGGCCAGTTCCAGCGCCAGCATCAGCGTCTTGTCGCCGGGATCGAACCCCTCCTCCCGCGCCCGCTCGGCGTCGAGCGGCCCCGACCACCATGTGATGGTCCGCGACAGCTTTTCGATCAGGTCCGTGCTCAGCCCCATGGCCTTCGCCACGTCGCGGATGGCGCCCTTGCTGCGATAGCAGATCACCGTGGCGACGATGCCCGCCCGGTCGCGTCCGTACTTGCCGAAGATGTACTGCATCACCTCTTCGCGGCGCTCGTGCTCGAAGTCCACGTCGATGTCCGGCGGCTCGTTCCGGTCCGCCGACACGAAACGCTCGAACAGCAGGTCGACGGCGGTGGGATCCACCGAGGTGATGCCCAGGCAGTAGCAGACCGTGGAGTTGGCCGCCGACCCGCGCCCCTGGCACAGGATGTCCTTGCTGCGCGCGAACCGGACCACGTCGTGCACGGTCAGGAAATAGGGCGCGTATTCCTTGAGGGCGATCAGCGCCAGCTCGCCGTCGATGCTGTCGCGAACCTTGCCCGGGATGCCGCCGGGATACCTCCAGGCGGCGCCCTTCCAGGCAAGAAACTCCAGTTCCTCCTGTGGGTTGCGGCCATTCTCCGTGATCTCGTCCGGATATTCGTAGCGCAGCTCGTCCAGCGAGAACCGGCACTGGTCCAGCACCTCCATGGTCCGCCGGATCGCCTCCGGATGGCGCCGGAACAGCCGGGCCATTTCCCCCGGCTGCTTCAGATGCCGCTCCGCGTTGGCCGCCAGCCGCCAGCCGGCCATGCCGATGGTGCACTTCTCCCGGATACAGGTCAGCACATCCTGCAACCGCCGCCGGGCCGGATGGTGGTAGTGCACATCTCCCGTCGCCACCATGGGCGTACCCATCTTCGCGGCCAGCGCCGCCAGCCGCTCCAGCCGCCGGGCATCGTCGCCCCGGTAATAATGGGTCGCCGCCAGGTAAAGCGGCGCCCTCAGCCCGCGGCGCCAGGTCTCGAGTTCGGCTTCATAGGCCTCGTCCAGCACCACCGGCGGAAGGGCGATGAACAGATTGTCCTCGGCCGCCTGCAAGACGTCCGCACGGGTCAGCCAGCACTCGCCCTTCGGCGCCAGCCGCCTGCCCTTGGTGATCAGCCTCGACAACCGCGCATAGCCCGTCCGGTCGCGCGGGTAGCATATCACGCTGGATGCGTCCGTCAGGTCCAGCCGGGCGCCCACCGCCAGCCGGATTCCCGCCCCCGTCTCCCTGCCGATGTCCCGCGCCGCCCGGTGCGCCCGCACCACACCCGCCAGCGTGTTCCGGTCGGCGATGGACACCCCCGCCATCCCCAGCTCGATCGCCCTCTGCACCAGTTCCTCCGGATGAGAAGCACCACGCAGGAAACTGAAATTGCTGGTGATCTGCAGTTCGGCGTAATCCGTCACGCGAACACCCCGTGCAGGAACCAGCGCGGCGTCTCGCCGCTGCCGTAAAGGCCCTGCCGGTACAGCCAGTAGCGCCGCCCTTCCTCGTCCTCGACCTGGTAATAGTCGCGCGGCGGCTCGTCCTTCAGCCACCATTCGCCCTCCAGCCGCTCCGGGCCGTCCGCCGCCTTCACCCGGTACGGCCTGCCGTGACGGGTGAACTGCATGGGCGGATCGTCGGGCACCAGCGCCAGGGCTTCCACCGGCTCGGGCACCGGCAGCAGGCGCAGCGGCCGCTCCCGGCCTGCCGGCCATTCGCCGCCTGCTTCCGCAAAGGGCGCCGCATCCTCCACCGCCCGCTCCGGCAGCCAGCTTCGATAGGGCGCCGGACGGGCAATGCGCCCGAAGCCGAAGCGGTTGCCGAGCCGGTCCACCAGTTCGGCGAGGCCAGGGCCGCCGCCGCTCTTCGCCTGCCAGCTTTCCTGCGCGGGTTTCAAAGTCTCCGTGCGCGTCGCAGAAACCGCCATCACCTCCACGCCGAAGCCCGGATCGACTTCATCCAGTTTCTCGAGAAACAGCCGGAACATGGGATCGACCCAGCGCGACGGGCGGCTGGTTCCCACCCGGATGCGGGCCGTCGTGCCATCCATCCGGTGGCAGGCGAGGGTCAGTTGCCGGGCGCCCTCCCCCGACTGGCCAAGGCCTCGGCACAGCTCCTCCAGCAGGGTCCGCAGCCCCGCCTCGATGCCCTCCCGGGTCAGGAGCGGCTCCAGGCATGCCACCCGCGCCTCGTGGGCCGGCACCGGCGCGACGGGAGAGATCGGTTCGTCCACCACTCCCAGCGCCTGGTCCAGCCGCTGCACCGGCTCGGCGGCGAAGCGCTCGGTGAGCGACCGCCGCTCCAGCACATAGAGCGCCCCGAAGGTTCGCAACCCAAACGAGGTCAGGCTGTCCAGCGTGTCATGGGACAATCTGAGCGCCGGCAACGGAAAATCCTTCAAAGCGGTCATGGCGTCGGTCAGCGACCCGAACGGCGGCATCACATCCACTTCCTGCTGCCGCGTCCGGCAGGCCGCCCAGGCAGCGCCCGGCGTATCGGCGATGGCCGTCAGCGACGTAAGCCCGAAGCCCTTCAGCCGCGCCACCAGGTCTTGCGCCAGCGCTGCCTCGCCGCCGAACAGGTGGGCACAGCCGGAAATGTCGAGAAAGAGGCCGTCTCCTTCCGCCAGCCCGGCCCAGGGCGTGTAGCGCGTCGCCCAGTTCGCGAGCCGCACCAGCGCCGCCCTGTCCGCCGCGCCATTGACGAAGCGGGTCTGCAGGGTGGGCTGCACCGCCCGCGCGTCGGCCAGCGCCATGCCCGGCCTCAGGCCGCCATGGAACGCCCGCCGGTTGACCGCCGCCAGCGTCAGCCGGCCGCGCCGCTCCTCGATCGCGGCCAGCACCTGCTTCGCCAGCTGCGGCTCCCGCCGCACCAGACGTTCGCTGACCAGCCACGGGAACCAAATGTTCAAGATGCGACGCTTCTGCCGTTTTTTCATGACCTTATCCAACGGTCCTGAAGTCGAACGGCAGCGTTTCCTGCGCCGGCGTCTCGGGGATCGCCGCCCATCCTTTCGGGCCCCACGCCACGGTCCAGGCGGCCGGCCGTCCGTTGCGGCAGCGGGACAGCGCCACCCGCCAGCATGGCCAGCCCACGCCCGAGCGGTCCGGAAGGCTGGGCATGGAGGTCACCTGCCAGCGGCTCAGCGCCGTGGCCGCCCCGCCCGTCCCCATCCTGCCGCGTCCGCTCTCGCCGAGCAGCAGGCAGGTCACCCCGCCCGCTTCGGCGGCCAGCTGCAGCCGGCGGCTCGCGGTGAAGTCGGCAGCGCGGATCTCGCCCACCACCGCCGAAAGGGCGCCGCAACCCAGCGCCTCCTCGATGGCCCACAGCATGTCGGCATCGCGGCTGATGTTCGAGACCGTCAGCACCGATCCCGCCTTCAGCCCGAACCGGGTCAGGCCGGGCATATAGAGATCGTTCCCCCGCTCGAGCCAGAGCGCCGGCCTGTCGTCCCCGGCCTTCATTCGGGCGAGCAAGGCGGCGCAGAACCCGGTCGCCGCGCCGTCGCCCCGAATCTCGTGCACCCCGGCAAGCGGCAGCCCGCCTTCCGGCAGGACCCGGTCCACGGGGTCCATCCCGAGCGGCAGCACGGGATGGCCGGCCGCCTGGCCCACCCCCTCGATCCGGCGGATGCGGTCTCGCAGCACCGCCACCACGCTGCTGTTCCCTGTCATGGGTGCCGTCACATCATATTTGTTCTCTTTTTGTTCTATACTCCGCGGCCATGAGAGTCAAGGAGAACGGCATCCCTATCCGGCGACCAGCCCCAGCAGGAAGGCTGCGGCGGACACCCCCGCCAGCGCCGCCCAGAACTCCCCGAACTTCGCCACATACTTGAGGTCAGTCCACCTAAACGGCTTAATCCGCATGACTTTCTCCATTCAGTGTTTCCCGCGCCGCCGCATAGGCGGCCACCGTCGCCGCATGACGCCGCTGGCACTCCGCATAGGCCGCGACTGTCTCGCCATGGGCGATTGCCAGCGTTCCCATGGACCGATCAGCGAGCGGTGCCAGCGGCGGGCACGGCAGCGCCGCCTCCGCCGACAGCGCCGGCATCAGTGGCCGCGCGTAGTTGGTTGAGGTGCCGCCACACGACATCAGTAAGAATGCAAGACTGGTAGACAGGTACGCTCCGAACCTCATCCACGATCCTCCTGTTGATGGTCCTGTGTTCGATCCGCAGCCGCGACAGGTCGGCGCTAAGCCGCGCGCCGATGGCGTCGACCGCCCGCTGCATCAGTCGTTCATCCGCCCGCGCCCGCTTGTCCGCCTCGCGCTCGGCCTCGTCCCAGCGTGCCTGCACTTCGGCCCTTCCGGCCTCGTAACCCGCATCGCGGATGCACCATAGGCTCCAGGCCAGCCCGCCCAGCAGCAGGCCGGCTGCCAAAATAAACAGCAGAATCCGGTGTGCGCCGATCCAGCGCACCAAGGTGAGCCACATCAGATAACCTCTTGAATAAGTTGAAAATCGGGACCGTCTGACTAATACCCGGAGCCGTATCCGCCACCATAGGTATGGCCGCGCCGCACGCTGATGTCCTCCCACGCGGCGCCGAACACGTATGCCCCGATGACCGAACCGGCCAGGGCGAAGCCGCCGCCGGCCGAGATCTGGTTGCCCGACACATCGGCCAGCACCGAGTGCCCGGCCGAGAACGACGCCGAATCGCCCAGCAGCATCACCTTGAAGCTGTGCCCGTCCAGGTCGATCGTGCCGTCGCCGATGAATTCCTTGAAGCTGTCGTAGAGACTGATCGTAACCGCCATGGGAAATACCTTTCATGCACTCGAGGCCGGCGTCCAGGCCGCCACCGAAGGCGCCCGGTCCTGCCAATCCACCTGATTTTCATTGACTGCGCGCCACAACGGCCCGGCGCGAACTAAGCTGAGCGCCACACTCCCCATCACCGCCGAAGGCACATTTATCGCGCTGGAAGCGGCGACTATTGGCGCTACTCCGACGAGGAAGCCGGCACCCTTCGGCAACGCGACTACCGCCCCTAGACTCACACCGGGGACCGGGTTGGAGGAGCCGATTAAAATTACAGGAACGGATATCTCTATATCCGTCGAATAGGTAACAATTAGGGCAGGTCTATTGGCTGCTGATGAGTCGTCATCTGAAAGTATGTCGTACCGGTCATTACCTATCGGTGCTACGCCATCGATTTGAGCCTGTGCGACAACAATGAACCCAATCGTGCTACCGGCACGCACCAAAGTCTGAATCGTTGCTAGCGCTGTAGCATTAAGAGAAACTTGGTACGTCTGGCTGTTAGCTTGGAAACCAGAGCTAGGAATCTCACCCCATACATTCAACCCAACGAGAGTTGCTCCATCACACCAGTCCGCTGTGGTAATGGATCCCGAGGCATGTTCGAGAATCGCCTGCTGATCGCCTCCAGACACGTTAACTGACGCAGTAGTCCACTCGAATGTCGCGTCGGACACAACTGCACCGGGGACAGCGCTCCCAGGGGAAAAATTAAAAAACTGCACGTTCAGATCATAAGTACCAGCCAGCAATCTCTGGCCGCCCGGAATCGTGGCACCGCCGCTGGAGAAGACTGCGAATGTTCCACCACCGGATCGAGCTACCGCATATGAACTGTCTGAGCACCGGATTGCGCCTACCGCGCTGCTCGCATTCGGTCTGATAGTGAGGACCGTCATTTTCCACCCACGTTGCAGAATGGATGAGTGTCGCGCCTGTGCCAATCGGACAGCACACGGCTGTCAACAGTTAGCTTTGCTAACCTCCAGGCCTACATCTAGAATTGCGTCTCAGGCGATCTATCAGCTGACACACTAACAGCGGTTCTCTAGCCTGATTTATGCAACATCAGATCGCTTGCAGCACCACTTCAAGAAAATTCTATGCCCGCGCTGCTTCGGGAAGCCGAGAAGTACGATATCGCCCTCAAGTACCTACGGAGCGATGGACCGCAAATCGTTGAACCGCCTTTGCAGCCATAACGCACAGCAAGGGTTCAAACGGCATCCTGAATCGAATTTCTGCCAGAGTGCCGGCGTAAATGGCCACGTGGCCGAGGATTAATAAGAATACGGGCCCCGCCCAAAGTAAATCGTCGGCTTTTCGCCGAATGAGAAAAGCCCCTGCGAGTGCCGCTACATACAAACCAGCATAGTAGAACACCGAAACAAATGAGGTGAACGGCCTTGGATGAAAGCTTGTGATCTTGAGTTGCTGAGATGCCGCATCAAAACTGATATCGCCACCCCCTAATGGTATGGGCATCGGAGCCAAAATATATGACAGAGAGGCGGGCAGAGATTTAAGAAAGCGGAGTGGATTTTCCCTCAAACTGGCAATGACTTGGGAACCGAGAAAGTCGCTGCGCGCGCACAAGCTTGCCGCTTGAGAAGGGTCTCGCAAGTGTCTAGCCGCATAATCCCAGACAAACGAGTCCGCAGCATCAAGATCTATGGACGGCTCCAAGTTTCCCATAATTGGGTGATTGCCCTTAAACAGGGTAAACCCGCCAGAGCAACTACTTGTTATCTGGAACCTATCGAATTTAGTTTGTATATAAAATTGCCACGGCAATATCATACCTGCAGTGATGATTATCAAGGTACCAATCACCAAGACAAGACGCTTCGCAGATATCATCTTTGTTAGGTAGAAAGATAAAAGTAGTATTATAGATGCAATCAATAAGACAATGCCAGTAGGCCTGGTAAGCATAGCTAGGCCGCACACGATACCCATGCAGACCCCTAGCCAAGTACTAGCGTACATTCTTTGGCAAACGAGCACAAACATAGCGCAAAATAATGTATACCAAGCAGTTTCCCGTAGCGTAAAAATTTCCCGAAAAAACCAGACATTAGAAAATATAAGAATTACAAGCGCAATTTTGCCAACAATGCTAAGGTTCGGCAACCGACTATTGAATATAATCCATAACGCAATAAGCGCGACAATAAGATTCACCGTTATCGCGACATGAACTTGATAGTTCTCTGATATTTCGCCGGCTAAGGCGATGACAGCTCCGAAAAACGGAGGTCTATAAAGAGCATAGTCAAACGGATAGCCAGCAGCCAAAACACCATCAAATATCGATCTGGAATGCTTGAGATAGTCAGCCGTATCGGAGACGTTAATTTTTCCCACAATCATCGCAAAGACAAAAATCATTGCGGTTAAAGCGGCGGGAATTCCGAACAAAACGAAGGCCTGATCTGGCCTGTTCCTTAACCACAAAAAGCGCCGCATACAGTTTGCCCCCCGCCAAATGCGACGCTCAGTCGCGATCGAAGGCTAACATTCATTGCGAAAGCCAACAACATTTGACCCAGCCCTGGGCGGCATTGGCCCTGCTTAGCGGGGATAGTTTGTCGGATGCAAGAGCCTAGACAATCGCAGTCAATTGGCCCACTGAGCAAGCTTGAGCGAACTCACTCTCACCCTCCCCCGGGAGTGGCGGGATCCGGGACGCAACACCCGGATCCCCAGTAGCACTCAGCCCCCTCCTGGAACGCGCCAGCAGCTCCGTCGCGCCCGCCGCCATCCAATCTGCGCCGATCCCTGCCGTCCGCACTAACCTGGATCAGTGGTGCCGTGCCTATTTTCGCCACAATTCCCCGTCCGTCCGGCCGCCGCACCCTGTCAATTCCCGCAGGGCGGCGCCGCAACGGTATCGCCCGCGGCAAATTTGGGGCACGCTCCAGCCATCCGCGCGCGCCGAGACATAACGGGGAAACACATGCTGAGCGCCCTCGACGAAACCCTGATGCATCAGGGCCCGGTCACCTTCGACCACGCCCTCACCTCCGACCACCGGTTCTTCGACCGCATGTGGCTGGGCGGCCACTGCGCCGGGAACGTCAAGGTCATCAGCGGCATGGCCGCCTACAAGAACATGAACGCGTTCGAGGGCTTCGTCTGCGTCCAGAAGGACGGCCGGCAGTACAACGCCCGCTTCTCGCGCCCTTTCATCCCCCGCCTCGGCGACCTGTCCGTCGGCCCGCTCGCGCTCGACATCGTCGAGCCGCTGAAAAAGCTGCGCCTCACCCTCGCCGCGCCGGAAGGACAGCCGGTCGAGGCCGACCTCACCTTCACCGGCCTCCATCCCGCCCACGAGGAGGCGCACCATCTGCGCCGCATCCACGGCCGTTTGCAGCAGGACTACCGCCGTTTCGACCAGATCGGCCGGCTCGACGGCTGGCTCCGCGTCGAGGGCGAGCGAATCGAGGTCGCCGACTGGTACGGCGCCCGCGACCATTCCTGGGGCGTGCGTCCCGGCGTCGGCGGCTACGAGCCCGCCACCTTCATCCCCTCGGCCGGCGATCCCGTCGTCCTTGGCCAGCTCTTCATCTGGCTCGCCTTCCGCACCCCCTCCATGGCCGGCCAGATGCAGCGGCAGGAAGACAGCGAGGGCAAGCTGCTCATGCAGGACGGCTACATCCTGCGTGACGGCCGGGAGATCCGCGTCCGCGACATCGCCCACGACATCGAGTTCGTCCCCGGCACCCGCGTCTACGACACCTGCCGTCTCAAGGTCACGCTGGAGACCGGCGAGGTGCTCGACATCGAGGGCAAGGCGCTGCTCGCGCCCTGGGCCTACAAGGGTTCCGGCTACGACAGCGGCTATGACGACGAGATGGGCCTCGGGTTCCACCGCGGCGAAACCGCGCAATACGACGTCTACGACGTCTCCCACCCGGAAACGGTGCGGCTGCCCGATGGCCGCGTCATCGAGCCCACCCACCGCGAACAGCCCGCCACCGTCACGGTCAATGGCGAGAAGGGTCTCGCCCATTTCCCCGTCATCAACTGGGGCATCGTCAAGCGCTACGGCCTGTCGAAGCCGCCCAGTAACCGGCGGAGCTGACCATGACGCTCCTGCCGGACGCCGTTGCCGCCTGCCTCTCGAACGGTCTCGGCGCGCCCGTCGCCCTTCGCTCCCTGCGCCAGACCTTCCCCGGCGCCTCCCGCGAGACCTGGCTGGTCGAGGCGGATGTCGCCGGCCGCCCGGAAGGCTTCGTCGTCCGGGTCGACTGCCCCGGCGGCGCCGGCGTGCCCCAGGACATGAAGCACGAATGGCAGGTCTACAAGCACCTCTGGACCTCCGAAATACCCGTCGCCGAGCCGCTCTGGTACGCCGAAGGCACCGACTTCGCCGAGGGCCGGGCGCACATGGTCCGCCGGCTCGCCGAAGGCAGCACCCACATTCCCGGCATCAACGACCCGACCGAAGAAGGCCGCCGCCTGCGCCGCGCCGTAGTGTTCGAGCATGTGGAAAAGCTGGCCCTGCTCCACCGCATGGACTGGAAGGCCCGCGGCTTCGGCGATTTCATCGAGGCGCCCGCAACCCCCGCCGAAAGCCTGCGCAAGGAGTTCGACATCTGGAAAGGGCTCTGGATCGCCGGCCGCAGCGAGCCCTTCCCGCTGATCACCGAGGTGCTCTACTGGCTCGAGGAGAACATCCCCGCCGACACGCCCATGATCTCGCTGGTCAAGGGCAACAACGGCGTCGGCGAGGAGATCTGGAAGAACGGCAGGATCGTCGCCATGAGCGACTGGGAGCTCGCGTCCCTCGGCGACGGCGCCCTCGACCTTGCCTTCTCCCAGGGCACCCTCGCCCTCGACGATTTCGGCGACGCCATCCGCCACTACGAGGCATGCGTCGGCCACGAGGTCTCGCCCCACCGGCTCGCCTTCGCCATGTTCTGGATCATGTTCAAGGCGCTGTGCTGCCTCAACGTCTACATGCTGGGCGGCTGGTACCGTGGCAACACCCGGCTCAACCGGCCAGCCTTCGGCCTGATCAGCGTCAAGTCCTATGAACGCAAGCTGGCCGGCTGCATCGGCAGGGATCTGGTCGATGCCTGGCGCGACATCGCCGGCGACCAGGTCAGCACCTACGCCCGCTTCGGAGACAGGCGATGATCCCCACCTCCCGCGAGCTCATCGCCGGCATCGCCCGCACCCTCGAGCAGGACGTGCTGCCCGATCTGGCGGGCGCGACCTGGACCGCCAGTTCCGTCCGCAGCTGCATCATGCTGCTCGCCCATCTGGAAGAGCGCGTCGTCCACGAGGGCCGCATCCTGTTCGAGGACAACGCCGAGCTCCGCGCCCTGCTCGGCCGCCTGCGCGCCGACCTGTCTGGCCCGCTGCCGGATGCGGCCATTGCCATTTCCGCCGTGCTGGACGGCACCACGCCGCCAGACGGCTATCCCGAGATCGCCGAGCTGGACCGCATCAACCAGACCCTGAAGGCCGCGCTGGAGCGTACCATCACCGCGCTTCACGATGGCCGCGCCACTCTGGGCGACGCCCGTTTCCAGGCGCTCAACGGCAGCATCCTCGCCTATCTGGCAGCCGCCTCCGACCGCGAGGCGGTGCTGTTCGTGAAAGCCGCGACGAAGTCGCCACTTTAGCTGAAACCCACGCCGCCAAGGCGAAACCCTTCGCCCCAACGGGGAGAGGATGGTCGCGCAGCGACCAGGTGAGGGGGACCGCGAAGCGGTTCGCCGCGACTCACCCGCTCGGACGGTCCCGATTGTCACTCCGGTTTTTGCCGCGCACCCCCGCCGGGCGAAAAGCCACTCTTGCCTTCGCCGCCGGGACCCTTAACCTGTCGGTAACACCGGGTCCCCCGGTTCCCGCAATCGATCCTGAAGGCCATCCCGCATGCCCACGCTTTTCGATCCCATCGACATCGGACCCCTCCGCCTGCCCAACCGCATCATCATGGCGCCCCTCACCCGCGCCCGTGCCGGCGCCAGCCGCGTCCCCAACGACCTGATGCGCGACTATTACGTCCAGCGCGCCTCGGCCGGTCTCATCCTCACCGAAGCCACCTCGGTCGAGCCCATGGGCGTCGGCTATGCCGACACGCCCGGCATCTGGTCCGACGATCAGGTCGAGGGCTGGAAGCGCATCGTCGATGCCGTCCATGCCGCCGGCGGCCGCATCGCGCTCCAGCTCTGGCATGTCGGCCGCATCTCCCACCCCATGTTCCTCGATGGCGACGAGCCGATCGCGCCCAGCGCCGTCGCCGCCGACGGCCATGTCAGCCTGGTCCGCCCCAAGGCGGCGTTCCCCACCCCGCGCGCGCTCGAAACGTCCGAGATTCCCGGCATCGTCGAAGCGTTCCGCAACGGCGCCCGCAATGCCCAGCGCGCCGGCTTCGACGGCGTCGAGATCCACGGCGCCAATGGCTATCTGGTCGACCAGTTCCTGCAGACCGCGTCCAACCATCGTTCCGATGGCTATGGCGGCTCCATCGAGAACCGCGCCCGCCTGATGCTCGAGGTGGCCGACGCGGTCGCGAGCGTCTGGGGCGCCGACCGGGTCGGCATGCATCTCGCCCCGCGCGGCGACGCCCATTCCATGGGCGACGACGATCCCGCCGCCACCTTCGGCTATGTGGCGTCCGAGCTGGGCAGGCGCGGCATCGCCTATCTCTGCGTCCGCGAATATGTCGGCGAGAACCGCATCGGCCCGCAGCTGAAGCAGAAATTCGGCGGCGTCTACATCGCCAACGAGCGCTTCACGTTCGAAACCGCCCAGGCCGCTCTCGACGCCGGCGAGGCCGACGCCGTCGCCTTCGGCCAGCTGTTCATCGCCAACCCGGACCTGCCGCGCCGCTTCGCCGAGAACGCCGCGCTCAACGAGCCAGACATGAGGACCTACTACGCCCCCGGAGCGATCGGCTACACCGACTATCCGTCGCTCTAGGCGCGGGACACGGGCGGTGGCGACAGGCGGCGGACCCGATCACCATCCGGCGAGTCACGACGAGAAGCTCGTCATCACCGCCTCGTCGCTGGGCACCGTCTTCGAGTGGTACGATTTCTATCTCTACGGCCTGCTCGCCACCTCGATCTCGAAGGTGTTCTTTGCCGGGGTGAACGAGACCACCGGTTTCATCCTCGCCCTCGGCGCCTTCGCCGCCGGCTTCGCGGTGCGGCCGTTCGGGGCGCTGGTGTTCGGCCGCATCGGCGACCTCGTCGGCCGCAAGAACACCTTCCTCGTCACCATGGGCATCATGGGCCTCTCGACCTTCGCGGTCGGCCTGCTGCCCGGCTACGACTCCATCGGCGTCGCCGCGCCGGTGATCCTGGTGGCGCTGCGCATCCTCCAGGGCCTCGCGCTTGGCGGTGAATATGGCGGCGCCGCGACCTACGTCGCCGAGCACGCCCCCAACCACCGGCGCGGCCTCTACACCAGCTTCATCCAGACCACCGCGACCTTCGGCCTGTTCGCCGCCCTGCTGGTAGTCATCGGCTTCCGCATCACCCTGGGCGAGGAAACCTTTGCCGACTGGGGATGGCGGCTGCCGTTCCTGATCTCCATCGTGCTGCTGGCCATCTCGCTCTACATCCGCCTGAAGCTCGACGAGAGCCCGGTGTTCCGCCGCATGAAGGAAACCGGCAAGACCTCGAAGGCGCCGCTGTCCGAGGCATTCGGCCGCTGGAGCAACCTGCGCTTCGTGCTCATCTGCCTGTTCGGGGCCGTCGCCGGGCAGGCCGTCGTCTGGTACGGCGGCCAGTTCTACGCCCAGTTCTACCTGGAGAAGATCCTCAAGGTCGACGGCGTCACCACCAACATCCTGCTGGCCATGGCGCTCGCCCTCGGCACGCCGTTCTTCATCGTCTTCGGCTGGCTGTCCGACCGCATCGGCCGCAAGTTCATCATCCTCGGCGGCTGCGCCCTCGCCGCGCTCACCTATTTCCCCGCCTTCCACCTGCTGTCCGAGGCGGCGAATCCGGCCCTCGTCGCTGCCGCCGAACGCGCTCCCGTCGTCGTCACCGCCGACCCGGGCGAATGTTCGTTCCAGTTCGATCCGGTGGGCAAGAACCGGTTCGATACGACCAGCTGCGATATCGCCAAGTCGGGCCTGGCGCGCTCGGGCATCAACTATGCCAACGTGGGCGCGCCCGCTGGCACCATCGCTTCCGTCTCCATCGGCGACGTGACGCTCCCTGCGCCCGATCCCGGCAGCGTCTTCGGCGCCGATCGCGCCGCCGCGATCAAGGCCTACGGCGGCAGCATCGCCGCGGCCCTCGCCGACGCAGGCTACCCCGCCCGCGCCGACCCGGACAGCATGGACAAGGTGATGGTCGTCGCCGTCCTGTTCTACCTGGTACTGCTGGTCACCATGGTCTACGGCCCGATCGCGGCGCTGCTGGTCGAGATGTTCCCCAGCCGCATCCGCTACACCTCCATGTCGCTGCCCTATCACATCGGCAACGGCTGGTTCGGCGGCTTCCTGCCCACCACCGCCTTCGCCATCGTGGCGGCGACGGGCAACATCTATTCCGGGCTCTGGTACCCGGTGATCATCGCATCCGCGACCGTCGTCATCGGCCTCCTGCTCCTCCCCGAGACCTTCCGCCGCGACATCGACCAATAGGAAAGCCCCGCGCCGCCAAAGCCGCGCGGGGCTTTGCCCGTCATTCCAGGATGGATCTAAATCCGCTCGATGATCGTGCAGGGCGCCATGCCGCCGCCGGTGCACATGGTCACGAGGCCCACGGCCAGGTCGCGGCGCTCCAGTTCGTCGAGCAGCGTGCCCAGCAGCATGGCGCCGGTGGCGCCGATCGGATGGCCCAGCGCCATGGCGCCGCCGTTCACGTTCACCTTCTCCGGGTCGACGTCCAGGTCGCGCATGAACTTCAGCGGCACCACCGCGAACGCCTCGTTCACCTCCATCAGGTCGATGTCGTCCAGGGTCATGCCGGCCTGCTTCAGCGCCTTCCGCGCCGCCGGGCCGGGTGCGTTCAGCATCAGCTCCGGCGAGTCGCCCGAGGTCGCCACCGTCACGATGCGCGCCCGCGGCTTTAGCCCGTGCGCCTTGGCGTATTCGGGCGAGGCCAGGATCACGCCGCTCGCGCCGTCGACCACGCCCGACGAGTTGCCCGCATGGTGGATGTGCTCGATCTTCACGTCCGGATAGGCCGCCTCCACCAGCTTGCGGTAGGTCAGGCCTTCCTCGTTCAGCGGATACTGGTAAAGATCGGTGAACGCTGGCTTCAGCTGCGCCAGGCCTTCCAGCGTGGTCTGCGGCCGCGGGAACTCCTCGCGGTCCAGCGCCACCGTGCCGTCGTCGTGATGCACCGGCACCACGCTGCGGTCGAAATAGCCGTTTTTGATCGCGATGTCGGCGCGGCGCTGGGATTCCACCGCCAGCTTCTCCGTGTCTTCGCGGGTGATGCCCTCCAGCGTCGCGATCAGGTCGGCGCACACGCCCTGGTGCGGCTGCGGGTGCAGCGCGCGCAGGTGCAAATTGTCCCGGTCCATGGTCGGCAGGCCACCCCGCTGGGTCGAGGCGTAGGACATGGATTCCACGCCGCCCGAGATCACCAGGTTCTGCATGCCCGACATGATGCCCATGGCGCCCAGCTGCACTGCGGTCAGCGCCGAGCCGCAGAAGCGATCGATCGAGAAGCCCGTCGCCAGGTCGCTCCAGCCCGCATCCAGCGCCGACATGCGGGCGATGCACGCGCCCTGCTTGCCAACCTGCGAGCCGCAACCGGCGATCACGTCGTCGACCTCGTCCGTGTTCAGGTTGTTGCGCTGCTCCAGCGCCCTCAGCACCGTCGACAGCAGCCGCTGCGGATGCACCTCCGACAGCGCGCCCTTGCCCACCTTGCCGATCCCGCGCGGCGTCCGCGCTGTGTCGATGATCCACGCTTCGGTCATTGCCCTGCTCTCCTGTGTCGTACGGTCGTGCCCCCTCGCGGGGCGTCGGCGAAAGTTAGAGCATGCTGGCGCCCGCTCTTCCAGCGGAATTTACCGGCCGGGAACCTGTGCCGCGCCAGCCGGTATTGCGAATTCGAATCAATGTTCCGCCGCGCCTCTAGCCAAACCCGCGTGAGGGACCGTATCCTGTTGACGGGGCTCATTCGAAGCGACCTCGACACAGGTGGAGAGGACGTGCCATGGCATCGGTTACCATTGATCTTCTGTCGCCCTACCGGCCAGACGAATGCGCCCGGCGGCTGCGGATGGTTACCGATCCCCGGCGCCGGTTCCGCGGCAACAACCCCCTCATCGGCACCATCACCGACGCCGTACTGACCCTTCGCCGCCGGCTCGCCTACCGCAACTGGTTCCAGACCTTCATGTTCGGTACCATGGAACGCGAGGGCGAAGGCGCCCGGCTTCATGTGCGCTTCGGCATGCATCCGGCGGCGGTCGTGTTCCTCATCGTCTGGTTCACCACGGTGATCATCGGCCTGGGCGTCGGCCTCGTCGTGGCGCTCGACCTGTTCGGCATCGACCATGGCGTGCGTGGCCCACTCTGGCCCGCGGCCATCGTGCCGGTGCTCATGGCGGTCTTCGCCATGGTCTGGCTGAAGATGTCGCGACGCCTCGCCGAGGAGGACGAGCTGTTCATGATCGAACTGCTGCGTTTCAGCCTCGACGCCGAGTTGGCGCCGGAATCGCGCCGCGCGGCGGCTTGAACCGCGCGGCGGCCGGGATTTCCTAGAGCATGATCCGCTCAGGTCGGCACGACCTGAGCGGATCATGCTCTATCTTCTTGAATCTAGAGCAAATGACGCCGATCAATTGACTCAATCTGATTGGCTTTTGCTCTAGGGCCTGTTGAGATTCAGGATTCCCCCTGAGGCTTGAATGTGATTCAAGCTTTGGATGGAACGCTACGTACTGACGGACGCCCAATGGGCGAAGATGGAGCCGCACTGTCTGGGGAAGCCGACG
>JBFWZH010000029.1:0-54600 GCA_050185585.1 Sphingomonadales bacterium | reverse complement strand
GCCGCACGGTCATATGACGACCTCTGGAAGGCCGTCGGCGCCGTCTGCGATCTCTTCTCAAGCCAGGAGTGCGAGAACTTCTTCGCTGCCGCAGGGTATGAGGCTAATTAAATGCGACACGCTCTAGGCCTCATCCACACGCCACCAGAACCGAAGCCGTCGAGGTTGACCCTCGCCCCTTGGGAGAGGGAGGGGCCCGCGGCCGAAGGCCGTGGGAGGGTGAGGGGCGTTGCATGGGAAGGCGTTCAGGCTGGCAGGCGGCATCGACAACGCCCCTCACCCTGACCCTCTCCCACTGGGAGAGGGAAAGAGTCCCGCGCCGAGAGATCAACCCAAGGGGCTACCGCTCTAGCTCCTGACGTGTCGTTGCCGTGCAGACTTTTCCACGCAGACAACTGTTCCCCCCGAACGCAGAAAGGGCGCCCCGAGGGGCGCCCTTCCGTTTGGTTTCGTCCGTTCGGGACGGTGGTGCCGGGTCCTAGAAGTGGAGCCGGACGCCGCCGCTGATGACGTGCTCGCTGAACGAGCCGCCGATTTCGCCCGAGTAGTCGAGGTAGAGGCTGAACATCTCGGACACCTTGCCACTGACGCCGGCGCCGAAGATGACCGTGGTCTCGCGCGGCACCTTGCCGAACACCGTGAAGCTGGTGCCCGGAGCGCCCTGGAAGCCCGAGGTGATCGGCCGCAGCTCGTCCTCGAACTCGTTGGCGATACCGACGCGGACGTAAGGCATCCAGCCGCCGCCGTTGCCGGCCATGAACGTCTTGGACAGACGCAGCTGGGCGGTACCGCGCAGGCTCTCGACCGACTGGCGCTCCACGTCGAGGAGGATCGGGCCGAAGTTGCCCACACCGCCCTCGGAGAAGCCGTCCTGCTTCACCTTCACATACGACAGGGCCAGTTCGGGCGACAGCTTCCAGCCGGAGTTGCCGACGTTAAAGCTGTAGCCGCCCTTGCCGTAGAAGTAGGTGATGTCGCCGTCATAGTCGGCGGTCGCGACCTGCGAGACCACCATGCCGGTGCCGGAGCCGAAGTCGATGTTGCGGATGCTCTCGATGTTCATGTCACCGATGCCGCCGCCCACGTTCAGGAACCAGCTCTCGGTGAAGTAGCTGGCGTAGCCACCCACCTGCCAGCTGTCGACGTCGCCTTCCTTGGTGCCGTTCTTGGAGTCGACGTCAGAGTTGCTGAAGCCGCCCAGGATACCCAGCAGGAGGTTCGGGTTGATCAGGTAGTCGAAGCCCGCATAGCCGGTGAGCGTGTCGTACTCGTACTCCAGCCAGCCCTCGTTGCTGCCGTCGTCGACGTCCGCGTTGCCCCACGAACCGGCGAGCCAGAAGGTGGCGCGGCGGTCGCTTGCGCTGGAGCCGACAGCGGCATCGTCACCCACGTTCATCACGACGCGGTTCTGCTGACCGCCCGAGAAGCCCTGGGCTTCGATGGTCCGGATGTAGGCCTGGTGCTCGGCGCCGCGGGCGATCGAGAAGCCCACCTCGTTGAAGGCGTTGTACCACTCGGGGTGCAGCGCATCCAGCGCGGCCGGGATGTCTCCGTCGAGGCCGACCGAGGCGATGATGCAGTGCAGGAGATCCTCGTTCAGGCCGTATTTGGTGAGCGAGTCGATGTACTCACCGGTGATGACCTGGTTGATGGTCTCGCCCTTCGGACCGAAGTTCGGGATCGAGATGATCCGCACCCGGTCAGGCAGGTACTGCAGGTAGGCCTTCAGCAGCTGGACGCGGAGCTCCTCGTCCTCCGGGGTCTCCGGATCGTCGTAGCGGACGACCACGGCGCCGTCGTTCGGACCGCCGTCGAAGCCCTTCTCGTCGAACTTACCGCTGACGCCGCCCTCGGCCACGATGATGTCCCACACCTTCGTGTCCTTGGAGAAGTCGGCGTGCGGGGTCGCGATGCCCTTGTCGTCCACGTCGGCGATGCCGTCGGGGATGTTGTAGAGCGGGTTCGGAACCTGCGGGCAGCTGTCCGCGCCGTCCGGATCGTCGCCGCAACCGGTGGGGCCTTCCGGATCCGGAATGGTCGCCGGCTGGCTGTTGTCGACCAGGTCGACGAACTCGCCATCGAGGCGGATATCCAGGCGGCCGTCGACCGTGGCATGGCCGTCGAGCACCGTGGAGACCTTGTAGGCGACGCCGTCCGGCACACCGTCGGGACCACCGGCGCCATCGACGATACGGTCAACTTTGGTGGTGTCTTCCCCGTCGACCACGATGTCGAAGTCGTTGACGCCGTCGCCGGCCTCGTCATCGGTAACCACGCCCTCCGCGTCCTGGGTGACCAGGTCGACCGGGCCGGGGCCCTTGGTGTCGAACGGCGAGCCGGTGAAGGCGCTGGTGACACCGGTCTTCTTGACCAGCAGCAGGTCGCCCTTGCCATCGTCCTTCAGATCGGCCTGGAACTGGCTGCCCCAGTTGGTGACGACCTCGCGGGCCTTCACGTTGTCGTAGATCTGATCGCCTTCCTCATCGAGCGCCTCGTTGACGTCCTTGGTATCCGGATCGTCCTGACGGGCCACCACATAGTTGGTGAACTCGGTCTCGCGGCCATCCATGGTCACGTTGCCGAACACGGTCAGCGTGCCGATGCGGGTGATCTCGTCACCGGGCGCCAGCGTCGCGTAACGCGGGCTGTCGGTGGTGAAGTCGAACGCACTCGGGCCGATTTCTTCCTCGAAGCCAACCGGCAGTGTGATGGTCGGGTAGAGATTTCCGGCCTCGTCAACCGTGTAGAGCAGGTCGACCTTGGACTCCGCCTCTTCCTCATCGACGACAATCTTGAAGTCGTTGATCCCGTCACCCTTGGTGGCGTCGGTCACCTTGCCGTCCTCGCCCTGGGTGACCAGGTCGCCCGGAGCCGTGCCGACGATCAGCGAACCGCGGGCCTCGCTCGGGGTGAACACGGTGTCCAGATTATCGAGGTTGACACCCACCGTCGTCGCGGTGTCGCCCTGCACCGCGCCGGTGAGGTTGACGCCGCCATTGCCGCCATTGGCGCCCGGGTTGGTCACGATGGTGCCGTGACCGCCGAGGATGCCGCCGGAGAGCACGTCGACCACCGGCGAGTTGAGGACGGCTTCGCTCTTGACCTGGTATTCGTAGGTCGTGCCGTCGCCCTCTTCCTCGTCGCTGTCCTCGCCGGGGATCTCGACCAGCGAGGTGCCGCCGATGTTCAGGCGGCCGTTGTCGACCACGGTGCCGATGGTGCCGGAGATGTACCAGACGGTCTCGTCGCCGCTGTCGGTCTCCTCGTCGAGGATGCCGTCGCCGTCACCGTCGATGTCGACGCTGGACCACTCGTTGGTGCCGTCGAAGGTGTTGACGCCGTTGAGGGTCCAGGTGCCGACCGGGAACGGCTGGTTCTCGTGGATCGGCTGGACCGCCGTCACCTCGAATTCCTCGGTGCCCTCGCGGATGTCGTCCTCGGTCAACTGGTCGTTGACGTAGAGCACCTCGGCTTCGGTGATATCGCCGTCATACTCCTGGTAGCCCTCGCCGAACAGGATGACCGTGTCGACGTCGACATCGACGTCCTTGGTCTCGACGAAGCCCACGGCGGTGCCGCCGGCGGATTCATCGACATCCTTGGTGTCCGGATCGTCGGGGATCAGGCCGAGGACCGGCGCGGTCTCGAGGGTCTGGCCCAGGTCGGCGTCGCCGTTGAGGGTCGAGCCGATCTCCATGGCCAGCACGTCGAAGCCGCCCTGGGTGGCGATGTCGCCGTTGATCACGCCGCCACGGAAGTTGGCGATGTACTCGTTGCCCTCGCCGCCGAGGATGGCGAACCGGTTGGTGAGCTGCATCGCCGGCACGGCTGCCTTGGTCTCGTCCTCCTCGGTGTCCGGATCGTCCTCGACGGCCGGGATCTCGGGCGAGAACTCGTTCAGGCCGCGGATCTCGCCGTAGTTGAAGATGAAGGTCTCGAGGTTCGGATTGCCGTTGCTGGTGTCGATGGCCGCGACCGGGTTGGCGCCGGGGCCGTTGATCAGGTCGAGATTGACCGCGGCGTCTTCACCTTCGTCCTCTTCATCCGGCAGCACGCCCGGACCGGTGACCTCGATCAGGCCGTAATTGTCGATCTGGACCGTGGCGCCGGAGTAGTAGTTGCCGGAGTCGTAGATGTAGCCCGCCTCGGTGCCGGTGATGACGCCGGTTGAGCCGTTGTAGATGAAGGTCTCGTCAAAGCCGTTGGTCTGGCGGATACCGGCCGCGAGCGGGTCTTCCTCATCGGCGCTGGTGGCGCCCTGGATCAGGCCCCAGTTGTCGATGCTGGCATAGCCCTCGAACTCGATGCCGTCACCGAACGCGCCCTGGATGACGGCGCTGGTGTTGTTCGAGACCGAGAGGCCCTCGCCCGCGTTGATGCCGTCCCACTCGCCGAAGATCTGGCCTTCGTCGGACTCCTCACCGCCCGAGAACTCGGAGGTGTTGTTGATGTTGGCGTCCTCTTCGGTTTCGATGCCGTGGGCATTCTGGCCGAGGATGGTGCCGCCGACGTTGTTGACGAACAGGCTGTCGTTGGAGTGGTCGATGCCGCCCCACAGGCCTTGGATCAGGCCGTAGTTGGTGACACTGAGGTCGTAGCCGACGGAGTCGATGCCGTCGCCGTTCTGGCCGATGATCGTGGCGCTGTCCGAGGCGTTGTTGACTTCGGTGCTGTAGCCCTCGTCCTCGATGCCTTCGTCCTCGCCGGTGATCGAGCCGACGTTGTAGACGTAGTTGTTGGTGCCCCGGATCTCGATGCCGTCGTCGTTCTCGCCGATGATCGAGTTGACCGAGTAGTTGTACACCGTGTTGTTGTCGCCATCGATCTCGATGCCGTCGTCCTCACCGACGATGGTGCCGTAGTTGTCGATCTGGTTGGAGTTGCCTTCGATGTCGACGCCGTCGTCGCCGTCACCCTCGATGGTGCCGGAGTTGTAGACGTAGCTGCCGTTTCCGCTGATCTCGACGCCTTCGTCGCCCTGACCCCAGATATAGCCGCCATAGTTGTAGAGGTAGTTCGCGCCGGTGTCGAAGTCGACGCCGTCGTCGGTGCCTTCGATCCAGTCGTTGTTGTAGACCTTGTTGCCCGAGCCGGACAGCACCTCGACACCGTCACCGCTGTTGCCGTCGATGTAGTTGTTGTTGGTGATGGTGTTGCTCGAACCGTTGATCTCGACGCCGGTCTGGCCGCCAGTGATCGTGCCGGTCGACGAGTTGGTCAGTGAGTTGCTGGATCCCGCCAGCTCCACGCCGTCGTCCGAGTTGCCCTTGACCGAGCCGCTGTTGGTGATGGTGTTGCTGCTGGTGACCTTGATGCCGTCCATCGCGCCCAGCACCCAGTTGCTGTTGGTGATGGTGTTGGACGAGACGGCCCAGATGCCGATGCCGCCATTGGTCGTGGCGTCGATGGTGCCGGTGTTTGTGATGACGTTGGTGTCGCCGGCCAGGATACCGGCGTTGCCGGTGTCCATGTCACCCGAGTTCGTCACCTTGTTCCCGTCATCGACCCAGATGCCGACGTTCTGGGCGTCGATGTCGTCGGTGTTGACGATCTCGTTGTCGTCGTCGCCAAAGATGCCGGAATTGGAGGCCTCGATGTCGCCATTGTTGGTCACCTTGTTGAGATCGTTCACGACGATGCCGAACCAGCCGACGATATCGCCGGTGCTGGTGTTGGTGATCTCGTTGCTGTCGACGGCGTTGATGCCGTCACCGTCAAGGTTCAGATCGCTATCGGCAGTGATCTTGCCGGTGTTGATGATTTCGTTGAAGCTACCGGCCTCGATGCCGTTGTCCTTGGCGATGATCGTCGTGGGCGAGTTGTTCTCGATGTAGTTCTTGTCGCCCGCAACGATACCGTCGTCGCCAGCGGTGATCGTGCCGTTGTTGATCACCTCGTTGTCGTCATCAACCACGATACCGTCATTGGTGACGTTGATCGTGCCGTCGTTCTGGATGTCGTTGCGGTCGTCGCCGACGATGCCGTTCCAGCCGGTGATCGCGCCGTTGTTCTCGACCGTGTTGTCCGAGGTGACGGAGATGCCGTTGCCGTCGCTGTTCTTGTCGGTGTCGGCGTTGATCGTGCCGTTGTTGATGATGGTGAAGAAGCCGCTGTCGGCCACGATGCCGTCATCGGCGGCGTCGATCGTGCCCAGCCAGACCAGCGATTCGTAGGCATTGACGAGCCCGCCATATTCGAACTCGATGCCGTCGTCGCCCGCGATGATGTGCGTGGCGGCGTTGTGCTGGAACTCGTTGCCATCGACATCGAGCAGGATGCCGTCCAAGCCGGCCGTCACGGTGACGTTGGTCAGGTCTACATTGTTGCCCGTGCCGCTGTCGAACCACACGCCGTTGCCGGTGGTCGCCGTGATGGTCGCGGCGATGTCGACGAAGTTCTGGTTGCCGTTGATGCGGATGCCATGGTCGTTGGCGATCACGTCGTTGGCGGTGACCTGATTCTGGTTGCCGGTGATGTTGATGCCGTCGTCGAAGAGGCTGAAGATGTCGTCGCCGGCGGTGACAATGTTCTGGTTGCCGTTGATGCCGACGCCCGAACCCGAAACCGTCTCGATATCGTCACCCGCGGTCACCGTGTTCTGGTTGCCGCTGACGATGGCGCCGCCGAGAAGGCCGCGGATGTCGGCGCCAGCAGACACCGTGTTCTGGTTGCCGCTGACGAGAACGCCCGGGTCGCCGACGATGTTGCCCGTGGCGGTGACGGTATTGCCGTTGCCGTTGATGTCAACACCGTCGCCGACGCCGTCATTGTTGCCGTTGGTGTCGCCGGTGATGTTGTTGGTCACGGTGACGATGTTGCTGTTGCCGTCGATCTCGACACCGTCGTCGCCGCCGGAAACGTCGCCGGAGGTGACGTTGTTGTTGCTGCCGGTGATGGCGATGCCGTCGCCGGTGTTGCCCGACGTGCCGGCGCCGCCGACGGTGGCGGTGTTGTTCGAGCCGTCGATGGTCAGGCCCGAGGTGCCGCCGCTGACGCCGAGAGCGCTGACGTTGTTGTTGTTGCCGTCGACGTCGACGCCGATCGCGTTGGTGCCGGTGATGGTGCCGCCGGGCGCAATCAGGTTGTTGTCCCCGTCGACATCCGCGCCCGTGGTGGAGCCGAGGATGTTGGTGTTGTTGAGCGAGGACGTGACCGAGCTGTTGCCCGACACCTTCACACCGACGCCGTTCGAGCCGGTGATGCTGGTGCCGTTACCGGTGATCAGCAGGTCGTTGTCGAAGCCCAGCACCGCGCCGTTGGTACCGCCCGAGACCGAGCCGGCGCTGATGCTGTTGTTGGAGCCGGAGACGATCTCGATACCGTCGGTCGCGCCGGAAATCGCGCCGGTGCTGGTGACACTGTTGCTGCTGCCGGTGATGTTGACGCCGTCTGCCAGCGTGCCGGTGATCGACGTGGCGGAAACCGTGTTCGAGCTGCCGGTGATGATCACGCCCGGGTCGCCGATGATGGCCCCGGTCGCGGTCACGGTGTTGGTCGAGCCGGTGATGTCGACGCCGTCGCCGTTATTGCCGGTGATGGTGCCGGACACGGACACGATGTTGCCGGTGCCGTTGACGTTCACGCCGTCGTCGCCGCCCGTCACCGAGGAGCCGGAGGTCAGGCTGTTGCCGGTGCCGGAGATGTCGACACCGTCGCCGTTGGTGCCGGACACGCCGCCGCCGCCGATTACGAGCGAGTTGCTGTTGCCGTCGACGTCGACGCCATCCCAGAAGCCCGAGACACCGGTGGCATCCACCGTATTGTTGTTGCCCTCGATGGCCACGCCTTCATCGCCGAAGCCGTTGATGAAGCCGTCGGTGTCGACGTCATTGCCGTCGCCGTCGATCACCACGCCGCTGTCGTCGCCCTGGATCGAGCCCGCGGCCTCGACGCTGTTGTTGTCGCCGTCCAGCGACACGCCGTCCGAGCCGCCGTTGATGGTGTCGCCCGAGGTGATCTGGTTGTTGTTGCCGGTGACATCGACGCCCTGGCCGCCGTCGCCGGTGATGCCGCCGGTGCCGCTGTCGATGATGTTGGAATTGCCGTTGATGTCGACGCCGTCCCAGAAGCCGGAGATGCCGTTCGAGTTGACGTTGTTGCTGTTGCCGTCGATGGCCACGCCCTCGTCGCCGTTGCCGGCGATCGAGCCGTCGGTGTCGACGTCGTTGCCGTCGCCGTCGATGTCGACGCCCGAGTTGGCGCCGGCGATGGACGCGCCGGAGACTTCGTTGTTGTTGCCGTCGATCTCGACGCCGTCGTCGCCGCCGTCAAGGATACCGCCGGCGGTGACGGTGTTGCTCGAGCCCTCGATCTGGACCGCCGAGCCGTCGTCGCCGGAGATGAAGCCGCCGGCCGTGACGGTATTGCCGATGCCCGAGATCTGGACGCCGTCCCAGACCGCGTCGATATCCTCGACCGCGCTCACCTCGTTGCTGTTGCCGTCGATGTTGACCGCGTCGGCGCCTTCGATGCGGCCGGCGCTGCTCACCACGTTGGAGTTGCCGGTGATGCCGACGCCGTCGCCGTCGCTGTCGTCGTCGGAGTTGCCGTCGATATCGCCGACCGTGGTCGAGACGGTGTTGTTGTTGCCGTTCGAGATGATCACGCCGCCGTCGGTGCCGGTGATCGTCGCGCCCGAGACCACGTTGTTGCTCGAGTTGGTGATGACGACGCCCGGATCGCCGGTGATGTCGCCGGTGACGCTGACGTTGTTGTTGCTGCCGCCGAAGATGTCGATGCCGTCGCCACCGCCGAAATCGTCGGTGTCGCCGGTGACGTTGCCGCCGACGGTGATCACGTTGCCGGTCGCGGTGTCGAGGTAGATACCGTCGTCCTCGCCGCCGACATTGCCGTCGATGTCGACCGAGTTGGCGTTGCCGGAGATGTCGATGCCGTCGTCGCCGCCCTGCAGGTCGAGCTCGTCGGACGAGTCGAAGGTGTTGCTGTCGCCCTCGATGCGCAGCGCGTCGCCGGTGGTGCCCTTCAGCTCGGCCGTGCCGTTGACGCCGTCGCCCTCGTAGTCGACGTCGTTGTCGTCGCCTTCGAGCACGATGCCGTCATTGTCGCCGTGGACGGTCACGCCGTCATCGATCTCGAGGCTGTTGTCGTCCTCGAGCACGATGCCGTCGCCGCCCAGGCCCGCGGTGCTGGACACCTTGGTGGTGCCGGACAGCTCGATATCGTTGTCCTCGTCCGAGTAGATGCCGGCGCCCGAGCCGCCGACGATATCGCCGTCGGTGCTCGTGAATTCGTTCTCCTCGCCGTTCAGCTCGACGCCGTTGTGGCCGCCCTTGATGTCGCCTTCGTTGTAGATGACGTTGTCGTCGCCGTTCACCCGAACGCCGTCCTCGCCCGCCACGATCGTGCCGGTATTCTCGACATAGTTGCCGTCGGAACCGGCCTTGCCGTTGTCGCCGTCGACGACGATGCCGTTGCCGCCCTTCGACGTGATGCTGCCGGTATTGTAGACCTCGTTCGAGTGGCCGACGTTGATGCCGTCGCCGCCGCCCTCTTCGTCGTCATCGGCGGTGATGGCGCCGTCGTTCGTGACGATATTCGAGTTCTTCGCGACGATGCCGTCGTCGTCGGCGGTGATCGACCCATCCTTCGTGTTGGTGATGAGCTGCATCGTATCGAGGATCTCGTCGGTCATGCCGCTCTGCGCCTCGATGCCGTCGTCGGCAGCGATGATGATCTTGTTGTTGGTGATCACCTGCTGGTCGTAGCCAGCCAGGGCGCCCGCGAAGGTCAGGCCGTCCGCGCCGGCATGGATGCCGTCGCCGCCGGCGCCATTGTCCTGCGCGTCGGGCGCACCCAGCTCGTAGGTGGCGTTGTTGATCTCGTCGACGACCGTGTCGCCGCGGGTGTCGATGATGCCGTCGTTGAGGATCGTGTTGCTCTCGCCGGTCACCTCGATGCCGTGGGTGTCGCCGTCGGCGTCCTCGCCGGCCGCGATGGTGCCGTAGTTGACGATCTCGTTGTTGGCGTCGGCGTGGATGCCGTCACCGCCCGAGGAACCCTTGCCGTCCAGGCCGCCGGCGACGATGACGCCGGTGCTGAAGTTGGTGACGGCGAAGTTGTCGTTGACCCGGATGCCGTGGCGCTGGGCCTCGATGACGCCCTCGTTCTCGACGACCTCGGGGAAGTTGCCCTTGATCTTGAAGAACAGGTAGTTCTCGTCGATCTTGCCCAGGCCGTTGACGTCCTCACCGGTGTCGTCGACATGGAATGACTGCTCGGTGCCGGCATCGTCGGCATAGTTGTCGTAGTGGATGCCGTCGCGGCCCGCCACGATCACCGAATCCTCGTCCGACTGGTAGCCGGACTCGGTCTCGCCCGGAGCGGCGGTGTCGCCGTCGACCAGGTCGGTGTGGATGGTGGTGAAGCGGACGCCGTCCTCGCCGGCATAGATCTCGCCGCCGGTGTTGTCCACGTCGCTGTTGGTGTTGGACACCAGCACGCCGGTGTTGCCGGCGCGGATGATGCCGGCGTTCACCAGGTCGTTGTCGTTGCCGTCGCCGTCGCTGAACAGCAGGCTGTCGCCGCCGCCATTGAACGCGCCCAGGCCGGTCGAGACATACTCTTCGCCGCGCAGCTCGACACCGTTATGGCCGGCATTGACCTCGCCGCCGTCCTCGATGGTCACCAGGTTGTTGTCGGCTTCCTCGTCCTGGCCGTTGACGATGATGCCCGAGCCCGTGGCCGTCTTGACGTTACCGCCGTCCTCGATGGTGACGGTGTTGTCCTCGTTGTCGGCGCCCTCGTTGCCGACGACGATGCCGTTGCCGGTGCCCAGAACGTTGATCAGGCCGTCCTTGCCGATGGTGACGTCGTTGCCGTCGGTCGAGCCGCCGCCGCCGTCGAAATCGCTGCCCAGGTCGATACCGTCGCCGGTGCCCTTGACGTTGACCGTGCCCGCGCCGCCGGCGCCGCCGATCAGGATGGTGTTGTCGTCGTCGACATTGATGCCGTCCTCGGGATCGGCGTTGACGTCCGAGCCGCCGTCGACGGTGATCTTGTTGCCGTCATCCATCAGGATGCCCGGGTCGCCGAACACCTTCGACGCGCCGGTGACATGCACCTCGTTGTCGTCGTCGCCCTGGATGCCGTCGCCGCCGCCGGTGCCGTCGGTGTCGCCCTTCACGGTCGAGCCGCCGTCGACCAGCAGCTTGTTGCCGCTGGCCATGTCGACGCCGTCGTCCCTGCCCTGCACGAGCGCGCCGTCGTCGATGGTGATCTCGTTGCCGGTGCTGGTCTCGAAGACGTGCACGCCGTCCGAGCCGCCGGTGCCGTCGCCCTCGACGGTGCCCTTGCCCTGGATGATCAGCTTGTTGTTTTCGCCGTTCGGGCCGATCTCGGCGCCGTGGGTGTAGCCCTCGATCAGGCCGCCCTCGTCGAAGGTCACCGTGACCTTGGCGTTGTCGACACCGCTACCGATGTCGAGGCCCGCGCCGTCCTTGGTGGCGCCGTCACGGCCGCCCGCCAGCGTGCCCTTGCCGCTGTAGTTGACGATGGTGTCGCTGGACTGGATGACGAGGCCGTCCTCCAGGTCGCCGACGATGTCGCCGTCATTGTCGACGGTGAGCGTGGCGCCGGCCGAGCCGGTGAACTCGATGCCGCGGTCCTCGCCGTGGATCTCGCCGAACTCGCCGTTGTTCACCTTGGTCCAGCCGTCGGCGTCGACGCCGTCGTCGCCGGTGACGTTGCCGCCCGGCGTGCCGCCCGAGATGATGTAGGAGGTGTCCTTGCCCAGCAGGCCGTTGTTGATGACGTTCTCGTTGCCGCTGGTGCCACCCGAGACCTCGATGCCGTCGTCGCTCGCGCCGCCGCCGCCGGAGATGACGCCCGAATTGGCGCCGTTGGCGTTGTCGAAGTTGTTGACGGTGTTGCCCTCGCCGTCGATGTCGATACCGTCGTCGGTGCCGCTGATCTTGCCGCCGCCGACGATGTCCGACGCCTTGGTGAAGCCATTGTTGATGGTGTTGTCGTCACCGGTGACCACGATGCCGTCGCCGGCCGTGCCGGTGACCGTGCCGACCGCGGCGCCGCCGAAGAACAGGTCGAAGACGAACACGTTGTTGCCATCCGATTCAGGATCGCCCTTCTCACTACCCGAGCCCAGGTCGATGCCGACGCCGGCGACGGCCGAGCCGTCCTCGAACACGCGGATGTCGAGATTGTCGTAGCCGTCCGCGTCGTATCCGCCCGCGACGGTGTCGGTGCAGGTCACGCTGAGGCCGTCGGCCGCGGCCAGCGCGTCATTGGCGTTGCCGTCGGTGTTGCTGGGCGTTTCCGCGCAGCTCGCGATCGCGGGCGTGGAGTCCATCACGACGACCGTGCCGATCGTCAGCGCCGCAGCCGCCATGGCGCCGCGCGTCACATACCTGCCCAGCAGACGCGCGCCCTCGCCGACGGCGAAGCGCGAAACGGTGTTCAGCAGCGTGTTCTTTTCGTTGGAGAGATTCATCGATCTCGACTCCCTATTAAGCGGAAACAGCAGCGAAAGCGCCCATTGCGGGCGCCGCGGTTTGGAAAATCGCAGCCAGTTGGCCATGGCGCGTGCCGGAACACAACGCCAAAAGTTGACACTTTCGGTGACAGATCAAGCAGATCGGCTCCTCATTACCCCTCCCGGAGGCCGTCCTAGCAGCGGAACGTTTCCCTTACCCCACGGCGCCGAAGGCTTTTGGGCCTTTCGGTCGACGATATTAATACGCCGCAGTAATGTCGCTTTGCAAGCCCCGGAAGTCTGGAAAACCAAAAATTTTATGAACTTAGCGGCGGAAATCCGCGATCCGGCTCACGTTTTCGCCTTAGTTTCGGGGCCGAACGGTATCATGGTCATGCGTGAGTGTGTCTCAAAAGCAACAGAACGGGAGAATCGACATGGCGGGCAAGCAGCCGACTGGCGGAAAACCGGCGGAAACCGGGCGTAGCGGGGACGACAATGCGCTGGGACGCATCGTGACGGCGGCCCGGGGCGATGTCTTCCTCATCGGCATCGACCGGCCGCGCAAGCTGAACGGCTTCACCAACAAGATGCTCGACGAGCTGTCGCGGGCCTATGCGGACTACGAGGGCGGACCCTGCCGCTGCGCGGTTTTATACAGCACGGGCAAACACTTCACTGCCGGGCTCGACCTGCCGAACATCGACCGGACCAGGCCGCTGTTCGACCGTTCGCTGGTGGATCCGGTCGGGCTGTACCCGCCGCTCAGGAGCAAGCCGGTGATCGCGGCGGTCCGTGGCATCACCTACACCATCGGCTTCGAGCTGGCGCTGGCGGCCGACTTCATCATCTGCGGATCGGACGCGCGAATCGCACAGCTAGAGGTGAAGCGCGGCCTGATGCCTACATGTGGTGGTACGGCACGCATGATCGAGCGCGCCGGCTGGGGCAACGCCATGCGCTTCCTGCTGACCGGCGACGAGATGGACGCCGCCACCGCGCTGCGGCTGGGCTTCGTGCAGGAGGTGGTGGATCCCGAGGCGGTGCTGGACCGGGCGGTGGTGCTGGCGCGCAAGGTCGCCGAGCAGGCGCCGCTGGCGGTCCGGGCGGTGATCGCCAACGGCCGCCGGGCGTCGGTCGACGGCCTCGACGCGGCCACCGCCGAGCTGGACGCCGCCAGCGGACGGCTGCGAGACAGCGACGACGTCCAGGAGGGCGTCCGCTCGTTCGTCGAACGGCGCAAGGCACGGTTCACCGGCCGCTAGCCTTGCCTCAATCCGGCCCCATTGCGCCGCCCCGCCGAATCACCGGGCGCGGTATTCGAGCAGGCGGGACAACTAGTTGACGGATTTGTTACTTCGCCGTGATCTCGGCTGGACGCGAAAGAGGCCTCCGCCGGAAGCGGAGGCCTCGCGGTCCGTTGCAAGGGTGCTCAGGCGATGCCGAGCGCCTTCTGGATGGGCAGGGTCTTGTCCAGCAGGGTCTGGGCCTCGCGGCGGAACTCGGCCTTGTTTTCCTCCGGGTCGCTGATGGCGACGCCGTTCTTGGCCATGCGTTTGCCCTGGGCGCTGAACTGCTGGTAGGCATAGTCGATGGCGGCCGCATCGGTCTTGTGACCCTTCTGGCGCGCCAGCAGCAGCATCTGGCCGATATTGGTCACATGGATGCCGCCGCCCAGCACCGGGCTCGCCAGGTAGTTCACCTGCCGTCCGCCCGGAGCCATCGCCAGGATCCGGTCGTTGAGCGCGCTGGTCCGCGAGCGGACCGCCTCGACGACCTCGGCCGGGTTGGCAGGCGAGGCGTCGCCCTTGCCGACCAGCACCAGCGCGGCCTGAACCACCTGGTTGAAGGTCTTGCCCGACGGCTTGACCGCGGCCTCGATCTCGCCCAGCGACCGGGGCTGGCCGTCGGCCATGAAATCGAGGATCGGCTTGTAGACCTCTTCGTTCAGCGTGGCGGCGCCGCGGAAGCCGCTGGCCTCGAGCTTGACGTCGGCGCGCGGCACGTTGAGCACGATGCGCTCCTCGCGCAGCGCGTCGAGCTGCTGCAGGCTGGGCAAGGTGCGGCCGCCGCGGACCCAGTAGTCGCGGCGGAACTGCTGGTTGAGCATGAAGTCGCGCACCGTCTCGCGGAACGTGGTGTCCGGGATGTCGCGCAGCATGGTCTGCTGCTCGTCCGACAGGTTGAGCGCGTCGATGTGCTCGCGGTAGGTGGCGGTGCAGGCGAAGTTGAGCTTGGCCGACGACAGCATCTTCGAGATTTCGGAGAAGTACATGGGTACCCAGCACTCGTTCAGGTACTCGTGCGCCAGGTAGCTGCGGTCGTTGTTGCGGATGCCCTTCAGCCGCGCGGCGGCGTTCGGGTTGGCCTTGCCGTAGAGGGTGTTGGTGTTCATCAGCGCGTCGGCGAAGTCGAGCGCGGCATCGACCCGTCCCTGGACGCCGATGCCGGCGGCCGACATGGTCGAGGCGTGCTGGGTCAGCAGGTGGCGGATCGGCGCCACCGTGTTCCAGCCCGGATAGGTGTTGTAGCTGATGTAGCAGATGCCGCCCACCTTCAGCTTGCGCCGCAGGAAGTCGACGATGTGGTGCATGTTGGCCTCGGAGATCCAGCTCCAGATGCCGTGCAGGCCGATGAAGTCGAAGTCTGGCAGGTCGGGCCGATTGCAGAAGTCGGCGAACGCCTCGTCGAACAGGTGCGCACCCGTCGCCGTCGCCAGGTCCTGCGCGAAGGCGGCGTGGGACGGGTTGAAATCGGTGCCGTACCACTCGGCGGTACCCGCGGCCGCATGCATGTTGGCGCTGAGGCCGTGCCCGAAGCCCAGCTCGCAGGCCGTGCCGATGGCCGGCGGCGCGTAGCCGGTCTTGAGCAGCGGCAGCCGCGCCTTCAGCGGGTTCAGCTCGCTGTAGTAGCCGTAGGTGTAACCGATTTCGACCAGATAGCCTTCAGACCAATCAGACATTGGACCCCCTCTTGTTTTGCTCGTTCGCCGGGACTTGCCCACTCGTGACCCGGATGCCGCGCTTGCCGCGCGACGTCAATGCCAGCCGGCAGTGGCGCAGCGCCCTAATTGGACGGGTCCGGGCGGGAATATCAAGGGGCGTGTTGCGCCCGGTCCCGAATTTTTCCGCGCCCCGCACACTCTCGGCCGGGCGGCGCGAGTCCTTGCGCCGCCGCAACAAGCGCCGGCATCCCACTCAGGCCGACCGCCGCGACGCGACGCCGCCGGCCAGCTCGCGCATCACCCTCGCCTTCAGCCTGGCCCGGTCGATCTTGCCGCCCGGGGTGCGCGGAAACGTCTTGACGAACAGATAGCCGCCCGGCGCCTGCGCCGCGCCCACCGTGTCGATGCAATGGCTGTGAAAGGCCTGGGTGTCGGGCGCGCCCCGCGGCTGGATCACGGCGACGATGTCCGACGCGCCGCCGCGCGTCAGGCCGATCACCGCGGCCTCGCGCACGCCGGGATGGGACATCAGCGCAAGCTCGACCGCCGTGGGCATGACGTCGACGCCGCGCCGGCGGACCACCTCGGATGCCCTGCCCTTCAGATAGACGTAGCCGTCACCGTCGATCGCGGCGAGGTCGCCCGTATAGCACCAGCCGTCGCGAAAGCCCTCGAACCGGCCTGCCGGCGCCTCGGAGATGACATGCGGCGAGACGCCCGAGCCCCGGCAGCGCAAGTAGCCGGCGACACCAGGTTTCACGGGCCGGTCGTCGCCGTCGACGATTTCCGCCTCCACGCCCGCGAACAGCCTGCCGACGCTCTCGGCATGCGCCTCGACGTCCTCGGGCCCCAGCACGCTGATCAGCCCGAAATTGGAGCCGCCATAGGCTTCGGCGAAGTTGGGGGAGACCCTGCGGAGCATTTCCCGCTTCACCCGAGGCGAGAGCGGTGTCCCCAGCGACAATATCGCGTGCGCTCCGGGAAACAGCACCCCGTCGGCCGGCGCGCATGACAGCAGATCCTCGCACATGGACGAGGTGAGGATCAGCACGGCGTCGTTCTGGCCGTCGACGGCGCGAATCAGGTCCATCAGCCTGACGAATTCGGGCAACACCGTGACGCGGCCGCCGTTGCCCAGGCGGTTCATCAGCGTATAGAGGAACCCGGCGAAGCTCATGCTCGAGGTCAGCAGGTAGTTGCCGGTGCCGTCGCTCGAGAACACGTTCACCGCGCCCAGCGCCTCCAGGTAATCCTCCATCCGGCGCAGCAATTGCTCATGGCCGATGGGATGGCCCTTTGGCAAGCCGGTGCTGCCCGACGTCAGGGCGATATCGAACGCCTCGAAGTCGTCGGGGCAGCGCCGGTCGCCCTTGTACGCCGACAGCCCCGCGCGCCAGTCCAGGTCGACGACGACACAGCGCACGTCGCCCGCCTGCCGCGCCGGCGGCTCGATGAACAGGGTGCCGATCTTCAGGGTCTCGACCATGCTGTCGAACTTCCTGCCGGATTGGCCGGCGGCGAACTCGACCTTGGCCGCGCCCACCCGCATCAGCGCCAGCGACAGGATGATGTGATCGATACCGTTGGTCATGCGCACGCCGACCGGATCGCCGGGCCGGATGCCCAGGCCGTGCAGCCAGACGCTCGCCCGTGCGACCAGGTCGGCGAGCTGCTTCCAGCTGAGCTTCGACTGGCCGTCCGAGAGGGCGATTGCGCGCGGACGCTCTGCCGCATGGCGGAAGATCGTGTCGGTGAAATTGCGGAACGTTCTGGACACGGCGCGCCCCCCTACCGGCCCGACCGGGCGAGCGCCAGGGCCGCGCGTTCCCTGACCTTCGACCGGTCGACCTTGCCGCCGCCGGTGCGCGGCAGGCTGGCCATGAACATGATGCTGTCCGGAGACTGCTCCGAACCGAGGGTGTCGATGCAGTACTGGTGCAGCGCCGTCCCGTCCTTGCCATCCCGCGGCTGGATCGCGGCGGCGACGTGGACCGATTCTCCCTGCGCCACGCTGACCACCGCCGCCTCGGCCACATCCGGGTGCGACATCAGGGTCATCTCCATCACCGTCGGGAACACCCGGACGCCGGCCCGCATGACCACGTCGGACGACCGGCCGAGCAGGCGCAGATAGCCCTCGGCGTCGATGCTCGCGAGGTCGCCGGGATAGTACCAGCCGTCGCGAATGCCCTCGGCGCCGGGGCGCCCGTCAGGGGCGACGAGGCTCTCGGCGACGCCGCTGCCCCTGCAGCGCAACAGACCGGGCTGACCGGGTTCGACCGGACGGCCATCGTCGTCCACGATCTCGGCGTCGAGCCCGGGGATCACCCGGCCGACGCTGTCGGCGTGGCGGGCGATATCCTCCGGGAACAGGGCGCTGACCACGCCGGCGCCGGAATTGCCGTAGATCTCGGTGAAATGGGGCGTGAGCGACGCGAGGGCCCGGCGCTTGAGTCCCGCCGGCAGCGGTGTGCCGGTCGACACCATGCAGCGCATCTTCGGGAACAGCAGCCCCTCGGCCGGCGCGCAGGAGAGCAGATCCTGGCACATGCCCGCGGTGACGATCAGGATCGCGTCGTCGTGCTCGCGCACGGCGCGGACGAAGTCGAGGAGCTTGGCGAATTCGGGGAAGATCACCACCTTGCCGCCGGTCATCAGCCGGGCCTGCAGCGGCACCAGGAAACCGGTGAAGCTCATGCTGGACACGTGCAGGAAGGTGCCGGAATAGTCGTCGGCGGTCATGCCCGCCTTCAGATAGGTCGGATTCCAGTCGGACAGGCGCCGCAGGATCAGGTCGTGGGTGCAGGGCACGCCCTTGGCAAGGCCGGTGCTGCCCGAGGACAGCAGAATGTCCATCGGTGCGGGATCGGCGCCGGCGTTGCGGACATCCCCCTTGTGCGACGACAGGCCCTTGCGCCAGCCCGGACCGATGGACACGCACTCGACGTCGCCGATCGCCCGCGCCGGCGGCTCGACGAACAGGCGCGTCACGCCGAGTTGCCGGATGGCCGCGTCGAGGCGCCCGTCGGCGTCGGCAAGGGAAAACTCGATCTTGGCCGCGCCGACCCGCATCAGCGCCAGCGACAGGATCAGGTGGTCGGTGCTGTTCGACAGCCTGACGCCGACCGGCTGCCCCGGTTCGACGCCGAGGCTTTTCAGCCAGACGCCGGCACGCCCGATCAGGTCGGTGAACTGCTTGTAGGTGAGCCGGCCGGTCATGTCCTCGACGGCGATGGCCTTTGGGTGCTTGCGGGCGTGCTCGAAAATGGTGTCGGTGAAGTTGGCGGGGCTGGCGGTCAAAAGCTGTCTCGTGCGTGGCGCCGGAACGGCGGAAGGCGGGATATTGCTGCAAGGACGCGTCCCGGCACAACCGGGCATTTCACGGCCCGCTCACCGGCATTCCTCGAGAACCGCCAGCATGCCCGGCGGCAGCGCCGCGCCGCGCCGTGTGGCCGTATCGATGTGCACCTCGGTGCCGAGGCAGGTCGCGGCGCAGGTGTCGCCGACGAACAGCCCCTGGCCCAGGGTGAACGACCGCGCGCCGATCCGCGTCACCCGGGTGCCGACCTCGACCGCGTCGCCCATGCGGATCTCGGCCAGGTAGCGGACATGGACGTCGCCCAGCACGAAGCCGCTGCCGGGGTCGCGCGGAAAGCGGCCCATCACCGAGGCGCGGGCGGATTCGAAATAGGTGACGATCACCGCGTGGTTGACGTGGCCCATCATGTCCATGTCCCGGTAGCGCACCTGGATCGGTGTCCAGAGGTTGAAGCCGGCGCGGTCCTTCAGGCTGACGTGATCGCTCAGGGCCGTCCCCTCATTGCCGCAGGACCAGCCGGTCGCCGGTCACCTGGTAGCCCGCGAGGCGATTGAGGAAACTCATGCCCAGCAGCGATATGCCCAGCTCGCCCTCGACCACCGACGCCTCCACATAGCGCAGGTCGATGGGCCCGATGGCGACGCTGTCGAGGGTCACGGGCGCGCCGCGCGACTGCCCGTTGGCCGTCTGGTAGACCCGGGTGAAGGCGCTGGGCGGCGGAGTGATGCCGAGGCGCTGGGCGTCGGTCCGGCTCAGCGCCACGTCGCTGGCGCCGGTGTCGATCATGAACAGCACCGTCTCGCTGCCGACCTCGGCCTCGACCAGGAAATGCCCGCCCTGGGCGAACAGGGTAACCGTCTTCTCGGTGGGCGTGACGGTGGCGACGCCCTGGGCCGGCATGGCGCTGCCGATCACCCGGTCGCGCGCGATGCCGAATTCGCCGCGAAACACGTAGAGCAATGCGATGCCGGACGCGATCGCCACCCAGATCGCCAGGAAGCGGACCGACTGGCCCGGGTTCTCGGCGAAGGTGACGCCGACGCTGACCGCCAGCACCGCCAGCAGCACGACCAGATAGACCAGGCGCGGCGAATCGGCCGCAACGCCGGGCGCGTTCGGGAACGCCACCAGCAGACCGACGACCAGGCCGGCGACCAGGATCAGGAAGATCAGCGCCCAGAAGCAGCCGCCCCGTCCCCGCGGCGGCTCGTCGTAATGCTGTTCCCACCTGCCCTGCGGCGCCGCCATCCTACTCCTTGCCGAACACCAGCATGACGTTGCCCGGCATGTGGAAATATAGGCCGTAACCGGAGTTGACGAACAGCATCCCGTTCGCGGTGATCGCCCCCGACGAACCGCCCAGCGAGCCGCCATGGGCCTGCTCGCCCGACACCGTCGTCACCGCCGGCGCCGTGTCGTGCTGCCAGACGATGTCGCCCGTGGCGCTGTCGTGGATGCGCAGCACGCCGTCCATCGACCCGGCCAGCACGACACCCGACGCTGCCGTGACCACCTGCGAGATTCCGGCATGGCAGAACTCGCGGCCGGCACAGCCCGCGCCCGTATAGGGCTGCTTCCAGATATACCGACCGGTCTTCATATCCAGGGCGAACAGGCCCGGCCGGCCCGGCTCCTTGTAGGTCCGCCCGTCCGGCGCATCGTTGATGCCGACGAACAGCGAATCGCCCTCGGCGGCCATGCCGAAATGCACGCCGCCCTGGATGGCGCCGCGTCCGACCGGGGTCTGCCAGACCACCTTGCCGGTGTCGGGATCGACCGCGTGCACCATGCCCGACTTCTGGCCGCCGATCACCAGATCGCGCCCGTCGCTCAGCGTGACCAGGATGGTGGCGGCGCCGAAGTCGAAGTCGGGGCCGTTCTCGGCGGGACAGTTGTCGTCGTGCACCGTGTCGCAGGCGCCATTCCAGGCGTCGCCGGCGGTGCCCTGGTGGACCCACTTCACCTTGCCCGTGTCCATGTCGACGGCGAACATGGCGTCGCTGGTGCCGGTCGCCGGCGACGACAGGTTCTCGGCGGTGCCGAAATAGACCTGGCGGCGTTTCGGGTCGATCGCCGGCGCGTTCCACACCGCCGCGCCCGACGGGCCGTAATTGTCGGTGCCCGAGCGGTTCTTGCCGGTCAGCTTCAGCGGCTCGAAGATGGTGTAGGTCTGCCACGCCTTCTTGCCGGTGCCGGCGTCGTAGGCGACGACCGAGCCGCGGAACTTGCAGCACTCGTACTTAGGATCCGTGGGCGGCCCGGTCTCCAGCGACGACACCGGCACGAACAGGCGCCCCTCGAACAGCGACGGGCTGCCGGTGATGGTGGCGTTGGGATGATCGTCGGGCCGGTCGCGCCAGATCAGCGTGCCGGCGCGCGCATCGATGGCGTAGACGTTGCCGAGGATGTCGCCGAAATAGGCGCGCGGCCTGGCCGCCGCGTCGCCCTTCGTCCAGGGCTCGATGACGATGGCGGTGCGCACCTCGCCCGAGGCCTCGAACACCCAGCGCATGCACCCGGTCTGCTGGTCGAGCGCATAGACCTTGCCGTTCTGGGCGCCCACATGCACCGCGCCGCCCGCCAGGCTTGGCTGCGAACGGGCCCGGTTGGCGCCCGGATAGGCGAACGCCCATTTCAGCTCGAGGGCCGAAAACTCGTCCTTCGCCAGCGGCCGAGCATCGGCCGGGATCAGTCGCGTGTTCTGCGGCGTCAGGCCCCAGTTGCGGCCAACCGGCAGGTCCGCCACATCGAATACAGACCTGTCCGCCTGGCACTTCGGCGGCTCGGCCACGTTGACCTCGCCCATCTTCTTGCCGGAGAGATATTCGGCGACCTGCACCTTCTGCTCGTCGCTGAGCGCGGCGGCGTTCTCCTTCATGACGCCGGTCGTCAGCGCCCGCATGATCGCCTCGGGAGTCATCATCGAGATCATCGATTCGTGGGGCGCCTTGGGCATGGCGCCGTCGTGGCAGGCGGCGCAGCTGTCCTTGTAGACCTGGTGGCCCGGCAGCGCCTCGCGCGCCCGCCTCGCCTCGGCGAGTCGCTCCATGCTCTCGCTGGCGCTTCGGTCGACGCCGAAGGCAGGCTGCTCGGGCGCCGGCGTGTCCTCCTTGTCGGCGGCCTCGCCGCAACCGGCCAGCACGAGCGCGAGCGCGCCCGCGGCCAGCAATGCCCTGATGATCATCACGATCTCCCCTTTGGCCCGGATCGTGCCATGGCCCGGCAGGCGCCGCAAGCGCCCCAGGTCAGGCGAATCCGATGCCCTCGTCGGCCAGGGGAAGCTTGCGCAGGCGCTTGCCGCCGGCGGCGACGATGGCGTTGGCGAGCGCGGGCGCGAGCGGCGGGACGCCGGGTTCCGTGATGCCGCCGATCGGGCCATTTTCGATGACGTGTACCGAAACGGGCGGAACATGCGCCATCAGCGCCATGCGGTAGGTATCGAAGTCACGCTGGACGGCGGCGCCGTCCTTGATGTCGATGCGGCCGAACATGGCCGCGCTGAGCGCGAACACCATGCCGCCGGCGATCTGCGCCTCGATCCCCTTCGGGTTGACGGCAAGGCCGCAATCGACCGCCGCCGTCAGCCTGACCAGCTTGATGGTCGCGGGCGTCGGCATGGTCAGCTCGACCACCTGGGCGCAGATCGATCCGAAGCTCTCATGGATGGCGATGCCGCGGCCGTGCCCGGCAGGCGCTGGCGTGTCCCATCCGGCCTCCTTCGCGGCGCGCTCGAGTACCGCGAGATGGCGCGGATAGGCGGTCATCAGCAAGCGGCGGTAGGCGACCGGATCCTTGCCGGCCTCGCGCGCCAGCTCGTCGATGAAGCTTTCGATGAAGAAGGCGTTGTAGCTGTGCGGCACCGAGCGCCAGAAGCCCAGCGGCACGCCGGCCTGCGGCATGGCGTAGTCGAGCTTCTGGTTGGGCAGGTTGTAGTGCGGCGCGTCGGCGCCGAACACCGAGATCGGGTCGACGCCGTTGAGGATGCGGGTGGGCGCGAGCTGCTCGGCGATCGACGGCACGACCAGGCGGTTGTCCCAGGTGGCCGGCAGCCCCGCCTCGTCGAGTCCGGCGGTCAGCTTGCCCAGCGCCGCCGGCCGCAGCATGCCGTGGGCCATGTCCTCCTGGCGGGTCCAGATCACCTTCACCGGCTTGCCCATCACCTGCGAGGCGACGATGGCGGGGCGGATGAACGCCATGCCGATGCGCCGGCCGAAGCCGCCGCCCATGTAGGTCACATGGATGTTGACGTTCTCGGGCCGGACCTTGAATTCCTCGGCGATGGAAAAGCGTTCACGCCCGGCGCTCTGGGTCGGCGCCCAGACCTCGATCCTGTCGCCCTGCACCGACGCCGTCGCGTTCATCGGCTCCATGGTCGCATGGTGCAGGAACGGCGCCTGGTAGGTGGCGCTGAACGTCTTCTTCACCGACCTGGCGCCGGATTTCATGTCGCCCCGGTCGACGGCGATGGCGCCGGGCTTCTTGAGCGCCGCCTGCATCAGAGCGTCGATGGCCGCGCTCGAGTTCTTGGCGCCGGCGCCCGGCTCCCACTGCGGCTGGAGCGCGGCGGCGCCCTTCTTCGCCGGCCAGAACCCGGTGGCGACCACGACGAAATAGTCCTCCTTCGGGATTACCCGCAGCACGCCGGTGATCGCCATCGCCGGCGCCGGATCGAGCGCCTTGAGCTTGCCGCCGAACACCGGGCACTGCACCACCGTGCCCACCAGCAGGTCCTGCATTCCCACGTCGATGCCGAACACGGCCGCGCCGGTCGCGTGCGCCATGGCGTCCAGCCGCGTCGTCGGCTTGCCGACGATCCTTCGGTCGGCGGCGGACTTCAGCGGCACGTTCTGCGGCGGGGTGAGAAGCGCCGCGCCGCGTGCCAGACTGCCGAAGGTGGTCGTCTTGCCGCTGGGGTGCGATACCGAACCGTCTTTCGCCGTGCATTCGCTGACCGGAACGGCCCAGCGGTTGGCGGCGGCCTGCACCATCAGCTGGCGCGCGGTGGCGCCTGCCTTCGACAGCGGCTCGAAATTCACCCGCACCGACCGGCTGCCGCCCGTGCCCATGGCCGCGGGCTCCATGCCGTTGGCTGGGACGGCGTCGGCGAAAACGACCTTGATCTTGCTCCAGTCCGCCTCGAGCTCGTCGGCGACGATCATCGGCAGGGACGTCTGCACGCCCTGGCCCATCTCGGCCTGGTGCAGCGTGACGGTGATCGTGTCGTCCGGGTCGATCTGGACGAAGGTGTTGAGACGGCCCGGCTCGGCCGGCGCGACCTGCTGGCCCAGCGCGTCGAACACCGGCAGGGAGACGCCCAGCACCAGTCCGCCCGTGGCCACCGACGCGCCCTTGATGAACGTACGGCGCGATACGTTGACGATCTTCGTCATGTCCGCGCCCCTATGCCTGGCCGCTGGCGCGCTTGATCGCGGCGCGGATGCGGCCATAGGTGCCGCAGCGGCAGATATTGGTCATCGCGGCGTCGATCTCGGCATCGGTCGGCTTGGCGCCGCCGCTGATCAGCGCGGCGGCGGTCATGATCTGGCCGGACTGGCAGTAGCCGCACTGGGACACGTCCTCCTCGACCCAGGCGGCCTGCAGCGGATGCGCCCCGGCGAGGCCCTCGATGGTGATCACCTCACGGTCGCCCGCGTCCTGGACGGCGATGGCGCAGCTGCGCGTCACCACGCCTCCCAGATGCACCGTGCAGGCGCCGCAGACGCCCGCGTCGCAGCCATATTTGGTGCCGGTCAGGCCGAGACTGTCGCGCAGGACCCAGAGCAGGGGCGTGTCGCCATCGACGTCCACGCTGTGCTGCGAGCCGTTCACCTTGATCGTAAACGCCATGTAGAACCCCAATCCCCTCTTCCGGCCGGTCGCTATCGGCGAAGTTAGAGGGAAATGTGGCATACGCCAACCGCCCGCCTTCTTGCCCGCACAGGTCGCTGCAAGCGCCGCTTTTACTGGCTGGCAACCCGTCCGCCAAGATGCTGGGCGAGAAATCGTTCCATCCGGTCCGCGGCGCCGAGGAAGCGGTCCGGCGTCGTCATCCCGTGGCCCTCTCCCGGCAGCCAGAGCGTCTCGACCGGCCGGCCCAGGGCCTGCAGGCGCTGGGCCATGCGCTCGCCGTGACTGATCGGCACCCGGTCGTCCTCGGTGCCGTGGATGATCAGCACCGGATCGACGATCCTCTCGGCGTTGTGCAGCGGCGACCGGCTGTTCATGTCGGCGACCGCATCGTGCTCGTCCGGGTCGCCGGCGAAGTCGGTCCAGATGCTGACGGTGGGCGACAGCCAGGACACCAGGCTCGCCAGGTCCGACGGCCCGTTCACGGAAATGCCCGCGACGAAACGGTCCGGCGATTGCGCGAGGCCCACAAGGGCGGCCCAGCCGCCATAGGACGCGCCGCCGATGGCGACGTGATCGCGGTCGACCAGGCCCTGCGCGATGGCCCAGTCCAGCGCGTCCACAAGGTCGGTGTGCATCTTGCGCGCGAACTCTCCCCGGGCGGCCGCCATGAACGCCTTGCCGTAACCCGTCGAGCCCCGATAGTTCACGTCGATCACCACATAGCCGCGGTTGGCCAGGAACTGGACCATGGGATCGAAGCCCCAGTAGCTGCGGGCGAACGGACCGCCATGCACCCAGACGACGGCCGGCAGCCGCCTGCCTTCGCCGCCGCGCGGCACCGTGACGTAGCCGTGCACGGTCAGGCCGTCGCGGGCCAGGAAGTGGAACGGCTCGGTCTTGGCGAATTGTTCGGCGTGCCGGCCGCGCTCGTCCCGGTGCAGCAGCCGGCGCGCACCGGTCTGCCGGTCGACCAGCCACGTCTCCAGCCGCCCCTCGTCGGACGCGACGTTGACCACCACGCGCCGGCCCATGGCATCCAGATCCTCGATCGAGGCGACGGCGCGCGGATCATTGCCGGCCAGGTCGCCCATGGCGGTGCCCAGCACCGAATCGAAATAGTGCGCGGCCCGGCGTGCCGGATAGGCCTCGGCGACCACCGGACGGTTCTCGGGGCCGGTGCGCCAGACCCATTCCACGTCGGCGTCTGGCTCGGCATAGAGCACCCGCTCCCTGCCGTTGGCCAGCGAGAAGCGGACGAGCGCAACCTTGTCCCGGCCGCGGTTCGACAGCGCCAGCACGCCGCCGTCGACGATGCGGTTGCCGATGAACTCGAAGGTCTCCTCGACCGCGACGTTCGCCTCGGTCGTCCAGCGCTCGCCATGCAGGACGTCTATGGCGACGCCGCCCGACGGCAGCCGCCGCGTGCGTGCGAACAGGCCGGCGTCGCGCAGCGCGTGCCAGTCGATCACGTCACCCGGATTGCGGGCGATGCGCTCTTCCCTGCCGTCGCGGAGGTTGCGGCGGTAGACGTCCATCACGTCGCGGTCGCGGCGGTTGTCGCTGACCAGGATGTCGTCACCCCAATACTGCTCGATCTCGGTGGTGACGCTTTCCGGGGCGAGCGGCAATGGCAGCGGATCCGGGTCCTCGAGCTTGAGGAAATAGGTCCGGTAGTGCTCGTTGCCGATGGTGTCGACGTCGAGGAACATGGTGGCGCTGCCCGGTCCCCAGCTCAGGTCCTGGGGCTTCATCGGCAGCTCGATGACCCGCTTCTGGCGGGTGGCGAGCGTCTCGATCACCAGCCTCGCCCGCTGGGGCTGGCCCGGCTCGAGCCAGGCCAGCATCTCGCCGTCGTCGGACAGCCGCCAGGCCCGGGGCTCGCGCCGCTCGCCGAACAGTTCCTGCCGGGTAAGGATCGGCGACAGGCGTATTTGCGCCAGCGACGGATGGGTGGCGGCCGCCTCCACATAGGGGTCGTCCTGGCTGCAGGCGACAAAGGCGACTGCGGCCGCTCCCAGGAGCGGGCCGATCCAGTACAGCAGGCCTCGCGCCGTCGCCAATCGTCCTCCCTACCGTTCCACCCGCATGGACGCGCCGAGATGGGTACCGGCATCGACCAGCAGGGTCTCGCCCGTGGTGTGCCGCGCGCTCAGCGCGAAATAGACGATGGGCTCTGCCACCTCCGAGGGCGTGCTCGCCGCCTTGAGCGGGTTGGCCTTTGCCACCCCGGCCTTCAGCTTCTCGAACGTCTCGTCGCCCAGGCCGGTGCGCAGCCATCTTGTGTCGATGAAGCCCGGGCACACCGTGTTGACCCGGATTTCCGGGCCCAGCGCGCGGGCGAGCGACATGGTCATGTTGTTGAGCGCCCCTTTCGAGGCGGCGTAGGCGATCGAACTGCCGACGCCGCGCACACCCGCCAGCGACGACACGTTGACCACCGAGCCGGCGCCCTGCTTCTGCATCGCCGGCGCCACCGCGCGGGTCATCTGGTAGGGACCGATCACGTTGACGGCGTAGATGCGCTGGAAGTCCTCGGCGGTCAGGCCCTCCAGGTCGTGATGGGCGACGAATTTCGAGGTGCCGGCATTGTTGACCAGCACGTCGATCCGTCCCCATTTGTCGAGCGCGGCCTGCGCCATGCGGCGGCAATCGGCGTCGTTCGACACGTCGGCCCGCACCAGCAGCGTCTCGACGCCCAGCGCCGCGCACGCCGCCGCGGCGTCCTTCGCCTCGGCCTCGCTCTTGGTGTAGTTGATCACCACGTTGCAGCCGCGTTCGGCCAGTTGCCGCGCCACCTCGGCGCCGACGCCCGTCGCCGACCCCGTGACGATCGCGACCTTCCCCTTGCCGTCCATCCAATCCCCTTCCCGTTCGTTCGCGCCAGTCTAGGGTCAGGACGCGGCGCGGTAAATCGGCAACATCGCCGGATGCGCAGGTGAGTTGACAAGACATCCGCGACGTTGCAAGGTGAAACTAACGAACGTTAGTTAGGGTCCGCATGTCCACCGCGATCACAGTCGACCCCTCCACGCGGGACCGCATCGTCTCCCGGGCCGCGCCGCTGTTCGCCGACCGCGGCTTCGCTGGCGTGTCCGTACGCGACATCGCCGAGGCGGTCGGCATCAAGGCGGCCAGCCTCTACAATCATTATCCGGACAAGGAATCGCTGTACGTCGCCGTACTGGAGCAGGTGTTCAGCCGCCGCGCGGCGCTGGTCGAGGAGGCCCTGACGGCGACGGGCGCGCCGCGCGAGCGGCTGAAGGCGCTGGTCTCGGCGCTGGTGCAGGCGACCGCCGGCGATCCGACTACCTCGCGATTGCTGCAGCGCGAGCTGCTGGACGGCGACATGGGGCGTTTCGAGCGGATGACGCGCGAGGTTTTCGGGCGGCCGTTCACCCACATGACCAGGCTGCTGGTCGAGCTCGCGCCGGGCAGCGACGGCGCGCAGACCGCCGCCTATCTGATTTCGCTGATCCACGGTTACTGCGTGTTCGCGCCGATCCTGCCGGCGCTCGACGCATCGCTGAGCGCCGACACGTCGGTGCTGGCCGACAATCTGGCCGAGGAACTGCTGGGCCGCATGGAGAGGGCGAGGCCATGACGCGGGTCGCATTCTTCTCCCTCGCCGCCCTGCTGCTCGCCGCATGCGGCGACGGCCAGTCCGCGACGGCGCCGACGGCCGAGGCGGTATCGCTGCGCGTGGCCATGGTTCGCGAGCAGGACATCGCCGCGCCGATCCTCGCGACCGGTGAGGTCCATGCCGACAAGATCACCGAGATCAAGCCGCGGGTCGACGGCGTCATCGACGCCGTGTTCGTCGACGTGGGCGACCGGGTCACTGCCGGCCAGCCGCTGTTCCGCACCCGCCAGGCCGATTACCGCAACCGCCTCGCCGAACAGGAGCAGGCGCTGGCTCTCGCCCAGGCCGAGTTGAAGCAGGCCGCGGGCGACCTGGAGCGCGCCGCCTCGCTGCGCGGCAAGGGCGTGGTGTCGCAGGGCCGCATGGACGAGGTCCAGGCCCGCCACGACACCGCCCGCGCCCGTCTCGGCATGGCCGAGGCCGGGCTGGCGCAGGCGCGCCAGAGCCTGTCCGACGCCACCGTCACCGCGCCCTATGACGGCATCGTCACCGGCCGGTTCATGGACGAGGGCACCATGATCCAGGTCGCGACCTCGAACACGCCCGTGCTCGAGGTGGCCAAGCTCGACACCGTCGAGGTGATCGCGCGGGTGGCCGCCGTTCACCTGCCCCGGTTGAAGCCCGAGACACGTGTGACCGTGGCGGTCGAGGGCGTGCCCGAACCGGTCGAGGCGCGGCTGGGCGTGGTCAACGACAAGGTCGACGCCCGCACCAGGAGCGCCGAGATCAGGCTGCACCTGCCCAATCCCGACCTCGCCATCAAGCCCGGCCTGTTCGCGAAGCTGACGCTGACCCCGGAACCGCGCCGCGCCGCCGTGCTGTCCCGCGCCGCCGTGCTGGGCGCCGCAGACGACACCTACGTGTTCGTCGAGCAGGGCCGGACGGCGCGCCGCAAGCCGGTGAGCGTTCGCGACCTCGACGCCGAACTGGTCGAGGTGGTGAGCGGATTGAAGCCGGGCGAGGCCGCGCTGGCGGGCCCCGCCCTCGCCGACCTCAGGGACGGCGCACCGGTCAGGGTCGAGGGCACGGCTGATGGGACTCGCTGATTTCTGCATCAGGCGGCCGGTCTTCGCGGTCATGCTGATCGCAGGGCTGGTGGCGCTGGGCGCGCTGTCCCTGGGCCGGGTCGGCATCGACCTGTTCCCCAGAGTGGAATATCCGTTCGTCGCGGTCTCGACGGTGCTCGAAGGCGCCACGCCCGAAACCGTCGAGACCGAGTTGACCGATCCGATGGAGGAAAAGCTCAACACCATCGCCGGCATCAAGACGATGCGCTCGGTGAGTTCGGAGGGGCTGAGCCAGATCTTCATCGAGTTCGAGCTGTCCGAGAATGTCGACACCAAGAGCCAGGAGGTGCGCGACAAGATCGCGCTGGCCCGCGGCGACATTCCTCGGGAAGCCGAACCGCCGGTGGTCGACAAGGTCGATCCGGACTCCGAGCCGATCATGTCGGTGCTGGTGGCGGGCGACCTGCCGATCCGCGACCTGACGCTCTACGCCGACAACGTGGTGAAGGAGGCGCTGCAGCGCATTCCCGGCGTCGGGTCGGTGGAGCTTGTGGGCGGCCGCGACCGCGAGGTGCGGGTGTGGCTCGACATCGACAAGCTGCGCGGCTTCGGCATTTCGGCCCAGCAGGTGATCGCCGCCATCGGCTCGGAACACGCCGAAATCCCCGGCGGCAGGCTCGAGGCGAGCGGCGGCATGAGGGAGTTCTCGGTCAAGACCAAGGGCGAGGTGGAATCGGTCGCCGAGTTCGGCAACGTCGTCGTCGCCTTCCGCGAGGGCGTGCCGATCTGGCTGCGCGACGTGGCCAGGGTCGAGGACGGCATGGAGGACGAGCGCACCTATGCCGAGCTGGACGGCCAGCGCGGCGTGTCGCTGGAGGTCCGCCGCCAGTCCGGCAAGAACACGGTCGCCGTCGCCGAGGCCGTACGCGCCGAGATCGCCGACCTGCAGGCCGAGGCGCCGGCGGGCGCGCGGATGGTGATCGCCAAGGACATCGCCCGCTTCATCCAGTCGTCGATCCACGACGTCACCAAGGACATGATCCTGGGCGGCATCCTGGCGGTGATCATCACCTTTCTGTTCCTGCTCAACCCGCGCAGCACGGCGATCGTCGCCATCGCCATCCCCACCTCGGTCATCGCCACCTTCTTCGCTTTCTATGTCTGCGGTTTCACCCTGAACATGCTGACCATGATGGCCCTGTCGGTCTCGGTCGGCCTGCTGGTCGATGACGCGATCGTGGTGGTCGAGAGTATCCACCGCCTGATCGAGGAGGGAAAGCCGCCCATGGAGGCGGCGTCCGAGGGCGTGCGGCGGGTCGGCGCCGCGGTCCTTGCCGGCACGATGACGGTGATCGCCGTATTCGTGCCCATCGCCTTCATGGACGGCCTCGTCGGCTCGTTCTTCTTCCAGTACGGCCTGACCGTGTCGTTCGCCGTCGCCGTGTCATTCCTCGTGTCGATGACGCTGACGCCCATGCTGAGCTCGCGCTACCTGCGCAGGAGCGACGGGCACGAAGGCGTGCTGCACCGGCTGGAAAGGCTGCACGAACGGATGGAGGCGGCCTATGGACGCCTGTTGCAGGCGACGCTGCGTCGCCGATGGATCGCCATGGCGGCGCTGTTCGGCGCGGTGGTGCTGGGCGGGATCGTCGGCGGCCAGGTGCCCAACGAGTTCATGCCGCAGACCGACCGCAGCGAGTTCACCGCCAGAATCGAGCTGCCGCTCGGCAGCGGCATCGAGGAATCCAAGCAGGTGGCGCAAGCCATCGCCCGCGACGTCGGCAGGATCGACGGCGTCGCCTCGGTGTTCGTGACCGTCGGCGCCGGCGTCCAGAACAAGGTCAACACCGCCGATTTCTATGTCGGTCTCGATCCGAAGGCCGATCGCGGCGACACTCAGTTCCGGATCATGGACAAGGTCCGCGTCGCCATGCGCCGGCATGGCGGCGCGCTGAAGTCCGTGAAGCTGGCGGAAATCCCGTGGGTGTCCGGCGGCGCGGGCGCCGCGAGCCCGATCGACCAGATGTTCCAGGGCCAGGACCTGAGGGAACTGGACCGGCTGGCGCAGCAGCTCGCGGCCCGGATGCGCGCCCAGCCCGAGTTCCAGGACGTGAAGACCTCGTTCGAGGCCGGCAAGCCGGAGTTGCAGGTTCACGTAGACCGGCAGACCGCCGCCGATCTGGGCGTCTCGGTGGACCGGCTGGCCGGCACCGTGCGCGCGCTGGTCGGCGGCGTCGACGTGGGCACCTATCAGGAAGGCGGCGAACGCCACGACGTCCGTGTCCGTCTCGAGGCCGGCCAGCGGGACGACCTGTCCCGGCTCGGCCTGCTGCAGGTGCCCAACGCCCGCGGCGACCTGATCGACCTCGACAACGTGGCCTCCATCACCATCGGCAGCGGCCCCGTGGAGATCACCCGGATGGACCGCAGCCGCATGGTCGAGGTGACGGGGGCGAACAGCACCGGGGTCACCCTGGGACAGGCCGACGCCGAGCTGCAGCGGCTGACGGCGGAGATGGACATCCCGGCCGGCTATTCGGTGCGCTCGGAAGGCATGGTGAAGACCATGAAGGAATCCTCGGCCGCCATCGGCTTCGCCTTCGCCATGGCGTTGCTGGTGATCTACATGGTGCTGGCCAGCCAGTTCGACAGCTTCCTGCAACCGGTGATCATGATGCTCTGCGCGCCCCTCGCCTTCATCGGCGCTTTCCTGTTGATCTGGCTGGAAGGGAGCGGCCTCAGCCTGTTCGCCCAGATCGGCCTTGTCGTGCTGATGGGCTTGGTGATGAAGAACGGCATATTGCTGGTCGAGTACGCCAACCAGTTCCGCCGGCAGGGCCTCGGCGCCGCCGACGCCATGCTCGCCGCGGCGCCGCTGCGGCTGCGGCCGATCCTGATGACCGCGCTCGCCGCCGTGTTCGGCATGATCCCCATCGCCATCGCCACCTCCGACGGCGCCGAATGGCGGCGTCCCATGGGCGTGCTGGTGATCGGCGGCCTGCTGTCCTCGACCTTCCTGACGTTGCTGATCGTGCCCGTCGCCTACACGCTGATGGCCGACGCCGGCAAGCCGCTCAAGCGCGCCGCGGCGCGGCTGTTCCGGTCCCGCGCCGCACCGGCGGAATGACCCGCGGCGCTTTCCCTTTATTCCCCGTCAGTCGATGGCGTAGACGCCGGTGAGGATGGCGCCCTTCGGCAGGTCGTCGGTCGTCCGGATCGCGACGTTGCGCGCATTGACCATGACGCAGTCGCCATAGGCGAGCGAGCCCTCGTTGCCGTCGTAGTTGATGGTCGCGCCAGCGCGTCCATCCGCATCGAGGCAGATCTTCACGTCGCCGGTCTCGGGCCGGTCGACGAGTTGCCTGATCATGCCCCGCTCCACCTCGAAGGGCGACGGCAGCGAACCGTCCGCGAGCCAGGACGGCGCCCCGATCGCCAGGGCGCACAACGCGGTTACGGCCGCGATCCCCGGCAAGTTCTGCATGCGCTCTTCCCCCGCAGTTTCCACTGAGGGAACAGTGGCCCGTGAAAGTGGGGAGAAAGTGAAGGAACCGGGGCGACACAACCAAAGGTAGCATCACTGGAGTACAAGGATATGCGCCGCCTCCGGGGTCGAATTGTGCCGAAGCCGCCCGATTGGCGTCATTTTCCATGTCCTGAGCGGCTCGCTTGATCAGGATCAATGGCGAAGATGTCGAGCGGGTGTCTATTGGCTTCTACCGAACGGACCTCCCGGTCCCGACGGAGCCAAGGAACGGTACCCTGAGCAAACCCGCAGGCGCTTCCCGCATGTACCGTTCCAGACTGGCCCCGGTCCTCCCCGGCCGGGGCCTTTTTCATTTGCCTCCGGCCATGTAGTCGAGGGCCAGGCTGACCATCGCCTCGACGCCGGTCTTGAGCGCGTCCTCGTTGATGAAGAAATGCGGCGAATGGTTGGGCGCGGCCTCGCCGGGCGCCGCATCGGCCTTGTTGATGCCCAGGAAGAAGTACATTCCCGGTATCTCCTTCTGGTACCAGGCGAAATCCTCGGCGCCCATGGTGGCGGGAGCATCGCGCAATACGCCGCCCGCGCCGGCGCCGACCCGCTCCAGCGTCGGCATCATCCGCGCCACCAGATCGGACGGATTGAACACCGGCGGCGCATAGGGCTCGATCGACACCTCGGCGGTGGCGCCGGCGACCTCGGCGGTACCGGCCACGGTCTTGCGGATGCGCTCCAGGAACTGCGCGTGGCTCTCGGGATCGAGGTGGCGAATGGTGCCGGACATCTCGACCTTGTCGGGGATGATGTTGTGGCGGACGCCGCCGCTGATCCTGCCCACCGAGACCACGACCGGCGAGGCGGCGGCATCCATCTGACGGGTGACCATGGTCTGCAGCGCCAGGATGATCTGCGCCGACGCCGTCACCGGATCGACGCCCTTCGACGGCATGGCGCCATGGGTCTGGCGGCCTGTCACCGTGATCGCCAACTGGTCGGAGCCGGCCATTGTGCCGCCGGTGCGGACGGTCAGCCGGCCGGGCGGCCCCGGCCAGGTGTGCAGGCCGAACACAACGTCGGCCTTCGGCTCGGCCAGCGCGCCCTCGGCGATCATCTGCCGGGCGCCGCCGGTCTCGCCGGCGGGCACGCCTTCTTCCGCCGGTTGGAACAGGAACACGACCGTGCCTGGCAAATCAGCCTTCATGCCGGCCAGGATGGTCGCGGCGCCCATCAGGATGGCGGTGTGGGCGTCATGGCCGCAGGCATGCATCACGCCGACCTGCTGTCCGTTGTACTCGGCCTTCGCCTTCGAGGCGAAGGGCAGGCCGTCCGGCTCGGTCACCGGCAGCGCGTCCATGTCGGCGCGCAGGGCGACCACCGGCCCCGGCTTGCCGCCCGTCAGCACGCCGACCACGCCGGTATGGGCAACGCCCGTGCGCACCGCCATTCCCAGCGAGCGCAGGTGATCGGCGACGATCTTCGCGGTGCGCGTCTCGCGGTTGCCCAGTTCGGGATGCTGGTGGATGTCGCGCCGCCAGGCGATCACCCGCGCATCGACATCGAGCGCCCGCGCGCGGATGCCGGCCTGGTCCGGAAGGTCGGCGGACGCGGGTGAAGCGATCGCCAGCGCGAGAAGAAAGCTCGCCGCAAGGTTCTGGATTCGCATCGGATTCAGCCTCCCTGAATTGCCCCTGAAAGGCTATGCGGCGCGCCCGGGCATGTCCAGACGCCCTTGATCGCGATCAATGCCAGCCGCGCGGCACGGGGCGATATTGCGGCATCCGTCACCAGTCGGGGAGCAACGGGACATGATGGGCATTCCTGTCGAGCTGTGCGCCGAGGGCAGCGCCTGCCGCGAGGCCGCGACGCGCGCCTATGCGGCGCTACGGGCAAGCGGCGTCATCGATCCGCACGCCTTCGAGGCGGCGGTCACCGTCTATCGACATCACCATCCGGAGTCGCAGCCGCGCCATGCCCGCCACATCGTCGCCGAGTGGCTGGCGCCGGACGCCTAGGTCCTAACGCCTGCCCCACGGCCCGTCGGCCGGATCGCGTTTCTTGCGGACAAGCTGGAACGGACGGTGGTGGCCGCGCGCGAAATAGGGAACGTGCCTCGGCTTCAGCAGCGGCAGCAGCACCATGCCGGCGACGAACCCGCCCACATGAGCCCAGAACGCCACGCCCCCCTTGTCGTCCGCGGGGGCGCGAAGCCCGTCGAGCAGTTGCAACAGGAACCACAGGCCCAGCACGATCAGCGCCGGCACGTAGACCAGCCCGAACGGGAACATGATGACCTTCACGTTGGCGCGGGGAAACAGCAGGAAATAGGCGCCGAGGACGCCCGAAATCGCGCCGGACGCGCCGACCATGGGGATCCGCGAGCCGGGATCGAGCATGGCCTGTGTCAGCGCCGCGGCGACCCCGCACAGCAGGTAGAACACCAGGAAGCGGCCATGCCCCAAGGCTTCCTCCACATTGTCGCCGAATATCCACAGATAGAGCATGTTGCCGGCGAGATGCATGACGCCGCCGTGCAGGAACATGGACGTGACCAGGGTCGCCCAGGCCGGCACGACGGCAATGTCGTCGGGCAGCTGCAGGCTGTGGAACAGCACCGCGGGAATCATCCCGAACACGTAGACCGCCTCCTGCCCGTCCTGTTCGGAAAGGCCGGCCTGCCAGACGAAAACCAGCACGCACAGGCCCATCAATGCCCAGTTCACATAGGAACGGCCGCCATGCGGATTGTCGTCGAAAAGTGGGAACATGCACCGATTCTACAGGGGGTTGGCCACGCGCGCACATGCTTTGAATGCCGGTCGGAAGCCAATGTTCCCTTTATCCGTGCATGGGCGGTGGCTAGTATGACGCCCGACTCACATCGTCTCCGGGGAGAGAACCGTCATGCCGCTGCTCAACCGCGCACCCGTCGTGCAGAACTGCTATGTCGTCAACGACCTGCGCGAGGCGTGCAAGCGCTACAACGAGGTCTACGGCGTCGGCCCGTTCTTCGTGTTCGACCACATCCAGCTGGTGAAGAACTGGTATCGCGGCAAGGAGATGCCGCTCGACATCTCGGCGGCGTTCGTGCAGTCGGGCGACCTCAACATCGAGTTCATCCAGCAGCACAATGACGGGCCGAGCTGCTACCGCGACATGTTCAAGCCGGGCGAGGAAGGCTTCCATCACACCGCCATCTTCTGCAAGGACTACGACGCCGAGAAGAAGGCGTTCGAGGCGGCGGGGTTCCCCATCGCCAACGAGTTCCAAACCAGCGAGACCACCTTCCTGTGCTACACCGACACCCGCAAGGCGCTCGGCCACATGATCGAGCTCTACCAGGATCACGCCGGCGTGCGCGGCATGTACGCCATGATCCGCGAGGCCGCCGAGAGCTGGGACGGCAAGGACGTCTTCAAGCACCTGGGCTGAGCCCCCGTTAGGGACAGCAATCGGGGCGCTTCGGCGCCCCGTTCTCTATCGGCCCTTGCCGCCGCGTGACCCGCCACCACGGGAGCCGCCCGATCCCGAGCCGCCTCTCCAGCCGCCCGAATTGTCGCTCCAGCCGGCACCGCTGGACCCGCCCGACGAACGATAGCCGCCTTCCGACCGGCTGTTGCCGCCCGAGCCGCGCGCCGCCGCCCGCTCGGCCCGCCGCTCCGCCTTCGTCGCAGTCTTGTCGGCCCGGCGCTCCGCCTTGGCGGCGCCGCGCCAGTTGGAGCCGTCGCCGCCCGCCGCCATGCCGACGGCCGACTGGCTGCGCGCCGCTGCCCGGGCCCGGCTGAACTGGCCGCGCAGCTGGGCGGAATTGCCGGCGAGCGCGGGCACGCGGTAGCCGCCGCCCTGTGCCGCCTGGGCATCGCCGGACGGGCCGCCCCGGTTCCAGTCTCCACGGTCGCCTCGATCGCGCCCTGGTCGTCCGTCGCGATCCGGACGGCCGTCCCGGTCCGGTCTTCCGTCGCGGTCGCGGTGCCAGGCGTGGTCGCGGTCTCGGCGCCAGCGCTCCCAGCCGTCCGGCCAACGCCGGTGCTGGCGCCAATGGGCCCAGTAGTCGCGCCTGACGTGCAGCGGCGGGCAATAGGCGTAGTAGCCGGGATAATAGGAATAGTAGTGGCCGGGATAGGAATAGAACCCGCCGCCGTAATAGACGCTGCCGTAGCCCTCCGAAACCTCGTCGGGATAGACCGCGCAGGCGGCCAGCAGGCTCACGGCCGCCGCCGCGATCAGTCCGCGCACCGCCTTCATCGGCTGTCTCCGCACAAGGTATCCCCCGGAATATATAGGACTGACCGGGACGACGGCGACCGCACCGTACTACCGCCGGTCAGGGCTTCACGCCCAGCGACAGCGGCACGTTGACCCGGTCGTGATAGTCGACCTCGTGGACCACCCTGCCGTTACTGATCACCAGGTAGCTCATGCCGGGCGAGCGCCAGACCTTGCCGACCGCCTCGCGGCCGAAATCGTCGTTGCGCTGGGTGGCGCTCATCAGCCAGGTCAGCGCCACGCCGTCCTCGCTGATCCAGAACTTCTCCGGTATCAGCTTCAGGTCCGGCCAGCGGACGAGGCCGTTGGCGAAGAACGCCCTGATGTCCGGCCAGCCCCGATGCGTGCCGCCGACGATGTCCTCCAGCACGCAATCCGGCGACAAATATTTCTCCGGCGCATCGGGATCGCCGCTGCTCCAGGCCTCGAACAGGTCGATCGCCAGCTGAATTCGCGCGTCCGCCTGCGCCATCCTCACACTCCCCTTTTTCGATAACAGCTTCCCGGGGCGTATGTTAGCGTCATCGGGACCGTTGCACATCACGCGATCTTGGGGAGGAACGCGGTGTCCACTAACGTCTCGGGTGCCAGCCACCTCGTGTCGCTCCGGCCCGTCGGGCTGGCCGCCCTGTCGGCCGTCATGGTGCTGGGCTATGCCGGCGGCCTCGCCATGCCGTTCAACATGCAGGCGATCAGCGTCCACTTCCAGACCAACCAGACGGTGACCGGCGCCATCGCCGCCGCCGAGCTGCTGGCGATCTCGCTGACTTCGTTCTTCACCGCGCGTTATGCCTCGCGCATGGACGTCAGGAAGGGCATCGGCGCCGGCATCCTGATCATCCTGCTGGCCAATCTCGCCACGCTCGTGGTGCCCAACCTCACGCTGCTCGCCGTCGTCCGCGTGATTGCCGGGCTCGGCGCCGGTCCGGCGATCGCCCTGACCATGTCGCTCGCCGGACGGAGCGACAACCCGCGCATCACTTTCGCGGTGACGAACAGCGCCATCGGCGTCATGGGCATGGTGCTGTCGCAGGCGGTGCCGCTGTCCATGGAAGGCTGGGGCATGAACGGCGCCTACACTGTCTACGCGGTCTGCGGCCTCGTGGCGCTGCCGCTGGTCCTGCTGGTGCCGTCGCCGCCGCCGCTTCGGCCCGCGGCGGCCGGCGCCGACGGCGAGGCGGTGCCGCCGATCCCCGCCAGCGGCTGGGGCGCGCTGCTTGGCCTGGCGCTGATCCTGCTGGGGAACGGCGTGCTGATGATGCTGATCTTCATCATCGGCACGGAACGCCGGATCGAGCCGGCGACGATCCGGCTGATCTTCTTCATCGCCAGCGCCGCCATGGCGGTCGGCCCGCTGATCGCGGGCGTGCTCGGCTCGAAGGTCAGCGCGCTGATGCCGATCGCGGTGATCGTCGCCGCGCTGGCGGTGTGCGCGTGGCTGCTGGGCAGCTACGACACCGCCGTCATCTACATCGTCTGCGCGCCGATCTTCGCCGTGCTGCCGATCCTGATGCTGCCGATCGCGCTGGCCGCGTTCTCGCTGGTCGACCCCAGCGGGCGCATGGCCGGCACATTTCCCAGCTTCATGACCTTCGCCGCGGCCTTCGCGCCGTTCATCGGCGGCAGCGTCAAGGACCATCTCGGCGGCTATCCGGCGGTGGGCTGGGTGGCGGTTGCCTGCATCATCGTCGGCGGCGTCATGCTGGCCCGGCTGGCGGTCGAGGCGGACCGCATACGCCGTCAGCAGATCGCCTTCGCCTAACGGCGCTACCCAGATTGGGACACGGCCACACAATCCGTTACTTGTTGGTAACAGCGCGGTGCATTAGGTAGTCTGGACAACCACAGGAGATCCAGCATGGCCCGAAACCTCCGCCTCAGCGGCATCCCCGGCGAGCCCGGACTGCCGCTGGTCGGCAAATCCCTCGACCTGCTGCGCGATCCGGCCGCGGTCAGCGACGACATGGTCGGCAAGTACGGCCGGGTCTACTGGTCCAACGCCTTCGGCCGCACCAACGTGACCCTGCTGGGTCCAGACGCCAACGAGTTCGTGCTGATGGACCGCGAGCGCAACTTCTCATCGAAGGGCGGCTGGAACCCGATCCTCGGGCTGCTGTTCCCCAACGGCCTGATGCTGCGCGACTTCGACGACCACCGGGCGCATCGCCGCATCATGCAGGTGGCGTTCAAGCAGCCGGCCATGCAAGCCTATATCGAGAAGCTCAACGAGGGCATCAGGCAAGGCCTCGACCGCTGGCGCGAGCAGGGCGACTTCCGGTTCTACCAGGCGATCAAGCAGCTCACCCTCAACACCGCCGCCTCGGTGTTCCTCGGCATGCCGCTCGGGCCCGAGGCCGACCGGGTCAACCAGGCGTTCTTCGACAGCGTGCAGGCCTCGGTGTCGGTGATCCGGAAACCGATTCCCGGCACCAAGATGTGGCGCGGCGTGCGCGGCCGGAAATATCTCGAGACGTTTTTCCGCGAGCAGATCCCGCTGCGCCGCGGCAGCGACGCCACCGACATGTTCACCCTGCTGTGCAACGCGGTCGATGAGGACGGCAATTCCTACACCGACGCCGACGTCATCGACCACATGGACTTCCTGATGATGGCGGCGCACGACACGCTGACCAGCTCGATCACCACCCTGATCTACCATCTGTGCCGCAACCCCGACTGGCAGGACGCCGCCCGCCGCGAGTGCGCTGCACTCGGCCTGCCCGGCGACAATCTGCCCTATGATCGGCTGGGCGACATCCAGATCGTCGAGTGGTGCTTCAAGGAGGCGCTGCGGATCAATCCGCCGGTGCCCTCGATCCCGCGCACCGCGGTGCGCGACTTCGAGTTCGGCGGCTATACCATCCCGGCCGGCACCGCCATCGCCATCAGCCCCGGCTACACCCACCGCATGCCCGAGCTGTGGCAGAATCCGGAGCGGTTCGAGCCCGACCGCTTCTCCGAGCAGCGCGCCGAGGACCGCAAGCACCGCTTCGCCTGGGTGCCGTTCGGCGGCGGCGCGCACATGTGCATCGGCCTGCACTTCGCCTACATGCAGACCAAGGTGTTCATGTACCAGCTGCTGCTCAACTACCGGTTCCACCTGGACGAGGGCTACAAGGCCGACTTCCAGGTGATGCCGATCCCCAAGCCGAAGGACGGCCTGCCCATCCACCTCCGTCCGCTGAAGGAAGCCGCCTGATGAATTTCGACGATTCGCCCGAGGAAGCCCAGTTCCGCGCCAAGGCCCGCGCCTGGCTCGCCGAGAACGCCGCCGAATACAGGAAGCCGCTGCCGGAAGGCATGACCGAGGCGGAAACCCTGAAGATGGCCAAGGCCTGGCAGGCGAAGAAGGCCGCCGCCGGTTATGCGGCGATCACCTGGCCGAAGGAAGTCGGCGGCCTGGGCGGCACGCCCATGCAGCGGGTGATCTTCGAGCAGGAGGAGAGCGCCTACAACCTCCCGCCCAACGTGTTCGCCATCGGCCTCGGCATGTGCATGCCGACCATGCTGGCCTTCGCCACCCCCGAGCAGCAGCAGCGGCACGTGCCCAAGGCGCTGGCCGGCGAGGAGATCTGGTGCCAGCTGTTCTCCGAGCCGGCGGGCGGCTCGGACCTCGCGGCTCTGCGGACAAAAGCCGAGCGCGACGGCGACGACTGGATCGTCAACGGCCAGAAGATCTGGACCTCGGGCGCCCAGTTCTCGGACTGGGGCATCCTCGTCACCCGCACCGACCCGACCGTGCCCAAGCACGAAGGCCTGACCTTCTTCTTCCTCAGCATGAAGACGCCCGGCGTCGAAGTGAAGCCGATCAAGCAGGCCTCGGGCGGCCGCGGCTTCAACGAGGTCTACTTCACCGATGTCCGCATCCCGGACAGCCAGCGCCTCGGCGCCGTCGGCGAAGGCTGGAAGGTGTCTCTCACCACGCTGATGAACGAGCGCCTGTCGATTAGCGAGAACCAGTCCCGCGGCGTCAATTTCGACATGCTGATGGAGCTGGCGCGCAAGGTCGAGGGCAGCAAGGGCCCCGCCATCGAGGACAAGGCCGTGCGCGAGCAGCTCGCCGACTGGTACGCCAAGTACATGGGCCTGCGCAACGGCCGCTACCGCACCATGACCGCCCTGTCGCAGGGCGCGCGGCCCGGCCCGGAAGCGAGCATCAACAAAGCGGTGTTCGCGTCGATGCTGCAGGACATGGCCTCGTTCGGCCTCGATCTTTTGGACACGGCTGGCATCACCTTCGATCCAGAGATCGAGGGCATCCGCCGCCAGTTCGCCGAGACCCATCTGGGCTCGCCGGGCCTGCGCATCGCCGGGGGCACCGACGAGATCCTGCGCAATATCATCGCCGAGCGCGTGCTGGGCCTGCCACCCGACATCCGCGCCGACAAGGGCATCCCCTTCAACAAGGTGCCGACCGGGGCGAACTGAACTCCGGCCAAGTTCCCTCTCCCACTGGGAGAGGGGCAGGGTGAGGGGCGTTGTCGGCTAAGGACACCGCTCCTTCCTTGACAACGCCCCTCACCCTCCCACGGCCTCCGGCCGCGGGTCCCTCCCTCTCCCAACGGGCGAGGGAAAGATCGACACGTCCTGCCCATCCGCTAGAATGTTCCCCAGCAAAAAGGGGGATGCGCCATGAAGTATACCCGTCTCGGGTCGACCGGCCTGCGCGTGTCGCGGCTTTGCCTCGGCACCATGAGCTATGGAGATCCGGCGCAGCGCGCCTGGGTGCTGGACGAGACGGCGGCGCGGCCGTTCTACGAGAAGGCCATCGAGGCCGGCATCAACTTCTTCGACACCGCCGACGTCTACTGCAACGGCGTCACCGAGGAGATACTCGGCCGCGCCATCAAGGATCTCGTCCCGGACCGGGAGGACGTGGTGATCGCCACCAAGTGCTTCGGCGGCACCCACAACGGCAAGCTCAACCGCCACGGCCTGTCGCGGAAGAACATCGTCGCCTCGTGCGACGCGTCGCTGAAGCGCATGGGGCTCGACTATATCGACCTCTACCAGATCCACCGCTTCGACTACAAAACGCCCATGGAAGAGACCATGGAGGCGCTGAGCGAGCTGGTGCGCGCCGGCAAGGTGCGCTACCTGGGCGCGTCGTCCATGTTCGCCTGGCAGTTCGGCGAATATCTGCGCCTGTCGGAGCAGAACGGCTGGGCGAAATTCATCTCCATGCAGAATCACTACAATTTGATCTACCGCGAGGAAGAGCGGGAAATGATCCCGCTCTGCGCCGCCAAGGGCGTCGGTCTCATCCCCTGGAGCCCGCTGGCGCGCGGCTTCCTCGCCGGCAACCGGCACCGCCAGGGCGGTGGCGAGACCGCCCGCGCCACCTCGGATGACTTCGCGACCCAGCTCTACTACGCCGATGAGGACTTCGCGGTCGCCGACCGCAACGTGGAAGTGGCCGGCCGGCTGGGCGTCAAGCCCATGCAGGTGGCGCTGGCGTGGATCCTGTCGAAGCCGGCGGTTTCCGCGCCGATCATCGGCGCCACGAAACTGTCGCATCTCGACGATGCAATCGGCGCGCTTGATCTGAACCTGGAAGAATCCGATATAAAATCATTGGAAGAGCCCTATCGTCCGCATGCGATTCTGGGCCATCAATGAGGGAACGCCGTGTTACAGCGTGAGGCGAAGTACCGCATCGGCCAGGTGGTCAAGCACCGGTTCTACCCGTTCCGGGGCGTGATCTTCGACATCGATGCGACCTTCAGCAACACTGAGGAGTGGTGGCAGTCCATTCCTGAGCACATGCGCCCGGCCAAGGACCAGCCCTACTACCACCTGCTGGCCGAGAACGACGAGAGCACCTACATCGCCTACGTGTCGCAGCAGAACCTGCTGCCCGACGAATCCGGCGAACCGGTCCACCACCCCCAAGTGCCCGAGATGTTCGCCGAGATGGAGAACGGCACCTACGAGCCGATCCACACCCAGACGCATTAGGCACCAGGCTCACTCGCAAGCCTGAGATAGCTGGATGGCCCTTCGCGACGCGGCGTTGCCGCTCCTCAGGGCTCACGGTTTATGATTTGTAGCCCCACCCACCGCCGAGAGTGCTGAGGAAGGCCGCAGGCCTGTCGTGAAGCACGGCTCCAGGAGGCTCCCGGCTAGTCCGGCGCTGGAACCGGCCCGCCCGCGTGATGGTGGGCGAGCCGCCACGTCCCCGCTTCGCGCACGAACACGTTGGTGGCCAGCAGGCAGGCCGACTGCATCAGTTCGTAGCACAGCACGATGGCCGTATCGCCGTTGACCGTGACGCTGGGCTCGATGCATTCGATCTGCGGCCGGCCCGGATGGGCGAGGATGCCGCGCCAGCTGTTGAGCACGGCCTCGCGGCCTTCCAGCTTCGGCCAGCCGGGATGCAGGCAGGTGATCGGCGCCTGGTGGGCCCAGATCGCCTCCATGGCGGTCACGTCGGCCGCCGCGAACGCGTCGTAGAACGCCTCGTTGGCCGATATCACCGTTTCCTGATCGCCAAGCGCCATTCCGGGAGTGTGCGGTTGCCCGCCCGGCAACGTCAAGTTTACAGTCCCAGCCTCACGACAGGGAACGCGCATGAGCTGGAAGGACGAGGCGGAGCAGATCCGCAGGCGGCGGGAGCTGGCCAAGGCGCAGGGCGGACCTGACGGCGTCGCGCGCCAGCACGCCAAGGGCCGACTGACCATCCGCGAGCGCATCGCCGGGCTGGTCGACGAGGGCAGCTTCGAGGAGCAGGGCGAGACCGCCGGACAGGCGGAGTTCGACGATGAGGGGAACCTCACCGGGTTCCAGCCGGCCAATTACATCCTGGGTTTCGGAAAGCTGGGCGGCCGCCGCACTATCGTCGGCGGCGAGGATTTCACCCTGCGCGGCGGCTCGCCCAATGCGGCGGGCCTGCGCAAGAGCGTCTTCGCCGAGGACATGGCGATCCGCTACCGGGTGCCGCTGGTGCGCTTCCTCGAAGGCGGCGGCGGCAGCGTGGCGGGCGCCAGCGGCAAGGGCCTGTCGTTCTCGCCGGTCTATGACCGCCCGCGGTTCCGTTCGCTGGCGGAGGCCATGGCGACGGTCCCGGTGGCGGCGGCGGCCTGCGGTCCGGTCGCCGGCTTTCCGGCCGCGCGGCTCGCCGCCTCCCACTTCTCGGTGATGGTGAAGGACATCGCCCAGGTGCTCGTCGCCGGCCCCGCGGTTGTCGAGAGGGCGCTGGGCGTCTCCATGACCAAGGAGGAGCTGGGCGGCCACCAAGTGCACCTGAAGAACGGCACGGTCGACAATCTGGCGAAGGACGAGGCCGACGCGTTCGCCCAGGTGCGGCACTTCCTGTCCTACATGCCGCAGAATGTGTGGGAGCTGCCCCCGGTCCTGAAAACCGGCGACGATCCCGGCCGCGCCGACGAGTCGCTGCTGGAGATCATTCCCCGCGACAGGCGAAAGCCCTATGACGGCCGCAAGCTGGTGGAGCATGTGGTCGACCGGGGCAGCTTCTTCGAGCTCGGCCGCCGCTTCGGCCCGGGCCAGATCGTCGGCCTTGCCCGGATGGACGGACGGCCGGTCGGCCTGATCGCCGCCGACTGCCGGTTCGCCGCGGGCGCCATGACGGCGCATGGGTCACAGAAGGTCCGCCGCTTCGTCGATCTCTGCGACACCTTCCATTTGCCGATCCTCAGCTTCGTCGACGAGCCCGGCTTCATGATCGGCCCCGACGCCGAGCAGGCCGGCACCATCCGCTACGGCACCGCGCTGGTGCTGGCGGTGATGCAGAGCCGGGTGCCGTGGGCGTCGATCGTGGTGAGGAAAAGCTTCGGCGTCGCGGCCGCGGCCCATTACGGCCCGGAGGGGCTGGTGCTGGCCTGGCCGTCGGCCGAGATGGGCGCCCTCCCCGTCGAAGGCGGCGTCGCCGTGGCCTTCGCAAGGCAGCTGGCCGAGGCGGACGACCCCGGCACCCTGCGCGCCGAGCTGGAGGCCAAGATGGCCGCCGCCAACGGCGCCTTCCCGCGTGGCGAGCAGTTCAACGTCCACGAACTGGTCGATCCGCGTGAGACGCGCACGAGGCTGTGCGCCTGGCTGGAATGGGTCGCGCCGCTGCTGGAGGGCCAGAAGGGGCCGGTGGGGTATTCCATCCGGCCCTGACCTTCAAAGGGGCGCCGCAAAGCGGCTCATCCGCCCCTATTCGGCCGCGAATGCCGCCATTCGGCCAGCAGCGCCCTTAGCGCCGCAACGAACGGCAGCGGCTGATCCAAAAACAGGTGGTGGTCGGCTTCGGGGATCGCCACGAAGGGCACCGAGCTGTCCAGCACCTCGAACATGTAGTCGGCGATTTCCTGGGTGAACAGCTGGCTGCGGTCGCCATAGATTACGCCGACGCGGCACGGGATGCTTTTCAGCGCCTCGCGCATGTCGCCGAAGCGGAACTTGCCGAACAGCTGGTCGTCGAACTTCCAGGTCCAGCCGCCCTCTTCCGGCGTCACCGAATGGCGGCCGATGTAATCGACCAGATAGTCGTTGTCACAGCCCTGCGGCGGCATCAGCCGGAAGCGCTCGAGGATGGTGTCGAAATCCGGATAAATTTTCTTCGGACGGATCGGCGCGCGCTTGCGGTCGCGCTGCCACTGGTAGTCGGGCGGGCGCACAGGCGAATCGACCAGCACCACGCCGGTCAAGTCCCCGCCGAAGATCGTCGTGGTGTGCAGGGTGACGAACCCGCCGAAGCTGTGGCCGACGATGATCGGCTTGTCGTCGAAGCCGGCGTCCTTGCACACGCCTATCAGCTCGGCGGCGAACAGTTCGCCCGAATAGGCCTCGCGCCGTCCGCTGTCGCCCGCGCCCGACAGGTCGATGGCCGCGACGCTGTAATGGTCGGTGAAGAACGGCGCCAGGAACCGCCACCAATGGGCGTGCGCGCCGCCGCCATGGACCAGCAGCAGCCCGGGCTTGCCGGGCCGCTCCCAGTGCAGGTAGTGGATCGGGCATCCCTCGATCTCGACCGTGCGGTCGCGGTAGGGGACGTCGAGCGCCTTGCGGAACCATTCCGGGGCGTCGGGGTGGACGTGGTCGATCGGTGCTTCCCTGTTCATGGGATGCATCTTCGTCCGCCGGCAAGACGGGCGCAAGCGTCGGCCTTGCCTCGGCGAGCCGAACGCTCTCTGATAAGAGCATTGCTCGCGCTGGAGAATTACCATGCGGATATGTGTATTTTCGGGATCAGGCCTGGGACGACGGAAAGCCTATGCCGTTGCCGCCGCAACGCTTGGGAACTTGCTGGGCCGCAACGGAATCGGACTGGTTTATGGAGGCGCTTCCGTCGGCCTCATGCGGGAGGTCGCCGATGCCGCGCTCGCGGCGGGCGGCAAGGTGATCGGCGTCATGCCGCGTTCACTCGCCCAGCACGAAGTGGCGTACACGGCGCTCGAAGACCTGCGCATCGTCAACTCGCTCCACGAACGGAAAGCGCTGATGGCGGAACTCTCGGACGGGTTCATCGCACTGCCTGGAGGCATCGGCACGCTCGAGGAAATCATCGAGGCGTGGACCTGGTCAAAGCTCGGCGAGCACGACAAGCCCTGCGCGCTGCTGAATACGGCAGGTTTCTTCGACCCCCTGACGGTCTTCCTCGACAGTCTCGTAGGCGAGCGGTTTCTCCGCGCCGAGCACCGCGCCATTCTGAAGGTCAGCGAAAATCCGGAGGCGATCCTGGACCATTTCCGGTCCTTCCGCCCGACGACGGCCGACAAGTGGATTCGCGAGGGGGCCGACTGAAGAACAACCTGTCAGGCCGTCCACACGCCCGGCGGCTTGCCCTGGCCCAAATCGGCGATGGCCCAGGTCTCGACCCGCCACGGCACCAGCTTCAGCGCGCCATAGGTTGGATCGTCCACGTCCTTCCAGAACATGTGGAGGTCGTAGCCATAGGGCTCGGGCTTGGAGCCGAACAGCTTCCAGACCCGGTCCTTCTCGGCACGATCCTCGGCCCATTCCGTGCGGCAGTCGGCGATCACATGCTCCATCTGCGGCGTCCAGTAAGCGACGGAGACGTATGGGTTGCCGGCGAGGTGCTTGGCCTTCAGGCTCTGGCGCCCGGTGGCGATCCACCCTTGCGGCTTGTCGTCCGGGAATTCCCACACCGGATGAAGGATGCGCGCTCGCATGCGGCCCCTGGTGTCCTGCGTCGTCACCGACGCCCACACCACTGACGATACCCGCTGCTCGAACGTTTCCCTGATGCTGTCGAATGACGCCATGACTCCCTCCCTGAGTTACCGGAAGGAAACATAGCACGGAGCGCCTCAGGACATACCCGCCATCTCGCGGATCGCGGTCCTGACCAGCTCGGGCCGTTCCATGGGCAGGAAATGGGTGGTGCCGGCAATCAGGTCGAGGACCCATTCCGGCTGGCGAGCGCGGATCAGGTCGGGAACATCGTCCCTCAGCGTCGACTCGTGCTCGGCGTAGAGGATGTGAACCGGACAGCGCACCCGAGCCAGCGCCCGCCAGAACGCATGGCCGGCCGAGGCGAAGGTGGCGGCCTCCCAGGCCGGCGCGCAGGACAGCTCGACCTCGCCATTGGGCAGGTCGCGGCTGCCGCCGTCGATGTAGTCGCGCAGCACCTGGTCGGGCCAGGTGGTAAAGGCGCCGCGGCCCTTGTAGGCATCGAACATCATCTGGCGCGTACCGAACACGGCGCGGCGGCGGGCGGCGCCCTGCGCCAGCGGGTTGGGCGGCGGCCGCCCGAACCGGCGCGCGGCCCACAGGAAGCGCGATACCTTCGGGTGCATCAGCACCGGCTCGATCATCACCAGCCCGCGCGCCAGTTCGGGAACCTTCGCCGCGGCCAGCATGGCAACCCGGCCGCCCATGGAGTGACCCGACAGATAGGCGGGTTCGTCCAGAAGTTCGAGGAACGCGACCAGATCGTCGCGGAACAGGTCCCAGGTGGGCAGCTCCTCCGGGTCCGCGGGCGCCGTCGACAGGCCATGGCCGCGCTGGTCGATGGCGACGATGCGGAAGCTGTCCGCCAGCGGTCCCAGCAGCTCGCGGTAGGTGCCGGCGTTGAAACCGGTGGCGTGGCAGAACACCAGCAGGGGCCAGTTCGCTTCGCCCTCCCAGCGCAGCACCGAGAACGCGCCGTGGCCGGGAACCTCGATGGTCTGGCGAACGGGCTCGGGGCTCTTAGAGACGCGCTGGAGCATCCTGGATTTCCTTGATCTTTCCATCAGCAGACAGGAGGACGGCGATCGGCCGGGTCTGCTGGAAGTTGGCGAACACGATCATCATCAGCACCATGATGGGCACGCTGAGGAACATGCCGACGATGCCCCAGATCGATCCCCACATGGCCAGCGACAGGATGACGCCCAGCGAGCTCAGATTGAGCGCGCCGCCCATCAGCCTGGGCTCGACGACGTTGTCGATGATCAGTTGGATGCTGGTCAAGCCGATACTGATCACCAGGAACGGTCCCAGCGTCTCGAACTGCACCAGCGCCAGCAGCGCCGGCAGGGTGATGCCCAGGATCGAGCCGATGGTGGGGATGAAGTTGAGCAGGAAGATGACGAACGCCCAGAACGCGGCATAGTCGACGCCGACGAGACTGAGCACCAGGTAGCTGGACAGGCCGGTGGTCCCGCTCATGGCAGTCTTGAGACGCATGTATTTGCGGGTGTCCTCGTTGATCTCGCGCAGTATCCGCAGCACGCGCTCGCGCCGGTCCGGATCGGGAAACAGCGCGCGGATCTTCGGCTCGAACGCCGCCTGCTCGACGAACAGGAACAGCAGGTAGACCAGCACCAGGCCCACATTGCCCATCAGCCCGGCAAGCGCGCCGGCCAGGGTGCCGATCAGCGGCGCGATGTCGAAGCCCTTCAGCAGCTCGGACAGCCGCGGCACCTGGTCGAAGCCGAACACCGGCGCCACCCGCTCGACCAGCGCCTCGAACTTGCGCTGGTATTCCGGAGCGGCCTGGGCGACCGCGGCGACGTTCTGGCTGACCATGACGATCACCAGCGTGCCGACGCCCAGCACGGTGAGCCCCGCGGCGGTGAGCGCCAGCCAGCGCGGAACGGGCCTGCCGCCCACGGCGAGGCGGCCGTAGAACGCGGCGATGCCGTCGATCAGCACCCAGAACAGCACCGCCAGCGCCAGCGGCACCAGCAGCGCTCGCCCCTCGACCAGCAGCAGCATCGCCAGCGCGGCGATGATCGCGGCCGCCGCGTAGTTCAGCAACTTCATGGGCGCGCCCTCCCCGCAAGGCCTTGGCGGACAACGTTGTCGCAGCGCCGGGGCCCGGTCAACGGCGCACAATCGGCGTGACAAGCGATTGGCCCCGCTGCCATATACATGCACGCCTGCTTGCCGGAGCCTTCGTGTCCCACCCGCACATTCCCGAGCCCGCCGAGAACTCCATGCGCGGCATCATGCTGATGCTGGCCGCCTTCGTGACATTCTCGTGCATGGACACGGTTTCCAAGCTGCTCGGGTCGATGGGCTATCCGCCGGTGTTCATCACCTGGGGACGGCTGCTCGCCCAGATCGTGCTGCTGACGCCGGTGGTGATCCACCAGGGTGGCCTGCCGGTGCTGAGAACGCGCCATCCGCGCAGCCAGTTCCTGCGCGGGATCGGCATGCTGGGCGCCGGCGTGTTCTTCATCTCGGGCCTGCAGTTCCTGCCGCTGGCCACGATGACGGCGATCAATTTCGTCGGCCCGTTCGTCGTCACGATCCTGTCGATCATCTTCCTCAAGGAAAGGGTGGGCAAGCATCGCTGGCTCGCCATCATCGTCGGCTTCGCCGGCGCGCTGGTGATCATCCGGCCCGGCGGCGACAGCTTCCACTGGGCCTCGTTGTTCGCGATCGGCGGCGCCTGCGGCTGGTCGGTGGCGGTGATCACCACACGGCTGGTGCAGAAGGACGATTCGACCCTGACCACGCTGATGTGGACGGCGATCATCGGCTGGCTCGGCTGCTCGCTGATGCTGCCGTTCTTCTGGAAGACGCCCACGCCCGAGGCGGTGCTGCTGCTGATCGCCATGTCGGTGGGCGGCACCACCGGCCAGTTCCTGATGATCCGGGCGCTGCGCTATGCGGGCGCGTCGGTGCTGGCGCCGTTCGCCTACAGCCAGATCATCTGGTCGACGGCGTTGGGCTACCTGTTCTGGCGCGAGTTCCCCGACGAATGGACATGGTTCGGCGCAGCGATCATCATCGCCTGCGGCCTCTATGTCTGGTACCGGGAACGAATACTGTCCACACCCGGATACCGCAAGGTGAAGTAGGCCCTAACCCGCGGCGTCGAGGATGACGTTGTGGAGGATGACCTTGCCCTTCCTGATCTCCTTGGCCTTGGCATATTCGGGGGAATCCCAGAACGCCCTGAACGCCTCGCGGGACGGCCATTTCAGGACGATGGTCTGGAACCCTTCCGGCCACTCCCCCTCGACGATCTCGGGCACGGCGCTCATCGCCACGTATTCGCCGCCATACTGCTGGACGAGCGGGCCGGCGATGGCGCCGTAGGGCTCCTGGAACGACGGGTCGAGAACCTTCATGTTGGCGACGACGTAGATGCTCACGATTATGCCTCCCTCTATGTTCCATCCCCAAGCCGCTGTCGCGGCTCACCCCTCATCTGGCGCTGCGCGCCATCTTCTCCCCGGCGGGGAGAAGGGTTACCCATTCCACCGCTCCGGCCAAGTCCCCTCGCCCCGCCGGGGTTAGGGTGAGGGGGACCGCGCAGCGGTTCCTCGCCGATGCTACTCCGCCGCCGCCGCTGCAAGCGCCTTTGGCGGGTCGCCGACCTTGCCAGCCGCGTGCATGGCGGCCAGGTAGGCGTAGGTCATGCCGGCGCCGATGGTGCCGCCACCGCCCGGATAGAAATTGCCGACCACGCAGGCCGAGCTGTTGCCCGCTGCATAGAGCCCGCCGATCACCGAGCCGTCCTCGCGCAGCACCTGGGCGCGCTCGTTGGTCAGCAGGCCGCCCTTGGTGCCGAGGTCGCCCGCATTGATCTGGATGGCGTAGAACGGCGCCTTCTCGATCGGGCCGAGGCATGGATTGGGCTTGTGCGACTTGTCGCCGGCATAGAGGTCGAAGGCGCTCTGGCCCTTGCCGAAATCCTCGTCCCTGCCCGCCTCGGCCATCTGGTTGAACCGGGCGACGGTCGACTTCAGCCCTTCGGCGTCGATGCCGCACTGGCGGGCCAGGTCGTCCAGCGTGTCGGCACGCTTGACGTAGCCCTCGCGGATGAAGCGCTCAGGCGTCATGCCGGGCAGCATGGTGCCGACCGTGTAGCGGCTGCGGTAGTCGTTGTCGAACACCATGAAGGCGGGCGGCGCGTCGTCCTCGTAGATCACCCGGCCCAGCTCGTTGTAGGGCCGCGCCTCGTTGGCGAATCGCTTGCCCTTGCTGTTGACGATCATCATGTGCGGAAGGCCGCGCTCGAACACATGGATGGTCGGCGCCTTCGAGCCCGGCTCGTTGGAGGAGGGCATCCACCACATGTCGTCCATCAGGTCGAGCGCCGCGCCCAAGGCCTGACCGGCGCGGATGCCGTCGCCCATGGCGCCGGGCGCGCCGGCGCTGTAGGCGCCCGACATCCAGCTTTCGTCGCCCTTGTTGAAATACTGTTTGCGCATGGCGCTGTTGTGATCGAACCCGCCGGCCGCGATCACGACACCCTTGCGCGCGCGGATGGCGAGTCTTTGGCCTTCCCTGGTCACCCGCGCACCGATGACGGCGCCGTTTTCGGTGATCAGTTCGTCGAGGCCGGTGTTCAGCCAAAGCGGCACGTTCCGCTCCTGCATGGTGTAGCGCAGCCGGGCGACCAGCGCACGCCCGCTGGAGATGTGCTGGCGGCCGGCGACGCGGTTCCAGATGTTGCGCGGGATGACGTACCAGACGTTGAGCAGGCCCTTGGGATCGGACTTGAAGAACGCAAGCCGCCGCAGCTCCTTGACCGAACCGACGACGCCGCCCGGGATGCTGCCCGGGCGCAGGCGCAGCTTGTCGTAGTCCTTCAGCTTGCGGCCGGAGAATACCTTGGGGTCGATCGAGCGGCCGCCCTTGCAGCCGCCGGGCGTCTCGGGCCGGTAGTCGGGGAAGTCCTCCATCATCTGGAACTTCACCTCGCTGTGGTCGGTCATGTACTGGGCCATGACCGGCGCGTATTCCACGAAGGTCTCGAGCTTGGACGGCGCGACCCGGTTGCCGATATTGTGCTTGAGGTAGGTGACAGCGTCCTGCGGGGTGTCCGGGATGCCCGCCGCCTTCATCAAATGGTTGTTGGGGATCCAGGCGACGCCGCCCGAGAACGCGCTGGTGCCGCCATACTTGTCGGTCTTCTCGATGACCAGGGCTTCGAGGCCCTCGTGGTCCGCGACCACCGCCGCCGTCAGCCCCGCCGAGCCGGAGCCCACCACCAGCAGGTCGGTTTCATGATCCCACTTTTCCACGCCAGCCGTCATCGCACTCTCCCGTTTGCGAAAACGGGGACCATGAGGCCCCCGTTAATGCGACGAGTGTTATGCGAAAGCGCCCCCGGCGCAACCGCCGATCGGCGCGGCGCCATGCGGATGGCGCCGGAAGTCCCGTTAGCGCGGCGCCATGCGGATGGCGCCGGAAGACCTCTAGCGCGGCGCCATGCGGATGGCGCCGTCCAGGCGAATCGTCTCGCCGTTGAGCATGGTGTTGGTGCAGATCTCGCGCACCATGGAGGCGAACTCCTCCGGCTTGCCGAGGCGGCGCGGGAACGGGATGGAGTTGGCCAGCGACTCCAGCACGTTGTCGGGGGCGCGCAGCATCAGCGGCGTGGCGAAGATGCCGGGGCAGATGGTGTTGCAGCGGATGCCCACATTCGACAGGTCGCGGGCGATCACCAGGGTCATGCCGACGATGCCGGCCTTGGAGGCGGTGTAGGCGATCTGGCCGACCTGGCCGTCGAACGCGGCGACCGAGGCGGTCTGCACGATGGCGCCGCGCTCGCCGTCCTCGAGCGGATCGAGGGTCTGCATCTCGGCCGCGACCAGCCGCGAGCAGTTGAAATGGCCGATCAAATTGGTGTTGATCACCCGCTGGAAGTCGGCGAGCGCCATGGGGCCGTCGCGGCCGACGATCTTGTTGGCCTTGCCGATGCCGGCGCAGTTGACGAGGATGCGCGGGATGCCGTGGGCGGCCTTCGCCACCTCGATGCCGGCCTTCACGTCGTCCTCGGAGGCGACGTCGACCCTGGCGAAGGCGCCGCCCAGCTCGGCCGCCAGCGACGTGCCCAGCTCCTCGTTGAGGTCCCACAGCGTCACCTTGACGCCGTTGGCGGTGAGCTCGCGCGCGGTCGCGGCGCCGAGGCCCGAAGCGCCGCCGGTGATGATGGCGGACTGTCCCTGCAGCTTCATGGTTTTCTCCCCTTGCTGTCCGGTTCGGATCGGTTGGAGCCCCCGGATTAAAGGGCGGCGCGGCGCAAGGCAAGCGCCCTCGTTACCGGCGGGTAAAATGCCGCTGTGCCGTTGACTTATCCGCCCGCGGACCGCAGGGTTCGGGACCTGTCAAACGAGGGAGACATCCATGACCATCGCCATCGGCGCGGAAATCCGCATCGAGCCGGAAGACATGCCCAAGATCCGCGAATTCGCGTCGATCATGGTCGAGAAGACCAACACGCTCGAGCCCGACACCTGCATCGTCTATTCCTTCGCCGAGGACTTCAACGAGCCCGGCCTGGTGCGCATCTTCGAGGTCTGGACGTCCGACGAGGCGCTGGCCGAGCACTTCAAGACCCAGCACATGGCCGACTTCCAGAAGGGCATGGCCGGCATCCGGGTGAAGGGCGTCGTGGCCAACCGCTACGAGATCGCCAGCTACGGTCCGCTGCAGCGCTGAGGAACGAATAACATGGCGATCAAGAGCCCCGCCCGCATCGAACCCCTCGCCGTCAGCGAGCTTCCCGAGTGGATGCAGAACGGCCCCGAGATCCTGCGCGTCAACATCATGAAGACGCTGGCCCGCCACGAGGACCTGCTGAAGCCGTGGAACCGGTTCGCCGGCCACATCATGGGCTTCACCAGCACCCTCAACGGCCGCGAGCGCGAGATCCTGATCCTGCGCACCGGCTGGAACCACCAGTCGGACTACGAGTGGGGCCAGCACGTCATCATCGGCCGCAACTCGGGCCTTTCCGACGAGGAGATCCACGCCATCGCCACCTGGCCCAAGGGCGGCAACTGGACCGAGCAGGAAAAGCTGCTGCTGCAGGCGACCGACGAGCTGTTCCGGAACAGCGAGATCGGCGACGCCACCTGGGAGGCGCTGTCGAAGCACTACGACCAGAAGCAGTTGCTCGATATCGTCTTCACGGTCGGCCAGTACACCCTGGTCTGCTACACGCTGAAGACCTGCCGCGTGCAGCTCGACGACGGCGTGGGCGGATTGCCGACGGTGTGACACCTGACATGGGCGCAGTTCCAAGGGTGAGGGGCGTTGTCGATGACGGGACGGGGCTGGAGCTTGTGACACACAACGCCCCTCACCCTGACCCTCTCCCAGAGGGCTACGACATTCACACATCGTGATTTGAGAATGTATTGAAGGGAGTGGTGAAGTCTGATTCGCTGTCCTGGTCATTGAGAGGAGATCGGGATGGACGTGACGCTTGGGCGCTTTGGCGATCTGCG
>JBFWZH010000028.1:0-56791 GCA_050185585.1 Sphingomonadales bacterium | reverse complement strand
ACCGCCGTATAGTCCGACCGTAATGCAACCGCTGATCCCATGGCGCCCTCCTCGCAAGGCACCATCGAATCACAACTCAGATTCCTTGGGAATCCCCAAGCGAGTCAGACATCAACGCCTTTGGTATGAGTCCCACCTTCCGCCAGGATGACGGCTACAGAGCGGGTAACGCCAACCCGTCAATCCTCCGGGACTTCCACCACCATCGCGGGATGCGCCCCGAAGCGCTCCATGGGCGCGTCGGACGCTGCCCAGCCCAGGTTCACCGCCCGCGTTTCCGTGTCCCAGAAGCCGTAGGCCGTGCCGCGGGGCTGAATCAGCGTGTCGAGCAGCCACATGGGCTGGCCCATGGGCCCGTTCCTGTCGAATCCGTGCTCGCGGCTGTGGAGGGCGCGCACGCGCTGGATCGCCATGTACTCGAACCCCGTCAGCGACACCCAGCCGCGCTCGGCGAACACGGCGCGCAGGTCGTCCGGGCTCTTGCCGCGGGTCTCGGCCGGATAGGCGCCCGACAGCATGAACAGGCAGTAGGGGCCGTCGGGCCGGTTGAGTGTCTCGGCGTTCTTCAGCGCGTCCAGATCCTGCACCCGGGCCTCTGCGTATTGCAGCGCCGGGTCCATGTCCTCGATTGGCTCGTTGAGCAACTGGATGATGCCGAGCCGGAAGTCCAGTTGCTGGCGCTTCACCGACGGGAACATCATCGACGCGGTGAACCCGGCACCCAGCGCGCGGTTGGCCATCCGGTTCATCGCCTCCGTCGGCTCCACCGTCATCGGCAGGTAGTCGGCGATGCGCGGAAGCAGCACGTCGTCGAAGAACGCGCGGCTGTTGTCCAGGACGTCCTGGAACGATTCCATGGGTCTGTTCCCCTCGAAAAGGCCTTGGGCCCGCGCCGCCGTTTCACCGGAAACCGCACCCCGCGCCGGCCCAAAGCGAACAAAAAATGAACAAACTGGGATGGAATCAACCGCAGGATTGGCCGCCCGGGGCGACTCGACTGCTGCTTCTTCTTTAGCGCCGGAGAAATTTCCTGTCATCCCCGGCTTCAAATACTTGTTATTCGACCGCAGCGGGGGCTCCTCCCATTGACCGCCCATTATTACCCATGATATCCCATAATATCCCAATGGGAGACGCCGCCGACGGGGTGAGTCGGCCCGAATCAAGGCGGGTAAGGGTGTGAAACGCAGGTAGATCGTGAGGGGCGGCCGTGCCGCTGTTTCTGTCGTCATATGCCAACAAGGTGGACAAGAAGGGCCGGGTCTCCGTGCCCGCGCCGTTCCGCGCCGAGTTGGAGCACATGAACGGCTTCGTCGCGTTCCCGCACACCGAGCATGCGTGCATCGAGGGCTGGGACCGGGCCCGCATGGCCCAGCTCGCCGACGTGATGGACGACTACTCGCCGCTTTCCGAGGAATACGACGCGCTGGCCTATTTGCTGGGCAAGGCGCGCGAGCTGCCGTTCGACCCGGAAGGCCGCGTCATCCTGCCGGGCTATCTGCTGGAGGCCGCCGGCATCACCGACAACGTGGTGTTCATCGGCCGCGGCAAGTCGTTCCAGATCTGGGCGCCGGAGAAGCACGCCGAGTTCGAGAGCCGGATCAAGCCGAGCTCCGCCATCGTCGCCAAAGCCATTTCCCTGGGCCGCTCCCGGCGCGGAGACGCGCATGAATGACACGCGGCGCCATGCACCCGTCATGCTGCGCGAAGTGCTCGAGGCCATCGCGCCGCGGGCGGGCGAGACCGTCATCGACGCCACCTTTGGCTGGGGCGGCTACACCGCCGGCATCCTCGAGGCCGCGGACTGCGTGGTCTATGGCATCGATCGCGATCCGACCGCCGCCGACCGGGCCGCGACCATCGCCGGACGGTTTCCGGGCCGCTTCACCTTCGTTCCCGGTCCCTTCGGCGACATGCTGGCGCTGATGGACGCGGCCGGGATCACGGCCGTCCACGGGGTGGTCTTCGATCTGGGCGTCTCGTCCATGCAGCTGGACGACGCTGAGCGCGGCTTCTCGTTCCAGAAGGACGGTCCGCTCGATATGCGCATGGAGGGCAGCGAGTCCGACGCGCCCGACGCCGCCGAGATCGTCAACGGCGAAGAAGAATCCGAGATCGCGCGCATCATCTGGCTCTATGGCGAGGAGCGGAACTCGCGCCGCATCGCCCGCGCCATCGTCGCCGCCCGTAAGGCCAGGCCGATCACCCGCACCCTCGAGCTGGCCGACATCGTCGCCCGCGTCTCCGGCGGCGTGCAGCCCCACAAGCTGCATCCGGCGACCCGCACATTCCAGGCGCTGCGCATCCACGTGAACGACGAGCTGGGCCAGCTGGAGGCCGGCCTGCGCGCCGCGGAGAAGTTGCTGGCGCCGCACGGCCGGCTTGCCGTGGTGTCGTTCCATTCGCTGGAAGACCGGATCGTCAAGAACTTCCTGCGCGAGCGCAGCGGCACCGCGCCCTCGGGCTCGCGCCACCTGCCCGACCAGCCCGCGCGCCGCGCGCCCAGCTTCACCCTGGCGGTGCGCGGCGCCGTCAAGCCAGGCGAGGACGAGACCGACGTCAATCCCCGCGCGCGCTCGGCCCGCCTGCGCGCGGCCATCCGCACCGCGAACGACCCGTGGCCGGACGAGGGGAGGCGCGCCGCATGAAGCGCTCCTTCACCCTGATCACCCTCGGCGTCCTGATCGTCGTGTCCTACGGCCTCTACAATCTTAAATACGAGGTCGAGGACCTGCAGGACCACGCCGACGCCCTGCGCGCCCAGATGGACGAGGACCGCCGGGCGATCAAGGTGCTGGAGGCGGAGTGGGCCTATCTGAGCCGCCCCGACCGCCTGCAGACCCTTTCGGAGAAGTTCCTGACGCTCGAGCCGACCGTCGCTCGCCAGGTCGGCGGCCTCGCCGACCTGCGCCTGAAGCCGATGGACCAGATCCTGGCGCCCCAGCCGGCTCTCGACGCGACCGCGGCTGCCGCCCAACCGACACCTTTCGTCCAGCCGGCGCCTTCGTCCCAGCCCGCGGCCTCTGCTCAGGCGCTGCCGCCCGCAGCGGCTGTCTCGCCTGCGCCCGTCGTTTCCTTCGTGCCTCCGGCCGCCCAATCGCCGCTCGTGCCCGTCGCTAGCGTGCCGGTCGAGGCGATCCTGGAGGACGTGCAATGAGGCACATCACCACCATCGAGTTCGACGGTGTCGGCAAGCGCGCGGTGGACAACGCGCGGGGCCGCGTCCGGGTGGCGATGGCGGTTTTCGCGCTCGCCTTCGCCGCCATATCCCTGCGCCTGGTCGACCTCGGCCTGCTGAGCGGCGAAGCCACCGACAAGCGGGCGCTGGCGGCGGCCATGGACGTGGCGCCCCGGGCAGACATCCTCGACCGCAACGGCGTGCTGCTGGCGACCGACCTGACCGCGATCTCGGTCTACGCGCAGATCCCCAAGGTCCTGAACGCCCATGACTCGGCGCTGAAGCTGGCGAGCGTCCTGCCGGGGGTGTCCGCCGAGGCGCTCGAGCGCAAGTTCAACTCGGATTCCAAGTTCATCTGGGTCAAGCGCAAGGTGACGCCCGCCGAATACGACGCGGTTAACCGGCTGGGTCTTCCCGGTGTCGGCTTCCAGCGCGAGATCGAGCGGGTGTACCCGCACGGCAACCTCGCCGCCCACATGGTCGGCTACACCAACGTGGACGGCCGCGGCCTCGCCGGCGTCGAACGTTATTTCGACGAGACGCTGCGCGAGGAGGGGCCGGCCGGCAAGCCGCTGCAGCTGGCGCTCGACGTCCGCGTGCAGCACGCCCTGCGCAACGAGATCGCCGCGGCGGTCGAGGAGTTCACCGCGCTCGGCGGCGGCGGGCTGGTGCTCGACATCCATACCGGCGAGATCATCGCCATGGTCAGCCTGCCCGACTTCAACCCCAACGAGCCGGGCAACATGGCGAGTAATCCCCAGCTGATCAACCGCATGAGCCATGCGGTGTTCGAATGGGGCTCGACCTTCAAGGCGTTCACCATGGCCATGGCGCTGGACGAGGGCACGGCCGGATTCAGCGACGGCTACGACGCCACCAACCCGATCCGCATCTCGCGCTTCACCATCAACGACGACCATCCCAAGCACCGCTGGCTCAGCGTGCCCGAAATCTTCATGTACTCGTCGAACATCGGCACGGTGAAGATGGCGCTCGACGTCGGCACCGAAAACCAGAAGGCGTTCCTGCGCAAGCTGGGTTTCCTCGATCGGGTGCATGTGGAGCTGAAGGAGGCCGGCGCGCCGCTGGTGCCCGCCCAGTGGAAGGAGATCAACACCATGACCATCTCCTTCGGTCATGGCCTGTCGATCACCGGCCTTCAGCTGGCGGCCGGCTACGCGGCGATCGCCGGCGACGGCACCATGCATCCGGTGACCGTGCTGAAGACGCCGCCCGGCTTCGTGCCCGCGGGCGAGCGCATCGTGTCGCAGGAGACCGCCTACAAGATGCAGGGCCTGTTGCGGCTCGTGGTCGAGAAGGGCACCGGCCGTCAGGCCGAGGCGCCGCGCTATCTGGTCGGCGGCAAGACCGGCACCGCGGAAAAGGCGGGCGGCGGCGGCTACCGAAAGCGATCGCTGGTGTCGTCCTTCGCCGCGGTCTTCCCGGTGGTCAATCCGCGCTACGTGACCGTGGTGATGATCGACGAGCCGCACGGCACCAAGAAGACCTACGGATACGCGACCGCCGGATGGACCGCCGCGCCGACCACCAAGCGGGTGGTCGAGCGCATCGCGCCCATGCTGGGCGTGCCGCCGTCCAGCGAGGCGACCCACCCGGTCACCCGCGAGCTCCTGCAGATGATGCAGCCGGAGGTGCGCTCGTGAGGTTGTCCGATCTCATCGGCCGGAACGGCGACGCCTCGCGCATCGACATCACCGGGTTGTCCTCGGACAGCCGCACGGTCGAGGGTGGCTACCTGTTCGCCGCGCTCGCGGGCACGCGGGCGAAAGGGTCAGACTTCGTTGCCCAGGCGGTAGCCCGGGGCGCGGTCGCGGTCCTCGCCGGGCCAGACACCGAGATCGCCGAACGCGACATCTTCGTGGTCACCGATCCTAACCCGCGGCGGCGCCTGGCGTTGATGGCCGCTCGCTTCTTCGGCGGCCAGCCCGAGACCATGGTCGCGGTCACCGGTACCAACGGCAAGAGCTCGGTGGCCGAATTCGTGCGCCAGCTCTGGTCCGCCGCCGGCTACAGGTCGGCGTCCATGGGCACGCTGGGTATCCGGGCGAGCGGTCTGGAGACGGCGCCGACGCTGACCACGCCCGACCCGATCGAGATCCACGCGCGGCTGGCCGACCTCAAGCGCGCGGGTATCGAGCACATGGCCATGGAGGCCTCGAGCCATGGCCTTGCCCAGCACCGGCTCGACGGCGTCCGACTGAAGGCGGCCGCGTTCACCAACCTGTCGCGGGACCACCTCGACTACCACGCCAGCTACGACGACTATTTCCACGCCAAGCTGCGCCTGTTCGGCGAGGTGCTGCAGCCCGGCGCCGTCGCGGTACTGAACACCGAGACCCACGTCTATGACGAGCTGGTCGACATCTGCTGGGGCCGCGGCCTCGGCATCCTGTCGGTGGGCGAGGGCGGCGAACTCAGGGTCGTCTCGCGCGAGCGTACCGCCACCGGCCAGGAGTTGGTCGTCGGCTTCGAGGGCCGGCGCTTCGAGGTTTCCCTGCCGCTGATCGGCGATTTCCAGGCGTCGAACGCGCTGGTCGCGGCCGGCCTCGTCATCGGCACCGGCGGCGATCCCGCCGCCACCATTCGTTCGCTGGCGGCGCTGGAGCCGGTTCCTGGCCGTCTCCAGCTCGCGGGCCGGACCGGCCGGGGCGCGTCGGTCTATGTCGACTACGCCCATACACCGGACGCGCTGGAGACCCTGCTGCGGACGCTGCGCCCCTATACCAGCGGCAGGCTGCACGTGGTGTTCGGCTGCGGTGGCGACCGCGACAGGGGCAAGCGTCCGATCATGGGCGCCATCGCGGCAAAGCTCGCCGACGCCGTCATCGTCACCGACGACAACCCGCGCAGCGAGGACCCGGTGCACATCCGCCGCCAGATCCTCGCCGCCAGCCCGGGCGCCCGCGATATCGCCGACAGGCACCAGGCCATCGACGCGGCGGTCCGCGCCCTCGGCCCCGGCGACGTGCTCGCGATCGCGGGCAAGGGGCACGAGCGGGGCCAGGTCGTCGGCGCGACCGTGCTGCCGTTCGACGACGTGGAGGCCGCCCGCGAGGCGCTGGTCCGGGGAGGCGCGCATGGCTGATCCGTTGTGGACATCCGGGCAGATCGCCGCCGCCACCGGCGGCGCGGCGAGCGGCGCGTTCGACGTCCACGGTGTGGCCATCGACAGCCGGGAGGTGAACCAGGGCGACCTGTTCGTCGCGCTGAAGGGCGACAACCAGGACGGACACAAATACGTCGCCGCCGCCCTGCAGCGCGGCGCGGCCGGCGCGCTCGTGCAACGGGGCGCCGACTATCCGCCGGACGCCCCCGTGGTCGCCGTGGGCGACACGCTGCAAGGCCTCACTGCGCTGGGCGCGGCCTCCCGCGACCGGATCGCGGGCAAGGTTATCGGCGTCACCGGCAGCGTCGGCAAGACCGGCACCAAGACCGCCATCGCCGCGGCGCTGGCCCGCAGCGGCACCACCTATGCCAGCGAGCGGAGCTTCAACAATCACATCGGCGTGCCGTTGACCCTGTCGCGCACGCCCGCCGCGACCCGCTACGCGGTGCTGGAAATGGGCATGAACCATGCCGGCGAGCTGCGGACGCTGACCGCCATCGCCCGGCCGCATGTGGCCATCGTCACCACCATCGCCGAAGTGCACATGGAGTTTTTCCGCTCCATCGAAGCCATCGCCGACGCCAAGTCCGAGATCTTCGAGGGCGTCCAGCCGGGCGGCGCGGTGATCCTCAACCGCGACAACGCGCAATTCGGCCGTCTCGAGGCCCGCGCAAGGGATGTCGGCGTCGGCCGGATCATTTCGTTCGGCGCCAGCGAGGGTTCGGACGTGCGGGCGATCAAGTCGCGGCTGCACGAGGATTGCAGCACGGTGACCGCCGATGTCATGGGCACCCTGGTCACGTTCAAGATCGGCATCGCCGGCGACCATTGGGTGTCGAACAGCCTGGCGGTGCTCGCCACCGTCGCGGCCGTCGACGCCGACCTCGGCCTGGCGGGACTGGCGCTCGCCGAGATGCAGCCGCCCAAGGGCCGCGGTCGCCGCCACCGGGTCGAGTATCGCGATGGCGAGGTCACCGTCATCGACGAGAGCTACAACGCGAGCCAGGTCGCCGTGCTGGCGGCGATCGGCGGCCTGGGCCGCACCGCCCCGGCGCGCCGCGGCCGCCGCATCGCCGTGCTGGGCGACATGCGCGAGCTGGGCGCGCGCGGCCCGGCGCTGCATGCCGGCCTGCGCGGGCCGCTGCGCGACGCCGGGGTCGACATCGTCGTCGCGGTCGGTCCGCTGATGCAGGAGATGGCCTCGTCGCTGGGCGGCTCCATCCAGGTCGTCAACTGCGCCGATGCGCGGGAAGCGGCCGACCGGCTGCTCGACATGGTCGTGCCGGGCGACGTGGTCATGGTCAAGGGCTCGAACGCCATCGGGCTGTCGACGGTCGTCGATGCGCTGCTGTCCCTGCAGGGCCAGCCGGCGCGGCGCCGGGCCGCGGGTTAGGGGGAAAGCCAATGCTTTATCATCTGCTCTATCCCCTGGCCGGCGACATCGCCGCCTTCAACGTCTTCCGCTACATCACCTTCCGCAGCGGCGGGGCGGTGCTGACGGCGCTGTTCGTCTGCCTGATCTTCGGCCCGCGCATCATCGACTGGCTGCGCTCCAAGCAGGGCAAGGGCCAGCCGATCCGCGAAGACGGCCCGCAGAGCCACATCGTCACCAAGCAGGGCACGCCGACCATGGGCGGGTTCCTGATCCTGATCGGGCTGGCGGCCGGCACGTTGCTGTGGGCCGACCTCACCAACAAATATGTCTGGATCTGCCTGTTCGTCACCGTGGGTTTCGGCGGCGTCGGCTTCATCGACGACTATTTGAAGGTCAGCCGCCGCTCCAGCAAGGGCATCGCCGGCAAGATGAAGCTGGTGCTGCAGTTCTCGATCGCCGCCATCGCGGCGGTCGCGGTCAGCCTGCTGTCGACGCCGAATCTGGCCAACGAGCTGGCGGTGCCGTTCGCCAAGTCCGTGCTGCTCGACCTCAGTATCTACGGCTTCGTGCCGTTCGCCATGCTGGTGATGGTCGGCGCCTCGAACGCGGTCAACCTCACCGACGGCCTCGACGGTCTCGCCACCATGCCGGTGATCATCGCCGCCGCCACCTTCGCGCTGCTGGCCTATCTGGTGGGCTATCTCACCTTCGCCGATTACCTGCAGATCCACTATGTGCCGGGCGCCAGCGAGCTGGCCGTGTTTCTGGCCGCGCTGATCGGCGCCTGCCTGGGCTTCCTGTGGTTCAACGCGCCGCCCGCCATGGTGTTCATGGGCGACACCGGCAGCCTGGCGCTGGGCGGCGCGCTCGGCGCCGTGGCCGTCATCATCAAGCACGAGCTGGTGCTGGTGATCGTCGGCGGCCTGTTCGTGCTCGAGACCGTCTCGGTCATCGTCCAGGTGATCTCGTTCAAGACCACCGGCAAGCGGGTGTTCCGCATGGCCCCGCTGCACCATCACTACGAGCAGAAGGGATGGGCGGAATCCACCATCGTGGTGCGGTTCTGGATCATCTCGCTGGTGCTCGCCCTCATCGGCCTCTCGACCCTGAAGCTGAGGTAGCGCCGCGATGATCCCCGTCACCACATATCGCGACCGGGAAGTGGCCGTCTTCGGCCTCGCCCGCAGCGGTATCGCCTCGGCCCGGGCGCTGGCCGCGGGCGGCGCGTCGGTGACCGCGTGGGACGACAACGCGAAGAGCCGCGACCTCGCCGCCGCCGCTTCGGTGGCGCTGGTCCCGCCCGGCGAGCTGGACTGGAGCCGCCAGGCCGCGCTGGTACTCAGCCCCGGCGTGCCCCTGACCCATCCCGAGCCGCACGCCGTCGTAAAGGCCGCGAACGGCGCCGGCCTCCCGGTGATCGGCGATATCGACCTGTTCGCCCAAGCGCGCCCGAGTCTGCCGCGCCACAGCGTTGCTGTGATCACCGGCACCAACGGCAAGTCGACCACCACCGCGCTGCTCGCCCACCTGATCCAGGCCTGCGGCGGCGCGTCGGTCGCCTGCGGCAACATCGGCACGCCGATCCTGGACCTCGACCCGCTGCCTGAAGGCGGCGTCTACGTGATCGAGATGTCGTCCTACCAGATCGACCTCACCTTCAACTTGCGGCCCGAGGTGGCGATCCTGCTGAACACCACGCCGGATCACCTGGACCGGCACGGCGGCATGGCCAATTACGTCGCCGTCAAGCGCCGCATCTTCGACTGGCAGGGTCCCGACGGCGCGGCCATCATCGGCGTCGATGACGATTACGGCCAGGAGGCCGCCGGCCGCCTCCGCGCCGTCGGCCGCTCGGTCACGCCGGTCACCGTCCTGGGGCGTTCCGGCGAGGGCGTGTCGGTGGACGGCGGGCTGCTGTTCGACGCCGGTCTTTCGCCGGAGCCGGTGATGTCGCTCGACGGCATCGAAAGCCTCCGCGGGCGGCACAACTGGCAGAACGCCGCCGCCGCCTATGCCGCCGCCCGCGCGCTTGGCTATGAACCCTCGGCTATCGAGGTGGGACTGCGCAGCTTCCCGGGCCTCGCGCACCGACTGGAGCTCGTCGGCACGGTCGCCGGCGTGCGCTTCGTCAACGATTCCAAGGCGACCAACGCGGATGCTACCCAACACGCGCTCGCCGCCTTCCCGAAGGTCCACTGGATTGCCGGCGGCAAGGCGAAGGAGGGCGGCATCGACAGCCTGAAGTCGCTGTTCTCCCATGTGGAACGCGCCTACCTGATCGGCGAGGCCCAGTCCGACTTCGCCGGGGTTCTCGACGAGGCCGGCATCGACTGCGAGCTGTGCGGCACCATGGACCGGGCCGTCGCCAGCGCCGCGCGCCATGCGGGCGCGGGCGAGGTGGTGCTGCTGTCGCCCGCCTGCGCTTCGTTCGACCAGTATCCGAATTTCGAAGTGCGCGGCGATCACTTCCGCGCGCTCGTCGCCCAGCTCGCCTCGGAGCCCTCCGCATGATGACGTTCGGCCGCACCGACAACAGCATTCTCGGCCGGTGGTGGTGGACCGTCGACCGCTGGTTGCTGTCGGCGATCGTCATGCTGATGGCGGCGGGCGTGCTGTTCGCCATGGCGGCCAGCCCGCCCAAGGCGCTCGGACTGGGCCTGCCGGCGTTCCACTTCGTGCTTCGCCAGCTCTACTTCATCCCGCTGGCGCTGGCGCTGCTGATCGGCTTCTCGCTGCTGACGCCGGTGACTACGCGGCGCGTGGCCATCCTGTGCTTCGGCCTGTTTTACCTGGCGACCCTGTCCACGCTGGTGCTGGCGCCCGAGATCAAGGGGTCGCAGCGCTGGCTGTTCGTCGGCGGCATGGCGTTGCAGCCATCCGAGTTCCTCAAGCCCATGTTCATCGTCACCAGCGCCTGGATGTTCGCCCAGACCAAGCGCAAGGAGGGCTTTCCCGGCACGGCCATCGCCATCCTGCTGTGCTGCATGGTCATGGGCACGCTGCTGCTCCAGCCCGACTTCGGCCAGGCCATCCTGACCTTCACCGTCTGGGGCGCGATGTTCTTCCTCGCCGGCCTGCCGCTGTTCATGATCGGCGTGCTGGCGGTCTGCGGCGTTGCCTCGGTGATCGGCGCCTATCTGCTGCTCCCCCACGTGGCCAGCCGCATCGACCGTTTCCTCGACCCCGCCTCGGGCGACACCTACCAGGTCAGCACCGCCATGGAGGCCTTCACCGCCGGCGGGTTCTTCGGCCGGGGCCCGGGCGAGGGCGTGGTGAAGCGCATCCTGCCCGACGCGCACACCGACTTCATCTTCGCGGTGATCGGCGAGGAGTTCGGCCTGATCGCCTGCCTGATCATCGTCATGGTGTTCGCGTTCGTGGTGATGCGGGGCTTCGTCAAGGTGATGCGCGAGGAGGACCCGTTCCTGTTCCTCGCCAGTGCCGGCCTGATCGTGCTGTTCGGCATGCAGGCGATCATCAACATCTGCGTGAACATCCAGCTGATGCCCGCCAAGGGCATGACCCTGCCCTTCGTGTCCTATGGCGGCTCCTCGCTGCTGTCGATGGCGATGACCATGGGCATGCTGCTGTGCTTCACCCGCCGCAACCACTACGGCGCCGTGGGGAGGCAGTCGTCATGATCGCCCGTCCTCCGCGCATCGTCCTTGCCGCCGGCGGCACCGGCGGCCACATGTTCCCGGCGCTCGCCGTCGCCGAGGTGCTGAAGCGGCGCGGCATCGAGCCGGTGCTGGTGACCGACGACCGCGGCGAGCGCTACTCGTCCGGATTCCAGGGCATGGAGAAGCACGTCCTGCCCGCGGCCAATGTCACGCGGGGCAAGATTTCCGGCGCGCTCAACCTGATCCGCGCCACGGCGACGGCGCGCGCGCTTTTCGCCGACATGCGGCCGGTGGCGGTCATGGGCCTGGGCGGTTATGCTACGCTCCCGGCCCTGATCGCCGCCCGCATGCGCGGCATCCCCACCTGCATCCACGAGCAGAACGCCGTGCTCGGCCGCGTCAACCGGCTGGCGGCGCGCTTCATCGACCGCATCGCCCTGTCGTTCGAGCATACCCAGCGGCTCGACCGCACGCATGCCGGAAAGGTCGTGGTCACGGGGAATCCGGTGCGCGGCGAGGTGATCGCGCTGGCTGGCTCGTCCTATACACCGCCTGCGCCGGGCGCGCCGCTACGTGTACTGGTCCTGGGCGGCAGCCAGGGCGCGTCGATCCTCAGCGAAGTGGTCCCGCCCGCCTTGGTCGGCCTGCCGGATACGGTCCGCGCCCGGCTGGTTGTGACCCAGCAGTGCCGGCCCGAGGATATCGATGCAGTGCGCGCGCTCTATGCGGACGCTGGCATCGCCGCGGATCTCGCCTCCTTCTTCCCCGATGTCGCCGCCCGGCTCGTCGCCTGCGACCTGGTCGTCGCCCGCGCCGGCGCGTCCACCATCAGCGAGCTCGAGGTGACCGGCCGCCCGTCAATCCTGGTGCCGCTGCCGGGCGCCATGGACGACCACCAGACCGCCAATGCCGCGTCGCTCGCCGGCGCCGGCGGCGCCTGGCTGATGGCCCAGCCCGGCTTCACCCCCGACGCCCTGGCAAGGCGGATCGAGGCGCTGGCCGAGATGCCGTCGGCGCTCTCCGCCGCCGCCGCGGCGGCGCGCGCGCGTGCGACGCTGGACGCGGCCGAGCGCATCGCCGACATGGTGATCGACCTGGCCAACCAGCGGATCGACAGCCGGGCCGTCGCCGCGCCCGCCGGACAGGCCGACGCCGACAACACACTGTCGCGCGACTGGAGGCCGGCATGAGGAAGCCGCTTCCTTTCGACATCGGCACCATTCACTTCGTCGGCATCGGCGGCATCGGCATGAGCGGCATCGCCGAGGTGATGCGCAACCTGGGCTACAGCATCCGCGGGTCGGACCTGTCCGAGAATGCGAACGTGAAACGCCTGCGGGGACTGGGCATCGACATCGCCATCGGCCATGCCGGCGAGAACATCGCCGACGCCAGCGTGGTGGTGATCTCGAGCGCGGTAAAGAGCGACAACCCGGAGGTGGTCGCCGCCCGCGAGAAGCTGATTCCGGTCGTGCGCCGCGCCGAGATGCTGGCCGAGCTGATGCGCCTGAAATGGTGCATCTCCATCGCCGGCACCCACGGCAAGACCACGACCACGTCGATGATCGCGGCGGTACTGGATGCCGCCGCGCTCGACCCCACCGTGATCAATGGCGGTATCATCAACGCCTACGGCACCAACGCCCGCCTGGGCGAGGGCGAGTGGATGGTGGTCGAGGCCGACGAGTCCGACGGCACCTTCATCAAGCTCCCCGCCATGCTCGCGGTGGTCACCAACATCGATCCCGAGCACATGGAGCACTACGGCACGTTCGATGCGCTGCGCGATGCCTTCAAGCAGTTCGTCGAGCGCACGCCGTTCTACGGCAGCGCCATCCTGTGCATCGACCATCCCGAGGTGCAGACCCTGGTCGGCCGCATCTCCGACCGCCGCGTCGTGACCTACGGCATGAGCGCCCAGGCCGACGTGCGGGCTCGCAACGTCTCCTATACCGAGGGCATCGCCCATTTCGACGTCGAGATCGCCGACCGCAAGAAGAACGAGACCCGCCGCATCGACGGTCTCAGCCTGCCCATGCCGGGGCGCCACAACGTGGTCAACGCGCTGGCCGCCGTCTCGGCCGCCATGATCCTCGGCCTGCCGGACGAGGCCGTCCGCAAGGCGTTCTCCGGCTTTGCCGGCGTCGGCCGCCGCTTTACCAAGGTCGGCGAGGTCGGCGGCTACACCATCATCGACGACTACGGCCACCATCCAGTCGAGATCGCCGCCGTGCTCGCCGCTGCGCGCGAGGCCTATCGCGGCCGGGTGATCGCGATCGTCCAGCCGCATCGCTACACGCGGCTGCAGAACCTGTTCGAAGGTTTCTCGACCTGCTTCAACGATGCCGACGCGGTGGTGATCACCGACGTTTATGCCGCTGGCGAGACGCCGATCGAGGGCATAGGCGGCAGGGAGCTCGCCGAAGGCATCCGTGCCCGCGGCCACCGTGACGTGCGCCACATCGCGGGCGAGCCTGAACTGGCGGACACGGTCGCATCGCTGGCCGCACCCGGCGACGTGGTGGTGTGCATGGGCGCCGGCTCCATCTCGGCCTGGGCCAACGCGCTGCCGAAGCGGCTGCAGGGAGGAACGGCATGATGGCCGCGGCCCTGAAGCGCGAAAGTCTGATCGAACGTCTCCCGACGGTGCGGGGCACCTACGAGGCAGCGGTGCCTCTCGCCAACCTGACCTGGTTCCGGGTCGGCGGCCCCGCCGAGGTGCTGTTCCGTCCCGCCGACGAGGAGGATTTGGGTCACTTCCTCGCCCATCGGCCCGCCGACATTCCGTTCACAGTAATCGGCGTCGGCTCGAACCTGCTGGTGCGCGACGGCGGCGTCCCCGGCGTCGTCATCCGGCTGAGCCGCGCGTTCGCCAAGGTCACCGTGTCCGGCACCCGGGTGACGGCGGGCGCCTCGACGCCCGACGTGAACGTGGCGCTTGCCGCCCGCGATGCGGGGCTTGCCGGGCTGGAATTCCTGCGCGGCGTGCCGGGCACCATCGGCGGCGCGGTGAAGATGAACGCCGGCGCCTATGGGCGCGAACTGGCCGACGTGTTCACCGAGGCGGTCGCCTATTCGCCCGACGGCGCGTGCCATGTGCTCACCCCGTTCGACCTGTCGTTCAGCTACCGCCACAGCGCGCTGCCCGACGAGTGGATCGTCACCTCGGCGACCCTGCGGGGGACGCCAGACGATCCCGCCGCCATCGCCCGCCGCATGGAGGACATTTCGGAACAGCGCGACGCGACCCAGCCGAAGTCCAGGACCGGCGGCAGCACCTTCAAGAATCCGCCCGGCCAGAAGGCCTGGCAGCTGATCGACGCGGCCGGCTGCAGGGGTCTGCGGGTCGGCGGCGCGCAGATGTCCGAGCTGCACTGCAACTTCATCATCAACACCGGCGAGGCCACCGCGAGCGACATCGAGGCGCTGGGCGAGGAAGTGCGCCGCCGGGTGCTGGAGAACTCCGGCGTGACGCTGGAATGGGAGATCAGGCGGATCGGCGGCTCCGAGCGAATCGCGGGAGGCGCTCCATGAAGCCTCATGTCGCCGTGATCAAGGGCGGCTGGTCCGCCGAGCGGGAGGTGTCGCTGGTGTCGGGCGGCGCGGCGGCCAAGGCGCTCGCCTCGCGCGGCTTCAAGGTCACCGAGATCGACGCCGGCCACGACCTGGCCCAGAAACTGTCCGCGCTCGGGCCCGACGTGGCGTTCAACGCGTTGCATGGCCGCTGGGGCGAGGACGGCTGCGTCCAGGGCATCCTCGAGGTGCTGGAAATTCCCTATACGCATTCCGGCGTGATGGCCTCGGCCGTGGCCATGAACAAGCCCATGGCCAAGCGCATCTGCGCCGCGGCGGGCGTGCCGGTCACCGAGGATCGGGTCGTGGCCTCGAAGGACCTGTTCAGGGCCGATCCCATGCCGCGCCCCTACGTGGTCAAGCCGGTCGACGAGGGGTCGAGCGTCGGGGTGGTGATCCTGCAGCCCGGCGACAACACCTTCAGCCCGGATGTGGACGGGCCGTGGCGCCAGAACGCCGAAGTCATGGTCGAGCGCTACATCGCCGGTCGCGAGCTGACCTGCGCCGTGATCGGCGACCGGGCGACGAAAGGCGTCACCGAGCTGCGGCCGAAGCGCGGCTTCTACGACTACGAGGCCAAGTACAGCGCGGGCCTCACCGAGCACCTGATTCCCGCGCCGGTGCCTGCCGAGCTGTACCAGCGGGTGCGCGAACTGGCGCTGGCGGCCCACAAGGCGCTGGGCTGCCGCGGCGTCAGCAGGGCCGACTTCCGCTACGACGACACCGAGGGCGGCACGGGTGAACTCATCCTGCTCGAGGTCAACACCCAGCCCGGCATGACCCCCCTGTCGCTGGTGCCCGAGATGGCGGCTTACGAGGGCATGTCCTTCGAGGACCTGGTGGTTTGGATGGTGGAGGACGCGTCATGTCGCCGCTGAAGTCCGGACGCAAGCCTGCCGGCGCGCGCGAGAAGGCGGGCAAGCGCGGCGCGCGGCCGATGACCGACCGCGAGGCGCAGGCCGCATCGTTCATCCATCGCCGGCAGGTCCAGCGGCTGCGCCGCATCGGCCTGATCGTGGGTTCTTCCATCACCGTCTTCGGCAGCCTGTGGATGTGGTCGTCCGGCACCTTCGCCGCGATCGCAGAGGCCGCGCCTGGCATGGTGCCCAGCATCTCCGATCTCTCCGGCCTGACCGTGACCGGGATCGACGTGTCGGGCATCCACAGCCTGGAGCCCGAGGAGATCATCATCGCGTCCGGCGTCGAGGACGGCCAGAAGATCGGCGACATCGATCTCGACGTGGTGCGCGAGCGGGTGGAGTCGGTCGGCTGGGTCCATTCGGCCCGCGTCTCGCGCATTCTGCCCGGCACCATCCAGATCGCGGTGTCCGAGCGCGTTCCCTACGCCTTCTGGCAGCAGAACCGGAAGCTGCGCCTGATCGACCGTGAGGGCGTCGAGATCACCCAGAAGGACCTGGTGCATTTCGCCAAGTTGCCGCTCGTCGTCGGAGAAGGCGCGCCGCGTCATGCCAAGGCGCTGTTCGACCTGGTCGAGAGCGAGCCCGACCTGGCGAAGCGCATGAAGGCGGCGGTGCGCGTCGGCGACCGGCGCTGGGACGTGCATTTCGAGAACGGATCGATCGTTCGGCTGCCGGAAAACGGCGCCGATGCCGCGTGGCGCCGTCTGGCGTCCATCGAGCGGGAACAAGGGGTTCTGGAGCGCGACATCGTCTCGGTCGACATGCGGCTTGGGGACCGGATGACGGTCCGCCTGACGCCCGAGGCGGCGCAGGCGAAGCGGGACGCGGAAGCCGCGGCGGCGAAGGCCGCCAAGGCTCTCAAGGATAACGGCCAGGGATAAGGAGGCACAACGGATGTCGTCGGGTAAGGGTGGATTGGTCGCGGCGCTCGACATCGGGTCGACGAAGATCTGTTGCTTCATCGCCCGGGTGGACGATGGCGGCGGCATCAGGGTCGAGGGCATCGGGCACCAGGTGTCCGAGGGCATGCGCTGCGGCGCCGTGGTCGACATCGAAGCCGTCGAATCCTCGGTGCGCGCCGCCGCTGACGCGGCCGAGCGCATGTCGGGCGAGACTATCCGGCGCACCTTCGTCAACGTCTCCAGCGGCTTTCCCAACTCCGAGGCGATCCACGTCGAGGTGAAGATCGCCGGCCACCAGGTGGGCGAGAACGACATCCGCCACGCGCTCGCCGAGGCCCGCCGCAAGGCCGAACTGCTCGAGCGCGAGGTGCTGCACACCATCCCGGTCACCTACGCCATCGACGGCTCGCGCGGCATCCGCGACCCGCGCGGCATGTATGGCGACCGCCTCGGCGTCGACATCCATGTGGTCACCGCCGCTTCGGGCCCGCTGCGCAACCTCCAGCTCTGCATGGAGCGCGGCCATCTCGGCATCGCCGGGCTGTGCGTCTCGCCCTATGCGTCGGGCCTCTCCTGCCTCGTCGAGGACGAGCGGCAGATGGGCGTCACCGTCGTCGACATGGGCGGCGGCACCACCACCATCGCCGTCTTCATGGAAGACGCGCTGGTCTACACCGACGTGGTGCCGATCGGCGGTCAGCACATCACCAACGATATTGCTCGGGGTCTCCTGACCCCCATCGCCGACGCCGAGCGCCTCAAGACGCTGCACGGCAGCGCGCTGCGCGGCTCGTCCGACGACCGCGAGATGATCAACGTCTCGCAGATGGGCGAGGCCGAGCGCGACCACACCCAGTCCGTGCCGCGCGCCATGTTGAGCGGCATCATCCAGCCCCGCGTCGAGGAAATCTTCGAGGCGGTGCACGAGCGGCTGATCTCGTCCGGCTTCGACCAGGTCGCCGGCAAGCGCGTCGTCCTCACCGGCGGCGGCAGCCAGCTCCAGGGCGCGCGCGAGCTCGCCACCCGCATTCTCGACAAACAGGTTCGTCTCGGCCGTCCGCTGCGCGTGGACGGGCTCGCCGAGGCGACTGTCGGTCCCGCCTTTGCCACCTGTGCAGGTTTGTTGGCCTACGCGGCACAGGGGTTTGTCCGAAAGGGCACCATGACCACGACCACCATGCTGGCTCCGCAGGAGTCCAGAAGCACCATGGCCCGCGTAAGCCAATGGATTCGTGAGAACTTCTAACCGGGCCCCCAGCCCAAGGAGACCGAAAATGCCAATATCCTTAAGCACACCGGCGATAACGGAACTCAAGCCCAAGATCCTCGTCGTCGGCGTCGGCGGCGCCGGCGGCAATGCCGTCAACAACATGATCCGCTCCAAGCTCGAAGGCGTCGAGTTCGTCGTCGCCAACACCGACGCCCAGGCGCTCGGCAACTCGCTCTGCGAGCGGCGCATCCAGCTCGGCGTGCAGATCACCCAGGGTCTGGGCGCGGGCGCGCGTCCCGACATCGGCGCCGCCGCGGCGCAGGAAGCGATCGACTATCTGCGCGAGCCGCTCGCCGGTTCGCACATGGCGTTTATAACGGCCGGCATGGGGGGTGGCACCGGCACCGGTGCCGCCCCCGTCATTGCCAAGATGGCGCGTGAGCAGGGCATCCTGACCATCGGCGTCGTCACCAAGCCGTTCCAGTTCGAGGGCTCGCGGCGTATGACCATCGCCGACGAGGGTATCGAGGAACTGCAGAAATACGTCGACACCCTGATCGTCATCCCGAACCAGAACCTGTTCCGCCTGGCGAACGAGAAGACCACTTTCGCCGACGCCTTCAACATGGCGGACAACGTGCTGCATTCGGGCGTGCGCGGCATCACCGACCTGATGGTCATGCCCGGCCTGATCAACCTCGACTTCGCCGACGTCCGCACCGTGATGATGGAGATGGGCAAGGCGATGATGGGCACTGGCGAGGCCGAGGGCGACACCCGCGCCATCGAAGCCGCCGAGGCCGCCATCAACAACCCGCTGCTCGACGAGGTGTCGATGAAGGGCGCCCACGGCGTGCTCATCAACATCACCGGCGGCATGGACCTGACGCTGTTCGAGGTCGACGAGGCGGCCAACCGTATCCGCAGCGAGGTGGATCCGGACGCCAACATCATCGTCGGCTCGACCTTCAACGAGTCCATGAACGGCAAGATGCGGGTCTCCGTGTTCGCCACCGGCATCGAGGCCGAGCAGGCCGCCCGCGCCTCGAGCACCACGGTGATGTCGTTCCCGGGCATTCCGTCCCAGCCGCGGGCCATGCCGGCCTACAATGGCGGCGCGGCGACGGCCGCGGTGCTGCGACCCTCCGCCCCCATGCCGGCCGCCCAGCCGGTGATGCAGGCGCCGGTCGCCGCCGAGACGGCTCCGGCTCCCATGGCCGAAGCCGAGGACGAGGAGCTGCTGACCCTCGACGTCGCCGACATGGTCGCCGAAGACCCGGCGCCCGCCGCGGCGGCGATGGGCGCTCCGTCGGAGCCCGCCTTCCCGGCACGGGAAGCGGCCACCGCCGAGCCGGCCCATCCGGCCCGCAGCGCCGACGCGTTCTTCGCGCCGCCCAAGCCCATGGAGCCTGAGCGGACGAGCGAGCCGCGCTTCACCACCCGTCCCGATCCGTTCGCGGAAGCGGCCATGGCCAACGGCCCCGCGCCGACCAAGCCGAGCCTGTTCGAGCGGATGGTGGGCCGCAAGAAGCCGGACGCCGCCGACCGCGCCGCGCCGCGCATGACCCGCGAGGAAGCGCCGCTGACCCTGCGCAACGCCGGGCGGAGCGACGCGGCCGGCGGATCGGGCAGCGAGGATCAGATCGACATCCCGGCGTTCCTGCGCCGGCAGGCGAACTGATAAAGCGGTGAGAACCCGTTCCGGGCAAACAAGGACAGGCGGTCGTCGGATGGCTTGCTTATCTCCTCTCTGGCTCCTTAGAATGCGCGTCTTCGCGGATTTTGACGGGGTCGGGTGTTCGTGCTAAGCAGCCCACCGGCGTCGCTAAGCCCAAGACGTCCTTGTGAGCCTGGAAAGGTGCCTGTGTGACCGTTGATCGCGTTCGACCTGGATCCCTGATGCCCCTGTCGGTCTCTCGGGGGCTGAAGTCCGCCAGGCTCAAGATCGCTGTGGCCGCCGTCGTGCTTGCGGCGGCCCTCAGCGCCTGCGGCGGTGACAAGATCGAATACGCCGACGCCGATGTCGGCACGCTCTACAACAAGGCTCATGAATTCATGGCGGCGGGCCAGTACCGGTTCGCCGCCGTCATGTTCGACGAGGTCGAGCGCCAGCATCCCTATTCGGTCTGGGCGCGCCGGGCCACCCTGATGTCGGCCTACAACCATTACCTGTCGAACGACTACGATTCCGCGATCCTGGCCTCCCAGCGCTTCCTGGCGCTGCACCCCGGCAACCGTGACGCGCCTTACGCCTACTACCTGATCGCCATTTCGTATTACGAGCAGATCTCGGACGTGGGCCGCGACCAGAAGGCCACCCAGCAGGCGCTAGACGCGCTGAACGAGGTGATCCGCCGCTTCCCCGGCACCGACTATGCCGAGGACTCCCGGCTGAAGGTCGAGCTGACCATGGACCACCTGGCCGGCAAGGAAATGACCATCGGCCGCTTCTACATGCGCCAGACCGAGTATCTGGCCGGCATCTCCCGGTTCCGCAAGGTGGTGAAGGACTATCAAACCACCAGCCAGGTGCCCGAGGCGCTGCACCGTCTGGTGGAATGCTACCTGGCCGTCGGCCTGAACCTGGAAGCGCAGAAGGCGACCGCCGTCCTCGGATACAATTTCCCCGACAGCAAGTGGTTCCAGTACAGTTACGACCTGCTGGAAGGCAAGGGCCTCGAGCCCCTGGACCTGCCCGAGGACAAGGGACCCCATGGCGGCGCGGGCAACTTCTTCGAATGGCTGTTCTGATTCGCGGCTAGGCCGGGGCGGCGCATGCTGACCGCACTCGCCATCCAGAACATCGTGCTCATCGACCAGCTGTCGCTGGAATTCCGCTCCGGCCTCTCGGTGCTCACCGGCGAGACCGGCGCGGGCAAGTCGATCCTGCTCGACAGCCTCGGCCTGGTGACCGGCGAGCGCGCCGACAGCGGCCTGGTGCGCGCGGGAACCCAGGGCGGTGCGGTGACGGCCGAGTTCGACGTTCCCGAGAGCCATCCGGTACACGCCCTGCTGGCCGAGCAGGGACTGGCGGATGAGGGACGCGAGCTTCGCCTGCGCCGGCAGATCGGCGCCGATGGCCGCAGCCGGGCCTTCGTCAACGACCAGCCGGTCGGCGTCGCATTGCTCTCGCGGATCGGCGGGCTGCTGGTGGAGATCCACGGACAGCAGGGCCAGCTCGGCTTGCTCAACCCCGCCAACCACCGGTCGCTGCTCGATGCGTTCGGCGGCATGATGCCGCTCGCCGCCCGGGTGCGGGCGGCCTGGCAGGCGTACCGGGACGCTCGGGACGCGGCCGACGCGGCGCGAGAGCGCCTGGCCGCGGCGCGGGCCGACGAGGAGTATCTGCGCCACGCCGCCGATGAGCTCTCGAGCCTCGACCCGAAGCCGGGCGAAGAGGACGAACTGGCCGAGCGGCGCACCCTGATGATGCATGGCGAGCAGATCGCCGGCGAACTCAACGAGGCAGCGGCATCTCTGTCCGGCGACGGCGGCGCCGGGGCGAGCCTGCGTGTCGCGCTGCGGCGGCTCGAACGCGTGGCCGAGAAGGCGGGCGGCCGGCTCGATCCGGTGATCGAGGCGCTGGGCCGGGGCTTCGCCGAGATCGAGGAAGCCACGCGCGCGCTCGATGCGGCGGGGCGGGACCTGGAGTTCGATCCGCGCGTGCTCGAGAAGGTGGAGGAGCGGCTGTTCGCGCTGCGCGCGGCGGCGCGCAAGCACGGATGCGCGGTCGGCGATCTGCCCGCCGTCCGAGATGCGCTCGGGACACAGCTGCAGGCGCTTGAGACGGGTGAGCAGGGCCTCGCCGCGCTGCAGGCGGCGCTGAAGGATGCCGAAGCCCGCTACGAGGCCGAGGCCGGCGCTTTGAGCGCCGCCCGCGAGGCGGCGGCGGGACGGCTCGACGCGGCGGTGATGGCCGAGCTGCCGCCGCTCAAGCTGGAGCGCGCCACGTTCCGGACGTCAGTGAGCCGGCTGCCGCGCGAGCGGTGGACCGCGTCGGGCGCCGACGAGGTGCAGTTCGAGGTGTCGACCAATCCGGGATCGGCCATGGGGCCGCTGTCGAAGATCGCCTCGGGTGGCGAATTGTCGCGGTTCGCCCTGGCGCTCAAGGTCGCGCTGGCCGAGGCCGACAGCCCGACAACACTGATCTTCGACGAAATCGACCAGGGCGTCGGCGGCGCGGTGGCCGCTGCCGTGGGCGAGCGGCTGGCCCGGCTCAGCGAAGGGGCGCAGGTGCTCGTCGTCACCCACTCGCCGCAGGTGGCGGCGCGCGGCGCGGCCCATCTTCGGGTCGGCAAGGTCGTCGAGGGCGAGGTGACGGTGACGCGGGTCGAGGCGCTGGCGCCCGGCGAGCGGCGCGAGGAGATCGCCCGCATGCTGGCGGGCGCCAGGATCACCGACGAGGCGCGCGCCGCGGCGACGCGGCTGCTGGAAGGGGCGGAGGGATAGGTGGAACAGTCGGTCGATGACATGACCCTGGAAGAGGCGGCCGCCGAGCACGAGCGCCTCGCCGGGGAAATCCACAGGAATGACGAGCTGTACTACAGCAAGGACGCGCCGGTTCTGTCGGACGCGGATTACGACGCCTTGCGCACGCGGCTTCTCGCCATCGAGACGAAATATCCCGAGCTGATCACCGAGGACAGCCCCAGCCAGAAGGTCGGTGTCGCGCCGTCGTCCGGCTTCTCCAAGGTGCGGCATGCCTTGCCCATGCTGTCGCTGAACAATGCGTTCGACGATCAGGACGTTGCCGATTTCGCCGACCGGGTCCGGCGCTTCCTCGGCCTGAAGGCCGAGGACGTCGTCGAGATCGTCGCCGAGCCGAAGATCGACGGACTGTCCTGCTCCATCCGCTACGAGAAGGGCAGGCTGGTGCTGGCTGCGACCCGCGGCGATGGCCAGGAGGGCGAGGACGTCACCGCCAACGTCCGCACCATCGCCGACGTCCCGAACAATCTGAAGGGCGAGGGCTGGCCCGAAACATTCGAGGTCCGCGGCGAGGTCTACATGACCAAGCCCGACTTCCTGAAGCTCAATGAGGCCCAGGAGGCGGTGGGCAAGCCGCGCTATGCCAACCCGCGCAACTCGGCGGCGGGATCGCTGCGCCAGCTCGATCCGGAGATCACCCGCGCGCGGCGGCTGCGATTCTACGCCTGGGGCTGGGGCGAGGCGTCCGCGACGCCGTCGGAGCGGCAGAGCGGCATGATGACGCTGATCGCCTCGTGGGGATTCGTCGTCAACGACGAACTCACGGTCTGCGATTCGGTGTCGAAGGCGCTGGGCGTCTACCAGCGCATCGGCGAGATGCGCGCCTCGCTGCCCTACGACATAGACGGAGTGGTCTACAAGGTCGACCGGCTGGATTGGCAGGAGCGTCTCGGCATGATCAGCCGCGCGCCGCGCTGGGCCATCGCCCACAAATTCGCCGCCGAGCAGGCTCAGACGGTGCTGCACAAGATAGACATACAGGTCGGTAGAACCGGCGCGTTGACGCCGGTCGCCAAGCTGGAGCCGGTCACGGTCGGCGGCGTGGTGGTGCAGAACGCCACCCTGCACAACGAGGACGAGATCCGGCGCAAGGATATCCGCGAGGGCGACACGGTCATCATCCAGCGCGCCGGGGACGTGATCCCGCAGGTGGTCGCGGTGGTGATGGACAAGCGGCCGACAGGCACGAAGGAATTCGAGTTCCCCACCGTCTGCCCGGTGTGCGGCTCGCACGCCGAGCGCGAGGAGGGCGAGGCGGTCCGGCGCTGCACCGGCGGGCTGATCTGCGAGGCCCAGCGCATGGAGCGGCTGCGGCATTTCGTGTCGCGCGACGCCTTCGACATCGAGGGTCTGGGCGAGAAGCAGATCGCCGCCTTCTGGCGCGACAAGCGGGTCGACAGCCCGGCCGACATCTTCCGTCTGGCCGAGATGGAGCAGTCCTCGGACAAGCCGCTGGAGGCGCAGGAAGGCTGGGGCAAGACGTCCGTGGCCAACCTGTTCGCGGCGATCGACGCACGGCGGACCATCGGCCTCGACCGCTTCCTCTATGCGCTGGGCATCCGGCATATCGGCCAGGAGAACGCCCGCCTGCTGGCGCGGCACTACCTGTCGATCGGCGCGCTGAAGGAGGCGATGGCCGCCGCGCAGGACTCCGAAGGCGAGGCGCGCAAGGAACTGCTGGACATCGACGGCATCGGCCCGAAGGTCGCCCAGGCGCTGCTCGATTTCTTCGCCGAGGAACACAACCGCGCCGTGGTCGACGACCTGCTGTCGCAGGTGACGGTCGCCGATTTCGAGCCGCCCAGGATGGACACCTCCATCGCCGGCAAGACCCTGGTGTTCACCGGCACGCTCGAGAAGATGACCCGCGACGAGGCCAAGGCCCGTGCCCAGGCCATGGGCGCCAAGGTCGCCGGCTCGGTCTCGAAGAAAACCGACCTGGTGATTGCCGGCCCCGGCGCCGGCTCCAAGCTGGCCCAGGCCCAGGCGCTGGGCGTCGAGGTGATCGACGAGGACACCTGGATCGAGATGGCGGGGCTGTAGGCCGTCGCCTCCTCAGCCGTCACCCCGGGCTTGTTCCCATAGGCGTCAACTTAAGGGTGCGATTGTCGCGTTCGGCTGGATGAACGGCACCAACGCCCCTCACCCTAACCCTCTCCCAAGGGGAGAGGGAACGTGCGGCGTGCTCCATCGCACCCTCTCCCCTTGGGAGAGGGCGGGGTGAGGGGCGTTCTATCGGCCCGATCACAGCCCGGGAAGCAGTTGTTCAGCCATACCCTTTGTTAAGTTGACGCCTATGGGCCTTCGCCGGGATGACGATTGGGTTTGGCCCAGAGAACCAGGACAATCGTCACCGCAGCGAAAAAGCCGGTGGCGGCACGATTTGCGCCGGCTTCTCCTTCGCCAGCTTGATCCGGATTTCGCCCATCGCACCATTCAGCAGCAGGTCGATCACTTCCAGCGCCATGTCGTGCGGTGTCATGGTGGATGGCTGCCGGGAGCCCGCCGGCAGGAGGGCACTGGAGAAGCCACCCGGACAGATGGCGTTGAGGCGTACAGGGCTGTCCGTATAGGCGAGCGCCAAGCTCCGCACCAGCCCGATGAGCGCGTGCTTGGTCATGGCGTAGACCGGGTCGAAGTGGATCGGGATCAGCCCGGCTGCCGAACTGGTGACGGTAATGCCTCCGCCGCCTGCCGCATCCATGCGCGGCAGAAGGGTGTGGATGCCATAGAACACGCCATCGGCATTGACCGACTGCATCCGCCGGTAACGCTCGGGCGTCACGTCATCCAGCCGCGCGGGCGCCAGCGCGGCGTCGAGCGGGCGGGTCATGATGCCGGCGTTGAGATGGGCGAACCGGACCGGTCCGAAACTCGCTTCGACATCCGCAACCGTCTCCCGCCACGCCGAGGGAGAGGCGACATCCATGCGCCAGAACGCGCCGCCGATCCGCCCGGCGGTCTCGCGCCCCTCGGCCTCGTTCGTATCCAGCACCGCCACCCTTGCGCCGGCCTCGGCGGCCAGTTTCGCGGTCGCCGCGCCCAAGCCCGTCGCGCCGCCCGTCACGAGCAGCGTTGCTCCCGCGAATTCACTCATGGATGGTCTCCCCCGCACTATTGGTGGGAGAATACTGACACAGACTCCAATTTGTTCCGAGCGCGGATTGCAGGTTGGAGTGTGTCAGGCTTTCCCCAGCACCAGCGTCACCCACTCGCCCACGGGGAAACGGCGCAGGAGCCGCATGCCGCGCGCCCGGTATGCGCCGAACACGCCGGCTTCCTGCTGGCGCAGGAAGCCCGAGAGCACCAGCGTGCCGCCGGGCTGCAACGCCCCGGTCAGATCGCCGGCCAGTTGCACCAGCGGCTTTGCCAGGATGTTGGCGGTGATCAGATCGTAGGGGCCGCGTTCGCGGATCGCCGGATGGTGCAGGCCGACGGCGGTCACCACGTCCATGCGACCACCGACGCCGTTGTCGCGGGCGTTGGCGATCGCCACGGTCACCGCCTCGGGATCGATGTCGCTGGCCAGCACCCGGCACGGCCAGGCCTTCGCCATCGCCATGGCGAGGATGCCGCTGCCCGAGCCGACGTCGAGCGGGTTGCGCACGGCGCCGGTGCGGGCGAGGGCGTCGATGGCGCGCAGGCAGCCAGCCGTGGTCTCGTGCTGGCCGGTGCCGAAGGCCATGCCCGCGTCGATCAGAATGGCGTAGCGGTCGAGCGCCGGTTTCGGATGATGGCTGCCATAAACGTGGAAGCGGCCGGCGCTGACCGGCCGGTGGTGCTTGAGCGATTCGGCGACCCAGTCGACCTGTTCCAGCTCCGTCACCTGCACCTTCACGCCGTCGGCGCCCTGGTCGGCCAGCGCCTCGTCGAGGCGGCGGCCGAGCACCGATGCGCTGATGGGCTCCTCGACCACGACGTCGACGCCCCACACCTGATCGCCGGTGATCTCGAAGCTCATCACCACGGGTGGATGATTTTCTGGTCCCAGGGTTTCGAAAATAGCCTGGACGACCGGCACCGCCGACCGGGGCACCTCGACGTGCACCTGCCAGGGCCCGACGTCGCTCACGGGGCCGGCTCCACGAAGCTGTCCAGCACCCGCTTGGTGCCCGCCTTCTCGAACTCGATTTCCAGCTTGTTGCCCTCGACGTCGATGATGCTGCCGTAGCCGAATTTCTGGTGGAACACCCGCTCGCCGACCGCGAAGTGCGACGGCGCGGTCTGGCTCACCATGATCTTGTCGGCCTTGGCGATGATGGTCTGCGACCGCTGCGACGCTGCCCGGCGCTCGCCCAGCGAGCGGTAATCGCCGCTGGAAAAGCCGCCGCCCGGATCGGTCGAGCGGGGTATGCCGCCGCCATAGGAATTATAGCCCTGCGGATCGAACCGGTTGCCCTGATAGAGGCCGGGCGCGGCGTCCCGCTCCACATGGTGCTCCGGCAGCTCCTCGATGAAGCGCGACGGGAGCGAGGACTGGTACTGGTTGTAGATGCGCCGGTTGGCGGCGGCGCTGATGAAGGCGCGCTCGCGGGCGCGGGTGATGCCCACATAGGCGAGGCGGCGCTCCTCCTCCAGCCCGGCATTGCCGCTCTCGTCCAGCGTGCGCTGGCTTGGAAAAAGGCCTTCCTCCCAGCCGGGCAGGAACACGGCGCGGAACTCCAGGCCCTTGGCGCTGTGCAGGGTCATGACGTTGACCTTGTCGTCGTCGGCCATCTCGTCGACGCTGGTCGCCAGCGAGACGTGCTCCAGATAGCCCCCCAGATTCTCGAACGGCTCCATGGCGCGGATCAGTTCCTGCAGATTGTCGAGCCGGCCCGGCGCCTCGATGGAGCGGTCGAGTTGCCACATCTCGGTGTAGCCGGATTCGTCGAGGATCACCTCGGCCAGTTCCACATGCGGGATCGAATCGAGCAGCTTGCGCCAGCGCGAAAAATTCTCGACCAGCTCGCGCAGGGTGCCCCGCAGCTTCGGTCGCTGGTCCTCGCTTTCCGCCAGCATGCCGGCGGCGACGATCATCGGCACGCCCCGCGCGCGCTGCACGTCGTGCATGGCGCGGATGGTGACGTCGCCGATGCCGCGCTTGGGCACGTTGACGATGCGCTCGAACGCAAGGTCGTCGTCGGGCTGCTGCACCACGCGCAGATAGGCGAGGGCGTCCCGGATCTCCTGCCGCTCGTAGAACTTCAGGCCGCCCAGCACCCGGTACGGGACGCCGATGGTCATGAAGCGTTCCTCGAACTCGCGGGTCTGGAATCCGGCGCGCACCAGCACGGCCATGTGGTTGTAGTGCATGCCCTTGCGGTGCAGGTCCTCGATGGTGTCGCCGACGACGCGCGCCTCCTCCTCGCTGTCCCAGACGCCGGTGACCTTGATCTTCTCGCCCTGGTCCAGCTCGGTCCACAGGGTCTTGCCCAGCCGGCCGGCGTTCGAGGCGATCAGGCCGGAGGCGGCGCCCAGGATATGCGGCGTCGAGCGGTAGTTCTGCTCCAGCCGGATGATGACGGCGCCGGGGAAATCCTTCTCGAAGCGCAGGATGTTGCCCACCTCGGCGCCGCGCCAGCCATAAATGCTCTGGTCGTCGTCGCCGACGCAGCAGATGTTGTGGTGCTTCTGCGCCAGCAGCCGCAGCCACAGATACTGCGCCACGTTGGTGTCCTGGTACTCGTCGACCAGGATGTACTTGAAGCGGCGGTGATATTCGGCCAGCACGTCGGGATGCTGGGTGAAGATGGTGATGTTGTGCAGCAGCAGGTCGCCGAAGTCGCAGGCGTTCAGCGTCTTCAGCCGCTCCTGGTACTGGCGGTACAGCAGGCCGCCCTTGCCGTCGAAAGAATAGACGTCGTCATTGGGGATCTTGTCCGGCGCCTGGGCGCGGTTCTTCCAGCCGTCGACCAGGCTGGCGAAGACGCGGGCCGGCCACCGCTTGTCGTCGATGTTCTCGGCCTGCAGCAGCTGCTTGATCAGCCGGATCTGGTCGTCGGTATCGAGGATGGTGAAGTTCGAGCGCAGGTCGACCAGCTCGGCGTGGCGGCGCAGGATGCGTGCGGCGACGGCGTGGAACGTGCCCAGCCATGGCATGCCCTCGACCGCCTGGCCGATCAGCTCGGCCACCCGGTGCTGCATCTCGCGGGCCGCCTTGTTGGTGAAGGTCACCGCCAGCACCTGGCTGGGCCACGCCTTGCCGCTGGTGATGATATGGGCGAGGCGGGCGGTGAGCGCCCTGGTCTTGCCCGTACCCGCGCCCGCCAGCACCAGCACCGGCCCGTCGAGCGTGGTCACCGCCAGCCGCTGCGGTTCGTTGAGGCCGCGCAGATAGGGCGGTTCGACGCCGAATCCGGGGCCGAATCCGGGGCCGAATCCGGGGCGGTTCGCGGGTCCCGGAGCGGGCGGGAATTCGTCGAGATCGAACGGGTCTGACATGATCTCCGGGTTATAGCATGGCACCCGGGCGGGTCAGCAGTTTTCGCCCGGCGGAACGAAACCTACATATAAGGCGTAGGTGCGGGCTGTCATGACCGGATGTCCATGAACGACGAGCAGGGCGAAGACACGGGACCGGCGGCGGGTCGCGGCGAGGAGCCGCGCAGCCTGCTGAAGAAGGTGCTGATCGGCATCGCCGTGGTGTGGGCGCTCGCAGCGGCGGCGCTGCTGATCGTGCCGCGGCTGCCCGGCACGGTGGACTACCGTGCCCTGCTGATCGAGCAGATCGAGGCGCGGACCGGCCGGCAGGCCTTCATCGACGGCGACGTCACCATGCGCCTGTTGCCGACGCCGGAGATCGCCGCCGAGGACGTCCGCATCGCCAACATCGACGGCGCCCCGTCATCGGACGTGATCAGGGTGCCCCATGCCGTGTTCAGGCTCGAGCGCGCGCCGCTGGTGGCGCGCAAGATCCGGATCACCGAGGTGGTCCTCACCCGGCCGAAGATCTACCTCGACGTGCTTCCGGACGGCCGCAAGAGCTGGGACTTCCGGCCGGTGAAGAAGCCGGGCAAGGTCCGGAAGGTGGGGATCGACGGCTTCAAGGCCAAGGATGCCAGCATCCTCTACCGCAAGGGCGAGGCGCAGACGATGCTGACCGGCGACCTGTCCTGGGACGGCGGCGGAGAGCGCCCGGTGTTCGAGGCCCGGCTCCAGGGCGGCAAGCTCGACCTCGACCAGTTTCTCGAGCCCCGCGACAGCGGGCCGGGTCAGGCCCGCGCGGGCGGCAAGCGCTGGTCCGACGGCGCCATCGACCTGAGCGCGCTGCGCCATGCCGACGGCAGGCTCAAGCTGTCCGCCGACGAGTTGCGCTATCGCCGCTACCTGCTGGACAAGCCGTCGCTGGCCGCGACGCTCGAGAACGGCCAGCTGCGCATCGAGAAGGCCGCCGCGGGACTGTTCGGCGGCGCGGCCACCGCCAAGGGGATCTTGGACGCGCGGGAGACGCCGGCCGTGACCCTCGACGTGACGCTCGAGAAGGGGTCGGTGGACAAGGCGCTGAGCGACTGGGCCGACACGCCGTTCGCCAGCGGCACCTTCCGCATGACCGCGAATCTCTCCGCGAAGGGCGCCACCCAGCGGGCCATGGTGGAGAGCCTGGCCGGAACGGCGCTGATCGAGGCGAAGGAGGGCGTGGTGCGGGGATTCGATTCCGCCCGGCTCAACGAGGACATGTCGCGGTTGAGCCGTTACAGCGATTTCCTCGATCTCGCCGACTCCGCCCTCAGCGGCGGCCAGTCGCGCTACACGCGGATCGGCGGCGGCATCGCGTTCAAGGACGGCGTCGGCGAGCTGAAGGACGTCAAGGCGGCATTCGACGGTGCCGCGGCGACCGCGCGGGGAAGCGTCGACCTGCCCCGCTGGAACGTCGATCTCGCCCTGTCCATGAAGCTGGCGGGCAAGGAACTGGCCAAGGCGCCGCCGGTGGCGCTGACCCTCGCCGGACCGCTCGATTCTCCCGACCAGAAGACCCATCTCGGCGCGGTCGGCAAATATGTGGGCAAGAAGTTCGTCAGGACGGTGATCGACGACGTGCTGGGAGACGACGAGCCCCATGCCGACGACACGCCCCGTGCCGAGCGCCGGGAGAGGACGAAGCGCACGGTCAACAAGCTGCTCGACAAGCTGGAGCGGCGGCGCGACCGGGTGAAGCGGCACGAGCCGGAGCCCGAACCCTACTACGACGAGCCCTACGACTATGCCTATCCCGAGGATGGATACCCGCCGGAGGACGAGTATTCGCCGCCCAGCTACCGGCTGGAACCTGGGCCGTCGTCACGACCCCGCGATTCCGGGAGCGACGGCTATCGCGGCGATGAAGGGTATCCACAGGACTATCCCGATGAGGAATATGACTATCCGCCCGACGACCGGCGCGGATCGTACCGCCAGGGCTATCGTCCCGGTCCCGGCTATGGGCCGTATCCCGGCTATCCCGACGATGGCTACTGAGGGCGTCGTCCGGCGCTGACGTCGCGCGCCGTCAGGCCGCCTTGGCGACCTGCGCGCGCAGCCGCTCGACAAGCCAGGTCCGTATCGCGCTCGACAGGTTGGCGGCGCGGCCTTCGTCAATGGACGTGACCAGCCCGCCGATGCTCTTGCCTTCCTGCTCGGCCGCTTCCGTCAGGAGCGCCCAGAATACGGGCTCCAGCGACACGCTTGTCCGATGCCCCGCGATGGTAATGGAACGTTTTACGGGTCCGCTCAAAGCTCGTCCTCCGATGGTCCAAGCATACGCTCGGCACGCACGATGCGGTCGAACGTCGGTTCGTCCACATAACGCAGGTGAAGCGCTGCTTGTTTCAGCGTCAGGCCGTTCTTGTGCGCATATTTGGCGATTTCCGTGGCCTTGTCGTAGCCGATCTCGGGCGCCAGCGCGGTCACGAGCATCAGGGACTTGTCCACCAGCTCGCCGATCCGGGCCCTGTTGGGCTCGATGCCGTCGAGGCAGCGGATGCGGAAGCTTTCGCAGGAATCCGCCAATAATCCGATGGATTGCAGCACAGCGTAGGCAATCACCGGCTTGAAGGCGTTGAGCTCGAAATGGCCCTGTGCGTCCGCCATGGTCACGGTGTTGTGATTGCCAATCACTTGCACGCAAACCATGGTCAGCGCCTCGATTTGGGTCGGGTTCACTTTCCCCGGCATGATCGACGAGCCCGGCTCGTTCTCGGGCAGCGACAGTTCTCCCAGTCCCGCGCGCGGCCCCGAGCCCAGCATCCTTATGTCGTTGCCGATCTTGATCAGCGCTGCGGCCAGCGCCGTCAGCATGCCGGAGAGGCCGACGAAGGCATCGTGGGCGGCGATGCCGGCGAACTTGTTCGGCGATACCCGGAACGGAAGGCCGGACAGGGCCGCGATCTGCGCGGCGATTTCCTCGTCGAAGCCGGGCGGGGCATTCAGCCCGGTACCGACGGCGGTGCCGCCCTGCGGCAGGTCGCTCAGTTCGGGCAGGCAGGCCTTGATTCGGACCAGCGCCATGGCGACCTGGTGGGCATAGCCGGAGAACTCCTGGCCCAGGGTCAGCGGCGTCGCGTCCTGGGTGTGGGTGCGGCCGATCTTGATGATGTCCGACCATGACCGCGCCTTGGCGTCGAACGCCGCTTCGAGGCTTTCGAGCGCCGGCAGCAGCCGGTCGGTCAGCGCCCGGCAGGCGGCGATGTGCATGGCGGTCGGGAAGGTGTCGTTGGACGACTGGGCGCGGTTGACGTCGTCGTTGGGGTGGACGAGGCGCGCCATCCCGATCTCGCCGCCCAGCATCTCGCTGGCCCGGTTGGCGATCACCTCGTTGGCGTTCATGTTGGACTGGGTGCCCGATCCGGTCTGCCACACCACCAGCGGGAAGTGGTCGTCGAGCCGGCCGGCCGCGACCTCGGCAGCCGCCGAGGCGATGGCGTCGGCCTTCACCGGATCGAGACCGTGGGTCTTGTTGACGATGGCCGCGGCCTGCTTGATCAGGCCCAGAGCGTGGACGATGCCGGCCGGCATGCGCTCGCCGCCGATCGGGAAGTTCTCCACCGAGCGCTGGGTCTGGGCGCCCCAGTAGCGGTCCGCGGGCACGGCGATGTCGCCGAAGCTGTCCTTCTCGATGCGGGTGCCGGTCACCGTCAGTCCCCTCGCGCGGGAAGCGGCCGCCGCGCGTCAGATGTTGGCGAAGAAGTCGTTGCCCTTGTTGTCAACGACGATGAACGCAGGGAAGTTCTCCACGTCGATCTTCCACACAGCCTCCATCCCGAAATCCTCGAAGTCCAGCACTTCGACCTTGCGGATGTTGTTCTGCGCCAGGATCGCCGCCGGTCCGCCGATGGAGCCCAGGTAGAAGCCGCCATTGGCCGCGCAGCTGGTCGTCACCTGCTTCGAGCGGTTGCCCTTCGCCAGCATGACCATCGAACCGCCCAGCGGCTGGAACGTCGGCACGTAGCTGTCCATCCGGCCGGCCGTGGTCGGGCCGAACGAGCCGCTGGCGTAGCCGTCGGGCTTCTTGGCCGGGCCGGCGTAGTAGACGATGTGGTCCTTCATGTATTGCGGCATGGGCTCGCCGGCCTCGATCTTCTTCAGGATCGCGGCGTGGGCGAGATCGCGGGCGACGACGATGGAGCCGGTCAGCGACAGCCGGGTCTTGATCGGATAGCGGTTCAGTGTCGCCAGGATGGTTTCCATCGGCTGGTTCAGGTCGATATGCACGACCTCGCTCTCGTGATCGTCCACCAGCTCGGGGAGGTAATGGGCCGGATCGGTCTCCAGCTGCTCCAGATAGATGCCGCTCTCGGTGATCTTGCCCTTGGCCTGCCGGTCGGCCGAGCACGACACGCCCAGCCCGATCGGCACCGAAGCGCCGTGGCGCGGCAGACGGATGACGCGTACGTCGTGGCAGAAATACTTGCCGCCGAACTGGGCGCCGATGCCGGTCTTCTGGGTCAGCGCGTGGATCTTGGCTTCCATCTCGATATCGCGGAACGCATGGCCGCCGGGGCCGCCCTGGGTCGGCAGATTGTCCAGGTCACGGGCCGAGGCCAGCTTGACGGTCTTCAGCGTCATCTCGGCGCTGAGGCCGCCGATCACCACGGCAAGGTGGTAGGGCGGGCACGCCGCGGTGCCCAGGGTCTTGATCTTCTCGTCGAGGAACTCCAGCAGCTTGTCCTCGCGCAGCACCGCGGGCGTCGCCTGGTAGAGGAAGGTCTTGTTGGCCGAGCCGCCGCCCTTGGCCATGAACAGGAACCTGTAGGCATCTCCCGGCGTCGCGTAGATGTCGATCTGCGCCGGCAGATTGGTCTTGGTGTTGACCTCCTCGAACATCTTCAGCGGCGCCATCTGCGAATAGCGCAGATTGGTGTTGGTGTAGGTGTCGAGCACGCCCCGCGACAGCGCCGCCTCGTCGTTCTCGCTGGTCCAGACATACTGGCCCTTCTTGCCGACGACGATGGCCGTGCCCGTGTCCTGGCAGGAGGGCAGCACCATGCCGGCCGCCACATTGGCGTTCTTCAGCAGCTCCAGCGCCACGAAGCGGTCGTTGTCCGAGGCTTCCGGATCGTCGAGGATCGCGCGCAGCTGGGCGAGGTGGCCGGGGCGCAGCAGGTGGGCGATGTCGCGCATGGCGTCGCGCGCCAGCAGGGCGAGGCCGTCGCCCTCGACGGTGAGGATGGACTGGCCGCCGATCTTCTCGCGGCCCACGAAATCGCCGGTGAGCTTCTTGTAGGGCGTGGCGTCGTCGCCCACGGGGAACAGGTCCTGGAACTGGAAAGCGTTCATCGGCGGTCTCGGCTCGCGAAGGGGATGGGCGAGGCGCCTGCGCTCCGGTCCCGGCGGGACGGTTCACCGCCGGCGCTGCTCCATCCGGCTGTCAGAAGCCGCCGACTCGGCCGGCGGCGGGCGGATTATTGTTTGCGGAAGATATCGAGGGCAATGACGTTGTTGCCGTCCTCGGCCGCGGGCTGCGCCGATGATTCCGAGGGCCCGGCGTCGGCGGTCTGCGCCGCCGGCACCGCCGACTTGCCGGCGGTCACCTCGCGGAACTGCAGCGCGAACTGCACGCTCGGGTCGAGGAAGCCGACCAGCGCGTCGAACGGGATCACCAGCGTCTCGCCCTTGCCGTTGAACCGCAGCTTCACGGAAAAGCTGTCGTCCTCGACCGCCAGGTCCCAGAACTGGTTCTGCAGCACGATGGTCATGTCCTTGGGATGCAGCGCGCGCAGATATTCCGGCATGACGACGCCCGGATGGCTGGTGCTGAACGCCAGGTAGAAATGGTGGTTGCCGAGCAGGCCGCGCTTGGCGGTGTCGGCCAGCAGGTCGCGCACGACGCCGATCAGCGCCGAGCGGATCAGCCCGTCATAGTCGATGGATGCGCCATCGGTCGATTTCTGTCCGGAACCCATGCGCTAGAGACTAAGCCCGCGCGGTCAGGAGTCAATGCGGCGCGGCGGCGGGGTCGTCAATTCTGTGTGTTCGGGCTTGCCCTTGACGGCGCCGCCCTATGTGTCAATATATGAATACCTGTTCAACTGTATAGGTTTGCTGTGAACGACGAGCTGATCCCGCAAGTGGCCGACACCTTCAAGCTGATGGGCGATCCCTCGCGCCTTGCCATCCTGATGCTGTGCCTGCATGGGCAGGTGGCGGTGGGCGAGATCGCGCTGAAGCTTTCACTTTCCCCGTCGCTGGTCAGCCATCATCTGCGGCTGCTGCGCGCCGCGCGGCTGGTGCGTGCCGAGCGTCGCGGCAAGCAGGTGTTCTACGAGGCCGAGGACCATCACATCCGCTGTATCGTCGCCGACATGATGGAGCACGCGGCCGAGGAAGCCGGCACCCTGACCGGCAGGAGCGCGGCATGAGCGGCTGCTGCGACCATGACCACGGCCATGGCGGGCACGGCCACGACCATGCCCACGACCTGGACGGCGTCTACCGCAACGTGCTGTGGATCGTGTTCGGCGTCAACGCGGCCATGTTCGGCGTCGAGGCGGTGGCCGGCGCGATCGCCGGCTCGGTCTCGCTCCAGGCCGACGCGCTCGATTTCCTCGCCGACGCCGCCAACTACCTGATCGCCCTGTTCGTGCTCGGCAAGGCGCTTACCTGGCGCGCCGGCGCTGCGCTGCTCAAGGGCGCGGCCATGGGCGTGTTCGGCCTCTATGTGCTGGGTTACTCGATCTACATGGCCAGCTCCGGCGACATTCCCGAGGCGCCCGTCATGGGCATCGTCGGCACCATGGCGCTGCTGGCGAACGTCGGCTCGGCGGTGCTGCTCTACCGGCACCGCAAGGGCGATTCAAACCGGGAGTCCGTGTGGCTATGCAGCCGCAACGACGCCATCGCCAACGTGGCGGTGATCGGCGCGGCCGGCCTGGTCTACCTGACCCGGAGCCATTGGCCTGATTTGGCGGTTGGCTTCCTGATGGCCGCCCTCAGCCTGCACAGCGCCGTCAAGATCATCCGCCAGGCCTCGGGTGAGTTGCGGCAGAGGCGGCTGCACGCCCATCCGGCGGAGTAGTGGATATTGAGGAGATGAGTGGTGGGGCTTCTGTTGCCCGGTGCCCCACCGAACCGCGCATAAGTCCGCTGTTTAGGCGGCTACTGCGAATGCCTCATTATCGTTGGCATTTGTACGTTTGGCCCGATAACGGCGGCTACCATACCGAGCGAAAGACAGGTCTTTACCACGCACGTCGATCCTGTTTCGCCCCCACAGACCGTCCCTCGCGGGAGAGGTGAATGGTGGAGGCGCCGGGTACCGCCCCCGGGTCCGTCACGCTTATTCCACAAGCCGTTTATCGCCATAGTCGGGTTGCCCCGACACGCCCTATATAGGCTCGGTCGGCGGAATTTTAAAGGGCCGGCATGCATCGGGTGATGGCGTGGCGGGAGAATCGGATATAATGCTGATCCCACAATTTGCGGTCGGTACGGCAGATGAAACAATATCTTGATCTGATGCGCCATGTCCGCGACCACGGCGTGGTGAAGACCGACCGCACCGGCACGGGCACCAAGAGCGTGTTCGGCCATCAGATGCGCTTCGACCTGTCGGAAGGCTTCCCGCTCACCACCACCAAGAAGCTGCACCTCAAATCCATCGTCCATGAGCTGCTGTGGTTCCTGTCGGGCGACACCAACATCCGCTATTTGAAGGAGAACGGCGTCAGCATCTGGGACGAGTGGGCCGACGAGGACGGCGAGCTCGGCCCGGTCTACGGCCACCAGTGGCGCAGCTGGCCGGCGCCCGACGGCAGGCATATCGACCAGATCGCGAACGTCATCGAGCAGATCAAGGTGCGGCCGGACAGCCGCCGCCATATCGTCAGCGCCTGGAACGTGGCCGAGGTCGACGAGATGGCGCTGCCGCCGTGCCATTGCCTGTTCCAGTTCTACGTCGCGGACGGCAGGCTGTCGTGCCAACTCTACCAGCGTAGCGCGGACATCTTCCTCGGCGTGCCGTTCAACATCGCCTCCTACGCGCTGCTGACCGAGATGATGGCGCAGGTCTGCCGCCTGAAGCCGGGCGAGTTCATCCACACCTTCGGCGACGCGCACCTCTACCTCAACCACCTGGAGCAGGCCGACCGGCAGCTGAAGCGCGAGCAGCTGCCGCTGCCGACCCTGAAGCTCAACCCGGCGGTCACCGACCTGTTCGCGTTCACCTACGACGACATTGTCATCGAGAACTACCAGGCGCACGGCCACATCGCCGCGCCGGTCGCGGTATGACGGTCTCGCTGGTCGTCGCCGTGGCGGCGAACCGGGTGATCGGCCATGCGGGCGGCATGCCATGGCGGTTGCCCGAGGATTTGAAGTTCTTCAAGTCGGTCACCATGGGCAAACCGATGATCATGGGCCGCAAGACCTTCGAGTCCATCGGCAAGCCGCTTCCCGGCCGCGCCAACATCGTGATCACGCGCGGCACGCTGAACGCGGAAGGCATCACCGTCACCCACGACCTGCACGAGGCCCTGAAGCTGGCCCGCGCCATTGCCGCCGGCAATGAGACCGACGAGATCATGGTCGTAGGCGGCGGCAACATCTACGAACAGGCGCTGCCGCTCGCCGACCGCATCTACCTCACCGAGATCCATGCCGACTTCGACGGCGACACGTTCTTTCCGGTGCTGAACGAGCACTGGCGAGAAGTCTCGCGCACACCCGGCACGCCGCCCGAAGGCGGCCCGGCCTATGATTTCGTGGTTCTGGAACGGCGCTGAAGCCGTTTTACTGGTTGTCACCCCGGACTTGTTCCGGGGTCTGTGCGTGTGCAGTCAAATTCATTGCAGAGTATGCCGCTGACGGCGGTGCAAGTCGTTTATGGCCGTTCCCGGTCGGCGACAGACCCCGGAACAAGTCCGGGGTGACAACAAAAGAGAAGGAGCCGACATTCATATCCACCGAAAACGAGTCCAATCAAATGAACGAGATACTCGGCCCCTTGCGCCCGGCACTGGCGCCGATCTTGGCCGCGACCTTCGACGCGATCTCCAGATAGGCTGCCGCGTGCACCCCGTTCGGGTCCTTGACGACGATGGGCGTGCCGGCGTCCGAGGTTTCGCGGATCGCCATGTCGAGCGGCACCTCGCCGAGGAAGTCGACGCCCAGCTTCTCGGCCTCGGCGCGGGCGCCGCCATGGCCGAAGATATGGCTCTCGTGGCCGCAGTTCGGGCACACGAAGGTGCTCATGTTCTCGACGATGCCGAGCGTCGGCACCTTCACCTTCTCGAACATGGCGAGGCCGCGGCGCGCGTCGAGCAGCGCCAGGTCCTGCGGCGTCGAGACGATCACCGCGCCGGTCAACGGCACCCGCTGGGCGATGGTGAGCTGCGCGTCGCCGGTGCCCGGCGGCAGGTCGAGGACCAGCACGTCGAGCGCGCCCCAGGCCACGTCGCCCAGCATCTGGCTGATGGCGCTGACCACCATGGGGCCGCGCCAGATCATCGCCGTCTGCTCGTCGACCATGAAGCCCATGGACATGCATTTGAGGCCGTAATTCTCCATCGGCAGCAGCACCTTGCCGTCGGTGCGCGGCTTGCCGGACAGACCCATCAGGCGCGGCACCGACGGGCCGTAGATGTCGGTGTCGAGCAGGCCCACCTTCAGGTCCAACTGCTTCAGCGCCAGCGCGAGATTGACCGCGGTCGTGGACTTGCCGACGCCGCCTTTGCCGCTGGCCACCGCGACGATAGCCTTCACCTGCGCGATGCCCTCGCCCTTCTGCGCGCCCTCGCCGGCCAGCGGCGCGGGCTTGCGGCGCTCCTCTCCGCGCTCGGCGGTCAGCACGGCGGTGACGCCGGTCACGCCCGGAAGTGCCGCCACCGCCTTCTCGGCGGCCTGGCGCAGCGGTTCCTTTTCCGGGCCCTCGCCGGGCCGCACGGCGAGCGCGAAGCGGACCCGGCCGTCCTGCACATGGATGCCTTGGACGCGGCCGTCGCTCACCACGTCGCGGCCGCAGGCCGGATCGACGACGCCGGACAGCGCCTTGACGATGTCGGATTCCGTGACGTTGGGCATGCGGGCTCCTTTCCGGCGGGGCGCCTGATATAGAACGTTGCGAACAAGTTGATAAGAGGTTCTGGTCTACCCGAGGGCCGTTCCTATATAGAGTGGCATTCGACACCCCCGGATTGTACGGGGCCAACCACCTGACGGAGGACGATCCGCCGATGCCTTGGCAGAACAATTCCGGTGGCGGTGGCGGCAGAGGTCCATGGGGCCAGGGACCGCGCCCGACCGGACCGACGCCCCCCAACCTCGACGACCTGCTGCGGCGCAGCCAGGACCGCATGAAGAACCTGTTTCCGGGCGGGAGCAATTTCGGCGGCGCCCGCGGCATCCTGATCGGACTGGGCGTTCTGTTCGTCATCTGGATCTTCAGCGGCTCGTTCCTGATCAAGCCGGGCGAGAAGGGCACGGTGCTGGTGTTCGGCGCGGTCAGCGGCGATCCGCGCGGCGAAGGCTGGCACTGGGCGCCGCCCGCGCCCATCGGCCGGGTGCTCAAGGTCAGCACCGAGCAGGTCCGGCGGCTCGAGATCGGATTCTCCACCCCCGACAACGCCCGCGGCGCCGTCACCGAGTCCAACCGGCCGACCGAGAGCCTGATGCTGACCGGCGACGAGAACATCATCGATATCGACTTCGAGGTGTTCTGGCGGGTCGAGGATCCCTACAAGTTCCTGTTCAACATCCAGGACCAGGAAGAGACGGTGAAGGCGGTGGCCGAGAGCGCCATGCGCGAGATCGTCGGCCAGCGGCCGCTGGAATCCGCGCTGACCAAGGGCCGGCTCGAGGTCGAGGAAAAGACCCAGGCGCTGATGCAGACCACCCTCAATTCCTATGATGCGGGCGTCACCATCACCGACGTGAAGCTGCGCAAGGCCGACACGCCGCCCGAGGTCATCGACGACTTCCGCGACGTCCAGGCGGCCGGCGCCGACCGCGAGGCGAAGATCAACGAGGCCCAGAAGTACCGCGCCGAGGTCATCCCCGCCGCGCGCGGCCAGGCGGCGCAGATCGTCCAGCAGGCCGAGGCCTACAAGGCCGAGGTGGTCGCCCGGTCGCAGGGCGAGGCGGCGCGCTTCATCTCGGTCTACGACCAGTACAGGCAGGCGTCGGACGTGACGCGCAAGCGCATGTATATCGAGACCATGGAAGACATCCTGAAGAACGTGAACAAGGTCATCATCGACAACAAGGGCGGCGTGATCCCCTACCTGCCGTTGCCGGAAGTGCAGAAGCGCCAGCAGCAGGGAGCAGCGCCATGAACCGCAAATGGACCGTTCCCGCCGTCGTCGCCGGCGGCGTGCTGATCTTCCTGCTGTTCACCTCGATCTACACCGTCAGCGTCACCCAGCAGGCCATCGTGCTGCGGCTGTCCAGCTTCGACCGCATGGTCCAGAAGCCGGGTATCCACTTCAAGCTGCCGCTGTTCGAGGACGTGATCTACATGGACAAGCGCATCCTGGCGCTCGACCTGCCGCCGCAGGAGGTGATCGCCTCCGACGAGAAGCGGCTGGTGGTCGACGCCATGGTCCGCTTCCGCATCGAGGATCCGCTGCAGTTCTACAAGACCGTGCAGGGCGACGAGGCGACCGGCCGCGCGCGCATCACCACCACCGTGGTGTCGAACCTGCGGCGCGTGCTGGGCAGCGAGCAGTTCAACACCCTGCTGACCGGCGAGCGCGGCGAGCTGATGAACCGCATCCGCGACCTGGTGGCCGGCGACGCCAAGCGCCTCGGCGTTCAGGTGGTCGATGTCCGGCTGAAGCGGGCGGACCTGCCGCCCGAGATCAGCGCGGCGATCTTCCAGCGCATGCAGAAGGAATACAACCAGCAGGCGGCCGGCCGGCGGGCCAGCGGTTCCGAGGAGGCCCAGCGCATCCGCGCCGAAGCCGATCGCGAGAAGGCGGTGATCATCGCCGAAGCCAACAAGCAGGGCAGCATCCTGCGCGGCGAGGGCGACGGCGAGGCGGTGAAGACCTTCGCCGACGCGTTTGGCCGTGACGTGAACTTCTTCGAGTTCTACCGCTCCATGCAGGCATACCGGGATGCGGTCGGCAAGGAGGACACGGTGATCCTTTCGCCCGACAGCGAGTTCTTCAAGTACTTCCGCGACCTGGGCTCCCGCTAGCGCGCTGTCGATGCTGGAGGATCTCTGGGTCGCACTCGGCCTGATGCTGGTGCTCGAGGGCATTCTCTACGCCGTGGCGCCGAACGCCATGCGGCGCATGCTCGACACGGTGCTGCGCCAGCCGGAGCAGACCATCCGGATGACCGGCCTCGCCGCGGCGGTGGCCGGGCTGGTTGTCGTCCTGCTCGCGCGAGGGTAAGGTGCCGCCATGCCTCGCGGGTTTCTTGAAAGCGCCGGCCCCGGCCCCTAATTTCACCCTTGCCCCGCTGGCGGGCGCGGCTCGGCGGAGGCCAACGCCCGTTGAGGTTTCCCCTCGCCAGGTCCACTGAAAAGGAGCGGCTTTGTGAGCCCAACAGACCAATTGCCGGACGTCGGTTTCCGGAACAGCAGCTTTTCCAAGGGAATCGCGGCGTTCGCCGCCGCGGCCTTCATCGCGGTGGCATCGCTCGCCGCGCCGGCGGCCGCCAAGCCGGTACCCGACGGCTTCGCCGATCTCGCCGAGAAGGTGATGCCCTCGGTCGTCAACATCTCCACCACGCAGGAAGTGGGCGGCACCGACCTGTCGGGCGGCGAGGACGGCGAGCAGCCCCAGCTGCCGCCCGGCATCCCGGATTTCTTCCGCGACTTCTTCGAGAACCGCAAGATCCCGCCGCAGGAGGCCCATGCGCTGGGCTCGGGCTTCATCCTCGACGCCTCGGGCATCGTCATCACCAACAACCATGTGGTCGAGAATGCCGACAAGGTCGTCGTCATCCTCAACGACGGCACCGAGATGGACGCGGAGGTGCTCGGCCAGGACCGGCGCACCGACATCGCGGTGCTCAAGGTCAAGCCGACCAAGCCGCTCCAGGCGGTGCAGTTCGGCGATTCCGACGCGCTGCGCGTGGGCGAGTGGGTCATCGCCGTGGGCAACCCCTTCGGCCTCGGCGGCACCGTTACCGCCGGCATCGTGTCGGCCATCGACCGCGACATCAACGCCGGCCCCTATGACGATTTCATCCAGACCGACGCGGCCATCAACCAGGGCAATTCCGGCGGCCCGCTGTTCGACATGGACGGCAAGGTCGTCGGCGTCAACAGCGTCATCTATTCGCGCAGCGGCGGCAATGTGGGCATCGGCTTCTCGATCCCGTCCCGGCTGGTCCAGCGGGTCGTCGCCGATCTGCGCAAGTTCGGCCAGGTACAGCGCGGCTGGCTCGGCGTCGGCATCCAGCCCGTCGACCAGGCGATCGCCGACAGCGTCGGCCTGAAGACCGCCAGGGGCGCCATGGTCACCAACGTGGTCGAGGGCGATCCGGCCGACAAGGGCGGCGTCAGGAGCGGCGACGTGATCCTGGAGTTCGACGGCAAGGAAATCGAGGACACCCGCACCCTGCTGCGTGCGGTCGCCGATGCGTCCGCGGGCCGCAAGGCGCCGCTGGTGGTCTGGCGCGACGGGGCGAAGAAGTCGCTGACCGTCCAGGTCGGCCAGATGAAGCCCGACGACGAGAAGCCCGCCGAGGAGCAGACCGGCCAGAAGAAGGACGCCGTGCCCACGGTCAGCGGCAGCGTCGAGGCGCTCGGCCTGACCCTGGCGGCGATCAACGACGAGACCCGCCGGCAGATGCAACTGCCCGAGAAGGCGACCGGCGTGGTCGTCACCAAGGTCGACCGCACCAGCGAGGCGGCGCAGAAGGACATCAAGCGCGGCGACATCATCGCCCGCATCGGCGACAAGGAGATCAAGAGTCCCGCCGAGGCGAAGGCGGCGATCGAGGCCGAGAAGAAGTCCGGCCGCTCGACCATCCTCGTCCGCGTCCGCCGGGGCGACAACTACCTGTTCTACGCCCTCAAGGCGAACCCGGAGAAGAAGCAGGAAAAGAAGAAGGAGTAGCCCTCGGGCGCTCCGTCACCGAACCAGGGCGGCCCGGCAACGGGCCGCCCTTTTTCGCGTCTAGAACCGCAAATCCGCCTGGAACATCAGCAGCAGCGCGTCGGCGGCGCTCGCCACGTGGTTGGGGTTCATGCGGTAGACCAGGTTGGTCTGCAGGCTCATGGGGCCGCCGTTCCAGAACGAGTGGCTGAGCTCCACGTCGATCTCGCGGCCGGTGGGCGCCAGGTTGAGGGTCCGGCTGTCGAAGATGACCGCGTCGTTGAGGAAGTCGCGGCCCACGGCCACGTCGAGGGTGGCGCGGCCGCTCTCGACGCGCAGCGGCTGCGAGACGGCGAAGCCCAGCACGTGGCCGGCGAGGGGCGTATGCCATACCGCGCCGACGCTGTAGGACGAGGTCTCGATGCCCGAATAGGAATGCAGCAGGGCGCTGCCGTGCTCCGACACCGCGGTCCAGCCCCGGCCGGCATTGGCGACCAGGGTCACCGCGCCCAGCCGCCAGCCGGCGCTGATGCCAGCGAAGCGGGTGGTGGCCCCCTCGATGCCGTCGAACGCGCCGGTCGCGTAGGTGTCGAGCATGGTGCCGGTCTCGCGCAGCACGCCGAACTGGGCGCCCAGCAGGAGCCGGTCGGTCACCGCATGCTGGAGCTGGATGGCGGCGATCTCGCGGCTCACCTCCTCGGCGCCGTCGAACGGCTCGAACCTGGCCGAGGCGGCGGCTATGCCGATGGTGGTCCGGTCGTCCACCTGGCGCAGCAGCGACAGGCCGGTGCCGTCCGAAGCGAAGCTCATGTAGGGCCCGCCCGTTTCCACCGAGCGCAGCACGCCGGCCTCGGGCGCTGTCTCGAAGGTGCCGGCGAACGCCGCGCCGTGGGACACCGCCACCGAGGTGCGCGCATCGAAGGCGTGGACGAAGCTGAACGACAGGTTCTCGAAGCCCCGGTCCTGCGCCAGGTTGGGGAACAGGGTCCGTTCGTCCAGCGCGCCCCACTCATCGGTGAACGACATCTGGAAGGCGCCGACGCCGGGCACGAAACCGCTCGTACCGCGCCGGTAGACGCTGTTCCGGGCGAACGTGGCCAGGTCGAAGCGGCCGTCGGGCATGCGGGCGAAACGCCCGGTGAGGTCGGCGACATAGGTGCGGTCGTATTTGTCGGTGATGATGCCCGATCGCAGCATGGCCGCCGCGGCCTGGTCGCCGGTGACGGCGTCGCCGAACGCCGCGCCCATGGTGACCGTGCTGCCGCTCGCCGAAACGCCGCCGCCGAAGGTGGGCAGCGAGGTGGCGCCGATCGGCGCGATGGCGGCTTCCAGGTCGACGAGGCCCGCGCCGAACGTGTTGTCCGGACCGGGCAGGCCCAGATCGTCGGCGGTCTCGAGCAGGATCTGCACCACTTCGGCGCCGGTCAGGTTGGGGAACTTGTCCAGCAGCAGCGCTGCGGCGCCCGCGATCATCGGCGCCGAGAACGACGTGCCGTCGACCACGGCGGTCGCCGAGCCCAGGTCGGTGGTCCGCACGTTGACGCCGGGCGCCACCAGGAAGGCGTTCTGGGTGGTGCCCGCCCGGTTGCTGAAGCTGGCGATGCCGTTGCCGATGGTGGTGGCGCCGGCGATGATGCCGACCCCCTTGGCCTCGGCGGTGGCGGCGAACCGGCTCGACGCGTCGGGCAGGCTGCTGCCGTCGTTGCCGGCGGCGAACACCATGATCACCCCCGCGTCCGCCGCGCGCTGCAGCGCCGCCAGCAGGGCGCCCGTCGGCGTGCTGTTGCCCGACTGTGAGAAGTTGATGACCTTGGCGCCGTTGTCGACGGCGTAGTTGACGGCCGCGGCGAGATTGGTGTCGTTGAAATTGCACCCCGGATTGCAGCTGCCGGGCGTGTCGGCGCGCACCATCAGCAGGGTGGCGTCGAACGCGACGCCGTGGATGCCGGCGCCGTTCCGTTCGGCGGCGATCAGGCCCGAGACCTGGGTGCCGTGCAGTGAATCCGGCATCAGCGTGTTGCGGGCGGCGACGACGTCCCTGCTGAGCGGCGACAGGTTGGCGTCGAACTCGGTGTGGGCGGGATTGATGCCGCTGTCGACCACGCCTACGACGATGCCGCCGCCGTCCAGGCCATCGTCATAGGCGGCCAGGGCATTCATCGAGCCCAGCCCGTAGTTCAGCCGGTACTCGTTGGTGTCGAACGGGCTGGTGGGGGTGGGCGTCGGGGTGGGTGCCGGTGTAGGCGTCGGCGTCGGCGCGGGTGTGGGTGTCGGCGTCGGCACCGGTGTGGGCGTCGGAGTAGGAGTGGGAGTGGGTGTAGGCGTCGGCGTCGGCGTCGGAGGGTTCGCCACCGGGCCGCTGCCGCCGCCGCAGGCGACCAGGCCCGCCACCACCGGCGCCAGCAAACCCATACGGAACTTGCGGAATTCGATCACGGCAGCCGCCCCCCTCGCGCGACCTCTGGAACACGGCGATCATCGTCCCCGAAGGGGCCACGCTTTGCAATGGCCGCGATGCCCTATAGTGTTGCGGTCACACGGAAAAGGGGGAAGTCATGGCCAAATCGAAACCGAAGCCGCCGGCGCTGGCGTCGAAGCAGGTACTGACGCTGGAGATTGCCAAGCTGATGGCGGCAGGCGCCGAATCCCATGCCGCGAAGAAGGGCATGCCGCCGCTGGGCATCGCCATCGTCGACGACGGCGGCAACCTGTTGCTGTTCCACCGCCAAACCGGCGTGGTCGAGGGCGGCGCGCGTTATTCCCGGCTGAAGGCGCAGACTGCCGGCCTGCTGGGCAGCTCGACCCGCTTCATCGGCAACCTCGACTACGGCGACCCGGCCCGGCCGCTCGGCATCGGCGAGGTCGAGCACTTCACCATCACCCCCGGCGGTTTCCCGATCCGCTCGAAGTCCGGCCAGCTGCTCGGCGGCATCGGCGTCTCCGGCGCCGCCGCCGAGGACGACGAAGCCGCCGCCCAGGCCGGCATCGAGGCGGTGAAGCAGTATCTGGGGTAGGGGATGTCGCCCGAACTCTATCTGGGGTTCGTCTTCGCTACGGTGCTCCTGATGGTGATTCCGGGGCCCAACGTGGCCCTGATCGTCGCCAATAGCGTGGCGCACGGCCCGCGTTACGGACTGCTGACCGTCGCCGGTACATCCGCCGCCATGGTGCTGCAGCTGTTCTTGACCGTTCTGGGCACTGGCGCGGTCCTGGCCATGCTCGCCGGCTGGTTCGAATGGCTGCGCTGGCTCGGCGTCGCTTATCTTGTCTGGCTGGGTGTCAGGGCATGGCGCGCTTCGCCCGACGGCATGGCGGGCATCAGGCCGCAGCAAAGGAGCTTCCGGGCCATTTGGCTAAGCGGCTTCCTGGTGTCGCTGACGAACCCCAAGACACTGCTGTTCTACGGTGCGTTCCTGCCGCAATTCATGTCTCCCGCCGCCGATCCGGTCGGGCAGATGCTGCTGCTATCCTTGACCTTCCTTGCCATCGCCGTCACCGTCGACGGCATCTGGGCGTTACTGGCGGGCAGGCTGCGCGGGCTCATCGCGGGAACGTTCCGGCTGCGCAACCGCATCACCGGTGGTTTCCTGATCGGCGCGGGAGTAGGTCTGGCTCTGGCACGCAGACCCTGAACGATCACGCGATTACCGCCCAATGCACTGGGATATCCTCTAGTTCGGCGGCAGCGCTGAGGTGCGCCGGCGTCACCAGTGCCTCACCAAGCAGGATCAGATTGGTCGCACGCACGTAAGCGATCGCATATAGCTGGGAGCAGACGACGGGCGCCGTGCTTTCGATGGATCGAAGTGTGAACGACCCAAGCAAGCCGAACAGGGCTTTCCAGATGCTGTATTGCTTCTTGAGTTGGACCAGGGTCTCGATGCAGAGGCGGTAGCGCTGCGCGTCGCTCAGGTGTAGCGGCCGGCGAACCCGCATGATGCGCGCGCCGACATAGTGGTCGATCCGGTGATACACAACGCCTTTGCAGGGAAGCGCCTCGCAGATGTGCTCGTCACCGATATAGACGGCTACATGAGTCCAGCGAGCATGTTCGATCGCGTACTTCTTTTCCTGCGCACGCATGATCAGCCGGCTTATCCAGCTGGGGTCGGCCGACCGGAGCAGGACGATGTCTCCCGGCGACCAATCAGCGGTATTCGGAAAGCGTCCAAAATTCCGCGTCGAATTGGAAGCCGGACGCGCGAGCGAAATACTGCCTTTGGTTTGCGAGTCCGATGGATCGAGTTCAAGTTGAGGCATGAGACAGCCCCGGATGGCCGGCCAAGTGCCGATGGCCGACGAAGCGAATGAATCAGGCCGCGTATTCGACTTTCAGGACGGAGCCATCGTCATCGATCTCCACGATGACCTGTGCGCCGACCCGGACATTCATTTCCTTCAGACTTTCGCCCCGGTAGCCGGAGATCTTGTCGAAGGTAAATCCCACCCACTGGTGGTCCACATTGGCTTCGGCCATGCCGACGCCAGACGAATTGAGAACTTTGACGGTCGCCAGTTTCTTCGTTGCGGCCATAGGACGATCCCTAAAAACAGAGCACCTAAAATAGCTCGAACCCCCCGTGCTTTCTAGTACCGGCCTCAGTGATCCAGCAGCCTCAAGGGGCTGCGGCCCTCCACGAAGCCCATGGCGGCGCCGACCACCCACCAGCCGGCGAGGCGTTGCAGCACGCGGGGCATCTCGCGGACAATCTCGCGCGGGACGGCCAGGTACTGGTTCTCCTGCTGCCGCAGCCAGGCGCGGCAATAGAGGATGATCACGCCGCGGCGGATCAGACCTTCGCTGACGTTTGCGCCGCCGCCATGCCACAGCGCGCCGGTCCACAGCATGACGGAGCCTGCCGGCATCTCGACGTTGATCGCCGGCCGATCCGGCTCGATCTCGGTCGCCGGCTCGTGCGAGCCGGGGACCACCAGCGTGCCGCCGTTCTCGGCGGTAAAATCGTCCAGCGCCCAGATGGTCGACACCGACAGCGGCCCATGCGGATCGGGCAAATTGTAGAAGCCGTCGTCGCGGTGCAGCGTCTGCGCCGGCTGTCCGGGATGGAGGCTCGCCGCGGTCAGGCTCGAAAGCTGGATCTGGTCCTCCATATGCGCCTCGCAGATGGCGACCACGTCGGGGTGCGCGGCCAGCGGCCAGACCGCCTCGGTTTTGCCCAGCAGGCCGTAGGGACGCTGGGTCTTCTCGCCCAGGAAGGCGCTGCGGGCGAATCCGATGCCGCTGTTGACGTCGTCGAGGCCGGCGCGGATCGCCGCCAGCTGGGCGGGCGACAGGGCGTTCGGGACGATCACGTAGCCCTGCTCGGCCAGCTGCCTGATCTGCGGCGCCAGGCGCTCGCGGTCCTCGGGGCGGGAAATGCGGTCGCCATACTCGGCTTCCTGCACCGACTTGCCGAACGGGTCCTTGCCGTAGTCACCGTCAGCTCGCATGGGTTTCCTCCCGGCCGATGATCTCGTGCTCCTCGTTGTACCAGAGCGGCGAATTGGCGAGGTCGATGAAATTGCGCTCGTCCGCCAGCAGCAGCGCGCCCGCCTTGCGCCCCGCCGGATCGGCGCCGACGGCGGCCAGCTCTTCGCGTGATTCCCAGTAGAGTTCGGCGATGCCGTCATAGGGCTCGGGCGCGCCTCGGGCTGCGACCAGGCCGGCCGACAGCGCCGGCTCGCCCAGCGAATGGGTCTGCACGTAGCGTTTCACCCGGATGTCCTTCATCACGCTGCGCACCAGCGGGCCGTGGTGGTTGAGCCAGTAGTCGTGGAACTGCTCGTGAGTCAGATGCGGCAGCCGGCGCAGGCAGAACGTCAGCTTAATCATTGAATCTTCCACCCCGTTTTTTATGCTGTCGGAGTATATCGGGGAGACGTCTTCATGGCTACGAAGCGCGAGGACATCGTGCGGCTGACGCCGCCCATCGACGCCGCCAAGCCGCTGCCCGACCTGGGCGGCGAGCGCATCTCCGGCGAGCGCTTCTTCTCCCGCGACTGGATGGACCTGGAATGGACCCGCATGTGGCGCCGGGTCTGGAACATGGCTTGCCGCGAGAGCGACCTGCCCGAGCCGGGCGACACCTTCACCTACACGCTGGGCAAGGAAAGCTTCGTGTTCGTGCGCGGCCATGACGGGCGCATCCGCGGCTTCTACAATGTCTGCCAGCATCGCGGAAACCAGCTCATGCTGAACGGCGAGGGCTGCGGCCACGTGGACAGCTTCCACTGCGTCTATCACGGCTGGCAGTGGAACATCGAGGGCGTGCTGCAGCACATCCCGGATGTGGAGACCTATCCCCAGTTCAGCGGCGGCGTGCCGGCGTCGGAGCTGGGCATGGAGCCGGTCGAGGTGGATTGCTGGGCCGGCTGGGTGTTCTTCCGCATGGAGCCGGGCGGCGAGAGCCTGCTCGAGTTCCTCGACCCGCTGCCCGCCCATCTCGATCCCTACGAGATCGGCAAGTGGGACATCGTCGACTACAAGACCTTCGAATGGCCGTGCAACTGGAAGGCCGCCTGCGACGCCTTCAACGAAAGCTATCATTTCCAGGCGCTGCACCCGCAGATGATGCAGTGGTCGAACGGCATCGCCGTCGTCGAGCTGCTGGGCATCCACAGCCGCATGGTCAACGAATACGGCACCGCCGACCCGCGCTACCACGACCAGGACAAGCCCGGGCCGGAGCTGCGCGCCTATATGGGCATGCGCGGCATGGAGCCCGACCCGTCATGGACGCCGAAGGACGTGCGCCTCGCCATCCAGCGGTCGAAGCGGGCGGTGCAGGACGTGGCGACCTTCCTGCCCTACCGCAACATGCGCGATGACCAGCTGTCGGACGTCTACCACTACACCTTCTTTCCCAACGTCTCGTGGAACGTTACCTCGGAATCGATCACCGGCTTCCGCTACCGGCCGCACGAGAGCGACCCGAACCTGTGCTACTACGACCTGATCATCATGGGGCACATCCCGCCGGGCGAGCCGAAGCCGCAATACACCCACCGGGTGATCCCGAAGGACAGGCTGCCCAAATCCTACCGCGACGTGCTCGACATGGATCTGAACCCGATCATCTCCAGGGTGCTGGAGCAGGACGGCGCCAACCTCGGCGCGGTGCAGAAGGGCCTGAGCTCCGACGGCTTCAGGGGCATGGTGCTGTGCGACCAGGAACTGCGGGTGCGGCTGTTCCACAACGTGCTCGCCGACTACGTCGAAGGCCGCCGCTGATGGGCGTGGTGAGCCTCGAGTGGCCTTCGGACGGGGTCGCGCTGGTCACCATGACCAATCCCGCCATCAACAACCACGGCTCGTTCGCCGGCATCCACGAGCTGTGGCAGACCCTCATCAAAGCGCGCGAGGGCGGCGCGCGGGTCACCGTGCTGGCCTCGGGCGTGCCCGGCCACTGGTTCGAGCATGCCTGGCTGCGCGACCTGTCCAACCGGTTCCAGCGCAAGGAGGTCACCGGCCCGTCGAGCGGCTGGTTCGGCTGCCTCGACGAGCTGTCGAAAACCTCCGTGGTCTCGATCGCCGCCATTTCGGGCGACACGTCGGGCGGCGGCTGCGAGATCGGCTGGGCCTGCGATCTGAGGGTGGCCGAGGAGCAGGTGTATTTCAGCCAACCCGAGGTGCGCATCGGCGTCGGCACCGGCATCGGCGGCACCAGCCGCCTCGTCCGGCTGATCGGCCGCACCGTCGCCGCCGAGATGGTGCTCGACGGCGCGCCGGTGAAAGCCCGGCGCATCTACGATCTGGGCGGCATCAACCGGGTCGTGCCGACCGGCACGGCGCTCGAAGCCTCGCTCGCCTGGGCCAAGCGCCTCGCCGGCCACCCGCCCGACGCGCTCGCCGGCATGAAGCGCATGCTCGCCCAGTCCGAGGAGCACCCGCTCACCGAGGCGATCATGAACGACCAGAAGATCTTCCAGGAATTCTCCGGCCAGCCGCCCGCCATCGCGAAGATGGAGGAGGTGCAGGCGAAATTCGACGCCGGCGCGGAGATCAGGGAGACCTACTGGCCGGATGGAGTTGAGCCGGACGTTCGGTAGTCCATGCGCACCGTAACGCCGGACACCACCGTTTCTCGGCATCAGAATGCCTTGTCGACCCCTGCCTGCTTGAGGGTTTCGTTCGCGGTGTGCCTGGATCTGATGTCGCTGTCGACGGTGAAGTACCGGTCGCTCAAAGGGCTGTACCAGGTCTCGTGATCGCCCTTGCCGTGCTCGTGGAAGCGACAGCCCGCCTGTTTCAGCAGCTTCTTGACCGAGCGGGTGTAGCCGACCATCACGGGGCCGCTTGCATGTCCACTTGCATGAGGCGATCGGAAATGACGCAAACCGGGAGAAGGCCCGGTGCTTCGTCGTTTGGAAGTCCATTCAGCCTGACCAAGTCGGGGATGATGGCGTTCAGTTTGCTGATGAGGTCCTCGACGGTCGGCGCCTCCGTCGACAGCCCGCCGATGTCGTCACTGCGCGCCCACCAAACCTTCGCCTCCTCGTCCCAGGTGGCGTAGACGGTGATTTTCCCGGTGCTCATCTTGGCCCTTCTCCAAAACCGCGTAGGCGACGCTACCCCTATATGGGCGGCTGTCGCCCCTTTGTCCATGCTCCAAAGTTATGGCCAGGCTTAAGGTGATGGTGCATCAATTCCGCCTCCCGCTTCCCCCGTTACCGTCCCGTCCTCGAACGGGTACTGGAACGGCCGGTCGGCCATTTCCTGCTTGCTCAGGGGGCAGGTCCTGCTTTCGGGCAGGGTGATGATGCGGCCCACCGGTTTCAGCGCGGCGATCACGCGCGGGTCCTCGCGCAGGCGGGCGAGCAAGGCCTGCTCGCGGCGTTCCAACTCCGAGATGACAGGAGTCTCTGGCCGCACGTGGAGGACGTCGAGCACCAGCCGGGCGTCGGCCGGCTCGCGCAGGCGGTCCTCGATCAGCGCCACGGCCTCGCCGTAGCCGCGCAGCAGGCCGACGGCGAGGATCGCGGCGACGGGATTGTCGGCGGCATGGTTCGCGGCGTAGTCGAGCGAGGCGTTCCGTTTGGCGCGGTCGCCGAGCCCGTCATGGGCGAGGGCGCGGACGTAATGGGCCATGACGATGGCGTAGTCGTAGGACGGGCTGACCTGCTCCACCCTCGCCACCCGCTCCAGCGCCCCGGCATTGTCGCCGTCGCCCACCAGCAGGAATCCGGCGTTGAGCGCCAGCGGCAGGGTGTAGGGATTGTCCGCGCCCAGCGTGGCGATGCCCTCGTCCCAGGCCGCCAGCGCCGCCGCCTCGTCGCCGCGGCGCAGGGCGTCGCCGGCAATGGTCTCGAACACGGCGACGCCGAACTGCTCCTGCTCGGCATAGCGTGACAGCGACGGGATCAGCCGGCGCGCCGCCGCGGTCGCCTCCTCGCCGCAGCCCATGTCGGCCAGCACGCCCATGGCGTAGACCGCCGCGAACAGATTCTCGGGCGCCTGCCGGTGGCTCTCCCACGCCGCTTCGAACGAGCGGCGGAACAGGGCTTCCGGCTCCAGCGCGCCGGCCAGCGCCGGCGCGTCCCACAGCGGGGCGAAGACCGCGTCGCTGCTGGCGGCGAGCAGCACGTCATGGGCGCCGATGCGCGATACCAGCGCCTCGGCCTCGGCAAGCCGGCCCGCATGGACCTGCGACCGGGCCTTCAGGAACAGCTCGAAATCCTCGCCCTCGGATGGCGGCTTCGCCGCCGCCAGCAGATCGTCGGCGAGCGCCCAGCTGTCGCCCGTCTGCAGCCGCAGCACCATGTCGGCGACGGCGCGCAGCAGCGTGTCGTCGACCGGCTTGCCCTCGCGCAGATAGGGCACGGCGCGCCCGGCCGCCTCGGCGGCGCGGTCGAGGAAGTAGAGGGTGAGGATCTGCATCTGCCATGCCCATTCGCCGTACTCCTCGGACGCCAGCAGCGCGGCGAAGTCGGGCAACGCGCCGGCCAGGTCGCCGGTCTCGTAGAGGAACGTCGCGCGGGTCTGGAGGTACATGTCGTCGCCCGGCGCCATGTCGAGGGCACTGCCGATGGTCGCTAGCGCCGTCTCCCGCTCGCCGCCGGCCCACTGCACCTTGGCTCGGATGAACTGGCTCTCGGCGCTTTTGCCGACGCTGGATTCCAGCTCGTCCAGGTCGGCGAGGGCCAGCTTGAAGTCGCCCAGGGCCTGCGAGGCATAGGCCCGCACCATCAGCACCGCGGGCCGCGCCCAGGGCGTGGTGGCCAGCACCTGCTCGGCGATGGCGCGGGCGCCCTTGGGGTCGCCCTTCTCGATCTTCAGCACCGCCAGCATCAGCCGCGGCAGCGGATCGCCGGGGCCGTCGCCGAACAGCGACGGCAGCTCGGCCTTCATGGCCGGATCGGCGCCGGGATGCTGCCGGTTCAGCAGCGCAAGGTCGGCGATGGCGCCCTCGGCATCGCCCGTGGCGGCCTTCGCCCGGCCGCGCAGCACCAGCAGGAACGGGTCCTGGCCGCCGAGCGACAGCGCCTTGTCCACGTCGGCGATGGCGCCCGCGGCGTCGCGGCGATCGAGCCGGATGCGCGCTCGGACGCCATAGGCCGACGGGTCGTCGGGCGCGGCCTCGGCCGCCTTCTCCGCGTCGGCCAGCGCCGCGTCCAGCCGCCCCAGGTCGGCGAGCGTGGTGGCCTCGACCAGCCGCAGCCAGACGAAGTCCGGCGCCGCCGCGGAGGCCTCGTCGAGCAGGGTCAGCCCCTCGTTTTCCTTTCCCGCGCGCAGCAGGATCAGCCCTTTGTAGGCAAGCGCGGCCGGGTTCTCGCCGACGATGGCGAGCGCGGCGTCCACATCCGCCAGGCCGGCTTGCGTATCGCCCAGGCGGGCGCGCGCCAGGCCCCGGTGCGACAGCGCCAGCGCGCTCTGCGGATCGAGCGAGATCGCCTGGTCGAACGCCGCGATGGCCTCTTCGTCCCGGTGAAGCCGCATCAGCGCATAGCCGCGCATGAACGCCGCGTCGCCGTTGAACGGCTGCTTCGCGGCCAGCGCCTCGACGGCCTTCAGGGTCATGGCGTAGTCGTAGGCCTGGAAGGCGGTGCTGACCGCCATCCACTCGCGGATGCCGTCTTCCGGCTCCTCGCCGGCGGGCTGCTGCCCGCAGTCCATGCCCGAGGCCAGCCCGCAATCGGGACGCGCCGGATCGATCTTCCGGTCGGGCGGCGCGGCTGCCAGGGCGGGCAGGGCGATCAGGGCGAGCAGAACCGCCAGGCTGGCCAGCACCCTTCGGGCTCGCGGCGGCGCGCCCGTCGTTCGGGTCGTCTCGATCCACTGGCGGTCGGTCGCTGGCATCCGGGCCTCCGGCGGCTTTTTGCCTGTGCCGCATTCTATGACATACTGCGCCCGGCCAACGAAACCACCATCCGGCACGGCAAAGGCGGCGACTGCATGAGCAAGACGGACACGGCGGACGCGCAGGTGATCGACGACGACGCCTATTCCGAGCGGCTGCTGCAGCTGCAGATCGAGCTGGTCAAGCTGCAGCGCCACAACATCGCCTGCGACCGCAAGGTGCTGGTGATTGTCGAGGGCCGCGACGCGGCGGGCAAGGACGGCACCATCAAGCGCATCGTCGAGCACCTGAGCCCGCGCGAGACCCGCGTCGTCGCCCTCGGCAAGCCCACCGACAGGGAGAAGACCGCCTGGTACTTCCAGCGCTGGGTTCCCCTCCTTCCTGCGGCGGACGAGTTCGTGCTGTTCAACCGCAGCTGGTACAACCGCGCCGGGGTCGAGCGGGTGATGGGCTTCTGCACCGAGGACGAGCTGCGCGAGTTCTACGAGACCGTGGGCTTCTTCGAGCAGATGCTGCAGCGCTCGGGACTGATGCTGTTCAAGTACTACATGGACATCTCGAAGGACGAGCAGAAGAAGCGCCTGAAGGCGCGCAAGCGCGATCCGCTCAAGCAGTGGAAGATCAGCCCGATCGACGCGGTCGCCAACAAGCTCTGGAAGGAGTACAGCGAGGCTCGCGACGACATGCTGGCGCAGACCCACAGCCCTGCCTCGCCCTGGACCGTGGTCAAGGCCGACCACAAGAAGACGGCGCGGATCAACATGATCTCCGACCTGCTGTCGCGGCTGGACTACGAGGGGAAGAAGGCCAAGGTGATCCGGCCCAATCCGTCCGTGGTCTTCACCTATGATCCGGTCTATGTGGACAACGGGCTGATCGCGCGCTGAGCATGGAAATCGAGATCAAGCTGATCGTCTATCCTGGCGACCTGCCGGCGGTGCTGAAGGCGGTGGGCGAGGTGGCCTCCGTCGTCGAGCCGCCGGCGCCGAAGCGGCTCGAGAGCCGCTACTACGACACACCCTCCGGCAAGCTGCGGTCGAAGGGCATGACGTTGCGCGTCCGGCGCGTCGGCCAGAAGTTCATCCAGACGGTGAAAACCAAAGGCGACGGCCTGTTCACCCGCGGCGAGTGGGAGCAGCCCGTCGCCTCTTTCGCGCCGGAACTCGAAGGCAATGCCGATCTCCTCACCGAGACCTTCGCCACCGACGTCGAGCGCAATTGCCTGGTCGCCTGCTTCCCGGCCTGGCGTGCCGAGCCCAGCCGCATCGAGTTGGCCATGGACACGGGGGTGATCCGCGCCGGCCGGCAGGAGTTGCCGGTGAGCGAGGTCGAACTGGAGCTGATCGAGGGCGAGCCCGCCGACCTGTTCGATCTGGGCGCGAGGCTGGCCGAGATGGTGCCGCTGCAGCTTTCGATCGACGCCAAGTCCGCGCGCGGCTTCAGGCTGGCCGAGGACAGCCCGCCGCCGTCGGTGAAGGCCGACAAGCTGGAGTTTCCAGACGACGTCTCGCTCGAGGAGGGCATGCGCGACAGCCTGCGTGCCTGCATCGGGCAATGGCTGGCGAACCAGGCCTGCGCCCTCGACGGCCGCGATCCGGAGGGCGTGCACCAGATGCGCGTGGCGCTGCGGCGTCTGCGCTCGGCGATCAACTTCTTCAGGGACTTCATCCCCGAGCCGCCGCTCGAGGAGTTCAGGGAGCAGTCGAAATGGGCGGCGAACAGCCTGGGTCCCGCCCGCGACTGGGACGTGTTCCTGCTGGAAACCCTGCCGCCGGTGATGGAGCTGTGGCCCGAGCACCGCGGTCTCCGGGCGCTGCGCGAGGGCGCCGTCCGAATGCGGGACGCCAGCTACGCCGACGCGCGGGTCGCCATGGCATCGCCCGCCTATACCGTGTTCGCGCTGCGGCTCGCCGGCTGGGTGGAGCGGCGCGGCTGGCGGGCCGGGCTGTCGGAAGACCGGATGAAGGCGATGAATCGGCCCATGACCGAGCATGCGGGCCATCTGCTCGACCGGCTCCTCGACCAGGCGATGAAGGCGGGCGAGGACTTCGACGACCTCGAACCGGAGGCCAAGCACGAGCTGCGCATTGCGCTCAAGAAGCTGCGCTATGCCAGCGAGTTCTTCCGCAGCCTTTACCGGCGCAAGGACGTCAAGAGGTTCCGCGAGGCGCTGACCGAGATGCTCGACCTGCTCGGCAAGCTCAACGATCTCACCGTGGCGAAGGGCCTGTGCGCCCAGCTGATGGAGGCCGGCGGCGACGAGGAGACGGTGGTCTCGGGAACGGCGTCGCTGCTCACCTTCCACGAGCAGCGCGGCCACGTCTCCGACAAGGCCCTGTCGAAGGCATGGGACGACCTGCGCACCGCCGATCCGTTCTGGCGCGACTAGGGCGGCAGCCCTTGGGGCTGTACCGCATTGGTCGACGTGCCGCTTGCGCGGCTCCCCCTCATCCGGCGCCCTTCGGCAAGCTCAGGACGCCACCTTCTCCCACAAGGGGAGAAGGGTTGGGAAACAGCCGCTTAATCCCCTCTCCCATTGGGCTAACAGATTCACACATTGAGTTTGATGCCGAGTTTGTTGATGGCGCGTTTTGCGGCTTGGAGTTCGAGCCATCCTTCGAGCATGACGACGGGACCGGGTTTCCCGTAGTAGCCGGTCCATC